>NZ_NIPW01000024.1 GCF_002196855.1 Haematobacter genomosp. 1 | reverse complement strand
GGGGGCCTCCGCGGAACGGGCGGGCGCGCGCGGCGCACGGGCCGCGGCGCTTTCGGCGAAGCGATCCACCGGACCCTCGCCGATCGCCTCGGTCGCACCGAGCTCGATCTGCCATTCCAGCAGCGCGAGGGCCGTCTCGTGATCGAGCGATTCCAGCATGTCCCTTCCCTACGCCGCGCCGCGTGTTGGGTAAACTCCCTTGTGAGGCCCCGGCGCCGCCTTGCCCGCCCGCCCGCCCTGCCCTATAAGCGGGCAGGCAGCGAAGGGGGCACGCATGACGTTCCGGGCGAAGCATCTCTTGGGTATCGAACCCCTGCACCCCGAGGAAATCCGCACCGTCCTCGATCTGTCCGACAAATATGTGGAGCTGAACCGGCGCACGGTGAAGCAGTCGGACGTGCTGGCGGGGATGACCCAGATCAACATGTTCTTCGAGAATTCCACCCGCACGCAGGCGAGCTTCGAACTCGCGGGCAAGCGGCTCGGGGCCGATGTGATGAACATGGCGGTGTCGCAATCCTCCGTGAAGAAGGGGGAGACGCTGATCGACACGGCGCTTACCCTGAACGCCATGCACCCGGACCTTCTCGTGGTGCGGCATCAGAACTCCGGCGCGGTGGACCAGCTTGCGCAGAAGGTGAACTGCGCCGTCCTGAACGCGGGCGACGGGCGGCATGAGCATCCGACGCAGGCCCTGCTGGACGCATTGACCATCCGGCGGGCGAAGGGGCGGCTCCACCGGCTGACCATCGCGATCTGCGGCGACATCGCCCACAGCCGAGTCGCGCGGTCCAACATCATCCTGCTGGGCAAGATGGAGAACCGCGTCCGCCTGATCGGCCCGCCGACGCTCATGCCCACGGGGGTGCAGGAATTCGGGGTGGAGGTATATGACGACATGAAGGCCGGGCTTGCCGATGCCGATGTGGTCATGATGCTCCGGCTCCAGAAGGAGCGGATGGACGGAGCGTTCATCCCGTCGGAGCGCGAGTATTTCCACCGCTACGGTCTGGATGCCGAAAAGCTTTCCCACGCAAAGGAAGATGCCATCGTCATGCACCCCGGCCCGATGAACCGGGGGGTGGAGATCGACGGCACCATCGCCGACGACATCAACCGCTCGGTCATTCAGGAGCAGGTGGAGATGGGCGTGGCCGTCCGCATGGCGGCGATGGACCTGCTGGCCCGCAACCTGCGGGCGGAGCGTGGGCGGCAGGCGGTGGGTGAGTGGGCCTGACACAGGGCGCTTCCGCCTCCGGCGGCTGGGAAGGCATATTGGAACCGGGAGAGCGGGTTCTCTGGCAGGGGCAGCCCGAACCGGGGCTGGACCTGTCGCGCGCCTCGCTGGGGCGGCTCGCCTCGGCATTGCCGCTGGTGATCTTCGGCCTCGTCTGGATCGCCGTGACGGTGGAGGCCGGGGGGGACGACCTCATCGCCCGGCTGTTTCCGCTGTTCGGCGTGATGATCCTGCTTGGCGGGCTGTGGCATGGCGGCCTGCGGCTTCTCTGGGAGGCCTACGTCCTGCGCCACACCGTCTATACGCTCACCGACCGGCGCGCCTTCATCGCAACCGACCCCATGGGGCGCAAGCGGCTGAAATCCTGGCCGCTGGATGAGATGGTGCTGCTCGACTACGACGGAGAGGTGCCCGGCACGATCTGGTTCGGGCAGCAGTTCAACTCCAACCGCCCCGGCCGCCGCCGCATCGGCTTTCAGCGGATCGCCGAGGCCCGCCGCGTCCATGACATGATGCGGAAGATCCGCGCGGGCGGCGAGATCCTACGGCCTTGAGGACCGGCACTCAATCGCTGGGGTCGGGTTCGAGGATGGACGGCGGACCACCGCGGCGCGGGATGTCGCCAAGCCCCCTCCCCGGAACAGCGGTGCAAGGGCTTACGAGCCTTCGCCGAGATGCCGAGGGCGCGGTCGCTGCCCGCATTCACCGGGAGATCGGCATTCACTGGGAGATCGGCGCCGCCTCAACCGACCGGACCATGGACCCGCGCGATCCGGGGCGCTATGGAAATCCACGCGGCGCGATACCGCGGGCGGATGCAGCAACGCCGCCACGGCGAAATCGCAGATCGCGCGGGCAAAGGCGCGGCGTGAAACCGTGCCGAACCGGCTGCGGGCGCGCGCCATGATACAGCGGCTCCCAGCCGCAAAGAAATGACGCGGCATGATGCTGCGACGGAAACGGAGGCGGAGGCTGCCATGACCGAGGCGAACGAAGCTCTGACAGGGGGCGGCGCAGCCCTCGCCGCACCGCCCGCCAACAGCGGCGCGGGCCTGTTGCTCACCAATGTCCGGCTGGTCGATCCCGAGGCGGGCGAGGTGCGGCCCGGCACCATCCGCATCGCGGAGGGCCGCATCGCCGCCGTGGACGGGCAAGACCGCACCGGCGAGACGGTGGACGCACGCGGCCTGCACCTTGCCCCCGGCATCGTCGATATGGGCGTGAAGGTCGGGGAACCGGGCGAGCGCCACAAGGAGAGCTTCCGCTCCGCCGGTCTGGCCGCCGCCGCGGGCGGGGTGACGACGATGGTCGTCCGGCCCGACACCAACCCCGCGATCGACAGCCCGGAGATGCTGGAATTCGTCACCCGCCGCGCGGCGGAAGTCTCACCCGTCCATATCCGCCACATCGCCGCGCTGACCCGCGCGCGGGAGGGGCGCGAGATGGTGGAGATCGGCTTCCTCATCGACGCGGGCGCCGTGGCCTTTTCCGATTGCGACCATGTGGTGACCAACACCAAGGTGCTGTCCCGCTGCCTGATCTATGCGAAATCGCTGGGCGCGCTGGTGATCGGCCATCCGCAGGATCCGGGCCTTTCGGACGGCGCGGCGGCGACATCGGGGAAGTTCGCCTCGCTCCGCGGGCTTCCCAGCGTCTCGCCCATCGCGGAGCGCATGGGGCTGGAGCGGGACATGACGCTCGTCGAGATGACGGGCGTGCGCTACCACGCGGATCAGATCACCACCGCCCGCGCGCTGCCGGTGCTGGAACGGGCGAAGGCGCGGCTGGATGTCACCGCCGGTGTGTCGATCCATCACCTCACGCTGAACGACCTCGATGTCGGCGACTACCGCACCTTTTTCAAGGTGACGCCGCCCCTCCGCTCGGAGGAGGACCGCCGCGCGGTGGTGGAGGCCGTGGCCTCCGGGCTGATCGACACGATCTCCTCCTTCCACACGCCGCAGGACGAGGAATCCAAGCGCCTCCCCTTTGAGGAGGCCGCCCCCGGTGCCGTCGGGCTTCAGACGCTGCTGCCCGCCGCCCTGCGGCTCCATCATGCGGGACTGGTGAGCCTGCCGGTGCTGTTCCGCGCGCTGGCGCTGAACCCGGCGCGCAGGCTCGGGCTGGAAGCGGGACGGCTGGCGGAAGGCGCGCCCGCCGATCTCGTGCTGTTCGATCCGGATGCCCCCTTCGTGCTGGACCGCTTCACCCTGCTGTCGAAATCCAAGAACACGCCGTTCGACGGAGAGCGGATGCAGGGCAAGGTCGCGGCCACCTTCGTCTCCGGCCGGCAGGTTCACGGCGCGAAGCTGGGGGGGCAGGCGTGATCCCTGCGCTGACCTCCTCCCCGCTCGCGCTGATCGTCACGGCGGTTCTCGCCTATCTGGTGGGGTCGATCCCCTTCGGGCTGCTGTTGGCCCGGGCGATGGGGCTTGGCAACCTGCGCGAGATCGGCTCGGGCAATATCGGCGCGACCAACGTGCTCAGAACGGGAAGCAAGAAGGCGGCGGCGCTGACCCTGCTGCTCGATGCGGTGAAGGGCGCGGTGCCCGTGCTCCTCGCCCGCCACCTTCTGGGCGAGGACGCGGCGCAGGTGGCCGGTCTGGCCGCGTTCCTTGGCCACCTGTTTCCGGTCTGGATCGGCTTTCGCGGCGGCAAGGGAGTGGCGACCTTTCTTGGCGTGGTGCTGGCGCTGGCCTGGCCGGTTGGGGTCGTAGCCTGCGTGACATGGCTCGTGGTGGCCTATGCCACGCGGTATTCCTCGCTCTCCGCGCTGGTGGCGGCGGCGCTGTCGCCCGTCTGGGCCTCGGTATTGGGCTATCAGCAGACGGTGGGGCTGATCCTGCTGCTCGTGGTGCTGATCTTCCTGCGCCATCACGAGAACATCTCCCGCCTGATCGCGGGCACCGAGTCCCGCATCGGCGCGAAGAAGTAACGCGAAAGTCGGCGAGAGGGCCCTCCCCTCCCGCCCCTGCTCAATACCGCTGGGAGGCGTAGATCCGGGAGAGGTCGCGCCCCCATTCCCCGCCATAGAGGTCGAGCAGCCGGTCGGCAGGCACCTTGCCGCTTGCCACCCTGTCCCGCAGGGTCGCGAGGAACACCGTCTCGTCACGCCCTTCGGCATCCAGCCGGTTGCGCGCCTTCAGCCCGCCTTCCGCCAGCGCCAGCGCCTCCCGCGCCACGTCGTGGAGCCGGACGCCATTCGCCTCGCCGCGGAGTGCCGCGACGGAGGCGGCGATGCGCAGCTCCTCCCGCGTGGCCGCGTCCCAGCCCTTCACCAGTTCCCATGCCGCATCCAACGCGTCCTGATCGTAGAGCAGACCGACCCAGAAGGCGGGCAGCGCCGCAAGCTGCGCCCTGTCGCCCGCATCCGCGCCGCGCATCTCCATGAACTTCTTGATGCGGACCTCGGGGAAGACCGTTGTCAGATGGTCGGCCCAGTCGGACAGGGTCGGCGTCTCTCCCGGCAGGGCAGGCAGACGCCCGTCGAGGAAATCGCGGAAGGACTGCCCCCGCGCATCGACGTAATTTCCGTCGCGATAGACGAAATACATCGGCACATCGAGCACCCAGTCCGCATACCGCTCGAACCCGAATCCCTCCTCGAAGACGAAGGGCAGCATTCCCGTGCGGGAGGCATCGAGATCGCGCCAGATCCGGCTGCGCCAGCTCATATGGCCGTTGGGCCTGCCCTCGAAGAACGGCGAATTGGCGAACAGCGCCGTCGCCACGGGCTGCAGCGCGAGGCTCACGCGGAACTTCTTCACCATGTCGGCTTCCGAGCCGAAGTCGAGGTTCACCTGCACGGTGGAGGTGCGATACATCATCTGGGTGCCGTGCGTGCCCACGCGGCCCATGTATTCGGTCATCAGCCGATAGCGGCCCTTCGGCATCACCGGCATCTCGTCCTGCGTCCATTCCGGCGCAGCGCCAAGCCCCATGAACGCCACGCCCATATCGGCCGTGACCTCCGCCACTTCGGCCAGATGGCGTGCGGTTTCCGCGGCCGTCTCATGCACCGTGGCGAGGGGGGCGCCGGAAAGCTCGAACTGCCCGCCGGGTTCGAGGCTCACGCTCGCGCCGTCGCGGGACAGGCCGATGAGCTTGCCCTGCTCCTCCACCGGTGCCCAGCCGAAGCGTTGCAGGCCCTTCAGCAGTGCGTGGATCGAACGCTCGCCGTCATAGGGAAGCGGTGCGTGGCTGTCGGTCAGGAAGCCGAACTTCTCATGCTCCGTGCCGATGCGCCACTCGGACGGCGGCTTGCACCCGGAGGCAAGGTAGTCGGACAGCGCGGCCCGGTTCTCGATCGGCCCGCCGCCGGACTGGGGAATGGACATGTCGCTCTCCGGGCAGTTCTGGGGAAGTTCTTAACGGTCGCAACTCGTCGCAATCGGCGCGGCCCAAGTCAAGGCTTCGACGTGACCTGACGAACGGGACGACGCCAGATGAGCACATCGCCCTCGCTCCGCTCCAACGCCGCCAGCACGGCACCCAGATGCAGGCCGGGAAGGGTCGCGAACACGTCGTAAAGGCGCTCGGCCCCTCTCGCATCCACCGGAACGACCAGCGGTGCCGCCCCCGCCTGCCCGATGCGCCATGCCCGGCCCTCATCCGAAAGAACGAGGGAGAGGGAAGTGATTTCCGGGATCGACGCGAAGCCGCCCCGCTCCGGCAAAGGCGAGAGGGAGGCGATCTGCCCCTCCAGCACGTCCACCGCGCCGATGCCGGTGGTGGCAGGCCGGAAGCGCAGCCGCCTCACCCCGATCACGGCCAGCCCCAGCCCCGCCATGCCGGCAAGCACCCCGACCGCGCCAAAGAACCAGCCGCCGAACAGCCCCACCCACAGGCCCACGGCGGCGATGGCAAGGCCGGTGAGCACCTCCTGCCAGCGGCGGAGCGTGGCCACCGCTTCGGGGCGGAGGAGCGGCGTGCTCATGGCGTTTCCTTCCGCAGCGAAGGGCCGGGAGCGGCGGAAGCACCCGGATAAGTGCTCCGGCCCGACTGAGCGGCGGTATCGGACAAAGGCCGGGGCGACACCGGCACGGCCCGCGCCTCGGGGAACAGCGTCAGCCGATAGGCACCGATCTGCCGGAAACCGATGGCCTGATAGGCGCGGAGCGCCGGCGGGCCGGAGGCGAAAAGGATGGCCGTTTCCGCCCCCTCCCCCCGGGCTTCCGCCAGATGCAGCGCGACGGCGAGCCGGGCATAGCCGCGTCCGCGATAAGCGGGAGGTGTATAGACCCCGCCCACCTGAACCATCTGCGCGGGCGCAGGCAGGCGCGCGTTGAAAGCGGTGATCGCCACCGGCACGCCCCCCTGCATCAGGATGCGAAGCCGGTCCTGCGCCATCAGCGTCGCGATATGCCGGGTCACGGCCTCAAGTTCCGCCGCACCGTGAAGCTCCGCCTCGTAGCGCTGCCGCCAACGGCCCAGCCAGTCCAGATCGCCGGGCAGCGGACGGCGGAGCACGGCGTTCCCCTCCGGCAGGCGGAGGCCGCTCAGTTGCAGCCGGCACAGCGGCTCCGCACCGTCGAACCGCGGTGTCCCGAGTGCCAGCGCAGGCAGCAGCGCAGCCACCTGCCCCGCTTCTCCGGCGATGCCGAAAACACGTTCCCCTGCCAGAGCGGCACGAAGGGCGGCCAGATCGGCGGGCGTGGCGGAGGGAAGCTGGACCGACAGGAACCCGGCCGTGCTGAGCGCGACGGCACCCCCGCCCGCCCACCAGAAGCGGGCATTCTTCGGCTCAGGCCCCCCGTCGATACCGGAAAGCAGTGATTCGCGCAGGAACATGGAGGTTTCCGCGTGGCGCGCGAGAAAGGCGGAGAGCGCGGGCACTTCCTGCACCGTCACCCGCCGAACGGTGGCCGGAGTCCCCCCGGCCCCGGCCTCCCTGACGATCTCAGACATCATCTCCCTCCAACCTCAACCCCCCGCGGAGCGGCCCGGCCCGCTCGTTCCCGATCCCCGGCGCGGCCTGCCACCCGCAGACGGCGGAAACCGACATCCCCGAAGCGACGGCCCGCGCGGCCTTCTACCACCGCATGTGGATACAGCATCCTCGCGGCACTCATCTCCGGCCTCCCACGCCGCCTTCCCACCCGCAGACAGCGGAAACCGACATCCCGGAAGGCCGGCGCTCGCGGCCTTCCGCCACCGCAAGTGGATACGGTATCGTCCCAGCACTCATCTCCTGCCTCCTCCCGCCGCCTTCCCACCCGCAGACAGCGACATCCCGGAAGCGCCCGCCCGCGCATTCTGCGGGCGGATACGGTATTCCCGCAGCACTCATCCCCAGTCTCCCAGCGCGGCCTGCCATAACGTCAATGCCGCGACGGCCGCTGTATCCGCCCGCAGAATGCGCGGGCCGAGCGAGACCGGCAAGACGAAGGGCAGCGCCCGGAGCCTGTCCCGTTCGGCAGGAGAAAAGCCGCCCTCCGGCCCTATGAGGATGGCCCATGGTCCGGGCTCCGCACCCGAAAGCGCTGCGGCCGCGCCGACGAGGCTTTCGTCCGCCCACAGAATCCGCCGCCCTGCGTCCCAGCCGGAGAGCCAGCGGGACAGCGGGCGCAACTCCTCCACCTCCGGCACGAAGGTTCCACCGCATTGCTCCGCCGCCTCGACCGCATGGGCCTGCAACCGGTCCTGCCGGATGCGTTCGGCATTGGTGAAATCGGTCTGCACCGGACAGATACGGGCCGCGCCAAGTTCCGTCGCCTTCTCCACGATGAAATCGGTACGGGCCTTCTTGATCGGGGCAAAAAGCAGCCAGACATCGGGCGGGATCTGCAGCGGGCGCGTCTTCTCCGCCAGCTCAAGCTCTCCCCCCCGCTTGGCCGCACGGGTGACACGGGCGAGGAACTCCCCCTCCCGCCCGTTGAACACGAGGATGTCATCGCCGGGGCCAAGCCGCATGACGCCGAACAGGTAATGCGCCTGCGCCTCCGTCAGCGGGAGCGATTGCCCTTGGGCGAGCGGGTGGTCTACATGAAGTCTGATGCGTGACATGAGGGCGAGATTATGACCCACCCCTTCGGAATGCCAGAGGCGGACGGACGCGTCGCCGATGCGGTCAGCGGAAGTTGGGTCGATACCCGCGCGCCCCGCGTGTTCCGCCCCTACCTCCGCCTGTCGCGCGCGGACCGCCCGATCGGAACATGGCTGCTCTACCTGCCGATGCTGTGGTCCATCCTGCTCGCGGCCTCGGCCACGCGGTTCACGTTCTACGACCTGTGGCTCATCCTCGCCAGCGGTGTCGGTGCGATCCTGATGCGCGGCGCCGGCTGCACCTGGAACGACATCACCGACCGGGATTTCGACGGCTCCGTTGCACGGACCCGCTCCCGCCCCATTCCCTCGGGTCAGGTCACGGTGCGGCAGGCGGCGATCTGGATGGGGATACAGGCGGGCATCTCCGCCCTGATCCTGTTTACCTTCAACTGGCTGGCCATCGCGCTCGGGGTGCTGTCGCTGGCGCTGGTCGCGATCTATCCCTTCGCCAAGCGGTTCACTTGGTGGCCGCAGGTGTTTCTTGGCCTCGCCTTCAACTGGGGGGCTCTGCTCGGCTGGGCGGCGCATATGGGCAGCCTGTCCTGGGCGCCGGTATTTCTCTATCTCGCCGGGATCTCCTGGACGCTGTTCTATGACACCATCTATGCCCATCAGGACAAGGAGGACGACGCGCTGATCGGCGTGAAGTCCACCGCCCGGCTGTTCGGAGAGGATACGCACCGCTGGCTGACGATCTTCCTCGGCGCCTCCGTCGTGCTGATGAGCTTCGCCTTCCTCTCCGCGCTCGGGCCGACAGGCAGCCCGCTGAAGCTGATCCTCGGGCTCGCGGGCGTGTGGTGCTTCGGCTTTCACCTGTGGTGGCAACTGACCAAACTCCGCATCGACGACTGGGATCTCTGCCTCAGGCTTTTCCGCTCCAACCGCGATGCGGGTCTGATCCCTGCGCTGTTTCTTGCCATCTCACTTTTCGTTTGATTGAAGCCGGGGGGCAGGGGACTTAAGCAGGCGCCGACCGGAACGACACGGGGCCTTCATGCGTCTTTCCCCTGCGCTTCTCAGCACTCTTGCCCTCGCAGCCGCGGCGGGCCTTTCCCTTATCGGGGCGAGCTTCGCCGCCCGCGCGGTGGAGGATCGCGCCGTCCGTGCGGTGGATGGCGCGCTCGACACAGCGAACGTGACATGGGCGCGCGCCTCGGCCGACGGGCTGACCGTCACTCTGGCAGGCACGGCGCCGACGGAGGCCGCGCGGTTCCGCGCGCTCACCGTGGCGGGGGGCGTGGTGGACCCGTCCCGCGTCATCGATACGCTGGAGGTGGCGGCAGCCGCCGTGATCCCCGCGCCGACCCTTTCCGTGGAAATCCTGCGCAACCGTGACGGCATCTCGGTGATCGGCCTGATCCCGGTGGCAACCGGGCGGGAGGCGATCCTCGACCCGCTCATCCGTGTAGCCAATGGCGTGCGCGTCTCCGACATGGTGGAGGCCACGCAGCAGCCGGTGCCCAAGGGCTGGGCGGAGGCAGTCGGTTTCGGGGTGAAGGCGGCGGAACTCCTGCCCCGCTCGAAGATCTCCATCGCCGCAGGCAGGGTGGCGGTGACCGCCGTCGCCGACAGCCCGGAGCAGAAACAGCGGCTGGAACGTGAACTGCGGGCGCAGATGCCCGCAAGCGTTCCGGTCACGCTCGACATTTCCGCGCCCCGCCCGGTCATCACGCCATTCACGCTGCGCTTCGTCATGGACGGTCAAACCCCGCATTTCGATGCCTGCGCCGCGCCGGATGAGGCGGCCCTCGGCCAGATCATCGCCGCCGCGCTGGCAGCGGGGATGGAAGAGCCGATCGACTGTCAGGTCGGCCTCGGCGCGCCCTCGCAGGACTGGGGGCAGGCCGCGGCGCAGAGCATCGCGGCGCTGGCGGCCCTTGGCGGCGGCACGCTGACGCTCGCAGATGCGGATATCACGCTGGAAGCCGCCGAAGGCACCGATGCGCAGAGGTTCGAGGAGGTGGTGAGCAATCTCGACGCGTCCCTCCCAAGCCTTTTCTCCCTTCATGCCAATCGTCCCGTTGCCCCGGTGCAGGAGGCCGCGACCGCGGAGAGCGGTCCGCCCGAATTCACCGCGACGCTGGATGCCGAAGGCGGCGTCACGTTGCGCGGCCGGTTCCTTGACGAACGCCAGCGCGCGGCCGTGGAAAGCTACGCCCGCGCCCGTTTCGGCGCCGGGGCGGTCAACGTCACGACCCGGCTCGACGACCGGCTGCCCCAGGGCTGGGCACTCCGCGTGCTCGCGGGGCTGGAGGCGCTGGGAGAGCTGAACCGGGGTGAACTGCTGGTCACGCAGGACCGCATCGCCGTCCGTGGCGTCACCGGCGACAAGTCTGCGCGGGGCAACATTACCCGCACTCTCTCCTCCCGTCTCGGGCGCGCGGCCTATACGGTCGATGTCAGCTATGACGAACGGCTGGATCCGCAGGCCGCGCTGCCGACCCCGCAGGAATGCGTGCGCACGATCAACGCGATCCTCGACAGCCACAAGATCACCTTCGCACCCGGCTCCGCCACGATCAACGCCGATGCCCGCCAGACGCTCGACAAGGTGGCGGAGGCGATGATCCCCTGCATCGACGTGAAGATGGAGATCGGCGGCCATACCGACAGCCAGGGACGGAACGAAATGAACCTCCAGCTCAGCCAGGCGCGGGCGGAGGCGGTGCTGGAGGCGCTGCTTGCGCGCCGGGTGCCGATCTCCAACCTCACGGCGCGCGGCTATGGCGAGACGCGCCCCATCGCCGACAACGGCAAGGAGGAGGGGCGTGAGGCCAACCGGCGCATCGCCTTCACCCTCATCATCGGATCCCCCGATCAGCCCGCCCTGCCGGAGCCGGTGCCCGCCCCGACGGCCCGCCCCGAAGCGGTGACCGATGCCGCTCGCGCGGCAGAGGCCGAAGCCCCCCCGGCAGAGGAAACGGCAGGGTCCATGGACGACGATGCGAGTGAGGAGGGTGAACCGATGGATGCGATCGATGGCGACGAGGAACCGCCCCCCGCCACGGAAGCCCCCGATACCAACTGATCCGCCCCGCCTCCGCAGGCGGTCCTCCCGGCAACCAGAACCCAGCGACGGCCAAGACCATGAACCGCACCGAATTCATCATCGCCACGGCCATTGCGCTGTTCATCGCCTTCTTGCTGGGCTGGTTCGCGCATTGGCTCGTCCACCGCCTGACGCGCGTGTCGCAGGCCGATCTGGACGAACTGGAAAGCATGGCGCAATCGCTCCACGATGCGGAGGAGACGCGGGACGCGGCCCTCGCCCATCTGTCCGCGCGGGAGGAGGAGATGCGCCACGAGAGCGAGGGCCGGGAAGCCGAACTGATGGCGGCGATGGATGCCGTGCGGCAGGCGCGTGAGGAAAACGAACGCCTCCGTCATCGCTTGGGCGAGCACTGAACGCGCCGCGTCGTGCCAGCCGTCCACGCTCCACCAGCAGTAGGTCGCCCCGGTCACTGCATAATGCTGGCAGTGGGTCGGGCTTTGCAGGCTTCCTGCGCCAGCGGTGAGCGGTAGATAGGTAGGTTTTGCAAGCTTCCTGAGCCCGGTCCCTTTCCTGATAGTATCGCGGAGCCGTCGGCAGCAATCTCGTTCATCTGGCGGCAGGCCACGCGGAAGTAGCTTGCCGTTATGATAGGCCGTTGTTCCCGCCACGTGGTTGGTTGGTCGATCCAAACGACCGACGTGGTGCCGTAACCGCTGCACTTGGCGCGAGGGCGGCAAAGGCCCCGAAGCACGGCGTGTTGATCCGCCCCAAAATCGGCCACCGGTGTGGACCGGGCGGACTTCATCCCGGCTCACAATCCTGAACTCTTGATGAGAAGCGGCGAGAGCCATGACAACGCAGCGCTTCCGCTCATCGAGCGCGAGCATATCTGGCACCGCACCTACAAACACGCGCGGGAAGCACAGCACGACGTGTTCGATGTATGGGCACCACCGCCCGGTAGGCAAACACGTCAGAAACTTGATGCCGTCACCCATCAACTTTTGAATGACAGCGGCGCTTGAAAGGCGGAAGGCGTCTAAAATCAGAGGCTACTCGATCAGTTGTTCGCTTCCGCAATGTCAGGAGGCCCCAACAGCACGATGACGCCCCGCCGCTGCTCCGATTTTCACTCTAGCCACGAGCCACGAGCCACGAGGGCCTGCGGTCAGTCCTGCCAGCGGTCAAGCTGGTCTTCATCCTCCTGCCGCGCGGCGACCCAGTCGGCTGCGCCGGTCGTCAGTTCCTTCTTCCAGAAAGGGGCGCGGGATTTGAGCCAGTCCATCAGGAACTCCGCCGCGGCAAAGGCCGCTCCACGGTGGGCAGAGGCGGTGGCGACCATCATGATCTGATCCCCCGGCGCAAGCCGTCCGTAGCGGTGGATCACCAGCGCATCCAGGAGCGCGAAGCGGCGCACCGCCTCCTCCACCATCCCGGCGATGGCACGCTCGGTCATGCCGGGGTAGTGCTCGATCTCCATGGCGACGAGGCCGCCCGTCACGTCGCGCACCACACCGGTGAAGCTGACGACCGCCCCCGCGGCGGAGGCACGGCGGGTAAAGGCGTCAAGCTCCTGCCCCGGCGCGAAGGCCTCGCTCTGGACGCGGATGTCCATGCCTCAGCCCCCCGTCATCGGCGGGAAGAAAGCGACCTCCCTCACCCCGGCCAGCGGGGCGTCGAAATCGGCAAGCTCCTGATCCAGCGCGACACGCAGGGCGCGCGTATCGGCGAAGGCGGCGGCATAGCGCGGCTCCCGCGCCTTCAGCTCCTCAACCAGCGCGGTCACGTCGGGGGCCGCCGTCTCCAGCCGCTCCTTCGGCAGACCGATCCGCTCCCGCACCCAGGCGAAATAGAGGATGTCGATCATTTCGGCTCCTTCAGATAGGGCAGCGCCTTTCTGAAATAGTCAAAGCCCGTGACGATGGTAAGGCCGGCCGCGATCCAGATCAGCCCCAGCCCCAGAACCGTCGCCGCACCGGCGCAGCCGGTGGCAAAGCAGGTGCGGACCGGATCGGCCGTTCCCAGTTCCACCGCGCGGGCATAAGCCTCCGCCGTCATGCCGCGCAGGTGGATGCCGTTCAGATAGTCGAGGCCGGTGCCGAGAAACAGCACGGCGATCGCGACCATCTGGGCCGTCGTCTTCCACTTGGCGAGCCGGGTCACCTTCAGGAGCCGCGAACGGTCTCCCAGATATTCCCGCAGGCCGGAGACGAACACCTCCCGAAACAGGATGACGGTCGCCGGAAGGATGAGCCATGGGTTCATGCCGGAATAGCCGGTGATCACGAGCAGAGCGATCACCACCATCGCCTTGTCGGCGATCGGGTCCATCGCCGCGCCGAAATGGCTCTCCTGTCCCCAGGCACGGGCGAGGTAGCCGTCGATCCAGTCGGTCACCGCCGCGCCGATGAACAGCGCCAGCGCGAACCAGTCGGCCCATGGGCGGGCAAAGTAGAGAAACATCACCGGCACCCCCGCTGCCGCGATCAGCCGGAACACGGTGAGGATGTTCGGAATGTTCCACTTCATGCGCGGCGCCCCTGTTGTCTCGGCGACATACCTAGCCCGTCGGATCGGGGGTTGAAAGGGGAGAGCCCGCTTCTTGCGGCGGAGTTCAGAACCGGTCTACCAATATCAGGATTTCTGCTCCAGCGTATCATATCGCTTTCACACTTTCAGACCTGCACGCTTCCCCTCCTCACTTGTCTTGAGGACGAACGCGTGGGTGAATGTATGTGCCCTTCAGCCGTAGATGCATAGTAGCTGCATATCAGCGACGAAGATGTCCTTCTCTCCTGCGGGAAACAGACAGTCATCCACAATCGGATCCAGCGGGCGGATCCACCGGGCGCGGACCTATCTCGCCAAAGCCGGGCTTTTGGGGTCGGTCGGGCGAGGCAACCATCAGATCACAGCGGAGGGGAAGGCATTGCTGGCTTCCAAACCAGACAAGATGGACGTCAGAATGCTGGAGCGATATCCAGCCTGCGTTCACTGGCTGGAAATCTTGCACACGGGTGGCGCGGCTCAGGAACGGGCATTTTCCTTGCCACGCGTCCGGTAATCCTCTCCGTTTCAACGGGGCGCAGAAGTGGACCTCAAGCAGCCATCTTCAGTTTCTGGGCGGGCGTAATGCCGCCGATGCCCGTGTTGCGGCGCTCATTATTGTAAGTCCATAGCCCGTCGGATCTCCTGTGCCTCCTCGATTGTTTCAAAGATTAAGAGGTCCAGCCATTCATGCCGGACCGTCCTGTTGTAACGCTCGACGTAAGCGTTCTGCTGCGGCTTCCCGTCCCACCTTCCGCGGTGAAACATTCTGCCACCGACCAGACCCCTGAAGACGCCATCGAAACTGCACCGCAGCAACTCAATGCCGCGGTGCGGGACGAACTGCTGACCCTGGTGCGCCGGATGACTCCTCGGCGCTTCGAGCGTGTCATCCTGAAGCTGCCTGATGCGATGGGATTCGGAGGCGGAGACCTGACGAACGGACGCCTGACCGCCCAAGGAGCCGATGACGGGATCGACGGGATCATCCATGAGGACGCCCTGGGCCTCGATGCGGTATTCGTGCAGGCCAAGCGCTATGCGGAGAATCATCGGGTCGGTCGGCCGGACATGCAGAAGTTCATCGGCTCGCTCACCGGCGAAGGCGCGACGAAGGGGGTTTTCGTCACGACTTCGGATTTTTCACGAGATGCCTCGGATTATCTGCGGCGGATGCAACTCCGTGTCGTCCTGATCGACGGCCGTCGGCTGGCCGATCTCATGCTCACCCATGCCGTGGGCGTGCGAACGCGGGCTACCTATCTCATCAGGACGGTGGATAGGGATTTCTTCGACGAAGCAGAGATTTGATCAACTCAGTCCTTGTGGAAGAAATCGTAAACCGTCTGGGCAATGGCCTCCGATATGCCGGGCGCTGCCTTCAGGTCGGACAGACCGGCCCTTGCCACTGCCTTGGCGGAACCGAAATGCTGAAGCAACGCGCGTTTGCGCGACGCGCCGACGCCCGGTATTTCGTCCAGCGGAGTGGCGCCCATGGACTTTGCCCGCTTGGCCCGGTGGGTGCCGATCGCGAATCGGTGCGCCTCGTCGCGGAGACGCTGGATGAAATAGAGCACCGGATCATTGTGGCGGAGCGCAAATGGCGGCGCACCGGTGCGGTAGAACTCCTCCTTGCCGGCATCCCGGTCGATCCCCTTCGCGACGCCCACCATCGGAATATCCTCGACACCCAGTTCGGCCATGATCTCATGCACGGCCGAAACCTGCCCCGCCCCGCCGTCGATCAGCAGCAGGTCGGGCCAGGCCTCGCCCTGCCGTTCCGGGTCTTCCTTCAGCAGCCGCTGGAACCGCCGGGTCAGCACCTCCTTCATCATGCCGAAGTCATCGCCGGGCGTGATCTCGGTGCCCTTGATGTTGAACTTGCGATACTGCGACTTGATGAATCCCTCCGGCCCCGCGACGATCATGCCGCCGACCGCGTTCGTGCCCTGAATGTGGGAGTTGTCGTAAACCTCGATCCGCGCGGGCGGCGCCTCAAGCCCGAAGGCCTCCGCCACCCCCTCCAGGAGCCGCGCCTGTGTGGCGCTCTCCGACAGGCGGCGGGCAAGGCTTTCGCGCGCGTTGCGGAGCGCGTTGGCAACCAACTCCGCCTTCTCCCCGCGGAGCGGCACGCTGATTTCCACCTTGCGGCCCGCGCGCTCCCGAAGCGCCTCCGTCACGAGATCGGCATTGTCGATCTCCTGCGACAGCAGGATGAGGCGCGGCGGCGTCTTGTCGTCGTAGAACTGCGTCAGAAACGCCTCCAGCACCTCCCCCGCCTCCGCGCCGGAACCGGTGCGGGGGTAGTAGTCCCGGTTGCCCCAGCTCTGGTTCGCGCGGATAAAGAAGACCTGCACGCAGGCCTGCCCCCCCTCCAAGTAAAGCGAAATCACGTCCGCTTCCGCCACGCCGCGCGGATTGATCCCCTGCGAGGACTGCACCTGCGTCAGCGCCCTGATACGGTCCCGCAGGGCGGCGGCGCGCTCAAACTCCATCGCTTCCGACGCGGCCTGCATCTCGGTGGCGAGTTCGGCCTGTACATGGGTCGTGCGGCCTTCCAGAAACTCCTTCGCATCGTGGACGAGGCCCGCATAGCCCTCCTCCGAGACGTGGCCCACGCAGGGGGCGGAGCAACGCTTGATCTGGTAGAGCAGACAGGGCCGCGTCCTGCTGGAGAAGGTGGCGTCGGAGCAGGTGCGCAGCAGGAACACCTTCTGCAACTGGTTGATCGTCCGGTTCACCGCATCGGCGGAGGCGAAGGGGCCGAAGTAGTCCCCCTTCTCCGCCTTTCGGCCACGGTGCTTCTTGATCGGCGGAAAGGGGTGCTCCCGCGACAGCAGGATGTTCGGAAAGCTCTTGTCGTCGCGCAGCAGCACGTTATAGCGCGGCTTCAGCTGCTTGATGAGGTTCTGCTCCAGCAGCAGCGCCTCCACCTCCGTCCGGGTGGTCAGGAACATCATGGAGGCCGTCTCGCGGATCATCCGCGCGATGCGCCCCGAATGGCCGGAGGGGCGCGCGTAGTTCGACACCCGCGCCTTCAGGTTCCGCGCCTTGCCGACGTAGAGCACGCGCCCCTCGCCATCCAGCATCCGGTAAACGCCGGGCGAGGAGTCGAGCGTGCGAAGATAATCCGCAATCACCGCATGTCCGGTTTTGGGCTGATCCGGTCTGGGTTCGGCGGCGGTCACGGGATGGCTCTCCTCTTGGCGACCGGGTCGATTCCCGGCATGGGCTGCAATCTGGGCACTCGGTATGCAAGGGAAAAGGAGTCCACGACTTTTGTGGATAAGTCTGGAGACAACTTCATGGCAGAGAGCCTTTTTCCTTGTTTTCCTGCCCCTTCGTCAAGCTGCCCGTTTTTTGGGCATGATTACAACACGCTGATTTTGCGAGTAAAATTTTTTGACGCAGGCAAAGCGGCAGCAAATGCGGATGAATCGTGAACAATTCGTGACGGGCCGCGCCCGCTCGGGAAAAGTCAAGTCTCGGTGCCGCTTACCCCCGGGCAAAAAGGACGCGAAATGTTATTTCGTCCCGAGGATGTCCGGCGTCTGCCAGGCAAGCCGCTGCCCGCCATCGACGAACAGAAGCTGCCCGGTGACGGACCGTGCCTCGATCAGATATCCCAGAGCCGCGGTGATGTCCGAGGGATCGGCCCCGCGTTCCAGAATCGTCGCGGCCCGCTGGCGGCGATAGTGGTCGTCATCCTGACGCGCGCCGCGAAGCGTCGGCCCCGGTGCGATGCCGTTGACCCGGATCGTCGGAGCAAGCGCCTGCGCCGCCGTGCGGGTAAAGGCCCAGAGCCCCATCTTGGCGATCGTATAGGTCATGAATTCCGGCGTCAGCTTCTCTACCCGCTGGTCGATGATGTTGACGACGAGCGCCTGCGCCACTGTCTCTCCCCGGTCATCCTTGCCCGCCTGCGGCGCCTGTGCGGCAAAGGCCTGCGTCAGAAAGAACGGCGCACGAAGATTGGAGCCGATATGCCGGTCCCAGCTTTCCGCCGTGGCCGAGGCAAGCGTGTCGTATTCGAAGATCGACGCATTGTTGACCAGCAGGGTCAGCGCACCGCCCAGCATATCCACTGCGCGAGGCACGAGGCTTTCCGTCTCCGAGGCGCTCAGCAGGTCGGCCTGAAGTGCCACGGCCTGTCCGCCCGCGTCGCGAATCTGGCGGACGACCTCATCCGCCCCATTGGCGGAGGCGGAGTAATGGACCGCGACCTCATATCCCCGCTGGCCGAGGTAGAGCGCCATCTCCCGCCCGATGCGTTTGCCTGCGCCCGTAACCAGTGCCTTGGGTGCCATGTCTTCTCCCTTCCGCCCTCGGATGCGCCCGAAAACGCGTCAGGCCTTGTCCTTGCAGGGGCAGGTCTTCCGCCCGATGAGCCACGTTCCGCAGTCGCCACACCGTTGCGGCTTCGAGATCTGCGGCGGCTGTTGCTTCCGCGTGGGCCGGAACCAGCGCATCTGGCCCAGAAAGCCGAGCAGAACGACCGCCGCCAGAAAGAATATCGCGATTTTCAACAGCATGTCACAATCCGTATCTCGCCCACAGCGCCCGCTCCTCCACAGCCCCCTCCACCCCGGCCAGCGCTTCCGCGCCCAGCGCCTGCATGCCAAGCCGCGACAGCAGGGACCGTTTCGGCCCGAACGCGCGAAAGCGGACCTTGTCACCATAGACCGCCTTCATGCGCGGCACGAGATGTCCGATCCCATCGGCGAGACCCAGTGCAACCGCCTGCTGACCGACCCAAACATCGCCCTGAAACAGATCGACGTCGCTGGCCAGCCGCGGACCGCGCCGCATCTCCACGTGATGGATGAAATTCCCATGGATCGGCTCCAGTAAAGCCCGGATCCGCTGCTCGTCGGCTTCCGTCATGCTGCGGAACGGATCGGCAAGGCTCTTTGAGCGGCCCGCCGTCAGCACCCGCCGCTCGATGCCGTGGCGATGGATGAACTCGGGAAACCCGAAGGAGGCATGGATGACCCCGATGGATCCGAGAAGGGAACTGTCATCGGCCCAGATATCGTCCCCCGCCGTGGCGAGCCAGTAGCCCCCCGAGGCCGCCACATCCTCCACGAAGGCATGGACGGGCACCTGCTTCTCCTCCGCCAGACGGCGGATGCGCGCGGCGATGAGCGCGCTTTGCACCGGAGAGCCACCGGGAGAATTCACGGCAAGCGCCACCGCAACCGGCTTCTTCGCGAAAGCACGGGTGATCACCGGAGCAAGGGACGCATCGCTCAACCCCCCGCGGCCACCTGCGGCGATGGTGCCCTGCAGGCGGATGACAGCGACGGTCGGACGGCGGGACAAGGAAAATGTGAAAGCCATGAGCCGCATCTATGCGCGGATACCCCCCTCCGGCAAGTGGTGCCGCCGGGACCGGCACCGCACAGGCCTCGCCGGCCTGGCGACAACTCCTGTCAAAAGGGCGGTGGTCGGCGGCTCAGAAGGGAGGTGATCGGCGGCAGGTCAGGGGGATTTGGTTCCCTGTGCCGGAGACGCGGCGGCGCGCGGCAGGCCGTCTGGCGGAGACAGGGCAGCCTGTCGCCAGTGCCGGGATGGCACAGCAGAAGGCGTATCGTCGGATGACAGTGGCTGATCAGCCGCCAGCCGTCGGAATCGCTCCGCCACAATGCCGGGTCAGCTCATGTCCGGGAACCGGAGGTAACACGGGTTTTCCAACGATGGGCTGCGGAATTTCTTCTGACCTGCTCCGACTGCTCCGACTGCTCCGACTGCTCCGACTGCTCCGACTGCTCCGACTGCTCCGACTGCTCCGACTGCTCCGACTGCTCCGACTGCTCCGACTGCTCCGACTGCTCCGACTGCTCCGACTGCTCCGACTGCTCCGACTGCTCCGACTGCTCCGACTGCTCCGACTGCTCCGACTGCTCCGACTGCTCCGACATGCGTCTTCTGCCTGCAGGACAGGCGCAAGGCGGTGGGGCGCTTAAAGTTCGGGCGTCAGGCTCAGGCCGGTCAAGCAAGCCCCCCGCTCAGGGAACAACGCCGCTTTCGCCGCGTTGCGGCCAGGGTGAGCGAGGTATTCTGATCGCCGCCCGTCGCTCAGGGAGGCGCTGCATGACCCACTGGCATTGGGCTTAACCGTGGACGGAACGAGCCCCGAGGCGTCCTCCATCCGTATCCCCTTCTGGTCGGGCGGCAGTCTCCGCGCGGCGGGCGCTGCCGTCGCGGAGAGCGAAAGCCCCGACCTCTACGCCTTCCAGCCCTTCCGCATCATGGAGCGGTTGGACCAGAATCAGGCCGTCATCGCGCGGAACTACCTCTCCATCATGGCCGCCGCGCGGGATGGGGAGCTTATCACCCCCGCCGCCGAATGGTTGATCGACAACCATCATGTGGTAGAGGAAAACTTCCGCCACCTCCGCCGCGACCTCACCCCCTCCTTCTACCGCCACCTGCCACAGATCACGCTTGTCAACGGGCAGCGGGTCCCCCGTGCCTTCGCACTTGCCTGGCAATACGTGGCGATTGTGGATTCCGAGATCTCGCTCGCCGGGCTGACGGAGATGGTCGAGGGCTACCAGACCCGCCGCATCCTCACCATCGGAGAGCTCTGGGCGGTTCCGGCGCTCCTGCGCTTCGTGCTGCTCGAAAACCTCCGCCGGCAATCGGAACAGGTGGACAGCGCCCGTCGGCAGAGGCTTGCGGCCAATGCGCTCGCCGATCAGATGCTCATCCCCGCGGGCGAAGGCGGCGTGGCGCTGCTTCTGGCCACGCATGTCGCGGAAGCGCGGGAGGATACCTTCGCGTCCCAGCTCGTCTATCGCTTCCGCGACGGCACGCAGATATCCCGCGAGGGCACGGCCTGGCTGGATGCCCGGCTGGCGGAACGCGGGACCACTGCCGAGCGCATGGTTGCGCTGGAACATGCACGCCAGTCGGCGAGCAACGTCTCCAGCGGCAACATCATCCGCGGCCTCAGGCTGGTGGACGACGTGGACTGGCTCACATGGTTCGAAAAGGTCAGCGCTGTTGACAGGGTGCTCCGGCAGTCTTCCGATTATGGCCGCCTCGACAAGCCGTCACGCAATGCCTACCGCGACACGGTCGAACGCGTGGCGCGTCATGGCCGGCTCGACGAGGTGGAGGTGGCGGAAAAAGCCGTGGCCCTCGCCCGGACGGACAGGCCACAGGATGCAGGCGGGTTTCATGATGCAGATGTGCCACGCGATGCAGATGGGTGGCCTGACGCGATCGGGCCTGCCACAATCGGGCGGGGCTCAACCGGGTCAGATGATCGGGACACGCGCCTGACGCCTGACGCGGCGCAATCGGCTCGCCGGCCCGTGTCGGGTGAAGGAGCGGCGGAAAGCCTCCGCTCTGGCGCTGAACGGGAGGGGGGCTTTCCCTCGCACCCGGAGGGGCGCCCTCCCTTGCAGGATGCCGGAGCAGGCGCGCCCCTGTCAGGCACGTCCCTGTCAGGCACGGCCTCTTCGGGTTCGACCGGTAACGCATCGCCCCCGGATGATCCGGGAAATGATCGCTCACCCATTTCGCCTGCGCAGTCCTTCGACGCGTCCCCCGCCCCGGTCAGTTCCGACGCGGCGGGTGCTCTTTCAGGCGCAGGTGATCCGAATCGCTTCGCCGCCCGTCCAACGGAACCACAGGCGCAGGCAGACCCCGCAGATACCCGCACGGGTGAGGCGGGCAGTCCCGCCGACACCCCGCGCGACACGCCCCACGATACCGGGCCAGCGGTTGGGCCAGAGGTTGGGCGTGTGCTGGTGGGCGACAGGCTCGGCGAGCTGGAACATGCCTGCGGCTACCGGATGCGCTTCGGGGAGCGCTGCCTCCGCTTTGCGCGGCGGCTGGGCTGGCCGGCGATCTTCGTGCCGGTGCTGGTGCTCTCCGTGATCATCACCGGGCTGCTGGCCCTCACGCTTCCCGCCCAGCCGATGCTGCCGCTCCCCGTCTCCGTCTTGCTCATCCTGCTGGCACTGGTTCCGGCCTCGGATGCGGCGATGGCGCTGGTGAGCCTCGTCTCCTCCCGGCTCGTGCCGCCGGCGCGGCTGCCCGCCTATGACTACACCGACGCCATCCCCCCGGAGGCGCGGACGCTGGTGGTCATCCCCTGCCTGCTGACCGATTACGACACGATCGACGACCTGCTGGGCAATCTCGAGCGGCACTATCTCGCCAATCCGCGCGGCGAGGTGTCCTTTGCATTGCTCTCCGACTGGGCCGATGCGGCGGAGGAGACGCAGCCCTCCGACGACGAACTGGTGGCCTATGCCCGAGACGGCATTGACCTCTTGGCAGAGCGCTATGCCCATGACGGGCGGCGGCGGTTCTTCCTTCTGCACCGCCGCCGCCTGTTCAATGCCGCCGAGGGCGTTTGGATGGGGTGGGAGCGCAAGCGCGGCAAGCTCAGCGAGCTGAACCAGCTTCTGGAGGGTGAGGGCGACACCACCTTCCTCGACACCGGCCCCCGCCCGCCGGACGGGGTGCGCTACGTGGTGACGCTGGATGCGGATACCCGTCTGCCGCGCGATTCCATCGCCGATCTGGTCGGCAAGATCGACAACCCGGTGAACCGGCCCCGCAACGACCCCAAAACTGGCCTTGTCACGCGCGGACACGGCATCCTGCAACCGCGTGTCACACCCTCACTCACATCCGGGGCGGAAAGCTCCGTTTTCCAGCGGGTGTTCTCCGCCAACCGGGGTCTTGATCCTTACGTCTTTGCCGTGTCCGACCTCTATCAGGACCTGCTGGACGAGGGGAGCTTCACCGGCAAGGGCATCTATGACGTCCGCGCCTTCGACGCCGCCATCGACAACCGCCTGCCGGAAAACGCGGTTCTGAGCCATGACCTGATCGAAGGCTCGCTGGCCCGCGCGGCGCTCGTCTCCGATGTGCAGGTGATCGAGGATTTCCCGACGCGTTACGAAGTGGATGTCTCCCGCCAGCACCGCTGGGCGCGGGGGGACTGGCAGCTTCTGCCCTTCATCCTCGACCCGACGAACGGGCTGAACGGCGTGGCGAGGCTGAAGATGGTGGACAACCTGCGCCGCACGCTGGTCCCCATCGCCTGGGTGCTGGGGTCCGCCATCGGCTGGCTGACGATGCCGTTCACCGCCGCGCTCTGGTGGCAGGTGGGGCTTGTCCTGACCTTCATCCTGGTGCCGCTTGCCAACTTCCTGATCGGGGTCGTGCCCCGGCAGCGGGGAACCTCTCCCCGGAGCCATGTCCACGTGGTGTTGAGCGAGGGGCGCGGCCTGCTGGTGGAGTTCGGCCTGCGGCTCACCTTCATGGCGCATCTCGCGGTGACGATGGGCGATGCGATCGTGCGCGCGCTCTACCGCATGTTCGTCTCGCGCAAGCATCTGCTGGAATGGCGCACGGCCCAGCAGGTCCATGTTGGCGCGCGGTCCGATCTGAAAGACTACCTGCGCTACATGTGGATATCGCCGGTGATCGGGCTGGGGCTTCTTGTTGCGGTGGCGCTTGTGAACCCCGCCTGTCTGGCCGTCGCCCTGCCCTTCGCGCTGATCTGGACGCTGGCGCCGCTGGCGGCATGGGAGGTGAGCCGCCCGCTCGCCACGGAGGATCGGCTGAACATCCGTCCCGCGGACCGTGACACGCTGCGCCGGACGGCACGGCTCACCTGGCGGTATTTCGAAACCTTCGTCACCGCGGAGTCGAACTGGCTGCCCCCCGACAACTTTCAGGAAGCCCCTGCCCCGAAGATTGCCGAGCGGACCTCCCCCACCAACATAGGGCTTTATCTGCTTTCCGTCCTGACCGCGCGCGATTTCGGCTGGATCAGCTTCGAGGCCGCCGTGGGCCGCATCGAACAGTCCCTCGGCACGCTGGAGCGGATGGAGAAGTATCGGGGCCATCTCTACAACTGGTATGACACGGCGAACCTCGCCGTGCTGGAGCCGCGATATGTCTCCGCCGTGGACAGCGGCAACCTCGCCGGACATCTGGTCACGCTGTCTTCCGCGCTCCGCGAGTGGAGCCGGAATCCCTCGGTCAACATGCTGGGCAATCTGGACGGGATCGGCGACGTGCTGGCCTTGGTGCGGGAGCGCCATGCCGCCGTGCCGGATGACTGCCGCACGCTCCGCCCCCTCCGCCGCCGGATCGAGGAGCGGATCGACGGTTTCGCCCGGAGCCTCGCCAGCTATCTTGATGAGCCGCAGCTTGCCCCCGTGCGCGCGATCAACCTCGCCGTCATCGCCGAGGACATCCGCAAGCTGAGCCTCGACCTCGATCGGGAAGCGGGCCACGCGGCCACCGCGGAACTCGTCTGGTGGGCCAATGCGCTGAAAGCGACATGCGACGCGATGACGGGGGATTCGCTTGCGGGATGGGAGGAGAAGGACAGTCTGGCAGAGCGCCTCGCCGCGCTGGCGGAACGGGCGCGCGCCCTCGCCTTCGCCATGGACTTCCGCTTCCTGATGGATCCGGAGAAGCGGCTCCTCTCCATCGGCTACAGGCCGGATCTGGGGGAGCGCGACCTGTCCTGCTACGACCTGCTGGCGTCGGAGGCGCGGCTCGCCTCCTTCTTTGCCATCGCCAAGGGCGACCTGCCGGTGGAGCACTGGACCCGCCTCGGCCGGCCCGTCACCGCCTTTGAGGGGCGGGGCGTGCTGCTGTCATGGTCCGGGTCGATGTTCGAATACCTCATGCCCCCGCTCGTGATGCAGGAGCGCGTGGGCGGTATCCTGAACCAGTCCAACGCCATGGCAGTGGCAGTGCAGATACAACACGGCAACCGCCTGGGCATCCCATGGGGAGTGTCGGAGAGCGCCTTCAACGCCCGCGACCGGGAGATGAACTACCAGTATTACGCCTTCGGAGTACCGGAGCTTGGCCTGAAACGCGCCCTCGGGCAGGACGTGGTCGTCGCCCCCTACGCCACGCTGCTGGCGAGCCAGTTGCGTCCCCATGCGGCGGTGGCGAACCTGCGGCGGCTGGAGAAGATGGGCGCCTTCGGCCCGCAGGGGGCCTATGATGCCGTGGACTTCACCCCCAGCCGGTTGCAGGAAGGCGCGAAATACGCGGTCGTGCGGAACTACATGGCGCATCACCACGGTATGAGCATCGTCGCGATCGGCAACTCCATCCTCGACGGCATCCACCGCACGCGCTTTCACGACGATCCGGTCATCAAGGCGGCGGAACTGCTGTTGCAGGAAAAGGCGCCGCGAGAAATCGTGCCCCTTACCCGGAGCGACGCGGCCTCCGTCCCCGCCCATGTCGCCGGGCCGGAGGCGCAGCCCCTGAACGTCGCGCCCGAGCCGGAGGACAACCGCAACGCGGTGGCCATCCTGTCCAACGGGCACCACTCGGTCATGCTCTCCACCACCGGGGCGGGCTATATGACATATGGCAGGCTCGCGGTCACGCGCTGGCGGCCAGACCCCACCTTCGACAACGGCGGCAGCTTTCTGTTCCTGCGGGATACGACCTCGGGCCAGTGGTGGTCCGCCAGCACCAGCCCGCGCCGCGCCAGACGGGAGATCGCGGGCGCCGTCTTCTCCGACCACAAGGCGGAGTTCCACAAGGTCGCGCATGGCATCGACAGCCGGATGGAAGTCATCGTCGCGGCAGAGGCCAATGCGGAAGGGCGGCGCATCGTGCTCCGCAATCTGGGCACCGAGGCGCGGACCATAGAGATCACCTCCTATGGGGAGATCGTGCTCGACCGGGCGGAGTCGGACGCGGCGCATCCCGCCTTCTCGAAAATGTTCGTCCGCACGGAGGTCTGGGAGAACGGCCGTGTCATCACCGCGCGGCGCAACCGGCGTAACGCGGACGACAGGCAGTTGCACCTCGCCCATTTCCTGAGCGGGCCGCCGGAGGGGCGGGGCACCGAGTTCGAGACAGACCGGCGTGCCTTCATCGGCCGCGGGCGCACGCTCGGCACGGCGGCCGCCTTCGATCCGGGCGTGGAACTCACCGGGGCGACGGGCTTTACGCTGGACCCGATATTCTCCCTCCGCCGCCGCATCCGCATCCTGCCCCGCAAGGAGGCGAGCCTGATCTTCTGGACCGTCGTCACCGACACGGCGGAGGAACTCGAGCGGGCGGTGGCGCACTACAGCCGCGCCGAAACCTTCGAGCACGAGAGCCGCCTCGCCTGGACCTATTCGCAGGTGCAGCTCCGCCATCTGGACATCCCGCTGGAGGAAGCCGCGCTCTTCCGCCGGTATGCCGCGCTGCTGGTCTATCCAGACTTGTCACTGACGGCGATGGATGCGGAAACGCAGGCGGCGATGGGTCCGCAATCCGCGCTCTGGCCTGCGGGCATATCGGGCGATGTGCCGATCTTCCTGCTCCGCCTGGACAGCGAGGCGGATCTTCCCATCGTGCGGGAAGCGCTCAGGATGCATCTCTACTTCCGCGCGCGCGGGGTGCTGGCGGATCTGGTGATCCTGAACGAGCGCGCCACCTCCTATTCCGAGCAGTTGCAGGACGAGATCAACGCCCTGTCGCAGAGCTATGAGCGCCGCAGGACGGGGGAAGGCGGCAATGTCTATGTCCTGCGCCGCGACATGCTGGGCCGCGAGACGCTGGACACGCTCCTCGCCGCCGCGCGGATTTCGATACATACCCGCAATGGGCGGCTGTCCGAGCAGATCCACCGGCTCGACACCATCGCCGAGGAAACCGTTGCCCCGAAGGCTCCGCCGCCCCCCGTGCCGGTCAAAGCCCTGCCGCCCCCTGCCTTCCCCGAGGAAACGCTGCGCTTCTGGAACGGCTATGGCGGCTTTTCCGCGGACGGGCGGAGCTATGTCATCCGTCTCCGCCATGGGGAGGCGACACCGCATCCCTGGATCAACGTCATCGCGCGCGGCGCATTCGGCTTCCACATCTCGGCCACCGGGGCGGGTTTCACCTGGTCGGTCAACTCCCGCGATCACCAGATCACGCCATGGTCGAACGATCCGGTCATCGACCCGCCGGGCGAGGGCTTCTTCATCCACGATGCAGAGACCGGCCGCATCGCGACACCCTTCGCGGGCCTCTCCGACGATCCGCTGGCGCTCTACGAGGTGCGGCACGGCTTCGGTCAGACCACCTTCCGCGTCTTTACCGACTGGCTGGAGGTGGAGGCCGTCCAGACGCTCCACGCGGATCAACCGGCGAAGCTCACCCGTCTCACGCTCCACAATCGGTCCGGGCGGACGTTGCGTCTCCGCATTGCGGGCTATGCGGAATGCGTTCTGGGCCAGAACCGCAGCCGGACCGCGCCGATGATCCGGCTCCGGCGGCTTGCCTCCGGCGGGCTTGCCGCGCGGAACCCCTTTGCAACGGAAGCGGCAGGGCATGCCGCCGTCTTCGCCTGCGACCGTGTCGTGACGGGGTTCCTCGGCTCTCGGACCGCGTTCTTCGGGCGGGGGGGCAACACCCGCCGTCCGGCGGCGCTGGTGGACGGTTGGCCGGGATCCTCCCTGGAGACGGAGGGCGATCCCTGCGCCGTGCTCGTCTCGGAAGTGACCCTCCCCCCCGGCGCCAGCCGCAGCGTGACATTCGCGCTCGGCGACGGGGCGGAAGCCGATGTCGATCACCTGCCCGCCCGCGTGCTCGGGGAGGATGCCTGGCAGGCCGCGCTTGCCGCGGTGGCACGGGAATGGGGCGGGATCACGGATACCCTGCAGGTCAGCACCCCTGATCCGAAGCTCGATCTCATGATAAACGGCTGGTTGCCCTATCAGGCCATCGCCTGCCGTATCCGCGCGCGCAGCGCCTTCTATCAGGCCTCCGGCGCCTTCGGGTTCCGCGACCAGCTGCAGGATACGAGCGCCCTGCTCCTGCAGGACCCCTCCCTCGCCCGCGCGCAGATCCTGAATGCCGCCAGTCGCCAGTTCCCCGAGGGCGACGTGCAGCACTGGTGGCTGCCTGCGACGGGCGCGGGTGTCCGGACGATGATCTCCGACGATGTGGTGTGGCTGGGCCATCTGACCGAGCGCTATGTGGCGGCCACCGGCGATACCGCCTTGCTGGACCATCCGCTGCCCTGGCTGGAGGGCCGGAGGCTGGAGGAAGGGGAGCATGACGCCTTCTACACACCCGGTCACAGCGCGGAGACGGCGCCGCTCTACGAACACTGCGCCCGCGCGCTCGACCTCGCCGTGGCGCGGACGGGGGCGAACGGGCTGCCGCTGATTCTGGGGGGCGACTGGAACGACGGCATGAACCGGGTGGGCGAAAAGGGCCGGGGAGAGAGCGTCTGGCTTGGCTGGTTCCTTGCCGCCACGCTCGACGCCTTCGCGCCCTTCGCGCGGGCGCGGGGCGAGGCGGAGCGCGCTGACCGCTGGCAGGCGCATCGGGAGCGGCTGGCGCAGGCGCTGGAAACGGCGGGATGGGACGGGGGGTGGTATCGCCGTGGCTATTATGACGACGGCGCCCCGCTCGGAAGCCGGGAAAGCGACGCCTGCCGCATCGATTCCATCGCGCAGAGCTGGGCCGCCATCTCCGGCATCGCACCGGACGAGCACGCAACCATCGCGGTGGATGCGGCCCTGTCGCATCTGGTGGATACCGAGGCGGGGCTCATTCGCCTGTTCCAGCCGCCCTTCGTCGGCGGTGCGGATGGCGAGGGCCGCGATCCCGGCTATATCCAGGGCTACCCCCCCGGCGTGCGGGAAAACGGGGGACAGTACACCCATGCCGCGGCGTGGATGGTCTATGCGCTGGCGCGAATGGGCCGGGGTGCGGATGCGCATGGTCTTTTCGACATGATCAACCCCGTCTCCCATGCGGAGAACCGTTCGGAGGCGGATCGCTACAGGGTGGAGCCTTATGTCGTGGCGGCGGATGTCTATGGCATCGGCGACAAGCGCGGGCGCGGGGGCTGGACGTGGTATACCGGCTCGGCAGGCTGGCTCTACCGCGCTGCAGTGGAGGGGATCCTCGGCATCACGCTGGCCGATGGAAACCTGCGCGTGGAGCCGAGGATCCCGCCCGAATGGCCGGGCTACGAGGCAGACATCCGGCTTCCCGACGGCCGCCGCTACCACGTCGCGGTATCCAGGCGGGACGGCTCCCATACTGTCGAGGTGACCCGGCAAAGCGCGGACACCCTCGACGGATCGGCAGCGCCGGTACCCCGTGATGCGGCAGAGACGGACAGCCGCTAGACGCCGCCGGCAAGACAGGGCAGCCCCGACAGCCGGGCCCGCTTTCCCGGGAGATGAAGGAGCGTCCGGGAATGCTATATTCCCGCCCAGCAACAGGAAAGGAACGCGATGACCACCCTCCTCGGACTGTCCGGCAGCCTCCGCCGCGCCTCGTTCAACGCATCGGTGCTCCGCGCCGCCTCCGGGCTGATGCCGGAGGGAGCGGCCCTGCAGATGGGCAGCATCGCCGACGTACCGCTCTACAATGCCGATGACGAGGCCGCGTCGGGTATCCCGGAGCCGGTAGCCCGCCTGAAGGATGCGCTGACGCAGGCTGACGGGTTGCTGGTCGTGACGCCGGAATACAACAATTCGCTGCCCGGCGTGTTCAAGAACGCGATCGACTGGATGACCCGGCCCGCCGATGACATCGCGCAGGTGTGGGGCGGCAAGCCCGTCGCGGTCATCGGCGCCTCTCCGGGCGGCTTCGGCACCATCCTTGCCCAGAACGCCTGGCTGCCGGTGTTCCGCACACTTGGCACGCGGCCATGGTTCGGCGGGCGGATGATGGTGTCACGCGCCCATACGCTGATGGACGCAGATCACGAACTGGAGAACGAGGAAACGCGGAAGCAGCTTGCGAGCTTCCTCGCCGGCTTCGTGGATTTCGTGCGGGAGGGCGTCTGACCGCTCAAAGGTGTTCCTCCAGCCATGCCTTGACTACCAAGGCATCCGCAGGGGTCAGGGCATGTCCCGCCTCCACCACCTCCTCCGTCACCTCCACGCCCGCCGCCCGCAGCGCTTCCGCGACAAGGGGAGAGGGCGGAGCAACCTCGTCCATCGCCCCCGACACGATCAGCGCCGCTCCGCTCGCCTCCGGCACTGGCGGTGCCGACAGCACAGCCACGGGGCGGAGCAGCACCGCCCGCTGCACCGCGCGCGGCTCCAGCAGCATCGCCGCCCAGATCATGTTCGCACCGTTGGAATATCCAAGAAAGCCGGTGCGCGCCTCATCCAGCCCATAGCCCCGGATCGCGGTCGCGATGGTGGCGGAAAGCGCCTCTGCCTCCGAGCGGATGTCCTCCTCGTCGAAACGCCCCTCTCCCAGCCGACGGAACCAGCGGAGCGTCCCCTCCTCCGTCGAACGGCCGCGCAGACCGATGAGAGTGGCATGCGGCGCCACGCGGCGGGCGAACGGCATCAGGTCCGCTTCGCTTCCGCCCGTGCCGTGCAGCAGGAACAGCGCGCTGCCATCCGGCTCCTCCGGCTCGTTCAGGCGGTGGACAAAGGGCAGGTCGCGCCGGGGGAAGCGGGGCGCGTCCGGCAATGCGAACTGCGGCAGCATCACGCGAAGATCGTTGGCCCGCTCCGCATCGGAAGGCGGGATCATCACGGCGGTTCCCAGCGTTTCCTCCGGCTCGTCCACAAGGAAACCGGGGCCGTCGGTCGCGTATTCGATCAGCGTTCCGGCAGGTTCGCGGGCATAAAGAGAAACGAAATACTTCCGGTCGTGCAGGTTGGTTTCCGTGGCGTTCAGACGGGAGAGCTCCGCCTCCATACTGCGGATCGCGGGCACATCGGGCGCGCGGAAGGCCACGTGATCGGCGATCCCCGTTCCCGGCACACCCGGCCAGAAGCCGGTGGCGTCACGGATGTCGATGGCGTCGGTATCGGACAGCAGGCGCCGCACCGTCCCTTCCTCCGCCACCGGGCGATAGCCGAACCGCGCGATGAAGGCCGCCGTCTGCTCGGGCGCCTCGCTGAACAGGGTCGCGGAGCGCAGGCGGGTGATCGCCAGCGCTTCCGGCACGGTCTCGGTCCATGGTGCGGTCGCGGCCAGATCGCTGCCCACCAGTTTCACCACCACGCCGTCGGGATCCTTCAGCCGCAGGACCGGCTCTCCGAATTCCCTGCGGGGATGTTCGTGCGGGATCCCCCGCTCCAGCGCGCGGCCCAGCCAGTCGCCAAGCGCGGCGCGGGGAACGGCAAAGGCGATCTCCGCCACCTGCCCGTGACCGACCCGGCCCGGCGCGCCATCCTCCCACACGAGAAAGGTCACCAGTGACCCGGGCGAGCCTGTCCGGTCACCGTAGAACAGGTGAAGCTGTTCGGCATCCTCGAATCCGCCCGTGCGCTTCACCAGCCGGAGACCGAGAAATCCCGCGTAGAAATCCACATTCGCCTGAACGCGGCGTGTGACCAGAGTGATGTGATGGATGCCCGTAACCATGCCGCTCCCTTTTCGTTGCCCTTTCCGCATATGCGCCGGGCGGGGAGCGGGGCAAGGTCAGTCGGCAAGACGGGGGATGGCCGGGTCCGCTTCCGCAGGCTCCGCGCCGCGGGACAGCCCCGCGAAATCGAAGAGCGCCGGGTCCAGCAGATGCGAGGGGCGGGCGTTCATCAGGGCGCGGAACATCACCTGCCGCCGGCCCGGCGAACGCGCCTCCCACCCGTCGAGGATCTGCTTCACCTGCTGGCGCTGCAACCCGTCCTGCGACCCGCAGAGGTCGCAGGGGATGATCGGATAGTTCATGGCACGGGCGAATTTCTCGCAATCCGCCTCCGCCACGAAGGACAGAGGGCGATAGACGAACAGGTCGCCATCCTCGTTCAGCAGCTTCGGCGGCATGGTGGCCAGCCGCCCGCCGTGAAAGAGGTTCATGAAGAACGTCTCCAGGATGTCGTCCCGGTGATGTCCCAGAACGACCGCCGAACATCCTTCCTCCCGCGCGACGCGGTAGAGGTTGCCGCGCCGGAGGCGGGAGCAGAGTGCGCACATCGTCCGGCCCTGCGGCACCTTGTCCATCACGATGGAATAGGTATCGGCATATTCGATCCGGTGCGGCACGCCCATGCGCGACAGAAACTCCGGCAGCACCGTCGCGGGAAATCCGGGCTGGCCCTGATCGAGGTTGCAGGCGAGCAGATCGACGGGCAACAGGCCGCGCCATTGCAGCTCGTGCAGGATCGCGAGCATCGTGTAGCTGTCCTTGCCCCCCGACAGACAGACGAGCCAGCGCGCGCCGCGCTCGATCATGCCATAGGCGTCGATCGCCTCGCGCACCTCGCGTACGAGACGTTTGCGGAGCTTGCGGAACTCCGTGCTCTGCGGGGCGCCGTGGAACAGCGGATGGATGTCGTCGGCCTCGTCCAGCATCAGCGGTCCCTTCTTGCGGGCGGCACGGGATCATAACCCGACCCGCCCCACGGGTGACAACGAAGAAGGCGGCGGAGCGTCAGCCAGCCGCCGCGCAGCCCGCCATGCCGCTCCAGCGCCTCCAGCGCATAGGCGGAACAGGTCGGCTGAAACCGGCAGGACTGGCCCAGCCACGGCGAAATCAGCAGCCGGTAGGCCCGGACCGGCAGTGCCACCACATGCGCGAGCGGCGTCACTTTGGCCGCCTTTCCCGCCTCTCCGGTCGCGGCCCTTCGCGGTGGACAGAGGCGCGATGGACAGAGGCGATGGCCGCGTCGAGATCGGACAGCAGATCGGCAAAGGGCCGATCCGTCGTCACGCCCGGCCGCCCGACCAGCACGTAATCCCATCCCTCGCGCCCGATCAGCGGCAGCCGCTCGCGCGCGAGGGCGCGGAGCCGCCGTTTGGCGCGGTTGCGAGCGACGGCATTGCCAACCTTCTTGGAGCAGGTGAACCCGACGCGGATCCCCTCCCCCGGCTCTCCCTCCGCCCGGCGGCGGGCCTGAAGCAGGAAACCGGAGGTCGCCTGACGGCGGGCCTGCGCCGCGCGCAGGAAATCCGCGCGAAGCTTCAGAATACTGAACCCGGTGTGCTGGCGGGTGTGCTGATCAAGAGGCTCCTGCGCCCGCCCGCCCGCAGCCGGGTCCACAGCAGCCTGGTCCACAGACGAAACCGCCGCCGTCCCCCCATCAGGTTCGGCGACAAGGCCGTCCTGACCGGGTTCCGGCGGCGTCATGTCTCTGACCTCAGGGTCGTCCCGGCTTACGCCGAGAGGACCTTCCGGCCACGGGCGCGCCGCGCGTTGAGGACGCGCTGGCCCCCTTTGGTCGCCATGCGGGCGCGGAACCCGTGCCGGCGCTTGCGGACCAGGTTGCTCGGCTGGAAAGTACGTTTGCTCATCGCGGCACTCCGTTCGTCGTCTGTCATGCGACCCAAACCCGCAAAACGCGCGGATTCGAAGGCCGGGGTTGTTCGAAGCCAGCCCAATAGGCGGAAAGCGGCAGGAAGTCAATCCGGGCGTCGCTCTCCCCCGCCGAGAGATGCCGCAAGGTCGCTTTCCGCTTTATCCTGTCGCGCAGCTGTGAAAAAACCGGGAAAAATCCCCGGCGGCGTCGGGCTGCGACCGGGGGCAGGCGCTTCGCATGGTGTTGAACTCCCTCTCCGGCCGATTCCTCCTCGTCACGACGCTGTTCGTGCTGCTGGCCGAGGTGCTGATCCTCGTCCCCTCCATCGCGCGTTATCGGGTGGATTATCTGCATCTCCGGCTGGAGCGGGCGCAGATCGCTGCGCTCTCCGTTCTGGCCAGCGACGATGTGCTGGACGAATCGCTGGAAAAGGAACTGCTGGCCACCGCGGGAGTGATGAACGTGGTCCTCCGCCGGGACGAGGTGCGCCAGCTCGTTCTGTCCTCCCCCATCACCCAGCCGATCTACGGCACCTATGACCTGCGGGAGGCAGGCCCCTTCCAGCTCATCCGCGACTCGCTCTCCGTTCTGCTGGAGCGGGACAACCGCATCATCCGCGTGATCGGCAATCCGGTGCACGACGCGGGCCTGCTGATCGAGGTGACGACGGAAACGGAGCCGATGCGCAAGGCGATGGTGGACTACGGGCTGCGCATCCTCCTGCTCTCCGCCGTGTTCTCCGTGGTGACGGCGGTGTTGTTGTTCGCGGCGGTGAGCCGGCTGCTGCTACGCCCGATCCGCCACCTGATCCAGCATGTCACCGCCTATGCGGAGGCGCCGGAGGATGCGCGGCTCATCATCGAGCCGTCCAGTCGGGGCGTGCGGGAAATCCGTGAGGCGGAAGTGGCCCTCCGCTCCATGCAGACGCAGCTGACCCAGGCGCTGCGCCAGAAGGACCGGCTTGCCCAGCTCGGCGGAGCGGTGGCCCGGATCAGCCATGACCTGCGCAACATCCTGACCGCCGCGCAGCTCTTCGCCGACCGCATGGAAAGCTCCGAAGACCCTGCCGTGCAGCGGGCAGCGCCGAAGCTCGTGGGCTCCCTCTCCCGCGCGATCAACCTGTGTGAAAGCACGCTGGCCTTCGGCCGGGCAGAGGAGCCGCCGCCCAGCCTTACCCGATTCCCGCTGATCCGCACGGTGTCCGAGATTCTTGAAAGCGAGACGATGGCGGATGAGGCGGCTGGCGGCCAGATCACCTTCCTGAACGACGTACCGCCCACATTGTGGCTGCGCGCCGACCCCGAGCAGCTTCACCGCGTGCTGTCCAACCTCATCCGCAACGCCCGGCAGGCGATCGAGGCCACCGGCCAGCCCGGTGTCATCGAGGTCAGCGCCGGGGAGGATGAGGTCGAGTGGTTCATCCGCGTGGGGGACACCGGCCCCGGCCTGCCGCAGAAGGCACGGGAGTTCCTGTTCACCCCGTTTCAGGGCGGTGCGCGAAAGGGCGGCTTCGGTCTTGGGCTCGCCATCTCCGCTGAACTGGTCCGCGGCCACGGCGGGCGGCTGGAACTTGTCCGCAGCGACGAGGAAGGCACCGAGTTCATCATCCGCCTGCCCCGCGGCAGCGTGCAGGTCGAAACCGCGGCGCAATAACTTCTTCACTTTCTCCCTTGCATCCCCCCGCACAGGGCGGTACATGCCCCCACAGCGCACCCGTAGCTCAGCTGGATAGAGCACCAGACTACGAATCTGGGGGTCAGGAGTTCGAATCTCTTCGGGTGCGCCAATTTTCCTTTGCAAGTTCCAGGCAAATTTACCTTTTTGCGTCACGGAATTGTCTCGTGGCGCGGTTCGGCACGTCTGGCCTTCGGTTCAGCCGAGATCACGCCCGCGGGTCTTGGGTTTCCAGATGAAAGTTCGGATTTGAATCTCCGCCCACCTCTCGGGCAGCGCCTCCGGCGGTCCGACCTGACCGGAAGCACAGGTTCCGGCGGAACAGCGCGGGCAAAGGGCGTCGCCCCGTCCACAGATGACTGTCGATTGGCGCGGCCCGCAGGCTTACGCCTGCGTGCGGCAGGTCGGGCTGCTTCCGCGAAACCCTCCGACCCGCGACATCCGATCGACCACGTGGTCAGACGGCGAGATGTTCAAACAGGATGACGCTCCCCAACCCGATCAGCGCCAGCCCCCCGGCGACTTCCATCACCCGCCCGAAGCGGCGGCCCAGGAACCGTCCCGCGAGGATCCCCGTGGAACTCATCACCATCGTCGCAAGACCGATGCAAAGCGCTACGACCAGGATGTTCACCTGCAGAAAGGCGAGCGACACCCCTACCGCCATGGCGTCGATGGAGGTGCCGATGGCCGTCGCGATGACCGCCCATCCCGACGTGCCTGCCGATCGCTCCTCCGGCGAGAAGGCCTGAAGCGCCATATGGACACCGACCGCGCCCAGCAGTGCGAAAGCGATCCAATGATCCACCGCCTCCACATACTGACTGGCCGCGATGCCCAACGCCCAGCCGAGGATCGGTGTAATCGCCTCCACGGTGCCGAAGATCGCGCCGGTGCGAAGCGCGTGGCCGAAGCTGGGCCGCCGTTCCGCTGCACCTTTGCCCAATGAGGCGATAAACGCATCCACGGACATGGAAACAGCAAGCAGACCGATGGTCATCGGGGACATGGGAACTCTCCTGGGCCAGCCGGGCGATGGACAGACCCCGCCCGCAGAGTCCCACGCCACGGTCTTGCAAGGCCCGCTGGGCTGGACGCGCCACGCGGATCCCCCGCGAGCCTGTTGACGCGCCCCTGCCGGAAACCGGCAGTCGCTACTCCCCGATGGCGGGGAAAATACCGTTGAACAATAAATAGTCAAGCGAAAACATGATGTTATGAATGCGTCTCATTCGCAGAACATGACTTCGGCCAAGCCCGTTGTTTCTGCTCGCGGATTCCCGATTGTCCGATCCTTGCGCAACACTGCCACCGGCAACAATGCACTGCTGGGGCACTGCCAGCCCGCTGCTTGCTGCGCCACGCCCGCAGCCGCATATTTCGCCGGACAAACCGGAGAATGGCATGACAAACCTGTTTCTGGTCGATGAGCGGGTGATCGTGGCCGCACATGACAGGATGCTCGCCAGCGACCCGGACCTGTCGCAGCACCTGGGGATCATCAATGCTTCGCTGGACCTGCTGTCGCGGATACCCGCGCTGCATGCGGAACGGGATGCCAATGAAACCGCGCTGCTTCGTCTTGGCATACGCTGCTTCAACAGCGGGGCGTCAGCGCTGCGATTGCTCCGCTGCGGTTATTTTCAGCCCGCCATGACAATGGCTCGGGATCTGTTTGAGGTGCAGTCCCTGCTTCTCCTGTTCACTAGAGAACCCGGCAGTCTGGATGCGTGGCTTTCTCTCCCGGACAAGGAACGCAGGAACCGTTTCAGCCCCGGCGCAGTGCGGGACCGCCTGGATAAGCTTGCGGGCTACACCAAGAAGAAGCGCACGCAGGCCTACGACCTGCTCTGCCAGCAAGCCGCGCATGCCAACCCCGGCGGTTTCCACCTGATCTCTCCGGAAGGGGAAACCCGCATAGGTCCGTTTTCAGACTACGGAGTGCTGCGGAGTTGTAGCGAAGAACTGGCCCAACGGCTTGCCTTCGCAGCGATCACCTTCTCCTGTTCGATCAGAACGGGACAGCCGGACATATGTCGGGTCAAGGCGGATTTCGTCACACGTCTTGCGGACTGGCAGGCGAAATATCTGCCAAACCGGGCGCAGGAGGAATTTCCTCCGCCGCGTCAGGATGAGGCGGAGCATTAAGCCGCCATCCTGCAAATGAAACATCTTCAAAGCGGCACTGAACAATGACCAGTGCAGACGGGATGCCAGGCGCCACACCTGCCCGCATCTGAGCAGGAATTCTGAAGCGGCCGGTGCGGCCCCAGCTCGAACGTCGAACCGAGAAGAGCGGCCAGTTTCGGCGCGTGGACCCCCGTGTGCTTCAACGCGTGGACCCCCGTGTGCTTCAATCTGCATCGCGATGAGACCCAAGCGACGGTATTTATTGGGAAATACGCCATGGCCCGGAGGCGAATTGGAGCGGGTAGCGGGAATCGAACCCGCCCCATCAGCTTGGAAGGCTGAGGCGCTACCACTACACCATACCCGCGAGCGCGGGGCGAGAGATAGCATCCGGCAGCGGGGTGCTCAAGGGTGAAGTCCGGCATTCCCCCCAGAAAACCGACCGTGGACAGGGGCGACCCCATGGGCGGGCTTCATCGGTCGCCATGGCCATCGCCGCGGAGAACGGCACACCCGGCCACCCGATGCGAACAAAAGGCGCCTTCGCACCGGGGTGGCAACTGCACTCAGGCAACCGCCCCGACCTGCCCACGATCACGTCTATTTCCGCGTGATGCGCCCGTCGGTGTAAGGTTTGTACGGCCCCTCCTTCGCCAGATACTCCGCCAGCACATCCGCCAGATCCGGCCCGAAATCATAGGCATTCGCGACATCCTGCGTGAACATGGCGAAACCGTCGCCGCCGCTGCGGACGTAGTTGTTGACCACGACACCATAGCTGGCCGCAGGGTCTATCGCGGTCCAGCCCTCGCCGTTCCGCACCTGCACGTCACTTACGCGGCTGCCCGCCGGTTGCGCAGGATCGAACGCATATTTCAGCCCGGCCACCTGCAGGAAGCGCCCGGCCCCCTGATCGAGCTGGCTCACGCCGTTCTCCAGCGCGGAAACGACAGTGGCCCCCGTGGTCTGGAACGTGGCGAGCGTGTTCTGGAAGGGCAGCACGGTCAGCACCTCACCCATCGTCACATCGCCCGCGTCGATGGAGGCGCGCACACCGCCGCCGTTGACGAGGCTGATGGTGATGCCCTGATCCTTCACCCGGTCGAGCTGCGCATCGGCGATGAGGGTGCCCATCTCGCATTCCCGCTGACGGCAGTGATCGCGGGAACCGTCGATCGGCGCCTCGCTCGCTGCCACGACACGGGCCTTCAGCTCCTCCAGCGGAACGGCAAGCTCGGCCAGCCGCTGTTGCGCAGGCGCATCCTCCGCCACCGCGGCATCCAGCAGAAGCGGCGCACCGGAGGCGGAGATCACCTTGCCCGCATCGTCAAACGTGACCGCCAGCTCCCCGAGATACTTGCCATAGGCATAGGCCGTGACGATCGGCACGCCGTTCACCATCGTCGGATAGGGTCCGGCGGCGGCAGGGTCGGTGCTGGAAAGCAGCGTATGGCTGTGGCCCCCCACAATCACGTCCACGCCGGCTGTCTCTGCCGCGATCTGCTTGTCCAACTCATAGCCGGAATGGCTGAGCACGATGATCTTGTTCACGCCTGCCGCGGTGAGCGTGTCCACTTCCGCCTGCACTGCATCGGCGGGCGGCGTGAAGATGATGTTGGGCCCGGGGCTGGCCAGTTCCGGGTTGTCGCGCGGGGTGAGGCCGATGATCCCGATCTTCTCGCCCTCCTTCTCCACCACCACCGATTTGGCGATACGGCCCTTCAGCAGCGGCTCCCGGCTCAGGTCGGCATTGGCCATGACCATCGGAAATCGAATCTCGTCCAGGAAGTGCACAAGCTCCGGGGGGCCGTCGTCGAACTCGTGGTTGCCCACCGCCATCGCCTCGAAGCCGAGCGCATTCATGAACTCGGCCGAGACCTTGCCCTTGTAGTGGTTGTAGAACAGGCTGCCCTGAAACTGGTCGCCCGCATCGATCAGCAGCGAGTTGGCGGTCCGGGACCGCGCATCCGTTATCGCCGTGACCAGACGGGCGATGCCGCCGAAACACTTGTTCTCCGCCGCATCCTTTTCCCCGCAGGTCGAATCGGACCCGTTGATCGGCTCGAACCGGGCATGGAAGTCGTTGATATGCAGAATGGTGAGCGTGTATTCGGCAGAAGCGGCCCCGGCGCTGAGGGCGAGCACCCCTGCCGTGGCGAGAAGACGGACCAACATGCGGTTCTCCCTGTGCGGATGCTCGCAGTCTGCGGAGCGGCGGCGGCTCTGTCAAAGCTTCTCGTGCCCGAGGAGCCATCCCGATGCGCCCCCGGCGCGCGCAGCCACGCCCGTCGGGCACACGTTCTCCTTGACCGGATGGCGGAGTGAGGGCATCACCCGGCCATGCTGATCCTGAAGATTTTCCGACGCCCCGAATGGGATGCGTTCCGCGCCGCAGGTGTCACCCACGGCGCGCCCGTGGATGTGGCGGACGGCTTCATCCATTTTTCCACGCCCACACAGGTGGGAGAGACAGCCGCCCGCCATTTCGCGGAGGAAAGCGATCTGGTGCTGGTCGCCGTCTCCGTGGAGCCTCTGGGGGCGGACCTGAAATGGGAGCCGTCACGGGGCGGCGCGCTTTTTCCGCATCTCTATCGGCCGCTCCGGCTGTCGGATGTGGTCTGGGACAAGTCCCTGCCGCTCGGGGCCACGGGGCATATCTTCCCGGAGGGGGTTCTGTGAACCGGTACGAGTCCCTTGGCCTTGGCCTGCTCACGCGGCTGGACCCGGAGCGGGCGCATGGCCTGTCGCTGATGGCCCTCCGCACGGGGCTGGTCGCCCTGCCGGGGGAGATCACCTCGCCCCGGCTCCGCACCAGCCTTGCCGGGATCGACCTGCCCAACCCCGTGGGCCTTGCCGCCGGGTTCGACAAGAACGCGACCGCGCTCGAACCGCTGAGCCGCGCGGGCTTCGGCTTCATCGAGGTCGGCGCGACGACGCCCCGCCCGCAGCCCGGCAACCCCCGCCCCCGGCTGTTCCGGTTGCCGGAGGACCGCGCCGTCATCAACCGCTTCGGCTTCAACAACGAAGGTGCCGCCGCCATCGCGGCCCGGCTGGCCGCCCGGCCGGAGCGGGGGGTGATCGGGCTGAACCTCGGCGCGAACAAGGACAGCGCCAACCGTGCGCAGGACTTTGCGGAAGTGCTGGCCGCCACGGGCGGATGGATCGACTTCGCCACGGTCAACGTTTCCTCCCCCAATACCGAGAAGCTTCGTGACCTTCAGGGCCGCGCGGCGCTGGAATCGCTGCTCGCGGGTGTGCTGGAGGTGCGGGACGGGCTGTCGCGGCGGGTGCCGGTATTCCTGAAGATCGCCCCCGATCTCACCGATGACGAAATCGCCGAAATCGGCGCCGTCGCGCTCGCCTCCGGTATCGACGGGGTGATCGCCACCAACACGACCCTCTCCCGCGATGGGCTTGGCGGCGCGGCGCGGGGAGAGGCGGGGGGCCTCTCCGGCGCCCCGCTGTTCGAGCGGTCCACCCGGGTTCTGGCCCGCCTGTCACGGGCGACGGAGGGGCGGCTGCCGCTGATCGGCGTCGGCGGCATTTCCACTCCCGATCAGGCCTATGAGAAGATTCTGGCCGGAGCGAGCGCGGTTCAGCTTTACACCGGCCTCGTCTTCGGAGGACTGTCGCTGGTGGGAGACCTCGTCCGCGGCATCGAGGACCGGCTTCTCCGCGATGGCTTCGCCACTGTGGCGGAGGCCGTCGGAACCGGGAGGGAGCGGTGGCTGTGACCATCTCGATCTGGCACAATCCGCGTTGCGGCACATCGCGCCGGGCGCTCGCGCTGCTGGAGGAACACGGCGTGGTGCCCGTGGTGCGGGACTATCTGAACGAACCGCCGAGCGAGGCCGAACTCCGCGCCGCGCTCTCGCTTCTCGACCGCGCGCCCCGCGACATCCTCCGCTGGAAGGAAGGCGCGCGGAGCGACGCCGGGCTGACGGAGACAAGTGACGACGATACCCTGATCGCCGCGATGGTGGCGCATCCCATTCTCATCGAACGCCCCATCGTCTTTTCCGAGACCCGCGCCGTCCTTGGCCGCCCGGCGGAAGCCGTGCTGGATGTCCTCACTCCCTGAGGGGAGGGGCCGTCATGCCGGAAACACCGCCTGCCATCCAAGTCGAACATCTCTCGCATGCTTTCGGGGGCACCAGGGCGCTGGAGGATGTCAGCCTCTCCGTGCCTGCTGGCGCGAGCTTCGCGCTGCTTGGCCCGAACGGCGCGGGCAAGACCACGCTCCTCAACATCCTCTGCACATTGCTCCGGCCCGACAGCGGAACCGCACTGGTGGCGGGTGCCGACGTGGCGCGCGAACCCTTGCGCGCGCGGCGCGGCATCGGGGTGGTGTTTCAGGATTCGAGCCTCGACGACCGGCTGACGGCGGCGGAGAATCTCGATTTCCACGGGCTCGCGCATGGCATGGCCCGCCGTGTGCGGCACGCCGCAATGGCGGAAGTGCTGGCGCTTGTCGAACTCACCGACTGGCAGGAAACGGTCGTGCGCAACTTCTCCGGCGGGATGCGGCGGCGGCTGGAGATAGCCCGCGCCCTCATGCATCACCCGCGCATCCTGTTCCTCGACGAGCCGACCGTTGGCCTTGATGCCCAGACCCGCGTGCGCATCTGGCGCTATCTGGACGGGCTCAGGCGCGAGCGGGGGCTGACGGTGCTGACCACCACCCATTACATCGAGGAAGTGGAGAGCGCGGACCTCGTCTGCATCATCGACAATGGCCGCATCCTCGCCGAAGGCAGCCCCGAAAGCCTGAAGGCCGGATATGGCCAGCGGTGGCTCCGCGTCATCGCGCGGGAGGCGGAAACTGCCTCGGCCATCCGGCGCGCCTATCCTGCGGCGATGGAAGTGGCGCCCCTGCACCTCGCGATCCCCGCTCCTGACGCCGCGACGGTCGAGGCGTTCCTCGCCGCCTTCGGCAACCGGCTGACGGAGGTGCGCTTCGAGGAGCCGACACTGGAAAGCGTGTTCCTCTCCCTCACAGGCCGCGAGCTTCGCGATCGCGGGGAAGGCGCACGCGCGGCGGAGCGCGAAGCCGGACGCAAGGGCGGGCGGCGATGATGTCTCCGGCCGTCATAACAGGACCGGATCGTCGGGAGGGAGCCGGGCGCGGTTTGCCCGGTCGAGGTTTGCGCAGGCCCTGTGCGAACGGATTGTGCCTGAACCCCGGTTCACTGCATCCGCGGACCGGGTGTCTGCGGGCCGGGTCTCTGCGGGCAGGTCCAACGCCGCCGGACTGCAGCTCTTCCCCGCTGCTGCGGGGGCCGACAGCACGGCATCGACCGCAAAACGCGAACGCCCGGTTCCCCCTGCCGTCGGCAAGGGGTGAGGGGCGGCGCCTTCGGCCCCTGCTCCCGATCCGAGCATGGCGGGACGGACAAGCGGTCTTCCGCAAGGTTCAGCAGCGGCATGGGACCGCATCGCTGACCTTCAGGAGGCTGGGGCACTCAATCCGGCCCGCCATGGGTCCACGGCCGGCGCGCCGAGCGCTACACCCGCTCCCCTGCGGCAAACCCTTGGGCAGAGGCCGGACGCACAGGCCGTCACGCGTCCAACCGACCTGCCGGCAGAACTGCCGAAGCACATGCGGACTGGAAACGGTCTGCACCGCCGACGATCCCACGACAGTCGGCCATCCCAGCGGCGCGGAGGCTGTCCGGCCCGCCCCTCTCCGGCCCATCTCACTGCCGCCCGTCCCCCTGTGGCCCGCCACCCTCAAGCCCGCCCTCCGGCCCATCACCCTTCGGATCATCCCTGCCCAGCCTTCCTCCAGCCGCCGCGCTTTTTCCAGCTGCTGCGCCCTCGTCCAACCCCGCGTCGCTCGGCTCATTCCGGCATGGGCGGGCACTGCCTGCTCCTCTCGCTCACAGATCGTCGCGCCCGTTGCAGCGCAAGGAACCGTCCGGCCGCCCATAGCCCTGCCGGGCTGGCCGCCGTTCCTCGCCAATGGCCCGACACCGGCAGCCGTCATGTCCGAGCGCAAGAAGCGGCACCACAACCCGATACCCGGCTCCTCCCGCTGCTTCCGGTCTCAGCGCCTCGAACCGGTCCGCAGGGCGCCCGGTGCCACAAGCCCACAGTTCGCCGCTCTGCCAAGCGCGGTACCCTCAGCCTTCGGGCAGGGGCCACTCCTGTCGCCCGCACCGCAGGCCCTACCCCGGCCACCCCGGAGGGGCGCGTCGGGCACATCCCGCTCATCATGCGGGCCACGTTCCCGGACCTCCTCCGCAAGCCCGTGGGTCACGGCCGATGGCGCGCCCCCACCCCCTTCCAAGTCGCAAAGGAGCGCCTCATGACCAGCGCTCTCCCCGGCCTTCTGCGAGGCCTCTATGGCGTCTGGCTGCGGGAGGTACTGCGCGCCACCCGTGACCGGGGACAGATGGTGGGCGGCGTGAGCCGACCGCTGATCTGGCTGCTCATCCTCGGCATCGGGCTGAACCCCTACTTCCGGGGAGAGGTCTATGGAGAGGTGCGTACGGTCATCCCCTTCACCTACCTGCAGTTCCTGTTCCCCGCCGTCATCGTGCTGAACATCATGTACACGTCCATCCAGTTCGCCGTTTCGGTGATCTGGGACAGGGAGTTCGGTTTCCTGCGGGAGGTGCTCGTCTCTCCCATGCCGCGATGGCTGATCCTGCTGGGCAAGGTGCTGGGCGGGGCGACGGTCGCGACAGTGCATGGCACGCTGGTGCTGATCCTCGCGCGGTTTGCCGATGTGACGCTGACGGTCGGGCAGTCGCTCACGGCAATCGGGCTGATGTTCGTGCTGGCCTTCGGGCTGACCTCCTTCGGCGTGCTTCTGGCCCAGCGGGTGCGCAGCTTCGAGGGGTTCGGCGTATTCTCCAACACCATCATCCTGCCGCTCTATTTCACCTCCTCCTCGGTCTTTCCGCTGGATCCCTCGCTCACCCGCACACAGACGGTGGCGACCTATCCCGAATGGCTGGTGACGCTGGTCCGCGCGAACCCGATCACCTATGCGGTCGATGCGCTTCGGGGCGTGCTGATCGGCTTCTACCAGTTCGCCCCCACGACGGGGCCGCTGGTGATCTTCGGCATGGCGGCGGTGTTCTTCCTCCTCGCCGTGATCGACTTCCGCAGGGCATGAACGCGCCGCCCGCCTCTCCGCTCCGGGGCCGCTGGGGACCGGCGATTAGGAATCTCGGCATCGTGGTGGTGATCCTCGCCCTTGCCGGCCTGCTTCCGCAGGACAATTCCCTTGCCGAGCGCCGGGCGGCAGGCGTGTTGAAACTCTGCGTCCCCCCCGCCTATCCGCCGCTGGTGACGGGAGAGCCGGATCGGCCCGGTTACGACGTTGAGCTTGCCCGCATTCTCGCGGATCGCGTGGGTCTGCGCCTTGCGGTGAACGTCGTGCCGACCATCGGGCGTGACTTCAACCCGCGGAACTGGAACCTGACGCGCGCCCAATGCGACATGATCGGCGGCGGCATCGCGGATACGCCGACCGCGCGCGGTTTCCTGCAGCTTCTCCCGACCGGGGAGCGGATCGGCTGGCTCCTGCTGCTGCCCGCGGGTGCCCTTCCGCCATCAGGCAGCACCCTCGCGGTCCTGCCGGGGGCGAGCGGGCTTGACCGGCTGGCGCTTTCCGCATGGATGCGGGCCGAGGGCTACCGGCCCCTGCTGGTGGCGGATGGCGCGGCGCTCCGCACGGCGCTGCTGGAGGGGCGTGCGGCGGCCGCGGTCGGCGAGAATTTCGCGCTGTCCGGGCAACAAGATGCCCTGCCGGGTTTCACCGCTGTCTGGCCGGACGACCCCGCCCTCGCGCCAGTGCCGCTGGCCTTTGGAACCTGGAAGGGGGATGTGACGTTGAAGCGCGCCCTGACTGCCGCGCTTTCGGATGCGGCGGGACGGGAGGAAATCGCGACCCTTCGGAACCGCTACGGCCTGACCGCCGAAGCAGGGGCGGCTTCGCATATGTAATATGCCAGTATAATTGGCTTTTTTCCATTTCTCTGCTGCATGATATTGCACCTCCTACTAAGGTATGGGACAGATTGTCGCGCCACCTGCCGTTACGACACCCCAGTCGCCGGCGCTCGCGCATCTTCAGGAGGGAGGGTAGCCGTGATCTTCTTCACAAAACGATCCGCAATCCCCGGGATGCTGGCAGCAGTCGCAACTCTGTCTTCCGCCCTGCCCGGCCTTGCCGGCGGGTTCACGGCGGAACAGGCAGAGGCGGGCAAGACCGCCTACAATGCGAACTGCGCCCAGTGTCACGGAATGCAGCTCGAAGGCCCGGAGGCCCCCGGCCTCGTCGGGCCGGACGTGATGGCCAACTGGGATACACCCGGCGGGCTTTACGATTTCATTTCCGTCGCCATGCCGCCCTCCGCGCCCGGTCAGCTCGGGACGGCGACCTATCTCGACATCATCGCCTACATCATGGCGTTCAACGGCGCCCAGCCCGGCCCCGATCCTCTGGTGGAGGATGAGGAGAAGCTCGCCGCCATCAGCCTGACGGCGGAAACCGCGGCCGGTCCGGCCGGCGGGGGCGCTGCGGCCCCGGATATGGCGGGGGACACGAACGTCCCGCAGGCCTTCACCTGGGGCAAGCCGCTTCCGGGCGGCCCAGCCGTGGACACCATGCAGACCACCGCCGCCGCCAGCAGCATTCCGCAGGCCTTCACCTGGGGCAAGAAGCTCCCGACCGTCGAGTGACGCGCGGGGCCGCGACCGGCCCGCGCACAGCACATATCGCGCGCCATGCGCACCGAGGAGGACATGATGTCATTCTTTTCGAAACCGCTTCTTGCCGCCACCACCGCCCTCGTGGCGCTGAGCGGCGCGGCCTTCGCCCAGAACGTCCGTGAGAACTACAAACCCGTGACGGAGGAGATGCTTGCCAATCCGCCGGAGGGCGAATGGCTGATGTGGCGGGGCGACCGCTTCAACTCCGGCTACAGCAAGCTCAAGCAGATCAACAAGGAAACCGTCGGCAAGCTGCAACTCGCCTGGGCCTGGCCGATGGCGGAAGCAGGCATCCAGGAGACGGTGCCGCTCATCCATGACGGCGTGATGTTCCTGCAGACCAACAACAACATCGTCGAGGCGCTGGACGCCAAGACCGGCGACCTGATCTGGACCTACCGTCACGTTCTGGCGGAGATCCCGGCCTCCTGGTCCTATCAGGCCAACCAGGCGCGGCGGCAGAAGAACTCCATCGCCCTTGCCGGCGACAAGGTCGTGCTGACGACCGCGGACGCGAAGATCGTGGTGCTGAACGCGGCGGACGGCAAGGTCGTCTGGGAAAAGCAGGTTCTGGATTACCAGAAGGGCTACAGCTACACCGTCGGCCCGATCATCGTGAAGGACAAGATCATCTCCGCGATCTCCGGCTGCTCCATCGCGGGCACGGCCGGCGGCTGCTTCATCATGGCGCACAACCTCAATACCGGTGAGGAACTGTGGCGCTTCAACACGATCGACGACCCGGACAATCCCAAGCAGCAGGAAAGCTGGGGGCCGGTGCCCGCGGAAAACCGCTGGGGCGGCACGCCATGGGCGACCGGCTCCTATGACGAACGGACCAACACGACCTTCTGGGGCATCGGGATGCCGGGGCCGTATTCGGAACTGGTGCGCGGTTCGGGTGAGGGCAGCGTGCTCTATACCAACTCCACGCTCGCGCTGGATGCCGATACCGGAAAGCTGAAGTGGTACTTCCAGCACCTCCCGCGCGACAACTGGGACCTCGACAGCCCGTTCGAGCGGATTCTCGTGGATCAGGAGACCGGCGGCAAGACCAGCCACATGCTGATCTCCGTTCCGGGCAAGAACGGCATCGCCTTCGCGCTCGACCGCGACACCGGGAAATACCTGTGGTCGAAGGAGACGGTGAAGCAGAACGTCATCTCCAAGATCGATGCGGACGGCACGGTTCACATCAATACGGACCTCGTCTCCAGCTCCATCGGGGAAAGCAAGCTCGCCTGCACCTCCGTCTCGGGCGGCAAGCTGTGGATGGCCGGGGCCTACAGCCCGGACACCAAGGCGTTCTTCGTGCCGCTGACGGAGGCCTGCAACACGGTGACGCCGACCCAGTCGGAATTCACCGCCGGCAACGCCGTCGGCTCGGTGAAGTTCGGCCCCCGTGTTCTGCCGGAAGGCATCACGGAGGCGGGGCTGCTTCAGGCGCTCGACATCAATCCCAAGCAGGGCGAGTCGAAATGGCAGGCGCGGGAGCGGCCTTCCATGACCAGCTCCGTTCTTGCCACCGCGGGCGGGCTGGTGTTCGGCGGCGACGCCGCGCGCTACGTCTCCGCCTGGGATCAGGAAACGGGCAAGGTGCTCTGGCGCCAGCGGCTGAACGCGCCGATCGGTGGCTCCCCCGTGACCTATGAGATCGACGGGGAGCAGTATCTGGTCGTCCCAACCGGTTACTCCAACGCGGCCAGCTCCATCTCCTCCGCCTTCCCGGAGACGCCGCTGCCGACGGGTTCGGGCAACTCGATCTTTGTCTACAAGCTGCCGAAGGCCAGCAACTGACCGGCACCTGACAGGTCGGGGGCGGGCCATCCGCCCCTTGCCCACTGACCGGGGGAGCTTTTTGCCCCGGATGGAGGGGCGGCCACTGAACGGGGGCGGCACGTCCGCCCCCTCCCACAGAAAGGGGTTCACATGCGGCATCTCATCCTTGCCGGGGCGCTTCTGGCTATGACCGGAACGGCAGATGCCCAGACGGCAGGCGTGCCGGGGGAACTGCTCAACTCCACCCGCAGGCAGCAGGGCGACAGTCTGACCGTCTGCAACGATGCCAGCAGCAAGATACTCGAATTCGACCGGGAGGTGGCGCGCGCCATCGGCTCCGCCCTTCTGCTCGACGTGAAATTCGCACAGGGGTTCCAGGGGTTCCCCCTGAGCGGTGACGGGTTCATGGACGAATTGCAGATCGCCATGACCAATACCTGCGACCTGCTCATGGGTATCTCCGTGCAGGAGGATTCGCCCTTCCCCGACTGGGCCATGGTGACGCGCCCCTATGCCACGATCCCCTTCGTTCTGGCCGTGAAGGAGGCCGGGTGGTCGCGGCTGGGCGATATACCGCATGACCGGCTCATCGGAACCGCGATCCAGAGCATGGGCGAGATGGTCTATATCACCTGGAACCAGCAGCAACCGAAGGAGCAACGCTGGGTCCGCCTGCCCTATGCCGACCCGGAGCTGATGCTCCGGCGGGTGGAAGACGGGCGGCTGGCGGGGATGCTCCTGTGGCAGCCGGTTCTGACGGCGCTGAAGACCCATCACCCGGAGGCGCGGGCGCTCCGGGTGATCGACACGGCGCCGGTTCCGGCTGCGGCCACGCGGGTGGGGGCGCTGGTCGGGGTGCGCGACAGCTATCTGCGCAGCCAGATCGACGCGGCCATCGACGCGCTGGTCGCGGATGGCACGATCGCGGAGATCATGACACGCTTCGGCTATGAGGGCGTCGCGGGCGAAGGTCCGGTCAGATGAGGTGCAGCCGGTCCAGCCAGCCAAAGGGCAGCGGCACCCAGCCGAGGATCAGCGCCGCACCGACCAGCACCAGTCCCAGCGGCTCGGCCCGCTGAAGGAGACGTTCTCCGCCTGGCCAGACCGCGCGCCACAGGTTGCCGGCGATCAGCCCCGGCACCGGCAGCAGGTTCAGCGCGACGGAGCCGAAGGTCACCTCCTGCACCATCTGGAGCGCGTAGAGCACGTAGTAGCCGGCGGTGCGCGGCAGTACCTGTTGCAACGGCGCGCGCAGCAGATCCAGAAGCGGCACGAGAACGAGCATCGCCCCCAGCCCCACCGCCACGATCACGAGGATCCTGACCCGTTCGCCGAACCCCTGTGCGGGCGAAAGACGCAGCGGCGCGATCCAGCCCATGCGGAACAGCACCCCCATGGCGACGCCCCAGGCGGAGGCCTGAAGGAAGGGGTTCAGCGTGAGCCGCCCCTCCCGCGCGGGGCGGACATCGCCCAGACCGCGGGCCAGCCCCGCCAGCAAGGCCCCCTGCACCGCCGCATAGATCAGCATGGCGAAGATACGGGTCACGATCTGCTGGACGGTCAGGTCCTGAAGAAGCGACATACGCCGCGCCTCAATCCCGCCGGGGCATCAGGAAATGTCCCGTCGCCTGAATGAACGGCCGGTCGCGATTGTCCTGCCACCCCTCCACATGGACGGAGGCGAACCGACGACCCGACCGGTTCACACGGGCGCGCGCATAGGCATCCCGCGGCAGGCCGGAGCGGAGGTAGTCCACCGTGAAGTCGATGGTGCGCGGCAGGCGCGGCATCGTCCCGGCGGAGAAATCGGCAGGGTCCAGCCTGCCGTTCTCCATATCCTCCCACAGGGTGGACCAGGCGAGCGTGATGATCGCCGTCGTCTCCAGAAAGGCGGCGGTTCCTCCGCCGTGCAGCGCGGGCAGGAACGGGTTGCCGATGAGCTTTTCGTTGTAGTTCAGCACGGCGGTCAGTTCATCGCCCCGCCGGTCGAAGTCGATGCCAAGAAAACCGATATAGGGAACCGCCTCGATCAGCCGGCGGAGCACGCCGTCGCGGCGCTCCTTGATGGCGGCGACGGGTTCGGGCGCGGGTCGGGCCATCTCAGTCCTCCCTTTCCACGGTGAAGGTGCCGGTGGCGCTGGCAACCGGGTGGGCCGTGTCCTCATCCGTCGCGGTGATGCGTACAAAGGCCAGCAGCCGGGTGATATGGTAGCAGACGCCATGCGCGGTGATCGCCTGTCCCGGCGTGGCGGGGCGCATGTAGTCGATTCGCAGATCCAGCGTCGCCGTGGCGATCACCCCCTCATCCGCGCTCACAACGGAGGCCCCGCCCGTGGTGTCCATGAGGGCGGAGACCGCGCCGCCGTGGATCACCCCGCTTGCCGGCTCGCCGATGAGCTTGCGGTCGTAGGGCATGGAAATCCGCGCCTCGCCCACGCCGATCTCCTCCACCCTGAGCCCGAGGGCCGCGGCATGCGGGCTGCGGTCGATCTCGTCGTAGAACTTCTTGCGTCGCTCAGATGTCATGCGTCACCCCCGTATCCACCCCGTTATTGGCCCATCTGCGGGCAGGAGCAAGCCGCCCGTGACGTTGCGTTACGCGGGTGTGGTGATTACCTTGTGACCCAAGGAGACACTCCATGACCATGCTGACCTTCAAGGAAATGTGCGCGAAGTTCGATGTGACGCCCCGCACCCTGCGCTATTACGAATATATCGAACTGCTCAGTCCGGTGCGGGAGGGGCGCTCGCGCCTGTTCGGGCCGCGGGAGGTGGCGCGGATGACGCTGATCCTACGCGGCCGCCGCTTCGGCTTCAGCCTTGAGGAAATCCGGCAGTGGCTGGAGGTCTATGACAAGTCTGGAACCCGTACCCAGATGGAGGATTGGGTCGTGATGGCGGACCGGCAGATCGACAAGCTGGAAAACCAGATCGCCGAACTCCGTGCGACCCTCGAAGACCTGCGGGAGCTGCGGAACCAGGTGGCAGAAGAGCTTGAAAAGGTGGAGCCCGCCCCTCACGTCACGTCAGGATAAGACGTTACGCTACGTTTCGTTTACGTAAACGTCATGCCCTGTTGTAACCTTTCTTCGGGACGCGATTTCCTCAGGGAACGCGAAGGAGGAACAGGATGCAGCGGGCGATACATTCCGCGCCGGTCAGCCTGGCTTCGGCCAGAGATGATACCGGCAGGCTCATGACCATCGGTGAAATGTGCGCGGCTTTCGACGTCACGCCGCGCACCCTGCGATTCTACGAATCCAAGGAGCTGCTCTCGCCCATACGGGAGGGACAGACGCGCTGGTTCACAAGGCGCGACCGCGGGCGGCTGAAGCTGATCCTGCGGGGCAAGCGCTTTGGCTTCAGCCTTGAGGAGATGCGCCAGCTTCTCGATCTCTACGACAGGGACGGCAGCCAGCTCACCCAGCTCCGCCGCACGCGTGACGTGGCGGCCAGACGTCTCGATGACCTTGAGCGCCGTCGGGCGGAGTTGGACGAGGCGATTGCCGAACTGAAGGAGGAGATCGCCTGGGCCGATGACGTGCTGGCCGGCGGCCCGCGCGACCTGACCGCGGCGCAATAATCCTTCCCCCGAAAAGCGGCTGCGCGGCGGAAAACGCCTGCGCGCCCAGGACACCTGCGGCAAGGGGCATATCCTTACCCCGGCCCGGAAAAGCGGAGAATGACCGACATGACCACCTACACGCCCCCCGTCGAGGACATGCAGTTCCTGCTGCACGAGGTTCTGAAGGTGAGCGAAAGCGATGTGCCGGGTTACGACGAACTCGACCGCGACTCGACCGCCGCCATCCTTGAGGAGGCGGGCAAGCTGGCCTCCGAGGTGCTGGCCCCGCTGAATGCCGTCGGCGACCGGGAAGGGTGCCGGCTGGAAAACGGCGTGGTGATCACGCCCACGGGATTCAAGGCGGCCTATGACCAGATGGCCGCCGGCGGCTGGATGGGGCTGGACTGCGACCCGGAATACGGCGGCCAGGGCATGCCCTATGTCTTGAACAGCGCCACGGGCGAGATGTTCGTGGCCGCCAACATGGCCTTCAACATGTACCAGGGCCTGACCCACGGCGCCTATTCGGCCATCCATACCCACGGCTCGGCCGAGCAGAAGCAGACCTATCTGCCGAAGCTCGTGTCCGGCGAATGGACCGGCACGATGAACCTCACGGAGCCGCAGGCAGGCACCGATCTCGGCATCATGCGCACGCGGGCCGAACCGGCGGAGGACGGCAGCTACGCCATCACGGGGACCAAGATCTTCATCTCCGCGGGCGATCACGACCTGTCGCAGAACGTCATCCACCTCGTTCTGGCGAAGGCGCCGGGCGGCGGCCCGGGCACGAAAGGCGTGAGCCTGTTCATCGTGCCGAAGTTCCTCGTGAATGAGGACGGCTCCCCCGGCGCGCGCAACAACCTCTCCGTCGGCAAGCTCGAGGAGAAGATGGGCATCCACGGCAACGCCACCTGCGTGATGAACTACGACGGCGCCAAGGGCTGGCTGATCGGCGATCTCCACAAGGGGATGCGCGCGATGTTCACCATGATGAACGAGGCCCGTCTCGGCGTGGGCCTGCAGGGCTATGCGCAGGCCGTGGCCGCCTACGAGAACGCGCTGACCTATGCCAAGGAACGGCTTCAGGGCCGCGACGTGACCGGGGTGAAGAACCCGGACGGCCCCGCCGATCCGATCATCGTGCATCCCGATATCCGCCGCAGCCTGATGGACCAGAAGAGCTTCATCGAAGGGGCGCGCGCCTTCACCTTCTGGGGCGCGCATCTCATCGACCGCTCCAAGCGGCTCGATGATCAGGATGCCGAAGGGCTGATCTCCCTGATGACCCCGGTGCTGAAGGCGTTCCAGACCGACAAGGGCTTCGAGATGGCGGTGCAGGCCCAGCAGATCTTCGGCGGCCACGGCTATATCGAGGAAGTGGGCGTCTCCCAGTTCGTGCGTGATGCACGGATCACCATGATCTATGAGGGCGCGAACGGCGTGCAGGCGCTGGACCTCGTCGGCCGCAAGCTGGCGCAGGACGGCGGCAAGCATGTCATGGCCTTCTTCGACATGGTGAAAACCTTCCTCAAGGAGAACGAGGGCGATGCCGAACTGAAGGCGGGCTTCCTCGATCCGCTGAAGGCCGCGTCCAAGGATCTGCAGTCCGCGGGCATGTTCTTCATGGAAAACGGCATGAAGAACCCCAACGCGGCGCTCGCCGGGTCGAACGATTTTGTCCACTTGTTCGGGCATGTCTGTCTCGGCCTGATGTGGGCGCGGATGGCGAAGGCTGCGAAAGACTCGCTGGCCGCGGGCCGGGGCAATGCCGATTTCCTCAACGCCAAGATCGCCACGGGGCGCTACTACATGGCCCGTCAGCTTCCGGCGACGGGACTGCATCTCGCCCGGATCACTTCCGGGGCGGAGCCGGTCATGGCGCTCGACGTGGCGGGGTTCTGAGGCCATGCTGCCGCCCGTCAAAGGGAGGACGACGGAATGGCGATGAAGCTCTACTGTTTCGGGGAAAGCGGAAATTCCTACAAGGCGGCGCTCACCATGACCCTTGCGGGGGTGGACTGGGTGCCGGTCTTCGTGAACTTCTTTCACGGAGACGCCCGCTCCCCGGAATTCCGCGCGCTGAACGAGATGGGCGAGGTTCCCGTGCTGCGCGACGGGGATGAGGTGCTGACCCAATCCGGGCTCATCCAGTATCACATCGCCGAAAAGACCGGGAAGCTGCTGCCACAGGACCACCACCTGCGGCAGGAGGTCATGCGCTGGGTGCTCTGGGACAATCACAAGATGTCCTCTCAGGCGGGCACGCTGCGGTTCCTGATGAACTTCGTCCCGGAGGAGAAGCGCCCGCAGGAAGTGATCCGCTGGCTGTCGGGGCGGCTGCGCGATGCGTTCAAGGTGCTCGACGCGCATCTGGAAGGGCGCGACTTCATCGTGGACGACGTGCCCAGCCTCGCCGATACCGCCTGCTGCGGCTACCTCTACTACCCGGAACCCTTCACCTTCGACCGGAAGGCCTGGCCGAATATCGACCGCTGGCTCGATAACGTCGCCGCCCTGCCCGGCTGGAAACATCCCTATGACATGATGCCCGGTCGGCCCTCCGACCGCGGTCTCTGAAGGAGGACCAATGTCCGAAGCTTACATCTACGACGCCGTCCGCACACCGCGGGGCAAGGGCCGCACCGACGGCAGCCTGCATGAGGTGACCTCCGCCCGCCTTTCGGCACTGGTGCTGAACGAACTGAAATCGCGCTCCGACCTCGATACGCGGGCGGTCGAGGATGTGATCTGGGGCAATGTCACGCAGGTCGGCGAACAGGGCGGCTGCCTTGCGCGGACCGCGGTGCTTGCCTCCGACTTTGCGGAATCGGTGCCCGGCCTCGCCATCAACCGCTTCTGCGCCAGCGGGCTGGAGGCGGTGAACCTCGCCGCCAACCAGGTCAAGGCCGGTGCGGGGCAGGCCTATGTCGCCGGCGGGGTGGAGATGATGGGCCGTGTCGCGATGGGCTCCGACGGGGCGGCCATCGCGGTCGATCCCTCCATCGCCATGTCCACCTATTTCGTGCCGCAGGGCATCGCCGCGGATATCATCGCCACCGAATACGGCTTCTCCCGCACGGATGTGGATGCGCTCGCGGTGGAAAGCCAGCGCCGCGCCGCCAAGGCCTGGGAGGAAGGCCGCTTCGACCGCTCCGTCATGACGGTCCGGGACATCAACGGCCTGCCGATCCTTGACCGCGACGAATACATGCGGCCCGACACCAACATGCAGTCGCTCGGCGCGCTGAAGGCGTCCTTCAAGGACATGGGCGAACAGATGCCCGGCTTCGACAAGATCGCCATCATGAAATATCCGCATCTGGAGCGCATCGAGCACGTCCACCACGCGGGCAACTCCTCCGGTATCGTGGACGGCGCGGCGGGCATCCTCATCGGCTCGAAGGCGTTCGGCGAGAAATACGGCCTGAAGCCCCGCGCCCGCATCCGCGCGACGGCGAAGATCGGCACCGACCCCACCATCATGCTGACCGGCCCCGTGCCCGCGACGGAGAAGATCCTGCGCGACAGCGGCATGTCGATCTCCGACATCGACCTGTTCGAGGTGAACGAGGCGTTCTCCGCCGTGGTGCTGCGTTTCATGCAGGCGTTCAACGTCGATGCGGACCGGGTGAACGTGAACGGCGGAGCCATCGCGCTTGGCCACCCGCTCGGCGCGACGGGGGCGATGATCCTCGGCACGCTGGTCGATGAACTGGAGCGGTCGGGCAAGAGCACCGGCCTCGCCACGCTGTGCGTCGCGTCCGGCATGGGCGCGGCCACCATCGTCGAACGCGTCTGATCCGGCGAAGCAGGGAGACTTCCATGACCGAATTTCATTACGCCACGGATGCCGACGGCGTCGCCACCATCACCTGGGACGTGCCCGGCAAGTCGATGAACGTCATGACCCTCGACGGTCTGAACGAGCTTGACGCGGCGGTGGACAAGGCCCTCGCCGACCCGGAGGTGAAGGGCATCGTCATCACCTCCGGCAAGAAGGACTTCGCCGGCGGGATGGACCTGAACGTCCTCGGCCGGATGAAGGATGCGGCGGGCGCGGAACCCGCGAAGGGCCTGTTCGACGGGATCATGAAAATCCATGCGCTGCTCCGCAAGATCGAACGCGCCGGGATGGACCCCAAGACGCTGAAAGGCGGCAAGCCCATCGCCGCCGCCCTTCCCGGCACGGCAGCGGGCATCGGCCTTGAACTGCCGCTGGCCACGCACCGCATCTTCGTGGCCGACAATCCCAAGGCGCGGCTCGGCCTGCCGGAAATCCTCGTCGGGATCTTCCCCGGGGCGGGCGGCACCACGCGGCTGGCGCGGAAGCTCGGCGCGATGATGGCCGCGCCGCTGCTGCTGGAGGGCAAGCTCCAGTCGCCGAAGGCGCTGAAGGCGCAGGGCGTGATCGACGAGGTGGTTGCCCCCGGGGAGCTGCTGGCAAGGGCGAAGGACTGGGTGCTTTCCGCCACGGACGCCGATCTGGTGAAGCCGTGGGACGCGAAGGGCTACAAGATGCCCGGCGGCGCGCCTTACAGCCCGCAGGGGTTCATGACCTTCGTCGGCGCCTCCGCCATGGTGAACGGCAAGACGCAAGGGGTCTATCCGGCGGCGAAGGCGCTGCTCTCCGCCGTCTATGAAGGGGCGCTCGTCCCCTTCGATCAGGCGCTCCGCATCGAGGCGCGCTGGTTCACGCATGTCATGCTGAACCCCTCCTCCGCCGCGATGATCCGCTCGCTCTTCCTGAACAAGGAGGCGCTGGAGAAGGGCGCGAACCGCCCCGACGTGCCGGATCAGAGCGTGAGGAAACTCGGCGTTCTGGGCGCGGGGATGATGGGTGCAGGCATCGCCTATGTCTCCGCCAACGCCGGGATCGAGGTCGTTCTGATCGACAGCACACAGGAGGCCGCGGATCGCGGCAAGGCGCATTCCGCCGGCATCCTGGACAAGGGGATCGAGAAGCGGAAAGTCACGGCGGAGAAGAAGGAGGAGGTGCTCTCCCGCATCACCGCCACGACCGACTATGCCGCGCTCAAGGGCGTCGATCTGATCGTGGAGGCGGTGTTCGAGGATCCGAAGGTGAAGGCCGAGGTGACGAAGAAGGCGGAGGAGGCCGCACCGGAGGCGATCTTCGCCACCAACACCTCCACCCTGCCGATCACCATGCTCTCCGAGGCCTCCCGCCACCCCAAGGAATTCATCGGCATCCACTTCTTCTCCCCCGTGGACAAGATGGCGCTGGTGGAAATCATCCGGGGCAAGGAGACGGGCGACGTGGCGGTGGCCAAGGCGCTCGACTTCGTGCGCCAGATTCGCAAGACGCCGATCGTGGTGAACGATGCGCGCTTCTTCTACGCCAACCGCTGCATCATCCCCTACATCAACGAAGGGGTGCGGCTGGTGAAGGAGGGCACGGAGCCGGCGCTGATCGAGAATGCGGCCAAGCTGATGGGCATGCCGCTCGGCCCGCTGCAGCTGGTGGACGAGACCTCCATCGACCTCGGCGTGAAGATCGCCAAGGCCACCAAGGCGGCGATGGGCAATGCCTATCCCGACGGCGCGGTGGACGAGGTGCTGTTCTGGATGGCAGATCAGGGCCGCATGGGCCGCAAGTCGAAGTCGGGCTTCTACGACTATGACGAAAAGGGCAAGCGGCAGGGCTTCTGGGCCGGGCTCGCCGACCGCTATCCGCATGTGGAGGATCAGCCGACGCTCACCGATGTCGAACACCGGCTGATGTTCGTGCAGACGCTGGAGGCCGTTCGCGCGCTGGAGGAAGGCGTGCTGACCGACATCCGCGAAGGCGATGTGGGGGCCATCCTCGGCTGGGGCTTTGCGCCGTGGTCCGGCGGGCCGTTCTCCTGGCTCGACATGATGGGAGCGGCGAAGGCGGTGGAGATCGCCGACGATCTGAGCGCGCGGTATGGCGAGCGTTTCGCTGCACCGCAGTTGCTCCGCGACATGGCCGCCAAGGATGAAACCTTCTACAGCCGCTTCGCCCCCACCGCCAAGGCTGCCTGACCAACAGGGCCGGGATCCCCGCGATTCCGGCTTCCTTTCCCAGAATATCACGGGAAATCCGTTACTTATTTTGCATTGGAAGAAGGTCGCGCATCCCCCCTTGGGCCGATTGTGGCTGCTCGCATGCTCGGCTATCTTGCATCCATGATTTCTTCGGCGTTGCAGCAAGGTTCCGTGGGAAGATGACGGCGCTTACCCGGTACCAGCGACTGGAATGTTTCGGTTGGTGGCGTGAATCGCCCGACGCGGAAGCACGTGAGGTGGTCGTCTCCTTTGGGGACGCCTCCCTCATCCTGTCGGATATCCAGAACTCGCTTGCCCTGACGCACTGGTCCCTGCCGGCGCTGGAACGGTTGAATCCGGGCGACCTTCCCGCGCGCTACAGCCCGGACCCTTCGGCGGGCGAGACACTGGAGATCGACGATGACCTGATGATCAACGCGATCGAACAGGTCCGCCGCGTCATCGACTCGCAGCGTCCCAAGGAAGGCCGGCTGCGCGGGCCGCTGATCGCGCTGCTTGTCGGTGCCCTGCTGATCGCGGCGGTCCTTTTCCTGCCGACCGCCCTTACCCGCCACACCGTCGCCGCCGTGCCGCAGGCCACACGCGAAGCCATCGGGGAACTCGTTCTGCGCGACATGGTCCGCCTCACCGGGCCGGTCTGTTCCACGCCGAACGGCGACCGCGCGCTCCGCAAGATGTGGGCGCGGCTGTCGGACGGGCGGCCGGGGGGGATCTCGGTTCTTCCCAAGGGTTTTGCCGATGCCGTCCACCTTCCCGGCGGGCGCATCCTGCTGCAGCGCGATCTGCTGGAGGATGAAGACAGCGAGGAGATTGCCGCGGGATATGTGCTGGCCGAACAGGTGCGCGCGGATTCCGCCGACCCCCTGTTGCCGCTGCTGGAGCATGCCGGTCTGCTGGCGACCTTCCGGCTGCTGACGACGGGCGAGCTGCCGCCGACCGCCGTTCGCGGCTTTGCCGAGACCCTGCTGACGGCCCCGGTGTCGGACGCCGATCCCAAGGCCCTGCTGACGCGATTCGCAGCCGCAAAGGTGCCCTCAACCCCCTATGCTCAGGCCATTGACCCGACGGGCGCGCGCACGGAAGCCCTGCGGACCGGTGATCCGTTCCGCGACGTTGCCGCGCCGGCCATCCTTACCGATACGGAATGGGTGGGCCTGCAGGGGATCTGCACGCGCTGACCCCGTTTAGCGCAACCTGTTCAGTGTAGCCCGTTCAGCGCAATCTGCTCAGCGCAGCCCGTTTCGGCCGAACGCATCCGGGAAACCGTTGCAGCGCAGCGCGCCCAGCCCCTGCCGCGCGGCCTCCCGCCCGACGAAGGGACCGGCCACGACGGAATGCCGCCCCTCCGGGTTCCGGCTCAGCCGCACGATATTCACGGGAAGCCCCAGCGCACGCACCTCTGCCGCCGCATTGCGGGCATTTGCAAGATCCACATAGACCCCCGCCTGCGCATAGCGCCCGACCTCCGTCGGCAGCGGGCATTCGGCAGCGCCCGCCTCCACCGGCCCGTCGCAGCGCTGGCTGCCATCAGCACGGTAACGCGGCGCCCAGAGCAGACGGTCGCCCTGCTCCACGCGCGAAAACAGACAGCCCTGCGTATCGGTGAATTCGTCCGCCGCGTAACCCGCCGGCGGAGGGACGGAGGGGGCATCGTCGGCACTGGCAGCGGGGAGGAACCCGAAGGCGCCGATCACGCCCGCTGCCAGCACCGTCCGAAGGCCTGCTGTCCCTGCGGTAGTCTTTTCACGGAGAATGCACGCATAGCGGTCGTAGGACAACAATTTTCTCGCCTATTTTGTGCCGAACATGCGATCTCCCGCATCCCCTAGGCCTGGAACAATATATCCATGGTCATCAAGCCGCTCATCCACAGCGGCGGTGACGATCGGTACATCGGGATGTGCCTCCCGCATCCGCTTCACCCCTTCGGGAGAGGCAAGGAGACACAGGAACCGCAGGTTCTTCGCCCCGGATTTCTTCAGCAGGTCGATGGCCGCGACGGAGGAGTTGCCGGTGGCCAGCATCGGATCGACGGCGATGACCATCCGGTCGTCCAGCTCGCTCGGCACCTTGTAGTAGTATTGCACCGGTTGCAGCGTCTCCGGGTCGCGATACAGGCCGACAAACCCCACGCGCGCCGCAGGGATCAGCTCCAGAATGCCGTCCATCAGCCCGTTGCCCGCCCGCAGGATGGAGATGAGGACGAGCTTCTTGCCCTCGATGGTGGGCGCGTCCATCTCCTGCAACGGCGTCTCGATGCGGGTGGAGGTCAGCGGCAGGTCACGGGTGATCTCATAGGCCAAAAGCTGGCTGATCTCCCGCAGCAGGCGGCGGAAGGAAGCGGTGGACGTGTCCTTCTTCCGCATGATGGTAAGTTTGTGCTGCACCAGCGGATGGGTGACGACGGTGAGATGTTCGGTCATGCGTCCTCCAGACGTTTCATCAGTCTTGCGCGCGTGGCCTCGTCACAGAACGCGGCCGACAGCGCGGTGCGGGCCATATCGCGAAACACGCCCTCGTCCCAGTCGAAGGCATCATGCAACCGTTCGTATTCGCGCGCCATCCCGGTTCGGAAAAACGCCGGATCGTCGGTGGAAAGCGTGACCCTGACCCCGCGCCTGAAAAGCTCTCCCACGGGATGCCGCCGCCAGTCGGGATAGAGGCCCAGCGCGATATTCGCCCCCGGACAGCATTCCAGAACGACCTGCCGTTCCGCCAGATCGTCCACCAGCGCCAGATCCTCGATGGCGCGGACGCCGTGCCCGATGCGGCTGACGCCAAGGTCGCGGAGCGTCTCGCGCACGGAAGCGGGCCCGCCGAACTCCCCGGCGTGGGCAGTCAGGCCCAGCCCCGCCTCGCGGCCAAGGTCGAAGGACCAGGCGAAATCCTTCGCCGCGCCGACCCGCTCGTCGCCCGCAAGCCCCAGGCCGGTGACGAACCCGCCCATCGTCTCCGCCGCGCAGAGGGCAGTCCGCTTCGCCCGCTCCGGCCCGAGATGCCGGATGCAGGTGACGATGCCGCGGCAGGTGATGTCACCGGCCATGCCCGCCGCCACTTCCGTGAACGCCGCCACGTAATCCCGCCACGCGGAAAGATCGCCGCCCCCGCAGAGATCGGGGGAGACGAAAAGCTCCGTGTAGATCACCCCCTGCTCCGCGCTGGCCTCCAGCACCGCGCGCAACAGCCGGGCATGGTCCGCCGGAGAGGTGAGCGCGGTCGTCGCGGCCTCATAGGCTTTCAGAAATCCGGTGAACCCATTGAAGCGGTAATGGCCCCGCTCATCGAACAGCCCCTCGATATCCACGTTCCGCTCCCGGGCGAGGCCGCGGATGAAGGCGGGCGGGGCTGCTCCTTCGAGATGCAGGTGAAGTTCCACCTTCGGCAGATCGGCAAGGCTCATAGGAAGCTCTCCCCCGGCCCGCGACGCGGCAGGCCCAGATGGGCGGCGACGCTCGCCCCCACATCGACATAGCCGCGCAGCCCGATGCCTTCCGCGCCGTGCCCGGCGGCCAGAACCGGCACCCGCTCCCGCGTGTGGTCACTGCCCCGGAACGTGGGGTCGTTGCCGTGATCGGCGGTGAATACCGCCAGATCGCCGGGGCGCAGCAGGTCCAGGAACGCGCCCACACGCGCGTCGAACCCTTCCAGCGCGCGCGCATAGCCCGACACGTCGCGGCGATGCCCGTAGAGGCTGTCGAACTCCACGAAATTGGCAAAGGTGAGCGAGCCTTCCTCCGCCTCCCCCGCCAGCCGGATCAGATGGTCGAAGAGCGCCGCATCCGACTGTCCCTTGTGAAGCTTCGTGATGCCGCGATGCGAGAAGATGTCGCCGATCTTTCCGACCGCATGGCTGACGCGCCCCGCCTCATAGGCCCAGTCGAGCAGCGTGGGCGCGGGCGGAGCCACGGCGAAGTCCCGCCGGTTGGCCGTGCGGGTGAAGCCGGTCTCCACCGTGCCGGTGAAGGGCCGCGCGATCACCCGGCCCACCCGCATCGCATGGAGCATCGGCGCAAGATCGGCGCAGAGCTTCAGCAACCGGTCCAGCCCGAATGCCTCCTCATGCGCGGCGATCTGGAACACGCTGTCGGCGGAGGTGTAGCAGATCGGCCAGCCGGTCCGCAGATGTGCGGCGCAATGCTCCTCGATGATCGGCACCCCGGAGGCATGACAGTTGCCAAGGATGCCCGCCGTTCCCGCAAGGCGGCAGACCTCCGCCGTGACCTCCGGCGGGAAGGCGGGTATCTCGTCGGGGAAATAGTGCCAGTCCCATGGAACCGGCACCCCGGCCAGCTCCCAGTGGCCGGAGGGCGTGTCCTTGCCGCGCGACACCTCCGTCGCCGCCCCCCACAGCCCTTCCGGGGAGGCTCCCAACCCCGGCGCCTCCAGCCCGGAGGCCAGGCGGATGGCAGCGCCCAGCCCAAGCCGGTCCAGCACCGGCATGTGGAGCGGCCCCGAGCGCCCCTCCTCCGCGCGGCCCCCGGCGCAGGCCAGCGCGATATGTCCGAGCGTATTCGCCCCCTCGTCGCCGAAATCGGCCGCATCCGGCGCGCCGCCGCAGCCGACGCTGTCCATCACGATCAGAAAGGCCCGTGTCATGCGATGCGCCCCAATATCCTTGCCGGCGGGGCTGTGTCCCCGCCCAGAACGACGGCGGCGCGCAGTGTCTCCGCCGCCCTTTGCCACGCTGCCTCATCCGCCGCGTGGATCACGGCGACCGGCGCCTCCGGGCCGACCCGCGTGCCGATCCGCGCGACGTCGGACAGGCCAACCGCAGGGTCGATCCGATCCCCCAGATAGCGCCGCCCACCGCCAAGCTCCACCACGATCCGGCCTAGTTCAACGCCCTTCACCGCGGAGAGCGTGCCGCTCTCCTGCAAGAACACCGGCGCGACGACCGGCGCCGCCGGGAGCATCTCGCGCCAGCGGGCCGTGAAATCCCGCGGGCCGCCCTGTGCCGCGACCATCCGCCCGAAGCGCTCCAGCGCCGCGCCGGAGGAGAGAAGCCGCGCCAGCCGGTCCTCCGCTTCGGCGGGGGCGGCCAGCCCCGCCAGCACCAGCGCCTCCGCGCCGAGCGCGAGCGTCACCTCGCGGAGCGGACCCGCGCCGCCCTCCAGCACGGCCATTGCCTCCGCCACCTCCAGCGCATTGCCGAGCGCCGGGGCCAGCGGCTCCTCCATCCCGGTGAGGAGCGCGACCGTGGGGCAGCCCGCGCCCACCGCCGTCTCCACCAGCGCGCGGGCAAGCGTTTCCGCCTCCGCCCGGGTCTTCATGAACGCGCCCGAGCCCGCCTTCACATCCAGAACCAGCCCGCCCAGCCCGGCGGCGAGCTTCTTGGACAGGATGGAAGCGGTGATGAGGTCGATGCTTTCCACCGTGCCGGTCACATCACGGATCGCGTAAAGCCGCCGGTCCGCAGGGACGATATCCGGCGAGGCCGCGACGATCGCCGCGCCTTCCGCCCGCACGATGCGGGCAAAGGCCGCGGGATCAAGCTCCGCTTGCCAGCCGGGAATGGCCTCCAGCTTGTCGAGCGTGCCGCCCGAATGGCCAAGGCCACGCCCGGAGATCATCGGCACGAAAGCCCCCGCCGCGGCCAGCAGCGGCGCCAGCACCAGCGATACGCAATCGCCGATCCCGCCGGTCGAATGCTTGTCGATCACCGGGCCGGGCAGGTCCCAGCGCAGCAACCGGCCCGAATCCCGCATCCCCTCCGTCAGTGCCACGCGGCCTGCCGGGCCAAGGCCCCGCAGCAGCACGGCCATCGCAAAGGCCCCCGCCTGCGCATCGCCGACCTCTCCCGTGGCCAGCCCGGCGGCAAAGGCCGCCAGCGCCCCGTCCGGCATGGCCCGGCCATCCCGGACGGCGGCAATGACCCCCGCCGGGGAAAGCGGCGCGGGCATCAGGAACGCAGCATGTAATCGACGCTGAACCCGCCCGGCAGCAGGTCACGGATGGTGGTCCGCAGCATCTCTCCCTGAGTGTTGTACATCACCACCGGCACGTCCGGGTCGCCGAACTCCGCCAGCTTCTGCCGACACCCGCCGCAGGGCGGAACGGGATGGGGGCTGTCGGCGATCACCGCGACCTCGGCAATGCGCAGATCGCCGGCCGCGACCATGGCCGCGATGGCCCCGGCCTCCGCGCAGGTGCCCTCGGGATAGGCGGCATTCTCCACGTTGCAGCCCACATGGATCGCGCCCGAGGCACTGCGGATCGCCGCGCCCACCTTGAAGCCGGAATAGGGCACATAGGCATTCTCCCGCACCATCCGGGCGGCGTCCTTCAGGGAATCATCGGTGCCGTGCCCCTGCGGGCCGTGCCCTGCCTCCGGTGCGGCGGTGGCATCGGCCCTTTTTCCACGGCTTTTGCCTGCTCCTCCTGCCGAGCCCTCCGGGTCGCCTTTCGCAGCGGCGGCTTCCGCATCCTCTGCGCCATCCTCAGGGCCGGTGCCTGCGGCTTTCGCCCCCTCCGCTTTCGCCCCCTCCGCCTTCGATCCGTCGGATTTGGACACACCGGCCTCCTTGCCATGGCCCCGCCGTTGGATGATGTGGTACTGCCTCGCGGGGTCTGAGGCGACTTTGCGGCGATCATTCCCGCGATGCAAGCGACCTGCCCACGAAACCCGCCCTTGAATCCGCCCGCCAAAGGGGGCAGTTTGACCCGTGTCGCAGATAGTTCAGCATTAAACTAGATCCCCGCAAGCGGCAGAGGGCAGGAGAATCCAGATGGAGGAAACCCGGCAGGAGAACGCCCGGCAGGCAGCGCTCGACTACCACGAATTCCCGCAACCGGGAAAGCTGGAGGTTCGCGCCACCAAGCCGCTCGCCAATGGCCGCGACCTGTCGCGCGCCTATTCGCCGGGTGTGGCCGAAGCATGCCTGGAGATCAAGGCGGATGCCTCCACCGCGCGGCGCTACACCTCGCGCGGGAACCTCGTGGCAGTGGTCTCCAACGGGACGGCGGTGCTGGGGCTGGGCAATATCGGCGCGCTGGCCTCCAAGCCGGTGATGGAGGGCAAGGCGGTCCTCTTCAAGAAATTCGCCGGGATCGACTGTTTCGACATCGAGCTGGACGAGAAGGATCCGGTGAAGCTGGCGGAGATCGTCTGCGCGCTGGAACCCACCTTCGGCGCGATCAACCTTGAGGACATCAAGGCCCCCGACTGCTTCATCGTCGAAAAGCTCTGCCGGGAGCGGATGAACATTCCCGTCTTCCATGACGATCAGCACGGCACCGCCATCGTGGTGGGCGCCGCCGCGACCAATGCGCTGCTGGTGGCCGGCAAGAAGTTCGAAGACATCAAGCTCGTCTCCACCGGCGGCGGGGCGGCGGGCATCGCCTGCCTGAACATGCTGGTGAAGCTGGGCGTGAAGCGCGAGAACATCTGGCTCTGCGATCTCGCCGGTCTCGTCTATGAGGGCCGGGAGGAGGAGATGACGCCGCAGAAGGCGGAATTCGCCCAGCCCGGCGGGCCCCGCAGCCTTGCCGATGTGATTGAAGGGGCGGATATGTTCCTCGGCCTTTCCGGCCCCGGCGTGCTGACCCCGGAGATGGTGGCGAAGATGACCCCCGCCCCCATCGTGTTCGCGCTCGCCAACCCCACACCGGAGATCGCGCCCGATCTGGCCCGGTCGGTGGCCCCCGACGCGATCATCGCCACCGGCCGGTCGGACTTTCCGAACCAGGTCAACAACGTGCTCTGCTTCCCGTTCATCTTCCGGGGCGCGCTGGATGTCGGCGCGACCGAGATCAACGACGAGATGAAGCTCGCCTGTATCGAGGGCATCGCCGCCCTCGCCCGCGCCACCACCAGCGCGGAGGCCGCTGCCGCCTATTCCGGGGAGCGGATGAGCTTCGGGCGGGACTACCTGATCCCGAAGCCCTTCGATCCGCGGCTGATGGGCGTCATTGCCCCCGCCGTTGCGCGCGCCGCGATGGAAACCGGCGTCGCCACCCGCCCGGTGGCCGATATCGGCACCTACAAGCAGAAGCTCGACGGCTCCGTCTTCCGTTCCTCCCTCATCATGCGCCCGGTGTTCGAGGCCGCCTCCAGCGCCTCCCGACGCATCGTGTTCGCGGAAGGCGAGGATGAGCGCGTGCTCCGCACCGCCAATGCGCTGCTGGAGGAAACCACCGACAAGCCGATCCTCATCGGACGGCCCGAGGTGGTGGAAACGCGGCTTGAGCGTGCCGGGCTGCCCATCCGTCCGGGTCGCGACTTCGAGGTGGTGAACCCGGAGAACGATCCCCGCTACCGCGATTACTGGGGCACCTATCATGAGCTGATGCAGCGCGACGGCGTCACGCCGGACCTTGCCCGCGCGATCATGCGGACCAATACGACCGCCATCGCCGCGATCATGGTTTACCGCGAGGAGGCCGACAGCATGATCTGCGGCACCTTCGGGCAGTATCTGTGGCACCTGAAATACATCCGTCAGGTGCTCAGCCGCGACGGGCGGGTGCCGATCGGCGCCCTCTCGCTGATGATCCTTGAGGAAGGGCCGCTGTTCATCGCCGACACGCAGGTGAACCCGGAACCCACGCCCGAGCAGATCGCGGAGACGGTCATCGCCTCCGCCCGCCATGTCCGCCGCTTCGGCATGGTGCCGCAGATCGCGCTCTGCTCCCATTCGCAATTCGGCAACCTCGACACGTCGAGCGGCATACGGATGCGCAAGGCGATGGAGATCCTCGACGCGCGCAAACCCGATTTCGCCTATGAGGGGGAAATGCATGTCGATGCCGCGCTGGATCAATCGACCCGCGACCGGATCTTCCCCAACGCCCGCTTCCGGGGGCCGGCCAATGTGCTGGTGTTTGCCGATGCCGATGCGGCGAGCGGCATCCGCAACATTCTGAAGATGCGGGCCAACGGGCTGGAGGTGGGACCGATCCTGATGGGTCTCGCCAACCGGGCGCATGTGGTGACGCCCTCCATCACCACGCGGGGGCTGCTCAACATCTCCGCCCTCGCCGGAACGCCGGTCGCGCAATACGGCTGACCGCCCTCGCACCCGTTGCGGAAGATGCAGGCGCGGCGGTAGTCTCCTCCCCAGGGAACGGGAGGAGACGGACATGGGATATGCGGAGGTCTATGCGGGCTGGCGGGATGACCCGGAGGGATTCTGGCTCGACGCTGCCCGCGCCGTGGACTGGGATCGCTCGCCCGCCCGCGCGCTCTCCGGCGAGGCGCCGTTCCATGAATGGTTCGCCGACGGCCTGTCCAACACCTGCTGGAACGCGGTGGACCGGCATGTCGCGGCGGGCCGCGGCGATGACATCGCGCTGATCCACGAAAGCCCCGTGACCCATCTGCGCAAGGGCATCACCTTTGCCGAGCTTCAGGACAGGGTCGCACGGCTTGCCGGTGCGCTGGCGGCGCGCGGTGTCGGCAAGGGCGACCGCGTCATCATCTACATGCCCATGGTGCCCGAGGCGGTGGAGGCGATGCTGGCCTGCGCCCGGATCGGCGCGATCCATTCCGTCGTGTTCGGAGGCTTCGCCGCCGCCGAGCTTGCCACCCGGATCGACGACTGCCAGCCCAAGGCCATCCTCGCCGCATCCTGCGGGATCGAGCCGGGGCGGATCGTGCACTACAAACCCCTCCTGGACGGCGCCATCGACCTTGCCCGCCACAAGCCCGAGTTCTGCGTCATCCTCCAGCGGGAGCAGGAAATCGCCCGGCTGGTGGAGGGGCGCGACATCGCCTGGCACAGTTTCCAGTATGGGGCAGAGCCTGCGCCCTGCCTGCCGGTGGAAGGCAACCACCCGCTCTACATCCTCTATACGTCCGGGACGACCGGCCAGCCGAAGGGCGTGGTCCGCCATTCCGGCGGGCATATGGTGGCGCTTCTGTGGTCCATGCGGAACATCTATGACATCGGGCCGGGCGATGTGTTCTGGGCGGCCTCCGACGTGGGTTGGGTCGTGGGACACAGCTACATCTGCTATGCCCCGCTGCTCGCTGGCGCGACGACCATCGTGTTCGAGGGCAAGCCCGTCGGCACACCCGATGCCGGGGTTTACTGGAAGACGATCGCGGAAAACCGGGTGAAATGCATGTTCACCGCGCCGACCGCGATCCGCGCCATCCGGCGGGAGGATCCCGAAGGCCAGCTCATCGGGGACTACGACCTCCGCCGTTTCCGCGCCCTGTTCCTCGCCGGGGAGCGGGCCGACCCGGAAACGATCCGCTGGGCGCAGCATCACCTGCATGTGCCGGTCATCGACCACTGGTGGCAGACGGAGACCGGCTGGGCCATCGCGGCGAATCCGCTGGGGCTGGAGGAGTTGCCGGTGAAGCCCGGCTCGCCCTCCGTGCCCATGCCCGGCTACGACCTGTGCATTCTGGATGAGGATGGCGAGCGGGTGCCGCAGGGGATGCTCGGCTCCGTCGCCATCCGCCTGCCCCTGCCGCCCGGCGCGCTCCCGACGCTCTGGAATGCGCCCGAGCGTTTCCAGAAGGCCTATCTCAGCCGCTACCCCGGCTATTACGAGACGGGCGATGCCGGATTGGTGGATGAGGACGGCTATCTCTACGTCATGGCCCGCACCGACGATGTGATCAACGTCGCGGGCCACCGTCTCTCCACCGGCGCGATGGAGGAAGTGCTGGCCAGCCACCCGGACGTGGCGGAATGCGCGGTGATCGGCGCATCGGACGAGATGAAGGGACAGATACCGCTGGGCTTTCTCGTGCTGAAGAAGGGCACCCGAACCCCCGAGGAGCAGATCGTGCGGGAGTGCGTCGCCCTCGTGCGGGAGCGGATCGGTCCGGTCGCCGCCTTTCGCCGCGCCGTCGTGGTGAATCGCCTGCCCAAGACACGCTCGGGCAAGATCCTTCGGGCCACGATGGTGAAGATCGCGGATGGAGAGCAGGTGAAAGCCCCCGCGACGATCGACGACCCCGTGGTGCTGGACGAAATCGCGTCCGCGCTCCAGGGTGTGGGACATGCAAACGCCTGAAGCGGCCCACAGCTTCTCTTTACCGACTGTTCACCGACAGGGTGTATCTTTGGTTCCGGGCAGCCAGAACGGCGTTCTACGGGAGGGTTGAGGATGACGGAACTGGCGCCGGGGTCTGATGCGCGGGGGGAGCGGGCCTCCCGCCTGTCGCTGCTGGGGCATGACCTCCGCGCGGCCATGTCGGACATCATCGGTGCGCTCCGCCTTATCGACCAGTCCGGGCTCGATCCCGCGACGCGCCTCCAGCTCGAGCGCATCCGCGCGGCCGGCGAAGGCATGGCGCTGCTGCTGGAGGAGGGGCTGAGCCTCCTGCCGGGGGAGGATGGTTCGACCGATGTCCATCCGACGAACATCCGCTTCGCCCGCCTGCTCTACGATCTGGAGATGCGCTGGTCCGGGCGGGCGCAGGAACACGGGCTGACGTTCGAGCTTCGGGTGGGGCACGATCTGCCTGAAACCATCGGGCTGGAGCGGATATCGCTGGAGCGGATCCTCTCCAACATCCTCAGCAATGCGATCAAATATACCGATCAGGGCGGCGTGACGATGGATGTCTCCCGCCTTGCCGACGATACGATCCGCTTCCGGGTGGAGGATACCGGCCCCGGCTTTTCCAGCGAGGCGCTGGCGCGTCTCTTCCGCTATCAGGGTCGGGGGGACCGCCGGAAACCCGGCACCGGTCTCGGCCTGCACATCACGCGTGAGATGGCCGACCGGCTGGGCGCGGAGGTGGAGGTCCGCAACCGGGAGGACGGCGGCGGTGTCGTGACTCTGCTGTTGCCGCGGGGCAGCTGGGCCACGCTCACGCCGGAACCGGTTCAGACAGCGCAGTTGCCGGACCTTGCGGGGCGTCACGTCCTGCTGGCGGAGGACAGCGCCACCAACCAGATGCTCGTCTCGCGGATGCTGGAGACGATGGGGGCGACGGTCACCCTCGCCTCCGACGGGATTGAGGCGCTCGACCTGCTCGATCAGCGCCCCTTCGACCTCGCGCTCATAGACATCGAAATGCCCCGTCTCACCGGCATAGAAGTGATCCGAGCCCTGCGTGCCATGCCCGATGCGCGGGGGCGGACGCCGGTTCTCGCCGTCACGGCCTATGTCCTGCGGGGCAATCGGCGGGCGATCTACGCTGCGGGGGCGGACCGTATCCTCGCGAAACCGATCAGCGGGCTGGACATCTTCGCTCAGGCCATCAGCGAGGTGCTTCTCCCCGGTGGCGTGCCTCCTCCCGCCGAGCCCCGCGATGAGCCTTTTGACCGCGAAAGGTTTGAGCAGCTGCTGGAGATCGCCGGACCGGAGGGGCGACGGGAGCTTCTGACGCGTCTCAATGCGGACCTGCGCGGCGTGGAGCGGGGGCTGGTCACCGGGCTTGCCGACGACAATCCGATGGAAATCCGCACCCATAGCCATGTGCTCATCGCCCTTGCCGGTGCTGTCGGGGCCGAAGGCCTGCAACGCCGCGCGGAGAAGCTCAATCGTGCGGCACATTTGAGCGATGCTGCGGTTATCGCCCTGCAAGGAAAAGAAGTTCTCGACCAGCTCGACGTGTTGATCCATGCTTTGGCCAACGAAGCCCAGTTGTCCGGGGTATCGCTGTGAATGACTGTTCCCCGAAGACTGGCGCGCCGGTCCTGCTGATCGAAGACACGCCCTCCCTGCGTCTGGTCTATGAATCGGCGCTGAAAAATGCCGGTCTCCCTGTGCTTTCGGTGGCCACCGCGGCGGAGGGGCTGCGCGCCTTCCGCAGCAGCGGCCCCTGTGCCGTCCTGCTGGATCTCATGCTCCCCGACCGGGAGGGGATAGATCTCCTGGCCGAGTTGCGGGTGCTCCGGGCGGAAACGCCGGTCATCGTCATCACCGCCAACGGCTCCGTCAACAAGGCGGTCGAGGCCATGCGGGCAGGGGCGACAGATTTTCTCGTGAAGCCCTTTGATGCGCAGCGGCTGCTCTCCGCCATCGAAAACCTGCATATCCCGCTCCCCGCCACACCCGACAGCAATGCGCCGCCCGGCGAGTTCATCGGCTCCTCCCCTGCGATGCGGCAGATTTACCAGACGATCCGTGCCGTCGCCCCTTCGACCGCGACGGTGTTCATCACCGGCGAAAGCGGGACGGGCAAGGAACTGGCAGCGATGGCGATTCACGAAGGCTCGCGCCGCGCGGGGGGGCCGTTCATCGCGCTGAACTGTGGCGCGATCCCGCCGGACCTGCTTGAATCGGAGGTGTTCGGCCATCTTCGCGGCTCCTTCACCGGGGCGCTTTCCGATCGGGCCGGAGCCGCGGCCGCGGCCGACGGGGGCACGCTGTTTCTTGACGAAATCTGCGAGATGGATCTCGCGCTGCAGACCAAGCTGCTCCGGTTTCTTCAGACATCCACCATTCAGCCGGTCGGGGCATCCCGCCCGCGCAAGGTCAATGTCCGCATCCTCTGCGCCACCAACCGCGATCCGCTGGAAGCCGTACGTCAGGGTCGTTTCCGCGAGGATCTCTACTACCGCCTGCACGTGATCCCCCTTCATATGCCGCCGCTGCGTGAACGGGAGCAGGATATCGCGGAAATCGCGGGCACCCTGCTGCAACGCCTGTCGCGGGAGGAGGGGCGCAGCTTCACGGCCCTCGACGAGGATGTCCTGCGGATATTCCGCGCCTCGCCCTGGCCCGGGAATGTGCGACAACTCCTCAACGTGATGCGCAATATCGTCGTGCTGCATGACGGGCCCGTCGTAACTGCCCGCATGCTGCCGCAGGGGTTCAACGATGCTCCGAACGCCGTTTCAGAGCCGCTGCGGCGCGACGCGCTCGAAGCGCTTGCCGATTGCACATTGGCGGAGGCCGAGCGGATGGTGATCGAGGCCGCCATCTTCCGCCACGGCGGCTCCATACCCAAGGCGGCGCGCGCGCTCGATGTCTCGCCCTCAACGCTCTACCGAAAGATCGAACTGTGGGGAAAACCGTTCCGCGTCGGTTGATCCCCTGCGCTGGTTCGCATAATGTTCACGCCTCGCCGGAAGGATTCCGGTTGCCGAAGCAGGGACGGATCATCAATATGCTGGACATGTCGCGCGATCCCTCACAAGACCTTCGGAACTTCCTTGGCGAGCAACGCTTTTCCTGCGTTCTGGCCGATCCGCCCTGGCGTTTTGCCAACCGCACCGGAAAGGTGGCGCCGGAGCATCGGCGCCTCTCCCGCTATCCCACGCTGACGCTTGAGGATATTTGCGCGCTTCCGGTGGCCGACCACCTCGAAGACCGTGCGCATTGCTACCTCTGGGTGCCCAACGCTCTGCTGCCCGACGGGCTTCAGGTGCTTCAGGCTTGGGGTTTCGAATACAAATCGAACCTCATCTGGCACAAGGAGCGCAAGGACGGCGGTTCCGACGGACGGGGTGTGGGCTTCTATTTCCGCAACGTCACGGAAGTGATCCTGTTCGGGACGCGCGGCAAGAATGCCCGGACGCTTGCCGCAGGGCGGCGGCAGGTCAATTTCCTTTCCACGCGCAAGCGCGAGCACTCGCGCAAGCCCGATGAGCAATACGAGCTGATCGAGAACTGCTCCTGGGGCCCTTATCTGGAACTTTTCGGGCGGGGTGTGCGGCCTGGCTGGACGGTCTGGGGCAATCAGGCCACGGAGGATTACAAGCCGGACTGGGCAACCTACGCCTACAACTCTTCCCTCGCGGCGGAGTAACCGGCGCTCCTCTGAACCCCGCAATTGCGTTCCCTGATGAAGCCCTCAGGGGGCAATCGGCGGCAGGGGAAATGTTCCCAATCTGCTCGTCGCGCTGCAGGGATGTGTCGCTGAGAAATAGCGACAGGGACGGCAGCGCGCAGGGTGCGCAGCCGGCAATTGAAGCTTGCGATTCCGGATCCTCCTTGACGGCATCCGGTCAGCGGCCGTCTGACCGGGAGCCTGCGGAGTGGAAGGCCGCTTCGGCACATTCCCCTCAACACCCCCGCAATCAGACCGAAGCCGGTCCAGCGCCTCTGGAGCTTCCGCCCCGATTTTCGTCCCCATGGTTTCCCGATGTCTTCTGCGGTGACACGGGGCCCTGCGTCCTGAACGGCAAAACCTTGAGGACCAGGACCGCCGGTTGATGACATTCGAGGACCTGCGGCCCGTGATGCGAGGATCAACTGCGGAATCGTCGCCGGAGACGCAGCGGGAATTGGACGGTCAGACCCCTTGTCGTCCGCGCCCCTCATCCCCCTTAAAAGGCTGCTGGAAAAGGGCATTCAGGTCTGCGTTGGAGCGGAATCGTTCGCACTCCAGCGAGATCCAGCCGGAAATCTCCCCGTTCAGGGTCATTTCGACACCGATTACCCCGATTTTCCAAAGCATCGGCATGATGCTTCAGAACTTTTTCATCAGCTTGTTGGTGACGCTGGGCGGCGCGCTTTCCGGGCAGGACAGCGGCGCCTCATGGTTCTTCGGACTTCTCCTACTGCCCGCCCCGTCACAGCCCCTATCGCAGTGAGAAACATGGCCCTGCCGGATATGTTCTGCCCCGGCTATCCGGGGCAAGCGATCCCTCGCCACGCAAACACCATAATCCCACTAGAGCATCCGGTGCGGAGACGCGAAATCGCGGTCATCCGCAAGGATCAAGGATACAGTCACGCGATCCGGGTCTGCGGTCCGCCGACCAGCCTCCGACATGATCGCCCGCCGAACCGCGCCCGTTCAGATGCGATCGCGCGAGGGTCTGGCGGCCTGCCAAGAAAGCCGGGCATCGGCCCCAATCTACGTCGAAAACCGGAAACCGGTCCGGTCAGGAGCAAAACCCGCGGTTGCCGGGACAACCTCCGGCCACGTGGGAAGACCTCCGCCTCAGGGCAGCTTTTTGGCCTGTGTTGGAGCGGAAATCGTTCGCAATCTGACGGAATCCAGCCGGAAATCCATATACTCTCGCGCGTTTTTGGGCGGATTTTCCGATTTCCGACACATGGGCACGACACTTCAGGACTTTTTCAGGGGCCTGCTAGAGGTCCAGCCCATGTTGCAGCAGCGCCTCGCGGCTGTCGGCTTTCTGGATGGTAACGGGGCGCACCACGCTTGCGGGCAGGCCGATCAGCAGCAGCGGACAGGGATTGCCCACGCCGCGCGCCACGCGGTCGGAGAGCTTGGACCAATGCGTCGTCGCGGGCCCGTATTTGTCGGCCACGAAGATCCGCGCGAAGGCCTCGCCAAAGGGCGTTCCCGCCCGAACGGCCCGCGCGACGAGCGCGCTCTGCCGGTCCGTCCGCCGCTTCATCCCGTGCTCGACCAGCGCCGCCGGATCCTCGATCCGGTTGGCGGAGAGATAGCTGCGCACGATGCCCGGCAACGCGGCCTGCAGGCTGCGGCCCCGCGTCACGATGATGCCCACGGAGATGACCGATTGGGCATGCAGCCGGTGGAAGTTCTCAAGATCACGGTCGAAGAAGGGATCCTTGTTGTTCCACTCGATCTCCAGCGCCAGCGTGCCTGCCCCGGCCAGCCGTACGTGGTCTATCTCATGGCTGGTCCCGTCGCCCAGCGGCTTGCCGTCCAGCGTCGTCTGGATGCGGAAGTTGTGCTTGCGCCAGCCGCATTCGTCCAGATGCCGCCGCATCCGCTGGGTGGAGGGCGCCTCCCCCCCGCCGCTGGCGATCAGTTCGCCGGGGTCGAGCCGGACGTTCAGCAGCGCTTCGATGAGTTCGGAGGTCTCTCGGGGGAAATCCACGCCGAGGATCGCTTCGGCGTGGTTGCGGGCCATCACATCGAAGCCCGCCTTGCGGAGGGCGGCGATACTCACTCCTTGGGCACCACCCTGAGACGCAGCTCCCGGAGCTGGGTCGGTGTCGGGTCGGAGGGCGCATTCATCATCAGGTCCTCGGCCCGCTGGTTCATCGGGAACATGATGACCTCGCGGATGTTCTGCTCATCCGCCAGAAGCATCACGATCCGGTCGATCCCCGCGGCACAGCCACCGTGGGGCGGCGCGCCGTAGTGGAACGCCTTGACCATGCCGCCGAAGCGCTTCTCCACCTCGTCCCGGCCATAGCCCGCAATCTCGAAGGCCTTGAACATGATCTCCGGCTCGTGGTTGCGGATACCGCCGGAGATGAGTTCATAGCCGTTGCAGGCAAGGTCATACTGATAGGCGTGGACGGCCAGCGGATCGCCCTGAAGCGCCTCCATCCCGCCCTGCGGCATGGAGAACGGGTTGTGGGAGAAGTCGATCCCGCCCTCGTCCGTCTTCTCGTACATCGGGAAATCGACGATCCAGGCGAATTCGAACCGGTCGGTCCGGGTCAGCCCCAGTTCGCGCCCGATCTCGTTGCGGGCCTTGCCGGCGACGGCCTCGAACGCTTCCGGCTTGCCGCCGAGGAAGAAGGCCGCATCGCCCGCCTTCAGGCCGAGTTGCAGGCGGATGGCTTCCGTCCGCTCCGGCCCGATGTTCTTGGCGATGGGACCGGCGCCCACGATGGCCTCGCCTTCCTCACGCCAGAAGATGTAGCCCATGCCGGGCAGACCTTCCTTCTGCACGAAGGCGTTCATCCGGTCGCAGAACGCGCGGCTGCCGCCCGTGGGGGCGGGAATCGCACGGATCTGCGTCCCCTCGTTCTCCAGCAGCTTGGCGAAGATGCCGAAGCCGGAGCCGGCGAAATGCTCGGAGACGATTTCCATGCGGATCGGGTTGCGCAGGTCCGGCTTGTCGGAACCATACCACAGCAGCGCGTCGCGATAGGCGATGCGCGGCCAGTCGCCGGACACGTGACGCCCGTTGCCGAATTCCTCGAACAGCCCCTGGATGACAGGTTGCACGGCGGCGAACACGTCCTCCTGCTCCACGAAGGACATCTCCATGTCGAGCTGGTAGAAGTCGGTCGGGCTGCGGTCGGCACGCGGATCCTCGTCGCGGAAGCAGGGCGCGATCTGGAAGTAGCGGTCGAAGCCCGCCACCATGATGAGCTGCTTGAACTGCTGCGGCGCCTGGGGCAGCGCATAGAACTTGCCCGGATGCAGCCGCGACGGCACGAGAAAGTCGCGCGCGCCCTCAGGGCTGGACGCGGTGATGATCGGCGTCTGGAATTCGTTGAAGCCCTGCGCCCACATCTTCTGCCGGATCCAGCGCACCACGTTGGAGCGGAGCATCATGTTGGCGTGGAGCCCCTCGCGCCGCAGGTCGAGGAAGCGGTAGGTGAGGCGGGTCTCCTCCGGGTAGTCCTGCTCGCCGAAGACCGGCAGCGGCAGTTCGTCCGACGGGCCGAGCACTTCCATGTCGATGGCATAGACCTCGATCTCGCCCGTCGGGATCTTGGCGTTCACGAGACTCGCGTCCCGTTCCTTCACGCGCCCGTCGATGCGGATCACGTATTCCGCACGGACCTTTTCCAGCGCGGCAAAGGCGGGGCTGTCGCCATCGGCGATCACCTGGGTGATGCCGTAGTGATCCCGCAGGTCGATGAACAGAACTCCGCCGTGATCGCGCACCCGGTGCACCCAACCGGAGAGACGGACCTCGGCTCCCGCATCGGCGCGGGTCAGCTGGCCGCAGGTATGGCTGCGATAGACGTGCATGACGATCCCCTTCGGAGGCGTTCGGAAAGTGGCGTCGATACACCCCGAGCGGCTCTCGAAGTCAAGTGACGCCGCGCCACCTTATCTGGACAGAACGGAAAAACGGGGCGTAACGTAGTTCTGATTATACGTGAAGAGGGTGACACGATGTGGAACAGGCTTCTCGACCGGATGATCCGATCCCTCATGAAGGAGGGCACCGCGATCATCCATATGCCGGATGGCAGCGTAAACCGCTATGGCGACGGCACAGGAACGCCCGTCACAATCCGCCTTGCAGACCCTGCGCTGCCGCGCAAGATCCTGTCGTCCTTCGATCTCGCCATCGGCGAAGCCTATATGGACGGTCGCCTCACCATAGATGACGACGACCTATATGGCTTCCTCACGCTGGGGATTCGCAATGCGGCAATTGCGCACAGGCATTTTTCCCTGCTGGATCGCTTCCGCCGCCTGCTGCGCCGGGTGGAGACATTCAACCCCATAGGGCGGGCGCAGGCGAATGTGGCGCATCACTACGATCTGTCGGAGGAGCTTTACTCGCTGTTTCTCGATGCCGACCGCCAGTATTCCTGCGCCTATTTCCGCTCGCTGGACGATACGCTGGAACAGGCGCAGAGCCAGAAGAAGGCCCATATCGCCCGCAAGCTGCTGCTCCGGCCCGGCATGCGGGTGCTGGATATCGGCTGCGGCTGGGGCGGGATGGCGCTGACCCTGGCGCGGGACTATGGCGCGCGCGTGGTGGGTGTTACGCTCTCGCAGGAGCAGCACAAGGTCGCGACGGAGCGGGCCCGCGCGGCGGGGCTGGAGGGGCAGGTGGAGTTCCGGCTGACCGATTACCGCAACGTGACCGAGAAATTCGACCGGGTGGTCTCCGTCGGTATGTTCGAACATGTCGGGCTGCCGCACTACCGCGAATATTTCCGGCATGTGAACAACTTCCTGACCGATGACGGGGTGGCGCTGATCCACACGATCGGCCGCACCGATCCGCCGGGCACGACCAGCCGCTGGGTGACGAAATACATCTTCCCGGGCGGTTCCATTCCGGCCATGTCGGAAACCATGGCGGCGGTGGAGAAGGAGAACCTCTACCCCACGGATGTAGAAGTCTGGCGGCTGCATTACGCAGAGACTCTGCGTCATTGGCACGAACGCTTTCTGGTCAACATGGACAGGGTGCGGGAAATCTATGACGAGCGGTTCTGCCGGATGTGGCGCTTCTACCTGATCGGCTCCGAGCTGACCTTCCGCTACAATCACCAGTGCGTCTTCCAGTTCCAGATCGCCCGTCGTCAGGAATCCGTCCCCGTGACGCGGGATTACCTTTACGGCGCGAATGCCCCTGCCCTGCCCGTTCGCAATCCACCGGTGGAACAGCACGGGCCGTGACCTCAGAACGGGCGGATCACCGCGCCCGAATAGAAATACCGCCCGAGCCCCAGCGCGAACAGCAACAGCCCGGCCGCGGCGTGCATGAGCACCGCCGTGCCGAAACCGCCGCCGCGCTTGTAGCCGTAGGCAAAGGCGATGCCGCCCAGGAACGTCACAGCAACCGCGACCCAGTTCCAGTAAAGCAGGTGTGCCCAGGCAAAGACCGCCGCATTGAGAAGCATCCCCCATATGCCGCGCGGCAGAAGCGGCCGGTAGCGGCGGAAGTAGAGCGCACGGAACAGCACCTCCTGCGGCAGCGCCGAGAGCAGCGGATAGAAGATCGCGATTGCCAGCATCAGGCCGGGCTGGCGGCGGGGAAGCTGCAGGAAGCTCCCCGGCGTCAGCCAGAACACGAATGCCGTCAGCACGAGCGCCGACAGCAGGAGAAAGACCGCGACCAGCCGCAGGTCCACCCGGCCCCGCAGAAGTTCCCGCCAGCGGAACCCCGGCGTGACATGCAGGAGCGCGACACCGCCGATCATCAGGGCGAACAGCATGGGAAAGAGCAGCCGCGGTGTCACGGCCAGCGCGAAGACCAGCGGAACCGCCAGATAGAAGCACAGGAACTCCGCCCGGAGGGCCCGGAGCGGCCTTGCTCCGGCGGTGTGGAACTGGGGATCGGACATGGCGCGGACCTGTTTTGCTCCCCTCTCCATCACCCGCGAAGCATTTCAGTTCCATGACCGCTTTGGCCCGCTTCGCGCCCGGCCCTGTCGCGCAAGGGGTTGCGCCCGGTCCGGCGCCGACTATAACGCCGACAATTTGCGCAGCCGTGGGGTCCCGATCATGCCGAAAAGAACCGACATCCAGTCGATCATGATCATCGGGGCAGGCCCCATCATCATCGGTCAGGCCTGCGAGTTCGATTACTCGGGCGTTCAGGCGTGCAAGGCGCTGCGCGAGGAAGGTTACCGGGTCATCCTGGTGAACTCCAACCCCGCCACGATCATGACCGACCCGGAGATGGCCGACGCCACCTATATCGAGCCGATCACACCCGAGGTTGTCGCCCGCATCATCGAGAAGGAACGCCCCGACGCGCTCCTGCCCACGATGGGCGGACAGACCGGCCTGAACACCGCGCTGGCGCTTGCCGACATGGGTGTGCTGGAGAAATTCAACGTCGAGCTGATCGGCGCGAACCGTGAAGCCATTGAAATGGCGGAGGATCGCAAGCTGTTCCGCGAGGCGATGGACCGGATCGGGCTGGAGAATCCCAAGGCCACAATCGTTGCGGCGCCCAAGCTTCCGAACGGCAGATACGACATCAACACCGGCGTGCGGCAGGCGCTGGACGATCTGGAACACATCGGCCTGCCCGCGATCATCCGGCCCGCCTTCACCCTGGGCGGCACGGGCGGCGGCGTGGCCTACAACCGTGACGATTACGAGGCCATCGTGCGCTCCGGCCTGGAAGCCTCGCCGGTCGCGCAGGTGCTGGTGGACGAGAGCCTGCTTGGCTGGAAAGAGTATGAGATGGAGGTGGTCCGCGACAAGGCGGACAACGCGATCATCGTCTGCTCCATCGAGAACATCGACCCGATGGGCGTCCACACGGGCGATTCGGTCACCGTCGCCCCGGCCCTCACGCTGACCGACAAGGAATACCAGATCATGCGCAACGGCTCGATCGCCGTTCTGCGCGAGATCGGGGTGGAAACCGGCGGCTCCAACGTGCAATGGGCGATCAACCCCGCCGACGGGCGCATGGTGGTGATCGAGATGAACCCGCGGGTGTCGCGGTCCTCGGCGCTGGCGTCGAAGGCCACGGGCTTCCCCATCGCCAAGATCGCGGCGAAGCTGGCGGTCGGCTATACGCTGGACGAGCTGGACAACGACATCACCAAGGTCACGCCCGCCTCCTTCGAGCCGACCATCGACTATGTCGTCACCAAGATCCCGCGCTTCGCCTTCGAGAAATTCCCCGGCTCAAAACCCGAACTGACGACCGCGATGAAATCGGTGGGTGAGGTCATGGCCATCGGCCGGACGATCCACGAATCGCTGCAGAAGGCACTGGCCTCCATGGAAACCGGCCTCACCGGTTTCGACGAGATCACGATCCCCGACGCGCCGGAGAAGGCCGCGATCATCAAGGCGATCTCCGCCCGCACGCCCGACCGGCTCCGCCTCATCGCGCAGGCCATGCGCCACGGGCTTTCGGACGGCGAGATCCAGGACGCCACCGCCTTCGACCCGTGGTTCCTGGCCCGCATCCGGGAGATCGTCGAGGCGGAGGGCGAGATCCTCGCCTCCGGCCTGCCTGCGACGGAGGCCGCGATGCGGCGGGCAAAGATGCTCGGCTTCACCGACGCGCGCCTCGCCCGGCTGACCGGCAAGATGGAGAGCGAGATCCGCAAGGCGCGCCGCGCCCTCGGCGTCATGCCGGTGTTCAAGCGCATCGACACCTGCGGCGCCGAGTTCGAGGCCCAGACCCCCTACATGTACTCCACCTACGAGATGCCCGTGATGGGCGAGGTGGAGGATGAGGCCCGTCCCTCCGACCGGAAAAAGGTGGTGATCCTCGGCGGCGGCCCGAACCGGATCGGTCAGGGCATCGAGTTCGACTACTGCTGCTGCCATGCCTGTTTCGCGCTGACGAAGGCCGGGTACGAGACCATCATGGTCAACTGCAACCCGGAGACGGTCTCCACCGACTACGACACTTCCGACCGGCTGTATTTCGAGCCGCTGACCCTGGAGCATGTGCTGGAAATCCTGCGGGTGGAGCAGGAGAACGGCACCTTGCACGGGGTGATCGTGCAGTTCGGCGGGCAGACGCCGCTCAAACTGGCCAACGCGCTTTATGAGGAAGGCATCCCGATCCTCGGCACCACGCCGGATGCCATCGACCTTGCCGAAGACCGGGAGCGGTTCCAGAAGCTCCTGAACGAGCTCGGCCTACGGCAGCCGGTCAACGGCATCGCGTCCAGCCGGGAACAGGCGTTCGAGATCGCGCATCGCGTGGGCTACCCGCTGGTGATCCGCCCCTCTTACGTGCTCGGCGGCCGCGCGATGGAGATCGTGCGCGACGACGCCCATCTCGACCGCTACATCCGTGAAGCCGTGCAGGTGTCGGGCAAAAACCCGGTGTTGCTGGACAGCTATCTCTCCGGCGCGATCGAGGTAGATGTCGATGCGCTCTGCGACGGGACGGATGTCCATGTCTGCGGGATCATGCAGCATATCGAGGAAGCGGGCGTCCATTCGGGCGATTCCGCCTGCTCGCTCCCGCCCTATTCGCTGGATGCGGAGACGGTGGCTGAGCTGAAGCAGCAGACGGTGATGATGGCAAAGGGGCTGAACGTCGTCGGGCTGATGAACGTGCAGTTCGCCATCAAGGACGGCGAGATCTACGTGCTGGAGGTGAACCCGCGCGCCTCGCGGACCGTGCCCTTCGTGGCCAAGGCCACCGATTCGGCCATCGCCTCCATCGCCGCGCGGATCATGGCGGGGGAGAAGCTCACCGCTTTCCCGATGCGCGCGGCCTACCCCGAAGGCGTGGGGCCGGACGATCCGCTGCCGCTCGCCGACCCCATGACGCTGGCCGATCCGCTGACGCCGTGGTTCTCCGTCAAGGAGGTGGTGCTGCCCTTCGCCCGCTTCCCCGGCGTGGACACCCTGCTCGGCCCGGAGATGCGCTCCACCGGCGAGGTGATGGGCTGGGACCGCGACTTCCCCCGCGCCTTCCTGAAGGCGCAGCTCGGCGCGGGCACGGTGCTGCCGACCGAGGGGCGCGTGTTCATCTCCATCAAGGATGCCGACAAGACGGCGGAGATGGCGGAGGCGGCGCGCGATCTTGCCGCACTCGGCTTCACGCTGGTGGCGACGGGCGGCACGCGCGCGTTTCTGGAGACGCATGGCGTCGTGTCGGAACTGGCCCGCAAGGTCTATGAGGGCCGCCCGAACATCGTCGACGACCTGAAGAACGGCCGTATCGCGCTGGTGTTCAACACGACGGAAGGGGCACAGTCCATCGCCGACAGCCGCGACATCCGGCGGGTCGCGCTTTACGATAAGATCCCCTATTTCACCACCGCGGCCGGCGCCATCGCCGCCGTGTCCGCGATGAAATCCCGCCTGCAGGGGGAGTTGACGGTCCGCTCGCTCCAATGACCCGGAAAGCCCCGCCTCGGCGGGGCTTTTTCATGGCGGTAGGTGAAGTGACGCGCTGCCACCCATAGCGCGCTGCCGTCCGAAAGGTCACGCATCGACGGCGAGAGGGTTGGCTGCTCAGCCGTCACGGGCGTGGTGCGGCTCTTACAGGGAGCCTGTCCCCTTCGCGCCGGGTCACCTGAACAGCCCCGCCAACGCTCCAAAACCCACGCTCCAAAACAACGGATCAGCAAAGCCGCACCGCCGCGAAAGCTGCCTCCAGCAAGGACCGACCTGTCCGCCGACGCCCGCCAGAAATCGCCGTCCCGCTCTGGAGGCATCGGTGGAACAGGCGGGGAATTCGGAACCGGGCCTGCGGGAGATAGCGATTGCCCCGTCCTTTCGGCAGGAACCGAACCGCCTTTGGCGGCAGGGCGAAGCCCGTAAGGAGGAGATGGATCAGAAGCACCGCGAGCCGAAGCAAAACCTGCCCCCAGCAAGGACTGTCCGCCGACACCCGGCAGAAATCGCCGTCTCGCTCTGCAAGCGTCGGCGGAACAAGCCGGGGAATTCGGAGCCGGGCCTGCGGGAGGATAGCGACTGCCCCGTCCTTTCGGCAGGCACCGAACCGCCTGTGGCGGCAGAGCGAAGCTCATAGGGCGCGGCGACGGTCCTGACCGCGCCGCCCGGATCATCAGCTCCCGGCGGGCGGTACGACGGGGCAATGGCGCTTCACAGCAGGTTCACGCGCCCGTCGCTACCTCAAGCCGGGCGCGCCTCGATCGAGCGCCGCGCGCCCAAGGACCCGCCCGTGATCGCCCGACGCCAGGGCGATGACCCACGCGCCCGCAAGCTAGCGCGACCGTTCAGGCAGCGTGGGCGCCCGCGGAGAGTTTTGAGACCTGGGCCAGCACTTCCTCCACCGGCTTACCCTGCCCGATCAGGTTGACGATGGCGGAGCCGACGACCGCGCCATCGGCCACGGAGGCGATGTCCCGCGCCGCTTCGGGCGTGGTGATGCCGAAACCGACGATCACCGGCAGATCCGTCGCCGCCTTGATCCGCACGACTTCCGGCGCGACGGAGGCGGCCTGCGCGGCCTGCGCGCCGGTGATCCCGGTGACGGAGACATAATAGACGAAGCCCGAGGTGTTCTGCAGCACCGTGCCCAGCCGCGCCTCATCCGTGGTCGGGGTGGCGAGACGGATGAAGTTGATGCCCTGCGCCTGCGCGGGCAGGCAAAGCTCCGCATCCTCCTCCGGCGGCAGGTCCACGACGATCAGCCCGTCGATGCCCGCCTCTTTCGCCTCCGCCAGAAACCGCGCGACACCGCGGGAATAGATCGGGTTGTAATAGCCCATCATCACGATCGGGGTGGTGTCGTCGCCCTTGCGGAATTCGCGCACCATGTGGAGCGTCCGGTCAAGCGTCTGCCCGCCCTCCAGCGCCCTTTGACCGGCGCGCTGGATCGTCGGCCCGTCGGCCATCGGATCGGTGAAGGGATGGCCCAGTTCGATCACATCCACCCCCGCGGCGGGGAGGCCCTTCATGACCGCAAGAGAGGTGTCCACATCCGGGTCGCCCGCCATGATGTAGGAGACGAAGGCCTTGCGACCCTCTGCTTTCAGGGCGGCGAATTTCGCGTCGATGCGGCTCATCGTTTCCTCCGGCTGGTCGGTTCCGATGTGCCGGAAGCAGGCCGCGAAGGCAAGCGTGCTTCGCCACATCGACAGGACCACGGGGCCGCAAGCGGAAGCGCCGGAGACCGCAGGCGGCAGGGCCGGGACTGGGCTAGAAGGGCCGCAGCGGGCCGGAGATCACCCAATGGGTGCCGAACCTGTCCCGCACCATGCCGACCGCACCCCTTGCCCAATAGGCCGTGTTCCAGCGGAAAACCAGCGTCCCCCCCTCCGACAGACGCTCGAAAAGCGCTTCTCCCTCCGCATCGCTGTCGGCGGCATAGCTGACGGAGACGGCGGTTTGCGGCCGCCCGTCCATGCCCGGCGGAAAATCGGACGCCATGAGCACCGCGCCGCCCACGTCCAGCACCCCGTTCACCACGAGTTCCGACCCGGCCATCTCCGGCGGCAGGTCCGGCGCGTCCTTGTAGCGCAGCAGCGAAACGGTGCCGCCGAAGATGCCGGCATACCAGTCGAGCGCCTCGGCGCAGTTGCCCTGAAAGTAGAGGTAGGGAACGAAACCCATGCCGCCTGCGCCCTTCTGCTGCCCTTCGACCTTCTCCCGCCGCATCTAGCGCCCCGTGCCGGGCGGACAATACTTGCAGAGAGTGCGCCGCCCCCCTAGAGAGACGCAGACACAGCACAGCGGAATTTCGGGCCAGGAGGGCAGAGCCATGGGCTTCAGGATGGGTATCGTCGGGCTGCCGAATGTCGGCAAGTCCACCCTGTTCAACGCGCTGACCCGCACCGCAGCGGCGCAGGCGGCGAACTTCCCCTTCTGCACCATCGAGCCGAACGTGGGCGAGGTGGCCGTGCCGGACAAGCGGCTCGACCGGCTGGCCGCCATCGCGGGGTCGAAACAGATCATCCCGACGCGGATCACCTTCGTCGATATCGCGGGCCTCGTGCGCGGCGCGTCCAAGGGCGAGGGCCTGGGCAACCAGTTTCTTGCCAACATCCGCGAAGTGGACGCCATCGCCCATGTGCTCCGCTGTTTCGAGGATGGCGACATCACCCATGTAGAGGGGCGCGTCGATCCGGTCGCCGATGCGGAGACGATCGAGACGGAACTGATGATCGCCGACATGGAATCGATCGAGCGCCGCCTCGCCAACCTTCAGCGCAAGTTGAAGGGCGGGGACAAGGAGGCGAAGGATCAGGACCGCCTGCTGCGCGTGGCGCTCGATGTGCTGAACGCGGGCCAGCCGGCGCGGACCGTCACCGTGTCGGAGGAGGATCGCAGGCTCTGGGATCAGCTTCAGCTTCTGACCGCGAAACCCGTGCTCTACGTTTGCAACGTGGCGGAATCCGAAGCCGCGACAGGCAACGCGCTGACGGAGAAGGTGGCGGAGAAGGCGCGGGCCGAAGGGGCCGCGACCGTCGTCATCTCCGCCCGGATCGAGGAGGAGATCAGCCAGCTCGACCCGGAGGAAGCGGAGATGTTCCTCTCCGAACTGGGGCTGGAGGAGCCGGGACTGGACCGTCTGATCCGCGCGGCCTACGATCTGCTGGGTCTGCGCACCTATTTCACCGTCGGCCCGAAGGAAGCCCGTGCCTGGACGATCACTCAGGGGATGCTCGCGCCGCAGGCGGCGGGCGTCATCCATGGGGATTTCGAAAAGGGCTTCATCCGCGCGGAAACCGTGGGCTACGATGATTATGTCGCAGGCAACGGCGAGGCAGGCGCACGCGAGAACGGCAAGTTCCGCGTGGAGGGCAAGACCTACGAGGTGCAGGACGGCGACGTGCTCCACTTCCTGTTCAACGCCTGACATCACCGCACAGAAGCGATGCAGACTGGCGATGAAGGAGCAGCGCTTCCCGCCTCCGCGGCCCGCCGGTCAGCGTGAAAGCCCCGGACGGCTTGGCTCTTGGAGCCACCGACCGGGGCCTGCGCGAAACGTCCAGCTTCGCCTTTGGCCGCAGGGAGCCTTTCGGCGCAGGGCACTTTCCGATGAGAGCTTTTCTGAGGAGAGCTTTCCGGTGGAGCCGCTTCGACAACCGGCCCCGCCATTCGACCCCGCTATTGCGCTACACCTTGGCCTTGCGAAAGAGCCGGGCGCAGTTTCGGAGCCATGGCGTTTTCGCCTCTGCTCCTGCCAGCGATGGCCCCGTCCCCATACTCACCGGCTGAGGTTGCCCGGGACGCGCGGCCCAGCCGCCGCTCCTGCGCGAAACGTCCAGCTTCGCTTTCCCTCACAGGGAGCCTTTCGCCGCAGGGCGCTTTCCGAGGAGAGCTTGCCTGAGGAGAGCGCTTTCTGGCGGAGCCGCTTCGACAAACGACCCCGCCATTCCGCTGCCCGCTGGCCTTGCGAAAGAGCCGGGCGCAGTTTCGGAGCCGTGGCGCTTTCGCCCCTTCTCCTCCTGCCAGCGATGGCCCCGTCAGCATAATTCACCGGCGGAGCGCGGCCCGGCCGTCGCTCCTGCGGAAGGCGAAACCTTCGCGACGGAGAAACGGCCCCTGTTGACGGGCGCCTTGGCGCTTACCTGCGGCAGCGCCCTCTCTGAACGCGCAGGGAGAAGTCGGCGGGTCCGGGACGGTCGGCCCTGCGGGTCACCACCACCACGCCGACGGAGCAATTCTGGCTCTGCACCGAATAGCCGTCCCGGGTGCGGGTGATGCTCTCGATCGGTTGCTGGCCCAGCCCGTCCGCCACCTGTCCATTCCCGAGAATGGCGTGGATGACCGCCGCGCTTTCGTAAAAACCCGACATGCGGGCCATGGCGGGCGAGCCGAGCAGACAGGCGGCGGCAAAGGCGATGATCAGGCGATGCATGGGATACTCCCCTCCAGTGCTCCTGCGTCTCTTGTGGGCCGATCCTCGCAAAGGCTCAAGGGGCGGAGCGCAGCGCGGGCAGGACTCCGCCCTGTTGCGGAAAACGCCGAATGATGGCATGTCGCTGCGCTTCGCGGTCTTTCGACATGAACACCGGCGTCCTACATCGCCGGGGATGAAAGGACGACACATGAACGCCGTGCCCCCCCCCCTACCGCCTGTCGGTGGCCCCGATGATCGACCTGACCGACCGGCATTGCCGCTACCTGCACCGGCAGATGAGCCGCCATACGCTGCTCTACACGGAAATGGTCGTGGCGGCGGCGCTGGTGCGCGGCGGGGCGCTACGGCTTCTGGACCACGATCCGTCGGAACACCCTGTCGCCGTGCAGCTGGGCGGGTCCGAGCCGGAGGAGCTGGCCGCAGCGGCGCGGATCTGCGCCGGTCACGGCTACCGCGAGATCAACCTGAACGTCGGCTGCCCCTCGGACCGCGTTCAATCGGGCTGCTTCGGGGCCGTGCTGATGCGGGATCCTGCGCTGGTCGGCGACTGTCTGGCCGCGATGCGCGAGGCGGCGGCGGGCGCGGAGGTGACGGTGAAGTGCCGCATCGGCGTCGATGACCAGGTGCCACAGGAGGTGCTTCCCGCCTTTCTGGAGACGGTGCGGGGCGCGGGTATCCGCCGCGTCATCGTCCACGCGCGGAAGGCATGGCTGAAGGGCCTGAGCCCCAAGGAGAACCGGGAGATCCCGCCGCTCGACTATCCGCTGGTGCTGTCGATGAAGCAGGCCTTCCCCGACCTCACCATCGTCATCAACGGCGGAATCAGCAGCCTCACCACGGCGCGGGAGCTGCTGGATCAGGGGCTGGACGGTGTGATGATCGGGCGCGCGGCCTATCACGATCCGGGGGAAATCCTGCTCCCCGCCGACCGGCTGATGTTCGCAAGTGCTGCCGCCGACCGCAGCCCGGAGGCCGTGGTCGCGGCGATGCGACCCTATATCGCGCGCCACCTTGCCATCGGCGGCAGGCTCGGCGCCATTACGCGGCACATGCTCGGCCTGTTCGCGGGGCGCCCCGGCGCGCGGTCCTGGCGGCGGAGCCTGTCGGAAGCCGGCTCCCGCCCCGATGCGGGTCTCGATGCGCTGGATCGTGCGCTGGAGGAAATTCTCGCCGCCGCCTGAGCCGCAACGCGCGGCTCTCTGCCTTCAGATCACCACCGCCGCGCCGTGGACGGAGGAACCGACGTTCCGCCGGAAGGCATCGAACAATTCCCGTCCCATGCCGGAGTGATGGGCGGAGAGATCCTCGACCACCGGGTCGCGCAGGAGAAAATCGGGATGCAGGTTTTCCAGCGTCCCCCCCACCGCATCGAGCCGCAGCACATCGCCATCCCGGACGCGCGCCAGCGGGCCACCCTCGGCGGCCTCCGGGCTGACATGGATTGCGGCGGGCACCTTGCCCGATGCGCCCGACATCCGACCATCCGTGACCAGTGCCACGCGCAGACCCTTGTCCTGCAGCACGGCGAGGATCGGCGTCAGGCTGTGAAGCTCCGGCATGCCATTCGCGCGCGGGCCCTGAAACCGGACGACGACGATCGTATCAGCCGTGAATTCGCCTGCCCTGAAGGCTGCCTTCACATCCTCCTGATTGGCGAAGACGCGGGCCGGCGCCTCGATGAAGCGACGCTCCTCCGCCACGGCGGAAACCTTGATGACCCCGCGCCCCAGATTGCCGTGCAGCTGCCGGAGGCCACCCTGCTGCTGGAACGGATCGGCGGCGCCCCGCAGGATCTGCGGGTTCAGCGATTCGCCCGATCCCTGCCGCCAGCCGAGGCCGCCCTCTTCCAGCACAGGTTCCTGCGTGTAGAGGCCGAGCCCCTCCCCCGCGACCGTCCGGGTATCGGGATGCAGCAGCCCCGCCTCCAGCAGCTCCCCGATCATGTAACCCAGACCGCCCGCCGCATGGAAATGGTTCACGTCGGCCAGTCCGTTCGGATAGACGCGCGCCATCAGCGGCGTAATGGCGGAGAGGCTGTCGAAATCCTCCAGATCCAGAATGACCCCCGCCGCCCGCGCCATCGCGGGAAGATGCAGGACATGGTTTGTGGACCCGCCCGTCGCCATCAGGCCGACGATGCCGTTCACGAAAGTCCGCTCATCCAGAATTTCCGCGACCGGCGTATAACCATTGCCGAGCGCGGTGATCGCCGCCGCGCGTTCCACCCCCGCGACGGTCAGCGCCTCCCGCAGCGGTGTGTTCGGGTTGACGAAACTGGAGCCCGGCAGTTGCAGGCCCATGAACTCCATCAGCATCTGGTTGGAATTTGCCGTGCCATAGAAGGTGCAGGTTCCGGGGCCGTGATAGCTTTCCATCTCTGCCCGCATCAGTTCCTCCCGCCCGACCTTTCCGGCGGCGAACAGCTCCCGCACCTTGGCCTTTTCCGAATTGGGCAGGCCGGACGTCATCGGGCCGGAGGGCAGGAACACCGCGGGAATGTGGCCGAAGCTTGCCGCCGCGATGACCAGCCCGGGAACGATCTTGTCGCAGACACCGAGGTAAAGCGCCGCGTCGAACGTGTCATGCGACAGCCCGACCGCGGCAGCCAGCGCGATCACGTCGCGGGAGAACAGCGACAGCTCCATCCCCGCGCGGCCCTGCGTCACCCCGTCGCACATGGCAGGCACCCCGCCCGCGACCTGCGCCGTGGCTCCGATGCGCCGCGCTGCGGCACGGATCACATCGGGGAAGCGCTCGTAGGGCTGGTGGGACGACAGCATGTCGTTATAGGCGGTGATGATGCCGATGTTGGGCGCCTTGTCTGCGGCAAGCTCCGCCTTGTCGCCCGGGGTCGCGGCGGCATAGGCATGGGCCTGATTGCCGCAGGCCAGATGCCCCCGCGCCGGTCCCGCCTCACGGGCCCGCCTGATACGGTCGAGATAGGATGAACGCGCCTCCCTGCTCCGCTTGCGGATGCGTTCGGTAACGTCGGCAAGTGTCGCATCGAGTGGCATGGCGCTGCTCCTTCCGTCATCTTCGCAGCACTAACATGGCTGTCATACGCTAACAATTCCATGCCGGAGCGCCCGTTGCGCGGAAATTCCCTCCCGCAGTGGCATGTCGTTCCCGGATCATGCGCGGATTGCATATCCGGCCCACATTTTCTGCGGTAGCTAAGTCAGATTTGCTGACCTATATAAGGGCGATCCGCAACCATCCACACGGGAGAAGGCCGATGAAACTGCTTGAGACCGAGATCCGTGGCGAACCGAAATCCGTCCCCGAGATCGTCCGCGAAGCGTCCGAATTGCGCGCCCAGACCATCGCCCGCCTGATGCCGAAAGTGTTTGCATGGCTCGCCCATCCGCTGCACCGGCAAGGTTCCGCGCACCACGCGCATTGACGAAACCCGTCTGAGGACGGAAAAGCCCCGGCAGACTCCGGGGCTTTCGCATGTCCGGGGGGCCTGATGCCGAGGGGCCTGTGCCGAACCGTCCCCAGACGCGCCGAGAACTCACCTGGAGAACCCATGACCTACCCGACCGTCAGACTCAAACCGAAGGCCGAAGCCCGCGCCATCCGCCACGGCTTTCCTTGGGTCTATGCCGACGAACTGGTCACCGACCGCCGCACCAAGGGGCTGGAACCCGGTGCGCTCGCCGTGCTGGAGGACGGAGAACGGCGGGTGCTGGGCCTTGTCACGGTCAATTCCAATTCGCGCATCGTCTGCCGGATGATCGACCGGGATCCGGCGGCGGTTATCGACGAGGCATGGTTCGCGGCCCGTCTCCAGCGGGCGCTCGCGCTCCGCGAGACGCTGTTCGACGCGCCCTACTACCGGCTCGTCCATGCAGAGGCGGATGGCCTGCCGGGCGTGGTGATCGACCGTTTCGGCGATGCCGCCGTGATCCAGCCGAACGCCGCCTGGTCGGAGACGCTGATCGGGCCGCTTTCCGCCGCGCTGGCAAAGGTCACGGGCGTGACCACCATCATCCGCAACGGCATGGGCCGGGCCCGGACGCTGGAGGGGCTGCCGGAGGAGCTGACGGTGCTGCGGGGCGCGATGGAGGCGCCCGTTCCGGTGCCCATGAACGGCGCGACCTATATGGCCGACCTGCTCGGCGGGCAGAAGACCGGGCTGTTCTTCGACCAGCGCCCCAACCACGCCTTTGCCCAGCGTCTGGCGAAGGGCGCGCGGGTGCTGGACGTGTTTTCCCATGTCGGGGGCTTTTCGCTGGCAGCCCTTGCGGGCGGGGCGGAGCGGGCGCTTGCGGTGGACAGTTCCGCCCCGGCGTTGAAGCTGGCCAAGGACGGCGCCGTTGCCATGGGGGCGGAGGTACGCTTCGCCACCCGTCAGGGCGATGCCTTCGCCACGCTGGAAGCGCTGGCGGCCGAGGGGGCGCAATTCGACCTCGTCGTCTGCGATCCGCCGGCTTTCGCGCCTTCCAAGCAGGCGCTGGAGGCAGGTCTGCGGGCCTATGAACGCGTGGCCCGTCTCGCCGCGCCGCTGGTGGCGCCCGGCGGCTATCTGGGGCTGTGCTCCTGCTCGCATGCCGCCGATCTCGCCGCCTTCCGGGGGGCCAATGTGCGGGGCATCGGGCGGAGCGGACGGCGGGCGCAACTGCTGCACACGGGCTTTGCCGGGCCGGACCATCCGCTGATGCCGCAACTGGCGGAGTCGGGCTATCTGAAGGCGCTGTTCTTCCGGCTCGACTGACCGGACCTGAACCAACGGAGCCGGCGATGCGGGTACTGATCGACGCCAATGTCCTCTACCCCACGGTGTTGCGGGAAATCGTGACCGGGGTGGCGGCGGAAGGGATGTTCACCCCGCTCTGGTCGACGCGGATACTGGAGGAATGGGCTCTGGCCGCGCGCCGCCTCGGCCCCGGACAGGAGGTGGTGGCGCGGGGGGAAATCGCGCTCCTCCACGCCCGCTGGCCGGAGGCGGAGGTCGCGGCGGGCGATACGATAGGGGATACGGGGGGACTTTACCTGCCCGATCCCGACGACATCCACGTTCTTGCCGCTGCCAAGGCGGGCGGGGCGGAGGTGATCCTCACCCAGAACCTCAAGGACTTTCCGCGCCGCGAGCTGGAGATACATCTGCTTCGCGCCGAAGCGCCGGATGATTTCCTGATGGATCTGTGGCTCCGCCATCCTGCGGACGTCGAAAGGGTCGTCCGGGCGGTGCAGGGGCGGACGGAGGAGATCTCCGGGCGAGAGCAGCCGCTGCGCGCCCTTCTCCGCCGGGCCCGGCTGCCCCGGCTGGGCAAGGCGCTGACCTGAAAGCGGGGTGCCGAAATGGATATGTCCACCGGCAAATTCCGGCGGCGCAGGAGGCTTTTGGCACCGCTCTAACAGGCCGCTGAAAAAGTCGTGGGCCACCCGAACTTGCTTTGAACAAAAAACGGTCCGGTCACGAGCCAAAACCTGCGATTTTCGGGGACATTTTCAACCATGTCGAGAAGGCTTCCGCCCCGGAGCACCCTCGGAATGCTTTCCAGCACCCTGCCCACAGGCTGCTACAAAAGCTCTGAAGGGTCATGTCCATGCTCTGGAAATCGGAAAATCAGCCCCGGAATCACCAGAAATGCGTGGATTTCAGGCTGAACTTCCCCAGATTGCGAACGATTTTCGCTCCAGCGCAGAGGTAGAGGCTTTTTTCCAGCAGCCTGTTAAGAGGTTGCTGAAAAAGTCCGAAGTGTCATGCCTATGTGCCGGAAATCGGCCCGGAAACGCCCGGAAGTCTATAGATTTCCGGCTGGATCTTGTCAGATTGCGAACGATTTCCGATCCAACACAGGCCAAAAACCTTTTCTCAGCAGCCTGTTAAGGGTCAGCCAAACCTTTTGCGCAGCCTACCGGCCCTGTCCTGCCGCCCCCGCTCCTGTCAGGCCGGTGGCACCCAGCGTTTCTCCAGCGCCTCGATGGCGCTGACCCGGTCCGGGCTGGCTGGGTGGCTGGACAGCCAGGCGACCGGCGCGCGCCCGCCTGCCAGCTTGTCCAGCTTAGTGAACAGCGCCTTCTGCGGCGCCGTGCCGATGCCCGAACGGGTCAGCAGCGCCGCCGCCCAGGCATCCGCCTCATACTCGTCCTGCCGCGACAGCCGCGCGGCGACCAGCGAGGCCAGCCCGTTCGCCAGCACCACCCCCAAGCCCGGCAGAAACCGCCCCAAAATGGGCGCAAGCGCGAGGCGGATCGCGTTTTGGCCGGTAAAGTCGATCATCCGCCGCCGGGCGTGGCCAAGTGCGACATGGCCGAGTTCATGGGCAATGACGCTGGCCATCTCCTCCGCCGAAACCTTTCCGGCCCGGAACTTGTCATAAAACCCGCGGGTGATGAAGATCCGCCCGTCGGGCGCTGCCAGCCCGTTGACCACCGGCACATCGTAAAGATGTACGGGGATCGACTTCAGGTCCAGCGCCCGCGCCATCCGGTCGGTGAAGCGGCCGAGATCGGGGTCACGGAGCGGGCTGGACCGCGCGTCCAGCTCCCGCCGCGACCGCCAGACCGACAGGCGGTAGGTCACGAAGCCATAGGCCAGCATCAGCAGAAGGGGCAGAAGTTTGATCATCAGACCAATATGGGCACAGAAACCATGCCCGGCAACGCGTCAGAACGGCACGTCGTCGGCCTGATCGGCCCGGACGAGATAGGCCGACATCACGTTCTTCTCCCCCGCCTTGTCGAACTCCACATGGGCCTTGTCGCCCTCTACCGCGGTCACGGCGCCGTAGCCGAACTTCTGGTGGAACACCCTGTCGCCCAGGGCGAAAGGCGGCACGGCATCCAGATCGATGACCGGCCCCCGTGATTCCCGGGGCTGCGCCATGGGGCGTCGCGTCGAACGTTCCTGCATGCGCCGCCAGCCGGGGGAGTTGTAGACATCGGCGGAGGCCGCCTTCGCCTCCATCGCCGCAAAGCCCGCAGCACCATAGCCGCCGCCGTAAAGGCCGGGGGGGGTCAGCACCTCCACATCCTCCTCCGGCAGATCGTCGATGAAGCGGGAGGGCATCTGCGACTGCCACTGGCCATAGACCCGCCGGTTGGAGGCGAAGGAGATCGTGCACAGCTCCCGCGCGCGGGTGATGCCGACATAGGCCAGCCGCCGCTCCTCCTCCAGGCCCTTCAGGCCGCTCTCATCCATCGCGCGCTGCGAGGGGAACAGCCCGTCCTCCCACCCCGGCAGAAAGACCACCGGAAACTCCAGCCCCTTGGCGGCATGGAGCGTCATGATGAAGACCTTGGGCGTCCCCTCCTCCTGCTCGTTGTCCATGATGAGCGCGACGTGTTCGAGGAAGCCCTGAAGCCCGTCGAAGCTCTCCAGCGCCTTCACAAGTTCCTTGAGGTTCTCCAGCCGTCCGGGGGCTTCGGGCGTCTTTTCGTTCTGCCACATCGCCGTATAGCCGGATTCGTCCAGAATGATCTCCGCCAGTTCTACATGCGAGCGCGAGCGCCCCGCGCCTTCGCGCAGCGGCTCCACCACAGCGTCGTCGGGCAGCTCCGCCGGGGCCAGCGCCTCCGCATGCCAGCGCCCGATGGCGGCGACGAGGGTGCGCAGCTCCGCCCCGCCCTTGCCGCGCATCTCCCCCGAATCGACCAGATATTTCGCCGCGCGGACGAGCGTCAGCCCCCGTGCCCGTGCGGTGGACTGGATCAGCGCCTGCGCCTTCTCCCCCAGACCCCGCTTCGGCGTGTTCACGATCCGCTCGAAGGCCAGATCGTCGTCCGGGCTGACGGCGAGGCGGAAATAGGCCATCGCATCGCGGATCTCCAACCGCTCGTAGAAGCGCGGCCCGCCGATCACCCGGTAGTTCAGCCCGATGGTCAGGAACCGGTCCTCGAACGCGCGCATCTGGTGCGAGGCGCGGACAAGGATCGCCATATCGTCCAGCGTCTTCGGCCCCACCGCGCGATGTGTGCCGAGGAGGGCCTCGATCTCCTCCCCGATCCAGCGGGCCTCCTCCTCGCCGTCCCAATGGCCGATCACGCGGACCTTCTCGCCATCCGCCGCATCCGTCCACAGCGTCTTGCCGAGCCGGCTCTCGTTCGCCTCGATCAGCCCGGAGGCGGCGGAAAGGATATGCGGCGTGGAGCGATAGTTCTGCTCCAGCCGGATCACCCGCGCGCCGGGAAAATCCTTTTCGAACCGCAGGATGTTGCCGACTTCGGCGCCCCGCCAGCCATAGATCGACTGGTCGTCATCCCCCACGCAGCAGATGTTGCGATGCGCCTGGGCAAGCAGCCGCAGCCACAGATACTGCGCGACGTTGGTATCCTGATACTCATCGACCAGAATGTAGCGGAAGCGGCGCTGATAGCCCTCCAGCACATCGGGATAGCTTTGAAAGATCGTCACGACATGCATGAGCAGGTCGCCGAAATCCACGGCGTTCAGAACCTTCAGCCGGTCCTGATAGGCGGAATAAAGCTCCACCCCCCGGCGGTTGAAGGCCCCCGCATCCGCAGCCGGAACGCGGTCCGGTGTCAGGGCGCGGTTCTTCCAGCCCTCCACCACTCCCGCAAGCTGCCGCGCCGGCCAGCGTTTCTCGTCGATCCCTGCCGCAAGGATGAGCTGCTTGAGCAGGCGCACCTGATCGTCCGTGTCGAGGATAGTGAAGTTCGACTTCAGCCCCACCAGCTCCGCATGGCGTCTGAGCAGCCGCACCGAGATCGCGTGGAAGGTGCCAAGCCAGGGCATCCCCTCCCCCACGCCGCCCAGCAGCCGGCCCACCCGCTCCCGCATTTCCCGCGCGGCCTTGTTGGTGAAGGTGACGGCGAGGATTTCATCGGGCCGGGCGCGGCCGGTGTTCAGGATGTGCACGATGCGGGCGGTGAGCGCCTTCGTCTTGCCGGTGCCCGCCCCCGCGAGCATCAGCACAGGCCCGTCCAGCGTCTCCACCGCCTCCCGCTGGGCGGGGTTGAGATCGTTGAGGTAAGGCGCCGGGCGCATGGCCATCGCCCGGCGGGAGAGCGGCACCTTGGCCCCCCGACCTTCGGCGGCGTTCTCAAACGCCTCGGCTTCGTCATCCCATTCGCTCATCGGTCCGATATAGCGCAAGCGTCCACGCGCGCCAAGAGATACGTTCTCCTTCTGTTCATGCCGCACGACGTTCCGCGATTGCGCGGCAGAAATCTCTCCATTCCCTGCGTTTTTCCTCTTGCGCCTCCCCGCCGCCTCCCCTAGATACCGCCCCACGCCAAACGTGGCCCGTTCGTCTATCGGTTAGGACGTCAGGTTTTCAACCTGAAAAGAGGGGTTCGACTCCCCTACGGGCTGCCACTTTTTCCTGTAAGTTATTGTTATTCATCGGCTTTTCCGGCCTTTCTGTCCAACTTTTCAGGGAAATTGGACACGCTCCCAAGCTTCGCGAACCCGCTATCTGCCAACCGTGATCGGTCCGCCTTCTTCGTGTAGGTGTCCGCCTGTTTCGTGTCGGCATGTGCGAGATAAGAGGCGATCTCCCAGTTCGTGGCCCCCGCATCCGCGAGGCGCGTGGCCCCCGCTTTCCGCAGACCATGGAGCGATCCAGGCACGTCGGCCTCCCCGCAACGGTCCCGAAACCAATTGCCCAGCGTCTCGGGCTTGTAGCCGATCGGCCGTGCGTCCTGAGTGATGAACAGCATCCGGTCAGAGGGAAGTTTGTCTAACTCCTCCGCCAACTCCGGCAGAATCGGCAGGTCGGCCGCAACCGAGGTCTTCGCGCGCTTGTAAGCGATCCGGGCGCGACCTTCCTTATGCGTCACATGCTGCCAACCTACCCGGCAGAGGTCCTGCCGCGACATGCCGGTATTCAGCGCCAGCAGGAGGACCAGCCGCGCCTTCGTTCCCACAGCGTGCCGCGCGAGGAAACGATCTACCTCCGCATCCGTCCAGGTGTGATAGCCATCCGGATTGGTCTTCATCTTCTCTGCATGGCGGGCCGGGTTCGGCCCGGTGTAGCCAAGTTTCTTGGCCGCAAAGTTGAAGAGCATCGACAGGTTCTTCTTCACTGTATTCGCCGCAACGGGGCCGGTCTTCTTCGCCATCAACGCTTCGACGTGGCGCACCTGCAAACGCACATAGTGGTACTTGCCGGCCATCTCCCGGAGCCAGTCCAGTTCGCCCCGGATACTGCGCTTTCTCGACGGAGAGAGGTTCTGGAATTTCAAGCTGCTAAGGTATTGCTCAACAAGCCAGGCGAGCGTGTCAGGATCAGCGGTGCTTCGGGGGGCCTTCACCCCCGCCAGCGCGGCCTCTTAAGCCGTTTTGAACTCAGCGGTGCCGTAGGGACCCGGTATGTTGCACCGATAATCGCCAGCCTCGAACCGCCAGTAGATACGGCCCTTCACGATGTTCTTTCGGACGCCAGGATAAGGGTTCTTTCTCCGGGTCATTTCAGCAACTCATCCGGATCCGGCCCGGCGAAAGCTTCATCCACCTTCCCCGCGATGATGACATGCTTGCCATTCGGCAGAACCTCCACCCGCCACTCCGCAATGCCCGCCGCCTGCATCGCCTTCGCGTAGCGGGTCAGGTCGGACTGCTTGAGGGCGGCACGAGGGTAGGACATGGAATGTTCCGGATTTTCGCCAGTCGTCACTTGATCGGCTAAGGTTGCAATTGAGGGACCTCAGACAGGCCCCTTGGCACGGTCAAACTGGTGAGCCGGACAAAGCGAACGACGGCGTTTGAGAAACAGAGAGCCATCATCGACCAACTCTTCCTGCAGCACGAGCTTCATGCCGTTCGGGCTGGCATCGTCGGCCAAGAAGAGGCTCCGCTTGTAGACCGTATGCGCCTCCGTATCGCGCAGGATTTCATCGGTCACAAAAAACGTCATCCGGTCGAAAGGAAACGGGAAGCGGACCTTCTTGGTAAGCAGCATGGTCAGCCCAGCTCCCCGGATAGGCCGCATCCAGCACCGCACGAGGATCGAAACCGAGCCTCGTAACGACACGCTCAAAGAGCGTGCTCACGTCCACCGTGCCGAAGCTCAACGCACCGTTCAGAGCGTGCCGGGCCTCAGCGAAGATGTCGGCCCCTGGGCGCCAGATGATTTCCCCGTCCTGATCGGCCGTGAACACCAGAATGGTGCGGCCGTGACGGTGATGGAACGGCAGCGCCGGTTTCCGCTCGATCGGCAACCCCTGGCCGCCGTGGGCAAACCGGCCCGCGATCATGAAAGCGTTCATCGGCGGAATGGTGAGGAAGTTCTTGAGCGAGATCGCAACCGCGATCTCCATCACATTGAAAAACGTGAACGCGCGCGCACGGCCCTTGCCGGCCGGCGCTTCCCCCTTGTGGCCCACGATGAGACCGCGGGCCGCGTAATTCTGCACATCCTTCGAGTCGACCCCTAGAGCCTCGGCAACCTCTGTCACCGTGAAAGTTCGCGAAAAAAGTTCCGGCACTGACTGATCCCCCTGTATGGCTAAATGAACTTACAATAAATTCATCTGGCCGGGAAGGATAAACTTATCGAAAGTTTATACTGAGCCTGGAATCACGCAATTCCTGACTAGCTCCCTATGCCGGAACAATCTCCCACCGCGGCCCCCCGCGCTCACACCACCTCGAGCATCGCGTTCCCCAGCATCACGATCATGCTCTCTGCCGGTGGCCCGGCGGCGTAGCGCATGCTCCATATGCTGGCATCCCAGCGGCGCATGCGGCCGATCACGGCTATCGCCTCGGCTTTGACCCGAATTCCGGCAATCGTGGTGGATGGCTCGGACAGCACCTTTTGCGCAAAGGTGAACACGCCTTCGGACGCCACATTCCGCGCCTCGTTGATGGTCTGAAAGTCGGAGGCCCGCCTGATCCTGTCGCACTCCTCCAGGTAGCCAGGCAGAAGCAGCATCGCGCGATCCATGCGCTCCACTTCAGACTGCCAGTAGGCGACTGTCTTTGCCGACACCTTCCGCTTGCGCCGGTCATTCTTTGCGAGCTTCTCGAGGCATCTCTCCCTGTTCCACTCCATATACGCCAGCGACATGACACGCAGGGGCTCGTCTTGCCCTTCCCTGAACAGACCCGCGCCCCTGAGGTCGCGCTCGATGTCGGACCCATACGACGCGCGCTGACCGGTGCAGACATCGGGCGCGAGCGGCCATTTCGGCTCCCATTCCCGCCACATCACATCCCAGGCAGCGACGGCCTCGCGATAGGCTGCCTCCACGCGCGGCAACTCCTCCCCCAGCGCCAGCAGCTTCGGATTCTCCGCAACGGCAGGCTGCGGGGCGGCAGGCGGCGGAGCGAATGGCAGCGCCGCAGTCGGCAGGGCGATGATCGGGGCAACGGCGACGCCCTTCAGGATGGCGCGGCGCGAAGGCATACCGGGATCGGTCCCGGAAATCGGGTTCTTCATCACAGGCTCCGTTCTTGAGCTATGTCGGAGAAAGCCGGGCGCGCGTCAGATCGCGCGGGGTGCCAGCAGGCTGGTGATCCGGGCGCGGGCGCGGCGGGTGTAGCTGCGGGCCTCGCGTTCGGTGTCGGTGTAGCCGAATTCCTTCTCCGTCGCGTCGAGCGCGAGGGTCAGCAAGTCGTGAATCTCGGCAAGGGTGGCAGAAGGCAAGCCGGGGACGGCTGCCGAAATGAGGTTCGGCATTCTGAGCTCCGTTTACAGGTAATCCGGTTTCTACTACGCTGTATCCAAAACACAGTCTGAATACCCTGTCAACGGTTTTGCATACCATGATAACAGCCGATCAATGCCGTATGGCCCGTGCCGCCCTTCGCTTGGGTGTGCGTGAGGTCGCAGAACTGTCCGGCGTCTCCACGATGACCATCAGTCGGTTCGAAAATGGGCAGTCGGGAGGTCAGGCGGAGACACTGCGGAAGCTGCAGGCTGCTCTCGAAGCCGCAGGCGTCCAGTTCATCCCAGAGAACGGTGGCGGTGCGGGAGTGAGGCTGAGGAAAGTCTGATGCATTTCTGCTTCATCGACGAAAGCGGCACCCCGCCCTCCCGACCGAACCCCGAGCGCCCTTACTTCACATTGGGCGCTGTAATCATCCGTGACACAGACTGGCGCGGGATTGCTGATCATGTGCGAGGCTTCTGCACCTCGCACAGGCTAAAGGGTGAACTGAAGTGGCGATATTTCTCGCCACACAACTCGTCAGCTGAAAACCCTATGCTCGGAAAAAGTGCCGAGGAACGCAAAGCACTGAGCCGTAGCTTCGCCCATGTCATCGCGAAGTCGCCAATGACCATCATCGCATGCGTCACGGATATTGGTGCTGCGTTCGAATATGCCTCGGTGAAGAACCAGCAGGAGCTTTACCACTTCGCCTACAAGCCGCTTTCCGAGCGGTTTCAGTATTTTTTGCAGGACAACAAGAGCCTTGGCATCACCATCGCAGACCATCGCGGGCGGGACAATGACCGGCTGTTTCGCGCGCATCACGACAACCTCACCGGCGGGACCGGCAAGGTGATTTCAGGTTACAATCGGTTTATTGAGGGGCTATTCCTGCAGGATTCGTGCCACTCGATTGGCATTCAGCTTGCAGATTACGTGGCCGGTGCCATCCATCGCGCCTATTCAACTACAGATGGGGAACTGGCCGCTATCCTCAAGCCGCGAATCAGGCGAAAGCGTGATGGAACCATTCAGGGCCATGGTATCGTCCATCATCCAAAGGACAAGTTCCGACGCGATCTTCTGAGGAGTTAGACGCCGGGCGGGGCCGTAGCCCCGACGCCATAGATGTCAGGCTCCCGTGCGCAATACGCATATAGCGTAGGCTAGTGACTCAGGCAAGAATTCGGTGAGTCACTTTTGAAAATACTTGTCAAGATGCGCCTCGGAGCTGTCGCTTTCCCAGTCTTCGCAGCCTTTCGAACCCACCCGCGCCCCATATCTTGCGCCTCAAAATACTGATCGATCATCATCTTGCTTTTGTTGGTTCTTATTGGGCTTGAGGGGCTTAGTGAGAAAGGAAGAGAGCTTGAGAATTCGACCTACGCACAAGGTGACGTCACCTCAGAACCCGGCACCCATCTCCTGGACGCCAGGTGTCCCAACTCCGCATACATGTCAGCCCTCGAGACGCCCAAGGCCCGACACTCATCACGCCGGGCCTCTCTGCACTCCCGAGAGTTCCTCCAGGCCGCAGCCTGACGGGGTTTGCCCACTCACCGCCTGACGGGGATGCTTCGAGAGCCGGAGTGACCCGCAGGCGCATCCTGCCTGTCTCGTCATGAGCGGGCCTGAGAGGCCCGCCCTGCGCCTTACTCGGGATAGTCGAAGGCGCCGTAGGTGAAGGCCGTGGGCTGCTTCACAGCGAAGGCCAGCCGCTCTTCCGCGAGGATCGCGACCAGGTTGCGGGTGAAGTAGTCCGCGTGCTGCGTCGAAACCTCCACAATCGGCGCCCAGCGGTCGTAGATCGTCGCGCCGACCTGGAAGTTGCCGACAAGGAAGTTGCCCGCCGGCATGGCCTTCGTGGCCACCACAGGCAGCCCGAAGAGCCGCTGGACGTCATTCCCGGTCGGGTCGCCGATCAGATACCAACCAGAAGCGTCCTTGAGCAGGCGAATGCGCATCCAGTCGGACGGGTGCATGACAATGCCATCGGCCGGGAAGTCGGCCAGCGCGTTCTGAAGCACTGCGGCGCCCACCTGGTCGATCAGCGTCATGTCGGCGAGCGCGATCGGCGAAGAGAAGGGCGTAGCCTGCGGGATGATGCCCAGCAGGTTCGGGGAGGTGCCGTTGCCGTTGAGCAGCTGCCCTTCCTCGACCTCGCCCAGACCGTAGCGCAGTTCGCTGTCGATCAGGCTGCGAAGATAGGGGATGTCATCGAGCACCTGCCGGGAAGCCGTGACCCAGTGCGCGATGACCTGCGTGGGCAGCGCCACGCCTTCGAAGGTCATCGAGCTTTCCGGCTTCTGCGCACCCTCCGCCACTGTCGCCGCTCCGATCGGCCGCGTCACCTGGCGGGCGTACTCGACCAGGTTGCTGGAGACCTGAACCGTGGGGATCAGGTTCCGGATCGTCAGCCGGCGCCGTCCCAGAAGGGGAACCTCGGGATCCAGCGTGGACCAGCCGAGGGCCCCGGCGCTGCCGCTGCCATTGGTGATCGCCTTGACCTCGACCCTGAGGCGGCCCGGTCGGGTGTGTGCCTCGTCGGAGAAGGCCTTCAGCCCATCGGCCTTGGTGAACTGTTCACCCCAGCTGTCCGGTGCGGACGGCATGCCACCGCCACCGCGGGCCATCTTCTGCTCCATGTCGTCCATCTGGGCGCGCACGCCCGCGACGGCTTGGTTATTGCTCTTCAGCTGGCGCTGAATCTCGTCCGCATGGTCACCGAACTTCTGCATGATCAGTTCGAGCGGATCGGCGGCATCCTTGCGGCGCAGGTGCTGGCCGGCGGCGATCGCTGCCCGAATGCCGGGCGTCAGGGGAAAGTGCTTGGTCATTTGGTACTCCTGAGAGAGAGGGTTGCGCGCTCGATCCGCTGGACGAGCTTCAGCGCGCGGTCATGGTCGATTTCGGGTTGGGAGAGGGCCGGGAAGCCACCGGCGGCGAAGCGCGCGGCTGCCGCCTTCGGCAGGCCTGCTTCGCGCAGGAAGCTGATCGCCTCCGCCTTCGAGCCGATATGCTTGGCGGAGGTGATCCGGGCGCGCCGATTGGCCGGCACGGAGACGATAGAGATTTCCGCAAGCTCCACTTCGTCGAGCGCGAAGACGCCCTTGCCAACATAGCGCCGCCCACCCTCGGGCACCACGTAGCCGATGGAGAAGGCGCCAACGTCGCCCGCCTGGATGTGTTCGAAAGCCTCCCGGCCCATCGCCGTCTTGAGGTTGATCTGCCCGACGACGAAAAGGCCCGCCGGGTCTTCCTCGATCGTCAGCCATTTGCCGATCGGACTCTCGATCTGATGGCTCCACAGCATGGCCGGGAGCGTGCCCTGCGCCCGGTGCTCATCGAGCGTCCGGGCGAAGGCGCCTTTCGATACCACGTCGCCGTGGCGATCGGGCTCACCGCCGAAGGTGCTGGCGTAGCCCGAGATATGGCCCGTGGGTTCTGCCTTCACCTCGAAGGAGAAGGCCGGAGCGAGCCGGAGGTCGTTCTGAAACTTGGGGTTCATGTGTCCCGCCTCAGACATGGAAAACCACAGGCGGAAATCGCCTGCCGTGAACCTCGCGCCCGGTGTGGTTGCCGGTGCTGTCGAAGGCGGAGAGTCGGTTCGCTGCCCGGATACCAGTGCAGCCGCCAATCAATCCGTCCGCCACCATAGCACCGCCGCTGAACGGCACAAGGGTCATTGGCGCACGTGCTTGGCGGTGCGGTCGAGATGCGCGAAGATCCCGGCTTCGATGTTGTCGGCCAGGCGCCGGAACAGGTCGGCCGCCTCGCTGGAACCGTGCCAGGAGGCGACGCTCGCGCCGCAGTAGGTCAGCATCCGGTCGATCGCCATCTCAGGCGAAGCGCCGAGACCCACCATGGCCCGCGCCGCAGTCTCTACCACCTCATCACAAGCCTTCAGCACCTGAGGGCCGGGCTGTTTCGTCGTGTCCTTCATCTCGTTTTCTCCTCGATTTCGGCACCGGCTCACAAATCCTGTTGCCGCGAAAAATATGCAGAGTTCCGGCCCGGTTCTCACAGTTGAACAGCGGAGAACGGATCATAATATACTGATTTTACTTCATTTTATTGAAGACCCTCCCGACAGTGCACCCTTGCCCCTCTCTCACCCCCGCCAAAAACACGCCTCCGCGAAAAAAAACCTGCGAATGAGGGGGACGCGGGTCCCGGCTGAAGCGCTTCCCAGACTTTCGACCCACCCCCCGGGGTGCTGCCGGCAGCCGAATGCCATCGCGGCATCCCTGACCCATCGAAGGAAAACCCGTGCTTCCCCTCGCGGCTTGGCAACCGGCCCGCCAATCCCGGGCCGGGCGTGTCCCGGACGGGGAGGGGAACCCCCCTAAAGGGGGGTTTCCCCTCTCCCTCCCTCGGGCCGGACCACATAACGCCTTGCATCTGGGGCCGGCCCTGACCCGGCCCGAAGCGGAAGAGATCAATATCATTGTATTTCAGATGGTTGACGCAAATCGGCCCGGATCGGCCCTGACCGGCCCGGACGTGTAGGGCCGATGCATCGGCCCGACCGGCCCGAACCGGCCCTGAGGTGCCGGGCCGGGTCATTCCACCCTCCATACGAGGTCATCGCGCACCATGATCAGCTTGCGTTCTACCAGCTGCTCCCGGCACTTCAGGAAGGTGCGGCTCCGGGCCTCCCGGCTCTCGGCATCCGAGATCACGCCGGGTTCGAGGCAGGTCTCACGCCAGCGTTCCAGCGGGATGCAGCGCCCGCCGGGATATTGCGGCTTGCGGACGATCTCGCCCTCCGCCGCCAACGCCTTGTCGAGAACGGACAGGGCCTTGCGCGCCGCTTCCGTCACCACCGCGCGTCCGTCCTCTGACGGCACCGCCGGCTCGACAAGGCAGGTCGTGACCGGATCGCCATCCTGATCGCGGCCCAACTCCACCTGACGCAGCGTAAAGGAGAACTCACCGCCGGTCGCTCCGTCCCGCTGCTTGGTGAGCTTCGCCGTGATCAGACCGAAGTCATCGCGGCTCAGCTCGATTTCCGTATCGATCGCCGCGCGCAGCGAGGAATGCCCCCGCGCGCCGCGGCTCTGATCCTTGCCGGTGTGGTGCACCAGCATGACATGCGCGCCGGTCGCGCGACGGATCATATCCATGTTCCTCACCAGGTCGGCAATGTCGGGCGCGGCGTTCTCGTCGCTGCCGCCCATCACCCGCGCCATCGTGTCGATGACGATCAGCGCGAAAGGCTCGCCGCCCACCGCCCCCAAGTGCTGCACCACCTCCACCATCGGCCCGCCTTGCGAATCCCGGCCGGTGAGCGTCATCGCGCTGTTCAGGACCCACATTTCTGGCTCGTCCAGCGCCGAGACGCGGTTATCAAATGCAGGACCGCCCTCGGCCGCAATGTAGAGCACCCGGCCCGCCTTCACGCGCCGCCCGAACCATTTCCGGCCCTTGGAAATGTGATGCGCGATGTCGATGGCGAAGAAGCTCTTCCCGGCGTTAGACGGGGCGTAGACCATGGAGAGCGTTGCCTCATAGAGAACGTCCTTGATGAGGTAGCGCCGTTCGAGTTTCGGCTGGACGTCGCGCGCATGGCGGATGTTGCCTAGGAGCGCCTGCGCCCGCGGCTTCAGCTTGGCAGGATCACCCCGGAGCGGCGTCACCTTGTCAAAATCGTTGCTCATTGCGCCTTCCTCCGGAACTGGCCGGTCGGATCGACTCGGGCGATGAAGGCCTGCCGATCCTCCTCCTCGAAGCTCTCCCAGAGCGCGGCGAAGAGCTGCTTACGGTGGTTGCGATGCAGCGCCTTGCCACCGAGTTCCCGGAGGGCAGCGGACAGGTAGGCCAACAGTTCGGCCGGTGTCGCCATCCCCGACCACCAGCGCGCATCCTCGCGCACGTCCTCGAAGGGCACGCGGGGCATACCGGCGGAAAGATCGATGAGGGCGGCGGTCAGCAGCTGGCGCGCATCATCGGGATGCGTGTCCCGGATGGCAAAAGCCAACGCCGTCGCCTGCCGCTCTCGGATCATCCGCTCCGACCGCCGCGATTGGGCGATCTTCCCTCGTTCGCGGGAGGTCAGGTCATAGGAACCAGACGCAGCCGGGAGGGGTTCAGGCCCCGCCAGAGCGTTGGACAAATCCCGATTTTTGTCTTGCTTATCAAGGGGGGCGGATCCCCGAGTTGGACAGTTTCCGCCGTTGTTCTCAAAGGAAAAATCGACAACCCTACGGGCTGCCACTTTTTCTCCGTATCGCGAAGACGAGACACCGCTCCGAGAAGATCGGAGGCGGTTGTTGTGCGTTTCTACCCTTCAGGGTCTGGGCAGGAGGCCTCCGGCTTTCACCGACTGACTTTTCCCGACCGGCGATCCGCACGGGGGTGTAGGGACGGGAGGGTGAAAGCCAAATGGAAAAGGGGGCGCCGCCGCCCCCTTTGATCTTCCGAAACAGGCCTCTGGTCAGGCGCGCGCGGCGCCTTCGGCGAGGCGGATGGGATAGGGGAGGTGCACGAGCATCTCCTTCGGGCACACCTGAACGAAGTTGCCCAGTTCCAGCTTCCAGTGCTGAAGGATATCGGCGGCCTTGCGGCTTCCGGTTTCATCCACGTGGCGCTGGACGAGGGCGCGCAGCTCCTCCTCCCAGTGAGCGACCTCCACCGGGGCGGTAACGACGGTTTCCGCGTTGATGAAGGCACCGGCCACGCCTTCGGGATCATAGAGATAGGCCATGCCCCCCGTCATCCCCGCGGCAAAGTTCGCGCCGATGGAGCCGAGGATCACCGCAACCCCGCCGGTCATGTATTCGCAGCCGTTGGTGCCGCAACCCTCGATCACCACCTTCGCGCCGGAGTTGCGGACGGCGAAGCGCTCGCCTGCCCGACCTGCCGCAAAGAGATAGCCATCCGTCGCCCCGTAAAGCACGGTGTTGCCGATGATCGTGTTCTTTGCGGCCTCCAGCGGAGAACCCATGGCGGGCTTGACCACGACGATGCCGCCCGACAGGCCCTTGCCGACATAATCGTTGGCATCGCCCGACACTTCGATCTTCAGCCCCGGCGCGGCGAAGGCGCCGAGCGACTGGCCCGCGGAGCCGGTCAGCTTCACCGTCAGATGGTCGGGTTGCAGGTTGTTCCGCATCCCGAACTTCCGCACGATATGGCTCGACGCGCGGGTGCCGATGGTGCGGTGGGTGTTCCGAACGGCATAGGAGAGCTGCATCTTCTCCCCCTCCTCGAAGAACCGCGCGCCATCGGCGACGATCTCCGCATCCAGCGTGTCGGGCACGTAGTTGCGCGGCTTCGTCCGGTCATAGACGAACTTGTGCGTGTCATCGACGGAGATCAGCAGCGGATTGAGGTCCAGATCGTCCAGATAGGCGGAGCCACGGCTCACCTGCGTCAGCAGGTCGGCCCGCCCGATCACCTCGTCCAGCGACCGCGCGCCGAGAGAGGCGAGAATCTCCCGCACCTCCTGCGCATAGAAGGTGATGAGGTTCACCACCTTGTCCGCGGTGCCGGTGAACTTCGCCCGCAGCCGCTCGTCCTGCGTGCAGACGCCGACCGGGCAGGTGTTCGACTGGCACTGGCGCACCATGATGCAGCCCATGGCGATCAGCGCGGCGGTACCGATGCCGTATTCCTCGGCCCCCATCATCGCGGCGATGACGATGTCGCGCCCCGTGCGCAGGCCGCCATCCGTGCGCAGCGTCACCCGCTCCCGCAGGTTGTTCATGGCGAGGACCTGATGCGCCTCGGTCAGCCCCATCTCCCAGGGAAGCCCCGCGAACTTGATGGAGGTGGCCGGGGATGCCCCGGTGCCGCCATTGTGGCCGGAGATCAGGATGACATCCGCCTTGGCCTTGGCCACGCCCGCCGCGATGGTGCCGACGCCGCTGGCGGAGACGAGCTTCACCGTGACCTTGGCGCGCGGGTTGATCTGCTTCAGGTCGTAGATGAGCTGCGCCAGATCCTCGATGGAATAGATGTCGTGGTGCGGCGGCGGCGAGATGAGCGTGACGCCCTTGGTCGAGTGCCGGAGCCGTGCGATCAGTTCCGTCACCTTCATGCCGGGAAGCTGGCCGCCCTCCCCCGGCTTCGCCCCCTGCGCGACCTTGATCTCAAGCTCTTCGCAGTTGTTGAGGTATTCGGCGGTCACGCCGAATCGGCCGGAGGCCACCTGCTTGATCTTGGCCGACGGGTTGTCCCCGTTCGCGTCGGGCAGGAAATGCGCCGGATCCTCGCCGCCCTCGCCCGAGTCGGATTTCGCGCCGATCCGGTTCATGGCGATGTTCAGCGTCTTGTGTGCCTCCGGGCCCAGGGCGCCCAGCGACATGCCCGGTGTGACGAACCGCTTGCGGATGGAGGTGATGCTCTCCACTTCCTCGATCGCCACCGGCTTGCCCAGCGGCTTGATGTCGAGCAGATCGCGGATATGGATCGGCGGGTTGGAGCGCATGGCCGCGGAATACTGCTTCCACAGCTCATAGGACGCCCGGTCGCAGGCGGCTTGCAGCAGGTGCATGGTCTGCGCTTCCCAGGCGTGCTTCTCGCCCGAGCGGCGCGCCTTGTAGAAGCCGCCGATGGGCAGCACGTCGGCCCCGCCGAGGAAGCCCTTGGCGTGGATTTCCTCCACTTTCATCTGGATGCCGTGTAGGCCGATGCCGGAGATGCGGCTGTTCATGCCGGGGAAGTATTCCGCCACCATCGCGCGGGACAGGCCCACCGCCTCGAAGTTCAGGCCGCCGCGATAGGAGGAAATGACGGAGATCCCCATCTTCGCCATGATCTTCAGCAGGCCGAGGTCGATGGCATGGCGGTAGTTGCGCATCGCCTCCATCAGCGTGGTGTCGAGCAAACCGCGCTCGATCCGGTCGGCGATGGAATCCTCCGCCAGATAGGGGTTCACCGTCGTCGCACCGGCGCCGATCAGCACCGCGAAGTAATGCGGGTCGATGCATTCCGCCGCGCGGACGTTGATGGAGCAGAAGGTCCGCAGGCCCTTGCGGGTCAACCAGGAATGGACCGCCGAAGTGGCGAGGATCATCGGCATGCCGATCCTGTCCACGCCCTGATGCTCATCCGTCAGCACGATATGCGACGCGCCGGACCGCACCGCATCCTCCGCCTCCGAACGGATACGGTCGAGCGCGAGCTTCAGCGCCTCCGTGCCGCCGTCGCGCGGGAAGGTGCAGTCGATGACGCCGACGTTCTGGCCGAACTGGCGCAGCAGTTCCGCGAACTCCCCGTTCGCGATGAACGGGCTTTCCAGCACGATGATCTCGGTCTGCGAGCTGTCCTGATCCAGCACGTTCTTCAGGTTGCCGAACCGGGTCTTCAGCGACATCACCCGCTCCTCGCGGAGCGAGTCGATGGGCGGGTTGGTCACCTGGCTGAAGTTCTGCCGGAAGAAGTGCGAGAGCGGGCGGTAGATCTTCGACAGCACCGCGGGCGGCGTGTCATCGCCCATGGAGGCCAGCGCCTCCTTGCCGTCCTCCGCCATGGGGGCAAGGATCTGCTCCAGCTCCTCCAGCGTATAGCCGGCGGCGATCTGGCGGCGGCGCAAGTCCGCGCCGGAATGAAGCGCCTGCTCCGGCAGATCGCGCATGATGTCGTTGAGCGCGGTCACCTTATCCACCCATTCCCCGAACGGGGCGGAAGCGGCGAGTTTGTCCTTGATCTCCCGGTCGTGGTAGAGCCTGCCCTCGCCCATATCGACCGCGATGATCTGGCCGGGGCCGAGCGCGCCTTTCTCCACCACGGTGGCCTCGTCCACCGGCACCATGCCGGCTTCGGACCCCGCGATCAGCAGGCCGTCGCCCGTCACCACATAGCGCATGGGACGCAGACCGTTGCGGTCGAGCCCGCCGCATACCCAGCGGCCGTCCGTCATGGCGAGCGCCGCCGGGCCGTCCCACGGCTCCATCACCGCGTTGGAATAGGCATACATGTCGGCCCAGGCCTGCGGCATGTCGGTCGTGGCCTTGGACCAGGCCTCCGGCACCAGCATGGTCTTGACCATCGGCGCATTGCGCCCGCCGCGCACCATGAGCTCGAACACCGCATCCAGCGCCCCCGAATCGGAGGTGCCGGCGGGAATGATCGGCTTGATATCCTCGGCCATCTCGCCAAAGGCGGAGGAGGCCATGCGGATCTCGTGGCTCCGCATCCAGTTGACGTTGCCCTTGAGGGTGTTGATCTCGCCGTTATGGGCGAGCATGCGGAACGGCTGGGCCAGCCACCATTGCGGGAAGGTGTTGGTGGAATAGCGCTGGTGATAGATGGCGAAGGCGCTCTCGAACCGCTCGTCCTTCAGGTCGGGATAGAATTCCGCGACCTGTTCGGCCAGCATCATGCCCTTGTAGATGATCGACCGGCAGGACAGCGAACAGAGATAGACGCCGTAGATCTGCGCGGCGATGGCGGCCTTCTCGATCCGGCGGCGGATCACGTAGAGCTCGCGCTCGAAGGTTTCCTCGTCGATGTCCTTCTCGCAGCGGATCAGGATCTGCTCGATCTCGGGCCGGGTGGCGTTGGCCTTCTCGCCCAGAACGGCGGTGTTCACCGGCACGTGCCGCCAGCCATAGATATAGTGCCCCATGCGGAGCACTTCGGTCTCCACGATGGTCCGGCAGCGTTCCTGCGCGCCGAAATCGGTCCGCGGCAGGAACACCTGCCCGACAGCGACCAGCTTCGACATGTCCGGCTCATGGCCGGTGCGGCGGATCTGGTCGTAGAAGAAGGGCACGGGGATCTGCACATGGATGCCCGCGCCGTCACCGGTCTTGCCGTCCGCATCCACCGCGCCCCGGTGCCAGACGGCCTTCAGGGCGTCGATCCCCGCCTGCACGACGCGGCGGGTGGGTTTGCCCTCCACAGAGACGACGAGCCCCACGCCGCAGGAGGCATGTTCATCCTCCTCGCGGTAGAGCGAGTTCTCCGCCATCCACTTGCGCTTGGCTTCCTCGGCTGCGACCCAGGCGGCATCATACTTGGTCATGGCTCACTCCTTCATGGAGGCTTGGATGAACGCCTCGAACTCGGCGGCGGTCTGTTGTCTGGTGGCGCCCGCGAGCACGTAGCCGTCGGGCTTCCGGTCGATGTAGATCTCGCTGGTCAGCGGCAGGCCGTGCGGATTATCGAGCAGTCCGACGGGGATCTCGTAGCTCCCCTCCTCCGGCGTGGGCACGGTGAGCCGGTACCAGAGGGTGGAGCCGCAGACCGAACAGAACGACCGCGTCGCCCAGTCGGAGGACCGGTAGGCCGTCACCCTGTCGGACCCCACGATGGCGATATCCGCAGGCGCCACCGTCAGCGCGATGAGCGCCGATCCCGTCCAGCGGCGGCAGTTCTCGCAATGGCAGGCGCCCATCGCGACCGGCGCGTTGCGGATGGAGATCTGCACGCCGCCGCAGAGACAGCGCCCGGTGCGCACGCCGCCCATCGCGGCGGCTCCGGCAGCGGCGCTCATTCGGCGGCCACCCGTGCCGGCTGGCTGAGGTAATCGGCGATGGAATCCGCCGCCTCGCGCCCGTCCCGGATCGCCCAGACGACAAGGCTCGCCCCCCGCACGATATCCCCCGCGGCATAGACACCGGGAAGGTTGGTGGCATGGGTGCGGAAATCGGCCTTCACCGTTCCCCAGCGCGTGACCTCCAGTTCCGGCACGTTCCAGAGCGTCGGGATCTCCTCCGGCTCGAAGCCGAGCGCGGTGATGACGATATCGGCATCCTCGACGTAATCCGCGCCTTCGATGAGTTCCGGCATCTGCCGCCCGGTCGCATCCGGCGGCCCGAGGCGCATGCGCTGCACCATGACGCCGGAGACGGCGCCGTCGCCCACGAAGCCCTTCGGAGCGGTGAGCCAGACGAACTCGACGCCCTCCTCCTCCGCGTTCTGCGTCTCCCGCTGGGAACCGGGCATGTTCGCGCGGTCCCGGCGATAGAGGCATTTGACGCTGGTCGCGCCCTGACGGATCGCCGTGCGCACGCAGTCCATCGCGGTGTCGCCGCCGCCGATCACCACCACGCGCTTGCCATCGGCGTTCAGCTCGCCCGACTCGATCTCCGGCACGATGTCGCCGAAGGACTGGCGGTTGGACGCGGTGAGATAGTCGAGCGCCTGCACGATCCCCTTGAGACCCACGCCCGGCGCCTTGATGTCGCGCGCCTTGTAAACGCCGGTGGCGATCAGCAGGGCGTCATGCTTGCCGCGCAGCGCCGCGAAATCCATCGCGTCGCCGATGCGGCAGTTCATCACGAATTCCACCCCGCCATCGAGGAGCTGCTCGTAGCGCCGCATGACGACCGGCTTCTCCAGCTTGAAGCCGGGGATGCCATAGGTCATCAGCCCGCCCGCACGGTCGTATTTGTCATAGACCGTGACCTTGAAGCCCATGCGCCGCAGGCGGTCCGCCGCGGCAAGCCCGGCAGGCCCCGCACCGACGACACCCACGCTTTCCTCCCGCTCGACGGCGGGACGGATCGGCTTCACCCAGCCCTGCTCCCAGGCGGTATCGGTGATGTATTTCTCCACGGAGCCGATGGTGACGGTGCCGTGGCCCGACTGTTCGATGACGCAGTTGCCCTCGCACAGACGGTCCTGCGGGCAGATGCGGCCGCAGATCTCCGGGAAGGTGTTGGTCGCCTGGCTGAGATCGTAGGCCTCCTGCAGACGCCCTTCGGCGGTCATGCGGAGCCAGTCGGGAATGTTGTTGGAGAGCGGGCAATGCGCCTGGCAATAGGGCACGCCGCATTGCGAGCAGCGGCCGGATTGCTCCGCCGCCTTCGGGTCCGAGAACTCCCCGTAAATCTCGTGGAAGTCCTTGGCCCGGAGTTCGGGCGGACGTTTCGACGGCATTTCCTTGCCGACGGTCACGAACTGGAGCATCTGCTGCTTCGCCATAGCTGGGCCCTCACGAAATCCTGGCTCGGGCCTTATATGACCGCTCGCGATCATATAAAAGTCAGCATGACTGACCTATTTTCGTTTTTCATCCCTGCGAGCCAAACTATTTTGGTTCTCGGGCAGCAAAATAGGTCAGCAGAGCATACCTAACAGCTATCCCCAGATCAGAAGTGCGATCAGGGCCACGCTGCCGACGATGATTCGCCACCACCCGAACAGAGAATAGCCATGCCGGCTCACATAGCCGAGCAACCATCGCACCACGATCAGCGCCGCCACGAAAGCCGCCACAAAACCGATGGCAATTTCGCTCCATGCCGAGGAATCGAGCACATCGCGGTTCTTGTAGAGATCGTAGGCCACCGCGCCGATCATCGTCGGCATCGACAGGAAGAAGGAGAACTCCGCCGCCGCGCGCTTCGACGTGCCGAGCAGCACCGCCCCCACGATCGTCGCGCCGGAGCGTGATACTCCGGGGATCATCGCGAGACACTGGAAGAACCCGATCGCCAGCGACGTGTGAACCGGCAGACGCTCGGCGTCGTCATAGCGCACCGGAACTTTCATCCGATCCACCCAGAGAAGTACGAAACCGCCAAGGATCAGCATGATCGCGATCAGCATCGGCGTCTCGAACAGCACATCCTTGATGAAGCCATGCGCCATGACGCCGATGACCGCGGCGGGAAGAAAGGCGATGAGCACCGAAAGGATCGTGCGCCGGGCGCCCGCGTCATGCGGGGCCGCCCTGAACACCTGCCACAGCCGCCCGGCATAGACCGACAGCAACGCCAGGATCGCGCCAAGCTGGATCACCACCTCGAAACTGCGCCCTGCGGAATGGAAATTCAGGAAATGCCCGGCAAGCAGGAGATGGCCGGTCGAGGATACGGGGATGAACTCGGTCAGCCCCTCGAGAACGCCCAGAATCAGGGCGACGATCGTATTATGCTCCACGGTCCCTCCGGGCCTTCACGGCCCTGTTGTGGCCCTCCCGCGGTCAGGATGTCTTACGCAGGTTACGGGCGCTGCTCTTGATAGCGTCGTATTGGCCGGACGGACGGTAGCGCCACAGGTAATCGGGAAGCACCGCCTCGAAATGCGCGGGGGTTATGCCGAGATCTTCAAAGGTCATCGTCTCCCCCGACACAACGTTGTCGTGGCGGAGGCTGCGGACCTGATCCCGCGTCAGGGTATTATTGGCAAGCAGGCCGCCCGTGACGGTCTGGCCCAGATCCAGCCCTCCCCCCACGACTCCCGCAAGCCAGAAAGGCATGTTCAGGATGGCGCGGCGCCGGTGGATCACGCCGAGCATCTTCTTCATGATGTTGCGGAGCGTATCCGTCTCCGGCCCGCCGAGTTCATAGACCCCCGGCTTCGCCGCCCCGGTCACACCCATGACGGCGGCCTGCGCCACATCATCGACATAGACCGGCTGGAATCGTGTCTCCGCCCCCACCAGCGGCAGGATCGGCCCAAGCCGGGACATGGCGGCGAAGCGGTTGAAGAACGCGTCCTCGTTGCCGAAGATGATCGACGGGCGCAGGATCACCGCATCCGGGAAGGCCGCGAGCACCCGCGCCTCGCCTTCCGCCTTCGTACGGGCATAGTCGCTGCCCCCCTCCCCGGCGCCGAGCGCGGAGATGTGCACGAGACGGGCCACGCCGCCCTTGGCGGCAAGCCGCGCGATACGCTCCGCGCCCTCGACCTGCACGGCGTCGAAAGTATTCGCGCCATCGCGGTTCAGGATGCCGACGCAGTTGACCACGGCCTCCGCCCCGGTCATCGCCGCCTTCACGGAAGCGGCGTCACGGATATTGCAGAACACCGGCTCCACCTGACCCACATAGCCATAGGAGCGCAGGAACAGCGCCTCGTTCGGGCGGCGCACGGCCACGCGGATGCGCCAGCCGTCAGCCGCGAGCCGCTGCGCGATGTAGCGCCCGACAAACCCGGATCCGCCATAGATCGTGACCAGCTTCTGCATGACTGCCTCCGACATCGTCTTGCCCCTGATTACTCCCGCACCGCACCCCGGACAAGCCGCAAACGCGCCCCGGATGCTGCACCGCCGCGCAATCTGAACGGGAAACGAAAAATTCGCACGAGGGCCGTTGACACTCCCCCGCAGCCCCGATACATCGCCCTCCACGACACCGGCCCAGGTGGCGGAATTGGTAGACGCGCACGGTTCAGGTCCGTGTGCCGCAAGGCGTGGAGGTTCGAGTCCTCTCCTGGGCACCACCCCCTCCCCGCGAGGAAAGGTGAGAACGTGGCGATCCATCTTCATCAGGGTGACCTGCCGGACGGAGTTGATCTCGGTCCGGTCGTGGCCATTGATACGGAGACGATGGGGCTTGACCCCCGGCGGGATCGGCTGTGCCTCGTTCAGCTGTCCGCGGGGAACGGCGAGGCGCATCTGGTGCAGATCGGCAAGGGGCAGACCAGCGCCCCGAACCTTCAGCGCATGCTGGCCGATCCGAACGTCCTGAAGCTCTTTCATTTCGGGCGGTTCGACATTGCTGCGCTCTACAATGCGTTCGGCACGCTGACGGCGCCGGTGTACTGCACCAAGATCGCCTCCAAGCTCATCCGCACCTTCACCGACCGGCACGGGCTGAAGTATCTGGTGAGCGAGCTGGTGGGCGTGGACATCTCCAAGCAACAGCAGACGTCCGACTGGGGCGCCGAAACACTGACGCAGGCGCAGCTCGAATATGCCGCATCGGACGTGCTTTACCTGCACCGCCTGCGGGAAGAACTGGACCGTCGGCTCGCGCGGGAAGACCGGACGGAGCTGGCACGGGCCTGTTTTGACTTCCTGCCGACCCGCGCCATCCTCGACCTGAAGGGCTGGGCGGAGCCCGACCTGTTCTCGCACTGACCTCGCAGGACAACAGATGACGGAGGCCGACACTTTCATCCAGACGGGCCGCCGCGTGATCCTGCGCGAAGCGGAGGCGCTTGTCCTGCTCGCGGATACGCTCGGGAGCAGTTTCGCGCGGGCGGTGGAGACGATACTCGCCACCCGCGGGCGGGTGATCGTCTCCGGCATGGGGAAATCCGGCCATGTCGCGCGGAAGATCGCCGCGACGCTTGCCTCCACCGGCACGCCGGCGCATTTCGTCCATCCGGCGGAGGCCAGCCACGGCGACCTCGGCATGATCACGCGGGAGGATGTGGCGCTCGTGCTGTCCAACTCCGGCGAGACGCCGGAACTGGCCGATATCCTCGCCCATACCCGCCGCTTCGACATTCCGCTGATCGGGGTGGCGAGCCGGGCGGAGTCCACGCTGCTGCGGCAATCCGACGTGGCGCTTCTGCTTCCTCCCGCGCCGGAGGCGGGCGGCGAAGGGCTGGTGCCCACCACCTCCACCACCATGACGCTGGCACTGGGAGATGCCCTTGCCATCGCGCTGATGGAACACCGGCATTTCACGGCGGAGAATTTCCGCGTCTTCCATCCCGGCGGCAAGCTCGGCGCGCGGCTGCTGAAGGTGCGCGACCTCATGCACACCGATCTCCCGCTCGTCCCGCGCGACGCGCCCATGTCGGATGCACTCCTGACGATGAGCCGGCTCGGCTTCGGCGTCACCGGGGTGACGGAGGCGGACGGCACCCTCGCCGGCATTATCACCGACGGCGACCTGCGCCGCCACATGGCCGGACTGCTGGACAGGCGCGCGGACCAGGTGATGACCCCTGCCCCCCGCACCATCGGCCCCGACGCGCTGGCGGAGCGCGCGCTGGCGGTGATGCAGGACCGGCGCATCACCGTGCTCTTCGTAGTGGAGCCGGAGGGCAGCCGCAACCCGGTGGGCCTCATCCACATTCAGGACTGCCTCCGCGCGGGCGTGGTGTGAGGCAATGACAGAGGCCGCCGCCGCCCGCGCGACCCGCAGGATCACCTATTCCCGCTTCGTCGCCTGGGCGAAGGTCATCCTGCCTCTCGTGGCGCTCGGCATCCTGTCGACCATCTTCCTGATCTCCCACCGGATCGACCCGAATTCCGGCATTCCCTTTGCAGAGGCCAATCTGGATGTGGAGGCGCTGATCCGCGATCAGCGGATCACCAATCCGACCTATGCCGGGATGACCTCCGACGGCACGATGGTCACCATCGCCGCCTATACCGCCCGGCCCGACCGGGAGGATCCGGGCCATGCGACAGCGGAAAACGTGCTCGCGCGGCTGGAGGAACCGGGCGGCGCGGAGACTGTCGTGACCGCCCCGACGGGGATCGTCGATACAGGCGCCAAGACCCTCCGGCTGAGCGGCGGCGTGGATGTCAACCGGTCCGACGGATACGAGATGCATGCCCCCACCGTCACGGCGCTTCTTGACGTGGGCCAGCTCGACGCCACCGGCCCCGTGGACGGGCGCGGCCCGCTCGGCACGCTGCAGGCCGGGGCGATGCAGGTCTTCCGCCAGAAAACCGGGGGAGACGGCGGAGGCGAAAACTACCGGCTGGTTTTCACCGAAGGCGTGCGGATAGTGTATCAGCCAAAGGCTCCCGAGGAGAGGAAGACCCCATGACCCTTGTCCTGCGCGCGGCTCTCGGCGCGTTACTGCTCCTCCCGCTCGCCCCTCTCCTGAGCCAGCCCGTCCTCGCGCAGGGCGTGGGCCTCCAGTTCAACGAGATGAAGCAGGATCCGGGCCAGCCGGTGGAGATCACCTCCAACCAGCTCGAGGTGGATCAGGCCAAGGGCACTGCGGTCTTTACCGGCGATGTGGTGGTGACGCAGGGCACCACGCGGATGAGCGCCGACCGGGTGGAGGCGACCTATGCCGCGGGAGCGGACGGGGCGGAGGGCGGTATTTCCACCATCCACGCGACCGGCAACGTGCTCATCGCCTCCGGCGACCTTGGCGTTCAGGGGGCGGAGGCCGTCTATACCATGGCTGAGGACCAGATCGTCATGACCGGCAGCGTCGTCGTCACGCAGGCGGGAAGCACGATCACCGGCCAGCGTCTCGTCGTCAATGTGGGCAGCGGCACGGGCCGGATGGAGGGGCGCGTCCGCACCGTCATCCAGTCCGGCAACCCGCCCGGCACCCCATCCCGCCCCTCATCCGGCCGGAGCAACCGCTGATGCGGATGCCCCGCCCCACACCGCCGCAGCCGGCCTCGCCCAGCGGACTTGTCGTGCGTGGCCTGCGCAAGAGCTATGGCAAGCGCACGATCATCCGCGATGTTTCCCTCCACCTCGCCCGCGGGGAGGTGGTCGGGCTGCTCGGTCCGAACGGCTCCGGCAAGACCACCTGTTTCTACGCCATCGCCGGTCTGGTCATGGCCGACGGGGGCGAGGTCATCATCGACGGGCGGGATGCCTCCGGCCTGCCGATGTATCGCCGCGCGCGGCTTGGCATCGGTTATCTGCCGCAGGAGATGTCGATCTTCCGCGGCCTGTCGGTGGAGGACAACATCCTCGCCATTCTGGAGATCTCGGAGAAGCACCGCCACCGCCGCCGCGAACGGCTGGAGGAGCTGCTCTCGGAATTCTCCATCACCCATCTGCGCAATTCGCCCGCGCTCGCCCTGTCGGGTGGGGAGCGTCGGCGGGTGGAGATCGCGCGGAGCCTCGCGGCCAATCCCCGTTACCTGCTGCTGGACGAACCCTTCGCTGGGGTCGATCCGATCTCCATTTCCGATATCCGGGATCTGGTGAAGGATCTGAGCGCGCGGGGCATCGGCGTGCTCATCACCGACCATAACGTACGCGAGACACTGGAAATCGTCGATCGCGCCTATATCCTCCATGATGGAACCGTGCTGATGAGCGGCACGGCGGCAGAGGTGGTCAGCAACCCCGACGTGCGACGCGTCTATCTCGGGGAGGCCTTCACCTACAGCTGAGGGGGCAGACTTGGCCGTGACACCCAGGCTCGGCCTGAAACACCAGCAACGGCTCGCGCTGACGCCGGCACTGCGTCAGTCGATCGGCCTGCTCGCGCTGCCCGCTCTGGGGCTGATGGAGACGCTGGCAGCGGAAGCGGCAGAGAACCCCTTCCTGAGGTTCCGCGCCCGCCGGCAGGAAAGCGGTGGCGCCCTCTATGATCTCGCGCTCGGCACCGTGGCGGCGGTACGCCCTTTGACGGAAGAGCTGACGGCGCAGATCAGCATGAAGGCGCTGCCCCCGACACTCTCGCGCGCGGCATTGACGCTGGCCGCCCATGTCGGGCCGGACGGCTATCTGGAGGGAGAGGCCAGAGCCCTGCTGGCAGCGGCCGGACAATCCGCAGACCTCGCCGAAGCAGCGGTGACCGTGCTGAAGACCTGTGAGCCGACAGGGGTCGGCTCCCGCAGTTTCGCGGAATTCCTCGCCGCGCGGCTGGAAGAAGACGGAATCGACCAGCCGACCGCCCATCGCATAGCCGCGCTTGTCGCCACGCCTGCGGGACGTCTCCGCCAGCGACGCGCGCTCCCGTCCCTCCCCGATCTGCCCCCGCCGCTCCTGAAACGGATCCGTGCCCTTCTGCGGCGCCTGCCGAACGCCCCGGTCGGGGAAGCGTCGCCAGCGCCTTCGGGGCCTGCACTGCCGGACCTGCGCATCGTGCGCCAGAACGACGGAAGCCTTCTCGTGGAGCGGGCACGGTCGTTCACCCTGTCGCTCGACGCGCGGCTTGTGCAGGCGCTTCGCGGCGGGGAGAGCGTCGAGGCGCGGCTCGCGCAGGCGCGCGCGCTGATCGCCGCGGTGGAGTGGCGGCAGGCCACGCTGCTCCGCATCGGGAAAGCGATCCTTGCCCGGCAGGCCGACTTCTTTCATTCCGGTCCCGACGCGCTCCGGCCCCTTACACGGACGACGCTGGCGGAAGAACTGGCCCTGCACCCCTCCACGCTCGGGCGGGCGATCACCGCCAAGTCGCTGATCTTCGGAGGCCGGTTGCTGCCGCTCTCCATGTTCTTCTCCAGCGCGCTTCCCGCCACGGAGGGCGCTGAAAGCACATCTGTGTCGAGCGCCGCCGTCCGGCAGCACCTCCTGCGTCTGATCGCCGCAGAACCGCCCCAGACCCCCCTTTCCGACGCCATGCTGTGCGACCTTCTCCGGGGTCGCGGCGTTGACATTTCCCGGCGAACCGTCGCCAAATACCGCGAGAGCATGCGGATACCGTCCTCAGCGCAGCGCCGCCGTTCGGTGCGCCTGACCCGGATGGAGGAGAGTGACGGGGACCGGGGTAACGACCACGGGGAAATGAACCGGCGCGGCGCGCGCGGGTTTCCCTCTGGAGCCTGAAAGGAGAGACCATGCGCTATCAGATCAGCGGCAAGCAGCTCGACATCGGCGAAGCACTCCAGACGCATGTGCGGACGGAGATCGACGCCCTTGCGCTCAAATATGCGCAGGAGCCGACGGATGCCCTCGTCACATTCTCCCGCAATTCCTATGAGTTCGCCTGCGAGGCGACGCTCCACCTTCCCAGCGGCCTGTCCATTCAGGCCAAGGGAACGGCGACGGAAATCTATGCCGCCTGCGCAGCCTGCACGGAGAAGATGGAAAAGCAGCTTCGCCGTTATCGCCGCCGCCTGAAGGCGCATCAGAGGAACCGCGCGCAGCCGGTTGTCTTTGACGGGGGTTCCTCGTATATCCTCGCCGCGAGTGACGGACCCGAGGATGTCGAACCCGATACGCTGCAACCGATGATCATCGCGGAGATGGAGGCGCGCATACCCTCCGTATCCGTGGGCGAGGCGGTGATGCAGATGGAACTGGCGGGATCGTCTCTTCTGGTCTTTCGAAATGAAGGACACGGCGGCGTGAACGTTGTATATCGTCGCGATGACGGGAATATCGGCTGGATCGACCCGCGTAACACGAGGTAGCGCTGCCTGACCGGCGGCGCCGGACGAAAGAGCTCCATGGATATATCGAGCCTTCTCAAGCCCGGGGCCGTCAAGGTCATCGGTCATCTGACAAGCAAGAAGCGCTTGTTTCAGGAACTCGGCGAAATCGCCGCGGCGGCCTATGATCTGGACGCCGCGTCTGCGACCGACGCGTTGCAGGAGCGGGAAAGCCTTGGCCCGACGGGCGTGGGTCACGGCATTGCCCTGCCCCATGCCCGGCTCGACGGGGTGGACAGGGTGGTCGGCGCTTTCGTCCGGCTGGAGAAACCGCTGGATTTCGACGCGGTGGACCGGCAGCCTGTGGACCTGATCTTCGCGCTCTTTGCCCCGAAGGACAGCGGGGTCGAGCATCTGAAGGCGCTGGCCCTGGTATCCCGCACGATGCGCGACCCGCAGATCTGCGCCAAGCTCCGCGCCAATGTGGATCCGGCCAAGCTGCACGCGATCCTGACCGAAGCACGCCCGGTCGCAGCCGGCTGACGCCTCGGGGAAGAGGCCCGCGCCTCAGTGCAAACTCGCTGGAAACAATGAAAAGGCCGCTCTTTCCGAGCGGCCTTTTGTTTTGGGCTCCCGGGTCCGGTGCCGGGAAGGTTTCGGGAGCCGCGACAGATCGGTGCGGCAACCCCGCCGCTTACTGTGCCGCCTTCTGGACCGGAACGATCTCGTTCAGATAATCGGCGAATTCGTCATGCAGCTCTTCCCGGGCCAGCCCGAATGCGACGGTGGCCTGAAGGAAGCCCGCCTTGGAGCCGCAATCGAACCGCTGGCCACGGAAGCGGAAACCATAGACGTTGCCGGATTCGGTGATCTCGCGGGCAATGGCATCGGTGAGCTGAATTTCCCCGCCCGCGCCTTCCTTCTTCTCGTTGAGATGCTGCATGACCTTGGGTTGCAGGATGTAGCGGCCGATCACGGCGAGGTTCGACGGAGCCTCCCCCTTCTTAGGCTTCTCCACCATGCCCTTCGCCCTTACCAGCGAGCCCATGTCATCGGCGATGTCGAGCACGCCGTAGGAGGATGCCTTTTCAGGCAGCACTTCCATCGCCGCGACGATGTTGCCGCCGGTTTCGGCATAGGCTTCCACCATCTGCTGCAGGCAGGGCCGCTCCGCCGCGATCACGTCATCGGGCAGGATAACCGCGAAGGGTTCATCGCCGACGAGGTTGCGCGCGCACCACACCGCATGGCCGAGGCCGAGCGCCTTGTGCTGGCGGATATAGGCGATCTCACCGGAATCCATGTAGGTGGACTGAAGGATTTCCAGCAGGTCGGTCTTGCCCGACTTGCGGAGCGAATTCTCAAGCTCGGGCGCGTTGTCGAAGTAGTCCTCGAGCGCGCTCTTGCCCTTGGAGGTGACAAAAATGAACTCTTCAATCCCCGCGGCCCGCGCCTCGTCGATCGCATACTGGATCAGCGGACGATCAACGAGGGTCATGATCTCCTTCGGCACGGATTTGGTCGCGGGGAGGAACCGCGTTCCCAAGCCCGCGACGGGGAAAATGGCCTTGGTAACCTTGGTCTTCATTCGGGTCTCCGAACTGTGGCGTTCAGCGCCGGCCAATTCCGACGCGACTACACCAACACTATAGCGCATTCTGTGACGGGACGACGCAGTTATGCATGCGCGGAAAGATAGTAGCATCCAAACGCCGCTTTGCCACAAAAGTTGCTGACAATTTAGGCAAGATGTTGCCTATCCTGCACGGACAACTCCCGTCCGCCGGGCCAGCATCGCTTCTATCTTGGCAACATCCTCCGGGTTGTTGAGCTCCCAGAACTCCATCCCGCGCGCCGCCACCTCGACGCAAAGCACCGCACGGCCGTTCTCCAGAAACCGGAGCTGCTCCAGCCCTTCGAGCGTCTCCAGCGCGCCGATCTCCCAGCCGGGATAGGCCGCCAGCGCCTCAGGCCGATAGGCATAGACGCCCACATGGTGAAAGACCGGAGTCGCGTCCTGCGGCTCATAGGCTTGAGAGGTAAAGGGAATCACCTCCTTGGAGAAGTAGAGCCCCCTCCCCCCCGCGCCAAAGACCGCGGTCGTGCCGCCCACCCGGCCCGCGCGGCGATCGGCCAGCAGCCCTTCCAGCATCGCGCCATCGCAGCGCAGGACCGGTGTCGCGATCTCCGCCTCCGGCGCCTGTTTCAGACCGGCGATCAGGTCTTCCACAAACCAATGGGGTGTGAGCGGCGCATCCCCCTGCAGGTTGACGACGATGTCGTAGCCACCGCCCAGCGCCGCATGTGCCGCAGCGCAGCGTTCGGTGCCGTTCCGGCAGGTATCGGGGGTCATCACGACCTCCGCTCCGAAGGCCTCCGCCGCTGCGCTGATCCGGTCGTCATCCGTGGCGACCACCACCCGGTCGATGCCGCCCACAGCGATTGCCGCCTCCCATGACCGCTGGATCAGCGTGCGGGGCACCCCGTCCGGCCCAGTCAGCGGGACAAGCGGCTTTCCCGGATAGCGGGTGGAGGCGTAGCGGGCTGGAATGACGATGAGCGTCTTCATGGACACCTCAGGCTGGAAGGAGGGCGACGCCCGGAGCGTAGGCGACAAAGGTCGGATTGCGAAACGCCGGCTTGCCATATGTCAGCGGAGAGAGGTCGTCGAGACGCGCCACCTCCCCCCCCGCGGCACGGAGAACGGCATCCCCCGCCGCCGTATCCCATTCCATCGTCGGGCCGAGCCGCGGATAGAGATCCGCCTCCCCCGCCGCGACGAGGCAGAATTTCAGCGAAGACCCCGCGGCCTCCGACGCGGCAACCCTGTAGCGCGCGATATACTCCTCCGTCGCCGCATCCCTGTGGGACTTGGAGGCGACGACGATCAGCGCGTCATTGTCGGGCCTGCGCACCTGCAGCCGGCGGAGCGGGCCAGGGCGCGGGCCGAACGGCCCCTTCTCCTCCACCGCGCGGCCTGCGGCGTCGGTGTAGAAGAGCCGCTCCCGCGCCGGGGCATAGACCACGCCGCGAACGGGCCGGCCCTCCTCCACCAGAGCGATGTTCACGGTGAAATCCGCCCGCCTGCGCACGAATTCCTTTGTCCCGTCCAGCGGATCGACGATGAGGAAGGTCCGCGCCTGCGCTGCGTGGGTCGCGGCCTGCTCCTCCGTCACCAGCGGCAGCTCCGGGAAGGCAGCGCGCAGCCCTTCGGAGATCACACGGTCGGCGGCGAGATCGGCCAGCGTTACCGGACTCTCGTCGGCCTTGGCCCGTGTGCCGAGCGTCCCGCTGTCATAGATCGCGAGGATCTCCCGCCCCGCCGCAAGGGCAAGGTCGCGAAAGACACGCTCGATCAGGTCGAAGTCCATGGCGTCTCACTCCTCCGCTCCGCGTCTGATAGCGCCGCGGAGCCATGCGGGGCAAGCAGGCAGATGACGAAGTCCTGCGAAAAAACGCCAGCAAACACAAGGAGACACGGCAGCGCGCCCTGCCCCCTCATAGGGTCAGTGTCGCGGGAGCAAACCGGCAGGCGGGCCGGAGATGGGGCGGCGTGGCACGCCGTTTCAGGGCGTCATCCATGCCGGGTTGATGTCAGGAACAGTCGGGTGCGCCTTCAGTGGACTACAACCTCCTTCTCGGCGACCCGGAATGTCAGGTGCCGATGACGCGGCGCGGCGCGGCGCGCAGACGCCGGACGTGCTCCACGGCGCTGGCGAAGGGCGTCTTGCCGAAATGACGGTCGGCTGGGCGGATGACCGCGCGCTGAGCGTGGTGATGCCAGACGCTCGGACCCGACAGGAGGGCCGCGAAGACGGGGGCAGACGGGCGGGTCCAGCAGGCAGCAAGGACGGCCAGCAAAGACGGGCGGAGAGAAGGGCGGCCATACAGTCGGCCCCGACAAGACCGCGACAGGACCGCGACAGGCGCGGGAAGCATTGCCCACCCGGCCCCGGGCGCGCTACTCCCTCTTCCGACAGCAGGAGGTCGCCCATGCCCACAGATCCCGTAGCCCTCACCGCCGAACTGATCCGCTGCCCCTCCGTCACTCCGGAGGAAGGCGGCGCGCTCCTCCTCATGGAACGGGTGCTGACGGAGGCCGGGTTCGCCTGCACACGGGTGGACCGTAACGGCATCGCCAACCTGTTCGCCCGCTGGGGCAAGAGCGGAAACGGGCGGAGCTTCGGCTTCAACGGGCATACCGACGTGGTCCCCGCAGGCGAAGGCTGGAGCCATGACCCCTTCGGGGGGGAAGTGGTCGGCCCGGAGATCTGGGGACGCGGCGCGACCGACATGAAATCGGGCGTCGCCGCCTTCGTCGCAGCGGCCATCGACTTCGTGCAGGAGACGCCGCCCGACGGCTCCATCGTCATCACGCTGACGGGGGACGAGGAAGGCGACGGCGTGGACGGGACCACCGCGATCCTCGACTGGATGGAGGCGCAGGGCGAGCGGATGGATGTCTGCCTCGTCGGCGAGCCCACCTGCCCGGAGCGGCTGGGCGACATGATGAAGATCGGACGGAGGGGTTCCATGAGCGCCTTTCTGACCGCAGAGGGCGTGCAGGGCCATTCCGCCTATCCGCACCGCGCGAGGAACCCGCTGACCGGCCTCGTCCGGCTGCTCGACCGGCTGGCGAGCCACAGGCTCGATACCGGAACCGATCATTTCGACGCCTCCACCCTCGCCATCACCACCGTGGATACGGGCAACAAGGCCACCAACGTGATCCCGGCCGAGGCGCGGGCGACGGTCAACATCCGCTTCAACGACACCCACAGCTCGCAAAGCCTCACCGACTGGATCCGGCAGGAGGCCGACCGGGTGACAGCGGAAACCGGCATCACCTTCGGGATGCGCACCAAGGTCTCGGGAGAAGCCTTCCTGACGCCGCCCGGTCCGCTCTCCGGCCTCATTGCCCGCGCGGTGGAGGCGGAGACGGGCATCACCCCCGCGCTCTCCACCACCGGGGGCACGTCGGACGCGCGTTTCGTGCGCCGCCATTGCCCCGTGGTGGAATTCGGGCTAGTCGGCAAGACGATGCACCAGGTGGACGAACGGGTGGAGATCGCGCAGATCCTGGGCCTGAAGGCGATCTATGCCCGCATCCTGCGGGACTATTTCGCCTGAGGCTTCTGCGGGAGCCGTGAAAATGCGGCAAACCCGCCGCCCCCGCCGCCGGTTTCCCGGATGACCGGACCCGCAGCCTGTGGTAGGGCGTGTGCATGAACCCGCTGCCCTCCAAATCCCAGATCCTTGAGTGGATCGCCGCACATCCCGGCCTTTCGGCCAAGCGCGACATCGCGAAAGCCTTCAACGTGAAGGGCGATCAGCGGGTCGAGCTGAAACGCATCCTGAAAGAGCTGGAGACGGAAGGGCAGCTCGAGCGGAAACGGAGCCGCTACCGCGATGCGGAGAAGCTGCCCCCGGTCTCCGTTCTGGAGGTGCTGAAGCCCGACGGCAACGGCGACCTTTTCGCCCGAGCGCTGGAATGGCAGGGCGACGGGCCGGAGCCGCGCATCCTCATGGTGCTGCGCAAGACCGATCCCGCGATCGGCCCCGGCGACCGCATCCTTGCCCGCGTGGTGGAGGCAGGGGCGGAGGACCATCATTACGAGGCCCGCCTGATCCGCAAGATCGGCAGCAACCCGCGCCGCATCCTCGGCGTCTTCCGCAAGGAAACGGAGGGCGGGCGCATCGTGCCCATCGACAAGGGCGCCGACCGCGACTGGCGCGTGGCCGCAACCGCCACGCAGGGCGCACAGGATGGCGAGCTGGTGGAGGCCGAACAGCTTGGCCACCGCGCCCGCATGGGTCTGCCGCAGGCGCGCGTCATCGAACGGCTCGGCGACCCCTCGGCTCCGAAGGCCGTCTCGCTCATCGCGATCCATCAGCACGGCATCCGCGACGCCTTCCCCGACAGCGTGATCGCCGAGGCCGATGCGATGAAACCCGCGACCGCGCGCGGCCGGGACGATCTGCGCGACATCCCCCTCGTCACCATCGACCCCGCCGATGCCCGCGACCATGACGATGCGGTCTATGCGGAGCCGGACAGCGATGAAGGCAACCCCGGCGGCCATATCGTCTGGGTAGCCATCGCGGATGTGGCGCATTACGTGAAACCCGGCTCCGCGCTGGACCGTGAGGCGCGGGAGCGCGGCAATTCCACCTACTTCCCCGACCGCGTGGTGCCCATGCTGCCGGACAGGCTGTCGGGCGACCTCTGCTCGCTCCACGAAGGGGTTGCGCGCCCCTGCATCGCCGTTCGCATGCGGCTCGACGCGGAGGGCAACAAGATCAGCCACCGTTTCGTGCGGGGCTTCATGCGCTCCGCCGCGTCGCTGACCTATGAGCAGGTGCAGGCCGCTCAGGACGGGGCGCCTGATGCACAGGCGGAACCGCTGCTGGACCGCGTGATCCGCCCGCTTTACGCCGCCTATGCCGCCGCCAGCGCCGCGCGGGCGCGCCGTCAGCCGCTGGACCTCGACCTGCCGGAGCGGCGGATCATCCTGACGGAAGACGGCCGCGTCGCCTCCGTCGCCTTCCGGGACCGGCTGGACGCGCACAAGCTCATCGAGGAGTTCATGATCCTCGCCAATGTCGCCGCGGCGGAGGAATTGATCCAGCGCCGCCGTCCCCTGCTGTTCCGCGTGCACGAGGAGCCTTCGCCCGAGAAGCTCGACGCGCTCCGCGAAGTGGCGGAGGCTTCCGGCTTCACGCTGGCCAAGGGACAGGTGCTTCAGACCCGGCATCTCAACAACCTGCTCGCACAGGCGGAGGGGACTTCGTTCGACCAGCTTCTGAACATCTCCACCCTCCGGTCGATGACGCAGGCCTATTACCACCCGGAGAATTTCGGCCATTTCGGGCTGGCGCTGCGGTCCTACGCGCATTTCACCTCGCCGATCCGGCGCTATTCCGACCTCATCGTCCATCGCGCGCTGATCTCGGCCCATGGCTGGGGGAAGGACGGTCTGACCCCCGCCGATATCGAGGGGCTGGAGGCCACGGCGGAGCATATCTCGGAGACGGAGCGCCGCTCCATGGCGGCGGAGCGGGACACGACGGACCGCTACCTTGCCGCCTATCTGTCCGAGCGGGTGGGCAATGAATTCGCGGGCCGCATCGCCGGCATCACCCGTTTCGGCGTCTTCGTCCGACTGGATGAGACAGGGGCGGACGGGCTGATCCCCATCCGCGCGCTGGGGCATGAGTATTTCCATTTCGACGCCGACAGCCAGACGCTGATGGGCGATCAGACCGGCCTCACGCTCTCGCTCGGGCAGCGCGTCACCGTCCGGCTGGCGGAGGCCGTGCCAGTGACCGGCGGGCTGGTGCTGGACCTGCTGACGCTGGAGGACAACGAGCTGCCGCGCGGCCCGCGGGCGGGGGGCCGTCCCGGCGGGCGGCGCACGGGGGCGCCCAAGGGGCGCAAGCCCGGCCCGGCCAAGGCGCGCAAGGACGCAACCTCCCGCAAGCTCACCCGGCGCAAGCGGGAAAGATAGGACGAAAGTTTCACCTGCGACCACCGCGACGCTTTGCAGATCGGTCTTCCGTTGCTACCATCGGCGCAACAAAAAGAATATCGAGCAGGTGACAGTATGCGCAATTCCTTGACCGCCTTCGCGGTGGCTGGCCTCGTCGCACTTCCGGCCTGCGGGTCGTCCGACTGGGTATCGCGGTCCTCCGCGGAAACGCGTGATTTCCCCCGCGCGCCCGTTGCGGTGCAGGCCCTGAACATGGTGGAGGATCAGGGCTTCGACAGCTGGCTCTCCGGCTTCCGGGGTCGGGCGACGGCTCAGGGGATATCGCCCCGGACCTTTGACACCGCCTTCGCGGGCGTGGGCTACGTGCCGGAAGTGATCCAGCGCGACCGTAATCAGGCCGAGTTCACGCGCGCCATCTGGCAATATCTGGACAGCGCCGTCTCCGACACGCGGATCGAGAACGGGCGCAAGGCGCTGGCCGAGAACCGCCGCGTGCTGGACGAGATCGAGGCCCGCTACGGTGTGGAGCGTGAGGTGGTCGTCGCGGTCTGGGGCATGGAAAGCTCCTATGGCAGCCACCGGGGAACCATGCCGGTGATTCCTTCGCTTGCCACCCTGGCCTATGACGGACGGCGCGGCGCGTTCTTCGAACAGCAACTCGTCGCCGCGCTGAAGATCATTCAGGCAGGCGATGTCGATGCCCGGCACATGACCGGCTCCTGGGCCGGGGCGATGGGCCACACGCAGTTCATCCCGACAAGCTACCTGCTCTACGCCGTGGATTTCCATGGTGACGGCAAGCGGGACATCTGGTCCGACGACCCCTCGGACGCGCTCGCTTCCACCGCCGCCTATCTGGCGCGCTCCGGCTGGACGCGCGGCCAGCCCTGGGGGGTGGAGGTGGTGCTTCCTGCCGGGTTCAACCATTCTCTCGCGGGCAAGGGTACGCGCAAGAGTGTCGCGGAATGGTCCTCCCTGGGCATCCGCTCCGCCGATGGCACGAGGCTACGGGATGGCGCGGCGTCCGTGCTCCAGCCTGCCGGGGCAAGTGGCCCCGCCTTTCTGATCTTCAACAATTTCCGCGCCATCTCGCGCTACAACGCCGCCGACAGCTATGTGATGGGTGTCGGCCATCTTTCCGACCGGCTGAAGGGCGGCGGCCCCTTCCTTACCGCCTGGCCCAGAACGGACCGGGCGCTTACCCAATCGGAGAGAACGGAACTGCAGCAACGCCTCGCCCGTGCCGGTTTCGATCCCGGGAGCGCGGATGGCAAAATCGGCCCCGACACGATTGCCGCCATCCGGGGCTATCAGGTCGCGAGCGGCATGACACCGGACGGCTATCCTTCCTACGATCTGCTCAATCGTCTGCGCTGACGGTCTCCATGAGGGGAGTTTCACGCCCGCGCCCGCTTTGGTGCCTGCCCTCGCGGTGCAGGATCACTCCGTGGCGGGCTACCTCCGCAGGATGGAAAGCAGGGAGGCCGCGCTCCCCTGCCCCCGCAAAAGGGCGAGCGCCCCCGCGCCGGGTGCGTTTTGCGATGCTCCCGATTGAAGATCGGACATCAGGAGGAAGCGGCGGATCAGCGCTTCGGACTGGTCAGGATCGGCGAACTGCTTGATGGTACTCTGGCCAAGTGTGTTCTGCGCCCGGCTCTTCATCGTTCGCAGTTGCAGGTCTATGTCGAGAGCGCCGAAACTCGCCGGTAAGGCAAACGCCCGTTCGAAAACGGTACGCAACGGCTTCGACCCCAGCACCGCATACCAAAGAGTGTTGTCCGATCCGGGTCGCTCCGCCAGTTTCTCCAATTCACGCTGCGCATTCATCGCCAGTCGCATGTCGTCGTTGCTTTCCCCCACTGCCGCTTCAAACGCACGTGTCTTGTATGCAGAGAGGATGGCATCCGCGAAACCCTCCCTCTGCGTGAAAGGCGGCTCCTCGGTAAAGGAAAAAGTCGATGCCATCTCGGCATAGGCTTTGTTGGAAAGCCGATTGGCGAGCGCGGTTCGTTCGTTGACACCGTCTTCCAGTACTTTTCGGATGAAGTACTTGTTACCAATGTCATCACCCAGACCAAAGGCGCCAAGCGCAACCTGAAGCAGGCGCCGGTCCGCGACCAGCTCCTCCGCGCTGGAAATTCCGCTGATGCGTTCTCTGAAATAGGCTTCGTCGCGCTGCATTTTAGCGGAAGCGACGAAAGTTTCCTTCTGCGCTTCCGCAGTACGCTGAAGAAACCGCCATCCGGCATATCCACCGACGGGAATGACGGGACCGAAGCTCATGGTTCTGCCAGAAGTCGCGCTTCCCTGGGCAACAACCCGCGAAGCGTTTTAAGAGCCGCATAGTATTGATGTGCGACGACACTCTGCCGCGCCTGTGACAACAACAGCCGGCTGGCAGCATCCGCCATGACATCATCAAGTTGATCTATCGCCGCCAAAAGATCGGCACATGTCGCCTGTTCCGTCGCATCGCCGGACAGAACCAGCTGCGCCATATAACAGGCCCGACGGACGGGTGTTGTCGCCTCTCGGGGATGAAGCGCATCGCGGAGGCGAAGAATATGGACCCCGGGAGTGATGATCGAAAAGCGCGATCGTCTATCGCCATTTTCAATCACGGCCCCGTTGACGAGCAGCCTCTCTCCCGGAGCAAGTTTGAGAACCAGCCCGCTCAAGAGCCCGTCCCCCGTTGCCGGAGTCCTGCCATGACAGCCATATTGATCTCGATCAGCGCTTCCACTTCGGCAGTGCCGTTCAATACACGATCACTCTGAACCCGCACGAACTCCGCGAGATAGAAGATCTGCGCTCGGAGCGCGGCGGGCAATCCATTGCGCTGGCTCGCGACATCCGTCGCCAATACGGTCCACAGTCTGCGATTGTCGTGAAGCCCCTGGACGAGAGCCGGGAAACCAGCCCGACCGCCAGCCACGGCCGCACGGAGTTGCCGTGTCGCCCTTGCAAAGGCCTCGTATTCCATATCGCGCTCCGTTCCCAGCATAGGCTCGGTTCGCGCGTAGGCGCTTCGCGCCTTCTCGATTGCGTTCAAGATGCATCCTTTCAGCGACACATGGCTCAACGCTCGGAAAAAAGGCGCGGCGAGGCATAGGCCCCGCCGCAGACGATATTAACGGAAGAGCGACAGCACGTTCTGCGGCGCAGAGTTCGCGATGGACAGCGCCTGAATCCCCAGCTGCTGCTGCACCTGCAGCGCCTGGAGCCGCGCCGAGGCTTCTTCCATATCCGCGTCCACCATGGCCCCGATACCTTGTGTCAGAGCATCGGACAGTTTGCTGATGAAGTTCGCCTGCTTTTCGACACGGCTTTCGGTGGAGCCCAGCGTCGCGCCCGCGGTCTTTACGGTATCGAGAAGTCCTTCGATCGCCGTCAGCGCCGACGCAGCCCCCGCGACGGTGCTCACATCGATGGAGTCGAGCGCGCCCAGGCCGCCGCTGCCCGCGTTCTGAAAGCGACCGGAGACGGCAAGGTCGCCCGCCCCATTGTTCGTAAGCACCAGCGTGCCCGGCGTCCCGCTGTCGTAGTCAAGGCTGACACCCTCGATACCCAAGGCTTCGACCGCGCCCTTCAGACCCACCGCAACCAGATCGGCCGGGGTCGAGGAGGCGACATCGTCGGCAGTGACAGTATAGCTTGCGGTCTTGTCACCGATAGTCACCGAGATCCGGTCACCGGCGGCCAGAGCATCGGTATCATTGTCGATGACGATGCTGGTGCTTGCCCCGCCACCATCCACCGTGGTCGCAAAGGTATCCGCTCCCGTCGACACACCGTCCGAACCGGTGAAGGCGGCCTTCGCGGTATAGGTGCCGATGGACAGATCCTGCTTCGCCACGCTGATCTTGGTCGGTGTCACAGACCCGTCGGAGCTGCGATCCAGAGACGCCAGATAGTCGACCGACCCTGTTCCTTCCAGCAGACTGATACCGCTGAACTGCGCCGTGCTGATCGTGGACTTGATGTTCGCGATAACCCCTTCGATGTCCTTTTGGAGTTCGGCGGAACCGGTTCCCTGCTGCGCAGCGACGATCTTGCCTTTGATCGAAGTCAGATCTTCAGCAATCGATTCGACCGCAGTCCGGGCAACGGCAATAGTGGACTTCGCCTGGGACAAGCCGTCCGACACCGCCTTAAAGCTCGCCACATCGGATTCCATCGTTTTGGAAATGGCCCAGACGGCGGCGTTGTCCTTGGCGGAAGCGACCGACTTCCCGGTGGAGATTTCGTCCTGAGTTTTGGCAAGACTGCTGTTAATGCCCTTCAACGTCTGAAGAGCGACCATCGCGCTCGAGTTCGTAAGAATGCTGGACATAGGAATTCCCCTGATAAGGTCGCGTTTTGCGCCCGTTGTGCCGTGAATTGGCTGGTCCGGCCTTCTGCCCGATGCGGATTTTTCCGCGCCATCCCGCTGGATGCCTGTCCATCATGGCGCCGAATCTCTAATGAATTCCTAAAGCGACGCGGAGAATATCTCGCATTCTAACGATCAGGCCTTTCGCTCGACGGCAGGGCCGGTGCTGTCCGTGATGCGGCGGCCATCTGTTCCATAAGCGGAAAAGGAGCCGTTGAGAGATGCCGATGATCGCAGGCCCGTCAGCGCCGCCCTGATAAGTCCCTGGTTTCGGAGCGCGCGAGCGCGAACAATCGCAAGCTCCTCGCCTGAAGCTCGTGGCAGTTGCGCCAGCAGATAATCTGTCGCATCGATCAGATCCGTCAGCCGTTCAAATCGCCCGGCGACAATCGCTTCACGCGTTGCCTCCATGAGTGCGAGCGCATTACGCATGGCCGCTCTCCCCCCGAATCAGCGCAGTGAAGAGGCTCTCCGAAAGGCCCACCCCCCCCGCGCGTACAAGTTGCTTCGCCTGAGCCTCGCGCAGAAAGGAGGCGAACTGCCCCTCGCCCACACCGCCGCCGAAATCGTTCTTCGCTTCGGCAGGTTTGAGCATTTCCGCGAGAAAAGCGCCCTCCAGTGCTTCCGCAGCGGCTCGCAGTTTCAGTAACCGTGACTGATTAGGCATTCCATCGATTTCCATCGGCATCTCCTTTCACTCGTTGCCAGCATATTTCGCGCGCAGCGGTAAAGATTGAGTAACTTCCTGCGGTCATTATCGAATGGCACAACGCGAGGCCTACGATGGACGCCATTGCTCTTCTTTCGAATGTTGCCCCAACGACGGATGCCGGGTTGGCGCCTGCTGCATGCGAATTCCTGGTGGGTCCGGCGTTTGAAGATGAGCTTGAAGCGGGGCCCGCCAATTCCAAAGAGCCTGAACCCGGGCCAAGGACATTGATGCCAAGTCCGCTGATTCCCTTCTCTGTCCGTCTCGAAGCAGAGGCGCCAAATTCGACTAAACTTGATGGCACTTACCGGGTTATGCCGGTTTTTCCAGATTCGGCCGTCCTGCAGGACATTCAGCCGGAAGCGGTTGAAATCGAGGATATTCGGTCGGAAGCTTTACCAAGTCCTTTTGAGACGGGTATGGAAGGCCCAGTGCAATCGGACGAGGAGAGGAAAAACCCGCCGCAACTCTCAGAGCAAACGGGGGCTGACTCTGCGACCGCGGCTTTCGCTTTGCCGGGTATTTCCTCAGCAGCGGCTGAGACACGCACAATGCCGGAAATCAGGCCAGCGAGTAAGGAGTTGTCAGAGGGTTTTTCTTACGAGCAGCCGCATTTCCGGCAATCGGGAAACGCGCCGGGAAGTATCGAGAGCACGCCCCCCGCCATCGTCAGGCAGTCAACCGAATCGCAGGATATTGGGCCGCCGGCAGCCAAAAGCCTCACGCCTGACATGCACAATCGCATGGATATCGCGGAGCGCGGCCCGCCCAGCCGTGAAATAAACCCACCCGAGATCGCCGCGGCGGTGCCGCCGCGACCATCCGGCCAGCCCATGGGCGCGGAAGGCAGGGCGGATACCCTGCCGCCGGACAAGATGGCTTCCCAAGCGGCGGCGGGTGCCAGCCCGCTTTATACCGGCAAGGTCGATTTTGAGCCCGGCGGGGATGCGACAGAGCCCGAGAACCAAGGACGTGGGGCCGGACCCGATTCGCGCGGTGAGGCTGTAGTTGTCCTGGACAGAGAAGCGGTGGAGACGCCTGCTCTCCGCGAGTCTGGAAGGGCTGAACGACACTCGGAGGGCGTCAACGAAGCCCGTCCCCGTTTTTTCTCGCCGCCCGCTCCGGTCGCGGAGGAGGCACACCGGCTGTTTTTGCGGCAGGATGGTGAGGCGATGGAACTGTCTCTGGACGACAAAGACCTTGGGCGGCTGGACTTGAAGATCCACGAAACACCAAGCGGTATCCGCGTGGAAGTTGATTCAAGCCGAGCGGACTCCCTAGACGCGGCAAAGCGTCAGGCAGCGGAGCTTCAGCGGGATCTCCGGCAGCAGGGCTATGGCGAGGTCAGCTTCCACTTCGGCGGCGAAAAGAGGCAGGACCGTCGTAATCAGCTCCGATCAGAGACAGTCGAAACCCAGTTTGCCGTGACGATCGAAGCCGTTCCCCGAAAAGGTCTGGCTGGTGAGGACCGGCTGGATTTGCGCATGTGAGGACAAATTGGACATTGCAAATACGACAGCGCAGCGCAGCACAGGAACGCCAAGCGCGTCAGGCGGAGGGTTCGCCAGCACCGATTTTCAGACATTCCTTCGGATGCTGACGACGCAGTTGCAGAATCAGGATCCGTTGAATCCGATGGAATCCAGCGAATTCGCCGTGCAGCTCGCGACATTTTCGGGCGTCGAGCAGCAGATGCGGACGAACCAGCTTCTGGAAGGGTTGGCCTCCGGCCCGGGGCTTGGGGGGGTGTCGGGCTTCTCCAACTGGCTGGGCAAGGAGGTGGCAGTGACCTCTCCCGCGGTTTACGATGGCGCGCCGTTGACCCTTCTTCCACCGGAGTTGGCGGAGGCGGATCGTGCCGTTCTGATTGTCCGGGACAGCGGTGGAGACATCGTCGCGCGTGAGGATTTCCCGATGGATGGCGGCGCCGTGAGCTGGGCGGGAAGCCTGTCGGGTGAGGCCCCCCTCCCGCCGGGCCGCTACAGTTTCAGCGTCCAGACGTATTCCGGGACAACACCGCTCACGACGGAGAGCGTGCCGGCCTATCAGCGCGTTGAGGAGATACGGGCCGACACCAACGGCGCCATCCAGCTCATCCTTCGGGGGGGTGCCCAGTTCAGCGCCGATCAGGTGGTTGCCATGCGGGAACCGGGATGAAGCTCAATCCTCCTCCAGCCACATGCGCAACTCCCGCAGAACCGGAAGAACCGCGCGCACACGTTCTGTGCCGAGCGCACGCGCCGTGCGTGACATGGCCGGAGAGATCGCGGCAAAGGCGGCATCGCGGGCCGCGCGGCCTGCGGGACTGATGGCCACGAACTTGCGACGGGCGTCGTCCCAGTCCGGGCGCACATGAACATGACCCGCCCATTCGAGTTTCGAAATGGTGTTGGACATCGCGCCACGGGTGACGTGGAAGGCGCGGGCGAGCTGGGCCGGCGTGCGCTCTTCGTTCAGATGGGCGAGGTGGTTGAGAACAGCGAAATGCGACAGTTCCATCCCCCGCGGCAGAGCCTTTGACAGCAAGGTCCGCGCGAGTTGATCGACCATATAGATTTCGCTGAAAAGAAGGGCGCCAAGCGGCTCGTGCTCCGGCTGCGTCATGGTCCCGCAAAGGCCCGGTCATGGTCGAGAGAGGGCACTCTGCCGCGGGCCTTGCGCACTTCCGCAAGATCGAGATCGACGAACGTCACGCCCGGCTCCGTCCCCGCATCCACCAGAACCTCTCCCCAAGGGGCGACGACAAGCCCATGACCGTAGGTTCTCCGCCCCGGGCCCTTGCGCTCGACATGCGTGCCCGTCTGCGCGGGCGCGAGAACGAAGCAGCCCGTCTCTATGGCACGGGCCCGCAGCAGAGGCTCCCAATGCGCGGCACCGGTGGTGGTATTGAAGGCGGCAGGAACCGTAAGAATTTCCGCGCCCGCCTTGGCCAGCGCGCGATACAGATAGGGAAACCGCAGATCGTAGCAGATCGACAGCCCGACCTTCCCGAAAGGTGTCGCTACCACCTCCGCCCGCTCGCCGGGCCGATAGCCGGAGGATTCGCGATACACTTCCGTCTCGGAGACCTGCACGTCGAACATGTGGATCTTGTCGTAGCGCGCGGCGATCTCCCCCTCCGGCGTGATGAGAAAGGCGCGGTTGGCAAAACGGCCATCCGGGTCGTGCGTCAGAAGCGCGAGCGAGCCGATCAGCAGCCAGACCCCGTGGTCCCGCGCGCGGGCGCGAAGCGCGGCGAGAGTGGGATCGTCTTCCTCGTGGCGCAGCACCGTGCGCTGGTGGGCGCGGTCGGTGGAGATGCAGTTCGTCACCTCCGGCGTCAACACGAACTCCGCCCCGCCAGCCACCGCCTGATCGATGAGCGCGAGGGTGCCGGGGAGGTTTTCCTCCGGCAGATCGGTGACGTTGAGCTGAACCAGAGCCGCGCGCATCCCTTCAGCCCTTGAGCAGCGGATCGAGGCGACCGGCCGCTTCCAGCGCGTGCAGATCATCGGAGCCGCCGACATGCACATCGCCGATGAAAATCTGTGGCACCGTATGCCGCCCGCCCGCCCGCCGGGTCATCGCGCTGCGCAGATCGGGATCACGGGACACATCGATTTCTCGATAGGCGACGCCTTTTTTGGCAAGTAAACGTTTTGCTGCCGCGCAATAGGGGCAGGTGGGCGTCGTGTAGATCTCGATATCGGCCATGGTATCCTCGTGGTTCGCGCCAGATATAAGTGCTTACCCCCCTTTCGCAACGCGTGCGAGCACAACCGCCGCGACCTGCGACGCCCCCGCCGCCCGGAGCGCCGCGGTGCAGGCGGCAAGGGTGGCGCCCGATGTCAGCACATCATCGACCAGAAGCACCGGGCGACCGGCGATCGCCGCGGCCCGACGCGGCGTGCAGCGGATCGCACCAGCCATGTTGGCAAAACGGCCTGCCTTGTCACGCCCATCCTGGCTGCCGGTGGAACGCGGCCGATGCAGCAGATCAACGACGCAGTCCATCGCGGTTTCCCGCGCCAGCGCCTGCGCCAGCAAGGCCGACTGATTGTAGCGCCGCCGCAGCAGCCTGACCCAGTGAAGCGGCACGGGCGCGATCACCGTTTCGGGAAGCAGGAGCGGTTCCGCTGCCTGCCTCAACCAGCGCCCGGCCGGACGATGAAGTTCGGTGCGGTCGCCATGCTTGAACGCCAGAACAAGCCGCCGCCCCGTCCCGGCATAGGTGAAGACCGCGCGCGCCCTGTCCCAGACCGGCGGTTCGCGCAGGCAGCCGTCGCAGAGCACGCCGTCTTCCGGCCCACCCGGCAGGGGCAGGCCGCAGGCGTCGCAGACCAGACCGTCCAGGAAATCCACATCCCGCCAGCAGTCCGGGCAAAGGCCGAAGTCCTCCGCCACCGGCGCGGCGCAGGCCACGCATTGCGGCGGATAGAGCGCGCGCAGGGCCGCGCGCCCTCCCCGCGCGACGAGCGTTTGCAAAGTGCGGACCCTGCCCCTAGATTCGGCAGGTTCCAAGGTAGGCTCATGCATCAACCACCCCAACTGACCGATCGCCCCCAACTTCTCCGCCAGCGCGAGCGGGCGCGGCGGGACCAACCCGCGCTCTTTCTGCATGATGCCGTGGCGGACGAGATGCAGGAGAGACTGACAGAGGTTAACAGAAGGTTTACGAACCCGGCCATCGTCACCGCTTTTCCCGAAGCGTGGCACGCCTTCCCCAATGCCCGATTCGTCGCGGATGAGGAGGTGCTGGACCTTGAAGAAGGCGCGCATGACCTGCTGATCCATGACCTCGCGCTGCACTGGTCCGCCGATCCGGTGGGACAACTGGTGCAGGCGCGCCGCGCTCTCCGGCCTGATGGGCTATTTCTGGGCGCGCTTTTCGCCGGTCAGACGCTCAGCGAGCTCCGGGCCGCGCTGGCGGAGGCGGAGGTCGCGCTGACCGGAGGGCTGTCCCCCCGCGTGGCGCCGATGGGGGAGATTCGCGATCTGGGCGGGCTGCTTCACCGTGCGGGCCTGGCCCTGCCGGTGGCCGACGGGGTGAAGCTGACGGTGACCTATGGCGATCTCATGGCGCTGTTTCGCGACCTCCGGGCGATGGCGGAGACAAATGCGCTGGCCGCGCGGCGCAAGACGATGCCGCCGCGGATGCTGTTCCCGACGGCTGCGGAGATCTATGGACGGACCTATGCCCTGCCAGATGGCCGCCTGCCTGCCACGTTCGAGATCGTGTATCTCACCGGCTGGGTGCCCGATGCCAGCCAGCAGCAGCCGCTGCGGCCGGGCACCGCGATTCAGCGGCTGGAGGATGCCTTGAACGCGCCCCGCGACAAAGGCACGAATTGAAATCCCGCGGCCAGCGGTTATCTCGCCGTTGTCCGTCAGCAGGAAACCCGACATGCTAGACCAGAAGCCATCCTCTCTCGCGGCTCGTCCCTCGCACGCCCCGCCGGACCATCCGGCGCTTCCGCCCCGCCGGATCGGCGTGTTGCTGGCCAATCTCGGCACGCCCGACGGGTATGACTACTGGTCGATGCGGCGCTACCTGAACGAGTTTCTCTCCGACAAGCGGGTCATCGACTACCCCGCGTGGAAATGGCAGCCGCTGTTGCAGACGGTGATCCTGACGAAGCGGCCTTTCTCCTCCGGCGCGAATTACAAGCTGATCTGGGACGAGGAGCGGGGTGAAAGCCCCCTGCTCACCATCACCCGCAATCAGACGGAAGCGCTGCGCGACGCGCTGGCCGCGCGCTTTGGCGATGCCGTGACGGTGGATTTCTGCATGCGTTATGGCAAGCCCTCGACCGCAGAGAAGGTGGCGGAGATGGTGGCCGCAGGCTGCGACCGCATCCTGTTTTTCCCGCTCTATCCGCAATATGCGGGGGCCACGACCGCGACCGCGAACGACCAGTTCTTCCGCGCCCTGATGGCCGAGCGGTGGCAGCCCGCCGCGCGGACCGTGCCTGCCTATTTCGACCATCCGCTCTATGTGGAGGCGCTCGCCCGATCCGTGGAGACCGCCTATGCCGCGCTGCCGGTGCGGCCACAGAAGCTCGTCACCTCTTACCACGGCATGCCGGTGCGCTATCACCTCTCGGGCGATCCCTACCAATGCCAGTGCCAGAAGACGACGCGCCTGCTGCGCGAACGGCTGGGTTGGGAGAAAGACGCGGTGGACGTGACCTTCCAGTCGGTGTTCGGGCCGGAGGAATGGCTCAAGCCCTATACGGTCGAGCACGTGGCGGTTCTGGCGCGGCAGGGCATCCGCAATATCGCCGTGATGGCTCCCGCGTTTTCGGCCGATTGCATCGAGACGCTGGAGGAAATCAACGGCGAGATCCGCCATGCCTTCGAGGAGGCCGGGGGCGAAACCTTTACCTACATTCCCTGCCTGAACGACGAGGCCGCCCATATCGCGGCGCTGGAGGCCATCGTGGCGGAGAACCTGGCCGGGTGGGTGGCCTGACTCAGACCGAAGTGGGCCCGAACAGACATGGGAAAGGGCGGTGGTTGCCCACCGCCCCCTGAGTTCCGGGCCGTGACCGGTCCTGCGACCGGCCTGCCGGGGTATCTCAGTTCGCCGCCAGAGCCGCGCCGACCAGCACGACGAGCAGCAGCGGCACGACCACACCGGCCGAGGAGGAGGACGTGTCCTGCACCACGACTTCCGGTTGGACGACCGGTTCCACGACCGGAGCGTTGATGTTTCCTGCGAAAGCCGAAGAAGCAGCAACCGACACGGCAGCCGCGAGCGCGATCTTTTTCATGTTGACCTCCAGTGATATCCCGCCCCGCGTATACGGAGCCGGGCCTGAAAAACGAGCCTCGTAAACTCCAGTAATCACCGAAAATTGCGCCTGCAAAGAGGGTTTGAGCGGAGCGCCGCTTACACCCCTGAGGAGGCGTCAAATTAGCAACACCTGTGTGCCCACATTGGCCATGCCGAACAGCTCGGCGATGTGTTCATTGTAAAGCCCGATGCAGCCGTTGGAGGACCGCCGTCCGATCTTGCGCGTATCCTGCGTTCCATGGATCCGGTAGTAGGCCCAGGAGAGGTAGAGCGCATGCGTGCCCAGCGGATTGTCCGGGCCCGGCCCGATGAAATCCGGCCAGTCGGGATTGCGCTGCTTCATCGCCGGTGTCGGGCGCCAGGAGGGGCCGTCAACCTTCTTCACCACCTCGGTCCGTCCCTTGCGGGTCAGATCGTCCGTCTCCGGCACGGAGGTCGGATAGAGCCGGTAGATCGTCTGGTCCTCCGACCAGAAATGCAGCGCGCGGCTGTTGATATCGACCAGAATCGCCCCGTTCCTGGTATTGCTGAAGTAGTCCTGCCAGTGATGCGTGCGAAAGCTGGAGATGTTGCGCCGGATCGTCGGCGACAGCGGTTTTTCCATCTCGGTGGAGTTGGACATGTTCGCCTGAGCGCGGGCGACGGCCGGTGCTGCGAGGCTGCCAAGCAACATGCCCCCGACGAACATGCGCCGGCTGAAACCGACCCCCGAAGCGGAACCCTGCGACTTCTTCATCCCTCACTCCTTCGACCGCCCGTGGCGATCTGATTGCGGCGTCCTGTCACCTTGACAGGTGTGCTTCTGGTCATCCCAGAATTTGCGCTTTAATGCTCTCTGTCACAGGCTGCAAATCAACAAATACTCGTGATGCCGCCTTTTGACAGGGATATTTGCGACCGCGGGCCCGGGCGGCTACATCTCCGGGGACCCTTCTCCAACAGGCAAACGAACCACATGCTCCGAACTTCGCTTCTTCTGCTCACCACCGCGGCGACGCTCGCCGCCTGTTCCTCGCCGCCGCCCATCCAGTATGGCACGGATGGGAAGCCGCTGCCCCGCCTTTACCAGCTGAGCGCCGGAGAGACGGGCGCCATCCAGTACCGGATGCTGGACGGGGTGAATGCGCTCCGCTCGGCGCGCGGGCTGGCGATGCTGCAGCTTTCGCCCGAACTGAACGCCGCCGCTGCGACCCATTCGCGCGACATGGCGGTGCAGAACCGGCCCTGGCACTTCGGCTCCGACGGCTCCTCGCCCATCATCCGGGCGCAACGCGCGGGTTATGGCGGTGAGGTTCGGGGGGAGCTCATCTCCGAAACCTATGAGACGGAGCTGGAGACGCTGGCCGCGTGGATGGAGGACAAACCCTCGCGCGAGACGCTTCTCGACCCGGCCGCCCGCCTGATGGGGTTCGACTTCTTTCAGGATGGCAGGGGCAAGATATGGTGGACGATGCTGCTCGGAAGCTGATCCGCACAGCGCGGACGCCACGGCCTCCTGGGGAGAGGCCGTGGCAACCGACGGGAAGGGGCCGCGCGGCCCCTTTCCTATGGCAGCAGGTAGATCGGCGTTCCTTCACGGACCATGGAGTATATCTCCTCGATCTCCTTGTCGGTCACGGCGATGCAACCGGCCGTCCAGTCCCGCGCGCGGCCCTTGGCCCAACCGGCCTCTCCATGGATGAAGATGTCACCGCCCGGAGAGAGGCCGAGCGCACGCGCGACCTCCACATCATGCGGGTTGGGATAGGAAATCCCGACCGACAGATGATACTGGCTGTTGGGATTGCGCCGGTCGATGAAGTAGAGCCCCTCCGGCGTGCGGCCATCGCCCGAAATCTGCTTGTGGCCCTGAGGCTGCGGCCCCAGCCCGATGTCATAGGTCTTGATCGCGATATTGTCGTGCAGCAGATACATTTTCCGCTGCGACTTGTGCACCTGTATCGACGTGACCTCTGGCCCGTCATAGCTTTTGAACTTGGATTGCGCTCCGCAGGCCGTCAGCGTCACGCAAAGCAAGAGAAGCGAAAGAATTCGCCACATGGTTATGGTCCTGCCCGTCCCTTTTTTTATTGCCCGGGAGGGTAGCAGATTTCCGCCAGATTCGCCTAGGCGGTTTGGACGTCAGTCGCGGCGGAAAGATGCAACCAGTTCCACATGGGTGGACCAGCGGAATTGATCCACCGGCTGGACCCAGTCCAGCCTGTAACCCGCGCCCGTGAGCAGACGCGCGTCACGGGCGAAGGTCAGGGGATTGCAGGAGACACCGGCGATTCGCGGCACGCCCGCAGCGGCGATCTCTCGCGTCTGGGCCTCGGCTCCGGCGCGCGGGGGGTCGATGACCACCGCGTCGAGCCGCTTGAGTTCGGGGCCGAGCAACGGGCGGCGGAACAGGTCACGCGCCTCTGCCGTGACCTTGCGCAGCCCCTGGGCGCCCCGCCAGCCGCGTTCCAGCGCCCGGATGGCCGGTGCGCTTCCCTCTACGGCCAGCACCTCGGCCCGCTCGGCCAGCGGCAAGGCAAAGGTGCCGGAGCCGCAGAACAGATCCCCCACGCGAGGGGCGGTCCCGACGATCTCCCGCACGGCGGCGAGCAGCGCGGCCTCCCCTTCGGCGGTGGCCTGAAGAAATGCGCCGGGCGGCGGCGAGACGAGGGCCGCGCCGAATCGCTGGAACGGCTCGGCGGCCTGCACGGCGACCTCCCCCTCCCAGCTCAGACGTGCGATCCCGTGCCGCCCCGCGATCACCGCCAGATCCCTGCGGAGCGCGGCGTCCAGCGGCTTGCCGCCCGTCACCGCCAGATCGGCCCCGCCGATGGCACGGGTGAGGGTAAGCGTCAGTTCCGCCTTCCGCGAGGCACCGGCCAGCGTCACCTCCTCCAGCGCCGGGCGGAGGGCCATCAACTCGGGATGGAGGAGCAGGCAGGCAGGCGTATCCACGAGCTGATCGGACGCGCGCCCGTGAAAGCCGATCATCGCCCCTGTCTTGGTGCGCCGCCCGGACAGCGCCGCCCGGCGGCGGGACCGGGGGGGCGAGGTCAGGATGGGGCGCAGTTCCGTCTCGATCCCCTGTGCGGCAAGGGCTGCCGCCACCACCTGCGTCTTCCACGCGGCCACGAAGGCGTCGGAGGCATGCTGGAGCGCGCAGCCCCCGCAGGCACGGTAATGCGGACAGGGCGCGCGGACCCGGTCTGAGGAAGGGGTGACGATGCGCGGCTGGGCGAGGCGATCGCCCAAGACATCCCCCGCAACCTCTTCCCCCGGGAGGGCGCCGGGAATGAACACCGGGCCGTCCGCCCCCACGGCAATCCCGTCGCCATGATGGCCGAGGCGCTGAACGGTGAGGGTCATTCCGCCGCCTCCGTCTCCGCCCCGTCCATGGGATCGACGGCCAGAAAGCCGCCCGACTGCCGCCGCCAGTAGCGGGCATAGAGACCGTCGCGGGCCAGCAGGGCGTCATGCGTGCCCTCCTCCACGATCCGGCCCTCGTCCAGCACCACGATCCGATCCATCGCGGCAATGGTGGAGAGGCGGTGCGCGATGGCGAGGACGGTCTTGCCCTCCATCACCCGGTCGAGCGAGTCCTGAATGGCGGCCTCCACCTCGCTGTCCAATGCGGAGGTGGCCTCGTCCAGCACGAGGATCGGCGCGTTCTTCAGGAAGGCGCGGGCGAGGGCTATCCGCTGCCGCTGGCCGCCGGAGAGCTTCACCCCCCGCTCGCCCAGATGCGCGTCATAGCCCTTGCGCCCCTGATGGTCGGACATCTTCAGGATGAACTCATGCGCCTCGGCGGCCTTGGCTGCGGCGATCATCTCCTCCTCCGTCGCGTCGGGGCGACCGTAGAGAATGTTGTCGCGGGCGGAGCGGTTGAACATCGCCGTCTCCTGCGTGACCATGGCGATCTGGCGGCGCAGGCTCTCCTGCGTCACGTCGCGCACGTCGTAGCCGTCGATCAGAACGCGCCCCTTCTCCGTGTCGTAGAGCCGGAGAAGCAGCGCGACCAGCGTCGATTTCCCCGCACCCGACGCGCCCACCAGAGCGACCTTCTGCCCAGCGGGAATGTCGAGCGTGACGCCCCGGACCCCGGCCGACCCGCCGCCATAGGTGAAGGTCACGTCGTCATAGGTCATTGCCCCGCTCACCCGCGTCAGTTCGATCGCATCGGGCTTGTCGGTCAGGCTGTGCAGGCGGGAGAGGGTGTTCATGCCGTCCTCGATCTCGCCCACATTGGCATAGATGCTCATCAGCGACATGGAGACCCAGCCCGTCATCTGCGAGATGCGGAGCGCGATGGCCCCGGAGGCCGCGATATCCCCCGCCGTGGCCATGCCCCGCGTCCAGAGCAGCAGCGCCCCCCCGATGAGCACCACGGGCAGGATGCCGCCCAGCGCATTCAGCCCGAAGCGCAGCCAGGTGGAGACGATGCCGAAGCGGATGGTCTTGCGGCGGTAATCGCTCATCGCACCCAAGGCGACCTGATCCTCGAAATCCGCGTGGGCAAAGAGTTTCACCGTCTTGATGTTGGTGATCGTGTCCACGACATGGCCGGAGATCATCGCCCGCGCCGCCGCCCGCTGGGTCGAGCGCTTGCGGACACGCGGCAGGAAGTAGCGGATGAGCAGCAGGTAGAGCAGCAGCCAGACCGCCAGCGCCAGTGCGATCCACGGGTCGATGGCGACCAGCACCGCGACCGAGCCGACGACCGAGGCAAGCGCGAAGGTGACCGCGTTGATGAAATCGGTCGCGGTTTCCGTCACGGCGCGGGCGGTCTGCATCTGCTTCTGCGCGATGCGCCCCGCGAAATCGTTGTCGAAGAACGTGACGGACTGGCCCAGCGTCCAGCGGAACAGCCGCGAAAGGACCAGCGGCATCACGTTCGGCGCGACCAGCAGGTTGTTGGCCGCCGTGGAGACGCCGATGGCCACCGGGCGCAACACCGCGAAGAACAGCACGAAGCCGATCAGCGTCGCGGAATGGGCGGAGAAGTAATCCGCCGTCGCGGTGCTGGTCGTCGTGTCGATCACCCGCCCCAGCACCAGCGCCGTCATGACCTCCAGCACGCCCGCCAGCGCCGCGAGCACCCCCGCGATCAGCAGCCACACCCAGGCGCCCTTGATGCACCACAGGAAGAAGGCGCCCAGCGTCTGCGGCGGCGACGATTCCGCCGGGATGAAGATATCGGCGTTCGTGACCCCTCTCATGTGGGTTCTCCTGCGGTCAGGGGAGCGTTCTCCCCGTTGGTCGTCTTCGGGCCAGTCCCTGGCTCAGTCTCTGCCTCAGTCTCTGGGCCACTCTCCATCCCGGTATCCATGCCGAGGAACCCGCCCGACTGCCGCGCCCAGAGGCCGGCGTAGATGCCGCCCGCGGCCAGCAGTTCGTCATGGCTGCCGTCCTCCACCACGCGGCCGGCATCCAGCACCACGATCCGGTCCATGGCGGCGATGGTGGACAGGCGGTGCGCGATGGCGATCACCGTCTTGCCCTCCATCACGCCGTAGAGAGTCTCCTGAATGGCGGCCTCCACTTCGCTGTCCAATGCGGAGGTGGCCTCGTCCAGCACGAGGATCGGGGCGTTCTTCAGGATCACGCGGGCCAGCGCCACCCGCTGCCGTTGCCCGCCGGAGAGCTTCACCCCCCGCTCGCCCACCTGCGCGTCATAGCCCGCGCGCCCCTCGCGGTCGCGCAGCTGGAGGATGAAGTCATGCGCTTCCGCCCGCTTCGCCGCGGCGATCATCTCCTCCTCCGTCGCATCGGGGCGACCGTAGAGGATATTCTCCCGCACCGTCCGGTGGAGAAGCGAGCTTTCCTGCTGCACCATGCCGATCGCGCGGCGCAGGCTGTCCTGCGTGACCCCGGAGATGTCCTGCCCGTCGAGCAGGATGCGGCCGCGCTCCGGGTCGTAGAACCGCAGCAGCAGCTTCACCAGCGTCGTCTTGCCCGCGCCGGACCGCCCGATCAGGCCGATCCGCTCGCCCGGGCGAACGGTGAGGGTGACGCCGTCCAACCCCGCGCTGCCGCGGCCGTAGTGGTGGCTCACGTTCTCGAACTGGACGAGCCCCTTGGTGAGCTTCAGCGCCACCGCCTCCCGCCGGTCAACGAGGTGGATCGGCTCGGCCAGCGTCTGCATCCCCTCCTCCACGATGCCGAGCGACTGGAAGAAGTGGGTGAGCGCCCACATGATCCAGCCGGTCATCGCGTTGAGCCGGAGGGTCAGGGCCGTTGCCGCCGCGACCGCCCCCACAGAGGCGCTCCCCTGCATCCAGAGCCAGAGCGCCCAGCCCACGACGGCCACGATCAGCAGCCCGTTCAGCGCCATCAGCACCACATCCATCGTGGTGAACACGCGCATCTCCCGCGCGGTGGCCTGCCGGAACCGCTCCATCCCCTCGCGGGCATAGTCCACCTCCTTGCCCTGATGGGCAAAGAGTTTGACCGAATGGATGTTGGTGTAGCTGTCCACCACCCGCCCCGTCAGCGCGGAACGGGCGTCCGAAGCGGCCTGCGAGGCGACGCTCACCCGCACCATCGTCCAGCGCATGAGCAGCCCGTAGAGCACGAGCCAGCCGAGCAGCGGCAGCGCCAGGCGCGGATCCGCATCCGCCAGCAGCACGGTCGCGCCGATGATATAGGCCAGCGCGAAGGTGATCGCGTCGAAAATCTGATAGACGGCATCTCCCGCAGAACCGGGGGCCTGCATGATCCGGTTGGCGACCCGCCCCGCGAAGTCGTTCTCGAACCAGCCGACGGACTGGCGGAGCACATGGCGGTGCGAGCGCCAGCGGATGAGCGTGCCGAAGTTCGGCACGATGGTGTTGTTGAGAAACGCCACCGACAGCCCCTGGACCACCGGGCGGAGCGTGAGCATGAACAGGCCCGCCAGCAGCAGCTCCGTCCCATGGGCGGCCCAGACCTCCGCCGGGGTGCCCTGCGAGAGGAAGTCCACCACACGGCCCATGTACCACACCAGCGCCACCTCCACCGAGGCCACGATGATGCAGAGTACCGCCGTGATGGCGAACACCCCGCGAAAAGGCCGGGCGAAGGACAGCAGGAACGGCCACAGGCGGCGCGGAGGGGCATCCCGCTCCTCATACGCCGTGTAGGGATCGACAAGGGTTTCAAAGAAGCGGAACATCGCTTCTGCCTTTCTGCGGTCGTGGAACGGGCTGACCGGGACGGCAGGGGCGTCTCATCCGTCAGCGCGGCTCCACACAATCCTGTCAGGACAGGGCATATAGGGCGGAATCCCTCTCAGGGAAACCGGGGGGCTAGCCGAAAAGGTCGCCCTGTGGCGCGGGGCGCACCTCCGTCCGCGGGGCTTCGAGCCCCAGATGCCGCCACGCCGCCTGCGCCAGCATCCGCCCGCGCGGCGTGCGCGCGATGAGCCCCTGCTGCAGCAGGTAGGGCTCCGTCACCTCCTCTATCGCATCGCGGGATTCCGACAGCGCGGCAGAGAGCGTCTCCACCCCCACCGGTCCGCCGCCGTAGCTTTCCGCGATGAGCCGGAGGTAGCGCCGGTCGCTGCCGTCGAGCCCCAGCGCATCGACGCCAAGCCTGCTCAACGCCCCGTCCGCGAGCGGCTGGGTGATATGGCCGTTCCCCTCCACCAGCGCGAAATCCACCACGCGGCGCAGGAGCCGCCCGGCGATCCGGGGAGTGCCGCGGGCGCGGCGGGCGATCTCCCGCAGGCCGCCTTCCTCCGCCGTGATTCCCATGAGGCGCGCGCCGCGGGCGACGATCTGGAACAGCTCGTCCTCCGTGTAGAACTGGAGGCGTGTGGGAATGCCGAACCTGTCCCTGAGCGGCGTGGTGAGCAGGCCGAGCCGCGTCGTCGCCCCGACCAGGGTGAAGGGCGGCAGGTCGATCCGCACGGTGCGCGCGGCAGGCCCCTCCCCGATCACCAGGTCGAGGGCGAAATCCTCCAGCGCGGGATAGAGCACTTCCTCCACCACCGGCGAGAGGCGGTGGATCTCGTCGATGAACAGCACATCCCGGGGTTCGAGATTGGTCAGGATCGCGGCGAGATCCCCGGCCTTGGCCAGAACCGGGCCGGAGGTCATCCGGAACCCCACCCCCAGTTCGCGCGCCATGATCTGGGCCAGCGTCGTCTTGCCCAGACCGGGGGGGCCGTGGAAGAGCGTATGGTCCATCGCCTCGCCCCGCATCCGGGCGGCTTCGATGAAGATGCGCAGATTGGCGCGCGCCTCCGCCTGACCGATGAACTCGTCCAGAAGCTGCGGGCGAAGCGCCCGGTCGGTTTCGGAGCTGTCCTCCGGCAGCGGCTCTGGCCGCAGGGTGGGATCTGGCATGGACATGATGGCGCCTCTCGCCGGAACTTTCGCGGAACATCGGCCGGAAGGCAAGGCTTTGCGGCCCTAGCCCTTCGGCGCGAGCAGTTTCAGGGCTGCGCGGATCAGGTCCGGCGTCGCGGCCTCCGGCGCACGGCCCGCAGCCTCCGCCACCACCGCCGCCGCCTCCCCCTGTCCGTAGCCGAGGTTCAGCAGCGCCGACAGCGCCTCCGCCGTCGCAGCCGCCGAGGGAGAGGGCGGAGGGGGCGGCGGCAGGTCCACCACCACGCCCTCCTCGGCCGTCAGGGGGGCCGCGACCGTCGGCCCCGGCCCGGCCCCGAGCGCCATGACGGCGGGAGCCTTGCCCTTCAGCTCATTCACCACGCGCTGCGCGATCTTCGGGCCGACACCGGGCGCCGCCTTCACCGTCGTCCAGTCGCCGAGCGCGATGGCGCGCGCCAGCCCTTCCGCCCCGAGGGTTCCCAGAATGGCCAGCGCCGCCTTGGCGCCGATACCCTGCACGGTCAGCAGCAGCCGGTGCCACTCCTTCTCCAGCAGCGTCGGAAAGCCGAAAAGCTGGAGCAGGTCCTCCCGCACCAGCAGTTCCGTCCAGAGCGCGGCCGCGCCGCCCACGGCGGGCAGCGCGGCCATCGTCCTGTCCGAGACGTAAACGACATAGCCCACGCCGCGCACGTCGATCACCACATGGTCTTGGCCCCGATGCACGACCAGCCCGGCAACGCGCCCGATCATTGCGCCCTCGCCAACGCGGCGGCGAGTCGGCCTGCGGATTGCATGTGATGCGCATGACAGATCGCCACGGCCAGCGCATCCGCCGCATCCGGCCCGGCAATGGCGATGCCCGGCAGATGCAGCCGCACCATATGGTCGATCTGCCGCTTCTGCGCGTGCCCCACGCCCACGACCGTCTTCTTGACCGCGTTGGGGGCATATTCGCCCACCCGGATGCCCGCCTGCGCCGGGACGAGCAGGGCGATGCCCCGCGCCTGACCGAGCTTCAGCGTGGCCACGGCATCCTTGTTGACGAAGGTCTGCTCCACCGCCGCGGCCTCCGGCGCATGGGCGGCAAAGACGCGGGACAGCTGGGCGTGCAGGCTCATCAGCCGCATGGCGAGATCCTCCCCCTCAGAATGCAGGACGCCATTGGCGATATGGCTGAGTCGCGAGCCGCGCACCTCTATCACCCCCCAACCGAGGTTTCGGAGGCCCGGATCTATCCCCATCACGCGCATTCCGACCTGTCCCGAGCATTCTGTTGTCTTTTTGCCTCGCTAGCACGAAAGGCGAACACCCGCCAGAACGATCGGGGCATCAGCGACAATCCCGCAAGGAAGTTGCGACTTCCCCCCACTTCCTCGAAGAAATCACCACAGACGCCGCGAGAAAATCAGCTTCATCGCAAGAACCCATTTTCATTGAATTTTTGTGAAAGAAGCCATGCGCGGCGCGCAAGAGCGCCATGACATCTGCGCCCGTTGAGTTCTCAAAATGCCCGCTCTAGATGCAACGCAGTCAAGATGATGCTCCCATAAAAAGCACTTTGTAAAGGATACCAAGATGGCTACGCTCGACACCAACCCGAGCCTCTCGGGCCGCTCGACCGAAGGCCGCGCCCCCCACCTGTTCTTCGGCGCCTTCAGCGCCCTGAAAAGCTGGAACGACGCGCGGCTGACCCGCAAGGCGCTCTCCCGCCTGTCGGACCGCGAACTCAACGACATCGGCCTGACCCGCGCCGATCTGGACGATATCGGCGCGCTCTTCCGCTGAGCCGCCGACCCGGTCCGCAACCGATGCGGGCCCGACGATTGCAAGGCCGCGTTCCCCGCACAGGGGCGCGGCCTTTCGCATTCTGGTTACTACCGCAGGCAGATCACTTGCGCAGAACGAGCGTGGTCCAGTCGCCCAGTTCATCGCGCGCGGCAACGCCGAAGCCCTGCGCCTCATAGGCGGCGACGACATCATCGGCCTGCTGGTTCAGGATACCCGACAGGATGACATAGCCGCCCTCCGCCACGTTCACGCCCATATCGGGCGCAAGTTCCACCAGCGGACCCTTGAGGATATTGGCAAAGACCAGATCGAAGGGCGCGCGGGAGGTGATCGCCGGATTGTCGAAACCCGCGGCCTCCACGCAGATCAACCGGTCGCCAAGGCCGTTCGCCTCCGCATTCGCGGCAGCAACCTCCACCGCAACGACGTCGATATCGGAGGCGAGCACCGTGCCCGGCCAGAGGGAGGCCGCCGCCATGGCAAGAACCGCCGTGCCGCAGCCGATATCCGCCACGTTCCGCCCGACGAACCCCTCGTCCGCGAGCCTGTCGAGCGCCTTGAGGCACCCCAGCGTTGTGGCGTGGTGGCCTGTGCCGAAGGCCACCGCCGCCTCGATCAGCAGGGCCACGCGGCCTTCGGGCACCTTGTCGGCATCATGCGCGCCATAGACGAAGAAGCGCCCCGCCTCCACCGGATGCAGTTCGCGCCGAACCTTGGCGACCCAGTCGATCTCCGGCAGTTCGGAGACGGTGAAATCCTTGGCCGCATGAACGGCGGCGAGCAGCGCCAGCGCCACCTCGTCCGGCGGATCGAAGAAATAGGCGCCGACTTCCCACAGACCGGAGCCGTCCTCGATTTCGAAGGCGCCGACGCCGTAGGGCTCGGGCTCCAGATCCTCCAGCGCTTCGGCAAGCGCATCGGCAGGCTCGCGGCCGGGCAGCGTGGTCAGGGCGGCATAGGTGGGCATGTGGGCCTCCGGGCGTTTCCGGCCCCGCCTAAGCGGAGGCGCGGGAGGGGTCAAGGACGGAAAGGCTGATCTCCATGAGCCTGTCGGGCGGGAGCGCCGCGTCAAGCGTCGTGACGGGGCAGGCGAATGTCTCCAGCCAAGCCAGATGCCCCGCCAGCGACCGGCCCGTGAAGAAAGGATCGTCATAGCTTTCCGCCCAGGCGAGAAACTCCGCCGTCTCCGGGCAGTCGGCGGCATCGCCGTAGCGCAACCGCTCCCGCCGGCGGAGACGATCCATCCGCTCTCCGGGGTCGAGGCGGAGGAAGATGACCGCCGTCACCCGTTCCCGCAGCCGGCCCTCCCACCGCATCGGCGCGCCGGACAGAACCCAGTCCCGCCGGGGCAGGAACATCGCCTCCATGAGCGCGAGCCGCTCCGCAGGCGGGCGGGGTGTGCGAAAGGGGGGATCCGTGGGGTGCCAGTAGAAATCGTCGGTGTCGAAATGCTGGCTCGCAAGACGGATCGCCAGCAATCGTCCCAGCGTCGATGTCCCGGTCCCGGAGGCTCCCGTCACCAGGATGCGGCAGGGGGGAACGTGGCGGGACGCGCCGACCGGAACCTGTCCGGGAAAGGCCGTCTGCGGTGCCGGGGCGGAGGGGTGCCCGTAGCGATCTCCGCCGGTCCGGTCCTTGGCAGACGGGCCGTCCGCCTCCGGCGTGCCGCCGTCCTGTGCTTCGGCTCTCTCGCTCACCGCGCCCTCCGCTTGCGATCCCGTTGCCAGCCCCGGTCCCCCGGAGCCGGCTTTGCCGCAGGCGTCGCGGTCAGGTCGCCGCACCGATCCCGACCGGGCAGGTGACGCCGGTGCCCCCGATGCCGCAATAGCCCGCAGGGTTCTTTGCCAGATACTGCTGGTGGTAATCCTCTGCCGGATAATAGGCGGGCGCGGGCAGGATTTCCGTGGTGATGGCGCCATAGCCCGCAGCCTTCAGCCGCGGCGCAAAGGCGGCCAGCGAAGCTTCCGCAGCCGCGCGCTGCGCCTCATCGGTCCAGTAGATCGCGGAGCGGTACTGCGTGCCGACATCGTTGCCCTGCCGCATGCCCTGCGTGGGGTTGTGGTTCTCCCAGAAGACCTTCAGCAGATCCTCATAGCTGACCATGGCCGGATCATAGACGACGCGGACCACCTCGTTATGGCCGGTCATGCCGGAGCAGACCTCCTGATAGGTCGGGTTGGGCGTCACGCCGCCCGCATAGCCGACGGAGGTGGACCACACCCCCGGCACCTTCCAGAAGATACGTTCCACACCCCAGAAACAGCCCATGCCGAAGATCGCCACCTGCATCCCCTCCGGCATGTCCCAGAGAGAGCGGCCGGACACGAAATGCGTCTCGGCGGTGGGAATGGGATGGGTGCGGCCGGGAAGCGCCTCGTCACGCGTGGGAAGCGCCAGTTTCTTGCCGGGGAAGGTGAACATGCTCGGTCCTCCTGTGAGTGGAGAGAATATAGGAAACCTGCGGCCAACCCCAAGTAATCGCGGGGGCAAGGTGGCATGTTCCAGCCTAGTAGAAGCTCTGCGGGTCGATGTCGATGGTTACCCGGAGGTGACCGGGCACACGAAGCTGCGAGATCCATTCGGAGATCGCGCCCTGAAGGCCCACGCCCTTGCCCGCCTTCACCAGCAGACGCACCCTGTGGCGGCCCCTGACGCGCGCGATCGGTGCCGGGGCCGGGCCATAGACCTGCGCCCCCACGCGGCGGAGCGGCTGGTCCCGCCGCGCGAGTTCGGCGCCGAAGTCGAACGCCTCCGCCACATCGGGGGAGGACAGGATGATCCCGGCCATGCGCCCGTAGGGCGGCACCCCCGCCGCGCGGCGCTCCTCTGCCTCGGCCCGCCAGAACCCCTCCTCATCGCCCGAAAGGATCGCGCGTATCACCGGATGCTCGGGCTGGAAGGACTGGAGCAGCGCCAGCCCCTGACGCCCCTCCGCCCGGCCCGCCCGGCCCGCCACCTGCCGCATGAGCTGAAACGTGCGCTCCGCCGCGCGCAGATCGGAGCCTTTCAGCCCCAGATCAGTGTCGATCACGCCGACCAGCGTCAGAAGCGGGAAGTTGTGGCCCTTGGCGACGAGCTGCGTGCCGATGATGATGTCGGCGCCGCCCTCCGCGATCTCCTCTATCCGCGCCTTCAGCGCGCGCGCGGAGCCGAAAAGGTCGGAGGACAGCACGGCGATCCGGCGGCCCGGAAACAGCGCCTCCACCTCCTCCGCCAGCCGCTCCACCCCCGGCCCGACGGGGGCGAGCTTGCCCTCCACCCCGCAGGAGGGGCAGGCGGTGGGGATCGGCTTCGTCTCGCCACATTGATGGCAGACGAGCCGCTTCTGGAACCGGTGCTCCACCATCCGGGCGTCGCAGTGGTCGCAGCCGATCTGGTGCCCGCAGGCCCGGCAGACGGTCAGCGGCGCATAGCCCCGCCGGTTGAGGAACAGCAGCGCCTGCTCCCCCGCCTCCACCCGCGCCGACACGGCGGCGGCAAGCGTGGGGGAGATCCAGCGGTTGGAGGGCACATCCTCGTCGCGCATGTCGATGGCCCGCATCTCGGGCAGTTCCGCGGCGCCGTAGCGCGCGGCAAGGTCGATCCGCGCGTATTTCCCCGCCTCCGCATTGGCCCAGCTTTCGAGCGACGGCGTGGCGGAAGCCAGAATGACCTGCGCCGAGCAGAGCGAGGCCCGCAGCACCGCCATGTCGCGCGCATTGTAGAGGATCCCCTCCTCCTGCTTGTAGGAGGTATCGTGCTCCTCATCGACAACGATCAGCCCCAGATCGCGGAAGGGCAGGAAAAGCGCGGACCGTGCGCCGACGACGAACTGCGCTTCGCCCCCGCTCACCGCGCGCCAGAGGCGGCGGCGTTCGGTCTGGGTGGCGCCGGAATGCCACTCCGCAGGCCGCGCGCCGAAGCGCGCCTCCACCCGCTTGAGGAATTCCGCCGTCAGCGCGATCTCCGGCAGCAGCACAAGCGCCTGCCGCCCGGCGCGCAGACATTCGGCCACGGCCTCCAGATAAACCTCCGTCTTGCCGGAGCCGGTAACGCCCTTCAGCAGCGTCGTGCCATAACGGCCAGAGGCCACGCCCTCCCGGAGCCGCGCCGCGGCGGCGGCCTGATCCTCCGTCAGCGCATGACCGGCGCGGGCGGGGTCGAGCCGCGGATAGGGCTGGTCGCGGGGGGCCTCCTGCTCCAGCAGCACAGCCTGCGCCACGAGGCCCTTCACCACGCCGGAGGAAACCCCGGCCAGCCCCGCCAGCTCGGCGGGCGTGAAGCCCGGATCGCCATATTCGTCCAGGATGTCCAGAACCCGCGCCCGGGCCTCCGTCATGCGGTCCGGCTCCCGCCCGCCCCGCAGCAGGATGCGCCGCGTCGCGGGCGGCGCGCCAAGCCCCGGCGCCCGCGTGGCGAGCCGGAGCATGAGCGCGAGCGGCGTCAGCGTGTATTGCGCGCCCCGCTCCAGAAACTGGCGCATCGTCTCCGCCATCGGCTCCGCATCCAGAACGCGGGTGACGGGGCGGAGACGGGCCGCGTCGAAGTCGCCGTCTCCCGGCCCCCAGACCACGCCCAGCACCTGCCGCGGACCGAGCGGAACCTGCACGAAATCCCCCTCCGCGCAGCCGCCCTCCGGCGCCAGATAGTCCAGCCGCCGGTCGAGCGCCGTGGTCACGACGCCGACGCGCGCGCCCGCCGGATAGTGGCCGGGGGCGGCTGACGCGGCAACGGGGGTGTGAAACAGGTCAGTCATGCACTTTCCGCCCGCCTCCCGGTGGGGTATGACGGCCTCCAATCCCTTTCACGAACAGGACACCCGTGATGAAGTTCTTCGTCGACACCGCCGATGTCGCGGCCATCGCCGAGCTGAACGAGCTTGGCATGGTCGACGGCGTCACCACCAACCCGTCGCTCATCCTGAAATCCGGCCGCAACATCCTTGAAGTCACCAAGGAGATCTGCGGCATCGTTTCCGGCCCGGTCTCCGCGGAAGTCGTGGCGCAGGACGCCGACGACATGATCGCGGAGGGCCGCAAGCTCGCCGAAATCGCGCCGAACATCACGGTCAAGGTGCCGCTGACCTGGGCGGGCCTGAAGGCCTGCAAGGTGCTGTCGGACGAAGGGTTCATGGTCAACGTGACGCTCTGCTTCTCCCCCAACCAGGCGCTGATCGCCGCCAAGGCCGGGGCCACTTTCATCTCGCCCTTCATCGGGCGCCTGGACGATATAAACATCGACGGCCTGGATCTCATCGCCGACATCCGGCACATATATGACAACTACGGGTTCGAGACGCAAATCCTGGCAGCGTCCATCCGCACCGTGAACCATATCACCGAATGCGCGAAGATCGGGGCCGATGTCATCACCGCGCCCCCCGCCGTCATCAAGGCGCTGGCCAGCCATCCGCTGACAGAGAAGGGCCTCGACCAGTTCAACAAGGACTGGGCGGCGACGGGGCAGAAGATCCTCTGACCCGTTTCGACCCCTGGCTGGCGCGTTGGGGGCTGATCCCCGACGGGCCGGTAACGGACACTCCCGGCGCACGGCTCCTGCCCGTGCGACACCTCGGCCGGCCCGCGATGCTGAAGGTCACGCGGTCGGACGAGGAGCGCGCGGGGTATCCGCTGATGGTCTGGTGGCACGGTGAAGGCGCGGCCCGCGTGCTGGCCTGCGAGGGCGATGCGCTGCTGATGGCGCGGGCCACGGGGCCCCGGTCGCTCCTCCACATGTCCCGGACGGGAGAGGATGCCGCGGCGACGGCGGCGCTCTGCGCGGTGCTCGCCCGTCTTCACCGCCCCCGCGCCGGGGCGCCGCCGCTCCTGCCGCTGGAGACGTGGTTTGCCGGTCTGTGGCGCTTTGCCGCCGATCCGAGACTGGCCCGCGGGACCGAGATCGCACGGCAGGCGCTGGCCGACCAGCAGGAGCGCCTGCCGCTCCACGGCGATCTGCATCATGGCAACGTGCTCGACTTCGGCGGGGAGGGTTGGCTCGCCATCGACCCGAAGGGGATCGAAGGCGACAGGGCGTTCGACCATGTCCGGCTTTTCACCAATCCCGATCTTGCCGAGCCCCGCCACCCCGTCGCGCTGATGCCGGGCGTCTTTGAGGCGCGTCTGGCCATCGTCGCCCGTGACGCCGGGATCGACCGTCCCCGCCTGCTCCGCTGGATCGTGGCGGGAACGGCTCTGTCCGCGGCGTGGCTGCTGGAGGACGGCGCGGATGCCACGCTCACTCTGGCCGTAATGTCACGCGCGCTGGAAGAATTGGACGGGGGCTGACCGCCCGCGTTGCCGCCTTCCCGCCGCCCCGCCATAGTCGGGACAAAAATCGAGAGGGCAGCCATGGCGGACAATACGGCACAGGAACTGCGCGAACGTATTCTTGCGGAACCGGAACTCATTCTCGAAGACAGGGATCTGATGCGCGCCCTCATCGCGGCGAATGACCGCGCGCTTGGCCCCAATGTGATAGACCTGCGCAGCGTCGCGATGGAGCGGCTCGAATCCGAACTCGACCGGCTGGAGGATACCCACCGGCACGTCATCGCCGCCGCCTATGACAACCTCGCCGGCACCCGGATCGTGCAGCGCGCCGTGCTGAAGCTTCTGGAGCCTGTGGATTTCGCCGAATTTCTCGCCATGCTGCAGGATGAGGCGCGGCAAATCCTGCGCCTCGACAGCGTGCGCCTGGTGATCGAGGCGGACGTGGAGGCGGAGACGCCCGGCCCCCTGCCCGTCCTGAAGATCGCGCCCGCGGGCTTCTGCGACGCCTATGTCTCCACCGGGCGGCGGGGGCGGGCCAAGCCGGTCACGCTCCGCCCCCTTCAGGATTCGGGCGAGCTTTATGACGATGCCGCCATCCTGTCCGAAGCGCTGCTGCTGCTGGATCTCGGCCCCGGACGGCTGCCGGGGCTGCTGGCGCTCGGTTCCTCCGACGCCAACCACTTCCGTTCGAGCCACGGAACGGAGCTTCTCACCTTTCTCGCTGGGGCCTTTGAGCGGATGATGCGCCGCTGGCTGGCATGAGCCTGCTTTCCCCGGCGGTCAGGGACGCGCTGGAGCAATGGCTGACCCGGCTCCGCGCGGTGGAGGGTGCGGCGGAAAACACGGTGATCGCCTATCGCAGCGATGTCGTGGGGTTTCTCACGTTCCTCTCCACCCATCATGGCGGCGCAGCGGGTCTGGCTCCCCTCGCCCGCATTACAGGCTCCGACATGCGGGCCTGGATGGCGCATGAGCGCGGGCGCGGCCTGTCGGCGCGGTCGCTTGCCCGTGCGCTCACGGCGGTCAAGACCTTCTACGGCTGGCTGGCGGAACGCGAGGGGTTCGAGCCGACCGCCGTCCTCAGCATCCGCCCGCCCCGTTTCAAGGCCCGCCTGCCCCGCCCGTTGAGCGAGGAGGCCGCGCTTTCCGTCATCGACCGGGTGGAGCTTCAGCACGAGGAGCCGTGGCTCGGCGCCCGCGACGCCGCCGTGGTGACGCTGCTCTACGGCTGCGGCCTGCGGATTTCCGAAGCGCTGTCCCTGCGCCGTCGCGACGCCCCGCTGGGCGAGACGCTGCGCGTCATCGGCAAGGGCAACAAGGAGCGTCTCGTTCCCGTGCTGCCCGCCGCACGGCAGGCGGTCGCGGATTACGTCGCCCTGCTTCCCTTCGCCGTCCCGGCGGAGGAACCGCTGTTCCGAGGCGCGCGCGGCGGTCCGCTCAACCCCGGCTTGATCGCCCGTGCGATGGAGCGGGTCAGGAGCCAGATGGGTCTGCCCGCGACCGCCACCCCCCATGCGCTCCGCCACTCCTTCGCCACGCATCTTCTGAACGCGGGAGGCGACCTCCGGGCGATACAGGAACTGCTGGGCCACGCTTCGCTTTCCACCACGCAGGTCTATACCGCCGTTGATGCACGGCGGCTGATGGAGGTCTACGAGAACACCCACCCGCGGGCATGACCGGCGGAGACCACTTCAAGACTCACCTTACCGCAGTGATGCAGAACCGAACCCCTCCTGAGGCCACTCTCAGACCCCAGCACGCAGCGATGGGGCCCATAGCCCGCGGAAAAGCAAATTCCGCTGCACCTCGCAGGAGCAGGGGTTTGGCACACTCTCGGCGGAAAACGGGCGGGGCGCGGGAAGCGCGGCGGCGGGATTGAACGGAAGACAAGTGTCGGCGGCAATCTGGGGCCACGGTTGCAGGCAATGCGGCGGGCCTGTCCGATGCCCGGCTCTCCCCCTGCGGGGGCTCCTGCCTCCATGATTGCAGGGCCAGACAGGGCGATCGGGCGGTCCGGGAACCCTCGCGCGCGTCCCCGGCGTTGCGCCCGAGGGAAATATGGGCGATGACCGGGGGGAACGTCACGGGATTGCCATGATCACCACCGCTCGCGCCTATCTGGTCCATATCTTCACCGCCACCGGGGCGATCTGGGCGACGCTGGCCATGCTTGCCGCCGTCGATCACAAGTGGGACACGATGTTCCTGTGGCTGGTCGTCGCCTTCATCGTGGACGGAATCGACGGCCCGCTGGCCCGCCGTTACGACGTGCGGGAAAAGGCGCCGATCATAGATGGGGTGCTGCTCGACCTCATCATCGACTACCTGACCTATGTGTTCATCCCGGCCTATGCGCTCTTTGCCTCCGGGATCCTGCCCGGATGGACGGGCTGGTGCGCGATACTGGTCATCAACTTCGCCTCCGTGCTCTATTTCGCGGACAGCCGGATGAAGACCAAGGACAATTCCTTTTCCGGCTTCCCGGCCTGCTGGAACATGGTGGTGCTCGTGTTCTTTGCGCTGAAGCCGGATTTCTGGATCGTGCTCGCCATCGTCATAGCCTTGGCGGTGCTGATGTTCGCGCCGCTGAAATTCGTCCATCCCATGCGCACGAAGCGCTGGTCTGCCCTGACGCGCCCGGTGGCGTTTCTCTGGGTGGCGCTGGCCGGGTGGAGCGCCTGGGTGGATTTCTGGCCCTCCGGCGTCGTGCAATGGGGGCTGGCGATCACGACGATCTATCTCGTCCTCGCGGGGATCGTGCAGCAGATGACCGAAAGGCCCGGGCGCTTCTCGCCGCCCTGACAGAGCCCTGACAGGCGACGTTGACGGGATATCGAAAAGGGCGCGAAACCGCGCCCTTTTTCTTTTGTCGGAGTCTCCGGGCGCGCCGCCCGCTTCAGGCAAGCACGCCATCGCAGCGGGCACAGGTGCCCAGATGCTTGTGGGTGCCGACATCGGGCAGGATCTTCCAGCAGCGTTCGCATTTGCCGCCGTCCGCATGTTCAAAGACCACGCCCACGCCTTCGATCTCCGGCAGGCGGAACGCCTCGGCCGGGATCGGATCGGTCGTCAGCCAGATTTCCGAGGTGATGCAGACATCCGCGAATTCGACGCCCTTCAGCGCCTCCTGCATGTCCGGGTTGCGCACATGGACGACGGGAGCGGCCTCCAGGCTGGAACCGATTACCTTCTCCTGCCGCTGGATCTCCAGCGCTGCCGTCACCACCCGGCGCACGCGGCGGATCTCCTCCCATTTGCGGGCGAGCGCGGCATCCTGCCAGTCCGCAGGCGTCTCGGGGAAGTCCTGCAGGTGGACGGAAGACTCTTCGCCCGGATAGCGCGACAGCCAGACATCCTCCATCGTGAACGCCAGCACCGGGGCGAGCCATGTCACCAGCCGGTGGAACAGCATGTCGAGCACCGTGCGGGCCGCGCGCCGGCGCAGGCTGTCCACGCCATCGCAGTAGAGCACATCCTTGCGGATATCGAAGTAGAAGGCCGACAGATCGACGGTGCAGAACTGGAACAGCTTCTGGAACACACCCTGGAAGTCATAGGCGTCATAGCCGCGCCGGACCTCGCCATCCAGCTCGGCCAGACGGTGCAGCACCCAGCGTTCCAGCTCCGGCATCTCCTCCGGCGCGATGCGTTCCGCCTCGTCCCAGCCGTCGAGATTGCCGAGCATGAAGCGCATGGTGTTGCGCAGGCGGCGATAGCTGTCGGCGGTGCCCTTCAGGATTTCCTTGCCGATCCGCTGGTCCACCGTGAAATCGGACTGCGCCACCCAGAGCCGCAGGATATCGGCGCCGTATTCCTTGATGACCTCCGCCGGGACCACGGTATTGCCGAGCGACTTGGACATCTTCATGCCCTTCTCGTCCAGCGTGAAGCCGTGGGTCAGCACGCCGCGGTAGGGTGCGCGCCCGATGGTGCCGCAGGCCTGCAGCATGGAGGAGTGGAACCAGCCGCGATGCTGGTCCGTGCCTTCCAGGTACAGATCCGCGATGCCGTCCGGCGTGCCGTCGGGCCGGTCGCGCAGCACAAAGGCATGGGTGGAGCCGCTGTCGAACCACACGTCCAGCACGTCCCTGACCTGATCGTAGGCGGCGGGATCGTAAAGGCCGTCCAGCACCTTTTCCTTGAACCCGTCCTCGAACCATACATCCGCGCCGTCGGCCTCGAAGGCCGCGACGATCCGGGCGTTCACCTCCGCGTCGCGGAGCAGGAAATCGGCGTCTGTAGGTTTCCCGCCCCGTTTCACGAAGCAGGTGAGCGGCACCCCCCAGGCGCGCTGGCGCGACAGAACCCAGTCGGGCCGCGTCTCCATCATGGAATGCAGCCGATTGCGCCCCGACACGGGCGTAAACGCCACCAAGTCCTCGATGGAGGTCAGTGCGCGCTGGCGGATCGTGTCGCCATAGGTGGCCATGCCATCGTCCAGCGGCTTGTCGATCGCCACGAACCACTGGGGGGTGTTGCGGTAGATGACCGGGGCCTTGGAGCGCCAGCTATGCGGATAGGAGTGCTTGATCCGGCCCCGCGCGATCAGGGCGCCCGCCTCGACCAGACGGTCGATGACGGCCTTGTTCGCGCCGCCCTCCTTGCCCTTCGGCGTGATAATGAACTCCCCCGCGAACAGCGGCAGGTCGGCCCGATAGGAGCCGTCCTCCATCACGTTGTAGGTCATCGGAAGGCCGAACTTCAGCCCGAGCTGATAGTCGTCGTCGCCGTGGCTGGGCGCGGTATGGACAAAGCCCGTGCCGGCATCGTCGGTGACGTGATCGCCCGGCAGCATGGGCACGTCATAGTCCCACTCGCCTTCGCCGCCCTCCACACCGCGGAGCGGATGGGACAGGATCAGCCCGCCCAGCTCCTCCGCCGTCACGTCGCGCAGCCGCTCCGCCCGGTCGATCCGCGCGGCGGTGAACACGCTGTCCGCCAGCTTGTCGGCCAGCAGCAGACGGTCGCCGGGTTTCGCCCAGTTGTCCTCGGCGGCTTCCTTCACTTCGTAAAGGCCGTAGGAGATCTCAGGGCTGAAGGCCACGGCGCGGTTCTGCGGGATCGTCCAGGGCGTCGTCGTCCAGATCACCACCGCCGCCGAGAGAAGGCCGGTGTCCATGCAGCCGTCCCCCTCCGGGAAGCTGCCGGCCGCGACCACCGGGAACTTCACCCAGATCGTGTGCGAGGTGTGATCGTGATACTCGATCTCCGCCTCGGCCAGCGCGGTCTTTTCGACCGGTGACCACATGACCGGCTTCGACCCCTGATAGACCGAGCCGTTCATGACGAACTTCATGTATTCGTCGGCGATCACGGCTTCGGCGTGATAGGCCATGGTCAGGTAGGGATCGGCCCAGTTGCCGGTGATGCCGAGGCGCTTGAACTCCTCCCGCTGGATATCGACCCAGCCTTCGGCGAAGCGGCGGCATTCGCGGCGGAAGTCCACCACGGGCACGTCGTCCTTGTTCAGACCCTTGGCGCGGTACTGTTCCTCGATCTTCCATTCGATCGGCAGGCCGTGACAGTCCCAGCCGGGGACGTAGCGGCTGTCCTTGCCCATCATCTGCTGGGAGCGGACGATGAAGTCCTTCAGCGTCTTGTTCAGCGCGTGGCCGATATGCAGATGCCCGTTCGCATAGGGAGGGCCGTCATGCAGCACGAAGGACGCGCGCCCCGTCTTTTCCCGCAGACGGTCGTAGATACCGATCCGCTCCCACCGGGCCAGCCATTCCGGCTCCCGCGCGGGCAGGCCCGCACGCATGGGGAATTCGGTCTTCGGCAGGAAGACGGTGTCGCGGTAGTCCACGGTATCGGCAGGCGTATCGGTCATCGGAACGGTCCGGTCAGAGGAGGGAATGTCGGCGCGGGTCGGAAAACCCATGTCCCCGGCGTCTCTGAAAGGTCAGAGAGCCGGGCCGGTAATTCGGAAATTGCGTGCCAGCGTCGCGTTCATTGGGCGCTTATAGAGCCGCTCACCCGTCCCGTCCACACCCGGCTTGCGGGTCACCTGCGGTCGAACAAGCCGGTCAGGGCGCGGCTCACGAGGTTAGCCACCTTGGGACGCGGCGCGCGGCGGAAGGGCAGCGGGCGGCAGACCTCCATCGCCGCGACGCCGACCCGCGCGGTGAGGGAGCCGTTCACCACCCCCTCGCCGAAGCGGCGCGACAGCTTGGACAGAAGCCCCCCGCCGACCAGCGGCTCGATCAGATCGTCGCCCGCCGCGACCGCGCCGGTGGCAACCAGATGGGTCAGAACGGTGCGCAGCAGCCGCCAGCTGCCGAAAAAGCCGGTCCGCCCGCCGTAGATCTCCGCGATGCGGCGGATCATCCGCAGGTTTGCGGCCAGCGCCGTCAGCACATCCGCCAGCGCCAGCGGGACGAAGGCGGTGACCACGGCCACCTGCCGCGCCGCGCCCTCCACCTCCCGCCGGGCGGCGATGTCGAGGGGGGCCAGCACCTCGACCTCCGCCAGATCGATGAGGCCGTCGCCGTCCAGCAGTTCCTCCCGCCGCGCGGCATACCGCTCCCGCCCCCAGCGGAGCTCGGGGCGGCCCGCGTAAAGCGCCACCACGTCATCGGCCACCTTGCGCGCGGCGGACAGGTCGCCCGAGGCCAGCGCCTTCTCCACCTCCACCTTCACGTGGTCGAGACGGGCGAGACGCAGATAGGCGACCCATTCCTTGCCGATGAGCAGCAGCAGCGCGAGACAGAACAGCCCGACCAGCACCAGCGCGATGGTGCCGAGCGTCGGGTTCCGCTGGATAAGGCCGGTGATGTAATCCCATGTGGCGAGCGTCACGACAAAGCCGATCAGCGCGACCAGCACCGCCCAGAAGAACTTCGCCAGGCGGGAAGGACGGCTGGAGGCCAGCACCGCCATCGTCCGCATCGCCTGCCCGGTGGGAAGGTCGGCGTCCGGGTCGTCCATGATCGGCGGGGCGGAGGCGGGCGTGACCTCCGGCCGGTCGTCGTCGGCATATTCGATCAGCACGCCCTTGCGCGGGGTCTCGCTCACAGCCGGTCTCCGATCAGGAACTCCGCCGCGCGGTCAAGGCGGATATGGGGCGGCCCCTCGCCGGGGCGCAGATGCAGCTGGGGGGGCGCGAAGTTCATGATCTCGTAATCCGCATCCAGCCATTTCTTCACCCCCTCCCGCGCGGGGGACAGCAGGCGGGCGGGGTCGTCGGGCAGTTCGCCGGGGTAATAGGCCGCCTGCCGCCCGGAGCCGAGCAGCGTTCCCCGCACGGCGTCCAGCATCTGGCCGCGCCAGTCTATCTGCTCCTCCACCGTCGCACGGATGGAGGCGATGGACATGGCCGCGGTCCGGGCACCGGAGAAATCCGCCCGGTCCCGTGCCTCCCGCACCAGGGCCTCCATGATGGCGGTGAGCCTCGGGTGCTGGGAATGGTGAAGGTGATCCGCCTTTGTGGCGGCGAACAGGATCCGCTCCACCCGCCTGCCGCCCAGCATGGAGGTAAGCCAGCGGTTCCGTCCGGGCCGGAAAGCGCCGAGGATGTCGGCCAGCGCCTGCCGCAGATCCTCCACCGCGGGCGGGCCGGAATGGATCGCGCCAAGCGCATCGACCAGCACCACCTGCCGGTCGATCCGGGCGAAATGGTCGCGGAAGAAGGGCTTCACCACCTCCCGCTTGTAGGCATCGAACCGGCGTTCGCATTCGCGCCAAAGGCTGCCCCGCGCGGGCTTCTCCGGCGGGCGGAGGGGGGCAAAGGTCAGCACAGGGGAGCCGGCCATCTCTCCCGGCAGCAGGAAGCGGCCCGGCGTGCAGTCGGAAAAGCCCGCCTCCCGCGCGGTATGGAGATAGGCGGTGAAGGCCTCGGCCAGCGTCTTTATCGTCGGCTCGTCGAACTTCCCGCCTGCATCGGTGTCATCAAGGAGGGCGAGGAAGGCACGACCCTCCTCCCGCGTCTCCAGCCGCCGCAGGGTTTCCGCGGACCAGTCGGCATAGGTCTTTTCCATCAACCCAAGGTCCAGCAGCCATTCGCCGGGGTAATCCACGATGTCCAGATGCACCGTCCGCGGTCCTGACACGGCGCCCAGCAAACCCGTGGGCTGCACCCGGAAGGACAGGCGGAGCTGGGAGATGGAGCGCGTCGACTCCGGCCAGCGGGGATTGTCACCGCTCAGCGCGGCAAGATGCGATTCATAGTCGAACCGCGGGAGCGTGTCATCGGGCTGCGGCTGAAGCCACGCCGCCTTGATCGCCCCCGAAGCGGCGGGGGAGAATTGCGGCATCCGCCCGCGATCCATCAGGTTCGCCACCAGCGAGGTAATGAACACCGTCTTGCCCGAACGCGCGAGCCCGGTGACGCCCAGACGGATCACGGGCTCGAAAAACGCCTCCGACACGGTCGCGCCCAGGGTTTCGACGCTCCGCGAGACGCCATCCGCAATCCTGCCAAGAACCAACTGCCGCTCCCTTTCGCGTGTTCTGCAAACATAGGGCCGGATCGGGGCGCTGTGTAGGGCTTGCGAAACGCGCCGCTTGGGGTCACATGGCGACCATGCCACGCTATGCCCTGAAAATCGAATATGATGGCGCGCCTTTCGCCGGGTGGCAGCGCCAATCCGGCCAGCCGTCGGTGCAGCAGGCGGTGGAAACCGCTCTCCGCCGGCTGGAGGCGGAGGCGCCGGGCATCGGCGCGGCGGGGCGGACGGATTCCGGCGTCCATGCGACAGGCCAGGTGGCCCATTGCGACCTTGCGCGCGCCTGGCAGCCGTTCCGGCTGATGGAGGCGCTGAACCACCATCTGAAGCCTGCTCCCGTGGCGGTGGTGGCCGTCGCGGAGGTCGCCGCCGATTTCCACGCCCGCTTCTCCGCGCTGGAGCGGCGCTACACCTTCCGCCTCGTCTCGCGGCGGGCGCCCGTCACCCATGACGCGGGACTGGTCTGGCAGGTGCGGCAGACGCTGGACGCAGAGGCGATGCGGGCGGGCGCGGCGCGGCTTGTTGGCCGGCATGACTTCACCACCTTCCGCTCCACGCTCTGCCAGGCGAACTCTCCCGTCAAGACGCTGGACCGGTTCGATCTGGAAGTGCTGCCCTATCCCGGCGGCACGGAATACCGTTTCCATCTTCGCGCAAGGAGCTTCCTGCACAATCAGGTCCGTTCCATGGTTGGCACGCTGGAACGCGTGGGGGCGGGCGGGTGGACGCCGGAGGATGTGACGCGCGCGCTGGAGGCGCGGGACAGGGCCGCCTGCGGTCCGGTCTCTCCGCCGCAGGGGCTTTACCTCACCGGTGTGGAATATCCGCTGGATCCCTTCGGCTGAACGAAAAGGCGCGGCGACCGGAGCCGCCGCGCCTTCTGTCCGAACTGGCGGACCTTATTGGTAGTCGCGGTCCGAGAAGATATCCCGCTTGTGCGTGTTCGGCACGAAGATCGCCCCGATCACCACCGTCATCAGCGCCACGACGATGGCATACCACAGACCGGAGTAGATGTTTCCGCTCTGGGCGCTGATCGCGAAGGCCGTCGCAGGCAGCAGCCCCCCGAACCAGCCGTTGCCGATGTGATAGGGCAGCGACATGCCGGAATAACGGATGCGTGTCGGGAAAAGTTCGACCAGCGCCGCCGCGATCGGGCCATAGACCATCGTCACAAGCACGATGAGATAGGTCAGGATAAGCACGAGCGTGAGCTTCTGCGCCGTGAAGATGTCGAAGAAATGCGCAGCCTTCGCGACGGTCGTATTCTCTGCGGCCGTCAGTGGATAGCCCGCGCCGCGCAGCGCGGTATTCACCGCCGTCTCGAACGCCTTCTTCTGCTCCGCCGCATCCGGGGCGGAGGCGTCATACGACGCGATCACCGTCCCGCCGATATCCACCGTGGCGAGCGTGTTGGCCGGCGCATCCACCGTCGAATAGTTGACGGAGTTCTTCGCCAGCATCGCCTTGGCCACGTCGCAGGACGAGGTGAACTTGGCGGTGCCGGTCGGGTTGAACTGGAACGAGCAGTCGTCGGGGGAGGCCGTCACCGTGACCGGGGTTTCCTGCGCGGCATAGAGCGCGGGGTTCGCGGTCTTGCTCAGGAATTCGAACACCGGGAAATAGGTGATCGCCGCGATCAGGCAGCCGCCCAGAATGATCGGCTTGCGCCCGATGCGGTCGGAGAGCGACCCGAAGAACACGAAGCCCGCCGTGCCGAGGATCAGCGACCAGGCCACCAGCACGTTGGACGTGAAGGTATCGACCTTGACCACGTTGTTGATGAAGAACAGCGCGTAGAACTGCCCGGAATACCACACCACCGCCTGACCCGCCGTCAGACCCAGCAGTGCGATCAGCGCGACCTTGCCGTTCTTCCAGTTGCCGAATGCCTCGCGCATCGGAGCCTTGGAGGCGCGGCCCTCCTCCTTCATCTTCTTGAAGGCGGGGCTTTCTTCCATCTGGAGCCGGATATAGAGCGAGATGCCCAGCAGCAGGATGGAGGCAAGGAACGGAATCCGCCAGCCCCAGGCGCGGAACGGGTCGAGCATGACCTGCACGCCGTCGGCGTTCAGGACGGGCTGGCCGTTCATCACCTGCGGCACCGCGGCGAAGTTGTTGTTCACGATGCTCTGGGTAATCAGGATCACGATGAGCGACAGCAGCAGACCGAGCGTCGCAGTCGTCTGAATCCAGCTCGTGTAGAAGCCCCTGCGCCCCTGCGGCGCGTGTTCGGCCACATAGACGGCCGCCCCGCCATATTCGCCGCCCAGCGCCAGGCCCTGAAGCATGCGCAGGGCGATGAGGATGATCGGCGCGGCCGCGCCGATCGACTCATAGCCCGGCAGCACGCCCACGATGAAGGTTGAAATCCCCATGATGAGGATCGTCATCAGGAAGGTATATTTCCGCCCGATCATGTCGCCGAGCGAGCCGAAGACCAGCGCACCGAAGGGCCGCACGATGAAGCCCGCCGCAAAGGCCAGCAGTGCGAACACGTTCCGCGTCGCCTCCGGGAAGGCGGAAAAGAACTGTGCCCCGATGATCGCCGCCAGCGACCCGTAAAGATAGAAGTCATACCATTCGAAGATCGTCCCGGCGGAAGAAGCCAGAATGACCTTCTTCTCCTCCCGCGTCATGGGACGGGCGCGCTCGCGCACCGTGGTATCTGCCATCGCCATCTGTATCCTCCTCCGTGGCATGCAGAATTCATCGGAGACATGCGTCCCCAGACCATCGCGGCGCTGCCGCGACGGGGAGATCCCTGTCCCTTCTTGCTCATCAGGTTGCCGGCGAAACCGCCACCCTCCGGCCCCTCCTCCGGGCCGAAGGCCTTCCCGTCAGGCCGATACGCGCTCCACGATGCCGACGAGGCTCTCCGCGACATCCCCGATCGGGGCCATCGCGTCGATGTGCTCAAGCACGTCCCGGCGGTCGTAATAGGCGATCAGCGGTGCCGTCTGCGCGTGGTAGGCGGCAAGCCGCGCGGCCACGGTTTCGGCACGGTCGTCGGCGCGGCGCTTGAAATCGCCGCTGCCGCATTTGTCGCAAGTCCCGGCCACGGCCGGGGTCTTGAAGCTGTCATGATAGCCTTCGCCGCAACCGGCGCAGGTGTAGCGTCCCGCGACGCGCTCCACCATCGCGGCGTCATCGACATCGAGCGCCACCACGGCGTCGATCCGCTGCCCCCGCTCCGCCAGCAGCGCATCCAGCGCAGCGGCCTGCCCCTCCGTCCGGGGGAAGCCGTCGAGGATGACCCCACGCGCCACGTCCGGCGCCGAGAGGCGTTCGTTCAGCACGGAGAGGACGATCCCGTCGGAGACGAGGCCGCCCGCTTCCATCACCGCCTGCGCGGCGCGGCCTGCCTCCGTTCCCGCGGCGACCGCGGCGCGCAGCATGTCGCCCGTGGAAAGCTGGACGAGGCCGAAACGCTCCTCCAACATCCGGGCCTGGGTTCCCTTCCCCGCACCGGGGGGGCCGAGCAGGATGAGGACCGGCGGAGCGGCGGGGCGGGTCGCGGTGTCCATGTTCATCCCTTGTTGGCGCGGTTGGCGATGAGGTCGTCCACCACCCCCGGGTCGGCGAGGGTGGAGGTATCGCCAAGGCTTCCGGTGTCGTTCTCGGCGATCTTGCGGAGAATGCGGCGCATGATCTTGCCCGAGCGCGTCTTGGGCAGGCCCGGCGACCACTGGATCACGTCGGGGCTGGCGATCGGGCCGATTTCGGTGCGCACGAACTGGACGAGCTTCTTGCGCAGGTCATCCGTCGCCTCAACCCCGTTCATCAGGGTGACATAGGCATAGATGCCCTGCCCCTTGATCTCATGCGGATAGCCGACGACGGCGGCTTCGGCGACGTCGGGATGCGCGACGAGCGCGCTTTCCACCTCCGCCGTGCCCATGCGGTGACCGGAGACGTTGATGACGTCATCCACCCGGCCGGTGACCCAGTAATAACCGTCGGCATCCCGCCGGCACCCGTCGCCGGAGAAGTAATAGCCCTTGTATTGCTGGAAATACGTCTCCTGGAACCGCTCGTGATCGCCATAGACGGTGCGCATCTGTCCGGGCCAGCTGTCGGCGATGCAGAGCACTCCCTCACACTCCACCCGGTCGATTTCCTTGCCGCTTTCCGGCTCCAGCACCACCGCCTTCACGCCGAAGAACGGTTTGGTCGCGGAGCCGGGCTTCGTCGGGATCGCCCCGGGGATCGGGGTGATGAGATGGCCCCCGGTTTCCGTCTGCCACCAGGTATCGACGATGGGAAGCGCGCCCTTGCCCACGTGCTTGTCGTACCAGTGCCAGGCCTCCGGGTTGATGGGCTCGCCGACGGTGCCAAGCAGCTTGAGGGAGGAAAGGTCGTATTTCTCCACCCATTCCGGCCCCTGCCCCATCAGCGCGCGGATCGCCGTCGGCGCGGTATAGAACTGGCTTACCCTGTGCTTTTCGCAGACGGCCCAGAAGCGGCCTGCATCGGGATAGGTGGGAACGCCCTCGAACATCACCGTGGTCGCACCATTGGCGAGCGGGCCGTAGAGGATGTAGCTGTGACCGGTGACCCAGCCCACATCGGCCGTGCACCAGAACACGTCCCCCTCGTGATAGTCGAAGGTCACCTCATGGGTGATCGCCGCATAGACGAGATAGCCGCCCGTGGTGTGCACGACGCCCTTCGGCTTGCCTGTGGAACCGGAGGTATAGAGGATGAAGAGCGGATCCTCCGCCCCCATCGGCCGCGGCGGGCAATCAGGGCTGGCGTGTTCCATCAGCGCCTTCACGTCCACGTCCCGGCCGTCCATCCATGTCGTCTGATCGCCCGTATGCTTGACGACCATGCAGCGCACCCGGTCGGAGCAATGGAGCAGCGCCATGTCAGCATTGGATTTCAGGTTCGTCCGCTTGCCGCCGCGGGGAGCGGTATCGGCGGTGATGACCACCTTCGCGCCGGAATCGTTGATCCGGTTGGCAAGAGCGTCCGGGGAGAAGCCGGCGAAAACCACCGAATGCACCGCCCCGATCCGCGCGCAGGCGAGCATCGCATAGGCGGCCTCCGGGATCATCGGCAGGTAGATGACCACACGGTCGCCCCGCATCACGCCCTGGCTCAGCAGCACGTTGGCGAAGCGATTCACCTTTTCGGACAGTTCCTTGTAGGTAATGTGCAGCGCGGGCTGGTTCGGATCGTCCGGCTCCCAGATGATCGCCGTCTGGTGGCCCCGCGTGGCGAGGTGCCGGTCGATGCAGTTGACAGAGGCGTTGAGCACCCCGTCCTCATACCACTTGATCGACACCTTGCCGAAGGTGAAGTCGGTGTTCTTCACCTTGGTATAGGGCTCGATCCAGTCGATCCGCTTGCCTTCCCGACCCCAGAAGGCATCGGGATCTTCGATGGACTCGCGATAGAGTTCCTCATATTTCTCGGGGGTCACATGGGATTGCGCCACGAAATCCGCCGACGGGACATGAGTCTCCGATTCCTGCGCATGCTGCGCCTTTGTCTGAGCCGACATTGTTCCTCCTCAGCTCGCGCGTCCACCGGCTTTCGCCAGCCCCTCCGGACCTCGCCAATCACAGGAGTGTAATCCCAAGTAAACGAAGGCGTAAACCCTTTTCATAGCGCGAAAATTCTGTAAATTTCTTCACGATGAAAACGGATTTCTGTAAATCCTCTGCATCGCGGCATGAATTTTCCGCATCAATTCAATATTATGAATGTTCATTTTCCGCCGGATGCCGCTGTCCCGCAGAAAAACCGAAGCGCGACGACTTGCGCAGAAGCGGGAGCGCGCGGATAACGACACGAGTCGCGCCAGCCCTCCGGCAAGCCCAGACAGGCGAACGCCCCGTGGAAGAACGGGCCCGGCGAGAGGGAAACGACATGGCCGAAGCGAAGGATGTCCTGCGCCCCACCGATGACGAGGCACGCGCGCTGGCGCGCGGCCTGATGGACGCTGCGCGGTTCACCGCGCTCGCCGTGGTGACGGAGGAAGGTCCGCAGGTGAGCCGGGTCGCGCTCGCCACCACGCCGGAGGGCCTGCCGGTAAGCCTCGTCTCCGGTCTGGCTCTCCACACGCGCGCGCTGGCGGCGGATCCGCGTGCTGGCTTGCTCATCGGCGAGCCGGGGGAGAAGGGCGACCCGCTCACCCATCCGCGCCTCTCGCTCTCCGCCACCGCCCGGTTCATCGCCCGCGGGACGGCGGAGCATGAGGCCCTCCGGGCGCATTGGCTGACGTTGCGGCCGAAATCGACGCTCTATGTCGATCTGCCGGATTTCCGCTTCGTGGTTTTCACCCCGACGGGAGCCTCGCTCAACGGTGGCTTCGGCCGTGCCTTCCGGCTGACGGCCGAAGATCTGGGCTGAGCAGCAGATCTGGGTGGATCAGGCGGTCAGTTCACCCGCCAGCGCCCTGTCGATCAGGGCGATCGTCTCATGGATGCCATAGAGCGCGATGAACCCGCCGAACCGCGGCCCCTGACTTTGCCCCAGAAGCACCTCGTAGAGCGTGGAGAACCAGCTCCGCAGCGGCTCGAACCCGTGGTCGGTCCCCACTGCAAAGACCATGGTCTGCAACGCTTCCGCATCCTGACCGCCCTCCCAAGTGGAAAGACGGCGGCGCAGATCCTCCAGCGCGGCAACCTCCTTGCCTTCGGCGCGGCGGAAAACCAGCGTCGGCTTCACGAAGTCGCGGAAATAGCGCACGGCATATTCCGCCGCCGCGTCCAGATCGGGGTTCTTCTCCGGCGTGGCTTCCGGCGCGTAGCGGCGGATGAATCCCCACAGCCCGGACTTGTCGCTGGCCCCGGCGACGGAGGCGAGGTTCAGCAGCATCGAGTAGGACACCACCATATGGCTTTCGGGCGGGGTGCCGCCGTGAATGTGCCAGACGGGGTTGTCCACCTGCTTGGCCACATCCTGCCCCGGATAGGCGCGGAGCTGCTGGTGATATTCGTCCATCGCCTTCGGGATCACATCGAAGGACATCCGCTTCGCCGTTTTCGGCTTCTGATACATGAAATAGCTGAGGCTCTCCGTCGAGGCATAGGTCAGCCATTCGTCGATGGTCAGGCCGTTGCCCTTGGATTTGGAGATCTTCTCGCCATTGATGTCGAGGAACAGTTCATAGGTGAAATGCTCCGGCTTGCGGCCGCCCAGAATCTCGCAGATCGAATCGTAGATCGGCGTGTTGGTGGAATGGTCCTTGCCATACATCTCGAAGTCCACGTCCAGCGCGGCCCAGCGGGCGCCGAAGTCGGGCTTCCACTGCAGCTTCACATTGCCCCCCGTGACGGGCAGGGTCATCTCCTCGCCGTCCTCGTCGTCGAAGGTGATGGTGCCGTCCTTGGCGTTCACCTCCTTCAGCGGCACGTAGAGCACGCGGCCCGTCTTGGGGCTGATCGGCAGGAAGATGGAATAGGTCTGCTGGCGTTCTTCCCGCAGGCTGGCCAGCATGACCTTCATCAGCGCATCGTAACGCTCCGCCGCGCGCAGGAGCGTCGCGTCGAACTGGCCGGACTTGTAGAACTCGGTGGCAGAGATGAACTCATACTCGAACCCGAAGGTGTCGAGGAACCGGCGCAGCATCGCATTGTTATGGGCGCCGAAGGAGGCAAATTCCTCGAACGGATCGGGCACCTCCGTCAGCGGGCGCTGAAGGTTGCGCTGCAGCATCTCCCGGTTGGGCACGTTCTCGGGGACCTTGCGCATCCCGTCCATGTCGTCCGAGAAGCAGATGAGCCGCGTCGGGATGTCGGAGATCACCTCGAAGGCGCGGCGGATCATCGTGGTCCGCGCGACCTCTCCGAACGTACCGATATGCGGCAGGCCGGAGGGGCCGTAGCCCGTCTCGAACAGCACGTAGCCCTTTTCCGGCGGCGCCTTCTCATAACGCTTCAGCAGGCGGCGGGCCTCTTCGAAGGGCCAGGCCTTTGAGGTCATCGCGGCGTCTCTGAGGGCGCTCATGGGATCGTTCCTTTCGGACAGAAGGGTGGTGCCGTGGCCGCGCGGGCGGTCGCCCGGATCGCGGCGCAGGCGCCTGGGTCAAATGCTGCCCCGCAGGCTTTCCCGCAGGGGAAAGACCCTAATGTCGCGTCACCGCGCTCCGGTCAAGCACCCCTTGGCACCCCTTGGCGGTGCGCCTCCGCCTCTTGCCGGACAGAAGCCGCCTCTCTAAGCAATGCGAAACCCGAATCGAGGGAGGCACCTCCGTGGCTACCAAGACCGAGAACGACGCCGGAATGACACCCCAGGACTGCCTCGTCGCGGTCATGGTCGCCGTCTCCGCCTCCGATCAGCAGATGCCGACATCGGAACTGCTGGCCATCGAGGATATCGTGGGCCATCTGCCGGTGTTCGCGAATTACGACCCGGACCGCATCGGCTTCGTGTCCAGCGTGGTGCTCGACCTGTTCGAGGAGGAGGACGGGCTGGACGCGTTCTTCGGCCTGATCCGCCGCTTCCTGCCCGAGCGCCTGCGCGAGACGGCCTATGCGCTGGCCTGCGATGTGGCCGCGACCGATGGCGCCACGCGGCAGACGGAACTGCGGCTGCTGCAGGAGATGCGCCACGAGCTGGATATCGACCGGCTCCATGCCGCTGCCATCGAATACGGGGCGCGCGCGCGCTACCGGCACCTCTGACAGCGCGGCTCAGGTACTGACCGCGATCCAGCGGGCGAGCAGTTCCTGCTGAAACCGGCGGGCGCGGGAGGTCCATTCCAGCGCGCCCGGCGGATTTTCCCGCTCCTGCCGGGAGAGGGCGCGGCGGCGGTCAAGATCCCCCATGAACATCGCAAAGACCAGCGGCCGGCCCGGTGTCAGGATATAGCCCGCAAGGCCGGAGGCGAAGTTCAGCGTCCCCGTCTTGGCCCGCACCTCCACCGGCTGCGGCCCGCGGCCGAAGCCCGCCGGCAGGTCGTAGCGGCGCAGCAGCGTCGGCAGCACGCCGCCGCCCGAGAGCACCCGGACCATGGCAGCCGCCGTCACGCGTGACTCTCCGCCCAGGCCCGAGTGATCCACCAGATCTATCCCTGTGGCACCGAACCGGGCCGCTGCCCAGGCCGACATCTCGCTTGCCGAACTGGCGAGCGAGCCCGCCCTGCCCCCGCGCGCCAGCGTGGCGGTCAGGCCCAGCGTCTCCGCCGTCAGATTGTTGGAGAATTTGAGCATGTCGGCAGCGACGGCGGCAAGGTCGTCGCTCGAATGCGAGACGAGCGCCGAGCCCTGGGCCGCACCGGCAAGAGGTGTGGGCGGGCCAAGCGTGATGCCCTTCTGCGCGGCCAGCGCGCGAAACGCCTCGCCCGCATAGGCGGCGGAGGAGCGGACGGGCAGCCACCGGCTTCCCTTCGCGTTCAGCGCGCGTGCCGCGACCGTCCAGTCGTCCGTGCCCCTGCCGCCGCTGAACGTGAACAGCGGTGTGTCGCGGTCGGCCAGACGCATCCGCGCCATCCTGACCTCCGGGCGGAAGCGGTCGCCCGTGGCCTCCATCCGGGTGGTGATGCCGCCACCCTGCCGCTGCCAGAAGAACTGCACCCGGTTGAAGTTCAGATCGAGCCCCGAGACGGCGGGGTTGTAGCCGACATGCGCGGGCTGGGCCGGGTCGATCTGCTCCACATAGGGAAGCGCGCCCGACCAGGTGAGGAACGCGCCCTTGACCCCGCGGACGCCCTGCTGGCGCAGAGCCTCCGCCATGTCGCCCAGATCGTCGCTGGAGAGCATGGGATCCCCGCCCCCGGCGAGGATCAGGTCTCCCTGCACCACGCCGTCGCGAATCGGCCCGGTGGCGAGCAGGCGCGTGGTGAAACGATGGGCGGAGCCAAGCGTCTCCCACGCGTAGAGCGTCGTGATCGTCTTGGCCACGCTCGCGGGCGGAAGGGAGGCGGTCGGGTCGCGGGCGTCCAGCACCTCCCCCGTCGCCGGATCGACCAGCAGGAAGGAGACCTCCGCCCCCAGCCGCGCGCGGGCCAGCAGCGCGTCGAGATCGTCAGGCCCCGGCCGTGACGGCGGACGCGCCGCCGTTTCCGGCGCGCGGGCGCAGGCCGCCCCGGCGGGAGCGGCGAGGAGAAGTGCCAGCAGGGAACGGCGGCTGAGAGACGGAAAGCGGGTCATCGGCGGGAGTTAAATGCAGCGCCGTGCATCCCGCAAGCACCTCTCACCGCCGCCACTCCCCCCGCGCACGAATCTGTGATGAGGAGATCGGCCGCATCGGAATGTCGAGGAAACACCAGGCGGGCGGATGGGTCCGCGCCAGACGCCCGGCTTCCGAGGGCGGAATGCGGAAACCCGCATAGCGGTTGGCCGCCCGTGAGGTGCGCGCCGCGATTCCGCTGCCGGGCCGGGCAAAGACCCCGATCGGAACATGCTCCATGATCCAGCGCCAGTTTTCCCAACGATGGAAGGTGGCGAGATTGTCGGCCCCCATCAGCCAGACGAAATCCACGCCGGGATAGATCGCCTGCATCCGCTTCAGCGTCTCCGCCGTATAGCGGGTGCCGAGCCGCGCCTCGATGTCGGTGATGGCGACGCGGGGATGGTGCATGACGCGCGCTGCCTCCTCCATCCGCCGATGCAGGGGGGCCGGGCCTTCGCGCTTCAGCGGATTGCCGGGGGAGACGAGCCACCACACCTTGTCCAGCCGGAACCGCTTCAGCGCCTCCAGCGTGATATGGACATGGCCCGCATGCGGCGGATCGAAGGAACCGCCGAGCAAGCCGATCTTCTGCCCGGGGCGGGCATGGGGAAAGCCATACATGGACAAACGGAGGTCTCCGCTGGACGCATCGCCTCCTAGCAGCCTTCGCCCGCACAATCCACAAGCGGCGTCACGTGGCCGACACATGCGCTCCCGGGGCGACAGTCGGCCCGCACCGGCGGGCGTCGTTGCGGATTTCACCCCGCGCGGCAGCGGTTTCCCGGCGTTCCGCCCCCGCTCCGCGATTGTCCTTTGTCCGCATCTCCCCTAGATGGGGGGCAAAGCGCCACGAAGGGAACGGAAATGGCTTCATACCAGTATGTGTATCACATGGATGGCGTCTCCAAGGCCTATCCGGGTGGCAAGAAGGTCTTCGAGAATATCCGCCTGAACTTCCTGCCGGGGGTCAAGATCGGCGTGGTCGGCGTGAACGGCGCGGGGAAATCCTCGCTGCTGCGCGTCATGGCCGGGATCGACAAGGATTTCACCGGTGAGGCCTGGGCCGCCAAGGGCGCGCGCGTGGGCTATCTCCCGCAGGAGCCGCAGCTCGACGAGCAGTTGAACGTCCGCGGCAACGTGATGGAAGGGGTGAAGTCCAAACAGGCCATCCTCGACCGCTACAACGACCTCGCCATGAACTACTCCGACGAGACGGCGGAGGAGATGGCGGAGCTGCAGGACCTCATCGACAGCCAGAACCTCTGGGATCTGGACAGCCAGGTGGATGTGGCGATGGAAGCGCTGCGCTGCCCCCCGGACGACGCCGATGTCAGCACCCTCTCGGGCGGGGAGCGGCGGCGCGTCGCGCTGTGCAAGCTGCTGCTCGAAGCGCCCGACATGCTGCTGCTGGACGAACCGACCAACCACCTCGATGCGGAAACCATCGCCTGGCTGCAGAAGCACCTGATCGAATACAAGGGCACGATCCTCTGCGTGACCCACGACCGCTACTTCCTCGACGACATCACCTCCTGGATCCTGGAGCTGGAGCGCGGGCGGGGCATTCCCTACGAGGGCAACTACTCCAACTGGCTTGAGCAGAAGGCCAAGCGGATGGAGCAGGAGGCCCGGGAAGACAAGGCCAAGCAGAAGGTTCTGGAGAAGGAACTGGAGTGGATCCGCGCGGGCGCCAAGGCGCGTCAGGCGAAATCCAAGGCCCGTATCTCCGCCTATGACAAGCTGGTGGAGGAATCGGTCAAGGACCGGGTGGGCAAGGCCCAGATCGTCATCCCGAACGGCCCGCGTCTGGGCGGAAAGGTGATCGAGGTCGAGGGGCTGAAGAAGGCGATGGGCGACAAGCTTCTCATCGAGAACCTGTCCTTCACCCTGCCGCCGGGCGGCATCATCGGCGTGATCGGCCCGAACGGCGCCGGGAAATCCACGCTGTTCAAGATGCTGACGGGCAACGAGACCCCGGACGAGGGCACCGTCACCATCGGCGACACGGTGAAGATGTCCTATGTGGACCAGTCCCGTGACGCGCTCGACCCCGACAAGAACGTGTGGGAGGAGATCTCCGGCGGGGCCGAGATGATCCATCTGGGCGACGCGACGATCAGCAGCCGGAACTATGTCGGCGCCTTCAACTTCAAGGGCGCGGACCAGCAGAAGAAGGTGGGACTGCTGTCAGGCGGCGAACGCAACCGCGTCCACATGGCGAAACTGCTGAAATCCGGCGGCAATCTGCTGCTCCTCGACGAACCGACCAACGATCTGGACGTGGAGACGCTTCAGGCGCTGGAGGCGGCGATCGAGGAATTCGCGGGCTGTGCCGTGATCATCAGCCACGACCGCTTCTTCCTCGACCGGCTCTGCACCCATATCCTCGCCTTCGAGGGGGATGCGCATGTGGAGTTCTTCGAGGGCAACTTCGAGGATTACGAGGCCGACAAGATCCGCCGCCTCGGCCCGGACGCGGCGGCGCCGAAACGCGTCAAGTACAAGAAGTTCAGCCGCTGACGACGAAACGCGAAAGGCGCGGGGTCCTCTCCCCGCGCCTTTTTCATATCCGGCTTTCATGTCGGGCGCCGGTTCAGCTTCTCCCCGCCACGGCTCCCGCCAGAAGCCTTCGGCAGACCGGAGGCGGCAATGGCGGCAGAAACCATCTCCCCCCGCGCCGCTGCAGGAGCTTTCCCCAACAGCTATGAGGCCGGTATGCCTTACCGCGTAGCTGAACCGGTCCTCGCGACCGAAATCTGACGACATTGCAGACGAAATCGAGCAGCAGTTCGACAACGCCCGCACAGGGCTGTCCATCCGAGGAAAGACACATGGACCGACGCCACTTCCTTGCCACGCTCGCCATGGGAACGGGTGCCGCCCTTCTGCCGGCCAAATGGGCCATGGCGCAGGGCCGCGGGCAGGATCTCCGCGTCCTGTCCGAAGGCGCGCCCAATGCCTTCGACAGCTTCTCCGCCGGGGTGAACCGGAACGCGCTGCAGATCACCTGGAACGTCTATGACCGGCTGCTGACATTCGGCTACAAGCCGCAGCCCGACGGTTTCGCCAGCTTCGACTATTACGACATCCGGCCCGAACTGGCGGAAAGCTACGAGGTGTCCGCAGACGGGCGGCAGATCCTGTTCCGGCTGCGCCCCGACGCCACCTTCCACGACGGAGCGCCCGTCACCGCCGAGGATGTGAAATTCTCGCTCGACCGCGTTCTGGCCAGCCCGATCGGACGGTCGCAATTCGCCACCGGCTCCCTAACCGATCCCGCGCAATTCGTGGTGGTGGACAGCCACACCTTCCGCATCGACCTGCCGCAGCCGGACCGGCTGGCGCTGCCGAACCTCGCTCTCACCTATCCGATCATCGTCAACTCCGCTCTCGCCCGGCAGCACGCGACGGAGGCCGATCCCTTCGCCTCCGAATGGCTGCGCATGAACCCGGCGGGGGGCGGCGCCTTCCGCGTGGCGGATGCCGCTCTGGGCGAACGCGTGCTTTTCGAGCGGTTCGAGGACTGGAAAAGCGGCCCGCTCCCCGGCATCCGCCGCGTGCTGTGGCAGACGGTGCCGCAGCCCGAGACCCGCCTCGCTGCGCTGCGCAAGGGGGATGCGGATATCGTGCAGGACATCCCCGCCCCCGACGTGGCCCGCCTTCAGGAGGAGCCGGAGCTGAAGGTCGCCGGGATGCCCACCGCCGCCTTCCAGTTCATCGGCATGAACGGCGGCATCGCTCCCTTCGACGATGTGCGCGTCCGGCAGGCCATCGCCCATGCCCTGCCCTATGAGGAGATGTTCCGCACCGCCCTCTTCAACCGGGGGGCCCCGCTGTTCGGCCCCGCGCCGGAGGGCGACCTGTCCTTCCCGCAGCCGCTCGGAACGATGACGGACCCGGAGCGGGCAAAGGCGCTGCTGGTGGAGGCAGGGCTGGAGGACGGGTTCGACACGACCTTTTCCTACGATCTGTCGCAGGCGAGCGTGGCGGAGCCCGTGGCGCTGCTGCTGCAGGACGCGCTTGGCAAGGTCGGTATCCGGGTGACGATCGAGAAGGTGCCCTCCGGGCAGCTCGGCACGCTGTTGCAGGAGAAGAAGGTTCCCTTCTACTTCGAAGCCTCTATCGCCTTCCTGCGCGACCCGGACTATTTCTTCCGCATCTTCTACACCGGCACCACGCGGTGGAACTTCGGCAACTACCAGAACGCGGAATTCGCGGAGCTGGTGGAAAAGGCGCGGTTCGAAACCGACAGGGCAGCCTATGAGGCCGATGTGGCCCGCATGATCCAGATGGTGAAGGAGGACATGCCGATCATCCTGCTGTGGCATCCGACACTGGATGTCGCGATGCGCCAGGATGTGGAGGGCTACAGCTTCATCTTCCACCGGATGCTGGAGTTGCGCACCCTGTCGCGGGGCTAGGAGACCTTCAGGGCCGCGCCGGAGTGGAAATCGTTCGCGATAGGACCAACTCCGGCCGGAAACCGGCACATCTTGGGTCATACCGGGGCCGATTTCCCGGTTTCCCAAGCAGCGGCACTGCAGAACTTCTGCAGCCTGCTAGGCGGCGAGCACCGGCATCGCCGCGACCAGGGCACGGGTGCAGTCCGCCTGCGGATGAGAGAGCAGGCGCACCACCGGCCCCGCCTCCACCACGCGGCCCGCCTCCATGACCAGCGCCCTGTCGCACAGCCGCGCGACGGCGGAAAGGTCGTGGCTGATGAACAGGAGCGCCAGAGCCCGCTGCCGCCGCAGCGCGTCCAGCCGCTCCAGCAGCTCTGCCCGAAGCGTCGCATCCAGCGCGGATGTCGGCTCATCCAGCACCAGAACCGCAGGTTCGGGCGCGAGGGCGCGGGCCAGGCCGACCCGCGCCCTCTCCCCGCCGGAAAGGGTGTGCGACGGACGGTCCAGCAGCACCTCCGGCAGGCCGGCAAGCCGGGCTGCCTCCCGCAGCCGCTCCTCTCGCTCCGCCTCACCGAGCGCGGGCCGCAGCAGGCGCAGCGGATCGCCTATCGCACGCCGGGCCGTCCAGCGCGGCGGCAGGGCACCCTGCGCATCCTGAAGCGCCAGTTGCACGGCGACGCGCAAAGGGTGGTGCGCGAAACGGCGAAGGGGGACGGCCAGCGCATCCTCCCCCATGAGACGCAGCCTCCCGCCATCGGGCTGCTCCAGCCGGCAGATCATCCGGGCCAAGGTGGTCTTGCCGGAGCCCGACGGCCCGATGAGGCCGACCGCCTCCCCCGCGTGCAGGGCCAGATCCGCGCTCTCCACCGCGGCGATACGCGTCCCGCGCCAGCCTCCCCGCGCCAGACGGAAGCGCCGCGCCAGCCCCGCTGCCCGCAGCACCTCATCGCCGATTGCGGGTGGAGCGGGTGCGACCGGGGGCCGCGCCGCCGCGACCAGCC
>NZ_NIPW01000023.1 GCF_002196855.1 Haematobacter genomosp. 1 | reverse complement strand
ACAGCCTTCGCGACACGACCGAAGCGGCTTGATCAATCAACCGCACTCCCGGGCGGCGGTTGCTGTCCGGGGGTGCGGCCGCGCGGCTATTCTGCATGCGCCGTATGCCACAATTCGAAGCCGACCCTCACCCTACTCTGCTCGGAACTTCAGGAGCCTTTCGGATCCTCGCGTTACTTCGTTTTGCCTGTAAAACGATGCCTTTCCCTACCCTGTTCTCGACTGGCAAAACATGCCTTCGACACAACAGGGATAAAAAATGCACAGCGCCAATCTTTCACGCCGTGGGTTCCTCTGTGCCACCGGCGCAGCGGCCCTGCTGGCAACGGGAACGTCCGCGTTCGCTCAGAGCACCGATTTTTCGTTCATAGCACCCTTCAGCTTTTCGCTCGCATTCGGTGACGTTCTTTATGCCGATGCGATGGGCTTCTACCGCGACGAAGGGCTGAACTTCAAAGCAGAGGCTGGCAAAGGTGCTTCCTTCGCCGCCCAGATGGTCATCGCCAAACAGATGTCCGCGGGCCGCACAGGGGGCACCAACTTCATTCAGTCGCGGGTGGACAACGGCGCGCCGCTTCTGTCCATAGCCACCATCGCGCAACTTTCGCCGTTCTACATCATCTCCTCGAAGGAAAACCCTGTCCGGTCCATGGAGGACTTGGAGGGGCGGACTGTTGGGATGGCCTCGCTCGGTGGCTCGATGGAAGGCACACTCGATTTGCTGATGCGGAGCGGGGGCCATTCCCCCGAGACAGTCAAGCGGGTCAAGGTCGCTGACACCGGCGCCTCCTATGCCCTGATCCAGGCCGGTCGCGCCGGGGCGTTCATTGGAAACACCTCCTCCATGATCACCGCCTTGGCTGCGACGGGGGATGCTGTCGCCATTCCAATGGATGATGGCATGCCCGGGCAAGTCTACGTCGCACATGACGAAGATGTCGCCGCGAACCCAGACAAGTTTGTGGCTTTTTTGAGAGCCACCCATCGCGCCGCTCTCACCATCGCCCAGACGCCAAAGGAGGAACTTGACCCGATCATCGACAGGATCGCCACCCGGTTCGATGTTCTGGGCACAGCGGATCGCGGTGCTGCCCGAGAGGATCTGTATGCCAACGCCCAGAACTGGATCGCGAAGGGTTCGGAGAATGTCCTACGGAACGTTCCCGAGGTCTGGGCGAATGCTGTGTCCATGCTCGGTGAGGCGGGCATGATCAAAAAGCCGGTCGATCCGACGAGCCTTTACACCAACGCACTTCTGGACAGGGCGCTCGCGTGATGATGCATGATATGGATGTGAAGCCCGCCGAAATCGACATTCGCGGGCTAACCAAGATATTCGGCGAGGGTCCGACGGCCGTTACCGCAATCTCGAATGCCGACCTCGTATTGGAGAGAGGAGAATTCATCTCGCTCCTCGGGCCATCGGGATGTGGAAAGACTACGCTCCTGCGCATCGTCGCGGGTCTTGAAGCGCCTACGGAAGGCAGCGTGGAGATCCGCGGGCTGTCGGTGTGGACCCGTTCCCGCCGCTCCCGCAAGGCGACGCGTCCCGTCTCCATGATGTTTCAGGAGGCGCGGCTTTTTCCGTGGTATTCGGTCGCTCAGAATGTGGCGCTGCCGCTGCGTATCGCGGGCGTCGGCAAGGCCGAACGAATGGAACGCGCGCATGAAATCTGCCGTACCGTTGGCCTTTCGGGGTTCGAAAACCATCGCCCCGGGCAGCTTTCCGGTGGAATGCGACAGAGGGCCTCCCTCGCCCGGGCGCTTGTGACCGATCCGCAGGTACTTCTCCTGGACGAACCATTCGGTGCCCTGGACGCGATGACCCGGGATGCGCTGAACGTCGAACTGATGGAGGTCTGCGCGCGGGCGAAGGTCACAACAATTCTCGTGACCCATTCAATCGTTGAAGCCGCTTTCCTCTCTGATCGCGTCGTGGTGCTTGCCCCTCGGCCTGCTCGAATTACCGGAATCGAGAAAATGGGGTTTCCCCGCCCACGAACCTTGGATCTGCAACGGACTGGCGAGTTTCAGGACATCGTTGCTCATCTCCGCTCAGAACTGACGAGACCAAGCCATGCTTAACTCAAGGAATATCTGGCGGGTCGTTCTGCCCTCCATCGCTGTCATTATCTTCCTCGGCAGTTGGTCTCTCTATGTGCGTATGGCAGATGTTTCGGCCTTTGTTTTGCCATCTCCCGAAGCCATCGCGATTGCACTGGTCAATCTGGTGCAGGATCCTTCCCTGTGGTACCATGTCCGCATCACTGTGACTGAGGCGGCCAGCGGCTTCATGATAGCGGTCGCGCTCGGGCTGACGCTCGGCTTCGTGATGGCGCGGGTTCCGCCGGTGGAATGGGCAGCCAAACCGTTCATCGTGCTTCTTCAGCTTGTACCGAAAATCGCACTGGCGCCGCTTTTCATCCTCTGGTTCGGGTTCGGGCTTGAATCGAAGATCGTCATCGCTGCGGCTCTTGCCTTTTTTCCTATATTCTCCAACGCTCTGATCGCCTTCAAGTCGGTGGACAAGGGCGACAGTGACGTCATGGTCATGCTTCAGGCCTCGCCGCTTCAGCGGCTCATGATGCTGGAGCTGCCGACCGCCCTTCCAGTCGTGTTGACCGGTATGGAAGTCTCGGTCGTGATGGCGATGATTGGTGCGATCGTGGGCGAGTTTATCGGAGGAAGCGAAGGACTGGGTTACTTGGCGGTGAAATACCTTCAGGAACTCTCCGTTCCGAACCTCTTTGCCGTGATTGTGGTTCTGACGATGGTGGGACTGACGCTCTATCTGATGATCGGTCGGCTGCGTGCGTGGTTTGCGCCATGGCACGGTGCAACCGGGGCGCAGCCCCACTGATAAGCGCTCGTCCCCGGGATCGATCGGCTTTCCGGGGACGCTTGGCGCCTGCATGCTGTCGAGATAGCTTTCAGTCGCACGGGCGTTCGCACATGCTCTTATCCAGCGAGCGCAAGCCTCCTAGTTCGATTTTTCACTATCCGGGTGGGTCGAACAAGTGGGCGTAGTGCAGAACTTGTCTGATTGCGCAACCGTGTTTCGATACACCTGAGATTCCATCAGACCGTTCGCTGCCGGTTTCTGGTCTGCAGGGTGGGGATCATTATTACGAACGCACTCCTTCGTGGAGCTATCGCAGCTCTACAGTAACAGCTGACCGTAGGGTGGAGGTAACTAACGTCCCCATGGACCAAAAAAAAGGAACCGCTCTGGCAAATACGCAGCGGTGGTGATCCTTTGTCTTGTCCATGGTTCACGGCCAGTACAGGGATCTTCTCCGTTGAATATCGTTGCTGACCGGATCACCTGTACCACCATCAATACCGCCAAGCCGAAGACGCGGCAGCCGAGGCTCTGGCCAAATACACCACGGAAGAGTTATTCTGGAAAACCCGCTCTCCTGGGCGTATCTAGAGGGAGGCTATTGTGGTGGTTCCGTCACGGGAGTCGGGACCCAGCCAATTGTCAGTGATCGTTACGATGTCGCGGAGCAGCGCTCTTCGATCAGCCGCAAATAGGGACACTCTCGACCCTCTGCTCGCGGCTACCTATCCCGAGGCGGGGCGTCATGAAAACGGTTCTTCTGAACCGTGATTGCAGCAGAGTAGTATTGCGGACCGGCGCACAACGCCGGACCTCAATGTACTGCCCCTGAGAAACGGAGGGCATCGTTTTGATCCGCGCCTTTTCTACACCGTCAGATCCACTTCCATATCCAGGAACGGTGCATATTGCTGCGCACCAAAGATATCGCCATCTCCCGCCGATCCCGACGGACGTTTGCGCAAGATGGTGAACTTGATCGCATAAGCCGGGTCGTATTCGACGAAATCCGTAAGCCGCGCGGGATCGACCTTCAGCACGCTGCAGACCGTGTCCCGCGTTAGCGCGCCCGAGCGTTTCACCATCTCGTAGGTCGCCTTTTCGCGGAAGATGATGTCGAAGGTGATCTTGTCGGTACCCGCGTTCTTGGACCGGATCGTCTTGGCGAGATCCGAGAGCTTCGTGGTCGTGTTCATCCGATGTCTCCTCAGCCGATCATGGCGGCATGGGTGGGGAAAAGCTCCAGCGGATCGTCCACGGCCATCGTGTGGTTCAGCGTCCAGCGATATGCGGGGCTAGCCTCCAGCACCTCGTCCAGCACGAAGGAGACGCCGCCCGCCGTGCCCTTCACATCCGGCAGCCGCGCGTAGAATAGCTGCCGCGTGCCGGTCATGGTCACCTCCTCCGCCATCTCGCGCGTGGGAGCCACGCCCTGCACGACGATGCAAAGCTCATGCGACGGGCGGTCCCGCAGCGGCTCCATCTCGCCCATGATGCCGTCGCGGCCGAAGACGTTGTAATGCAGCTCCCACCCGTCGGGGCCGAAACGCTCCACCGTCTGCTGGCGCGCCCAGTCGATCGCCGCATCCACATTGGCGATGGTGTAGGGATCGCGGATGCCGGCCATGCCGACGAATCGCTCGCCGACCTTGCCCGAACCTTCCAGCTTCACCCGGATGCCCTGCGACGGCTCAAAAGTCATGCCGGTGACCCGCGTCGTCTTTTCCGACACCTGATCGTAGGCGCAATGGGTCATGTCCAGCATCCCGCCCGCCACGAATTCGTGGAACGGGTTGGAGCGTTCGTACATCGCATGGCCCGCAACCGAGGCGACGGTGCAGCGTTGTTCCGGTGCCATGGCGGTCACCTGCACATGGTCCTGCGTGATCTCTCCCATCACGGTTTCCTTGGCGCCGTAGGGCTCAGCGCAGAAGGAGGCGCATTCCAGCACCTTGCCCAGGTAGTAGCTCTGCGCCTCCGGGTAGCCCTTGTGGAGCGCGGCGGCGGCAAAGATCGCGCTGTCGGAGGAACGCCCGCCGATGATCACGTCGCAGCCCTCCTCCAGCAGCTTGACGAAGGGATGCACGCCCGCCATCGCCACGATGCGGGAGGTGGCGTCCAGCTCCTCCTCCGTCAGGTCGGGGCGGGCGTCGAGCCCGGTGACCGGCGATCCGCCGCGGATCTTGGCGCGAACATAGGAGGGATCGACCTCGGAATAGAACCAGCCGAGCTTGAAGGGCGCCAGCCCATGGCGCGCCGCGATGTCGCGGATGATCTGGACATACATGTCCACCCGCGAATTGGTGCCGGTATCCCCGGCCGAGCCGATCATCATCGGCACGCCGATGCGGCGCTCCTGCCAGGCCTTCGGGCTTGCGCAGCTATCAGCGCCGAGCGGCACAGGGCCGATGTCGTCGCTGCCGGAGTCGGCGGCGATGATGTCCGGACGGGCATCAACGCCAATGTGGAAGCTCCGCGTCTTGAGCGGCGCGAAGCCGAGATGGCCGTTGGGGCAGATGATCCTGAGCGACGACATGGAAGCCTCTTGTGTGGTCGATATACCCATTCTCATGCAGCATTCGTGCCAGTCCTGAGTGACGCGAAAAAGCGGACGGAACGCAAAGAGGGGTGCGGCCGGCGGTCGCTGCCTTCGGCCGGCGCTCCCGGCCACGCCACCGCCTGAGCCGCGCGCGCGTCAGGGTCGGGTCAGCGTCAGGGCGATCTTGCCCATGCTCTGCCCGGACTCCAGCAGGCGATGGGCCGCTCGCACCTCCTCCAGCGGAAACACTCGCGCGATGCTGCCGCGGATCCGCCCATCGACCACCAGCGGCAGCACCCGCTCCGCCACCCGGCGGGCAAGCGCGGCCTTCTCCGGCTTCGGCAACGGGCGCAGCGTGCTGCCGGTCAGCGTGAGCCGGCGGCGGAGCAGCGGATCCAGGTCCACCTCCACCCGGGGCCCCTGTTGCAGGGAGATCACCGCGCAGCGTCCGTCCGGCGCCAGCGCGCGCAGGTTGCGGTCCACATAGTCGCCGCCCACCATATCAAGGATGACATCCACCCCGCGCCCGCGGGTTGTCTTCAGCACGGCGGGCAGGAAATCAGCGGCACGGTAGTTGATCGCGACATCCGCCCCCAGCGACAGGCAATAGGCGCATTTCTCCGCCGACCCCGCCGTGACGATCACCCGCGCGCCCATCGCCTTCGCCCGCTGGATCGCGTGGCTGCCGATGCCGCTGGACCCGCCGTGGATCAGCGCCCATTCCCCCGCCCGCAGCAGCGCGCGTTCGATCAGGTTCAACTCCACCGTCATCGCCACTTCGGGCAGTGTGGCGCCGGCGACGAAATCCAGCGCCTCGGGCAGCGGAATGACATGATCGGCCTCCCCCAGCGCGTAATCGGCATAGCCGCCGCCATGCACTAGCGAACAGACCCGGGCGCCGGGCGAGAGCGCCACCCCCTCCCCCACGGAGACGATGACCCCCGCCACTTCCAGGCCGAGCGTCGGATCCGCATCGGCCGGCACCGGATAGGTGCCGCGCCGTTGCGACAGGTCCGGCCGGTTCACGCCGGCGGCATGCACCCGGATCAGCACCTGGCCGGGCCCGGGCCGCGGCAGCGGAAGCGCGACGATCTCCATCACCTCCGGCCCGCCGGCCGTAGTGCAACGCACGGCCCGCATGGTGGGGGGAAGCGCGGCTGGCACCGGCTGGATCTGCGGGCAGGTGGTCGGAATCATCGTCTCAGGCCTCGGCGGGGGACAGGGATTTACGGAAGGTCAGGTGCAGCCCGACAGCGGCGAGCGCCGAAAGGATCATCACCACGCCGAAGAAGCGGTAGGCGGCAACCGGGGTCCAGATACCCGACAGCATGTATCCGGTGAACAGCGGCGCCAGGATCGCCACGCCGCGATCATGAAGCCCACCCCGGTGCCGCGCAGCACGGTGGGATAGATCGCCGGGCTGATCGCGTAATAGGCCGCCACGCCGCCGTTCGCGCAGATGCCGATGGCAAAGGCCAGCACCACCGCCAGGCTCACGCTGCCAGCACATTGCGCATAGAGGTAGAAGGCCACTCCACCGAAGGCGAGCAACAGGATCGTCGTCACCCGGGGGTGGAGCCACAGCGTCAGCACGCCGTAAAGGATCGCGCCCAGCACGCCGCCGAACTGGATCAACATGGCGATGCGGATGCCCAGATGGGAATCGCCCGTCGCGTCGGTGATGATCTTGGCCGTCCAGGTATTGGCGAAGTAGAAGGCCGAAATCAGCATCGCATAGCCCACCCAGAGCAGGAGGGTGCGCGCCATGAGGTCGCTGGAAAAGATTGCGCGCAGCCCGGCACGCTCCGCCACTTCGGAGTCGCTGGAGCGTGGCGGCAAACGGCAGCCGTCGGATGGCCCATACGTTCGGCGATGCGATTATAGGCCTCCAGCGCACCCTCCGGCCGGCGCTGCACGAGGAAGTCGATGGATTCGGGCAGCATGGTCAGCACGACCAGCGCCATGACCCCCGTCAGCGCCGCGCCAAAGAAGAAGGGTGCGTGCCAGCCGTAGGCCTCCAGTAGCGGCGCGATGGCAAAGCCCGCCAGTGCCGAACCTAGCGGCAGGCCCACGCCGTAAAGCCCCATCACCAGCCCGCGCCGCCGGTCGGACGCGTATTCGGAGACGATGATGTTGAGGCTGGAGATCATCGCCCCGATGAACACCCCGGCCACCGCCCGGATCGCCACCAGCTGCCAGAACGATCGGGCAAAACCCGAAGCCGCCATGGTGAGGGTGATCAGCGACAGGCAGAGGAGGATGTGCCGCCGCCGACCGATACGGTCGGCCAGCGGCGAGATCGCGATCGCCCCGATCGCCATGCCGAAGATCCCCGCGCTGAGCAGGTAGCCAACCTGCGCGTTCGGCAGCGCCCAGATGCGCGCGATGGCGGGCATGGAAAACGGCACGGCGACGACTTCGTAGCCGTCGATCATTGCCAGCAGCACGCAGATCAGGACGATCCTGATCTGGGCAGGGCGCATCGGCCCGCTCCTGATGGCGTCAAGCAATGTCATGCAGTGTCCTCCCTCTCGCGGGCCTCCCGACCCATTTCTCCGCCGCTGGCGACGGGCTCCCGCGTCCATGAGGTGAAAATGCCACATCTTCGAAACCCCTTTTGGGCGATGCGTCCGCCTGGCGGACGGAAGGCGGGGTTTACCGGGTGGGGCAGCGTGTCGATTTGTCCGCCTGGCGGACGCATGGACAGCCGGCGATTGCCGTCCGGGGCGGCGTGGCGCTTTCTGCTCACCGAAAGCTGCCTGCCGAACCGGAGGAGGAAAGAATGCGTCTTGTCTCGTTTGAAACCGAGGGCCGTCACAGCTACGGCATCGTCACCGCCGATGGCATCCATGAGGCCACCGCCGCCACCCGCGCCCGCCATCCCGACCTGCGCGCCGCGCTGACCGCCGGGGCGGTGGCGACGCTCGAAACCGAAGCCGCGGCCCTACCGATGGCCGCCGTCACGCTGCTGTCGCCGGTGCCGAACCCGGACAAGATTATCTGCATAGGCCTGAACTACGCCAACCACATCAGGGAAACCGGGCGGGAGAAGCCGAAGTACCCCTCGATCTTCACGCGCTATCCCTCCTCCGTCCTGGGGCATGGCGTGTCGCTGCGCAAACCCGGCTTCTCGGACGAATTCGACTACGAGGGCGAGCTTGCGGTCATCATCGGCAAGGCCGGGCGCAACATCCCGGCGGCGGAAGCCGGCGAGCATATCCTAGGCTACTCCTGCTTCAACGACGGCACGATCCGGGATTTCCAGCGGCATACCTCGCAGTTCTGGGCGGGCAAGAGCTTTGACGACTCGGGATCCATGGGCCCCTGGATCGTGACGAAGGACGAGCTTCCGCACCCGGAAGCGCAGCACCTGCGCACCATCCTGAACGGTGCGGAAGTGCAGACCACGCCGATCTCGGACCTCGCCTTCTCCATCGGCGAGATCGTCGAATACGTCTCCAAGGTCACGCGGCTCCTGCCCGGCGACGTGATCGCCACCGGCACCCCGGGTGGCGTCGGCCGGTTCCGCACCCCGCCGCTCTACATGTTCGCGGGCGACCGGATCGAGGTGGAGATCACCGGCATCGGCACGCTGTCGAACCCGGTCACGGACGCGGCCTGAGAGGCCATCGCCCGGGCGGCGGGCGGACCGGCTGGGCCGGGCGCCCGCCGCCCGGGCAAGCGCGCGCGATCTGCGCGACGGGGAACCGCGACGGGAAACAGGGAGGATACCGTGGCCATCAACGCATTGGGATATATCGGCATCCGGTCGGACAAGCTGGCCGACTGGGGCGATTTCGCAGGTGGCCTGCTGGGCATGCAGCGGATCGAACGCAGCCGCAGGGAACTGGCCTTCCGCATGGACGACAGGATGCAGCGGCTGTTCATCCTCGACGAGGCGGGGGAAACCTTGTCGTGCATGGGCTGGGAGGTGGAGTTCGAACGCGATCTGGACGCCTACGCCGCACGCCTAGAAGGCGCGGGCACCCGCGTCCGGCATGGCACACGCTCCGAATGCGACCGACGGTTCTGCCGCGGCATGGTGGTTTTCGACGATCCGATGGGCAACCGGGTGGAACTGATCTGGCAGCCCATGATCGCCACGGATCCATTCCGGCCGGGCCGCCCGATCTCCGGCTTCACCACGGGGCCCTACGGCATGGGCCATGCAGTGCTTCATGTCCGCGACATCGAGGTGATGATGCCGTTTTATCGCGACAATCTGGATTTCCATGTCAGCGATTACGGCCTCAAGCCCTATGGGCTCTACTTCTTCCACGTGAACAACCGCCATCACAGCTTTGCCATGGTGGGCTCCGGCGGGCAGGGCTTCCACCATTTCATGGTGGAATTCCGCACCCTTGACGACGTGGGCCAGGGCTATGACCTCGCCCAGCAGCGCGAGAACGGCGTGGCCTATACACTGGGCCGCCACACGAACGACTACATGACCTCGTTCTACGCCAACTCCCCCTCCGGCTTCTTCGTGGAGAACGGCTGGGGCGGCCGAGTGATCGACGCGGCCACGTGGGAGCCGCACGAGACGACCGACGGCCCGTCCTTCTGGGGGCACGAGCGGCTCTACCTGACGGAAGAGGGCGGGCGCAAGCGGCTGCGCGACATGCGCATGGATGCGGCCAGCCGGGGCATTCAGGCGCCACCGGTGGCCGACTGTCCCTGGCTGTTCGGCGAACTGGCCCGGGCGGGACACTGACATCACGCAGCAAAGACCGCTGAAGAGGAGGATCCCATGATCGGCGAGACGATCCAACATGACGTTGCGATCATCGGCCTGGGGCCGGTGGGCGCGACGCTGGCGAACATCCTGGGGCAGGCCGGGATCGACGTGCTCGTGCTGGAGCGCGAGCCGGAGGCCTACCACCTGCCCCGCGCGGTGCATTTCGACGACGAGGTGATGCGCACCTTCCAACAGATCGGCGTGGCCAAGACGCTGGAGCAGGTCTGCCGGTTCAACATCGGCATGCGGTTCGTCGACCCGGAAGGCGGCATCCTGCTGGACTGGCCGCGCCCGCGGGAGACGACGCCGCTGGGCTGGCGGTCCAGCTACCGGTTTCACCAGCCCGACCTGGAGCGCATCCTGCGACAGCGCCTGGCCGCGCATCCCGGCGTCACCCGGCGCACCCGCTGCGAGGCGTTCTTTCTGGCGCAGGATGCGGATGGCGTGGATCTGCGCTGGGAAGACATGGCCCGCGGCCGCATCGAGCGCGCCCGGGTGCGCTACGTCGTGGGCTGCGACGGCGCGCGCTCCTTCGTGCGGCGGTTCATCGAGACGGGGATGGAGGATCTGGGCTTCCACGAACGCTGGCTGGTCGCCGACATCCTGCTGAAGGGCGAGAAGCCGGAACTGGGGGACTGGTCGCTCCAGCATTGCGATCCGGCGCGTCCAGCGACCTACATCCGCGGTCCGCAGAACCGTCGCCGCTGGGAACTTACGGTGCTGCCGGGGGAGGACAGCGCCGAGATCGCCCGCCCGGAGAACGTCTGGCCGCTGCTGGCCCGCTGGATCACCCCGGAAGAGGCGGAGATCGAGCGCACCGCCGTCTACTGGTTCCATTCGCTTGTCGCCACCGACTGGCAGCGCGACCGGCTGTTCATCGCGGGCGATGCCGCGCATCAGACGCCGCCCTTTATGGGCCAGGGCATGTGCGCAGGCATCCGCGACGTGGCAAACCTTGGCTGGAAGCTGATCCATTGCCTGACCCGCGGGCATGATCCGGCGCTGCTGGCCAGCTACACCTCCGAACGGCGGCCAAACGCGCGCGACTACATCGCCACCGCCGTGCGGCTGGGGGGGCTGATCAACACCCGCGATCCGGCGACCGCGCTGTCGCATGCCTTCCCGCGGGCGGAGGGCGGCGCGCGGATGGAGGCGATCTATCCGCCGATCGGTCCGGGCCTGATGCCGGAGCCGTCGACGCTGACGGCGCAACCGCGGCTGACGGACGGACGGCGGCTGGACGATTCCGTGGGCTACGGTTTCGCCTTGGTGGTGGAGGACGGGTTCTGGGAGGGACTGCCCGCCGATCTGCGGCGCGACGCGGATGCGCTTTGCACCGTGGTGCCCGGCTCCGACATGCAGGGCGGCGATGCCCTGCTGGAGGGGGCCGGCGCGGCCGTGATCCGGCCGGACCGCTACCTGCTCGGCCGTGCGGCATCGGCGCAGGCGCTGCGAGAGGTGCTCGGCCGCATCCCGCGGCCAGCGGCCGCATCCGGCACGGACCGGGCGCGCCAGATCGCCTGAGCGGCGGTTTGTCTTTCTGCCCCGGCGGTGGGAAGATCGGCGCGCGTTACGCCAGGAGCCAGCCACCCATGTCCGACGATACCAATCCGCGCAGCCGTGGCGAGACGGTCCGTGCCCTGCGGCGCGGGCTGGACATCCTGCGCTTCGTCAACGCCTCCGGAGGCGCGCGCCCGGCGGAGATCGCCCACGCCCTCGGCATCCCGCGGCCCACTGTCTACCGTCTGGTCGAGACGCTGGAGGAGGAGGGCTACGTCACCCTTTCGCCCACCTCCACCGTGGTGCGGATCACCCGGCAGGCGGCGGCGCTTGGGGATGCCTATGCGCGCACGTCACGACTGTGCCAAGCGGCGGGGCCGCTCCTTTCGGAGCTTGGCCAGCAGCTGCTCTGGCCGCTGGACCTGTCGGTCTACGACAATGCCGCAATGGTCATCCAGGAAACCACTCACCCGCTCTCGCCGATGTCGATCGACCGGGCGATGATCGGCTATCGGTTGCCCGTGCTGCGCACCTCGGCCGGGCGCGCCTACTTGGCCTTCATCGATGCGGGCGAGCGCGGGCTGATCCTCGAACACCTCCGCCGCCTGGGCGAGCCGACCGACATCCCCTTCCTCGATCCCGGCTGGCTGGACCGCACCATCGCCCAGACGCGGGAGCGCGGCTTCTCCATCCGGGACGCCGGCGAATTCCGCGCCCAGACCGCGTCTCTCGCCGCGCCCATCCTTCAGGACGGCGTGGTGCTGGGCTGCATCTCCGTCATTTGGATCCGCTCCGCGCTGCGCACCCCGGCGGCGATCGACACCTGCGCCGTGCCGGTCTGCGCCACCGCCGCGCGGATCGGCGCGGTCATGGCGCGCGACACGGCGAAAGGCCCCCTATGACGAAGCTCTTCCACTCCCCCAGCTCCTGTTCCGAAGGCATCCTGCTGCTGCTGGAGGTGGAACCACGCCGGTCATTGTGATATGCGCCACCGCCTCCGGCGTGATCAGGTGGCTGGATTCGGTCGCGGTCGCCTCGAAGATGTTGCGCGCCATCTCCCCGTCGATCAGCAGCTACGCTCATAGCAAGGCGCGCCGGCGGCGATCAGGATCAGCAGGGCGGCGGCCGGCTTTTGCAACCGCCCGGGTCCCAGCAGTTCCAGCAGGAGCATGGTCAGCCCCCAGACACTGGCCGCCAAGACCAGCGGGCGGGCAAGGTCGCCCGGAAAGATCGCCAACAGGCGGCTCCAGAAGCCGCCGTTCAGCACGACTATGACATAGATCGCCACGATGGCATCCAGAACCCTGTGCGGCAGGGTCGGCCGCGGCAGCGAGGGGAGGTGTCTGGGTCATCGGTCTCGCATTGCGGCACGCCGCCGGGCACGGCCATGCCGGCCGCGGATCGCGCCATCTCCTGATGTGGGCAGCCGGGGAACGCCGCGGCCTGATCCGCGCGGCTTGCCAGCCGAAGCTTGGGGTAAGCTTACGGATACCGGACCGAAGACTGGCATCGCGCCTGTGGAGGACGCGCCAGGCAGGCTGGGGCCTTACCGACCGGAGCACGGGCTACCGGCCCGCCCTTCGCCGCCGTTCGACAGCAGGCCCGCAGGCGGCCGATGCCCACCCGAACATCCGGCGCAGAGGAAGGCCCGTCGCATTCATGTCCCTCAGCGATAGGCCCGTGCGCGATCCAGCATTTCCCCTTCAGTCGAAGCGGACCTATCTTCCGCCCGACCGGAAAGCGGCAGGGCGGCCGGAACGCCGGCGGACAAGCCTGTGCCCGTGAACCAAAGCCGCGCCCCCATGCGAAGGAGTTGACCATGGATGTGACAGTCGTCGTCGGTGCGGGCTCCATCGGGCAGGCGATTGCCCGCCGGGTAAGCTACGACCGCCATGTGCTGCTGGCCGACCTGAAGCAGGACGCCGCCGATGAGGCCGCGCAGGTTTTGGAACGCGCCGGCTACCGCACCAGCGCCACCACGGTCAACGTGTCGGACCGGGGCGCCGTGCAGGCGCTGGTCCGGCAGGCGACCGCGCTTGGCGATGTGAAGGCGCTGATCCAGGCGGCTGGCGTCTCTCCCAGCCAGGCGCCGGTGGCGGCGATCCTGAAGGTGGACCTGTTCGGCACGGCGATGCTGCTGGAGGAATTCGGCCAGGTCATCGCGCCGGGTGGCTGCGGTATCGTCATCTCCTCCCAGTCGGGCTACCGGCTTCCGGCGCTGACGGCGGAGGAGGACGCCGAGCTGGCGACGGCACCGGCCGATGCACTGCTCGACCTGCCCGTCGTCCGGGCGGTGGCGGTCACGCTGACCCCCTATCAGCTGTCCAAACGGTGCAATTCGCTCCGCGTGCGGGGCGAGGCGGTGAAATGGGGTGCCCGCGGCGCACGGATGAACGCCATCAGCCCGGGCATCATCGTCACCCCGCTGGCGCATGACGAACTGAACGGCGAACGGGCGGCGTTCTACCGCAACATGCTGGCGCAAAGCCCCGCAGGCCACGCCGGCACGCCCGACGAAGTCGCCGCGCTTGCCGCGCTGATCATGGGGCCGGAGGGCGGCTACATCTCGGGCAGCGATTTCCTGATCGACGGCGGCGTCGCGGCCTCCTGGTATTACGGCCCGCTCCGCCCCCAGCCGCAATGAGGCACCCCGAGAGCGGCTTCGGCTCAGTCCCCGCCGGCATAGCGCGAGACGATCCCGGCAAGGTCGCCGCAGGGTCGGGCCAGCGCGAAGCCGAGCAGCAGGCGCGCCTTGAAGCTGTCCAGATCGCCCGCGAACAGCGCCCCGGCCTCCCCCATCGTTGTGCCACCGCTGTCATTGCCGTAGACCGGCATCACCGCCCCCTCCGGGCAGCGGGAGGTGACCAGAACCGGCGTCCCGGCGGCGATCAGCCGGCGACAGGCGTCCGCCCAGCCGCGCGGGAAATTCCCCCGGCCGAAACCCTGGACAACGACGGCCTCCACGTCGCTCCCGACCAGCAGGTGGAGCAGGTCCGGCGGCGTACCGATGGCAGCGGGGATCAGCGCCACCTTCGCCGCGCGGTCCGGGATGCCGAGGGGCGCGGTACGGCGGGGCAGCCGGGCGATACTGACCCGGCCCGCGTCGATCGAGCCCAGCTTGCCGAAATCGCCGGAGCGGAAGGTATCCGTGCGGCTTGTGTGCACCTTGCGCACGTGGCGGGCGGCGTGGATGTCCTCCTCGAACAGGATGCATACGCCGGCGGGCGCCATGGCATCGCTGGCCGCGGCACGCAATGCATTGCGCAGGTTGCCCGGCCCGTCGCTGTCGGCCGCTCCGGCATGCCGCTGCGCGCCGGTCAGGATGACGGGTTTCTCCGGCGCCAGCAGGAGTTCCAGCGAATAGGCGGTCTCCTCCATCGTGTCGGTGCCGTGGGTGATCACGCAGCCGTCGTGGCGAGGCAGTTCCGCCTCCACCAGCCGCGCCAGCCCCAGCAGGTCCGCGCAATCCAGCGCGTAGGAGCCGGCGGAGGCAAAACCGACGGAGTCGACCGCAAGTCCCGGCGGCATCTCCACCCCGGCCAGCAGCGCCGCGGGGCCGAGCGAGGCGACGACCGGCCCGCCCGCGCCCGCCGGCGTGGAGGCGATGGTGCCGCCCGTGGCGATGTGCAGGACGCGCTTCACAACACGTCCCCACCGCTTGCGATCAGCCCGGCGAGCATCGCGCCGCGGGGCGCGAGGCTGCTCAGCTCCGCCCATTCCCGGCGCGAGCAGATGTCGTGGCCGATGACACCCAGCCCGTCCAGCGTGGGTTTCCCCTGCGCGGCCACGAAGCTGCCGTCCGACCCGCCGCGCGAGACGTTCGGGGCAATCGGGTGGCGCAGTGCGCGGGCGAAGGCTTCGGCACGGCCATAAAGCGCGGTCATGCCCGGAAGCTGTGGGAAGCAGGGCCGGATGAAGCCGCCGGTGAGGGTCAGCGTCACGCGCGGGTCGCGCGGCGCGGTTTCCACGATGCGGGTGATCTCCTCCCAGAGCCTGTCCGCCTCCTGCCGGGAACTGGCACGCAGGTCGAGATGCGCCTCGCATTCGCCCGCCACGACCTGTTTCGATGCGCCGCCGCGCAGAACGCCGACGGTGGCGTAGTTGCCCGCCTCGATCGACCCCAGCGCCTCGATCCCGCCGACCAGCGGCGCGAGGGCAGAGATCGCGCTGGCCCCGCCCAGCCGGTTCGACCCGGCATGGGCTGTCACGCCCGTCGCGTTGATATAGGCGGCCCCCACCGCCCCGCGCGACACCACCGTCCCGCCACCGGGTCGGGCCGGCTCCAGCGTCAGGCAGAAATCGCAGCGCGCGCCTTCCGCGGTGATCCAGTCCTTCGACTGCGGCGAACCGATTTCCTCATCGGGGACGATCAGGAAGGTCACGGATCCCACGCCCGACATATCCGCCCCGCCGACCCCCTCGATCAGCAGCTTCAGCGCGTGGATGGCAAGGATGACATTGCTTTTCATGTCGGCGATGCCCGGGCCGGTCAACGCATCGCCCGAGCGGCCGAAGGGCCATTCCGCCGCGGTTCCCGCCGGCCAGACGGTATCGGCGTGGCCCAGAATCAAGACGTTCGGCCCGCTCCCGAAGGCCCGCCGCGCGGTCAGCTGATCGCCGCGCCCGCTGCCCGGAACGCGCATGACCGCGAAGCCCAGATCGCGCAGCTGGGCGGCGAAGATCGACTGCACGCGGTTGACCCCCTCCACGTCCCGGCTGCCGCTGTCGATGTTCACGACCTCCTCGATATGGGCCAGCAGCCCGGGCAGATCCCGAGTGAACCGGTCGGCGAGGTCTTCAATTCTCAACATGACGTCTTTTCCTTGCATACAGGATACAATATTTCCCGAAGCGCGGCGGATCGGCAAGGACCGCGCCGCCGCGTTCCGGCGGGCCATCCCCGCCACGATGTTTCGTTGTACTGGAGAGGACCATGACATTTTCCCTGTTGGGCCGCTGTTCCCGGACCGGCCGCGTGGGCGGCACGATCACCACGTCGAGCCCTTCGGTGGGCGCGCGCTGCCTGTTCCTGCGGACGGGCGTGGGCGCGGTGCTGACCCAGGCGATCACCGATCCCCGGCTCGGGCCGCGCGGCCTCGATCTGCTGGGCGAAGGCGTGACGCCGGAGCGCGTCGTCGCGGCGCTCCAGGCCTCCACGCCGGACATCGACTGGCGACAGCTGGCGGTACTGGACTGGCAGGGCCGGGCCGCACTGTGCCACGGCGCGCGTAACCGGGCCGCGGTGGCGGGCGTGGTCGGGCGCGATTGCGTGGCGATCGGGAACATTCTGGCGAATACCGGGGTGTGCAAGGCCATGACGGACGCCTTCGAAGCGCAGCCGGAGGCGGATCTGGCGGATCGGCTTCTGGCGGCGCTGCTGGTCGGACAGGCGGCCGGCGGCGAAGGTGGGCCGCTGCGGTCGGCGGCGCTCCAGATCGTCGATGCGAGCCCCGTGGCGGTGGCCGATCTGCGCATCGACGCGTCGGAGGATCCGCTGGCGGCGCTGGTCGCGCTCTGGCACGAATACCGACCGCTCACGGATCTGTACCAATCGCGCGCGCTAAATCCTTCCGCCCTGTAAGGCGGAGTGGTCAAGGCCCCCCTCAGGCGGCCTGACCCAGCTGGCGGTAGCTGCGGTTGAAGTAGACAAGGCCGCCTTCGGCTGAACCCTGATGCAGGGCCACGACCTCGGCGATGAAGATGCCGTGGGAGCCGCCGTCCACGATCTCCTGCACGCGGCAGTCGAAACCCACCAGCGCGTCCAGCAGCACCGGCGCGCCCGTGGTCAGCGTGCTCCAGCGGCCGGAGGCGAAGCGCGCCTCCGGATCTCCCCCGGCGAACAGGCCGGAGATGGCCTCCTGCCCCGAGGTGAGGACGTTGATCGCCAGCACGCGGTTTTCCTGCGCCAGCTGATGCAGCCGGGTGGATCGGTTGATGCAGACGAGCAGGCTGGCCGGCGTGTCTGAGACCGAACAGACCGCCGAGGCCGTCATCCCCCACCGTCCCGCCGCACCATCCGTGGTGACCACATTGACCGATGCGGCAAGCTGCGACATCGCCTGACGAAAATCCGTGCGAGAGACTGTCACGCCGCTCTCCTCCTTGACGTTCATGTTCATTTGTCCCGGATCATCCGCTCCAGCCCGACCGTCTTCTCCAGGACGAAGACCAGCACGAAGGCCAGCACGATCAGCAGGGTGGACATCGCCGCCACGGTCGGGTCGTCGAAGTCGCGGATGTGGTCGTAGGCGGCGATGGGCAGGGTCTTGGTCGCCGTATCCGCCATGAAGACCGCGATGGAGAAGTTGTCCACCGCCTCGACGAAGGCCAGGATCGCACCCGACAGGATCCCGGCCTTGAGCTGCGGCAGGGTCACGGTGAGGTAGGTGCGGGCCGGGCCGGCGCCCAGGTCGCGCGCCGCCTCCTCCGGCCGGCGGTCAAGCCCGGAATAGACCGCGTTCAGCGCCCGCATGGTGAAGGGCAGGCAGTAGAGCGTGAGCCCGATCACCAGCCTCAGGAGCGCATTTTCCACGCTGAGCAGCGCGAAGAAGCCCATCAGCGCGATCCCCGTCACCACCCCCGGCACCACGACCGGCACGGTCAGCGCCTGCCCCAGCCAGCGGACGTGGCCGGAGGCAACCAGATGCGTGGTGGGCAGTGCGACCAGCAGCGTCACCGGCACGACCAGCGCCGCTATCAGGAGCGTGTGCCGCAGCGCCGGCATGAACACGTCCGACGTGAAGAAGGCCTGATACCAGCGCAGCGAGACGCCCTGCCATTCCAGTTTGAAGAATGCCGTGGGCAGGAAGGAGTAGTAGACGACGAACACGAGCGGCGCGAGCAGGAAGCCCATGATCGCGACCATGTAGATCGTCCACATGACCTTGCCGAAAAGTCCCGTCTTCATGCCGCAGCCCCCCGATGCGCGAAGCGGCCCGAGATATAGGCCATCAGCAGCTTCTGCCCCTTGGTCATGGCGACCAGCGTCAGCATGGCCATGACGAGGAACACGATGGAGACCACCGCGGCGAAAGCCATGTCGAAGGAGACGAAGATCTGTTCGTAGATGTAGTTCGCCACCATGCGCACCCGGCCGCCGCCCAGCATGAGCGGGAACAGGAAGGCCGACAGCGACAGGGCAAGCGCCAGCGCAAGACCTTCGGCGATGGCCGGCAGCGACAGCGGCAGCGTCACCTTCCAGAAGGTGCGCAGCGGACCGGCCCCGAGGTCGCGGGAGGACTCCTCCACCCCGCGCGGCAGGTTGCGCAGCGCCCCCACCACCGTCATGACGAAGAACGGCAGGATGAAATGGATCAGCGCGATGGCCACCCCGGTATCGCGGTAGACGATGCGCAGCGGCCGGTCGATCAGACCAAGCTGAAGCAGGAGCTGATTGAGGAGACCCTTGTTGCCCAGCAGCACCATCCAGCCGTAGGCCCGCGTCACGGTGCCGGACATGAAGGTGGCGATCAGCACGCCGAGGATCAGCAGCCGCAGGCGCCGGTTTTCGGAGCGCGCGAGGAAATAGGCCAGCGGATAGCCGATCACCACGGTGATCGCCGACACCACGATCGCGAAGACGAAGGTGTAGCCGAACAGGCCGATCTGCCCCTCATCCGTCAGGAAGCGGATGTAGTTGTCGAAGGAGGGCGGGCCGGAAAGCTGGGCGGTGCCCGGTATCTGCGTAAGGAAGCCGGTGGCAAAGAACGCGCCATAGGCGCCGAGCAGGATGGCGAGGATGACGAAGCCGGGCGCGGCTGTCCAGGGGATCCGCCTCATACCGGAACCCGGGTCGCTCTGCCGCGGGGAGAGATGGCGATCCCCACCCTGTCGCCGGCCTTCGGCGGCGCGGGCAGGCGCGGCGCCACCACCTTCAGCGTCGCCGCATCGCCGAACGACACCTCGACCGACGCGTTCGCCCCGGTCATGACGGCGAAGTTGACCTGACCCCGGACAAGGGCGCGGGGATCGTCGGCGGGCAGCAGCTTAAGCGCCTCGGGGCGCAGGCCCAGCAGGTCGCCCGGTCGGATGCCCTGCGGCGCGGGAAAGGCGCCGATCCCGTCGGCATGGAACATGTTGCCGTCCAGACGACCGGATAGCAGGTTGGTCATAGCGGTGAAATCTGCCACGAACCGTGTAGCCGGCCGGTCATAGATGCCGTCCGGCGTGTCGAACTGATGCAGCACGCCGGACTTCATGATCGCCACCCGGTCCGACAGGATGTAGGCTTCCTCCTGATCGTGGGTGACCACGACCGTGGTGATGCCGAGCCGCTGTTGCAGCTTGCGCAAATCGACCTGCATCTCCTCGCGCAGGTTGCGATCCAGCGCGGAGAAGGGTTCGTCCATCAGCAGGACGCGCGGTTCGATCACGAAGCAGCGCGCCAGCGCCACTCGTTGCTGCTGGCCGCCGGAAAGCTGGCTGGGCATCCGGTCCGACAGATGCGACAGCTGCACCGAGTCCAGCGCGCGGGCCACACGGGCGGTCAGGTCCGCCTTGGGCACCCTGCGCAGGCGCAGCCCGTAGGCGACGTTCTCCGCCACCGTCATGTGGGGAAACAGCGCGTAGCCCTGAAAAACCGTCGCCGTAGGCCGCCTTTCAGGCGGGAGCGCTCCGATGTCGGCGCCCTCCACAAGGATGTTGCCGGCATGGATGTCGACAAAACCGCCGATGGCGCGCAGCAGCGTGGTCTTGCCACAGCCCGAAGGCCCCAGAAGGGTCAGAAGTTCGCCGCGTTTCAACCCGAAGGTCACATCGCGGAGCGCCACCATGTCGCCGAACTTCTTGACGACACCGCGCACGTGCAGGCCATCGACGTCACTCACGAGACGACTTCCCGGTTGAAGCGCTCGTTCCAGTCGCCGATCTTCGCGTTGATCAGCGTCTCGTCGAGTCCGACGCGATCCTCCGGCTTGGGCAGCACGGCCTGGATCTCGTCGGTAGAGCGGGCGGCGGGATGCACAGCGCCCATGCCCTGCGCCTGGGCCACCAGGTTCTGGATCTCCTCCGTCAGGCAGAAGTCGATGAACCGCGCTGCGGCCTCCTGCCGGGGCGTGTTGACCAGCATCATCGCGTCATAGGTCATCGGCGCGGGCTTCGGCGCCACGAAGGTCGCCGCGATACCGTTGTCCAGCAGCATCTTGTAGCCGGCGGGCGGGGTCACCAGCACGGAATACTCGCCCTGCGCGATGCCCTTCCGCGCCGTCGTGTCGGAGGAATACCAGGAGACGACATTGCCCCTGAGCTGCTTCAGCGCCGCGAAGCCGGGATCGACGTTGGTCAGGTCGCCACCGTTGATCATCGCCGCGATCGCCAGCATGCGCCCCTGATATTGCCCCATGGCTGGCGCGCAGATGGACTGGGCGAAGCGATCTTCCCAGAGATCTTCCCACGCGGTGATCGGCTCGTCCACCTCGTGGGTCAGGTAGGCGATGCCCATCGGGTAGGAGTAGAGCCCCGCCCAGTGACTGGACCGAGCGGTTGCCTCGATCGCCGCGGCGGCCGGGATCCGGTCATAGGGCAGCGGCAGGAACAGCCCTTCGTCCTGCTGCGCGCGGGCGGCCAGCGCGGAGGTGGTGAACCACACGTCCACGGCGGGCTTGGCGCGCATCGACTGAAGCTTCACCAGACCCTCGCCGGCGGAGGACTGGGTGACAAGGTTCACCTTGATGCCTTCCCGCTCCTCGAACAGCGCCGCGACCCTGGACACCGAGCCCGTCCAGGTGGAACCCCAGATCTGGACGCTGATCTCCTTCTCCGCGGCGAAGGCGATGCGCGGCGCGGCCACGGCAAGCGCGGTTCCGGCCGCGAATTGGCCCAGCATCCGGCGCCGAGTCAGGGTGTGACGTATCATTGCGGGTCTCCTTGTTGGACGTTCTTGACGCTGGCCGGGTCATTCCGGTGACAGGTACCGGCGATAGGCGCCGTAGATATGCTCCCGGGCCAGGCGTTCCGCTTCGAAGGGATCGCGGGCGCGGATCGCTTCGGCGATCAGCATGTGATCGCGGATCGCCCCCTCCGTCTCGTCGGGCGTCAGCGCCTGCATCAGCCGGTCGGAAGCGAAGAACAGCTGGAAATGCTCGGCCTCCCGGGCGACCTGGTGGGAATTGGCAGCAGTGGTGATCGCCGCGTGGAACCTGTGGTTCAGGCCGCGCCGTTCGGCCAGGTCCAGCGGATCGGTGCGCCGGTATTGTTCGGTGATCGCCATCAGGGCGGCGAGCTGCGCATCGCTTGCCCGGCGCGCGGCCAGATGCGCGGCCACCGCGTCCAGTGCCGCGCGGCGGATGATCAGTTCGTCCAGGTTCTGGAACGGATCGACCACCACCAGCCCGGTGCTTTCCGCCGGCTGTAGGTAACCCGCGGCCGTCAGCCGGGCCAGCGCTTCGCGCAGCGGAGTGCGCGAGACACCCAAACGCTCGGCCAGCGGAACCTCCGACAGCTTCTCGCCGTGGCGCAGCTCACCGCTCAGGATGCGGTCGCGCAACATGTCGAACACGAGGTCGCGGGTGCTTTTCGCCGTGGGTATGAGCCAGCTGTCGGTCATGCGGGTGTCCCTTCGATTTGTGTCAGGCCAATCCCGCCATCTCGCGCGCGCGATTGACCGCCTTCTTCTTGTCGAACGCTGCAAAGAGCGCCCCTTCTTGCGCAAAGACGGGGGTCTCCGCAAACATCGAATAGGAAGTCGCGCGGCCGGCATAGCTGGAGGCCGTCAGATCGTGGATCAGCGACATGACGCGCAGCCGGGTTTCGGCATCGACATTGCCGACGCGGAAGAACTTCTCGATGTCCGGCCCGGTTTCGGGGGACCGCAGCATCGCCTCGTCCGGCAGCATGACCGGCGTGCCGCCAACCAGATCGCGCAGCAGGTCGATCATCTTGGGATAGTTCATGGAGCAGTAGACCCGGCCAGCGTTCTGGATCTGCTGGTTCGGCATGACGAAGCCGGATTCCGTCGGCTGGCAGGCCTCTTCCGCGCCCAGCAGGAAGCCGTCGATCGTCGCCTTGTAGGCCATCAGCTGGGCGATCTTCGAACGCACCGGCGGGATGTTCAGCGTGCCCGACTGCTCCGCGTTCAGCAGCGCGGCGCCCACCAGAAGCTCCGCCTTCGCCTGGCTCCGGACCAGGAAGGCCTGCGCCGACCAGCGCGAGAAATCCGACCGGATGTAGGCGGCCAGTTCGTGGTGGCGGCAGATCAGCACGTCTTCCCAGGGGATTAGCACGTCGTCAAAGACGATCAGCGTGTCCAGTTCATCGAACCGCGCGCCAAGCGGGTTTTCGAACACGTTCAGGTCCGTGTTGTTCCCCGACAGACGGCGCCGGCAGATGTGGCGCACGCCGGGCGCGTTCAGCTTCAGCACGCAGGCGATGGCGAAATCGCGGCTTTCCTCGCACCAGTAGCCGACTGTCGGCTTAATGAAGGCAACGTGGCCGTAGGGCGCGCCGGTTTCGAACTTCGCGCCGCGCAGGATGATGCCTTCCTCGGTCTCGGCCACCACCCGAGTGTTCATGTCGAGGTCGTCCTGTTGCCACGGCTGCTTGGAGCGGTCGCCCTTCACGTCGGTGTTGCCCGAGGTCATGAACAGGTTCTCGCTCTGGAGACGCTCGATCCAGGCAAGGGCGTTCTTGTGGTAACGCTCGTCGTATTTGTCGAGCATCTCCTTGCGGTTGGCCAGAACGAACAGCGGCGTTACCGTCTCGTCGCCGAAGCGGTCGATGGTCGGGCTGATGTCATCGAGGATCGCGGAAGTCATCAGGCGACGGGCGCGCAACTCCTCCTTGGTGGTGGGTATCTGGTAGGTCCGCGCGCCGATCGTGCCGTCAGGGCGCGTATAGGTCATCAGATCGCGGGTCTTCGGATCATGGTGCATGTCGTAGATGCGGGCGATCGCATCCACCATCGGCTTCAGCGCCGGATGCGTGGTGACATCCTCCACCTTCTCGCCGGAAACCCAGACCTGCCGCCCGTCCCGAAGGCTCTCGCGATATTCTTCGGCTGTCATAAGAGCCATGCGTCGTACCTCTTCGAATCCTGTCGCCGTTATTCTGCATCCTGTATACAAAATTCAAGATGCAGAGTGAAACGGCGGGCACGATCCAGGAGTCGGCGCGTATTTCGCCCAATAAATTAGCCATTATATGCGTATATGATGAAATAACGCGCCTTAGGCTCACAACGGCGCAATGATTGTCGTCATGACACCGCACACGGTGCGGATGGAAGCGAGGGGCAGCACCCGCGCTCAGACAACGATCCCACTTTGCCAAAACACAGCCGAAGGTGGGACATGTCCGGCGAAGATGGCGCCGCCGCCGGGCGCGGATGTCGCAGGGATTGAGACCGCTTTACCGAACCCGCCCGATCGCGCAAGACTGGCGCAGCGCAGTCCTCCGCCGGACGTGAGACCGCAAGCCATGCCAGCGGGCATCAGATCGGAAGGCCGCGATGACCGAACCCGCTCCACCCCACCCTCCCGGCCTGTTCGGGGCGCTGGTGCCAGTCGCCGCGCTGATCATTCTGGTCATGCTGTCGTTCCGGCTGTTCGGTGATGCCGGTGCTGAGGGGCCGAAGCAGGTCGCGCTGATCGTGGCAACGATGGTTGCCGTGGCGATGGCGGTCGGGCGCGGGCATTCACTGGAGTCGCTGTCCCGCGCCGCGATGGAAAGCGTGGCCGCCGGTCTGGGTGCGATCTTCATCCTGTTTGCCGTGGGGGCGCGATCGGCACATGGGCGCTCAGCGGCACGCTGCTGACGATGGTCTACTACGGGATGAAACTTTTCGACCCCGCCTTCTTCTACGTGACGGCGACGGCGCTTTGCGCGGTGGTGTCCTTTGCCATCGGCAGTTCCTGGACGGTGGTCGGCACGCTGGGTGTCGGGCTGATGGGCATTGCGATCAGCCTGGGCCTCGATCCCACGATCGGGGCGTGGGCGATCATCTCGGGCGCCTATTTCGGCGACACGCCTCCCCTGTCGGATTCCGCCAACCTCGCCGCGGCGACGGGCGGGGCCAATCTGTATGACCACGTGCGGGAGACGCTGCCGAATTCCTTCGGCGCGCTCGCCGTGGAGCTAATCGTCTTCTGGCTGCTGGGTGGGCCGGGAGACGCGGATGTGGCGGGCGAGATCGTCGCGATCAGCAGCGTGGTGCGCATGTCGCCCCTGCTGTTCCTGCCGCTTGCCGTGGTGATCGGGCTGGCGCTGCTGCGGCTGCCGCCCTTCGCCACCATCTTCGCCGGCGCGATTGCCGCCGGCATCCTTGCGGTGCTGATAGCGCCGGACCTGCGCCGTCGCCGGTGTAATCCCGTGTGGCCATCGAGGTGTATGGTCGAGGTGAAGTTTCGATGCTTCAACCACGACACTTACGCAGACCCCGATGACCAAGACCAACATGGAGCTGTCCGAGTTGCTGGCCAGGCATGATCAGGGTGACTTTCTGCGCGGCATTGCGGAGGCGGTCCTTCAGTTGATCATGGAGAGTGATGTCGACGGCTTGATTGGCGCCGGTCGGCATGAACGCAGCGGTGAACGCACGCCCTGGCGCAACGGGTATCGAGAGCGCGCGCTCGATACCCGTTGGGGCACCTTGAACCTGCGGGTGCCGAAGCTCAGGCAAGGCAGCTACTTCCCCGGCTTCCTCGAAGCCCGGCAAACCTCGGAGCGGGCGCTCGTCGCGGTGATCCAGGAAGCCTGGATCGGTGGCGTGCCGACCCGCCGCTTGGACGAGTTGGTGCAGGCGATGACCGCCGCCTCTGACTTCTGAACGTGCTGGACGACTTCAACCGCGAAGGCCTGGCATTGAGGTCGACTTCTCGCTGCCCGCCGAACGCGTGGTCCGGTCCCTGAACCAGATCATCGAATGGCGCGGCAAGCGATTGGCAATCAGAGTCGACAACGTCCTAGCTCGGGAAGGAGACGCGGTTTCGGGCGTCAGATCACGGGGCATCCGAGCGACCCGGTGCCTTAAGAATAGTTGCCCAGGCGGGCTCTACGTCAAGAAGTGGTCTCCCCTAGCAAATACAGGGTCGGCCTGGTTGCCGCCCTCACCGTCCTTAAGACGAGCTCCGAAGTCTCAAGCGGAAGGCCCGAACATTATATACGAGGTCGCGTCACGCGCCTCCACGGCCCTTTGAGAGAGAGGTCCTTCCGCCCCTGGGCTCGTCCCCTCGAAGAAGGGGCGATAGGGTTCACCGGATTTGATAACGGCGTGAATGGTGCGGGCCATCTTTGCAGCGATGGCAATATAGGCTTTGCGCCGAATATCCGGGTTTTGCCGGTCTTTGAAGCTGTGGCTTTCTTCAGCACCGCCGCTTGCCCTGCCAGCCACAACGTGCGGCGCTGGCGGGCATTGCCATATTTGGAGATCTTGCTCCGGCTGCGGAACATACCGGACTGAACGGTCGCGAGGTCCATACCGCAGAACTTCAGAAACTGCCGGAGATGGCGGAACCGGCGCAGGTCTCCCGTCTCTGCCAGGGTGGTCAGGGCGTTGATCGGTCCGATGCCGGGTATGCTGCACAACAGCTGGTAGTCGGGCTGATCACTCAGCAGTTCGACGGCGCGCTCCTCAATGGCATTGCGTTGCCGGATCAGGCTTCGCCCTTCGGCCAGCCTCATGCGAAACATGCGGATGGCGTCCCAACCCGGCGATACCGGCAATCCTGCCGATACCTTTGCCGTCTCATAAATATCTGACAATATAAGGGTCTTCTCGACCTTGCGCCCGACTACCTCCCAAGCGGCCTTGGTGAACTCCTCCTTGGTCAGCGCCGAGATCATGTGGGAACATCTCGAGGAAGGCCAGGAACCAGTCCGTCCGAGAGCTGCGGTGGAAGCGGTCGGCTTCCGGGAAGTAGAGCGGCAGGTAGTGTGTCAGAATGCGTTGCCACAACTCGGTCTTGGCCCGCGAGACGGCATCATGGGTCTTTGACAACTCCTGAATGTCGTTCGTGCCAAGTGCTGATGACCGGCATCAGGATTGGGCTGGTGACGACCTTCTTCGGCAAATGGGCCAATTTTTCCCTGGTCTATGATGCCTTGACCAATACGCCCGCCGAAATCGGCTCGGCCTTGCTCGCGGGGCTGGGCGTCGAGCATGAGGGCAACCTCTACGAGGGTCTGGATGGCGTGTACGGCAAGGTGCTCGACGTCTCCAACAGCATCGCCGAGAGCGGCGGCTATGTGAGCGGAGCCATCTCGGCGCTAGTGATCTTTCTTATTGCCGCCCTCATGGCGACCGTCGCGGTGTTCGTGCTTGGCATTGCCAAGATCGGCATTGCCATCTTCGGCGTGATCGCGTCGGCCATGATCGCCTGCGCGCTCTTCCCCCCAACGCTGCCGATCTTCAAAGCCTGGGTGAAGCAGGCGATCACCTTCTCGTTCATCCCGCTCTTGGTGACCGCGGTGTCGGGCGTCGTGCTGGTCCTGTTCGATTTCGCCGCGCCGGGGTCGCTGACCGGCATCTCTACGCTGGGGGAGGCGATCTCCTTCGTCGTCGTGGCGATGGTCGGAACCGGCATGCTGCTGCAGGTGCCGTCGATGGCGGGATCCTTCGGCCAGACCATGGTCGCAGTCGGCGCCGTGGCCGCCAACGCCTATGCCAATGCGAAAGGTCTGCCGGGAGGCGCGCGGGACGGCGGCGCGAGAGTGGTCGGCATGGTAAAGGCCGGCGCCTCGGTGTCGAAAGCCTTCGCCAGCTATGTCGTCGCCCCCGCCGCCGCGGCGGCGGGAACGCCTGCGGCCGGCGCGGCGGCGGTTGCGCGCGGTCTCTCGGCGGCGGAAAGCCGGAAGGCGTCCGCCAAATGACCAGGGTCCCCCTCGATGCATTCGAGGCCGAGTTGATCCTCGGCCCCCGGCGCCAAGCGAAGATCGCCTGGGCCACCGCAGCCACCTTCGGCGGTCTCAGCCTGCTGCTGACCGTCGCACTGGTGGTGATGTTGCCGCTGAAGTCGTCGGAGGTGTTCACCGTGCTCGTCGACAAGACGACGGGTCAGGCGGAGCGGATCGTGGAAGTGGCGCCGATGACGCTGGCCGAGGATCGCGCCGTGAAGGAGGCGCTGCTGGTCGCCTATGTCACCGATCGCGAAGGCTTCATCCGCCAAGGCATCCAGCAGCGGCTGGAAAGCGTGCAGCGTCGATCCTCCGGGCAGGCGCGAGAAAGCCTGGTGCGGCTCTGGACCGCCTCCGGCAATCCCGACTATCCGCCCGCCATTTATGGGGAAGGTGCGGTGGTGAATGTGAAAGTCCGGGCGATCAGCTTCCTGTCGCCTAGTGTCGCTCAGGTCCGCCTCGTGAAAACCCTCCTGCGCAATGGCACGGAAACCGCGGCGCCCTTCATCGCCACGGTGGAATTCGACTTCGCCCCGCGGCGCGAGCGCACGCTGGAACTGGTCTGGGAAAACCCGCTGGGGTTCAGCGTGCGGAACTATGCGGTGACGGCGGAAACCCTGGAAGGGACCAGACGATGAACCGTGCCGTTGCCCTGATCCTTGCGGCCGTCACCGCCCTGCCGCCCATGCCGAACGTCTGCCCGCCCGGGCGGGGCCCGATGCGCGGGTGCAGACCGTCTCCTTCCACGACACGGACGTGGTGCGTATCAACACCGGCCTCGTGACCAATACCGCCGTCGAATTTGCCCGCGGCGAGGCGATCCGCTCGGTGCTGGTGGGCGATTCCGAAAGCTATGAGATCGACGTGCTGAGTTCCGGGAATGTCATCTCGATCAAGCCGCTGATCGGGCAGGCTGCGACCAACATGACGGTCTACACCGACCGGCGGACCTACAGCTTCTTCCTCTCCGAGGGCACCGGCCGGCCGCCGTTCCGGGTGAGCTTCGTTTATCCAGGGGAAACGCGGCGCGCCGCGACAAGCGCCGCTCCCGACCTGCTCCGCGCGCGCGACGTCGCTTATCAGTGGAAAGGGCAGGCCGCCGACATCCGTCCCCTGAGGGTCTGGAACAATGGCGAGGCGACCTTCTTCGAATTCGCCGGAGCAACCGTGCCCTCCATCTTCGGCGTCGATGGCGCCGGAAAGGAGCGCTCCGTCAATCCAACCACACGGGGCAATGTCGTCCGGGTGCGCGGGTTGGGCCACGAGTTCACCCTGCGGCATGGCGACGAGGTGATCTGCATTCGCCGTGTGCAAGGCACGCCGATCCGCGATCCGCAACTGGTCCAGGCGCTCGCCCTGCGGGAGGCGCACTGGCGATGAGTGGCGAGAAGTTCAGCTTTGGCGGCGAAGAGAAGCCGCCAGCCCGCAGGTTCCACCGTGCAGTCGGGCGCGGAAAGACCGGAACGGCAGCCATCGTTCTCGGCGCCCTTGGGCTTGGCTATGTGGTGATGACCGCCGGGGACGAAGAGGCTCCGCACCCGCTCGACACCTCCACCGCCGATGAATTCCAGGGCGGCCGCGCCGGGCCGCGCGAGAGCCCGTTTCCCAATCTGGATGCGGACCTGTTCACGCGCCTCAGGGATCCTGCACCGGAAACCTCCGTCCCCTCTCCCAATCCTTTGCAGGATGAGGTCGATCGGCTGCGATCGGAACTTGCGGCCGGAAGCGGGGTGCGAAGTGGGCTGGCGGAAGAATTGCATCGGCTGAACGGCCGGCTGGATGGCCTGCAGGCCGATCTGGAGCGATCCCGGCAGGAGGGGGAGGCTGCGCGCGAGACCGCCGCCGCGGAACTGGAGGCGCGGCTTGCCGCCGCGCGGGCGGCGGATGAGGCGAGGCTCAAGCAAGCGGAGGGTCAGGCATTGATCGCAGAGACCCGTGCCAAGCAGATGACATCGAAGAGCATCGTCTTCGATCAGGGAAAGCCGGGACAACCCAGCGATGGGCCATTGGATAACCAGACGGCCTCGGCGACCCTCTATAATCCTGATGGTTCGCGTCGCGACCCCGGCATCGATGAGCGCGGCCGCGCCTTCGTCGATCGCGCGCGGCCGGTCAATGTCGCGCAGTCCGGGATCCTCGCCAATCCCGGCATCACCCTCTCGCAAGGCACCATCATCCGCGCCACGCTCGACACCGCGCTGGCCTCCAACCTGCCGGGCCAGATCGTCGCCACGGTCAACACTCCGGTGGAAAGCATGGATGGCAGCCGCATCCTCGTGCCGCCGGGTGCCCGGCTCTTCGGCGAATACCAGATCGCGCAGGGCATCGGCGAGCGCCGGATTCAGGTGGCCTGGTCGCGGATCCTAACCCCCGACGGCGTCTCCATCGAACTGGAAAGCTTCGGCGCCGATCAACTCGGCCGCTCCGGGGTGACGGGGCGCGTCGACAGCCGCTGGGGCACCCGCTTCGCCGCCGCGGCGCTGATCTCCCTCATCGGCATCGGCCCGGCGCTTCTGGCCGAGAACGCCCGGTCCGACACCGAAGAGGATGCCGTCACCGATATGGGCCAGAGCCTGGTGACCGCGCTGGCGCCGACCGTCAGCCAGTACATGACCCTGCCGCCGATCATCAATGTCCGGCAGGGGGCGGTGACGGTGATCGTCAACAAGGACATTGAGGTTCTGCGGTGAGCGTGGCCGAGGTGGACAGTGCTGGCGCGGGAAGTTTCCTGGAGGAATATCTTTCCCGTCTCGGGGCGGCGCTGCAGGATGAGCGGGTGGTCGAGCTGGCCATCAACCCCGACGGGGCGGTTTTCCTCGAGCGGCTCGGGCAGCCGCATATGGAACCGGCCGGGGTGAGACTGGATGCGCCCGTGCAGGAGCGGCTGGCGCGCGCCATCTGCGCGGAGGCCCAGGCCGCCTTCTCGGACAAGGCGCCGATCATCTCCACCGCGGTGAAGGTCCGGGGGCAGAACCTCCGGGCGCAGGTGGTGGGGCCGCCGGCTGTCCTGGGCGGTCCGGCGATCAGCCTGCGAAAGTACGTCCAGAGCAGCATGGCGATCGCAGACATTGGGCTTCTGCACGGCGAGTTGGTCGATCTCGAAAGCCGGCGGGCCAGCGAGGCGCAGGCGGTGCGCGACCTGATTGCCGGTGGCGAGATGGCGGCAGCTTGGCAGCGCTGCATCGATGCGCGCCTCAACATCCCGATCTCCGGGGGTACCTCCAGCGGCAAGACCACCTTCGCCCGCGCGCTGCTCGGCCTCGTCGATCCGCGCGAGCGCGTTCTGACCGTGGAGGATTCCGCCGAAATCCATGCACCGCAACCGAACTCTGTGCAACTGATCTGCGAGCGCAAGGACGGATCGGCTCGGTCTTCCGATCTGCTGTTGCAATCCACCCTCCGGATGCGGCCGGACCGGATCATCCTCGGCGAGCTCCGGGCAGGTGAGGCGAAGACCTTTCTGGAGGCCATCAATACCGGCCATGGCGGCTCTTTCACCACGCTGCACGCGGAAACCGCGGCGCGAGCGATCGAACGGCTGGCCCTCATGGTGCTATCTACCGGCATCGCCATGCCCTACGAGAGCGTCGTCCGGTACTGCCGGCAGTCAATTGACGTCGTCGTGCAGCTCGGGCGCCAGGAAGGCAGGCGGGGCGTGGTGGAGATCTGCTCGGCACCGAGCCCAGAGCTCTACGAGACGGAACCGACGCTCGAAGGCTGGGCTTGTGCAACCCCTTATCCGCGTCCGGCACCTGCCGGCTGTCATCCAGGATGATGGTGTCGTAGTGATGGCAAAACGATTCAGGTCAGGGAATGCGAACTCATTTTGCTGCTCTTCTCACTCTCATGTGCGCCGCAGGATGCGCCGTGGGTTCCGCTGCAGTGGTGACGGGCGTCGGGCCAGACGATCTCCTGAAGCTTCGTGAAGGCCCTGGCCTCAACCACAGCATCATAGTCGGCCTTCCCGACGGAACGCGTCTCACCCGCCAGAGCTGCGTGAAGACTAACGGGAAGGTCTGGTGCAGAGTTTCGCTCACCGACAGGCCTGCCCTCTCTGGCTACGTTTCAGCGGAGTATCTGGCGCAACGCTGACCGGCCTTTTCGGTCATTCGAGATACCCATGTGCCGCATTGCGTCATTCGCCAAACCGGCCATTCGTCCACAATGCAGCGGTTCTAATCGGGTCGGAGGAGCAGTTCATGTTTAGGCAGCCCGCTGGCAAAACCGAATATGCAAAGGCCTATTGAACTCCGAGGCAAAGTCTTCCTTAGAATCGGTATTTTTAAGGTAGATTTCAAGTTGAATAGAGCGCTGATCACGGCATTCACAGTCAGTTTTTTTGTATCTGCATGCGGGGTCTCCCCGTCGACACAAGTTCAGGTATTTAGTACCCAATCGACGTCTACCCTTTGCAGCTCCCATGTTTCAGCAAGCGGAGCCAATCTTCTGGCGATTGAGGTTGAACTCGGCGCGCGCGGGGCGCTTCAATGTAACACGGCCTATGGCAGCAGCTCCTTTGTAGGGGCGAGAACAGCCGCAACGGTCGGCAAATCGATCTACGCGACGGGGAATGGTGCAAGTGCTGCTCTCTCCCCGCGCGATGATAAGAACTGCTCAGATTTTGCTTCTGCTGGTGAAGCGCAACGGTTTTTCATCGCGAATGGCGGGCCGCACCGCGACCCGCATGGTCTCGATGGAGATGGAGACGGGAATGCCTGCGAATGGGGTAAGGCACTGAAATCCAGCGTGGCGAAGTACAAGCCCAAACCTGTTCGTTACACTGCACCGAGGCGGTCATCGCCGACTTGCCACACGGGGCCGCGCGGAGGGCGTTACTACTACAGCGCCAGTGGAGGAAAAGTATATGGGTGCTGAACGCCGGAGCTCGATGATCTCGTCGCCTCCGGCAACTATGCTTCGGCCAGTGAGTTTGTCCGGGCAGGGCTTCGGGCGCTCTAGAAGCGTCGTGCCGCCGTTGAGCTAGGAGGTTGCTCTGGTTTATGATGCGGTGGAGGCTGATCCGGGACGGGCGCTTCCCGCGGATAAGGTATTCGCTTCCATCCGCGAGCGTCACGCAAAGGCATTGGCTGGCGGCTCATGAAAGCGCCCGGTAGCCTTTGCTCCGGAAGCCGCTGGGATATCTCGTGGCGTTGTATGACTGGATCGCCGATGAGGCATCACCGGTTCTTGCGCTCGCATATCTCGAACGGGTGGAGGCCTTCTGTCAGAGGCTCGCATAGGTTCGGAGCGCGGACATCTTCGTGCGGATATTCGCGCTGGCCTGCGCATCATCGAATTTGAGCGCCGCCTGGCCATCGCCTTCATGGTCGATGAGAGCCGCTTTACCGTGTTACGGGCGTTTGCGAGGGGGAGGAACTGGGAAGAGAGCATCTGAGACGCCAAGTGACGTTTCGTGCGTCCCTAAGCCGCCGATCGTGCGGTCCTCAGTCCAACCGGGTTGCATTCCCGCAGTGGTCCTTCAGACGCTGCGCAGCAAAACCATCGCAAGTGTGGTGGCAACGCGGACCGAAGCGGCCCTTTGCCCGTGTGGCGCTCAGAAGCGCTGCATCCCCCGCAAGGACCGTTCTACGGCCAACACCAGACCCACCGTCCTATTGCGACAACGGGCCAAGGATCGCGATATTGTGCCGTTCGGCCGCTGCCAGCAAGAACGCCATATCGGGGCCCACCGGGGGAGCGTCGCTGAACGTGCTCGTCTCGGCGATGAAATCGGCAAAATCGCTTCCCGTCGTCATCAGCAGAATCCGCGCCGGGCCTTTCCCTTCGATGCGGAAGCCGTGCGGAATGCCGCGCGGACCGAAGGCGAAGCCCCCGGCTTCCAACAAGGTGCTGGTCCCTTCGGTGATCACCGACATCTGCCCCTCGATGACGTAGAACGCCTCGTCCTCGGAATGATGCACATGCCACGGCGACTCGAACCCGACCGGGATGATCTGCTCGATAAGGCTGAACTGGCCGCCGGTCAGGTCCCGACCCGCCTTGATCCAGGTCGGCAGGCCGAGAAACCGGCGTTCCTCGACGTTTGAGGGCCTATTCGCGGCGGTGGGGACAGGCATGGTCATGGCGCGATCCTCGCTGGACAACTGCCTCGGGATGGGGCAATTTATCGGAATAAGGTTTCCACGGAATAGTGTTATCGTCAATATGGAAGATCGAGCAAGCCGCCGGGCCTATCGGATGACCGAGCGGGCCAAGACCCAGGACGAAACCCGCGAGCGCATCATCGCGGCAACGATGCAGCTGCACGATGAGCAGGGCGTCGCCGCAACCTCTTTCGTGGATGCTGCCAAACGCGCCGGCATCGGCGCAGCCACGGTCTACCGGCACTTTCCCACATTGGGCTCCCTGGTTACGGCTTGCGGCGCCCATGTCTGGCAGGAGATGGCGCCGCCGATCCCCGAACAGGCACCCGGGATATTTCTGGGCCTCGACGGCTTGGAGGATCGGCTCCAGCGTCTTGTCGATGAACTGGATGGGTTTTACAGGCGTGGGGCGCTCCGGCTCAGCAAGGCAAATGCTGATCGGCACCTCATCCCGGAACTGGACCAGTTTCTGCAAGCCGTGGACACGGGCGTTGCTGCGCTTGTGCGCGAGGCCTTGAAGGATGAGACCCTGTCGGACACGGCGCTTCAGCTTGTGTTTTCGCTGACGGATTTCCCGGTTTGGGTTTCGATGCAAAGAATTGAGTGTGATGAAGCAGAGCGAAGGCGCCTCGTCACGAGGCTTATCCGATGCGCCATCAACCTGGCGCAATAGCCAGCCCCCAGGTCAGGTCTCCTGCCGCACCTGCGAAATGATCCACTCTGTTGCAATTCGCTCAAGCGAGAGCTGAGGATTCCGAGCAGGGGCTGCAGAGGGAAACGGGTCAAACTTTTCCGGGGGAGCGTCCGGCCCATCCCGCCGTGAAGGGTCGGCCCAAAGCCTCCGGTCGGCAGCGGCCAATGCTGCGTGACCTTGTCGCCGGAAGCCAACGTTCGAACAGAACCGCAGCAAAGTTTCGGCAACGATGGTAGCGATGCGGACGAAGCCAGCATGCGCTACCATTTCCGCCCTCTCGGCGCCGAACAGTCCCGCTTTCCTGTCCTAGCGCGGCTTGCCCTTGTCCTGTTCGACAATCAACTGCGGTTCGCCATCCGAGGTCTGACGATGCGAGCGGCCGTGTTCGTCGATGGTGGCCCTGATCTGGCGGCGCAGGTTCGAGAAGCTCTCGAACCTGACCACATCGACCGGCGTATCGAAGCGGATCGAGATCTGCCGATGGCTGGCGGGGCCGGACAGGCCGATGATCTGCCCGGTGAAAGGCTGGCCAAGATAGCGCCCGCGCACCCTGTCGTTCAGGGCAAGCTCGGCGGGCGCGTTGCGCAGGGCCAGCCAGGCGTGCAGCGTGTTCCAATCCCTTGCCCCCTGCTGTCGGGCGATCAGCTCCAGCGCCTGTGCATGGCTGATCACGGTTCCCTGCGCCAGAAGTGCCGCGCGCAGGGCTTTGGCCTGTGCCTTTGCCTCCTCAATGGTCATGCGCGTTCCTCCATGGTGACGGCCCGCGCGCCAGCGGGGCGCAGGACGTTGCGACCGATCAGCACGGCCAGACCAAGCATGATCGCGTCCGCGATCGGAAAGGCCAGCCAGATGCCCGATGCTCCGAAGCCGGCTGGAAGCGCGAGGACAAGCAGCGGCGTCAGAAGCCAAGGCTTCACCAAGGTCAGTGCCGCAGTCCGGCCCGGTTGACCAAGAGCCTGGAAATACAGCGCCAGGACAAGCACCGGGCCGGATGAGGCATACAGCAGCAGCATCTTTGGCAGGATCGCGGCAACGGCGGCAATCACGGCGGGGTCGTCGCTGAACCAATGGCCGAGGGTCCTTCCCGCAAAGAACCCGATCAGCGCCACCGCCAGGCACCACGGGAACGCAGTCCCCATCGCCAGCCGCAACACGGCCCGCGCCCGGTCAGTCCTGCCCGCACCGGCATTGTTGCCGGCGATGCTCTGTGTCGCCAGTGCGATCGCCATCTGCGGCAGGAAGGCAAAGCCCAAAAGCCGCGTCACGACGCCATAAGCGGCAACCACAGCATCATATTCCGTGCTGGTAGAAAGCCGCAGGGACAGGATCACGACACTGGCGACCACGGCGATGCCGATGAGGCTGAGGCAGAGCGGCAGACCGAGCCGGACGATCTGCGACCACGCGCCCCGCCAGCTTTGCCTGCGCAGAACGGAGAGCGGCAACAGCCCCTTGTCCCGCCCCCTCATGCCGATCACCAGCGCCAGCCCGAGAGCTTGGGCCGCAACCGTGCCGAGGGCGGATCCGGAAATCCCGAGGCCCAGCACCACGATCCCCAGCCAGTTCGCACCGATATTGAACAGGTTGACGAGCACGGACAGGGCGGCAATCAGCCCGGCCCGCCCCTCGTTGCGCAGGGCATCAGCATGGACGCCAAGCAGCAATTGCACCGGCGCGCCCAGAATCATGATCCGCAGATATTCCTGCGCCAATCCGGCCACCCGGGGGTTGCCTGCGGCCATGGAATCGACAAGCGCAGGGCCGGCCATCCCCCAGAGCGCAAAAAGACCCGCCGAAATCGCCAGCGCCAGCCCATGTGCCTGGGCAAAGATGCGCCCGGCGGCGGCGCGATCTCCGGCACCCAGATACCGCGCCATCAGGCTCGACATGCCGCCGCCCGCCAAGGTGGTCAGCGCCGAGAGCACCATGGCCACCGGAAAGGCCACGCTCACCGCCGCAAGCGCGTCTGATCCGATGAAACGGCCGACGAAAATCCCGTCAATGACATTAAGAACGCCCCCCATCGACATGACCACAGCCATGGGAACGGCGTTCGACAGAAACAGCCGCCCGACAGGGGCGGTCAGAAAAGGATTGACCTGTTGGCCAGCGTGCCGCGCAGACATCGCCCACTCCTCATGTGAGGCATTTCAAGGTGGAATGGGGGCCTGCATTGCCCACCGCGCGAAATGCTTCGAGGGTGAGGTGTCTTCTCAATCCGGGCTTCACCGTGGCTTGCGCCGCAGGCGGCAGGTGCCGGAACCTTGGTCGCCAGACATAGGTGAGGGGCGCGGCCACGTCAATCAAAGCTGTCGTGACACAGCGTTCCGAAACCCGCGACAAGCTGATCTTTCGGCGGTCTTCGGGACGTCAGAGTCCAATAGAGCGCAAAGGGCTCGAGCTGTCATGCGGCACTGCGTCGGGTCGCGTGACCGGTCTGCGGCCCAAAGCGGTCGGCTGAGGCTACGGTGTCGCCACAGCGCGGCATCCCGAGACCGGACGCGCAGACTTGCCGCGGCGATGATCAACCGGTGATGTCGCTGATTGTCGAAAGCTGCCGCGCTGCCGGCCTGGGTCCCGATTATCGGACAATATCCTGAAATCGGCGATTCGCTATACCGGATGGTGGCGCTTGATGATCGGCGGCAATATCGGGCCATAGAAGGAAATCGGCGGGGTTGGCGGACCAGCCGGATTAGAGATGAGAACTCTTATGTGATTATATCTGCTATATAGTTTCTACAATCGGTGCTACCTAACGTTGCCTTCGTACTTCGACTTATAACGTTCGTCAGGTGCCAACCATTCTTCAAGGTAGTCCAATGGGTCGGAAGGGCCAAGCATCGCTCTCGCCAACGCCAAGCGTTGCATGATGCGTGCGTGGCGTTCCTCACCAACCAAACTTGCCCTTTCCTCGGCTTCATCGAAAAACTTTTGGACCGCGACGGCGGTTGCCCACCGATCCATGATCTCTCTCAGTTGCTTGCGGCTCTCTGAATCGGCCTGCTTGATATGTCGGTGATCTTCTTCCCTACGCCAGCGTTCCTGCTGCTCTTCCCATTCGCGCCGCCGCCTCTTCAGCAGCGGTCATAAGGCGCTGAATTTCATCCTGAGAGTTTTCCAGCTTCTTCAAGAAGTCTGGTATCATACCGCTAAGCGAAGCCTTTGCGGTTTCCTGCCAGCTGTGGAGCCACTCAACGCCGTGCAAGGGCGAGTGGCGACCAACCGAAAGCGGCCACAGGGGAGGTCCTGCCCGCCATCCGTCCGCAGCGCCTCGCCTGGAACCGTGGGCGCATCATCGGCCACAAGCGCCCCTTGCCGCCGAAGCACGTCTGGTCCATCCGGGTGCGGCTGGAAATGGCTGGCAATCCGAGAGATCTGGCCCTGTTCAATCTCGCGATCGACAGCAAGCTCCGGGGCTGCGACCTTGTCTGTCTCCGGGGCCGGGATGTCCATGCCGGATCAAGGAGCGCACGTCCATCATCCAGAGCAAGACCGGCAAGCCTGTTCGCTTCGAGATCACCGAGACGACGCGGGGGTCTCTGGAGCGATGGATTGTCGATCCAGAAATGTTCGGCGCAGACCATTTGTGGCCCAGCCGGCTCCACGGCAGCCCGCACCTCTCCACCCGAAAGTATGCGCGTATCCCGCGCGGCTGGGTGACATCCATCGGTCTGGAGCCGAGCGCCTACGGGACACATTCCATGCGACGGACCAAAGTCGCGCAGATCTACAAGAAGACCGGCAACTGGCGCGCCGTCCAGCTTCTGTTGGGGCACACCAAGATGGACAGCACGGTGCGTTACCTCGGTGTTGATCTTGACGACGCGCTCACGATCTCCGAGGGGATCGATCTCTGACGGTGACCGCACAGCGAGGAGCATTGCCGATGCATCTCAAATGAGATACATTGAGCTGTGATGGAGGAAGTCATGCCGGCAAGAACATCCATGTTGCACGTCCGTGTCGACGACCAGTTGAAGGCTCAGGCCACCGAGGCGCTCGCCGGTGTCGGGCTGACGCTTTCCGATGCGGTGCGGATCCTGTTGACCCGCGTCGCCCGGGAAGGCGGTCTGCCAGCTGGACTGGCGGCGGATCCCGACGCCTATGATGCCTGGTTCCGCGGCAAGGTTCGCGAAGCCCTGGCGGAGGAGGGGCCATCCGTGTCCCATGCTGATGTGATGGCGGAGATGCGAGAGCGGATCGCCGGCAAGCCCCGTGCCTGACATTGTTTGGCGTCAGGTCGCTCGCCGCGACCTGCGCGCGATCTTCGACTATATCACGGAAGACAGCCCTTCCGCGGCCCTGGCATTACTGGACGAGATCGAGGCGAAAGTGGGTCGGCTGCGCGATCACCCGCGGGCGTACCGGCCCGGGCGGGTGGGAGGCACGCGCGAGATGGTCGTCAGACCGAACTATCTGTTGGTCTACTCGGAAGCCGAAGGCACAGTGACCATTCTCCGCGTCCTGCACGCGGCTCAAATGTGGCCTTGATACAGGGGTCGGCCCATATGTATGTGTCGGCTGTTGTTCGCAATCGAAAGTTCAGCACGACTTCGGAAGTCGCTCATATGTATGTCGCTCATATGTATCCGGCGTGTTCATCGGCTCGCGGGCCGTGGTCTTGATGGGGTTATGCACGCGCCGCGGTCTCTATAGCGGCAAGGTCGATGGTGACCCTAAGGGCCGGCAGACTCTGGGGGCGTATTCTCTCCGTTCCATGCTTCATTCTCCTCGCGAACTCCGTGATGGCTTTGAATGCGTTAGATCGCGTCGAGAGCCATATCTCTTGGGGCGTCGAACCGGGTGCCATGGCGCAGAATGCTCCATGCGGTTCGTGCCAATTTGTTGGCGAGCGCGATAGCCGCCTTGCTCCGCGGCATTCGAGCGACCGCCCCGGTCAGCCACGCGCCAAAGCTGAAGTCCGGCCATCTGGCTCGCCGCATCATGATCACTTTTGCCGCCTGAACTAAGAGCACGCGAAGGTATCGGCTGCAGCGTTTGGTAATCCTCCCCAGGATCGTTCGGCCCTTGGTGCTGTATTGTGCGGGCACTAGGCCAAGCCATGCAGCGCTGAACCTAGTGCGCCCGGGTGACGTGATGGTCGTCGATGGCGGCGGCGATGTCACCCAAGCCTTGATCGGCGAGATCATCGTGCAGAAGGCGATGGCGGTCGGTCTTGCGGGCTTCGTCATCGATGGTGCGATCCGCGATGTCGATGCGATCCGCGAACTCGGACTGCCGGTCTATGCCCGCGCGGTCACTCATCGCGGCCCCTACAAGAACGGTCCCGGCGTGCTGAACCGGCCGATCGCCGTTGGGGGAAGCGTGGTAATGCCGGGTGATCTGGTGGTGGGAGATGCCGATGGCATCGTGACCCTGCCCCCGGAGACCGCCGCCGGGATCCTGCCTGCCGTCCGTGCCAAGGAGGAGCATGAGCGTCAGAAGATCGCCGAAATCCGCAAGACACTTATGGAGATGACCCGCCGCGCGGGATAACACCGACATTGTCGAAAGGGAGGAGCCTTATGCGACATCTGGGAGTTTTGGCCGCAGCGACGCTGCTGGCCGCGACAGCCGCCATTCCCGCCCTTGCCGGGCCGGAGACGGAAGTGAAGATCGTGCTGCCCGCCGGGCCGGACCGGCTTGACCCTTGCGAAACACCACGTTCGGTGATCGGCAGGATCATCAAGCAGAACGTGGTCGAAACGCTCGTCGAGCTGAACTATCACGACGCCTCGCTGATCCCGAGGCTGGCTGACAGCTGGACTCAGGACAGCCCGACGGAATGGACTTTCAGGCTGCATCCCGGAGTGACCTTCCATGACGGCGCGCCATTCGATGCACAGGCCGTCATCAAAACACTGGAACGGACGACCGACCCCGCGCTGACCTGTATCACCCGCACGAAATACTTCGACGGAGTGGATATCAAGGCCGAGGCGGTCGATCCGCTGACCGTGAAATTCACCACCGGAAAGCCAAGCCCGATCCTGCCGACGCTTCTGGCCCAGATGGCGATCTCCTCGCCCAATACCCCCAAGGGCATCTATACCAACGAGCCTGTTGGCACCGGACCGTATCGCTTCGTCAGTTGGACACAAGGCCAGGACGTGGTGATCGAGCGCAATGACGATTACTGGGGGGCTGCCCCGACGATCACCAAGGCCACCTATGTCTGGCGCGCGGAATCTTCGGTCGTGGCTGCTATGGTGCAGACCGGCGAGGCCGATCTCGCCTTTTCCATCGCTCCGCAGGATGCGACGAATGCGGAGATGGACAAGGTCTATCCGAATTCCGACAGCGCGATGTTCCGCCTCAGTGTCGATATCCCGCCGCTGAACGATGTCCGGGTGCGCAAGGCGATCAACCTCGCCATCGACCGCCAGGCATTCCTGGGCACCATAATCTCTGATCAGGCCAAGGTGGCGACCCAGCAGGTCGGCCCCAATGTCTTGGGCTGGAACCCGGATCTGGTGCCGTGGAAATACGACCCCGAGGAGGCAATGCGCCTGCTGGCCGAGGCCAAGGCGGATGGTGTGCCGGTCGAGACGGAGATGCGGCTGATCGGTCGCCCGGCGATGTTCGCCAACAGCAACGAATTCGTGCAGGCGGTGGGCGAGATGCTGCGCGCGGTCGGACTGAACGTGAAGATGGAAACGCTGGAGATGTCGCAATGGCTGGAGGTGGCCAACAAGCCCTTCGACCCGGCCCGCAAGCCCAACATCTTCCTGACGATGCATGACAACAATAGCGGCGATGCGGCCTTTACCGCCTACTTCAAGTATCACTCGAACGGACGACAGAGCGAGTTGCATGACCCCAAACTCGACGCGATGATCGAGGAAGCCTCGACGCTGTCCGGCGAAGCCCGTGCGACCGCCTATCACAAGGTCTTCCGCACGATCTATGAAGATATCGTTTCGGACGTGCCGCTGTTCTACATGGTCAACTACATGCGCGTTGGTCCCCGGGTCGACTTCACACCGACCATAGCCAACGCGGTCGAATTGCAGCTGTCTAAACTTCAGCTGACCTCGAGCTGACCGCCCGCCGGGGTGTGAACGCCCCGGCCTCCCGTCCCCGATCGGAGGTGCCCCATGGGCGATTTCATCTTCAAGCGATCGATGCAGAGCATCTTGTCGCTAGTCTTCCTCGTCATCGTCGTCTTCATCCTGGCCCGAATGACCGGGTCTCCCGCACAGCTATTCCTCCCGCCGGAGGCAACGCAGGAACAGATCGACGCGTACAACGCGCTGCACGGGTTCGACGACCCGCTGCTGGTCCAACTCGGCACCTTCATCCGCGGCGTGTTCCACGGTGATTTCGGCCAGTCGCTGCGCTATTCGCGCCCCGCGCTCGATATGGTGCTGGAAGCGTTCCCGACCACGCTGGCCCTGGCCGCGGTGACCATGCCGCTGGTGTTGACGATCTCCATCGTCACGGGCGCGCTCGCCGCCTATAGACCCGGCGGACTGTTCGACCGGATCGCCAGCCTGATCTCGCTGATCGGTGCCAGCACGCCGAACTTCTGGGTCGCCATCGTCGGCGTGCTGATCTTCGCCGTCACGCTGAACGTGCTGCCGACCTCGGGCACCGGAACCTGGGCGCATTGGGTGCTGCCCGTGGCCGTGCTGACGCTGCGCCCGGCGGGGGTACTGGTTCAGGTGATGCGCACCTCGATGATGACGGCGCTCTCCTCGGTCTATGTCAAGGCGGCGAAGGCCAAGGGCGTGAAGGCCCGGACAATAATCTTCGTCCATGCCTTGCGCAACTCGCTCCTTCCGGTGATCACCGTGGCCTCCGACCAGGCCGCGGGCATCGTCAACGGTGCCGTGATCGTGGAAACCGTCTTCGGCTTTCCCGGCATCGGCAAGCTGATGATCGATTCCGTCCTGATGCGTGATTTCGCGGTTATTCAGGCAGCCATCCTCGTGACCGCGCTGGCCGTCTTCCTCATCAACATCATTGTGGATATCTCCTATGCCTTCGTCGACCCCCGCATCCGCCACAGCTAAGCTGCCGGTCGCGTCCGGGCGTCGCAGGTCTTCGGTCCTGCTGCGGTCTCTGTTGCGCGATCGCTACGCCACGGCATCGCTGATCTTCCTTCTGATCGTGCTGATCTGTGCGATCATCGGCCCCTCGCTTCTGGCGGAACAGGCCCGCTCGCTCAACCTGCGCGGCCGCAACGCGCCGCCGTTTTCGATCGAAAACGGCTGGATGTTCATTCTGGGCGGCGACGCGCTCGGGCGAAGCCTGCTCGCCCGGATCATCGTCGCTAGCCAGAACACCCTCCTTATCGCCGGCAGCTCCGTCCTTGTCGCGATGCTGGTCGGCGGATTTCTCGGCCTCGTCGCCGGCTATCGCGGTGGCTGGGTCGGAGCGGTTCTCCTCCGGCTGGCGGATGCGATCATGAGCTTTCCGTCGATGCTGCTGGCGGTGATCGTGCTCTTCGTGTTCGAACCGGGCGTGATAAACGTGGTGCTGGTACTGGCCGTTTCGCGCATCCCGATCTTCATGCGCACCGTTCGTGCAGAGGTGCTGGAGCTGAAGCAACGCATGTTTGTCACTGCCGCCCGCGCGATGGGGGCAGGAAAGAACCGCATCCTGCTGCGCCACATCGCGCCGATGCTGCTGCCGACGCTCATCAATCTGGCGGCGCTGGAGATGGCCTTCGTCATGCTGGTCGAATCCGGGCTCAGCTTCCTCGGCATCGGCATCCAGCCGCCCGACGTGACATGGGGCCTGATGGTGGCGGATGGCCGCAATTATCTCGGCTCCGCCTGGTGGCTCGCCTTCTGGCCAGGCCTCGCGATCATGCTTGTCGCGATGTCCCTCAATCTGCTGTCCAACTGGCTGCGCATCGTTACCGATCCTGTGGAACGCTGGCGCCTTGAAACCGAAGCGAGGTAAGCCATGGCACCCCTTCTTTCCGTGAAGAACCTCTCGATCCAGTTTCCGTCCCGTGCAGGTGTCGTGCGCGCCGTGGAGAACGTGAGCTGGCATGTCGATCCGGGCGAGACGCTCGCCATTCTCGGCGAAAGCGGATCGGGCAAATCGGTCAGCGCCTCGGCAGTGATGAACCTGATCGAGACACCGCCCGCCGTCATCTCGCAGGGCGAGATCCTGTTCGAAGGGCTGGACCTGCTGAAAGCGGATGACGAGACGCGCCGCCGGATCAACGGGCGGAGCATCTCGATGATTTTTCAGGATCCACTGGCGGCGTTGAACCCGGTCTATTCGATCGGCTGGCAGATGGCCGAGACGATGCGTGTTCATGGCACCCCCGGCGATCAGGCGCAGGCACGCGTGGTCGAACTGCTGGCCCGCGTCGGCATCGCCGAACCGGAACGGCGGATGAAGGATTATCCACACCAGTTCTCCGGCGGGCAGCGGCAGCGGATCATGATCGCCTCGGCCATCGCCCTGAAACCGAAGCTTCTGATCGCCGATGAACCGACCTCGGCGCTGGACGTGACCGTTCAGGCCCGGGTGCTGGAGCTTCTCAAGGAAATCCAGACCGAGAACGGCATGGGTATGGTTCTGATCACCCACGACCTTTCGGTCGTGGAACGCGTGGCGGACCGAGTGGTGGTGATGCAGGCGGGCCAGATCGTGGAGACCGGCAGCGCGGCGCAGGTGATGAACGATCCCCGGCACAGCTACACCCGCCGCTTGCTGGACGCGGTGCCGGGGCGCAAAGGCTTTGCCACCACCGCCGATGATGCAGGGGGCACGCCGCTTCTGGAAGTGCGGAATGTCTCGAAGGTCTACGGCGGCCTCGCGCGCCAGTTCTCCAAACTGAAGACGGCGCCGGTGAAGGCCGTCGATAACGTCTCCTTCACCATGGCAAAGGGCGAGACGCTTGGTGTCGTCGGGGAATCCGGCTCCGGCAAGTCGACGCTCGCGCGGATGATCCTCGCGCTCGATGAGCCCAGCTCGGGAACGATCCACTTCGACGGTCAGCCGTTCAATGGCCTGACCGGGGCCGAGGACTACAGGATGCGCCGCCGGGTACAGTTCGTATTCCAGGATCCGACCGCCTCGCTCAATCCGCGGATGACGGTGCAGCAGATCATCGCAGAACCCTGGGCGATCCATCCCGATGTCCTACCGCGCGGGCAATGGCGCGCGCAAGTGGGCGAACTTCTGGAAAAGGTCGGACTGAAACCCGATCATGCGGACCGCTATCCGCACCAGTTCTCGGGCGGGCAGCGCCAGCGGATCGCCATCGCCCGTGCTTTGGCCCTGAAGCCGGAACTGATCGTCTGCGACGAGGCGGTTTCGGCGCTTGATGTGTCGATCCAGGCGCAAGTGATTGATCTGCTGAAGGATCTGCGCCGCGACTACGGGCTGTCCTATGTCTTCGTCGCCCATGATCTGGCGCTGATACGGGATTTCGCAACGTCGGTTCTGGTGATGTATCAGGGCAGGATTGTCGAACAGGGTCCCGTGGCGCAGGTTTACGACAACCCGCAGCACGACTACACCAAGGCTCTGTTGAGGGCTGGGGCGACGCTCCCTGTTCAGGCGGCATAGGACGACAGAGTGACCCAAAGAGCCCGGCGTCAGATCATGACGCCGATTCTCCTACCGATCTTGGCGACCGGATTGCTGGTGCAAGCGACTGTGCCGCTGGCCCGGATCCTAACCACCTATGCCGCCCTCGATGCGGGCTTCGGCCCAAAGGTCATCGGGTTCTTGTCGGCGGCTTTCGCGATTCTGCCGGTTTTACTGACGGTGCTCCTTGGCCGGTTCAATGATCGCGGGGGCGCCAAGGGCGCGGCACTGGCAGGCTCCGTCGGCCTACTGATCGCTTGCCTCGCGCTGTGGCTGCTGCCGCCGTCACTCCCCGGCCTGCTGGCGGCGACGGCAGTCTTGGGCATCGCGCAGACACTGGTGCTGGCCTCGATGCAACTGTTGATTTCGCGCAGTTCCAGCCGGATGCATCGTGATGCGATGCTGGGCAATTATATGGTCGCCATCTCGCTCGGTCAGGCCGTGGGGCCGCTGTTTCTGGGCGCGACGGAGGGGCAGAACCATGGTGCCGCGATTCCGGTTCTAGGGGCGGCGCTCCTGGTGCTGGCAATACTCCGGCTGATGCGGGTCGCGCCAAGCCGCAAGCGCGCCAAGGATCAGGCGGAAATCCCGCTTTCGCAGATCGCCGCTACCCCGGGCCTGCCGTGGCTGATCCTTCTCGGGAGCATCTGTGTCGCCTCTCAGGACCTGATCCTTGCCTTCCTGCCGTTGCTCGGGATGGAACGCGGTATCGCTCCCGCCACAATCGGTATCCTGCTGAGCCTGCGCGCGGGGGCTGCAATGGTGTCGCGTATCTGCTTCAGCCGGGCGGTTCGTCTTCTGGGCCGCGGTCGACTGTTGCTGGTGGCGACCCTTCTCGGCGGGGTCGGGCTGCTAGGGATCAGCCTACCCCTCCCTGTCTGGGGGCTGGCGACAGGTCTGGCCCTCACCGGCTTCGGCGTCGGCATCGCGCTGACGAGCACCGTGTCGTTGACGATGGTGATCGCGCCTCCAGCCGCGCGCGGAACTGCACTCTCATTGCGCCTGACCGCGAACCGCATCGCGCAGTTCACGATCCCGATCATCGCAGGGGTCGCCGTCGGGTCGTTCGGTGCGGCGGGCGTCATGGGCGTTTCGGGAGCGGCCCTGATGACCGCCACCCTGATGGCGCCGAGGGCCTTTCGCGGGAAGAGTTCTGAGACAGAACCAGGCCGGAGCCCGGCTCAGGACATGCGATAGTGTTACACGCAGTACCCAATCGCGCAACACAGCATCGATCCACCACGACCGGCAGCGACCAGCGTTTACGCTGTCTTATGACTGGCCTTCAGACTCGCCTTGCTGGCCAGAAATTGTCATGGCAGGCACATCGACGATAATCACATGCATGACCATCTCCGGTTGGAAGACTGATTTCGACAGATACTTCCGAGGGAGACCGCGGCGGCGAGGACCGGCAAATCGGCAGTGCACGCCGCTTCGCGTAGCCGATTAAGCAGGGGCGCGATCACCTCACCGGCGGGCCAAAGTTCCGGCGCCTTGGCACCACAATCTTGTGGCTAGACCTTACGCTGACGGTGATCGCCTCGCTTAACAGCATCGTCGGTCCGCTTGCCGCAGGCTCGCGCAACCCGGAGACGAGGCGGGACATCACATCACCCAGGTAGGCGACCGGGACGTCAGTCAGGACAGTAACGGGCCCTCGTCCCTTTGCGCTGATGCCCTGAGTTAACCTTATGGAAGAGCTTCATTCTACGTCCCTGTAAAATTCTAGGTCCCTGTAAAGATGAGTTCTGAAATAGCCCCGGCGCTAACTCTCCGTCCGGGGCAAAGACCGTGATCGTTGCAGTGGATCCGGATAGGAGCTGCATTTGTCGGCTGGGGTATCGAACGTGATGCGCACCGGCACCCGTTGGGCCCGCCTGACCCAAATGAAGGTCAGCGTGCATTGGTAATCCTCCCATGCTTAAGGGGCTGCATAAGTAGAATTTTCTCGTGAGCCGTGAGCTGAGGAGATTCGAATGAGGAAGACCCGATTTACCCAACCGCAGATCATGGCGGTGCTGCCAGGCCGAAGGCGGCGTTGCGGTGCCGGAACTGTGCCGAGAGCATGGGATCAGCAGCGTAAGCTTGTACATCTATGGGCGGCTCTCCCTTGGCAAGCGCTTCGAGGTGGTTTCCGAGCATGACGGGTGCTGACATCTATCCGGCGTCGCCGGTTGATGCTGGCGCGCCCAAATGGGTAATCCGCGAAGCGTGGCCCTCAACAAATGTTCGGCCTCGGAGGCCTTTATAAAAGCCAGGGCCTCCACGCACCGGGTCCGTCCGGTCGGTCCATTTCCTCTCGCCTGCACCTCCTAGCAACTGTATCTGTCAGGTTGGATTGTCCGCCCATTTCTGACGGCTTTTGCACAACGCATTCGCGATGGTGACCAGCTTTCTGGCGACAGCGATTATGATGAACTTGTGCGGTTTCCCCGCCTTGCGAAGGCGATCTGCAAAGGATCTCAGGCTGGGGTTCTGATGTGCCGCAACCAAGGCCGCTTGGAACATCACCTACCGGAGGACACGGCGACCACCGGCGATCGCCCGTTTTCCGCGGAGGGTTCCGCTGTCATGCGCGACCGGGGCCAACCCAGCGAGTGCGGCCGCTTCTTCACCGGTGATGGTGCCGATCTCAGGCATTTCGGCGATCAGCATTGTGCTGGCAACCGGGCCGATCTCCGTGATGGAACGGAGGACGGTGGCCATCTCCGATAGGTGATCATCGCTCACAATGGCCCGGATGATCCTGTCTTCAAGCTCCTTGATCAGGCTGTCGATCCGTTGCTTCAACTCGGTGTCGACGTCCTCAAACATCTCAGCGGTTCCCAGTTTCTGATGCGCGCAGATTTGGGCAAGCAATTGCCTGCGCATCTCCACCAGCGACGCTAGTTTTGACATCAACGCCTTGAGAATGCGTAGTTTTTATTCAAGAAGGCTTCGGCCCCCTTCGGGGAGGAGGGCGAAGAAGCGAGCGATGAGTTCGGCGTCGATACGGTCGGTCTTGGCGTGTGTGCTACGGCTTTGCGCAAACGCTTTTACCTGAGCGGGTGGAACTTGGCGGGCTGCAACACCTTCTGCTTCCAGGTGTGCCCAGGGGCTGCCATTCCTGACCGCCGGTCGACTCGAAGCAGACGACGGTTTCCCGCTCCCGGGCAAGATCCGCCACGGCAGTATGACCCGCCGGAGCGTTTGGCACTCTGCAGCGATGCCCTTCGGGCAGGCAATGAAGGTCCAGCCAGTCACGGCTGACATCTATGCCGATGACACGGCCGATAGATTGTCCATGCTCTCTTCCTTCTGGTCCGCGTCTCACACTACTCCGCCATGAGCCCTGGTCGGTGACGGTGACGGGTCAGTTAGCAAAGTCCAGATGCAGAAGGGTCAAGATGCACTGATTTTCGTCGCGCTGGGTGTACCTGAAAGCTCGTCGCACGGCGACCAGCCTGCGGTCGAAAACGTTTGCGAGCGCCGATTGGATTATGACGCGAGCAGTCTGCACAAACGTATCCGGCATGTCGGCGCGATGACCGCTGCCAAGATTGAGATCCGCGCGTTCCGATCCTTATAATGGGGCCGGCCTCGTCGGGCCATTTTTCGCCAGAGGCTTTCGGAACACCGTTCGACTGTCAGGCCATCTTCCTTTCCACCACTCGCAACTTGTCGCGTCCATCCGGCTTTGAGACAGATGCGTATTCGCTTTAGCCCGCCGCCAGTGGAGCGGGGGCGTAAACCCAGCCATGCCGCAAGAGCGCCCAAACGGTGCGCGCCATTTTGCGGCAAGCGCGACGACAGCGACGTTAGGAGGGTGTGGGCAAGAAGTGCGCGCCGCCAGGCACCGACCGCTGTATCCGCTCTGGCCAAGGTCGCATGGCGGCTCGTGCGCCCTGGATCAACATCTTGCGCAGTGAACTGCTGCCCCGCTTTGTGATCCCGAGGAGCTTTGTCCTTCCACCCGTTGTCGCCTGCCTGGGCAGCAGACCCAGCCAGGCGGCCAAGTCTCGTCATTTCGTGAATGTCGCGGCAGTGCCGACAGCGGCCACCAATGCGGTGGCATTCAGTGCACCGATGGCCGGAATGCTTGTCCGCCGGCGCACTCCCTCATCGGACTTGGCCATGGTCGTGAATTCTGCATCGAACGCAGCAATCCGGCGGTCCAGTTCTTGCCAACGCGTCCGCATGTCACTGAGCAGAAATACCATGCGTGGACTGAGGCTGCCGGCACAGGGTCCAGCAACTCCGCGAGCAGGCGCCGCAACCTGGCATGGCCTTGTGCGACAACATGTCCGCGTTCAAGCAGAAGGCTCCTGATCTGGTTGGTCAGCGACGTACGCTCACCGACCAATCGATCCCGCACCAGGTGCAACGTCTGAACGTCGAGCTGTTCCTTGCTCTCGAGTTCGACGAAACGCATGGTAGGCCGGGTCGCCGCTTCGGCAATGGCCTCCGCATCGCGGTAGTCATTCTTCTGGGCTTTGACGGAAGGTCGGACATATTCCGGCGACATCAACCGGATCTCATGCCCGAGTGCTGCCAGTGATCCTCCCATGGGATGATCGCCTGCCCCACGCCTCCATGGCCATGATGCAGGGCGGCAGCTTCGACGCGAAGGCAGGGCGCGGGCGCCGGATGGGGCACACCAAAGGCGGCATGACCACCAAGTTGCACGCCGTCGCCGATGCCGGGGGGGCGCCCGCTCGGGTTCTTCATGTCGGCCGGACAGGTCAGCGATTACACCGTCGCCACGGCGCTGTTGGGCAGCCTGCCGAAAGCGGGTTGGCTGCTGGCCGATCGCGGTTATGACGCCGACTGCTTCCACGAAGCCCTGCAGAACAAGGGGATTACGCCCCTGCATCCCGGGCCAGCCAAACCCTTGCAAACGTGCTGGCGCAGACCCGGTATCGCGGGGTCGTCACGGCAAACGGCATGGCGCAGGGCACCGATCTTCCAACCTCGGTTCTGCCTTTCATCCTGCGCAACGTCACATTGGCCGGGCTCGATTCCATCAACGCCCCGCAAAACGTACGACTGCAAGCCTGGCAGCGGCTGGCGACAGATCTGGATCTGGCAAAGCTCGCGCTGGCCACCCGCGTCGCGCCGCTTGGCGAGGTGCCCGCAATCGCAGGCCGGCTTCTGCAAGGCCAGGTGCAAGGGCGCATCGTGATCGACGTCAACTCATGACCCATCCGTCTGACAAAGCCGGGCGAGTTCGACAGTCTTCGATGCGTCCGTCGTGGCACAAGCCAACCTGCCAAGCCCCTTACATCGCGGATCGGTAAGCATTGGGGACCATCGTCGAGTCGTTGGCGATTGCATCAGTCATTTAGATTATGTATGTAATCTAAATGATAGCCTGGAGGTACGCGTATGCAGAGAATCGCCGCACAAGACGGGGACGTATGATGAGGCCCTCCGTTCCGCTTGCCGCCCGTCTGTCAGAGCGTGGGCTGCACTACGGCTGGATTGTGGTAGCAACCACCTTCCTGACCATGCTCATCACTGCAGGCGCCGTTGGGGTGCCTGGAGTCCTGATTGGGCCGCTGGAAGCCGAGTTCGGCTGGACAAACGCCGAGATCTCTGGCGCCTTCGCGGTCCGCCTGCTGCTCTTCGGCCTAATGGGCCCTTTCGCTGCGGCCTTCATGAACCGCTTTGGGCTACGACCGGTGATCCTTGCCTCGCAAACCCTGATCGCGGCTGGCATCCTTGGATCGTTCTTCATGACCGAGCTCTGGCAACTCACCCTGCTATGGGGAGTGGTGGTGGGCTTCGGCACTGGACTCACGGCAATGGTTCTAGGTGCGACCGTTGCGGCGCGATGGTTCGCCAGTCGGCGCGGACTGGTGATGGGCTTGCTGACCGCCAGCACCGCCACCGGCCAACTGGTCTTCTTGCCCATTATGGCCCGCTTGACGGAAAGCTTCGGTTGGCGGGGCGCGCTGATCTTGTCGCTGGCCACGCTGCTGATTTCCGCCGCGGCGGTGCTGGTGCTGATGCGCGACCGTCCGTCCGACCTTGGCCTTGCCCCCTTCGGGGCGACGGCGGTGGTTCCGGCACCGCCGCGGCAAAGCCTTGGCGCAATGCTCGCCTCGCCGCTGGTGATCCTGCGCGAGGCGTCGGGGACGCGGATGTTCTGGCTGCTGTTCGGCACCTTCTTCATCTGCGGTGCTTCGACCAACGGGTTGATCCAGACCCATTTCATCGCGCTTTGCGGGGATTTCGGTCTGGCGGCGGTGACAGCAGCGGGAATGCTGGCGCTGATCGGCGTCTTCGACTTCGTCGGCACGGTCGGCTCGGGCTGGTTGTCAGACCGCTATGACAGCCGGTGGCTGCTGTTCTGGTATTACGGCCTGCGCGGGCTGTCGCTGGTCTGGTTACCGTTCAGCGATTTCAGCCTCTATGCCCTGTCGATCTTTGCGATTTTCTATGGCCTCGACTGGGTGGCAACGGTGCCACCAACGGTAAAGCTGGCCAGCCAGCATTTCGGCGACCGGTCGAACATCGTTTTCGGCTGGGTCTTTGCAGGCCACCAGTTGGGCGCCGCGGCAGCGGCCTGGGGTGCGGGAGCCACGCGCACCGCCTATGACAGCTATCTTCCCGCCTTCTTCGCCGCCGGCGTCCTGTGCCTCGTCGCCGCACTTGCCATCGTCGCCCTAGGGTTCGGTGGCACCGCGCGGCGGGCGGCACTCTCCTGAAATGACGCGGAGGCGCACCCACCGCCGCCCACTTACACCCGAAGGAAGTTTCCCATGCCCCGTTCCGACATCATACTTGCTGCCCCGGTTCGTACCGCGATTGGCAGTTTCAACGGCAGTCTGAAATCCATCCCGGCGACGGCGCTTGGGGCCACGGTCCTGCGCGAAACCCTGGCTCGCGCAGCTCTCGATCCGGTCGAGATCGGCTCGGTCATCATGGGCAATGTCATCCAGGCGGGCAACCGGATGAACCCCGCGCGGCAGGCCGCAATCCATGCCGGACTGCCGGTCTCGGTTCCCGCGCTGACGGTCAACCGCGTTTGCGGATCTGGCGCGCAAGCCATCGTCAGCGCCGCGCAGGAGATTTCGGCCGGGGTGGTGCCGGTGGCGCTGGCAGGCGGGATGGAGAACATGGACCGCGCGCCCTATCTTTTGACAGAGGGACGCTGGGGCTATCGCATGGGCCCGGCGGAGATCCTCGACAGCCTCCTGACCGACGGTTTGAACGATGCATTTTCGGGCCAGCATTCCGGCTGGCATACCGAGGATCTCGTCACCCGTGCCGGGCTGAGCCGTGCAGCGCAGGATGCCTTCGCACTGCGCTCGCAACAGAATTTTGCAGCGGCGGAGGCGGCGGGGTCGTTCGCGACCGAGATCACCGGAGTCGAGGTGAACACGCGGAAGGGAACCGAGGTCTTTCTCCGGGACGAGGCGCCCCGCCCCGATACCACCGCCGAGGCGCTGGCACGGCTGAAACCGGCTTTCCGGCCGGACGGAACAATCACCGCCGGCAATGCGCCGGGGCTGAACGCCGGGGCCGCAGCCGTAGTGGTTGCCGACCGGGTCTGGGCTGAGCGGCGGGGCCTTGCGCCGATGGCCCGGCTGGCCGGCTATGGTGTGGCGGCGGTGGAGCCGGGGCTCTTCGGCCTTGGCCCCGTGCCCGCCATCGAAAAGGCGCTGGCGCATGCCGGCTGGACCCTGGGCGATCTGGAGCGGATCGAGATCAACGAGGCCTTTGCCGCCGTGCCACTTGCCATCGCGCAGGAGCTTGGCCTGCCTCTCGACATCATCAATGTCGAGGGTGGCGCCATTGCCCATGGCCATGCCATCGGCGCGACCGGGGCCGTGCTGGTGACGCGGCTGCTGCATTCGATGCAGCGAGACAGCCTGTCACGCGGGATGGTGACCCTGTGCATCGGTGGTGGTCAGGGCATTGCACTGGCCGTGGAATTGGTCGGATGACGGCTACCTCGGCGTCATCCACCGTCCAGCATGATCGGCGGACCCAACGCCTGCTGGATGCGCCGATCCTGCCGCTGCTGATCCGCATGGCCCTGCCCAATGTGATGATCATGCTGGCACAGGCCTCGACCGGGCTGATCGAGACCTTCTGGGTCTCCAAGCTCGGCACCAACGCATTGGCCGGCATGGCGCTGGTCTTTCCGGTGGTCACGCTGATGACCACGATTTCGGCCGGTGCGGTCGGCGGGGCGATTTCGTCATCGATCGCGCGGGCGCTCGGCGCGGGCCGCCGAAATGAGGCCGACGCTCTTGTCCTGCATGCAGTGGTGGTCAATCTCGTGATCGGCCTCGCCTTCTCGATCCTGTTCCTGATCTGGGGGCGGCGGATCTACGCAGCACTCGGCGGCAGCGGGGAAGAACTGGAGGCGGCGGTGCTCTATTCCAACGTGGTCTTTGCCGGAAACGTCTTCACCTGGCTGATGAACGGGCTGGCCAGCGTCATCCGAGGAACCGGGAACATGCTGGTTCCAGCCATGGTGACAGTTCTGGGCGTGGTCTTTCTGGTGCCCGTATCGCCCCTGCTGATCTTTGGTGCAGGACCCGTCCCCGCCATGGGGATTGCGGGCGGCGGCCTGGCACTGGTGCTTTACTACATCGCCGGAATGCTGGTGCTTGGCGCCTACGTCGCCTCTGGCCGCAATCCGGCGCGGTTCCGCCTGAAGCCACTTCGGTGGGCGCTGTTCTGGGGTATCCTGCGGATCGGCGCACTGTCATCGGTCCAGTCGCTGCTGACAAATCTGGTGATCGCGGGATCGACCGCGATCATCGCGGCAAAGCTGGGGGTCGAGGCGGTGGCGGGCTTCGGCACCGGCATCCGGCTCGAATACCTGCTGATCCCGCTGGTCTTCGGCATCGGCGCACCGCTGGTGGCGCTGGTCGGCACCAATATGGCTGCGGGGCAGCACCGCCGCGCTCGGCAGATCGCCCTGACCGGGGCGGTCCTGGCCTTTACTGTGACCGAGGTGGTGGGGCTGGTCGCTGCCCTGTTCCCGGTGGCTTGGCTGACGCTTTTCAGCGCAGAACCCGGCATGATCGACGCCGGGCGCGCCTATCTGCGGATTGTCGGGCCGTTCTACGGCTTCTTTGGGCTGGGGCTTGTTCTCTACTTCGCGGCGCAGGGGCAGCAGAAGCTGTTGATGCCGCTGGCCGCCGGTTTGTTGCGGCTGACAATCGCCCTTGGTGGCGGCTGGCTGGCGCTCTGGGCGACGGACGATATCCGGGCGCTTTATGCCGCATTGGCGCTCGGGCTGGTCGCCTATGGGTCGTTTATGCTGCTATCGGCCTTGCGCGATCCGACGGGCCGGGCCATTCCGGTCCCAGGCGAAGCGAAGGGGATAGCACCATGAGGGTCAGCCGCGTCCAGGCCGAGGCGAACCGGCAGAGGGTGATCGACGAAGCCAGCCAGCTGTTCCGCGAACACGGCTACGACGGTATCGGGCTCAAGGACCTGATGCAGGCCGCGGGGATGACGCCGGGCGGGTTCTACAAGCAATTCGCTTCGAAAGACGATCTTGCCGCCCAGGCCACCGCCCGTGCGGTCGAGCGATCGTCCTCTCGCTGGACCGAGGTCGTTGACGCGAACCCCGATGCACCGCTCCGAGCCCTTGCGGCCTTCTACCTCTCGCCCGCACATGTCGCAATGCGGGATCGGGGTTGCCCCCTGGCGACGCTGGGTTCGGACGCCCCCCGCCACGCGCCCGAAGTCCGGGCGGAGATGGAGAAAGGCCTGCGTGCCCACCTCTCCATCGCCGATGCGGCTTTGGGAACTCCGGCAGGCGCGAACCCATCGCCTGCAGCGCTGGCGGCAGTATCGACCATGGTCGGCGCGCTCGTCCTTGCCCGCCTGACAGCGGATGAGGGCCTTGCGAAGAGTCTTCTGGAGACAGCGGCGAACCGGGTGGAGGAACTCGCGACAAGCCGGAAATAGGACTGCGATCAATGATGATCGAGCCTGCACTTACGGACGCCGGAAATCGGACGGAACCCAAATCCGGCGTCGCATCTGCGTCGGCGCGCGCGGTGCCCCATCAAACGCGCCATCTCTCCTCCAGTGACGTCGGCTCGCCGAAGCCGCCTGCTGAAAAGACATCGCGGTGCGCAGCAATTCAGTTGACATCACGGGTCGGTGATCCTAGCGCTCGGGGGACGGTTCCCTTCGGGGATCAAAAGGGAATGCAGTGCGGCTGACTTGGCCCATGCTGCGGCTGTCCCCGCAACTGTAGGCGGCAAGGCGGTCTTCGTTTACCACTGGGCCTGCGCCCGGGAAGGGGAAGACCTCCGTTCGAGCCGTGAGCCAGGAGACCTGCCGTCGGCCGATTTCACGCGCGAACACGTCGGGCGGGGTGTCCTGACGGGGGAAGTCTCCGGGCTGCGCCCGGCTATGGACCTGCGTTCGCAAGTGACGTGTCTTTTGCCCCAGGGGCTATGCATGTCCATCTTTTCCACAAATCCCCGCCGGCTGATGTTGGCCCTGCTCTCGCTTTCAACCTGTCCGGCGGGCCTGCTTCACGCCCAGGAAACCACGCTCGACACCGTGGTGATCACCGGCCCGCCCACGCTGGGTTTTACCACTCCGGCCACATCTGGTAGCCGCCTCGGGGTGTCCGTGAAAGATATTCCCGCCTCGATCTCCGTGGTCACGGCTGTAACCATCGCCGCGCGCGGGCAGACTGATGTGGTCGAAGCTGTCACCCAAGACGTTCCCGGAGTGACCTCGGTCGCGGCGCCCGTGTTCGGCAGCGCCTATGCGCTGCGCGGATTCCAGGGCAACAATTCGGTGATGCAGCTCTATGACGGTACACGGCTTTTCCCCGGCCGGGGCAATATCAGCTTCCCCTTCGACAGCTGGCTCGTGGAGCGGATCGAAGTACTGCACGGGCCCGCATCGGTCATGCACGGCACCGGCGCCATCGGCGGAACGATCGACATCCAGCCCAAGCGTCCCTTCGCCGGTCCGATCCGGCAGGAGGTGGCTGCGCTGCTCGACAGCAACCTGCGCACACGGCTGGCCTATGACGCGGGCGGTTCGTTGAACGACCGGCTCAGTTTCCGCCTGAACGCCGTGGGCGACGCGTCGCAAGGCTGGGTCGACGATACCGACAGCCGCAATCTCGTCCTTTCCGGTGCACTGGCCTGGGAAGCGACGGACGAGGTGAAGGTCACGCTGAGCGGCGCCCATGCGGATCGCGAGCCACCCGCCTATTTCGGTACCCCCTTGCGGGACGGAACGATTGTCGAATCCTTCCGGGACAACAATTTCAACGTCTCGGACGCCGAAAATCGCTTCCGCGACAGCTGGATGCAGCTTCGCACGGAATGGACCCCCTCCGATACCGTCGGTGTGGAATGGGTGATCTACGGCATCGACAGCCGGCGAATCTTCCGCAATGCCGAAACCTATCTCTGGGATCCCGCGACGGATCTGGTCACCGTGGATGAATTCCGTCGCATCCGGCAGGATCAGTCTCAATTCGGTACGCGCGCTAACGTGCGGTTCAGCGGTGATGTGGCGGGGCGGAGCAACCAGCTGCTTCTGGGCTTCGACGTGAACCGCGCCAAATCCGACTTTGCCGATTTCGCGGCCTACGCCCCCCGCTTCGTCGATCCGTGGCACCCGGAGGTAGGCCGCTTTCCGCTGCCGGATGACTTGGTCCCCCGCTATCACTCCACCCTCAACCAGCATGCAGTGTTCGCCGAGGACCGGCTCGAGATCACCGATCGATGGGCGATCAGCGCCGGCCTGCGCTACGACTGGTTCACGGTGGAGCGTGAGGATCACATATCGGCCGCGAATGACTTCTCCGCCGATTTTGAGGGGCCGGGCGGCCGGCTGGGCCTGACCTTCGCACCGAATACCGCGACCGTCTTCTATGTCCAGATGTCCTATGCGACCGATCCGGTGAACCTGCCGCTGCTCGACTATTCCGCCTCCATGACGGATTTCGACATGACGACCGGTAGGCAGTTCGAACTGGGCGTCAAGCAATCGGTGTTCGAAGGGCGCGGGGAATGGTCGCTGGCGGTCTTCGATATCATCAAGCGCAACCTGCTGGTCTTCGACTCGGCGACCTTCGCCACGCAGCAGGTCGGGCGGCAATCCTCGCGAGGGGTAGAACTGGCCGGGGCGTTCCAGCTGTCCGACGACGTGAAGCTGGGCGGGAACGCCGCCTGGACGAGGGCGCGCTACGACGATTTCACCTCCATCAACTGGCTGACCTTCGAGGTGGAGGACTATTCCGGCAATGTGCCGATCCTGGTGCCGGAACTGTCGGGCAACCTGTGGGGGTCGTGGGATTTCGCTCCCGGATGGCGCGCGAACGGGTCTGTGCAGTTGATCGGAAAATCCTACTACGACTTCGCGAATACCACGAAGCGGGCGGGCTACGGTCTGGTTAACGTCGGCGTCGACTACGTGCCCGACGCGGCCTCCGTCTGGAGCCTGCGGGTGACGAACCTGCTCGACCGGGTCTATGCCGACTACCTGCGCACCGATCCGTCGACGGAGCGCGCGCAAGCCTTCCTGGGTCAGCCCCGCACGGTTGAGCTCGCCTATCGGCGGAAGTTCTGACCCTTGCCGACCGGGCTGATCGAAGAGCTGATGGCGGATCCGCGCTGCATCTGGAGCATGGGCGGGCCCGGCGCGGTGCTGGGTCTGGCGGGGGCCGATCTGGGCAGGCGGGGGGCGTTGCACCTGCGCCTGCCGCCCGACCTGCGCCCGTTGGCCTTCGAGGTGCTGAGTTCCGACCCGGAGGGCTGGAACCACGGCATCTCGCTTTGCCTGCCGGAGACGGTGTCGCACGCCGTCGAACGCGCCCCCGAGGGGGAGGTCGAGATTCCGACGGGGTCGCGACTGATCCGGCTCAGCCACCGCGGGCGGGACTGGATCGCGCGCGGCCCTCTGGGACGGCTGGAGGTCTGGGACCGCGATCCGCCGCTGCTCGGCGACACACGGCGCACCCATCCCGCCACCACGCCGGTCCCGGCGGGGCTGCTGCCGTTCGCCCATGCCTTTCCCGCCCATCCGTGCCGCCATCGCCCCGGCGTGGCGCGGCCTTTCGATGTAGAGGACCATGCCGCCTTCCAGCGTCTTCTGGCGCGGTTCGGGCCGCCCGATCTGGTGGCACTGAAGACGGCCGTACGGCGGGCGGTCCGGGCGGGGGAGGATCTGCCCGTTCCCGCCGGGCGCCATGGCCGGGCGCAACTTCGCGTGGCCCTGCGGCAGGAACGGCTGCTGGCGCCCTGCTTCCATCTCGACCGCCTCATTGTCCGGCACGACCCGCCGCTGGCCCGGCATCTGGGGATCGGGCTATGAACCGGCGCGCGGCGATTGCCGCTGCGCTGGCGCTGGCAGCTCATGCCCGCGCAGGCGGCGCCCTGTCGCCTGCGGGCGCCGGGGATACCGCGGGGGGCGTGGTTACTACGGAGCTCATCCTGACGGAAACCTGTCTCGCGCTCGGCCACGGCCCCGCCGCCATCGGTAATCGCGGGCTTTATCAGCGGCTGGTGCGAGATCCCGCCCCCGGCGCGGCGTTGGACCTCGGCCCGCTGAACGAGCCGAACCTCGAATTGCTGCGCCGTCTGGCCCCGCGGCTGATCCTTGCCGCCGCGTGGCAACAGGCGGCAGCGGGCCGGCTGGAGCGTATCGCCCCGGTCGAATGGCTGCAGACCCTGCCGCTGGAGGGCGCGCTGACGACGGCCCGCGCGCTGGCGGATCAGATGGCGCGCATTCTCGGCCGCGATTCCGGTCCGCTGCTGGCCCGGCTGGAGGATGCGCTGACCCCGCTCGGCGCGCAGCGGGCGCTGATCGTGCGGATGCTGGAGGATGGGCGGCACATGATCGTCTTCGGTCCGGGTTCGCTGCCGGGTGACGTGCTGTCGGCCATGGGGCTGACCAATGCCGCGACCGGCAGCATGATCTGGGGGGCGCGCAGCACGGGGCTGGATGAACTGGTGGACCGGGACGGCCCGGCGGTGCTGGCCATCGGCGGCGCCGGGTCCGCCGGTCCCTTCCTGGACGCGCTGTCCTTCAACCTTGCGGACCGGCTGCGGCCGCTGCCGCCAGTGTTTCCGGCGGGCGGCGTGGCCTCCGCCATCCGCCTTGCGACGGCGATCCGCGCGGCGATGGCATGATCCGCGTATTGATCCTGCTGCTCTGGCTGCCCGCGCTCTGGCTCTTCTGGCAGGAGGCGCGGGATCTCGCCCCCGCCGGAACCATCGCGGCGATGATCTGGCCGCAAGCCGGCGACGTGGGACAGATGATCCTCCACCTTTCGACGGCGCCCCGGCTGGTTGCGGCGCTGCTCTCCGGCGCGGGGCTGGCGCTTTGCGGGCTGCTGCTGCAACGCGTGCTGGGCAATCCCTTGGCGGAGCCCGCCACCCTCGGCCTCTTCGGCGGAGCGCAGCTGGCGCTCGGCCTCGCGCTGGTGGCCGCGCCCGGTCTGGCGGGCTGGGGGGCGGCCTTCGCGGGGGCGCTCCTTGCCTTCGCCCTGGTCATGGCGCTGTCGGCGCGGGCGGGATTCGGCGCGGGCGCGATCCTGCTGTCGGGACTGGTGACGGGGATCTGGCTCGGCGGCATCAATGCCATGCTGGCGCTCTTCAACCATCAGGTGATGGAGCAGCTTTTCCTGTGGCAGGCCGGGTCGCTGGTGCAGGCCGGCTGGATGTCCGCCGCGGGCATCGCCGTGGCACTGGCGCTGGCGGCGGGCATTGCGATGCTGGCCGCGCGCCCGCTGGCGCTGCTGGAACTGGGCGACGGCATGGCGCAGGGCTTGGGGCTGCGCATCGCTTTCTGGCACACGGCGCTGCTCCTGCCGGCGGTGCTGCTGGCGGCGACGGTGGCGGCGGGCGTGGGAGTAATCGGCTTCGTCGGGCTGATCGCCCCGGCGCTGGCCCGGCTGGGAGGGGCGCGGGGGCGGCGCCTACCCCTCGCCGCCATGGCGATCGGCGCCGGGTTGCTGGCGCTGGCCGATCAGGCGGTGCGGACGACGGGCCTGCCGGTGCCGGCAGGTGCGATCACCGCGCTGGTCGGCGCAGGAGTGTTGCTGTCGCTGTTGCGGCGCCTGCCTGCAGCGGCGCCCCGGCTGTCACCGCCCCGTCCGGCGCGCCGCGTGCGTCGGCCTGCGGTCGTGCTCTGTATGATGGCCGCGATGCTCGGCGGGCTGGTCTGGCTCTCCCTGTCGCTCGGCCGCTTCCCGGACGGATGGCTCTGGGACGGCGCAACCTATACAGACCTCCGCTGGCCAAGGATCGGCGTCTCGGTGGCCGCGGGCGCGGCGACCGCGATCGCAGGCGTGCTGATGCAGCGCCTGACGGCCAATCCGCTGGCCAGCCCGGAACTGCTGGGCGTGTCCTCCGGCGCGGCGCTCGGCCTGATCGGGGTGGTGGCACTTGGCGCGACGGGTCGCCCGGCGCTCGTGGCAGCAACCTTCGCCGGCGCCCTCCTCGCCGCCGTCGTGGCAGTGGCGCTCGCGGCGCGGCGGAGCTTCTCGCCGCTGCATTTGGTGCTGGCCGGGGTGGCGGGGGTCACGCTCCTCTCCGCGCTCACGTCGCTCCTGCTCGCTGGCGGAGACCCGCGGGCAGCGCTGCTCATGGGCTGGCTGGCCGGATCCACCTGGCGGGCGACGCCGGAGGATGCGATGTTTGCGCTTGCCGGGGCCGGAGCGCTTCTGGCGACGGTCCCGGCCTTTTCCCGCTGGCTGGCGATCCTGCCGCTCGGCGCGGAGGCGTCCCGGTCGCTGGGACTGGCGCTGCCGGTCGCGCGGGGAACGCTGGTCGGGCTGACAGCCGCGGGGTCCGCCATCGCGACGCTGGTGATGGGGCCGGTCGGTTTTCTGGGCCTGATGGCGCCGCAGATCGCCCGTGCCGCCGGCCTGACGACCCCGGCCGCCGGGCTGGCAGGGGCGGCGCTGGCAGGTGCAGCAGTCATGGTGGCGGCCGACTGGCTCGGGCGGATCGCGGCCTTTCCATGGCAGGTACCCGCGGGACTGATGGCGGCATTCCTGTCCGGGCTCTGGATTCTCCCCGGTCTGTTGAGGAAATGACGATGTTCGATCTCACCGATATCGCCTTCGTCGCGGGGGGTCGGCCCTTGCTGGAAGGGATTTCCCTGCGGTTGGACCGGGGGCTGCTCTATGGCGTCATCGGCGCGAATGGCGCGGGCAAGAGCACGCTTCTGCGACTGATGGCCGGGCAGGAACGGCCCACGCGAGGCGAGCTGCGGCTCGACGGTCTTCCGCTCGCCGCTCTCCCGGCCCGCCAACTGGCCCGGCGCATCGCCTTCCTGCCGCAGAGCCCACCGCCCGCCGGGGACATGTGTCTGGCGGAGCTGGTGGGTCTTGGGCGCTATCCCTGGACCGGACCGTTCCGCAGGCTCGGCGATACTGACCGGCGGGCGGTGGAGCATGCGATGGGCGCGGCAGGCCTTGCTGGGATGGGGGAGCAGCTGGTGGCTACCCTTTCGGGCGGGGAACGGCAGCGAGGCTGGATTGCGATGATGCTGGCGCAATCCGCCGGCTGCCTGCTGATGGACGAGCCCACCGCCGCGCTGGATTTGCGTTACCAGGTGGAGGTGCTGACGCTCCTGCGCAGCCTGGCGCAGCGGCCAGAGGCGATGGCGGTCGTAGTGCTTCACGACATCAACCTCGCCGCGCGCTTCTGCGACCGGCTGATCGGAATGGCGCAGGGGCGTATCGTCGCGGAAGGGCGGGTGGAGGAGGTGATGCGCCCGGAGATCCTGCAGCGCATCTATGGCCTGCCGCTCCGCGTCATCCCCGATCCCCAGACCGGCAGCCCGATCGCACTGTATTAGCTGTTTGATCACACGGTTTGAGGGCGCGATGCCTTCTTGGGACTGGAAGGAACCGCGCCAGGCAGCGTACCGATGGTAGCGGTCTCAGATCGGTGGTTTCAGGACTTCCACTCCGGCACGACTGACTGAGCGATGGACCGGTCCAGTACTTCGAAGGCATTGAGGCCGATCACATCGTAGAGTTCCGCGCGGGTCTGCATTTCCTGTATCATCGCCGTAGTGGCGCCGTCGCGGGCGAGCGCCGTGTAGAGCCGCTCCTGCGCCTTGTTGGCGACGCGAAGCGAGGAGACCGGCCAGATCACCATGTCGTAGCCCAGATCCTCGAACTCCTGCGCGGTGAGCACGGGCGTGCGGCCGAATTCGGTCATGTTGGCCAGCAGCTTCACCCCCGGCAGGCGGGCGCGCACTTCCCTGAACATTTCCACGCTGGTCAGTGCCTCCGGGAAGATCGCGTCAGCCCCGGCTTCGACATACATCTTCGCCCGCTCCACGGCCCCTTCGATGCCCTCGGACGCCGCCGCATCTGTCCGGGCCATCACGACCAGATCGCGCCGGGCACGAGCGGCGGCGGCAACCTTGGCCGCCATGTCCTGCGCGGAGGCGAGCTTCTTGTCGTTCAGATGTCCGCATTTCTTCGGCAACAGCTGGTCCTCCAGATGTACGGCCCCCGCGCCCGCCTCCTCGAACACACGGACCATATGCATGACGTTCAGCGCCTCGCCATAACCGGTGTCGCCATCCACCAGCAGGGGCAGGCCGGAGGCCCGCGCGATCTGGCGGATGAAGAAGGCGACCTCATCCACCGTGATGATGCCCAGATCAGGCAGACCCATGGAGGCCGTCATCGCGGCACCGGAGAGATAGAGTGCGTCGAACCCCGCAGCCTTTGCCTGCAACGCCGCTTGTCCGTTATGCGCGCCGGGCATCCGGAGAATGCCGGGCCGGTCCAGCGCCGCGCGGAACCGCGCTCCAGCCGTTGCGCGCGGCAGATCGTCTGCAATCAGATAGGGCATCTCAGGCCTCCGAAGGCGGCGCCAGCAGGCCGCGCTTATCGATGGGGGTGAAGGCGCGGTTGTCCGGCCCGATATAGTTGGCAGAGGGGCGGATGATCTTGTTGTCCTGCCGCTGTTCGATCACATGCGCGCCCCAGCCGGAGGTGCGCGAGATCACAAAGATCGGCGTGAACATCGCGGTCGGCACGCCCAGAAGGTGGTAGGACACCGCCGAATACCAGTCGAGGTTCGGGAACATCCGCTTTTCTTCCATCATCACCGTCTCGATCCGCTCGGCGATGTCAAACATCCGCATGGAGCCGGAGGCGGTGGAGAGCTGCTTCGCCACCCGTTTGATGACCACGTTGCGCGGGTCGGCGATGGTATAGACCGGGTGGCCGAAGCCGATGATGACCTCCCGCGCCGCCATGCGGGCACGGATGTCCGCCTCCGCCTCATCCGCGTCGGCATAGCGCTTCTGGATCTCGAAGGCGACCTCGTTCGCGCCGCCGTGCTTCGGCCCGCGCAGCGCGCCGATGGCGCCTGCGATGGCAGAATACACATCCGACCCGGTGCCCGCGATGGTCCGTGCGGTGAAGGTGGAGGCGTTGAACTCATGCTCGGCATAGAGGTTCAGCGTGGTGTGCATCGCCCGCACTTCGGCGGCCGAGGGCGCGATTCCGTGCAGCAGGTGCAGGAAATGGCCCGCAACGGTATCGTCCTCCGTCTCCACGTCGATCCGACGGCCGTTCTGGGCGTAGTGGTGCCAGTAGAGCAGCATTGAGCCCTGCGCCGCAATCAGCCGGTCCACGATGTCGCGCGCGCCGGGTAGGTTGTGGTCATGCGCCTCGGGCAGCACGCAGCCCAATGCGCTGACCCCGGAGCGCAGCACATCCATCGGATGTGCGGCGGCGGGGATCGCCTCCAGCGTGTCGCGCACCGCCTTTGGAAGGCCCCGGAGGGCCTTCAGCTTCGCCTTGTAGGCGCGCAGTTCAGGGGCGGTGGGCAGCGCGCCGTGCACCAGCAGATACGCCACTTCCTCGAATTCACAGGCCTCGGCAATGTCGAGGATGTCGAAGCCACGATAATGCAGGTCATTGCCCGACTGTCCCACCGAACACAGCGCGGTATTGCCGGCAACCACCCCGGAGAGGGCCACGGATTTCTTCGGTTTCAGCATGGAGCCGCTCATCTGATCCCTCATTTCCAGTCGAATATGCCGTGTGGACGGGGCGCACCCAGCCTCTCCGCGTCCACGGTGAAGTTGAGCGCCCCGAGATCCCCCGCCTTCAGCGTTGCCAGTGCCGCCGCCGCGTCGAGGAACCGCTGCTGCTCGCCCCCCGCGCTGATTCCGTCTGAGAGGGTGAGGAATTTGCGCACGTAATTCTCGCGCTCGAAGGGGCGCGCGCCATCGGGATGGGCATCGGCCAGTGCGAGTTCGTCGGTGATGACCCGCCCGTCCTTCAGCGTGACCACCACGCGGCCGCCAAAGGCCTTCTCCTTCGGATCGCGGGCGTGATAGCGGCGCGTCCACTCCGGGTCTTCGGTAGTAGAGACCTTGCGCCAGAGCGCCACGGTCTCCGGGCGGTTGGCCCGATCCGGCGCATAGGATTTCTCGTGGTGCCAGCCGCCATCCTCCAGCGCCACGGCGAAGATATACATGATCGAATGGTCCAGCGTCTCGCGGCTGGCCTTCGGGTCCATTTTCTGCGGGTCGTTCGCGCCGGTACCGATCACATGATGGGTATGGTGGCTGGTGTGGATCACGATGCTGTCGATCTGCGTCAGATCGCCGATCTGCGGACCCATGCGGCGGGCAAGGTCGATCAGCGCCTGGCTTTGGTATTCCGCCGAATGCTCCTTGGTATAGGTGTCGAGGATCGCGCGCTTCGCCTCTCCTCTGCCGGGCAGCGGCACCTGATAACGCGCGTTCGGGCCGGAGAGCAGCCAGGCGATGAAGCCGTCCTCGCCCTCCCACGCCGGGGACGGCGCGCCTTCGCCACGCATCACCCGATCCACCGCCTCGATCGCCATCTTGCCCGCAAAAGCGGGGGCATAGGCCTTCCAGCTCGAAATCTCGCCCTTGCGGCTTTGCCGCGTGGTGGTGGTGACATGCAGCGCCTGCTGCACCGCCTGATAGATCGTCTCCGTGGAAAGGCCCAGCAGTGTGCCGATCCCCGCCGCCGCCGACGGACCGAGATGCGCGATATGGTCGATCTTGTGCTCATGCAGGCAGATGCCGCGCACGAGGTTCACCTGAATCTCATAGCCCGTCGCCAGCCCCCGGATCAGCTCGGCCCCGGAACGCCCTGTATGCTGCGCCACCGCCAGAATGGGAGGGATGTTGTCGCCGGGGTGGGAATAGTCGGCGGCCAGGAAGGTGTCGTGGAAATCGAGTTCCCGCACCGCCGTGCCATTCGCCCAGGCCGCCCATTCGGGGCTCACCCGGTCATTGGCCAGACCGAACACCGTGGCGCCCGGCGCCATCGGATGGCAGAGCGCCTGCGCCCGCGCCGAGGCCACCGGACGGCGCGCGAGCGAGGCTGCGGCGACGGCGGCGTTGTCGATGATCCGGTTGATGATCATCTCGGTGACTTCCGGCAACACCTCCACCGGGTCGGCGGCGACTTCGGCGATCTTCCACGCAAGCTGGTCTTCGCGCGGCAGGTGTTCGGCCGATTTGTAGGTCCGCATATCATGGGTGTTCATTGCGTCTGTCCTTCGTTGTACTTGTTTCGGGCAAGGCGCTGCGGGCGGCCCGCTGCATCCACCGCCACCATCTCGAATTGGCCGGAAAGCGCCGCGCGCGGTGCCGGGTCACCGATCCCGTCGGCAAAGCCGCTGACCTCCACCGTCATGGAACTGCGGCCGGTGCGGATCACTCGCGCGCTCAGCTCCAGCATATCGCCGACCCGCACCGGGGTGGCGAAGTCGATCCGTTCGGAGCGCGCCATGACCACGGAAGTTCCGGCATGACGGGTGGCGGCGACAAAGGCGGCCTTCGCCATCAGCGCCAGCGCATTGCCCCCGAACAGCGTCCCATAGTGGTTCGCAGCATCGGGAAAGATCATCTCGATCAGCCTGACGTCGGGTTGAGAGTGCATGGCGATAACCTTCGCAGGGTTGGCATGCAGACCTTTCCACAGCCACAATGAAGCAGTAAACTGCTGAATATGCGTGGGTTTGCGAATGATAATCCTGCGAATTGCGAAGGTTGCGAAGATGAGCAAGGCCTATATGGGCGTAAGGCTGCGCCGCTTGCGCGAGGAACGCGGGCTGACGCAGGCTGCCCTTGCCCGCGCGCTGGAGATCAGCCCGAGCTACCTCAACCAGATCGAACAGGACGCGCGGCCGATCACCGTTCCGGTGCTGTTGAAGCTCAATGCCGCCTTCGGATTGGACGTGCAGATCTTCTCCGATGCCGATGAGACGCGGCTGATCACTGATCTGCGCGGGGCGCTGGCCGATCAGGGCACAGCCGTCTCGCTGGCAGAGGTTCGGGAAATCGCCTCGAAAATGCCCGGGGTGGCACGGTCGATCATCGCCATGCAGCAAACGCTGAAGGAGACCTCCGAACGCGCAGACCTTTTCGCCGGGCAGATCACCGCCAGCCCGGGCCACGCCCCCACCGCCTACGAGGCGGTGCGCGACTGGTTCTACGAGCGGCGCAATCACGTGCCCGAGCTGGACCGCGCGGCCGAGGCGATCGGTGACGGGCTCGGGCCGGGGCGCATGAGCGCCGGGCTGATCGACCGGCTGGCGGGGCGACACGGGATCCGCATCGCGCAAGGTATGAACGATACCCTGCGCCGCTACGATCCCGCCGCACGGGTGCTCCATCTCGCCGCCGATCTGACGCCTGGCCAGATCGCCTTTCAGATCGCCACGCAACTAGCCTTTCTGGAACAGGGAGAAACCATCGCCCGCCTCTCCGCCGATCCGAAGCTCACACCGGACGCCGCCGCCCTGCTGCGCATCGGGTTGGCCAACTACTTCGCAGGTGCCCTCATCCTGCCCTATCGCGCATTCCTGGAGGCGGCGGAGGCAGTAAGATATGACATAGAGCTCCTGTCACGCCGCTTCGGCGTCGGGTTCGAGACCACATGCCACCGCCTGTCCACCCTGCAACGCCCCGACGCGCGGGGCGTGCCTTTCTTCTTCATCCGCGTGGACCGGGCCGGAAACATCTCGAAGCGCCAGTCGGCGACCGACTTCCACTTCTCCCGCATCGGCGGATCGTGCCCGCTGTGGAATATCTACGAGGCATTTGCCCGGCCCGGCACCATCCTGCGGCAGGTGGCACAGATGCCGGATGGGCGCAGCTACCTCTGGATCGCACGCATGGTGCAAACCGGACAGGGCGGCTTCGGTGCGCCGGTCAAGACCTTCGCCGTGGCGCTCGGCTGCGACCTTGCCCATGCCGAGCGGCTGGTCTATGCGCGCGGCATGGACCTGAAGAACCCGGAGACCGCCGCGCGGATCGGCCCCGGCTGCAAGCTCTGCGAGCGCCTGGATTGCCCGCAGCGCGCCTTTCCGATGGTGAGCCGGCCCCTGGCCGTCCGCTCCGGCCAGGCACGCTTTGCCCCCTACTCAGGGACGACCGAGCTATGATATCCATGCCGCGTTCCGAGTTGACGGCATACACTAACAGGTTGCCGAAAAAGGCTTTCGGGTCCGTGTTGAAGCGGAAATCGGTCGCAAACTGGTTAAATCCAGCCGAAAACCTACAAAGTTGGGTTATTTCTCGGCTGATTTCCCGATTTCAGAGCACGGGCATGACGCTTCAGGACTTTTTCAGCAGCCTGCTCAACGGGACCACCGCGACGGCCAGCCCATCATTCGCAGGTTTTTAAGCCGAGACCTCCCGCCGGATGATTTCGGCACCTGCACTGAGCGCCTTGAGCTTTCCCCGTGCAACCTCACGTGAGAGCGGTGCCATGCCGCAGTTCGTGCAGGGGTAAAGCTTTTCAACATCCACGAACCGAAGCGCCCTGCGCAAGGTATCGGCCACCTCCTCCGGGGTTTCGACGGTGGTGCTTGCCACATCAATAGCCCCGACCATTACCTTCTTGCCGCGCAGAAGCTCGATCAGTTCCATCGGAACATGCGAGTTGTGGCATTCCAGCGAAACCAGATCGACATTGGACGCCTGAAGTTTGGGAAACGTCTCTTCATACTGGCGCCATTCCGAGCCCAGCGTTTTCTTCCAATCGGTATTGGCCTTGATGCCGTAGCCATAACAGATATGGACAGCCGTTTCGCACCTGAGCCCTTCAATCGCCCTTTCCAGAGCGGCAATGCCCCAATCGTTCACCTCGTCAAAGAAAACGTTGAACGCAGGTTCGTCGAACTGGATGATGTCGACCCCGGCGGCTTCAAGCTCGCGCGCTTCCTGATTGAGGATCACGGCAAACTCCCAAGCGAGTTTTTCGCGGCTCTTGTAGTGCGCATCATAAAGCGTGTCGATCATCGTCATGGGCCCGGGCAAAGCCCATTTGATACGACCTTCGGTCTGCTGCCGCAGGAACCTGGCATCCTCCACGAATACCGGCTTTTCGCGGGACACGGCACCCACCACCGTTGGCACGCTCGCATCGTAGCGATTGCGGATCCTCACGGTTTCGCGTTTCTCGAAATCGACGCCGTCGAGATGTTCGATGAAGGTCGTGACAAAATGCTGGCGGGTCTGTTCTCCATCGCTGACGATATCGATCCCCGCGCGCTCCTGCTCGGCCAGGGTCAAGAGAAGAGCGTCCTGTTTGCCAGCAATCAACTCCTCACCTTCAAGTTTCCAGGGGGACCAGAGCTTTTCCGGCTCTGCCAGCCAGGACGGTTTGGGGAGACTGCCGGCAGTCGATGTGGGGAGCAATTTAGTCATGCGTCGTAACCTTGTGATTTGTCAGTCGTTCAAGCGGCGAATTGCATGGACCACTCATCCAGAATGGCCCCATACGGCTTTATGAAGTGCTCTTCGGCGAATTTTCCTTGCTGGACAGCCAGCCGGCTGCGCTCCTCCCGGTCGTAAACAATACCGGTCAGCGAATGGTCCGGCTGCTGGAGACTCGGTGAAAAGACCTGCCCCGCCGCTGAATTGGCGTTATATATCTCCGGCCGGTAAATCCTCTGGAAGGTCTCCATCGTGGCGATGGTGCCGATCAGTTCGAGATTGGTGTAATCGTTGAGCAGGTCACCGAAGAAGTAGAATGCCAGCGGTGCCGCGCTGTTCGGCGGCATGAAGTAGCGCACCTGCATTCCCATCTTCCTGAAATACTGCTCGGTCAGAGAGGCTTCGTTCGTTTGGTATTCAAACCCCAGAATGGGGTGCTGATTTGCCGTCCGCCGGTAGGTCTTGTCGTGCGAGACACTGAGACAGATCACGGGCAGCTTCAGGAAATATGCCTTGTAGGCGTCGGAGGTGACGAAGCTCTTGAACAGCTTGCCGTGCAGATCCCCGAAATCGTCAGGAATGCCGCAGCCGCCGCATCCAGGCAGCCGGACGCTGAAGTCATAATCCCGCACATAGGAAGAGAAGTTGTTCCCGACGATCCCGTCGATCCGCGCAGCCGTCTTGCGGTCGAGGATCGTCGTCTTCAGCATCTCGATTGCCGGGAACGCCCGCCCAGTGCAGTCGATCTCCAGATCGACGGACACAATGTCCAGTTCAATGCCGTAGCGGTCGTTGCGCGGGTTATCCCACTGGGCCAAGGCGTTGAAGCGATTTTCGATCATCCGCAGCGCGTTCTGCAGGTTCTCCTGACGGCTCTCGCCCCTCGCCAGATTGGCGAAATTGGTGGTGAGACGCGTGCTGTCGGAGGGTTTGTAATCTTCGTCAAAGGGAAGAGTCTTGATGGAGAAGCTGAAGTCTCTGGTCATGGAATCTGGTCTCCTGCCTTGGCCTGAGGCCGTTTCATGCATGCTCAGGTGGCGTCCGAGATGGTTCTCAAACGAGCGCGATGAGCGGTCTTCATGGGCCGGTGGTTCGGGCAACACGTGACATATGCCCGACCCAAAACATGAAGAAAAATGATATTACGTCAGAAAAACATGACTACCTGTCATGTTCTGGCCAGCCCCATGCAGCTAAGCCCGCATGGGTCTTTCTGCGCATTCATGCGAGCGAAAGCGGAAGGTCCCCAGAAAGATACCCGTATCGGGTCAGATCTCGACGCTCTTGGCCAAATCGATGAAGCCGTCGAGATAGGTGGCCGCCCTGCCTGTGCGGTGCCCGAGATGGATGGACTTCGCGATCCCCTCGCCGATCCGCACCCCTTTCACCCCTTTGACCTCGCGCAACAGCCAGTCGGGCGTCGCGCTGACAGCGCGGCCCGAGGCCACCAGCCGTAACATCAGATCAGTCGTCTCCACCGTGCGGTGACGCCGCGGCAGGGCATGGGCAGGCACCAGGAAGTGGGTGTAGATATCCAGCCTCTCGCGAGCGACCGGATAAGTGATCAGGGTCTCGCGCGCCAGATCCTCGGGTGCAACCTGCTGTTTCTGCGCCAAGGGATGGGTCTCGGCCACCGCCAGAACCAGTTCATAGTCGAAGACAGCTTCGTATTCGACGCCCGGACGCTTGATCGGATCAGGAGTGACAAGAATGTCGATCTCATGGCCCAGTAGCGCCGCCAGCCCGCCGAACTGAAAGGCCGTGGTAACATCCAGATCGACATCCGGCCATTCCGCCAGAAACGGATCGACCACCCGCATGAGCCAATCCTGGCAGGGGTGACATTCCATCCCGACCCGGATCGCGCCACGACGTCCGCGAGCATAGTGATCGAGAACGATCGCGCCATGTTCGAGCTGTGGCAGTACCCGCATCGCCAGCCCCAGAAGATAGTCGCCGGCAAGTGTCAGGCGCAACTTGTGCCCCTCGCGCTCCCAGAGTTTGACGCCATAGCGCTCCTCGAAGCGGCGAATGGCATGGCTGACGGCCGATTGGGTCAGGTTCAGCCGATCGGCGGCCTGGGTCAGGCTCCCCGTCCGGTCAATCTCCCGCAGAATGGCCAGAGGCTGGATGTCGATCATTGGTATGACTCTCTGTCATATAGATATTGTCTTACGCCACTCTAACGTCATATCCAAATGACTACAGTCTGAACAGAGGGATGGCTCTGGCACCGGGGCCACGAAAGAATCGTATCTCCAAGCCGTTGGCCTCGGTGGACTGCCTGATCCGGTTTTCAGTCCTCAGATCCCGAATACGCGAAAATTCGCCTGTGTTGTCAGTCACGAGAATTGCACCGGCGGCGTAGGTTGAACCGTGATCAGCAGATCGTTTGGACAAATGGGCTTGCCAGCGGCCTCGAGCTTGGACCGGATGCTGCCATGCTCCGTGTCAGCCGGGACATCGGACGCTAGAATTTTCACGCTGCCCAGTATGGCCTCGACATGCGTCAAAAGTTTCGCGGACCCTTTCCTCGCACAACCATATCGCGGTTCTGCCGTCATGGTGCTTACGCCGTTCCCCTTCCTGAAGTCGATGCCCTTGCCTCCGGTCAGCGCCAGTACCTCGTGCTTGACCCCATGGGCTGTGCCTTGATCGCTCCGGCGTCGACTCTCGGCAGTTCGTGCAGGGATAAGGCTTTCCGGCATCCACGAACTATAGCGTCCCGCGCAAGGCAGGCGCGCTCCGCATTTGCTGTCGTCTGAGCGGTATGCGATGCTGGATCGCGAGAAGGGTGGAGGGCGCGGGCTATAGTGCTGACTGGACTCCCGTTTACATCGTTCGATACGACCGCCATGACGTCCCGTCCTCCTCCGATCTGTGGCGGGAGGTGGTGCGCGGCGACTATGACCTCTCCGCCTCGGATCGCGCGCAGCCGAGCCTGCGGATCTCGACGGGGCTTTGGGAAGGCCGGAGGCTCGTGGCCGGTTATTGCCGTTGCGAGGCAGGGCGGGTGGATCGGCCCGGCGCGCTGCGGGCGAACGCCGGACGGTTCCTGAAGCTGCGCCGGTTCAGCAGGGAGAGGTTCGCCTCATCCATGGCGGCATGACGACGGTGATCGGCCCGGGCGCTGTGCACGCTGCAGGGCCATCACCAGCAAAACGCGCGTATGCGCGCAATGGGATGCACCACGCACGCTGATCAAACAGGCCTGGAAGCAGATGGCACCGCCAAGATCCGCATGCAGGCGGCCGCCTTGGCATCCATTGGACAGGCGCCTGCGCCATTGGAGAAAATCGCGCGCAGTGTGCAATCAGGTGACAGCAGCAATGCCGAGGCGCAGGCGGCGCGGATATACTGGCCCATGATGATTGGCAAGACCTTCCGTCGCAATGCCGACTTGCCCGACATCAACGCCTTGCTGAACTACGGATACACCGTGCTGCGCGCCGCCACATCTCGCGCTGTCACCGCTGGCGAATTGCATCCCACCATTGGCCTGTTCCACTCCAATCGCGCCAATGCCTTCCCGATGACCTGATGGAGCCGTTCCGCCCGTTGGTCGATCTGTCGGCGCGCGCCATAGCCGCCAGGAACGGACCCGAAGTCACGCCTGAAGCTAAGCGCCATATGGCCGATCTGATCGCGCTTGACCTTACGCTGGCCGGCGAGAGTAGCTCGGTCTCAGTCGCCCTCTCGTGCCCCGCAACCTCACTCGCGCAGAGCTTCGAGGCAAGGCGCTTGTCGCTCGCTCTGCCCGAACCCCACGCGGCACTGACGCTCGCAGGCCTGAGCGCGTGAGCGGGCCGGCGACTTTTCTCAGCGGATATCGTTTGATGTGGATCCTTGTATGTTCGACCTGCCGACCGACACCAAATCGCAGCGCAAAGCTGCGTAGAGTTTCGCAATTTCTTACTGGACGAGGGGTTCGAGCGCAGCCAGTTCTCGATCTATGCGCGCTTCATTAACGGAAAGGAGGCCTTCGAAACCCGCATTCGGCGTATCGAGCGTGCCCTGCCCGCCCATGGCGACGTTCAGATTCTATCCATAACCGATCGCCAGTATCGCGACATAGTCCATTTTTCGGACCAAGGCCGACGGTCCGCTCGAGGAAATCCCTCCCAACTGGTGCTGTTTTGACCAGATTCCGTCATTTTCACTACACTAGATCCACCCTTTTTCCTTATTACTATAAGGCTTTGCGGCGGAATCGAGTGTAGCCATTCAGAAGTCGCGGTCCAGCAGCAACCTTTACCCTCCTTTTCCTGCTCCCTGCCCTAGTGTCTCGCCCTGGGCCTGACCCTCCGGGCCGGGTGCGAATTCCGCGCGCACCAGGAAGCTCTCCGGATCCTTGGCTCGATAACAACCTCCTGCGCCGGAGACAGGCAGACGATTTGCCTTGAGGAACTTCGCCTGCGTATTCTGGAGGCTATGATGATCGGGCAACTGCCATCGGGACCTGCTCCAAACAAGGCGGTGGCTCCCAAAGCACGCGGTCCGTCCCCCCAACTTCCACGGCTCGCTCTGAACCGCGCCGGGTTTTCCT
>NZ_NIPW01000022.1 GCF_002196855.1 Haematobacter genomosp. 1 | reverse complement strand
GCCTGACGCTTGCCACGCTGGCGGGTATTGCGGTGGCGCTGGCGCTGTTGTGGCTTGTGGCGTGGGCGCTCCGCTGGCTCGCACGCGGGCTGGCGCGCGCGCGGATCGTGCGGGGGCAGCCCATGCTCCGCGCGGCGCTGGCGCAGATCGGCGGGCCGGGGAGCGATGCGGGCGCGGTCGTTTTGTCGCTCGGCCTCGGCCTCTCGGTCCTGGCCGCAGTGGGACAGGTGGAGGCGAACCTGCGCAACGCCATCGCCGCCGACCTGCCCCGCATCGCGCCTGCCTTCTTCCTCGTGGATATCCAGCCCGACCAGATCGGCCCGCTGGAGGCCCGGCTGACCGCGCTTCCCGCCGTGGAGAGATTGCAGACCGCGCCCATGCTCCGGGGTGTGGTCACGCAGATCAACGGCCGGGACGCGCGCTCGGTCGCGGGGGACCACTGGGTTCTGCGCGGCGACAGGGGCGTGAGCTATGCGGCCGCCCCGCCGGAGGGCACGCGCCTTGTCGCGGGAGCATGGTGGCCCGCCGACTACAGCGGTCCGCCGGAGGCCAGCCTTGCCGCGACAGAGGCCGCGGAGCTGGGGCTGACACTGGGCGACCGGCTGACGGTGAACATTCTCGGCCGCGACATCGAGGCGACGATCACCTCTCTCCGCGACGTGGACTATCGCCGGGACGGGATCGGGTTCTTCCTGGTCCTGAACGCCGCCGCGCTGACCGGCGCGCCCCACACCAACATCGCCACGGTCTATGCCGCGCCGGAGGCGGAGGCCAGTGTGCTCCGTGCCATTGCGGGAGATTGGCCCAACGTCACGGCCATCCCCGTGCGGGAGGCGCTGGCGCGTATCGGCGAGGCGCTGACGCTCGTGGCCCGCGCCATCGTGCTGGCGGCGGGCGTGACGCTTCTGACCGGGGCCGTGGTGCTGATCGGCGCCGCTGCTTCGGGGGAGCGGGCGCGGGCGAGAGAGGCGGCGCTCCTCAAGGTGCTGGGCGCGACGCGGGGGCGGATCCTGTGGTCCTTCGCGCTCCGCGCGCTGCTGACCGGCGGCGCGGCGGGACTGGTGGCCATCGGCTTCGGGCTGCTGGCGGGATGGCTCGTCATGCATCTGGTGATGGAGGAAAGCTACCGCCCGGCCATCGGCCCGGCCCTTGCCGTCGTGCTGGGCGGCGCGCTCGCCACGCTGGCCGCGAGCCTGGCCTTTGCGATCCGTCCGCTGGCGGCACGTCCCGCGGCGATACTGCGCGCGGAGGAGTGACTACTCCCCCGCCAATGCGAGGCGTCCGCGGAGGGTGTCTGTCGGGCGCTCGCCGAACATGGCGCGATACTGCCCCGCGAACCGGCCCCAGTGCAGGAACCCGTGGTCCAGGGCGATGTCCGAGACCTTTGCGCCCCTTTCCCGCACCCCGGCCTCCCGCGCGGTGAGGAGCGCCCGCCGCGCGAGGTTCAGCCGCTGCATGGTGAGCAGCCGGTCAAGCCCCAGCCCGGCCTCGGCCATGCTCGCGCGGCGCAGGGTGCGGCTGTCGAACCCCGTCGCGGCAGAAAGCTGCGTGACGGTCATATCGACCGCCTCCGCCGCAGCGAGCCAGTCAAGCGTGGCGGCAAAGGCCCGCGCGGTTCCCTGCCGGCGCTTGCGCGCCCAGACCCGTTCCTCGAACCACAGCGTCAGCCGGTCGGTAATGAGGCCGGGCGCGATGGCGAGAAGCGAGGCATTGCCCCGGCTGTAGGCCCCGTCCGTGGGGGAGACGAGAAAGTCGAGCCATTGACCCGTCTGGGCGATGTCCCCCTTTGCCCGATGGTCGAAGACGCCGGAACATCCGACTTGGGCCCCCGCCTCCATCGCTGCCGGAAGCAGGTGGGCGGGCAGGTCCACCGAGACGCAGCGCACGCCGGGGCGTTGCAGCATGGTGAGCCAGCGGGCCGTCATGGCGAAACCCGCCTCCAGCACGGTTGAGCCGCCGCCTTCCATTCCGCCGAGCAGGAAATACACCGCCAACCGCCCTTCCGGCATGGAGAAGCTGTTGAGGGTCAGGCGCTGCATCTCCTCCCGGTAGAGGGAGAGTGTGCCGAAATCGAGCCTGCTGATCTCGCCCAGAGCGCCGCCCGGCGCGACCGGGTGGTAGCGCTGCTCCCATCCGGGCATGCCGCATTCCAGCTCCTCGATGGCGTGGCAGAGAGTGTGGCGATAGGTTGGTGTCATGCCTCCGGCCTGCGCCCCTGCCGGGGCATGGAGCAAGCCATGCCGCGGCGAAACGTCGCTGCACTTTCCTCCGATGCCCGGAAAATAGGCGAATTTTCCCGCTGTGCCCGGATAGATCGCGCCCTCACGCAGCCGTTAACAAGGATCAAACGAACCGCAGGAGAGACCGGATGCGAGTCCCAGCAATCATCTGCGCCGCCTGTGCGGGCCTTGCCGGACAGGCGGCCATTGCACAGGAGGCGATCGCCCCCGAGAAGCTGACCGTGGAGGAGCGCATCGCCCCCGGCCCGAATGTCCTCACCCTCGACCAGAGCTGGAGCGGACAGTCCCGGATCAACGTGCTGTCCACGTCCGACCTGAAGATGAAGGGCAACATGGGCGTGGGTCTGATCGGGCAGATGGTGCTCGCTCCGGGCGGGGAGACGCTCTACACCGCCTCCGTCTATGCGCCCCGGATCACCTATGGGCCGCAGGAGGCCGTGATCCACGAATTCGACATCGCCACCCTGACCCACAAGCGCGAGTTCACCGTCTCCAACAAGATGGCGATGGCCGAGCCGCAGCCCGCACTGCTGCAGCTCGCGGGGGATGCGAAGTTCCTGCTCGTGCAGAACGCCACCCCCGCCACCTCGGTCAGCGTGGCCGATCTCGCCAAGGGCGAGCAGATCGCCGAAGTGCCGACACCGGGCTGCTGGGGCGCGCTGCCCGTGGCGCAGGACCTGAAGTTCCTGAGCCTCTGCGGGGACGGCACGATGCAGGTCTTCTCCTTCGATGCCGCAGGCAAGGTCGGCACGCCGGTCAAGAGCGAGAAGATCTTCGACGCCGACAAGGACGCGCTGTTCACCAACCCGGCGAAGATGGGCGACGACTGGCTGTTCGCCTCCTTCAACGGCAATCTCTACCACGTCGCGGTGAAGGACGGCAAAGCCGTGCTGGTGGACAAGTTCGCCACGACCGAGGGCGTGGAAGGCGGCTGGGCGCCCGGCGGATCCGAGGTGATCGCCTACAACGCGCCCACCGGCACCGCCTATGTGCTGATGCATTCGGGCGCCGAGGACGGCAGCCACAAGGACGGCGCAGAGGAGATCTGGGCGGTCGATGTGAAGGCGAAGAAGGTGCTCTACCGCTCCAACGCCCATGCCGAGAACACCATCACCGTGACCCAGGGCGCGGCGCCGGTGATCTTCGCCGTGTCGGAGGAGAACGCCCTCTACCGCTACGAGGTGGACCCGGAGGCGAAATTCGCCGCGAAGCTCGCCGGAGAGGCGGAGGACATGGGCAATTTCGTCGGCCTCGTTCTGGCGACGGAGTGACCATGACGGAGGCAGGCGTCTATCTCTCGGGCGCGCTCACCGCCTTCGTGGCGCTGATCCTGCTCGGTGCGGCGTGGCACAAGGCGCAGTCCTTCCTCGAAACCACCGGTTTCGTGGCAGGCTACGAGCTCGTCCCGCCGGGGCGGGAGGCCGTCGTCCTCCGTCTGCTGATCGCGGCGGAGGCAGGCGCGGTCGTGCTCCTCGTCCTGCCATGGACGCGGGCGGCGGGCGGCCTGCTCGCGGCGGCGCTTTTCGCGGGCTACGGCGCGGCGATGGCGCTGGCGCTCCGCGCGGGGAAAGACCGGATCGAGTGCGGCTGCGGCGGCGCGCCGCAGATCGTCTCCCGGCCCGTCATCCTGCGCAATCTCCTCCTCGCCGCCGTGGCGCTGGCCGTGGCACTGCTGCCGGAGGGGCCGATGGGCCCGGCGGCGGCGGCGGTGGCACTCGCGGCGGGACTTACGCTCTGGTGCGTCTATGGCATCGTCGAGCGGCTTCTGGCCAATGCCGGACATATGCGCCTCGCGGCGCGATCCTGACGGAGAGAACCGATGAACATCCTTACCTTCGCGGTGGTCGCGCTCTGGATCGTGGTGATGATCCTGATCGCCGTCGTCTTTGCCCTCGCCCGCCAGATCGGCGTCCTGCTGGAGCGGGTGCAACCCGTCGGCGCGATGATGGCCGACAAGGGCCCCGACATCGGCGCCCGCGTGCCGGAGATGCTGCTGCCCAACCTGAACGGCGCGCCCGTCCCGCTGGGGGGCGCGTCGGGGCGGAGCCAGCTCGTGTTCTTCCTCTCGACGAGCTGCCCGATCTGCAAGGCGCTCGTCCCCGCGCTGCGCACCGCCGCGCGGGCGGAGGGGGACTGGCTGGACGTGGTCCTCGCCTCCGACGGCAAGCCCGAACCGCATCTCGCCATGATCGGCAAGGAGCGGTTGCAGGACTTCCCCTACACGCTCTCCTCTGACCTCGGGATGACGTTCAAGGTGGCGAAACTGCCCTTTGCGGTGCTGATCGACGGCAATGGCGTGATCCGCGCCAAGGGCCTTGTCAACAACCGCGAGCAGCTTGAGAGCCTGTTCCACGCCGCAGAACTCGGCCGCCCGTCCATCCAGAGCCTCGCCGCCGCCCCGGCCTGAACCGACCCATCCGCCTGTCCGCCCCGCCTGTCCGAATTGGCGGCGGATGTCCCAACCTCTCTGCCGGCGCCTCGGCCCGGACCCGCATCTGAAAGGGAAACGTTCCATGACCCGCTTGACCGACAAGCTCTTCAAGACACTCGACGCGGCTGTCGAGACCGGCGCCCGCAGTTCCGCCCGCACCCATGGCCGCCGCTCCTTCCTCGCCAAGGCGGGGGCGGTGCTCGCCGGTGTGGCCATTTCGCCGATCCTGCCCTTCGACCGCCGCGCCAAGGCTGCGGAAACGGCGGAGGACGCCTGCGACTACTGGCGGCACTGCGCGCTCGACGGCAACCTGTGCTCCACCTCCGGCGGGTCGCTGACCTCCTGCCCGCCCGGATCCTCCGCCTCTGCGGTGTCCTGGGTCGGCACCTGCCGCAATCCGGATGACAACAAGGATTACCTCGTCTCCTACAACGACTGCTGCGGCAAGGCGTCGGTCTCCTCCGCCACGTCTTGCTACACGTCGAAGGGCGAGCGTCCGGGCTACCGCATGGGCCTCTACAACGACATCAACTGGTGCATGGCCAATACCGACAAGGGCTATCACTGCACCGTATCGGTGGTCGTGGGACTGGCGGATGAATAAAATCGCCACGTTCATCCTCGCCGCCGCCCTTCCCGGGGCGGCGTTCGCGGATGGCGCAGCTCTCTTTGCCGACAATTGCGCAGCCTGCCATGCGGAGGGCGGCGTCGGCACGCCGGGCCTCGCCCCGCCGCTGGTGGATGCCGAACTGTGGACGCGGCTCGGGCCGAAGGCGCCCGACTATATCGCGGGCGTGCTGGCTTCCGGCCTCACGGGGCGGATCACCGTCGCCGGGGTGGATTACATCGGCCTCGCCATGCCCGAGCAGACGCAGCTTTCCCCCGCCGAGATGGCGGAGGTGGCCTCCTACGTGCTGCAAACCCTCAACGGTCTGGCGCAGCCGGTGACGGAGGAGCTGACAGCCGCCACGCTCGCCACGCCGCCCGACCATGCGGCGCTCCGCAAGCTCCGCAAGGGGGAGTGAGATGGCCGGGTCTGTGCACGCTCCTCCGACCGGATCGGTCCTGTCGTTGCCCGCCCTCGCAGACCCGAGCGGAACGCCGCCGGTGGGACCGGGGCTGACGCCGGCAAACCGCACAGGAGCGCAGCTGCCGCGGATCCGCCCGATGTGTCCGGGCCCCGATCCGGCAGAAATGGGGGCTTCGGGCCGGATACAGACCGCTCCGGGACAGCCGATACACGCTGGCATGGCTCTGGCACGGCGCGGTCTCAACGCCCCGGGCTGGACAGCCCTGCGGATGGTGGCGCGGGGGATCGTGGCGGCCGCTCTGCTGGCAGCCCCCGTTTCGGCAGAAGGCGCGGCGGGGGCGCGGTCGGCGCATGTGAATTATGTCCTGCGGTGCGCGGGATGTCACGGCATGACCGGCGAGGGAACGGAGATAGGCGGGGTGCCCACCTTCCTCGACAGCATCTCCGCCCTCGCAGCGGATGACGGGGGGCGGAGCTATATCGCCCATGTGCCCGGCATCAATTCCGCCGATCTCTCCCCGGCCGAGATCGCCGCCGTGCTGAATTATGTGGTGGCGGAATGGGGTGATCCCGCGACGGACGTGCCTGTCTTTACCGAAGACGAAATCGCCCGCCGCCATGCCGAGCCGATGCGCGACATCGTGGCCGCCCGGCGCGAGGTCGCCGATCGTCTGGCGGCCGAGGGCAAGACCACCGCGCCATATCCGTGGCCCTGACACGTTGCTGGAAAAGCTCTGAACGGCCGCGCTTATGCTCTGAAAATCGCGAAATCGGCTCTGGAATTGCGCGGAACGTGCAGATCCCGGCTGGATGTCTTCAGATTGCGATTTCCAGTCCCTGCAGGACCAGAAGCCTTTTCAGCAGCCTGGCAATCATCCCGGACCCCGATCGTCCCAGACCGACGCAGGCCATCCCGCGCCGCGGCTCTGTCCCCGATGGATGCCCCCGGGCGCGTGGAGATGCGGGTATCGCAACGTCCTCAAGGCCCGTCAGCGGTCGCGTGGACATATGAAACGAACCGCGGACGAGGCCGATTTTGATATCGGTTGCCCCCCGCGCGCATGGACATTTGGCCAGTGAAGGGAGTGCCCGTCCGCCTACGCGCGGGCGCCCCCCGGCGCGCGGACATATGTGTCCCGCCGTCATGCTGCCGTCGGGGACGGCGCGGATCTCCACACCAACACCTCCGTATGACGTTACGGAATTGCCGTTGCGGTTCCGGGGTTGGGCCGCTATCCGATCCGACATGATACGGAGCCTGCCGATGCCAGACGTCACTGTCCCGCTGAAGATCGGAACCCGTGGGTCACCGCTCGCCGTGGCGCAAGCGGTCGAGACGCGCACCCTCCTCATGGCCGCGCATGGGCTGCCGGAGGACCGGTTCGAGATCGTGGTGATCTCCACCACCGCCGACCGCGTGCAGGACCGCGCGCTGAAGGAGATCGGCGGCAAGGGTCTGTTCACCAAGGAGATCGAGGAGGCGCTGCTTGCCGGTTCCATCGACCTCGCCGTGCATTGCGTGAAGGACATGGCGGTGGAGGAGCCTGCGGGCCTTGTCTCCGACTGCCATCTGGAGCGGGAGGATCCGCGCGACGTATTCCTTTCCACCGGCTGGGCGACACTGGCCGATCTGCCGGAGGGAGCGGTTCTTGGCACCTCCAGCATGCGCCGGCGGGCGCAGGCGCTGCACCTGCGGCCCGATCTTCAGGTGGTGAACTTCCGCGGCAATGTTCAGACCCGGCTCAGGAAGCTGGGGGACGGCGTGGCCGCTGCGACCTTCCTCGCCCTCGCGGGGCTGAACCGGCTCGGCATGCAGGATCACGCGAAGACCGTCGTCTCCGCCGATGACATGCTGCCCGCCGTGGGGCAGGGCGCGCTTGTCATTCAGCGGCGGCGGGAGGATGCGCTGGCCGCGACGCTGACCGCCCCGCTCCACCATCGACCGACCGAAGTGCAGATGGCATGCGAGCGGGCCTTCCTCGCCACGCTGGAAGGCTCCTGCGAGACGCCGATCGCCGGGCTTGCGGAATTCGAGGGTGGTCTGCTCCGTTTCCGGGGCGAGATCCTGACGCCCGACGGCGGCGGGCGGCTCACGGTGGAGACGCGCGGCGCGCCCGCCGATGCCGCCGCGATGGGAGAGGCGATGGCACGCGACCTGCTTTCCCGCGCGCCTGCGGATTTCTTCGCCTGGCGGCGCCCCGTCCAGGCCTGACGGGCAGGGGCATGACGGGCGCGGACCTGACAGGCGGGGGCCTGACGGAAGCCACGCGCCAAGGTCTTCCGAACCGGTCCGCCCACACCGCAGGTCATCGGGACAAGGCCCGCACCTCTCGCCCCGTCACTCGCACCGTCACTCCCCGCCCCGCTGAGCAGCGATCCAAGAGAGGAAAGCCTGTCGCGCCTTGAGGCGTGGCGCATCGCGCGGGGTCAGCGCCGATTGCGTCAGGTAGTAATCGAACCCCTCCAGCACCGGTATGTCGGAAAGCTGCACAAGCCGCCCCTCCGCCAGATCCGGCTGGATCATGGAAAGGGAGCAGAGCGCCACCCCCTGCCCCGCCAGAGCTGCCGCGCGGAGCAGGTTGAAATCCTCAAACATGGCCCCCGGCAAACGATCGGGGACAGGCTGGCCGACGCGCGCGAACCATGTCTTCCAGCCGGACGTGTCGCTGTCGTGCAGAAGCCCCGCCTTCAGCAACCACTCCGCGGTCAGCGGCGCATCCGGCAGCTCGACCAGAGCGGGACTTGCCACCGGCACGCTCCGCCCCGAAAGAAACCGCTCCGCCGTCAGCCCCTCTCCCGTGGGCGGCGCGTCGGAAAAGGTAAAGGCGAGATCCGTTCGGGCGAAATCGATGGCATGGCCATGGTGCGCGTAGATGACGTGAAGCTGGATGTCCGGGTGAAGCACCCGGAAGCCGGGCAGACGCGGGATCAACCAGCAGATCGCAACAGAAGGAATCGCTGCCACGACCAGCCCCCCCTCGGCCGTCCCCGGACGCGCGCGACGGCAGGCGGCATCGATCCCGTCAAACGCGGTGGTGAGGTCACGGGCAAGCGCTACGCCGCGTGGCGTGAGGCGGGGCACCCGCCCGCTCCGGTCGAAAAGCGCCGCGCCAAGCCATTGCTCCAGATGCCGGACCTGATGGCTGATCGCGGGCTGGGTGACGAACAGGCTCTCGGCCGCGCCCCGGAAGCTTCCGGTCCGTGCGACGGCCTCAAAGGCGCGGAGAGCGTTCAGCGGCGGTTGGGGCATGGGTCTTACATGAGAATATCTAATATGCCGATTATAAATGCTCTTTTGACGCGGGCAATCCGAACCGGCATTCTTTGAAAAAGTAATGAGGGTGGCAGATGGAACGCGAAAGACTGCAGGACTTCTCCGGCAATGGCAAAAAGGCAGCGGGAACGTTTTCCGCCAGCGAAATGCAGCGCAGGCTGACGGCAATCCGCGCCTACATGGCGCAGGCCCGGATAGACGCGGCGCTGTTCACCTCCTACCACAACATCAACTATTACGCCGATTTCATGTATTGCCAGTTCGGTCGGCGCTATGGGTTGCTTGTCGATCATGCGCAGGCGACTTCGATCAGCGCGGGGATCGACGGGGGTCAACCCTGGCGCCGGACATTCGGGCAGAACCTCACCTATACCGACTGGCAAAAGGACAACTACTTCCATGCCATCGCACAGGTGATCGGAGCGGCAAGACGTGTGGGGATCGAGTTCGACCAGGTGAGCATCGACCTTCTTAAGCTGCTGCAGGATGCCTTTCCGGGGGTTGTGTTCGTCGACATCGCCGCGCCCGCCATGCGGCTCCGCATGATCAAGTCGGCGGAGGAGATCGCGCATATCACTGAAATGGCCCGGATCGCGGATATGGGCGGCGCGGCCTGCGTGGAGGCGACGGCCACAGGCGTGCCGGAGCATGAGGTGGCCCTGCACTCCACCGCCACCATGGTGCGAGAGATCGCCCGGAGCTGGCCGGAGACGGAGCTGATGGACACGTGGACATGGTTCCAGTCGGGCATCAATACGGATGGCGCGCACAACCCCGTCACGTCGCGGCGTATCCAGCGCGGCGATATCCTCTCGCTCAACTGTTTCCCGATGGTCGCGGGCTATTACGTGGCGCTGGAGCGGACGCTGTTTGCGGAGGAGGCAAGCGATGCCCACCTGCGGCTGTGGGAGTTCAACTGTCGTGTCCATGACAGGGGCAAGCAACTGCTGGTGCCGGGAGCCAGATGCTCCGACATCGCGGCGGAACTGAATGACATGTATGCGGCCGAAGGGCTGCTCCGCTACCGCAGCTTCGGCTACGGCCACAGCTTTGGCGTGCTGTCTCACTACTACGGGCGGGAGGCAGGGCTGGAACTGCGCGAGGATTGCGAGACGGTTCTGGAGCCGGGCATGGTCATCAGCATGGAGCCGATGATCACCATCCCCGAAGGCCAGCCCGGCGCGGGCGGTTATCGGGAGCACGACATCCTGGTGATCGGCGAGGCCGGCAGCCACAATATCACGCGGTTCCCCTACGGCCCGGATCACCTCATCGTCCGCGCGCCGGCCCGCGCACCCACCCGGGCCGCCTGACCTCAGGCCCGGAGGGGCGCCATGCCGATCAAAAGGCGACGGCGACCGGCTTGGCGGCAGCGCTCCCTAGTCGCGGTAGAGCAGCGCTCTCCAGCCGCGGGAGAAGAGACTGCGGGGATGCCACGCCGGCGCTGCCATCGCACCGACTGTCGGGAGCCACGCGGCGTGGCTGACAAGCCCCGTCACCGCAGCAGGCAGCAGGCAGCAGGCAGCAGGCAGCAGGCAGCAGGCAGCAGGCAGCAGGCAGCAGGCAGCAGAGGATCCCTGCGCAGCGCGCCACATGCCAGCACAAAGGACCGAAACGCGAAGGCGCGGCGCTAAGCCAATCCACTTGGGCGAACATCGGCCATGCATGACTATCCGCAGGAGATTGGCCGGCAGTGCCGTATCGCCGAATGGCTCGGCGGCGGTGAGCACCTGCAAAAATCGCATAGATCGTAGCCCCGCCGCCCATGCGGCGTGGGGGTCAGGGTGAACTGCCGGGACAGGGCTGGCCGCGAGAGCGCCACGCACCAGCAACGCCGTAAGGCAAGGCGGTGGACATCTGGCAAGCTGCTGAAAAAGCATTCCGCGGTTGCCCTCAATCAAGCGGGTCCCAATGTTCTCCAAACCGGAGCGTCGGGCGTTCGAGGGCGGAGTTGCCGAGGTCGATAACCGTAGCGGATTATTCTGCCCTCCCCATGATCCGATCAGACGCGCGTGAACCCGCTTGCGTCCTGTTCTGCTTCGAGGCCAGCGGCCTGCTTCCCCCACATCCCGAACGGTATTCGGCCAAGCGCCTGCAGATAGGCGCGGCTTTCGCGGGGGCGCGCAGCATCCGTGTTCGTCCTGATCTGAACTCATGGAGCACCATGGCAGGCCCAAGACCATGGGCATGCCCCAAGTCCTGTTCTGCTTCGAGGCCAACGGCCTGCCCCCACATCCCGAACGGTATTCGGCCAAGCGCCTGCAGATGGGCGCGGCTTTCACGGGGGCGCGCAGCATCCGTGTTCGTCCTGATCTGAACTCATGGAGCATCATGGCAGGCCCAAGACCATGGGCATGCCCCACGCACAACATGGGCAACCATGCCTGAACCGTAGCGGGCGGCGGCGGCCGACCATGCGCGATCGCTCCGTCCCGCCGCCCCCGGCACCCGGCACCCGGCACCCGGCACGGAAATTCAACATGCTCCGGCGTTCGAAAAAGGTTTCGCCCGTCGGAGTAATGAGATTTTCTGGGAGAGGTGCCAGCGAGGGAGAAGTCCATGCCGCCTGTTGCAAGCCAGCCCGTCGAAGGCGCTCTGACGCGGAGCGCGATCTTCCTGACGCTGGTTCTCAACCGGGATACATCGGCGCTGGAGGCGTTCCGGGGTATCTGCGCGGACCTCTCCTCGCTCGTCAAGGCGGTGGGGTTCCGCAGCGCGGAGGCCGGGCTCACCTGCGTGATGGGCATCGGCGCGGATCTGTGGGACAGGCTGGAGATGGGCGCGCGGCCCGCAGGCCTCCACCCCTTCATGGAAATTGCGGGCGTGCATCGGGCGCCTGCCACGCCGGGGGATGTGCTGCTGCATATCCGTGCCTCGCGGCCCGACTACTGCTTCGAACTGGCCAGCCAGATCATGCGTCGCCTTTCGGCCTTCGCGACCGTCGCGGATGAGACGCAGGGGTTCAAGTATTTCGACAACCGGGATCTGCTTGGCTTTGTAGACGGCACGGAGAATCCGGTCGGCATCCCGTTGTCGGAAGCCGTGCTGATCGGGGAGGAGGACGGAAATTTCGCCGGTGGCAGCTATGTCATCGTGCAGAAATACCTTCACGATCTGCAGAAATGGGAAGCGATGACGGTTGAGAGCCAGGAGCGCGTGATTGGCCGCCAGAAGCTCTCCGACATCGAATTCCCGGATGAAAAGAAGGCGAGCTTCGCCCATAACGTGCTGACGAACATAGAGGACGACGCCGGAAACCAGCTTGAGATCCTGCGCGACAACATGCCCTTCGGCAGTCCGGGCCGGGGCGAGTTCGGCACCTATTTCATCGGATACGCCCGCGAGCCGGGGCGGATCGAGACCATGCTGCGGAACATGTTCGTGGGCAAGCCGCCCGGCAACTACGACCGCATACTGGATGTCAGCACAGCGGTCACGGGCGGGTTGTTCTTCGTGCCGACGGGCGATGTGCTGGACATGATCGGCGCGGGGGATACCATCACCGCACCGGCGACCGCATCGGCCACCGCACCGAGCACCGCACCGGCCACCGCACCGGCCGGGGTGACGCAACCGGCGGCGCGGCGCGACGGCTCTCTCGGCCTTGGCAGCTTGAAGCAGGGGAACTGACATGGACAATCTACACCGCGCGCTGGCCCCGATCAGCGACGCCGCCTGGGCGCAGATCGAGGAGGAAGCCTCCCGCACGCTCAAACGCTATCTCGGGGCGCGGCGGGTGGTGGATATCCACGGGCCGGAGGGGTTTGACCTGTCGGCGGTGGGCACCGGGCACCTGAAGGCCGCCTCCAGCATCGCCGAAGGTGTGACCTGTCGCCAGCGGGAGGTGAACCCCCTTGTCGAACTGCGCGTGCCTTTCAGCCTGACCCGTTCCGCGATCGACGATGTTGGCCGAGGCTCCAACGACAGCGACTGGCAGCCCCTGAAGGATGCCGCCCGGCAAATCGCGCTGGCGGAGGACCGGCTCGTGTTTCTCGGCTACCCCGAGGCGGGGATCCGGGGCATCCTGCCGGAGAGCGACAACCCCGCCGTGCCGCTGCCCGCGAATGTCGCCGACTACCCCGAAGCCGTCGCCCGCGCGGTGAGCGAGCTGCGGCTGGCGGGGGTGAACGGGCCCTACGCCATGGTTCTGGGCACCGCCGCCTTCACGGAAGCCACGGGCGGGGCGGAGGACGGCTATCCCGTGCTCAACCACCTCCAGAAGCTCGTCGATGTGCCGGTGGTCTGGAGCCAGGCGTTGGAGGGCTGCGCCGTGCTCACGACACGGGGGGGCGACTTCGACCTCTGGCTCGGCCAGGACATCTCCATCGGCTACCTCTCCCATGACGCGGAACAGGTGACGCTTTACCTTCAGGAGAGCCTGACCTTCCAGATGCAGACCAGCGAGGCCGTCGTCGTCCTGGCAGGACACTGAAAAAGCATTCCGCGGCTGCCCCGGGGCGGGGATCTTCCCCACATTGCTGAGGCGCGCCCCGGAAACCGCAGGTTCTGGCGTGTGACCGGAGAGATCTTCCGGCTTTCAACGCAAGACCCGGGGTGGTGCCCGGCTTTTTCGGCAACCTGCTAGGCCATCACCGCTCCGGGTTGAAGCGCAGCAGCCGAAGCGCGTTGAGCGTGACCAGAACCGTCGCGCCCGTATCCGCGAGAATGGCCAGCCACAGACCGGTGATCCCCAGTGTGGAGGTGACGAGGAACACCGCCTTCAACCCGAGCGCCAGTGCGATGTTCTGATGGATGTTCCGCATCGCCCCGCGGGCAAGGCGCACCATTGCCGCCACGTCCGCCACCCGGTCGCGCAGGATGGCGGCATCCGCGGTTTCCAGCGCCACATCCGTGCCCGACCCCATCGCCACGCCCACGCCTGCCTGCTTCAGCGCCGGGGCATCGTTGATACCGTCGCCGATCATCATGACGCCGCCCGCCGCCTGCATTTCCCGGATCGCGGCGAGCTTGTCCTCCGGCAGCATCTCCGCGCGGAAGTCCATGCCCAGCTCCCCCGCAATGGCGGCTGCGGTACGGGGATTGTCGCCGGTGAGCATCGTGGCGTCTATCCCGAGCGCGCGGAGCTGCCGCATCCCCTCCGCCGCATCCGGGCGCGGCTCATCCCGGAGCGCGAGCAGGCCGAGCGGCTGGCCGCTGCGGAAGACGGCGACGACCGTCTTGCCTTCCGCCTCCAGCGCCGTGGCGCGGCCGGGATCCGCCACTCCGGTCATCTCCGCCGCGTAACGGGGCGAAGAGACCCATGTCTCCACCCCGTCAACCCGCGCGACCGCCCCTTTGCCGGGGATCGCCCGCGCCTCCGCAGAGGGCCGCGGGACGAGGCCGGACGCCCCTGCGCGGGCGAGGATGGCCTGCGCGAGCGGATGGCTGGAGCCGCTCTCCACACCGGCCGCGACGGTCAGAAGGTCCTCCTCCGACACGCCCGGCGCGGGGACGACATCGGTCACCACCGGCGCGCCGCGCGTCAATGTCCCGGTCTTGTCGAATGCCGCATGGCTCAGGGTGGCGGCGGCTTCGATCACTGCGCCGCCCTTCATCAGCAACCCCCGCCGCGCGCCCGCCGACAGGGCCGAGGCGATGGAGGCGGGAACGGAAATGACCAGCGCGCAGGGGCACCCAATCAGCAGGATGGCAAGGCCGCGATAGACCCAGGTGCTCCAGTCCGCCCCGGCCAGCAGCGGGGGCAGCACCATGACCAGCGCCGCGATCCCCACGATCAGCGGCATGTACCAGCGGGAGAACCGGTCGATGAAACGTTCCGTCGGCGCGCGGGCCTCCTCCGCCTCCTCGACCAGCCGCACGATGCGGGCGATGGTGTTGTCGCTGGCCGCCTGCGTCACGCGCAGGCGCAGCGCGGCCTCCACATTGATGGTTCCGGCGAAAACCTGTTCCTTGGGGCCCTTGGTCCGGGGGACGCTCTCGCCCGTGACGGGGCTTTCGTCGATCCCGCTCGTGCCCTCGATGATCTCGCCATCCGCGGGGATCCGGTCGCCCGGCCGGACAAGCACGATCTGCCCGATCGTGAGCGTTCCGGCCTCGACTTCGCGCAGGCCGGATGGCGTCTCGAGCAGCGCGACCTTCGGCACCAGAGCGGCGAGCGCGCGGATGCCGCTGCGGGCCCGATCCGCCGCCACGCCTTCCAGCACCTCGCCCACGGCAAAGAGAAAGACGACCACCGCCGCCTCCTCCACCGCGCCGATGAGCAGCGCGCCGAGCACGGCGATGGTCATGAGGCTTTCGATGGTGAAGGGCTGGCCCGTCCGCAGCGCGGCCAGCGCCCGTTTCGCCACGGGCGCGACACCGATCAGGCAGGCAAGCAGAAACGCCCAGTAGCCCAGACCCGGCCCGGCCAGCAGCTCCACGGCCCAAGCCACCGCCAGCAGAGCGGCGGTCAGGATCACCAGCCGGCCCTTGGCGGTGCGATACCAGCGTCTGTCAGGATCCGCAGGGTCCGGCGGAAGGCTCGCGGCCGGGGGCGAAGGCGCGTCGCCGTGTTCGTGCTCGTGGTCGTGGTCGCCGCCGTGGTTGTGCTCCTTCTTGGCAGGGGCATCGGCGGGAAGCATGGCGGGTTTCTCCTGCGGTGCCGTCTGCGTTACCGTCTGCGGGGCGGGAGCGATGCCGAACCCCAGCCGCCGGACGGTATCCTCGATCTTTGCCGGATCCGTCGTGCCGGGGGCAAGATGGGCTGTCAGGCGTTCGGCCATCAGGGCCACACGCACATCGCTCACTCCCGGCAACCGCTCCACCGCGCGTGTGATCTTGGCGGTGCAGGACGCGCAATCCATTCCCGTGACGGTCCATTCCCGGCGGTTCGCTCCATCGGCCATGCCCTGCTCCTTCGCTCGTCCGCGAGGCACATCTTGCCCCTTGCGATTCGCGGTCTTACTTCCTCCAGTAACTAGAGGAGCAAGAGAATACCGGTATGCTCACCATTGGCGATCTTTCAAAGTCGACCGGCGTCAAGGTAACGACGATCCGCTATTACGAGCAGATCGGCCTGCTGCCCGAGCCGGACCGGAGCAGCGGCAACCGCAGGCTCTATGACCGGCCCGCGCAGGACCGTCTGGCCTTCGTGCGTCACGCCCGCGATCTGGGCTTCTCCCTGGAGGCGATCCGCGAATTGCTCGACCTCTCCGACGACCCTGACCGCTCCTGCCGGGCCGCCGACGATATCGCCCGGCGTCAGCTGCGAGAGGTGAAGGCGCGCATTTCACGTCTGGATGCGCTGCGGGGGGAGCTGGAGCGGATGCTCAAGCACTGCTCCAGCGGGACAATCGCCGATTGCCGGGTGATCGAGGTGCTGGGCAATCACGCGCTTTGTGCCGATGCACACGATGCAGGGGACCATGGGAGAGAGAGCCATGGAGCAGAGGGCCAGGCCTGACCGGCCCGGCCCCCGCAAGTATCAGTCGCCCGCCCCGAAGCGGGGGCTGCGTTTTTCAAGGAAAGCCTTGATCCCCTCACCCGCATCCGGCGCGACGGCGTTTCGGGCGAAGCCATCGCGTTCCCGGTCAAGCTGTTCCGAAAAGGTCACCACCTGCCCGGAAGAGATCAGCCCCTTGATGGTGCCGATGGCCCCGCGCGGGCCGGACGCCAGCCGCTCCGCCCGCGCCATCGCGGCTGCAAGCGCGCCTCCCTTGTCGGTCAGCTCGTTGACCAGACCCAGGGCATGCAGACGCTCCGCCTCCACCGGACCGCCTTCCATCGCGATCTCGGAGAGCAGTTGACGCGGCAGCATCCGCGCGAGAGAGGCCGTGGCCCCTCCATCCGGGCTGAGGCCGACCTTCACATAGGCCAGCATGAAGCGCGCATCCCGCGCCGCAACCATCATGTCGCAGGCGAGCGCGAGGGAAAAGCCCGCCCCGGCGGCCCAGCCTTCGACAGCGGCGATGACCGGCACCGGAACCTCGCGGATCGCACGGATGAAATCGTGCAGCTCCTCGATCCCGCCCCGGATCCCGGCCTCTCCCGAGGCACGCCGCGCGCCGATCCCGGCGAGGTTGCCGCCCGAGCAGAAGCTCGGCCCCGCCCCCGTCAGCACCACCGCGCCGATGGAGGCATCGCTCGCCGCCAGCGCCATGGCCTCCCGCCCGCCGCGATAGACCTCCGGTGTCAGCGCGTTCCGTGTCGCCGGATCGTCGACGGTCAGCAGGAGCACACGCCCCTGCCGCTCCTGGCGCAACTCCGCCATCGTCAGGCCGCCGCGATCAGGCCACCGGCATCCGTCACCCGCGCGAGGTGATAGGCCGTGTCGCCGAACTGCGTTTCGATGATGGCGAGCCGCTTGAAGTAATGCGCGCCCAGATATTCCATCGTCATGCCGATGCCGCCGTGAAGCTGTACCGCCGTCTGGCCGACGAAGCGGGCAGAGCGGTTGATCTGCACCTTCACCGCCGACAGCGCGGCGCGGCGTTCGGCGGCATCCTCCGCCTCCACCATCATCGCGGCGTAATAGGCCATGGACCGGGCCTGCTCCACCATCAGCAGCATGTCCACCGCCTTGTGCTGCAACACCTGGAAGGAGCCGATGGCGACGCCGAACTGGTTGCGGGTCTTGAGGTAATCGACCGTCAGCCCGTGCAGCGCCTCCATCGCGCCGACCGCTTCGGCGGCCAGCGCGGCGATGCCCGCCTCACCCACCCGCTCCAGCACCGGATAGCCCTGCCCGACCTGGCCCAGAACGTCCTCCGCCGCGAGTTTCACGCCGGAGAAGTCCACATCGGCCAGCCGCCCGCCATCCTGCGAGACATAGCCCCGCACCGTCACGCCCTCACGGTCGGCGGGGACGAGGAACAGCGTGATGCCGCTTTCGTCCCGCCGCTCGCCCGCCGTGCGCGCCGAGACGATGAAAAGCCCCGCCGTATCGCCGTTCAGCACCAGTTCCTTCCGCCCGGTCAGGACAAAGCCCGCGCCCTGCGCTTCCGCACGTGTCGCCACGTCGAACAGGTCGTAGCGCGCCTGCGGCTCCTGAAAGGCGAGCGACAGGCGGAGATTGCCCTCCGCCACCTCGGGGATCAGCGTCTCCTTCTGCCGGGCGTTCCCGGCCAGACGCAGCGCGGTGGCCCCCAGAACGCCCGTCGACAGATAGGGCTCCAGCGCGAGGGTCCGGCCGACCGCCTCCATGGCGATCATGGTTTCCACCGGACCACCGCCGAAGCCGCCGTCCTCCTCGGAGAACGGCATGCCCAGCAGGCCGAGTTCCGCATAGCCCGCCCAGATCGCCGGGTCGAAGCCGCCCGTATGCCTGCGGTTCTTTTCCCGGTCCTCAAGGGAGCCGTAGCGCGCGGCAAGGAACCGGTCCACGCTGTCCTTGAGCTGCGATTGCTCGCTGGTGAAATCGAAGTCCATCGCTCGCCCCCTTAAAGCCCGAGAATCGCCTTGGCGATCACGTTGTGCTGGATCTCGTTCGATCCGCCGTAGATCGAGACCTTGCGGTTGTTGAAATAAAGCGCCGCCGCCCCGTCAGCCCAGTCGAAATCGGGCAGTTCGTTGCCCTCGCCCGCCCGGTCCGGCCCGACCGCCGCATAGGGGCCCGCAAGCTCCAGCAGCAGTTCGGTGGAAGCCTGCTGAAGCTCCGACCCTTTGATCTTCAGGATGGACGACGCCGGGTCCGGCTTGTCGGAGCCCGACTTCATCTGATTGGCGATCACGCGCATGTTGGTGATCTCCAGCGCCTTCAGCTCGATCTCCACCTGCGACAGACGGGCGCGGAAATCGCCGTCCTCCCACATGGTGCCGGTGCCGTTCGGCACCTCGCGGGCAAGCCGTTTGATCCGTCCGATGCGCTCCTTGGTCATGCCGATGCGGGCGATGCCGGAGCGTTCGTTGGCGAGCAGGAACTTGGCATAGTCCCAGCCCTTGTTCTCCTCGCCGACGAGGTTCTCCACCGGGACGCGCACGTCGTCGAAGAACACCTCGTTGACCTCGTGATGGCCCTCGATGGTGATGATCGGACGGACGGTAACGCCCGGCGTCTTCATGTCGATGAGCAGGAAGGAGATGCCCTGCTGCTTCTTCACCTCCGTGTTGGTCCGCACGAGGCAGAAGATCCAGTCGGCATACTGGCCGAGCGTCGTCCACGTCTTCTGACCGTTGACGACGTAATGGTCCCCGTCCCTGACCGCGCGCGTCTTGAGGCTGGCAAGGTCGGAACCCGCACCCGGTTCGGAGAAGCCCTGACACCACCAGATGTCGAGATTGGCCGTTGCGGGCAGGAAGCGCTTCTTCTGCTCTTCATTGCCGAACGCGGCGATCACCGGGCCGACCATGTAGCAGTTGAACTGCAACGGCAGCGGCACGGCGGCCTGCTGGAGTTCCTCGGTGAAGATGTAGCGCTGGATCGGCGACCACGGCTGACCGCCCCATTCCAGCGGCCAGTGCGCCACCGCCCAGCCCTTCTTGTTCAGAATGCGCTGCGAGGTGACGATATCCTCCCGCGTGAGCTTCCGTCCGGCGGAGACCTTTTCACGGATCTCCTCCGGGATTTCCTTGCGGAGAAACTCCCGCACCTCGGCGCGGAACGCGTTTTCCTCAGGGGTGAAACGAAGATCCATGCTCAGCTCCCGATTTCGAAAAGACCGGCCGCACCCATGCCGCCGGCGATACACATTGTGACGACCGCGAGCTTTGCCCCCCGGCGCTTGCCCTCGATCAAAGCGTGGCCCGCAAGACGGGCACCCGACATGCCAAAGGGATGGCCGATGGCGATGGCCCCGCCGTTGACGTTCACCTTCTCCGGGTCCAGCCCCAGCGTGCGGATGCAGTAGAGCGATTGCGAGGCGAAGGCCTCGTTTAGCTCCCACAGGTCGATGTCGTTCACGGTCAGCCCGTGACGTTCCAGCAGGCGGGGCACGGCAAAGACCGGGCCGATGCCCATTTCGTCCGGCTCGCATCCAGCCGTGGCATACCCCCGGAAGGTGCCGAGCGGTTGCAGCCCGCGGGCCTGCGCCTCCACATCCGACATCAGGATCAGCGCGGAGGCGCCGTCGGAAAGCTGGCTCGCATTGCCGGCGGTGACGAACTCATCCTCACCCCGCACGGGTTTCAGCTTTGCCAGCCCCTCATAGGTAGTGTCGGGCCGGTTGCCCTCATCCATCGCGATCCGCCCCGCGCGGGTGGTGGTTTCGCCGGTGGCCTTGTCCGTCACCTGAAAGGTCACGTCCATGGGGACGATCTCGTCGTCGAACCGGCCCGCTTCCTGTGCGGCGGCGGTGCGGCGCTGGCTTTCCAGCGAAAAGCGGTCCTGCTCCTCGCGGCTGATCTGGTAGCGGCGGGCGACGTTGTCCGCCGTCTCGATCATGGAGATGTAGATGTCGGGCTTGTGCTCCATCAGCCAGGGGTTCTGCACCAGGTCGCGCCGGGTCACCGGCTGAACGAGGCTGATGGATTCTACACCCCCCGCCACGGCGACCGGCGTGCCGTCCCGGGTAATCCGGGCGGCGGCGGCGGCCACCGCCTCCAGCCCCGAGGCGCAGAACCGGCTCACCGTCACGCCCGAGGACTGGACGGGGATACCGGCCATGATCGCAGCGTGGCGCGCGACGTTCCCGCCCGTCGCCGCTTCGGGATAGCCGGTGCCGAGCACGACCTCCTCCACCGCCTCCGGCTCCACCGCGGCCTTGGCAAGCGCGGCGCGGATGGCGTGGGAGGCCATGTCCGCCCCGCGCGTCAGGTTGAAACTCCCGCGATGCGCCTTGCCGACCGGCGTGCGCGCCGTGGAAACGATTACCGCTTCAGTCATGTATCTCTCCCCGAAAGGCGCTCACGCGCCTTCCTTAAGCGATTGGAAACCCTTGCCTTCTTCGGCAAGACGGCGGAGCAGTGGCGCAGGTTCCAGTTCCGGCGCGTCGAACCGCTTCGCCTGCGCCTCGAGCGAGGCCACGATCCTGTCGAGCCCGACGCCATCGGCCCAGAACATCGGCCCGCCCGTCCAGGAGGGCCAGCCGTAGCCGTTGATCCAGACAAGGTCGATGTCGGAGGGGCGGTAGGAAATCCCCTCCTCCAGAATGCGGGCACCCTCGTTCACCATCGGGTAGAACAGGCGCTCCACGATCTCATCGCCGGTCAGCGTCTCGGGCGAGACACCGCGGGCCTTCGCCTCCTCGGCGATGATCTGAGTTACTTCCGGGTCCGGCACGCCCTTCCGCGCGCCTTCCGGGTAAAGGTAGAAGCCGCGGCCCGTCTTCTGTCCGAACCGCCCCATCTCCGCCAGCCGGTCGCCGATCGGGGCGAAGCCGCCGAACGCCTTGCGCGTGCGCCAGCCGATGTCGATGCCCGCAAGGTCCAGCATGGCGAACTGCCCCATGCGGAAACCGAAGCCGGTGATCGCGTCATCGACCTCCGACGGGCTGACGCCGGACAGGAGCAGACGCTCCGCCGCGCGGGTCCGCTGGGCCAGCATCCGGTTGCCGATGAAGCCGAAGCAGACACCGGAGACCACGGGCAGCTTTCCGATCTTGCGCCCGATGGTCAGGCCGGTTTCCAGCACATCCGGCGCGGTCCTGTCGCCGCGCACAACCTCCAAGAGCCGCATCACATTGGCGGGGGAGAAGAAGTGCAGCCCGATCACATCCGCCTCGCGTCCCGGCGCGGCGGCAGCAATTTCGTTCACGTCGAGATAGGATGTATTGGTCGCGATCACCGCGCCCGGCTTGGCCACGCGGGCCAGCTCCCCGAAGATCTCGCGCTTGACGCCCATATCCTCGAAAGCGGCCTCGATGATCATGTCGGCCTCACCGGCGGCGGAAAGGCCCACCTGCCCCTCGATCAGCGCCATGCGCTTCTGAAGGTCGGCCTCTGACAGCGAGCCGCGCTTGACGGAAGCCGCATAGGTGCCCCGGATCCGCTCCAGCCCCTTGGCGAGCAGCTCCTCCGACGTCTCGATCACGCGGACCGCAATCCCCGCATTGGCAAAGGCCATGGAGATGCCCGCGCCCATCGTGCCGGCGCCGATCACGGCGACCTTCTCCACCTTGCGGGGCTTCACGTCCTTGCCGATACCCGGCACACGGCCGGCGGCGCGCTCGGCGAAGAAGACGTGGCGCAGCGCCTTCGACTGATCGGAAGCGACGAGGGTCTTGAACTCCTCCCGCTCCACGGCGAGGCCCTCGGCAAGCGGCTTGTCGAAGGCGGCTTCCACCGAGCGGATCAGCGCGCCGGTATTCAGCAGGTCGCCGGATTTCTTCCGCGCCTCGGCGGCAGCCGCGTCAAAGGCCGCGCGGGCCTCCGGGCTGCTCTCGACGCGGCGCTGGCCGGTCACGGGCCAATCGCCCTTGTCGGCGAAGGCCAGTGCGAGACGGCGCGCGGCGGGAAGCAGATCATCGGCCTCCACCACCTCGTCCAGCAGGCCGAGCGCCTTCGCTTTCGGCGCCTTCACCGGATCGCCCTTCAGCATCATGGCGAAGGCATCGGCGGGCGCGAGGATGCGGGGCAGACGCTGCGTGCCGCCCGCACCCGGAATGATGCCAAGCTTGATCTCCGGCAGACCGATCGCCGCGGCGGCGGAGCCCACGCGGCCATGACAGGCCAGCGTGAGCTCACATCCACCCCCGAGCGCCGCGCCGTTGACGGCGGCGACGACGGGCTTGACGCTTTCCTCCACCCCGGAGAGCAAATCGGGCAGAGTGGGCGCGACCGGCGGTTTGCCGAATTCCGTGATATCCGCCCCGGCGCAGAAGATCCGGCCCGCGCCCGTGATCACCACGGCGCGCACGTCCGGGTCGGCCCCCGCGCGGGCAAGACCGTCGAGGATGCCCTGCCGCATCTTCGCCGAAAGCGCATTCACCGGCGGAGAGGTCAGCGTGATCAGCGCGACGCCCCCTTCGGCGGCATAGCTGGTGGCTTCGGCTGCGGGCATCGTCGAATCGTTCACGGCATTTCCTCCACGTTCCGCTGTGCAGAACAATTATCTGCTGGTCGGAATTTGTGCTCCCAAAATCGCGCAGTGTCAAACCCCAAGTCGCCGCTTTATTGGGCGTGTATTGTTCCACCTGACGGAATTGCGTTGACTCGATGTGACGCTGCGGACAAATGGGAACTTCATCGCAAGGAGCAGTCAGTGGCAAGCCGATCCCAGAATTTTTCCTCCGAGGAAGACGACAGGAGCTTCATCACCGCCCTGGCGCGCGGGCTGGATGTTCTGTCCAGCTTCAAGCGGGGGGAGGAGTTTCTGGGCAATACGGAGATCGCCGAACGCTGCGGCCTGCCCAAGTCCACCGTCTCGCGGTTGACGCATACGCTGACCCGCCGGGGGTATCTCACCTATTCGGAGGCGCATGGCAAATACCGGCACGGCCCGGCGCTCATGGGGCTGGCCTCCGTGGTGCTCGGGGGGCTGAACATCCGGGCGCTGGCGCGGGAAAGGTTGCAGGATCTGGCCCATTTCGCCAATGCCTCTGCCGGGCTGGGGGTGCGGGACAGGCTCTCCATGCGCTATGTCGAATGCTGCCACGGCAGGGCGACCATCCTTCTGAACGTGGAAATCGGCACCCGGATGTCGCTCAGCCGCAGTGCCATGGGGCGGGCCTATCTCGCCGTCTGCGACAGCCGTGAACGGGACGATCTGATGGACGAGATTCGCGCCATCGACGAAAGCGCCTGGCCCCGGTTGCGCGCGGGGATCGAGAAGGGTCTGCGGGATTACGAGCAATATGGCTGCGCCACCGCCTTTGGCGATTGGCAGGAAAAGGTGAGCGGCATCGCGGTGGGCTTTCACCCCGGTGGCGGGCTGCCGCCGATGGTGCTGAACTGCGGCGCGCCGACCGTGATGACCCCGCCGGACTTCCTGCTCTCGGAAGTCCGGCCGCGCCTGACCGATATCGCACGGAGCCTGACCGGCCGAGTCGGGGGCTGACAAACCGCCATTCACCCGGATTTCGCTCAACGCGGCTCAGTTCTGCGGTGCAGAATTAGGTCGTCCGACAAAATAGTTTCGCTGTGCGAAATCATGTTCCATTTTACTTTGACATTCCCGCCGGCGTCGTGCCATCCCCTCGGAGGAGGAGAAGGAGGACGGGATGATGCCGCGGGAGGCGGGACTCGAGCCTGAAACGCAGCCCGGCAATCGGGACCGCATGTTCGTCACCGCGCTGGCCCGCGGTCTGGATGTGCTGCGCGCCTTTGGCGGCGCGGACCGGACGCTGGGCAATCAGGACATCGCGCGACGGACGGGCCTGCCCAAGGCCACCGTCTGCCGGATGACCCATACCCTTACCGAGCTGGGCTACCTCCGCGCCGATGAGGCGACGGGCAAGTACCGGCTGGACATCGGCGTGCTGTCTCTGGGCTACAGCGCGCTTTCCTCGCTGGATTTCCGGGAGGTGGCGCGGCCCTTCATGCAGACGCTGGCGCTGGAGACGGACGCATCCGTCTCCATGGGCCGCAGGCACCGGGCCGCCATGGTCTATGTGGAAACTGCGCGCGGGCGCGGGCCGCTCAAGCTGAACCTCGAGGTGGGCTCGCGCATACCGCTTGGCACCACCTCCATGGGCAAGGCGTGGTTTGCCGTCGCACCGGAGGCGGACCGCACGGAGGCGATGGACCTGCTGAAGGCCCGCCACGGCGTGGACTGGCCCGCCGTGCGCAAGGAGATAGAGGACGGAATGCGCGACCACGCGACGCTGGGTTTCACCCAGACGACCGGCGCCTGGCAAAGCACGATCCATTCCGTCGGACGCGCCATCCCGCTTTCCGGCGGGCGCGGCGTGCTGTCGTTCAACTGCGGGGCGCCCGCGCTCGTCATGCCGGCGGACCGGCTGGCGGCGGATTTCGGCCCCCGCCTTGTCGAAACCGTCGGTCGGATCGAGGCGAGCCTCGCCCGGCGCTGATACCGGGCCAGCCGCCCGCTGGCCGACGCTGACACTGGAGAGACGCGATGACATCGCATGGAGACATTGCCGAACCAAAGACCCCGGCAGCGGCTGCGGAGGCCACCCGCGCCCGCGCCTTCGCCGCCCTGAAGACGCTGCCGCCCCGGCTGGCCGATGTGGTCTTCGACTGGGCGGAGCGCACCCCCGACGCCACCGCGCTGGTGGAGGGTGACCGCCGCCTGACCTATGGCGAAGCCGCCGCGGCGATCCGGGACACCGCCCGCTGGCTCACCGATCAGGGATTGCGGCCGGGAGACCGGCTCATGGTCGTGAACGAGAACGGCATCGCGCTCGCCCTGCTGCTGCTGGCGGCGGGCACGATCGACGTGTGGCTGGCCACGATCAACGCGCGGCTCTCGGAGGGTGAGCTTGAGACGATCCGCGCGCATTCCGGCGCGCGCCGCGTGATCTATACCGTCGAAGTGTCCCCGGATGCGGCGCAGCATGCCGCCCATGCCGGCATCGCGGAGATCGACGTGCCCCATCTGGGCCGCATCGCCATCGGCCCGCTGAACGAGACGACGCTGCCCGAGCCGGTGGACCCGACGGGCGAGCAGGTGGCCGCGCTCATCTACACCTCCGGCACCACGGGCAAGCCGAAGGGCGTGATGCTCACCCACCGGAACCTGCTGTCGATCGGAAGCCTGTCCGCCGCCACCCGCCAGATGCGCCCGCAGGACGTGGTCTATGCGGTGCTGCCGATGTCGCATGTCTATGGGCTGTCCTCGGTGTTCCTGTGCTCGCTGACCTCGGGCGCGAGCCTTGAGTTCATGCCGCGTTTCTCCGCCCGCAAGGTGCTGGAGGATCTGCAATCGGGGCGGATCACCTGCTTCCTCGGCGTGCCCGCGATGTATGCGCGCTTCATCGAGCTGCTGGGGACGGAGGCGCGCCTTTCCATCCCGGCGCTCCGCGTCCTGTCCTCGGGCGGCTCGCCGCTCGATCCGGTGGTGAAGGCGCGGACGGAGGCGCTCTTCGGGCTTCCCGTCCTGAACGGCTACGGGCTGACGGAGGCCTCGCCCACGCTGACCGGCATGATCTGGGGCACCCGGCGCGCGGACGTGTCCGTGGGGCCCGCGCTTCCCGGCGTGGAACTCCGCCTCGTGGGGCCGGACGGCAAGGATGCGCCGGAAGGCGGGATCGGCGAGCTCTGGGCACGCGGCCCCGGCATCATGAAGGGCTATTATCACGCCCCGGACCTGACGGCGCAGGTGCTCTCTCCCGATGGCTGGCTGAACACGGGCGATTTCGCGCGGATCGATCCTGACGGAGCGGTGTTCATCGTGGGCCGGTCGAAGGAACTCATCATCCGTTCCGGCTTCAACGTCTATCCGGTGGAGGTGGAGGCCGTGCTGAACGCCTTCCCCGGCATCACGCAATCCGCCGTCGTCGGGCGCCCGGCAGAGGCCGGGAACGAGGAGGTCGTGGCCTTTCTCGAACCCGCGCCGGAGGTGGCGCTCGATCTCGACGCGCTGAAGGCCCACGTGGCGGCCAATCTCGCGCCCTACAAGCATCCCAGCGACTACGTGGTGATGCAGGCGCTGCCCGCAGGGGCAACGGGCAAGATCCTGAAGAACCGCCTCGCCGCGATGGCGCGGGGCGACACCTGACATGACCCTTGGGGGAGGAGAAAGAATGCTGAGACTTCTCGCGGCCTCGGCGCTCGCGCTGACGGTCGGACTTGGCGGCGCGACAGGTGCGCGTGCGGCGGAATTCATCATCGGATCGGAACTGCCGCTCACCGGCCCGCTGGCCCGCGTGGGCCAGGGCATGAACGAGGGGATCCAGGTCGCCGCCGAGATCTTCAACCGCACCAACGGCCGCCACACGGTAAAGGTCATCACCGTGGACGACGAAACCCAGCCGGCCAAGGCCATCGCGGCAATCGAGAAGCTGAACTCCGAGGGGGCGATCGCCTTTACCGGCGGCTACGGCTCCAACATCATCGGACCGGCCTCCGACACGGCGGAGCGGTTGGGCAAGGTCTATATCACCTCCGGCGGGGTGGCCACGGAACTGAGCCACCGGGGTCTCAAGACCTTCTTCCGCATCAACAACGCGGCGGGCTATGCCAAGGCGCTGGCCGGATTCTACCGCGATCAGGGCATCCGTTCCGTCTCCGTGCTCTACTCCACGCGGGAGGCCACGCAGGAAGTGGCCCGCATGCTGGAGAAGGACTGGCAGGCAAGCGGCATCGCGGTGACCATGCACCCGTTCGACGCCTCCGTGACCGACTTCAAGCCGATCATGCACAAGATCAAGGTCATCGACCGATCGGAGGCCATCGCGATGATCGGCTATGAGAACGACTATGTCGGGATCATCCGCGCCGCCCGCGTCTTCACCCCGGATGTCAAGGCCATCGGCGGGGTCTGGTCGCTCACCACCACCAAGATGTGGCGGGACTTCCCCGAGCTGATGAACAACGTCTACGGCACCTCCACCGTCTCCTTCCCGCCGAAGTTCCTGACAGAGCAGGAGCGTGTCTTTGCGGAAGTCTATGCGCAGATGTTCGGCAAGGATGTCGATTACCTCGGCATCTACGGCTATGTGCAGTCCACCCTGCTGTTCAACGCGGTGGCGGAGGCCTATGACGCGGGCGATCCCTCCACCGAAGGCATCATCCGCGCCCTCCGCGGCAAGGAACATGAGACGCTGATCGGCACCGTCCGCTTCGACGAGGGCGGCGACAACGTGAATTTCTCGCACCGGATCGGCCAGCATCAGGCCGGACAGATCCCCATCGTCTGGCCGCCCGAGGCCCAGACCGGCCCCGCCACCTTCCCCGGCGTCGCCTGGTAACGGCGCGTTCCACGGAAAGACCATGACAGAACTCATCATCCAGTCCCTGTATTCTGGGGTTCTGGTCGGCGCCTACTACGCGCTGATCGCCCTCGGTCTCGCGCTCGTCTTCGGGACGATGCGGATCATCAACCTCGCCCATGGGGAGCTCGTGCTCCTCGCGGGTTACATCGCCTATACGGCGGAGTCGCAATACGGCCTCAACCCGATCTGGGCGCTTCCCTTCGCCGTGGTGATCGTGTCGCTCACCAGCGTGCTCGTCTATCTGCTGCTCACCCGCATCAAGACGGACCGGGAGATCAACTCCCTGATCCTGACTTTCGGCATCGGCATCGCGCTTACCAACGCGATCCTACTCATCTGGTCGGCGGACGTGCGCTCCACCAACGTCGCCTGGTACCACGAGCCCTTCGTGATGGCCGATACCTTCTATGCCATGAAGGCGGAGGTGCTGGCGGCGCTGGCGGGCGCGGTCATGGTCGCCGCCGTCTGGTGGTGGCTCAACCGGAGCTGGTATGGCCGGGCGCTCCGCGCCGTGTCGTCCAATCGGGATGCGGCCAAGCTCATGGGCATCAACCCGCGCACGACGGAGGTTCTCTCCTTCGGCGTGGCCGGGCTGCTTGCCGCCATCGCGGGCGTGGCGCTCTATACCGGGCAGGTGATCCAGCCCTCCGTCGGCCATGCGCTGACCATCAAGGCGTTCGTCATCACCGTTCTGGCGGGTCTCGGCTCCGTGCCGGGTGTGCTGGTGGGCGCCATCCTGATCGGTATCGCTGAAAGCCTGACGGCAACGCTCTGGTCCTCCGCGCTGCAGCCGATGGCGGGGATGGTCCTGTTCCTCGTCGTTCTTCTCGTCATGCCCTCCGGGCTCTTCGGCCGTGCGAGGAGGCGCGGATGAAACATATCGCACTCATCGTCTTTCTCGCCCTCGCCTATATCGCCGTCCCGCTGGTCTTTGCCACGAATACCTATGTGATGGGCATCATCGTCGCGGCGCTCACCATCGCGGGCATCGCGGTTTCCTGGGCCATGCTCGGCAATCTGGGCGGCATGGTCAGCTTCGGCCAGGCCGCGTTCTTCGGCGTCGGGGCCTATGCCTCCGCCCTTCTGGTGATGAAGGCGGGCTGGCCGGTGTTTCTGGCCATGCCGGTGGCGGGGCTGATCGCCTCGGCCGCGTCCATCGTGACCATGCCCGCGCTGCGGCTCCGGGGGCCGTATTTCGCCCTCGCCATGCTGGCCTTTGCCGAGATCTTCCGCATCCTCGCGACCGAGATGCGCTGGCTCACCAACGGCGCGGGCGGCATCCTGTCGATCCCCCGCCTGCCCAAGATCGGGAGCATCGACTTCGGCACGCCGCTCGGCGGGTATTTCGTGGTGCTGTCGCTCGTCCTGTTCAGCATGCTGATCTATGCGCTGGTGCGCCGCAGCCCCGAGGGTCTCGCTCTCCGCGCGATGCATGAGAGCGAGGACGCCACCCGTGTCGTCGGCGTGAACGCCACGCTGCTGAAGGCGCTGATCCTGCTGCTCTCGGCGTTCTTCGCGGGGATGATGGGCGCGTTCAACGCGCATTATATCAACTTCCTCGAACCGGAATACGCCTTCAACGGAAGCTGGACGACGCTCGCCATCGTCGCGGCGATCTTCGGCGGCTACCGGACGCTCTGGGGTCCGCTCGCCGGCGCGATGGTCGTCTATCTGGTGGATCAGTTCGTGTTCAAGCAGATCCTGCCCGCCGGCCACCAGCTCATCCTCGGCGCGCTGCTGGCCGTGATCGTCATCGTCTCGCCGCAGGGCCTGCTGCCCTGGATCCGGGATCGTTTCACCAGGGGGGGCAGCCATGCTCGCGCTTGATGGGGTCACCGTCGCCTTCGGCGGGCTCGTCGCCGTTTCGGATGTCAGCTTCTCGCTGGCGGAGAAGGAAGTGATCGGCCTCGTCGGTCCGAACGGAGCGGGCAAGACCACGCTGTTCAACGCCGTCTCCGGTCTCGTGCGGCCGACGAAGGGGACGCTCTCCTTCTCCGGGCACAACCTGATCGGCATGCCCATCCACAAACGCGCGCGCATCGGCCTTGGCCGGGCGTTCCAGGTGCCGCAGCCGATGCACGAACTGACGGTGCGGGAGAACCTGATCGTCGCGCAGCGCTTCGGCACCGGCCGCGTCGATGCGGAGAAGATCGCCGAGATCCTCGACATAACCCGCCTCGGCCACAAGGCGGACATGGATGCCGCCACCTCTCTCGCGCTGACGGAGCAGAAGGCGCTGGAGGTGGGCAAGGCGCTCGCCACCAATCCGCGGCTGCTCATGCTGGACGAAGTGCTCGCCGGGCTGGAAACGGCGGGCAAGCGCGCCTTCATGCAGACGCTGGACGAGGCGCGCGCGCGGTTCGGGCTGGCCCTGCTGATGGTGGAGCATGACATCGAGACGATCTCCAACACCTGTCCGCGCGTCATCGTGCTGAACTTCGGCCGCCTCATCGCCGACGGCACCCCTGACGACGTGTTCCGCAACCCCGAAGTGATCAGGAGCTATACCGGTGGCGAAGCTGCTTGAAATCGACAAGGTCCGCGCCGGCTACGGGGCGATCAACGTGCTGTGGGACATCTCCCTCTCGGTGGAGGAGGGCAAGCTCACCTGCATCCTCGGCCCGAACGGCGGCGGCAAGACCACGCTCATGCGGGCGATCATGGGGCTGATCCCCGTCCGCTCGGGCGAGATCCGCTTTGCCGGGCGGAATGTCGCGGGGACGCCCACCTGGACGCTGGTCAAGGACGGTATCGCGATGATCCCGGAGGGCCGGATGATCTTCCGCGACATGACGGTGGAGGACAACCTGCTGATCGGCGGCTTCATCGAACGGTGCCGCCCGAAAGTGCCGCGCAATCTGGAAATGGCCTATGACATGTTCCCCCGCCTGAAGGAGCGCCGCCATCAGCTCGCCAGCTCTCTCTCCGGCGGCGAGGCACAGATGCTCGCCATGGGGCGCGGGCTGATGGAGGAGCCGAAGGTGATCCTCGTGGACGAACCCTCCCTCGGGCTGTCGCCCGTGATGACGGATGAGGTCATGGCGATCCTCGACCGTCTGAAGAAGGAGGGCCGGACCATCGTGCTGGTGGAGCAGAACACCAACAAGGCGCTGAAGATCGCGGACCATGTCTATCTGGTCCGCGGGGGCAAGGTGATCCTCTCCGAACCCGCAGAAGCGGTTGACCTTTCCCATCTTCACGATCTCTACTTCGCGCGCGATACCAGCGAAGAGCGAGTTCATGCCTGAAGACACCCCCATCCCCGCCTTTCCCGTCAAGCAGGAGAACACGCCGGAGGGCTTGCGCGGTGTGCTGGACTACCGGCTCGCCGAATGGTCGGACGGGCGGGCGGTGGTTGAGATGCAGGTGGACGGTCGGCACCTCAACCGCTCGGGCGTGTTGCACGGCGGGGTGATCGCCACGCTGCTCGACGCCTCCTGCGGCTATGCCGCGACATGGAGCGGCGATCCGGCGAAGCCGAAGGCGGCCGTCACCCTGTCCCTCACCGTGTCCTATACCGGGCAGGTGAAGGAGGGGGTCGTGCGCGCCACGGCGCTGATGAAGGCGGGCGGGCGGAAGATCGTTTTCTGCACCGGCGAGGTGCGCGACGCGGCGGGTAATCTCATCGGCATGGGCGAAGGGAGCTTCCGCTTCCGTTCCGGGAGCGAGCGGGACAGCCCCGTCGCCTCGGCATGAGGACGGGTCCGGGCGGGGCGGCTGGCCCGGACGCAGCAGCTTGGCGTGGCCGGAGTGGACTGGCCCCGGCGCGGTGGAACGGGCGGGGCGGATCGGGCGGCTGGATCGGACAAATCGGCGGCGGCATGGCTAAAACCGCTTCCTGATCCAACAGGCTGCCGAACAGTTCCGGGATACCATGTCTATGCCCTGTGCATCGGAGCATCGGCCGCGGAATGTTTGGATTTCGTCAGGTTTCAGGCGATTTCCCACTCCCGCGCAGACCTGAAACATTGCTGGGGCAGCCTGTAAAGGGTCGCGGACCTGCCGGAGACGCGGCTGCTGCGACCCGCCCTTTAGCGGGCTGCTGAAAAACTCCCGAAGTGTCATACCTCTGTGCCGGAAATCGGAAAATCAGCCCGTAAGTATAGATTTCCGGCCGGATTTCGTCAGGTTGCGAATGATTTCCGCTCCAACACAGGCCAAAAACCCTTTTCAGCAGCCTGTTAGAGGTAGCGGGGCCCGCCCATCCGCCGCAGAGCGACGACCGAGCCGGTCATCGCCCATGACCCGTCGCCTTTCGGGTGGTGGCGGAGGTGGCTCATGTCGGAAAGTCCCGAGAGGACGCCGATCCGAAGGCGGCTCCCGCGCGCCCCTTGCGAATCCCTCCGCCTGCCTTTGTCCGCCGCCCCACATGCAATCGGGCGCATCGACGACCGTTTCCCGCTCCGCCGCCAAACTGTCTCTGGTCATTGACCGGACGCGTGAAGTAAAACTCTCGGGAATTGGCCCCTCCCGCCGTCACGGAGGGTCGCGGGAGAGTGCCGTGCTGACCGAACTCTATCTCCTCAGACGACGATCCCTGCTCGCGCGGCTGGCCGGGCGCGTCGGGCACTGGCATACGGCGGAGGATCTCGCGCAGGATGCCTGGGTCCAGCTCACGCGGGCCGTCGCGACCCAGCCGGTGAACCGGCCCGAAGCCTTTCTGAACGAAACCGCCCGCAATATCGCAACGGACCATGCCCGCCGCGCCCGCAGACGCGCGCGGGTGGAGACGGAAGTCTTTGACCCCGCCGCGCTTGAGGATGTGGCGGCCGACGCCCCGACCCCCGAAGCATGCCTCATGGAACGCCAGCGGCTCACAGCCCTGCGGGCGGCCCTCGCCGCGCTGCCCGAACGCGCGCGGGAGGTCTGGCGGCTTTCCTATGTCGAAGGTTGGAGCTATGCCCGGATCGCGGAGGATCTCGGCGTGTCGCGCAACACCGTCTATAATGACATGAAGCTGGTCATGGGCCATTGCCGGGACGTGCTGCGCCGGGTCGAGGGAGACTGATGCCCCGACCGACAAGCGCCGAGGTGGAGGAACAGGCTCTGGACTGGTTCCTGCGGCTGGGTGACAACCGGGCTGCTGCGGACCGGACGGCGTTCGAGCGCTGGCTCGCGGCGGATGCGCGCCATCGCGCCGCTTACGACGACCTTGTCGCCACATGGCAGGCGCCTGCCCTTCGTGCCGCTTCCGCCGGTCTGCGCCCTCCTCTGCGCCCACCGGTTCACCGGCCCGGCAAGGCGCGCCAGCGGCTGGCGATTGCAGGCCGGATGGCGGCAGTGCTGCTGGTCGCCTGCCTGATCTGGCAGGCTCCGCGGCTGCTCATTACCTGGCAGGCCGACTACGCGACCCGCGCGGGAGAGCAGGAGCGCATCGCACTGGCCGACGGAACACAGGTCACGCTGAACACCGGCTCCGCCATCGCGGTGGAGATGACGGGCGGCGTCCGGCATGTGCGGCTGCTGGCGGGCGAGGCATTCTTCGACGTGGCCCATGATGCGCTCCACCCCTTCGTCGTCACCGGCAGGCGGGGCGAAGTGCGCGTGACCGGCACGGAGTTCACCGTCCGGCTTGATGAGGTGGGGGACCGGGTCGTGCTCCGCGAGGGCCACGTGGCCGTGCACGAGATCGACGGCCCGGACGAGGCGACGCTGGAGCCGGGCGAGGCCGTGACCGCGCTCGCCGAAGGAGGGCTGTCGCCGGTCACACGGGCCGATACGGACAGCGCGCTGGCATGGCTCGGCGGGCGGATGGAGATCAGCGACGCGCCGCTCGCCCAGGCGGTGGCAGAGATCGGGCGCTACCGGGCGGCGCCTGTGATGCTGTTGCGGGGAGGGGTGCGGAACGTGTCGGGCAGTTTCTCACTACGCGATCCCGATGCCGCGCTGGCGGCGCTGGCTGGGCTTTCGGGCCTCACCGTCCGTCACCTGCCGGGCGGGGCGGTGGTGCTGTACTGAGGCTCGAACCGGACCGATGCGTGAACCGGGCGGTCGGCGCGCGGTGGAGCAACAAAGAAAAAGTAAAAAACTCGGGAAAAATTTGTGACGCGGACAGGGCCTGAACGTCATTGTTTCCGAAGGGGCGACATATGCGCCCGACAGAACAACGAGGGACAGATGAACGGGCAGAATACGGAACGGCGAACGGCGCGGAGCCGGGGGATCGCGCGGCTGCTCCTGAGCGTGGCGCTGGCGGGGCCGGTGTTGGGAGTGGCGGCAGCGCTGCCCGTGGCTGCGCAGGCCCAGAGCATCGCCATCCCGGCGCAACCGCTTTCCAGCGCAATGAGCGCCTTCGGCCGGGCGACAGGCTGGCAGGTGGCCTATCCCCCGGCGCTCGCGGGTGTGACGACGCGCGCCGTCTCCGGCAGCCTCGCGCCCGAAGCGGCGCTGCGGCAGATGCTGGAGGGCACGGGCATCGCGCTCCAGCGTACGGGGGCAAGCAGCGCGGCCCTCCTGGCCCCCGCCGCCGCAACCGGCGCGGCATCGGGCACCGTCCTCTCCCCCGTCATGCTGACGGCGCAGAACAGCGGCACCGGCCCCGCCGGTATCGTGCCCCGCGTCTCCACCTCGGCCACCCGCACCGATACCCCGCTGATCGAGACGCCGCAGACCGTGAACGTCATCGGGCGGGAACAGATGGAGGAACAGGGCGCGACCACGGTCAGCCAGGCGCTGCGCTATACGCCGGGCATCGTCACCGGCACCGCCGGGGCGCAATCGGACCGGTTCGACAGCTATTTCGTGCGCGGCTCGGGCGGGTTCTCCGCCGATGCGAGCTATGCCAGCACGCTGGACGGGCTGCGCTGGCGCTTCCCCGACCGGACGGGGGTGCAGTTCGACCCATGGATGCTGGAGCGCGTGGAAGTGGTGAAGGGCCCCGCCTCGACGCTCTTCGGCTCCGGCTCCCCCGGCGGCATCGTGAACCTCGTCTCCAAGCAGCCGGAATTCACCCGCGCGCGGGACGCCTACCTGGCCTTCGGCAGCCACGGGCGGAAGGAGGCGGGCATCGACCTGACCGGCCCGCTCAACGAGGATTTCGCCTATCGTTTCATCGCGCTCGGCCGTGCGGGCAAGACGGGGATCGACTACCAGCATGATGAACGCGTGCTGGTGGCCCCCTCGCTCACCTGGGCGCCGACGGATGACACGCGGTTCACCCTGCAGGCGATGTATCAGCACGACCCGAAGGCGCCGGACGGGCAGTTCGTGCCGCCGCTCGGCTCCGTTCTGCCGATCCCCGGCTATGGCACCGTGTCTCCCACCTTCTGGCAGGGCGATCCGAACTGGCAGGAATACAGCCGGACGCAGAAATCCATCGGCTTCCAGTTCGACCATCAGTTCAACCCGGTCTGGAGCGTTCACAGCCGCTTCCGCTACGGGGAGCTTGACAGCACCACCAAGGCGCTCGACTTCGCGTGGATGTCGGACGAGGTGACGATGAACCGGCTGATCTATCTGGCCGACCATCAGTCCTACTCCACCGCCTTCGACACCTATGCGCAGGCGAAATTCTCCACCGGCTCCGTCGATCACACGCTGCTGGCGGGGGTGGATTACCAGAAGCTCTCGGGCGGGTTCCGCGACGGCTGGGACAGGGCCAACTATCCGTCGATCAACATCTTCGACCCGGTCTACGGGCTGGACATCGACCGGGTGACGCCCTTCCGCGCCTTCCGCCAGCCGTTCGAACAGACGGGCTTCTACCTTCAGGAGCAGGCGTCCTTCGGGCAGTGGCGCTTCATGGCGGGGCTACGTCATGACGACATCCGCTCCGGCTCCAGCGTGACGAACGGGCTGAACGGGGCGGTGACCTCCTCTTCCGCCAAGGATTCAAAGGTGTCCTGGCAGCTCGGCACCGTCTATCTGATGGACAACGGCTTCGCGCCCTTCGTGAACTACTCGACCTCGTTCGAGCCGGAGCTGGGCGTGACCGCCTCGGGCGACGTGCTGCACCCGTCCACCGGCAAGATGCTGGAGGGGGGTCTGCGCTATCTCGCTCCCTCGGGCGACCGGTCCTTCGGCATCACGCTGTTCTCCGGCAGCAAGGACGGCCAGCCGGTGGCGGATTCGGTCAACGTGGCGGAATGCGCGGCGAATGTGGGGGCCTTCTCCACCTGCTACACGCAGGACAACAAGTCCGAGGCCAAGGGTGTCGAGCTTGAAGCCCGTGCGTCGCTGGCGCAGGGGCTGGACCTGATCGGCAGCTATACCTATCAGAAGGTGCGGCTGACTGAATCCTCCGACGCGGCGATCAACCCGGACATCCTGAACGGCGACCGCTCGGTGGACAAGCATCTGACCGGCGTTCCCGATCAGATCGCCTCGCTCTGGCTCAACTACCGCCTGCCCTCCTCCTCCCCCGTTCCGGGGCTGTCGGTGGGCGGCGGCGTGCGCTACGTCGGCTCCACCTATGCCACCGGCAACAATGTCTGGGGCGCGACGGAAGGGCCGTACGAGGGCCGGGCCGCCAAGGTGGACAGCTTCACGCTGGTCGATCTCGCCATCGGTTACGACTTCGGCGCGCAGGATCCGTCGCTGGCGGGGCTCCGCGCGAACCTGAACGTGACGAACCTGTTCGACAAGGACTATGTCGCCGCCTGCAACGGCTACGGCACCTGCTCCTTCGGGGCGGAGCGGCGCGTGCTGCTCACCCTCGCCTACTCATGGTGAAGCGGCTGGCCCGCCCCGCGCAGCCGGAAGCGGGCAGCCCTGCGACCTGCTGGCCCGCCCCCGCACGCGGGGCGGGCCAGCAGGCACATCCCCAGCAGGCACATCCCCAGCAGGCACATCCCCAGCAGGCACATCCCCAGCAGGCACATCCCCAGCAGGCACATCCCCAGCAGGCACATCCCCAGCAGGCACATCCCCAGCAGGCACATCCCCAGCAGGCACATCCCCAGCAGGCACATCCCCAGCAGGCACATCCCCAGCAGGCTCATCCCCAGCAGGCTCATCCCCAGCAGGCGGGACGCCGGTCATGGGTGGCGCGGGGGATGGCGGCAGGAACGACGGCCATGACAACCGCCCGTGCCGGGATATGGGCGGCGGTCTGCCTGATGGCCCTGATGCCGTTGCCCGGCGGCGCGGAGGTGGCCATCACGGACGACGCCGGACGGCAGGTGACGCTGGCCCACCCGGCACAAAGGATCGTGCTGACCGACGGGATGGGGTTCATCGCGCTCGCGCTGATCGACCCCGATCCGGCCGCACGTCTGGCGGGCTGGAACGCGGCGCGGCTCGATGCGGGCGCGCGGGCGGAGATGGAGGCGGCGCTCCCTGCCCTCGCGGCGGTGCCGGATATCGGCGATCCGGCGGCGGGCGGTTCGGTGGAGGGGCTGATCGCGCTTTCCCCCGATCTGGTGGTGCTGGACCCGTTCTACAACCGCTCTCCCACGACGATCCGGGTGCTGGAGTCCGCGGGCATTTCCGTAGCCGTGCTGGCGCTCACCCCCACCATCCGGGCGGAGGAGCCGCATGCCGGCCTCCTCCGGCTGGGTCAGCTCATCGGGCGGGAGGAGCAGGCGCGCGCCTATGCCGCCTTTGCCGACGCGCGGATCGCCCGGATCAGCGCGCGGCTGGCGGACCTGCCCGAAAGCAACCGCCCCCCCGTGCTGCTGGAAGCCCATGCCGGGCGCGGAAGCTGCTGCCTGTCCCCCGGCAAGGGCGAGGGCATCGGGGATTTCGTCGATTTCGCGGGGGGTGAGAACATCGGGGCCGAGGTCATCCCCGGCATGGCGGGGCCTCTGTCGGCGGAATATGTCATCGCCCGCGCGCCGCAGGTCTATATCGCCACGGGCGGCAGCTACCTGGCGGCGACGGGGGGGCTGGTCGTCGGGCCGGGCGCGGATGCGGAGACGGCGCGGCAGGGGCTGCGCGCCGCCGCCTCCCGCACCGGGATCGCGGAGACGCCCGCCTTTGCCACGCAGCGGCTGCACGGCATCTGGCACGGGCTGACCATCTCCGCCATCAACATGGTCGCCATCGAGGCGCTGGCCCGCTGGATTCACCCCGAGTTGTTCCCCGACCTTGACCCCGCCGCCACTCTGGCCGAGATCAACGCGCGCTTCCTTGCCGCCCCGCTCACCGGGGCGCTGTGGATCGACGCGGCGGAGTGAGAACGGAACGGGCAGACCCATGACGGCGACGACAGATATCCGGCTTTCCCGCCACCGCGCGGCAGAACGGCGGCGCACCGGGTTTCTGGCCGTGCTGGCAGTGGCGGTGGCGGGGGCCTTCGTGCTGGACCTCTGCACCGGCCCTGCGGGGTTGAGCATCAGTGACCTCTGGCGTGCGCTCAGCGGGGATACCACGCTCTCCCCCGCGACCATGACCATCGTGTGGAAGCTTCGCCTGCCCGTCGCCGTGCTGGCGCTCTTGGTGGGCGCGGGACTCGCGCTGGCGGGGGCGGAGATGCAGACGGTGCTGGACAATCCGCTCGCCAGCCCCTTCACGCTGGGCGTATCGGCCGCGGCCGGCTTCGGCGCGGCGCTGGCGATCGTGTTCGGGCTGGCCCTGCCGGGGCTCCCGCCCGACCTTGCCGTCGCGGGCAATGCCTTCGTCGCCGCCGCCCTGTCCATCGCACTGCTGCAACTGCTGGTGCGGGGGAGAGAGGGAAATGCGGCGCTGCTGGTGCTGTTCGGCATCGCGCTGGTCTTCACCTTCAACGCGCTTCTGGCGCTGGTGCAGTTCGTGGCCCCGGCAGAGGCGCTGAAGCAGTTCGCGCTCTGGGGCATGGGCGATCTGGCGCAGGCCGATGGCCGCCGGGTGGCGCTGATGGCGGGGGCGCTGGCCATCGCCGTGCCGTTCTCCCTTGCCGCGTCCTCCCGGCTCACCGTGCTGCGCCTCGGGGCGGAGCGGGCGGCGAGCCTCGGTGTCGATCCCGGGCGGCTGCGGTTCATGGCGCTCCTCCGCATCAGTCTTCTGGCGGCGGCGGCGGTGGCCACGGCGGGCACCATCGGCTTCGTGGGTCTCGTCGCCCCGCATCTCGCGCGGCTGACGGTGGGCGAGGATCACCGCCATTTCCTGCCCGCGAGCCTGCTGATCGGGGCGCTGCTCGTCTCTCTCGCCTCCGCCGCAGCCAAGACGCTGATCCCCGGCGTGCTGTTGCCGGTGGGGATCGTCACCTCGCTGATCGGGCTGCCGGTGTTCTTCGTCCTGATCGCGCGGGTGGCGCGATGAGCTTTGCCGTCCGCCATCTGACGTCAGGCTATCCCGGTCGTCCGGTGCTGCACGATCTGTCCCTCTCCGAGACGGCGGGCGGCGGCATCACCGCATTGCTGGGGCCGAACGGGGCGGGGAAATCCACCGCGCTCCGCGCCATCGCCGGGCTTCTGCCCGCGCGGGGAGAGGTCCGGCTCGACGGCGTGGACCTGCTGGCCCTTTCGCCGCGCGACCGGGCGCGCAAAGTGGCTTTCGTGCCGCAGATGCTGCCCTCCGGCGTGGGGCTGACCGTGCTGGAAGCCTCCGTCGCTGCGATCCGCGCGGCCCGTCCGGGCCTGTCGCGTGACCGCGCGGCGGAAGCGGCGCTCACCGCGCTCGACCGGTTGGGGGCGGGGGGGCTGGCGCTCGACCGGCTGGACAGGCTCTCGGGCGGGCAGCGACAAATGGCGGGCCTTGCCCCCGCGCTGGCCGGAGACGCGCCGCTCCTCCTGCTGGACGAGCCGACGAGCATGCTCGACATCGCCCATCAGCACCGCGTCATGCAGCTTCTGGCCGAGATCGCGCGGGACGGGCGGCGGATCGTCGTCGTGCTGCATGACATCCCGCTTGCCGCCGCATGGGCGGAGCGTGTGGCGGTGCTGGAAAGCGGACGACTGGCCGCCGAGGGCGCGACGGAGACCGTCCTGACCCCCGACATCTTCGCCCGCGTCTGGGGCGTGGAGGCGGAACTGGACCGGGGCGCCCTGCACATCCGGCGACTGATTGGAGAGCATGACCATGCCTGAGATGACCACCACCGCCTGCGTCACCACCCCGGAGGCCCCTGCCCTCGCCCGGCTGATCGCGGAGCATCTGGGCGGCCATGGCGCACGGGTGGAGACGGCGGAAGGGGTCTGGCGCATCGACTTCGGCCTCCGCCGCGCCACCGTCACCGTGGCGGCGGACGTGCTCAGGATGGAGGCATGGGGGGCGGATGCCTCCCTCGCCCATGAGATGCGGCTCGACCTTGGCGAACATCTGGCGGAGTTCGGCGGCCCGAAGGTGGACTGGGGCCTCCCCGCGACGACGGTGCCGCCCAACTTCCGGCAGATGGAGATCGTGGGGATCGAGGACATCACCCCCGCGATGCGCCGCCTCCGCCTGTCCGGGCCGGACCTGCTGCGCTTCGCCGACCTGTCGGCGCTGCACTGCAAGCTGCTGCTGCCGCCGGCGGATGAAGCCCCCGTCTGGCCCCATTTCGATGCCGAGGGGCGGTTCACCTTCGGCAACGGGGTCGTGCGCAAATATACCATCCGCCGTATCGACCCGGCGGCAGGGTGGATGGAGATCGACTTCGTTCTGCATGACGACGCCGGTCCCGGTTCGGCCTTTGCCGCCGCGGCGCGGGTGGGGGAGCGGCTGGCGCTGGTCGGCCCCGGCGGCGGTGGCATCCCGCGGGAAGGCCACGTGCTGCTTGCGGGAGATGAGACCGCGCTGCCCGCCATCGCCCGCGCGCTGGAGGAAGCCGCCCCGGACATGCATGGCCACGCCGTCATCGAAGTGTCGGATGCGGCGGAGCGGCAGACCCTCCGTCACCCCGGCGGGGTGGAGCTGCACTGGGTTCTCCGCGACGGCCCGCCCGGCGCAGCTTTGGTGGCAGCGCTGAAAATACTGTCCGTCCCGCCGGAAACCTATGTCTGGGCCGGGCTGGAATTCGCCGCCTTCCGCACGCTCCGCAGCCATCTCCGCACCGTTCTGAACCATCCGCGCGAGACACATTTCGTCACCGCCTACTGGCGGAAGGGCGCGGCGGGAGCGTCTTGATCCCGGGAAAGCGGGTCCGGAAGCGGGAGGGATTAGCCGCTTCCGCCGCTACGCTTCGTGCCCTGCGCCCACGGCGGATTGACGGCGCGAGCAAGAGCCAAAGTGTTGCCATCCTGCAGCGGTCTCCTTGGTTGCAGCGGCCGCCTTGGTTGCACCCCAGCCCCGTTTGCACCGCAGCCTCCAGTCCCGGCGCTCCGCTCATCAACAGGCTGCAAAAAAGCACTCCGAGGGCACCCGGGAGGCTTTTCCACATCCTGAACCGCGCCCCGGAAGCCGCAGTTTCGGCGCATGCCCGAACCGGTTTTCCGGCATCCGACGCAAGGGCGGGTCAATGTCCGGCTTTTCAGCAGCCCGGGCCCCGGTTCGCTTTCATCAGCCTGCGCCTCATGGCCTGTGGTGCAGGGTACACGCCCGCCCTGAGCTACCGGCGCTCCGGTTGGAGATGCCTCCCCATGGTATGATGACGAACCGGATCGATGGCCATGGCGAGCAGGCTTTCGCCCACCGTTGCAAGAGGAAGGGCATCGCGGCTTCGGGATGGCGCAGGAACCGCGCATCGGCCGGAATGGCAAGGGTCAGCCGCTCCCTCCCAATGGAACGCCACGGGTCGCGTACATAGCCATCGCGGTTCAGACGATCACCGGAACAACACGTCCTTGCTGCAGGCCAATGCGTTGATGTCGGGAGCTTTCCTCCATCCGCTGTCAGGCGGCAACATGTCCGCCGAAGGAAGCGGCCTGCCCTCCTGCGACGTAGATCGGGCGTGGATCGGGCGGGTCACACCGGCCGCACGAAGCAGGGTCGGGCCGCGTGGTCGGACCGCGCAACAGACCGTGGCCAGCACCGCCGCATGGACAATGATGTCGATCAGGTCGATGCGGGCGGGAGCCTCCCGCCTATAAGGATGCGTTGCGGAAATGTTGCCGCGCGATACCCATGCCTCGCGGCTGGAGACGGCGTCCGGCCCTTCGAGCCAGCCCGCTTCACCGCACCGCTGCGCCCCGTTTCCCAAGGGTGTTCCCGTCAACGGCCACGGCGTTTCTCTTGACGGCCGGGGGCGCGAAACAGGATCATCGGTTATGGCAAATGCCGAGAGGAGGAACGAATGAAACTCAGTGCGCGCAATGTTCTCAAGGGCAAGGTGGTTGACATCGTCAAGGGCGCGGTGACCAGCCATGTGCGGATCGACATCGGTGGCGGCAGCGTCATCACCGCCTCCATCACCAATGAAGCGGTTGCGGAACTCGGCCTGACGGTGGGGAGCGCCGCTGCCGCTGTCGTCAAGGCGTCCGACGTGATGGTCGGGGTGGACGACTGACCCTTCTTCCGGCGGCGTGAGGCGGAGCCCGGGGGATCATCCCCCCGCGGTTTTCCGGGTTGACATATGCCGCCGTCCCCGGCAGATTTCTGAACATAGTTCAATATACTGAACATCCGGGGGAGCACGCCATGAAACTCAACAATTCCGCCCTGCTGAAATCCGCCGCTTATGTCGATGGCGCGTGGGTGGAGGGGCGGTCGGGCGAATGGCTCGACGTCACCAACCCGGCGACCGGCGCTGTCGTCGGTCGGGTTCCGCGTCTGGGCGAGGCGGAGACGGAGGAGGCGATCGCAGCCGCCGACCGCGCCTTCGGCCCGTGGTCGAAACACGCCGCCAAGGACCGCAGCCAGATCCTCCGCAAATGGTTCGACCTCATCATCGCGAATGCGGATGATCTCGCGCTCATCCTGACATCGGAACAGGGCAAGCCGCTTGCGGAGGCCAAGGGCGAAATCGTCTATGCCGCCTCCTTCATCGAGTGGTTCGCGGAGGAGGCCAAGCGCGTCTATGGCGACACGATCCCCGCCCCGCAGGCCGACAAGCGCATCACCGTCATCCGTCAGCCCATCGGCGTTACCGCCGCCATCACGCCGTGGAACTTCCCCGCCGCGATGATCACGCGCAAGGTCGGCCCCGCGCTCGCCGCCGGTTGCACGATGATCGTGCGCCCCGCCGACCTCACGCCGCTCACCGCGCTGGCGCTTGCCGTTCTGGCGGAGGAGGCAGGCATCCCGAAGGGCGTGCTTCAGGTCATCACCGGCAAGAGCAGCGTGATCGGCAAGGTCTTGACGGGATCGGAGACGGTGCGGAAGCTCTCCTTCACCGGCTCGACCGAAGTGGGGCGCACGCTGATGGCGCAATGCGCGCCGACGATCAAGAAACTGTCGCTGGAGCTTGGCGGCAACGCGCCGCTCATCGTCTTTGACGATGCCGATCTCGATCAGGCGGTGGAGGGGACCATCGCCTCCAAATACCGCAATGCCGGGCAGACCTGCGTCTGCGCCAACCGCATCCTCGTCCAGCGCGGCGTGTATGAGGAGTTCGCCCGGCGGCTGGTGGCGAAGGTGGAGAAGATGAAGGTCGGCCCCGGCACGGAGGAGGGCGTCGTCCTCGGCCCGCTGATCGAACCTGCCGCCATCGAAAAGGTGGAGGAGCATCTCGCCGATGCGCGGGCGAAGGGCGGCAAGGTCGTCACCGGGGGCGAACGTCTGGGCGGGCTGTTCATCTCTCCCGCCGTGGTCACCGGCGTGACGCCGGAGATGGTCGTCGCGCGGGAGGAGACCTTTGGCCCCGTCGCGCCGCTTTTCCCGTTCGACACGGAGGAGGAGGCGATCCGCATGGCCAATGACACGATCTTCGGCCTCGCCTCCTATTTCTTCACGAAGGATTTCGCCCGCTCGATCCGGGTGGCGGAGGCGCTGGACTACGGCATCGTCGGGCACAACACCGGCCTCATCTCCAACGAGGTCGCTCCCTTCGGCGGGGTGAAGCAGTCCGGTCTCGGCCGGGAAGGATCGAAGTTCGGCATCGAGGAATATGTCGAGATGAAATACATCTGCTCGGCCGTCTGAGCGCCGGGGAGCGGGCGGGCCGTGGCCCGCCTCAGGATTGCGGAGGGGACAATGACACCATTCACGTTCAACACACCCGGTTCGATGCTGGTCGAGTGGGGCGCCGCCGCCCGGCTGGGGGAGATCCTCGCGGGCTGGTTCCCGGCGCGGAGCGCCTTCATCGTGACCGACAAGGGGCTCCATCAGGCGGGCGTGCTTGCCCCCGCGCTCGCCTCGCTGGAGGCAGCGGGTTTCACCGTCACCGTCTTTGACGACGTTGTGGCCGATCCGCCGGAGGCGGTCCTGCTGACCTGCGTGGAAAAGGCCCGCGCGGCGGGAAGCGACGTGGTGATCGGTCTGGGCGGCGGCTCGTCCATGGATATCGCCAAGCTCGCCGCCGTGCTCGTCACGTCCGACCAGCCGCTGAAGGAGCTTTACGGCATCGGCAAGGTGACGGGCGGGCGTCTGCCGCTCGTCCAAATCCCGACGACCGCCGGAACCGGCTCGGAGGTGACGAACATCACCATCCTGACGACCGGCGAGACGACGAAGATGGGCGTCGTGGCCGATCAGCTCTACGCCGACAAGGTGATCCTCGACGCGGAGCTGACCGTGGGTCTGCCGCCGCTCCACACGGCGGCGACCGGGATCGACGCGATGGTCCACGCGATCGAAGCCTATACCAGCCGCCACAAGAAGAACCCCGTGTCGGACGTGCTGGCGCGGGCGGCGCTGAAGCTGCTGTCGGACAACCTCGTCGCCGCCTGTCAGGACGGCGCCAACCGCGAGGCGCGGGAGGCGATGCTGCTCGGCGCAAACCTTGCCGGACAGGCGTTTGCCAATGCGCCCGTGGCGGCGGTCCATGCGCTGGCCTATCCGCTGGGCGGGCATTACCACATCCCCCACGGGCTTTCGAATGCGCTGATGCTGGGGCCGGTGCTGCGCTTCAACGCCACCGCAGCCGCGCCTCTCTATGCGGAACTGGCCGATGCGCTGCTGCCCCCTTCTGAGGAGGGGACACAGGCCCGCGCCACGGCTTTCGTCGATCACATGCTGACGCTGATGGACCGCTCCGGCGCGCCCCGGCAACTGCGCGCCGTGAAGGTGACGGAGGAAAGCCTGCCCATGCTCGCCTCCGACGCGATGTTGCAGCAGCGCCTGCTCATCAACAATCCGGTGGAGGTGACGGAGGCCGATGCGCTCCGCCTGTATCAGGAGGCGTTCTGATGGCGGGGGCCACGCATGTCCGCACCCTGATCCTCGGCGCGGGCTTCGGCGGGCTCGGCATGGGCGCGCAGCTGGTCCGCGCGGGGGATGAGGATTTCGTCATCCTCGAACGCGCGGGGGACATCGGCGGCGTATGGCGCGAAAACGCCTATCCGGGTGCCGCCTGCGATACGGAGGCCCATCTCTACTGCTACTCCTTCTTTCCGCATCTCCGCGTGAGCCGGATGTATGCCGGGCGGGAGGAGCTGCTGGGCTACATGGGACGGCTCGGGGAGGAATACGGCCTGCGCGACCATATCCGCTTCGACAGCGAGATCCTCAGCGCCGAGTGGGACGGTGCGGCGCGGCTATGGCGCTTTGCCGTGCGGGGCGGCGCGCGCTACACGGCGGAGGTGTTCGTCACCGCCTGGGGGCAGCTCAACAAACCCGCGATTCCGGCGTTCGAGGGGCTGGAAAGCTTCCGGGGCGAGACGTTCCATTCCGCGGAGTGGGACGGGAGCGTGCCGCTCGCGGGCAGGCGTGTGGCCTCCGTCGGCAATGCCGCCTCGGCTGTGCAATACGTGCCGGAGATCGCGCCGGAAGTCGGCCAGCTGACGGTGTTCCAACGCACCGCCAACTGGATCATGCCGCGCAACCAGATCGTGTTCGACCCTGCGCAGCTTGACGCCTATGAGGCTGATCCCGCGCTGTTCGACGCCTCCCGCGCGCATCTCCATGCCTTCCGCGAGAACGGCTTCTCGCGCACGCAGGTGGGATCGGAAGCGCAGGCGGAGGGCATCCGCCTCGCCCGGGAGCATCTGGAGAAGCAGGTGCCGGACCCGGATCTCCGCGCGAAACTGACGCCGGATTACGAGTTCGGCTGCAAGCGGATCCTGCGGTCGGACGACTTCTTCCCCGCGCTCTGCCGGGAGAACGTGGCGCTGGAAACCCGCCGCATCGCGCGCTTCATCGAAGACGGCATCGAGACGGCGGACGGGACGGTTCTTCCCTTCGACGTGGTCATCTTCGGCACGGGTTTCGCCAGTCAGGCGTTTCACGGCGACCTGATCGTCAAGGGGGAGGATGGCGCGAGCCTGTCCGACGTCTGGGCGGACGGGGCGGAGGCCTATCTCGGCATGACGGTGCCGGGTTTTCCGAACATGTTCATGATCTATGGGCCGAACACCAACCTGAACCACAATTCGATCATCACCATGCTGGAGATCCAGCAGGATTACGTGCTCCGCGCCATCAGGGAGACGGAGGCCCGCGGGGCCGCGGCCGCCGTCCATGCGGAGGTGTTCGACAGGTTCAACGAAAGGATGCAGGCCGATATGGCAAGCTCCGCCTTCTCCTCCGGCTGTTCGAGCTGGTACAAGAACGCCGCCGGAAAGGTCATCAACAACTGGTCCGGCACGGTGGACCAATATCGTCGCGCCGCGGAGTGGAACGCGGACGACTACGCGTGGAGATGACGATGGACGCCTCCGAAGCGCTGCTGCCGCTGGCCGATGTGGCGGAGGATCAGCGCCCGCTAATCCGGGCCTTCCGCGAGGCGGGGGAGATCTCCTTCCAGACCGTTCCGCTGGCGGAAGCGCGCGCGAATTACGACCTGACCGGCGCGGCGAACGGCCTGCAGACGGAACCGCTGGCAACGGTGCGCGACCATAGCATCGAAGTGCCGGGCGACACGCCGGGGGGGCGCATCGCGATCCGGGAGTATCGCCCTTCGGCGGGCCGGTTGCCTGCTATCCTGTTCCTGCATGGCGGCGGCTGGGTTATCGGCGGGCTGGCCTCTCACGACCCGCTCTGCCGGTTTCTGGCGCAAGCGTCCGGGGCGGCCGTGTTCGCCGTGGATTACCGCCTTGCGCCCGAACACCCTTTTCCCACGCCGCTTGAGGATGCCGAGGCCGGCCTTCGCTGGCTCCGCGATCAGGCCGAGACGCTGGATATCGACGCGGGGCGCATCGCGCTGGCAGGGGACAGCGCGGGCGGCAACCTTGCCGCGGTGCTGGCGAATACCTCCGCGACGGAGCCTGCCGCGGTCGTGCTGCTGTATCCCGTGACGGACCTGCGCGGCGCCACCTGGGGACGGTTGACGCGGGGGGTGCCGCTCTCCGTCCGGTCGATGGAATGGTTCCGCGGCCACTACGCCGGGGAGGCGGATCTGTCCGACCCCCGCCTGTCGCCGCTGCTGGCGGCCGATCCCTCCCGTGCGCCGCATTTCATCGTGACCTGCGGCCATGATCCGCTGGCGGAGGAGGGCGTGGCCTATGCCGGACGGCTGGCGCTCCACGGCGCGGAGGTTGAGCATCACCACCTGCCCCGCCATGCGCACGGCCTGTTCACCGCCGCGGGAAAGGTCGCGACCGGGCGGCGGCTGGCAGAGGCGGCTGGCATTTTCCTTGCCGACCGGCTTGGCGGAGGGGCGGGATGACGGCGGCGGAACCACGCCTCGTTCCCGCGGTGGAGCGGGCGCAGGCCATTCTGGACTATGTCTCCGAAGCCCCCGAACCGCCCGCGCAGGCAGAGATCGGCCGCGCCCTCGCCCTGCCGAAAAGCTCCCTCCATGGCCTGCTCGCCACGCTCACCGCGCTTGGCCTGCTGAACGAGGAGCGGGGGCGCTACACGATCGGGGCGCATGTGCTGAAATGGGCGGGCGCGGCGCTTGACCAAAGCGACATGGCGCAGGAGTTCAACCGGCTGATCGGCGCGATCCCCGCCCTTGAGCGGCACACGATCACCTTGAGCAGTCTGATCGGGGCCGAGGTGGTCTATACCTCCTGCCGGAACTCCACCGCGCCGCTCGGCGTCACCTTCCGCATGGGTATGCGGCTGCCCGCCGTCTTTACCGCCACGGGCAAGGCGATGCTGGCATATCTAACACCCGAAACCCGCGCCACGCTGACCGCTGATTTTCCGCCGCCCCTCACGCCCGCCAGCGTGCGGGATCGTGCCGGGCTGGACGCGGAGATCGCCCGCGTGCGGCAGGACGGCTTTTCCGTGGACAACGGTCAGGTGCGCGCCGGCATGACCTGCATCGGCGCCGCTGTGCTGAACCGCGCGGGCCTGCCGGTTGCCGGTGTAGCCCTCTCCATGACCACGGAGGAGGCAACCCCCCCTGCGATCGCGGAGGCCGGGGAAGCAATCGCCGATCTTGCCACGCGCCTTTCCCGCTTCACCGCGCTCGCCTAGCCGGCTGCCGGAGACGCTTCTGGCAGCCGGCTGAAAAAGCGGTCCGGGGTTGCCCTGCGGCGGAGACGTCCTCCAGCGCTGGAGAACACCCGGAAACCGCAGGTTTTGGCTCTTGGGGGACCGACTTCCCATCTTTCGACGTAAGCCGGGCAGTCAGGTCTGCGTTGGGGCAAAATTGGCCCGATCCGACGCAATCCAGCCGGAAACCTGTACGTTTCGGGTCATCCCGGGGCCGACGTCCCTATTTCCGGAGCGGGGCATGACGTTGCGGAGCTTTCACAGGCTGCGGAAAAGTCCTGACGCTTCATGCCTATGTGCCGGAAATCGGAAAATCGGCTCGGAAACGTCCGGAAGCCTATGGATTTCCGGCTGGCTTTGGTCAGATTGCGAACGATTTCCGCTCCAACACAGGCCAAAAAGCCTTTTTCAGCAGTCTGCCAGGAAGCGGCTCCCTCTGCCTGCACAGCCCTGATTTCGGTTCGGCATTGCGGTGCCTACGGTCAGGGGCTTACGTCGTCCGGTGGATATCACGGCAACCCGGTAACGAAGCAGCGCAGGCTCTGCCGACCCGAACGGCCGGGCAGGATCACCCCTGATCCGCCAGCGCCCAGACACGGAAACGGGCGTGCCCCGTCACTTCGCGCACAAGTCCCCGCTGCGCGAAAGTGTCGATGTTCCGCTGTGCCGCCGCGCGGGAGGACCCCGTTTCCCGCTCGGCCAGAGGAACGGAAACCATGGGATGGCGCAGGAAGGTGTCCAGCAGGCGCGGGGGAGTGCGGCCCGACAGATCGTGGATCGCCCCCGTCGCCCGCTCCTGCCAGGCCATCAGCCGGTCGAGCGTGAGGAGCCCCACCAGCACCGACTGATGCGCGGCCTCCACCCAGCGGGCGAGCCTCCGCTCCACCGACCCGTTCGCCACCAGCGCCGACGGACCCGCCAGTGCGAGCGGCAGGAAGGCCAACGACGCGCCCTGACCCTCCGCCGCGATCCGCGCGCCGATCACCGCCGCCTCCGCACGCCGCAGCGGCCACGGGCGTTCGTCCAACCCCTGCCACAGATGATAGGCCGCACATCCCCTGACCACCGGATGGAGGGCGGCGATGGCCGCAAGCTCCGCCTCCACCTCCTCCGGCAGCGTATCGAGGCGCGGGTCCGGTCCGAGGTGCTCCGTCACCCCCCGCGCGGACGGGGCGGAGAGACGCCGCGCCGCCCATGCGGTGCGGGCCAGAGCCTCTGCCGTGTCGCCCGGAGCGCCGACGCGGAACGCGCGCCAGAGCGCCAACCGGTCCGCCCCCACCCTGTCGCCGGTGCCCCAGCCGAGCGCCAGCGCCTCCGCCGCCGCGAGCCGCTCCCGTGCGCCGTCGCCCATGTGGCGCGCGCGTTCGTCCAGCCGCCCCCGGTCATAGGTCAGGGTCGCGAGATCGTAGGAAAGCGCGGCCTGCGCCGCCTCCCACAGTGCAGGCTCCACCGCGCTCCGCGCCGGTCTGCGCTGCCATGGGGGGAGAGCGGGATCCTCCTCCGGGTCGGGGGGGAGAAACCACAGGTCATCCTCCCGCGGCGGCCCGTCATAGGGGCCGGGGGGAGGCTGTTCCTCCTCATCGGGCGGGTATCGGCGGTTAGCGCTCATCGCGCCACTCTTGGCGGTTTTGGCGTCGGGCTCAAGGAGAACCGACGGAGATCAGGGGGGGATCCGGTGGGAGATCAGGGGGCGGATCAGGCGGCCAGCGGCAGGAACCGGTGGATCCTCCCCTCCCCCCGCAGGGCGAAGTCATGCTCCGCGATGACGGGCAGCGACAGTCCCCGGCCGGCCAGCGCCTCCCGCGTCAGGGCAAGCGCGGCCTGCTCCCGCGCGGGCAGGATCAGCGCGTCCAGCCCGGGAAGCAGCGTCGCGGGCAGTTCTGCGGCAGGAGACTCCGCCGTAAGCGAGGCCGCGGGCAGGAGGCCCATCAGCGGGATGCCCGCCTCCCGCAGCGGCGCGACTTCTGCCGGCGCGGCGTCGGCCCGCACGGCGGCAAAGGCGGGGATACCCCAGATCGTCTGGATGGCGCGCACCGTATCCACCGTCTGGGCTGTATCGGCTGCGGCGACGGCGATGAATTCCGGCTCCTCCGCCAGAATCCCCCGGATCGCCCGCCAAAGGCGGAAGCTGCGCCCCAGACCCGCGACCGGCATCACACGATAGGACACCCTCGTTCCGGCGGTGAGGCTCATATCCAGCGGCATGGCGGGTCTCCTTTTCTGCTCACCCCTCCATAGCCGTGTGGAAACATGAGCGGAAATGGTATAACTTCATGTATTCATGAACGGAGATCATGTATGCTCGACCGCCAACACCTGATGATCCTGCGTGAGGTCGATCGTCTCGGCAGCCTCACGGCGGCGGCGGAACGGCTGAATGTCACCCAGTCCGCGCTGTCCCATACCATGCGGAAGTTCGAGGAACGGTATGATGTCGCGGTGTGGCTGCGCGAGGGGCGCGCCCTGCGGCTGACGCAGGCGGGGGAATATCTGCTGGCGCTGGCGCAGCGGGTGTTGCCGCAGCTCGACCATGCCGAAGCCGTGCTCGCCGACTACGCCTCCGGCCAGCGCGGCGCGCTCCGCGTGGGAATGGAGTGCCACCCCTGCCAGCAGTGGCTCATGCGGGTCGTCTCCCCCTATCTGGCCGCATGGCCGGATGTGGATCTGGAGATCCGCACGGCGTTCCGCTTCGGCGGTCTGGGCGCGCTCTTGGGTCATGAGATCGACCTCATCATCACCCCCGACCCCATGGAGCGGCCCGAGATCGCCTATGCGCCGGTCTTTGACTACGAGCTGGTGCTGGCGGTGCCCGAGGATCACCCGATCGGGGCCGTTGCCCTGCCCGGCGATCTGGCGGGCGAGGTGCTCATCACCTATCCCGTGCCGCCCGAGCGGCTGGACGTATTCACCCGCTTTCTCGCCCCCGCCCATGTCAGCCCCGCCCGTCACCGGACGGTGGAGACGACGGACATGATGCTGCAACTCGTCGCCGCAGGCCGGGGGGTGAGCGCGGTGCCGGACTGGCTGCTGAGGGAGGAGGGCCGCGGCCTGCCGATCCGCGCGGCCCGGATCGGGGCGGAGGGATTGCCGAAGTCCATCCATGTAGGCGTGCGCGTAGGAGAGGAGGCAACCGACTACATCGCCGGTTTCGTCAGGATCGCGCGCGCCACGGCCCTGACCGCCCCAGCGGGGGCCGGCGGTCAGTCTCCCGCCGCGACCTGATCGGAAAACCGCACCTCGGCAGGGGTCGAGCGGCCAAGCACCAGCCGCGCATTGGTCATGTCGTTGCCAAGTGCCCTGGCCCGCGCCGCCGGTTCGGGAAGGCCGTGCTCCAGCCAGCGGCGGATCAGCCTGCGCTCCAACTCCTGCTCCGGCACGTCGAGCAAAACCGTCAGGTGGAGAAGCGGCGCGACGCCGCGCCACGCGCCCTCGGGCAGGAGCAGGTAATTGCCCTCCACCACCAGCAGCCGGTGTCGTCTCTCCACGATATCGGCACCGGCACGGGCAAGGTCGGCGGCGCGATCAAACACGGGGATGGCCGCCTCCTCGCCCGCACGAAGCCGCGTCAGGAGCGCCACGAAACCGCCAGCGTCGAAGGTCTCCGGCGCGCCCTTGCGATCCATCAGGCCCCGGGCGGCCAGCACGGCATTGTCGTAATGGAACCCGTCCATCGGGATCAGCCGCGCCTCCGGTCCCAGTTCGGCGACCAGCCGGGCGGCGAGGGTGGATTTGCCCGCACCCGGCGGCCCGGCGATCCCCGTGAGGAAACGCGCGCCGTCAGACGCGCGCGCGCGGATCAGCGCGGCGAGGTCCGCGACCTCTCTCATGCCGCCTGCGCCGCGCCTTCCGGCACCTTGGCGCCGGTCATGAAGGCCACGGCATCCGACATGGAGTGATCGCCCGGCCGGATCACGCAGAGCCTGCGCCCCAGACGGTGGATATGGATGCGGTCCGCCACCTCGAACACATGCGGCATGTTGTGGCTGATGAGGATCACCGGCAGCCCCCGCGAGCGCACGTCGCTGATGAGGTCGAGCACGCGGCGGCTCTCTTTCACGCCGAGCGCGGCCGTCGGCTCGTCGAGGATCACCACCTTGGAGCCGAAGGCCGCCGCCCGCGCCACCGCCACGCCCTGCCGCTGCCCGCCCGAGAGGGTCTCCACCGGCTGGGTGATGTTCTGGATGGTCATGAGCCCCAGCTCGCTCAGCTTCTCGCGGGCGAAGGCTTCCATCCGGGGGCGGTCCAGTTGCCGGAACACCTTGCCGGCAAGGCCGGGTTTCCGCCACTCCCGCCCCATGAACATGTTGTCGGCGATGGAAAGCGCCGGGCTCATGGCGAGGGTCTGATAGACCGTCTCGATCCCCGCCCCCCGGGCCTCGATCGGGGAGCGGAAGGAGACGGCGCGGCCCTCCAGCGTGATCTCCCCGTCATCGGGGCGGATCGCGCCGGAGAGCGCCTTGATGAGCGAGGATTTCCCCGCCCCGTTGTCCCCGATCACCGCAAGGATCTCCCCCGGCATCAGGTCGAAGTCGCAATTGTCGAGCGCCGTGACACGGCCGTAGCGTTTCACCAGCCCACGCGCCTTGAGCAGAGGTTCGGTCATACGGAAACCTTTCTGATCCACTGGTCCACCGCCACGGCGCAGATGATGAGCACGCCGATCAGGAAGAAGGTCCATTGCGGGTCGGTGCCGACAAGGCGCAGGCCCATCTCGAAGACGCCGACGATCATCGCGCCGAAGAACATGCCGACGATGGATCCCCGCCCGCCAAAGAGCGAGATCCCCCCGATGACGACGGCGGTGATCGACTGGATATTGCCAAGCTGCCCGGTGGACGCCGTGGGAGAGACGGAGCCGAAGCGCCCGATCATCACCCAGCCAGCCACCGCGCAGAAGAAACCGGCCAGCGCATAGACCTGCATCAGCCGCCGCTTCGTCGGCACGCCCGCCAGTTCCGCCGCCACGGGGTCGTCACCCGTCGCATAGACGTGCCGCCCCCAGGCCGTGTGGCGGAGCACCCAGGCCATCACCGCAACCAGCGCCACCATGAGGAATACCGCGTAGAGCACCTTGACGCCCCCCGGCTGGATCGAATTGCCCCAGAACTGGAGCATGGGCGCCTGTTCGGCGATATCGGAGGACCGGATCGTCTCGTTCTTGGAGAAGATGAAGTTGGAGGCCAGCAGGATCTGCCATGTCCCCAGTGTCGCGATGAAGGGCGGCAGGCGCAGCCGCGCCACCAGCCAGCCGTTCAGCAGACCCATCGCCGTGCCGAGCATCAGCCCCAGCGCGATGGCCGCGGGTGCCGGTATGCCGTAGCGGAAGGTGAACTGCCCCATCAGCACGGAGGAGAACACCGCGATGGCACCGACCGAAAGGTCGATCCCCGCCGTCAGCACGATCAGCGCCTGCGCGATGCCCAGAATTCCCACGATGGAAATCTGCTGCAGGATGGTGGACAGCGTTGTTGCCGTGAGGAAATTCGGTGAGAGCAGCCCGAAGGCGATGATGGAGGCCACAAGCACGATCAGCGGCACCGCCGATGGCGTATGGTGCAGCCATTGCTGAAGCTTCTTCAGCGTGGTCCTGTTGTCCTGAAATTCCGCGACCCCGCCGGAGGCACCCTTCAGGCCCTCCTCGAAGCCGCCGACGATCTTGGCATCCGCCATTGGGTTTCTCCCTCACACGTGGGGGGAGGGCGGCCGGGGCCGCCCAGTCCGTCCTGCGCCTAGCCCCAGCAGAGGCTGGTGGCCTTGGTGCTGTCGATGGAGTCCAGCCCGGAGACCGGGTGGTCGGTGACCAGAGCCACGCCGGTGTCGAAGAAGTCCTTGCCGGGCGTAGGCGCGGGTTTCGTGCCATCGGCGGCGAATTTCGCGATCGCCTCCACGCCGAGCGCGGCCATCATCAGCGGATATTGCTGCGATGTCGCCCCGATCACCCCGGCCTTGACGTTGGAAACCCCCGGACAGCCGCCATCAACGGAGACGATGAGCACGTCCTTGTCCCGGCCCGCAGCCTTCAGCGCCTCATAGGCGCCGGCAGCGGCGGGTTCGTTGATCGTATAGACCATGTTGATCTGCGGATCCTTGGTCAGCAGGGCCTCCATCGCGTTCAGCCCACCCTCCTCGTTGCCGCTCGTCACCTCGTTTCCGACGATACGCGGGTCGGTCTCATCCCCCCAGCGGTGCGGATCGGCAAGGTCAATACCGAAGCCCGACAGGAACCCCTGATCGCGCAGCACATCCACCGACGGCTGGGAGATACCGAGGTCGAGCATCGCGATCTTCGCGCTCGCAGCCTTGTCGCCCATCGTGGCCTTTGCCCATTGGCCGATAAGCTCGCCCGCCTTGAAGTTGTCGGTGGCGAATGTGGCATCCGCCGCGTCAGGCGGGTCCAGCGGGGTATCGAGCGCGATCACGAGGATCCCGGCCTGCCGGGCCTGGTCGAGCACATCGACGATGGCCTTGGTGTCCGAGGCGGTGATCATGATCCCCTTGGCGCCGCCCGCGATACAGGCCTCCACCGCGGCGACCTGACCTTCGTGGTCCCCGTCGATCTTGCCGGCATAGGTCTTGAGGTTGACGCCCAGTTCCTTTGCCTTGGCGACGGCCCCCTCCTTCATCTTCACGAAGAACGGATTGGTGTCCGTCTTGGTGACAAGACAGGCGGTGGGCGGATCTGCCGCCAGCGCCGGCGTGGCGGCGATCATGATGGCCGATGCCGCCCAAAGAGCGCGTCGTCCCGTTGTCCTGCGTCGTGCAATCCTGCCGTTCATGGTTTCCTCCCGTATTCCCGCGTCTCGCCGCGGGCCCCCTCCGGTTCAGGGAGAGAAATCCGAATCGCCCCCTTGCGTCAAGATAAATAAATCACTCTGATTTAATATTGCCTCCCACCGCCTTCGATGGCAGATTGCTACCACCGGAGCAGGGCGCCCCATCCGGCCAAGCGGGAGGACAGGGTGGCAAAGGCGGAGATCTTGCCTGAAAGGGCACCCCCCGAAGGGGTCGGGCTGCGCGGCTCGAACCAATCCGCAATGCGTGCACACAACGAACGGCTGGTGCTGTCGCTGCTGCGCCGGAACAGCGGCGTGGCGAAATCCGATATCGCGCGGGCGACCGGTCTGTCGGCCCAGACCGTCTCCGTCATCATGCGCGCGCTGGAGGAGGAGGGACTGATCCAGCGCGGCACACCGCAGCGCGGGCGGATCGGGCAACCCTCCGTGCCGATGTCGCTGGCGGCGGACGGGGCGTTCTTCCTCGGGCTGAAGATCGGGCGGCGTTCGGCGGACCTGCTGCTCACCGATTTCCTCGGCCGCATCCGGGGCAAGCGGCGGCAGGTCTATCCCTACCCCACGCCTGACGCGGTCTTGGCCTTTGTGGAGCGGGAGCAGGAGGGGTTGTTGGCGGAGCTTCCCGCGCCGCTGCGCAGCCGGGTCGGCGGGCTGGGGCTGGCCATGCCCTTTCAGCTCTGGGAATGGAGCCGCCACATCGACGCGCCGCCGGAGATGATGGAGCCGTGGCGAAACACCGACATGCAGGCGGCGCTGGCCGCTCTCACCGGCCTGCCGGTGCATCTTCAGAACGACGCGACCGCCGCCTGCGGGGCGGAACTCGTGTTCGGGACGGGAGAGAAGCCGCGCGACTTTCTCTACTTCTACTTCGGTTACTTCATCGGCGGCGGGCTGGTCCTGAACGGGCGTCTGTTCACCGGGCGGGGCGGCAATGCGGCGGGCGTGGCGACCATGCCGGTTCCCGGACCGGACGGGCGGATGGTGCGGCTGCTGGAAGTCGCCTCCACCTCCAGCCTCGCCCGCGCGATGGAGACGGCGGGCCAGTCGTCGGATCAACTCTGGACCAGCCCCGACCACTGGGACGTGGATCCGGCGGTTCTTTCGCGCTGGATCGGCGGTGCGGCCGCGGGACTGGCCTCTGCCACGCTCTCGGCCTGCGCCCTGCTGGAGCTGGAGGCAGTGCTGGTGGATGGCTGGATGCCCGCGCGGATACGCGCGGAGGTGGTGTCGCATACGGAGACGGCGCTCCGCGGCATGGACCTTTCCGGGATCACGCCGCCGCAGATACAGGCGGGCACGGTCGGCCCGGACGCGCGTGCCCTGGGTGCCGCCGCCGCGCCCCTGGCGCAGCGGTATCTTGTCGATCCTGAGGCCACGCTGGGCGACGCGGCCTAGGTATCAGCAGTGCTCCGGGCGTCAGCAGTGCTCCGCGCTGGCCGCGGCGCCCGCCGTCTCCCGCTCGACCGAGGTTTCGGACCGCATCCCGTTGAAGAACAGATTCAGCACGACGGAGATGATCGCCGCAAGCAGGATGCCTGATTCCAGCAGCGGATGCAGATCATGCGGAAGCGACTGGAAAAATCCCGGTGCGACGATGGGGATCATCCCGAAGCCCACGGACACGGCAACGATGAAAAGGTCGTTCGGGCGGGTGCGGAAATCCACGGTGGAGAGGATGCGCACCCCGGTTACCGCCACCATGCCGAACATCACGATCCCCGCGCCGCCCAGCACCACCTGCGGCACCGATTCCACCAGTGCCGCCATCTTGGGCAGCAGCCCGAGACAGATCATGATCGCGCCGCCCGCCACCGTCACCCAGCGGGAGCGGATGCCGGTCACCCCGACAAGCCCCACGTTCTGCGAGAATGACGTGTAGGGAAAAGTGTTGAACACACCGCCGATCAGCGTGCCGAGACCATCTGCCCGCAGCCCCCGTGTCAGCGCACTCTTGCTCACCTTCCGCTCCGTCATCTCGCCAAGCGCGAGGAACATGCCGAGCGATTCGATCAGCGTCACGATCATGACGATGCACATCGTCAGGATGGGGATGAGGTGAAAGGTCGGCATCCCAAAGTGGAAGGGCAGCACGATATCCACCCAATGCGCCTGCGCCACCTTGTCGAAATGCATCAGGCCAAGCACCGAGGCCATCACGCAGCCGGCCACGATACCCAGCAGAACCGCGATGTTGCGCAGGAAGCCCGTCGTCCAGCGCAGCAGCGCCAGGATGACCAGCAGGACGAACCCCGCGATCATCAGCCCCTGCGGCTGCGCATAGGCGGGGTTGGGAAACTGCCCCGGCACCCCGTCGACGACCCTGGTCAGCGTCGGCACCCCGCCGCCCGCCCAGTTGATCCCGACCCGCATGAGCGAGATGCCGATGACCAGGATGATCGTCCCCGTCACCACCGGCGGAAACAGCGGCAGCAACCGCGAGATGAAGGGTGCGATGGCGATGCCGAACAACCCCGCCGCGATGACCGAACCGAAGATCCCGGTCAGCCCGACATCGGTCGTGCCCGCGATGGACAGGATCGGCCCGACGGAGGCGAAGGTCACGCCCATCATCACCGGCATCCTGATGCCGAAACCGGGAATCCCCCAGGACTGGATGATCGTGGCGATGCCGCAGGCGAACAGGTCGGCGCTGATGAGGAAGGCGACCTCCTGCGGCGACAGGTTCAGCGCGCGACCGACGATCAGCGGCACGGCGACCGCGCCTGCATACATCACGAGCACATGCTGCAACGCGAGCGGCATGAGCTGCCCGCTCGGCGGACATGCGTCGATGGGATCGATCTTGGTCATCGTTTCTGGAACTCCCCCCTGCTCCCGGTCGGACGCCGGGCGTCCTGCGATTATGACGGTTGCAGGGTCGGGGGATATGTATTCATTTCGTGAAGGTGCTTCTTGGCGACGCGAAATTTCGGGAAGCCTGGAAAACGGGCATGGCTTGCCATGCGTTATGGTGCGGCGTGAACGATGCCCGCTTCGCTGCCGCTCCGCAAGTGCGGAATGACGTCGCGTCACACCAAAGCATGACGGGCCGCCGCGACGATGCTCCGGGTCAGCGGGGCAAGCCTTTCCGCCGCCAGCCGGTTGACCTGCCAGTAGAGCGGCACGTCCAGCACCGCGCCGGGGATCAGCTCCGCCAGCCGCCCCCCATCCAGCGCTTCCGCCACGAGCCCCGCCGGATTCAGCGCCCAGCCCATCCCCGCCAGCGTCGCATCGACGAAGCCCTGCGTGGAGGGCAGCCAGTGCGTCGGCGACACGGCCCCCTGCCCCAGCTGCGTCTCCAGCCAGCGGTGCTGAAGCCGGTCCTTCTGGTCATAGGTCAGTGCAGGCGCGTCGGCCATCGCCGCAGCCGTCACGCCATGGGGGAAGTGGCGCGCGATGAACACCGGGCTGGCCGTGGCGTGGTAGCGCAGGCTTCCCAGCCGCTGGATGCAGCAGCCCTGCACCGGTGTTTCCAGACCCGTCACCGCGGCGAGCACCCGCCCGCTGCGCAGCCAGTCCGCCGTGTGATCCTGATCGTCGATCCCGATGTTGAGCAGATAGCCCGTTTCCGCGGTGAAGGGCGCGACGGCAGGCAGAAACCAGGTGCCCAGGCTGTCGGCATTGGTAGCGATGTTCAATGTCACCCGCTGCCCCTCGCCTTTGTCAGTCCCGGGAGATGGCGGAGCAGGTCCTGCTCCAGCAACCCGACCTGCTCCACATGCCGGCAAAGCCACGCGCCCTTTTCCGTCGCGCGGCAGGGCGTGCCGCGTTCGATCAGCACCGCGCCCAGCCGCTCCTCCAACTGCCGGACACGTTGCGACACGGCAGAGGGCGTGATGTTCAGAACCCGCGCGGCGCGCTCAAAGCTCCCCGTCTCCACCACCAGCGCCACGGCGCGGGCCGAAGGATAGTCGATCATGAATTTTCCTGAATCGGCGTGAGCTGCATTAATTTGATTAACGCCCCCCGCACCGCCTACTGCAAGGACGCACATTCAGGGAGCATTCGATGACCGTCGCCTTCTTCTCCGGTTTGACCATGTCACTTGGACTTATCGTGGCGATCGGGGCGCAGAATGCCTTTGTTCTGCGGCAGGGGCTGCGGAATGAGCATGTGTTCGCCGTCTGTCTGACCTGCGCCCTGTCGGATGCGGTGCTGGTGACGCTGGGTGTCGCGGGCTTCGGGCGGATCACCGCGCTGTTTCCGTGGCTGGAACCGGTGATGCGCTATGGCGGCGCGGCCTTCCTGCTGTGGTATGCCGTCCGCAGCCTCCGCTCCGCGCTTCGGTCGGAGGCGGCACTGACCGTCACCGGCGCTCCCCCGGCGGCGCTCCGGCAGGTGGTGCTGGCCTGTCTGGCGATCACCTGGCTCAATCCGCATGTCTATCTGGATACCGTCGTCCTGCTGGGCTCCGTCTCCACCCAGTTCGCGGGCGAGCGGCCTGCCTTTGCAGCCGGGGCAATCCTTGGATCGGTGATGTTCTTCTTCGCACTCGGATATGGCGCGCGGCTGCTCCGGCCGGTCTTCGCCCGCCCCGGCACATGGCGGCTGGTGGATGGGCTGATCGCTCTGGTGATGACCCTCATCGCCATGGGGTTGCTGCGGGGGACATGACTGTCTCGACGATCTTTCTTGACTTTTTGCGAATGATTATCATTTTCATGATATGAGCAAAAAGTCAGGCAGGACAGGAGCGGGAATGAACCGGATCGGGAGACGCATACTCGGCGCAACGGCGGCGCTGGCGCTGCTGACCGGCACCGCGGGCGCGGAGGAGCGGATGAAGGTGGTCACCACCTTCACCGTGATCGCCGACATGGCGCAACAGGTGGCTGGCGACGCGGCGGAAGTCGTCTCCCTCACCCGTCCGGGGGCAGAGATCCACGGCTATGAACCCACACCCCGCGACCTTGTCCGGGCGCACGGGGCCGACCTGATCCTGTGGAATGGCATGAACCTTGAGGTCTGGTTCGAGAAATTCCTGCGCACGCTGGGGGACGTACCTTCCGTCACGGTGAGCGACGGGATCGCGCCCATCGCGATCACCGCCGGTTCCTATGAGGGCAAGCCCAACCCCCACGCCTGGATGGGGCTGACGGAGGCGCTGACCTATGTTGACAACATCGCCGCCGCGCTCGCGGAGCATGACCCTGCCCATGCGGAGGTTTATGCCCAGAATGCCGCCGCATATAAGGACCGTCTCCGCGCCGCCATCGAGCCGCTGAAAGCGGACATCGCCGCCCTGCCGGAGAACCGCCGCTGGCTCGTGAGCTGCGAGGGCGCGTTCAGCTACCTTGCCCGCGACCTCGGGCTTCGGGAGCTGTATCTCTGGCCCATCAACGCCGACCAGATGGGCACGCCGCAGCAGGTCCGCGCGGTCATCGACGGGGTGCGCGCGAACGACATTCCCGCGGTGTTCTGCGAAAGCACGGTGAGCCAATCCCCCGCCCGGCAGGTCGCGCGGGAGACGGGGGCGCAATATGGCGGCATGCTCTATGTGGACAGCCTGTCGGAGCCGGAGGGGCCGGTGCCCACCTTCCTCGACCTGCTGGAAACCACAACCCGCACCATAGCCGAGGGTCTGGCGGAGGGCAGCCAGTGACCGACGATGCGGGAGTGCGCGCGCGGGACGTGACCGTCACCTATCGCAACGGTCACACCGCCCTCCGCCATGCCGGGTTCAGCGTGCCGGAAGGGTCCATCACCGCCCTGATCGGGCCCAATGGCGCGGGGAAATCCACGCTGTTCAAGGCGCTGATGGGCCTCGTCCCGGTTTCGGGAGAAGTCCGGCTGCTGGGGCTGCCGGTGGCGGAGGCGCTTGCCCGGAGCCTCGTCGCCTATGTTCCGCAGGCGGAGGAGGTGGACTGGAGCTTCCCCGTTCTCGTTGAGGATGTGGTGATGATGGGCCGCTATGGCCGCATGGGCTTCCTGCGCCGCCCCCGCGCCGCCGATCGGCAGGCGGTGGACACCGCCCTCGCCCGTGTCGGCATGAGCGACTACCGCCATCGCCAGATCGGTGAGCTGTCGGGCGGCCAGCGCAAGCGCGTGTTCCTTGCCCGCGCACTGGCGCAGGACGGGCGGCTCATCCTGCTCGACGAACCCTTTACCGGCGTCGATGCCGGGACGGAGGACCGGATCATCGACCTGCTGGGCGAGTTGCGGGACGAAGGGCGGGTGATGCTCGTCTCCACCCACGACCTTGCCCGCGTGCCGGAGTTCTGCGACCGCGTCGTGGTGGTGCGCGGAACGGTCCTCGCCTCCGGCCCGACGGCAGAGATCTTCACGCCGGAGACCCTCGCGCTCGCCTTTGGCGAGCCGCGAGCGCGTCGAGATCGAGAGGGCGGTTCTGCCGGTGGACCGTTGGCTGACCGGCAAGATGGCCCCGGAGGGGCGACGCGGCGGGCGCTGCCGGGGCGCGCGGGCGCTTCACCGGGGCATGCGGCCCATGCTGCGGGCGAAGCGGGTGCCGGTCGCGCGGAAACGGATGCGATTGCCATGCTGGAAACAGAAAGCGCGGGGGGGCCTGACGCCGGAACCCGGGCGAGCTGCCCGGACAATAAAGGGCAGGCCGCGCGCAGCGGTTCGGGACAGCCGACCGCCGGTCGGCAGTTCGCCCCCCAGCACCTCCCTGCCAACCCGCCCGGCCACCCCCCCGGAACGCAGACAACGCAGGAGCGGGCGGCGGGCAAGCGGCCCACCGGATCCCCGCTGGCGGGGAGCGGGTCCGCGCCATGAGCATCCTGTGGGAACCTTTCCTTTACAGCTACATGACCAACGCGATGTGGGTCTCGGCGCTGGTGGGGGGCGTCTGTGCCTTCCTCTCCTGCTACCTGATGCTGAAGGGCTGGTCGCTGATCGGCGACGCCCTTTCCCATTCGGTCGTTCCGGGTGTGGTGGGGGCCTACATGCTCGGCCTTCCCTTCGCGCTCGGGGCTTTCCTTTCGGGCGGGCTGGCGGCGGGCGCGATGCTGCTGCTTTCGGACCGGTCCGGGCTACGGGTCGATGTGGTGATCGGCCTGATCTTCACCGCCTTCTTCGGGCTTGGCCTGTTCATGGTCTCGCTGAACCCGATGTCCGTCTCCATCCAGACGATCACCATGGGCAACATCCTTGCCATCACGCCGGAGGATACGCTGCAGCTCGCGCTGATCGGCCTCGTGTCGCTGGCGATCCTGCTGGCGAAGTGGAAAGACCTGATGGTCGTGTTCTTCGATGAGGTCCATGCCCGCACCATCGGCCTCCGCCCCGGGCTGCTGAAGGGGGTGTTCTTCATGTTGCTCTCCGCCTCGGTGGTGGCGGCGATGCAGACGGTGGGCGCGTTTCTGGTGATCGCCATGGTGGTGACGCCGGGCGCCACGGCCTACCTGCTGACGGACCGCTTCCCCCGGCTGATCGTGCTCTCCGTGGCCATCGGCGCGGGGACGAGCTTTCTCGGCGCCTATCTCAGCTACTTCCTGAACGGGGCGACGGGCGGGATCATCGTCTGCCTTCAGACGACGGTGTTCCTGCTGGCCTTCTTTCTTGCCCCCCGGCACGGACGTCTCGCCGCCCGCCGCCGGACGAGGGAGACCGCCTGATGGAAACCCTGCTCCTGCCCTTCCACTTCCCCTTCATGCAGAACGCCTTCCTCATCGCGGCGATCGTCGCGGTTCCGGCGGCGCTCCTGTCGTGCTTTCTGGTGCTGAAGGGCTGGGCGCTGATGGGCGATGCGGTGAGCCATGCCGTACTTCCCGGCATCGTCATCGCCTATGTCCTGCAGATCCCGCTGATCCTCGGCGCCTTCGGGGCGGGAATGACGGCGGCGCTTGCCACCGGCTACCTCTCCGACAACAGCCGGGTGAAGCGCGACACGGTGATGGGCATCGTGTTCTCCGGGATGTTCGGGCTGGGCATCGTCCTTTACACCTCCATCCCGTCCGACGCGCATCTGGATCATATCCTGTTCGGCAACATGCTGGGCGTCGGGCCGCAGGATCTGTGGACAGCGGGGGCGATTTCCCTGCTGGTCGCGGGCACGCTCCTGCTGAAGTGGCGCGACCTGCTGCTCCACGCCTTCGACCCCGTGCAGGCGCGGGCGATGGGGCTGCGCACGGGGGTGCTGCATTACGGGCTGCTGGTGCTGCTGTCGCTGATGATCGTGGCGCTGCTGTCGGCGACGGGGCTGATCCTTGCCGTGGGGCTGCTCATCGCGCCGGGGGCCATCGGGTTTCTGGCGTCGCGGCGGTTCCCGGCGATGATGGCCGTCGCCGCGCTGTCCTGTGCCGTGGCGATGCTGGGCGGGGTCTATCTCAGCTTCTTCCTCGACAGCGCGCCGGCGCCCACGGTGGTGCTTCTGCTGACGGGGATGTTCCTTCTCGCGCTCGGGTTGCGGCGGTTCCGCATCCCCTGATGCCCGGGAAACAGGCGAACCGCCCGGTTGCCGGGCAGACCTCACGTCCAATCGGGCTCATGGGCGGCGCAACGGATTGCCCTGCGACGGGACGTCGCATAGAGCAGGCCGACTGCAAAATCCGGGAGCAAGGCGATGGTCGAGGAACGGACCGGGGCGGCGTGGGACGACCGCCCGGTGGATGCGAAGGCGCGCAAGGCGCTCTGGGGATCGGCCATCGGCTATGCGATGGACGGGTTCGACCTGCTGATCCTCGGCTTCATGCTGAAACCCATCTCGCAGGATCTGGGCCTCAGCCCGGCGCAGGCGGCCTCCCTCGTCACCGCGACGCTGGTGGGCGCGGTGGTGGGCGGCATCCTGTTCGGGATGCTCTCCGACCGGCTGGGCCGCGTCCGGGTGCTGACCTGGACAATCGTGGTCTTTGCCGTGTTCACCGGGCTGAGCGCCTTGGCGCAGGGCTACTGGGACCTGCTGATCTACCGCACCATCGCGGGGCTCGGGCTGGGCGGAGAGTTCGGCATCGGCATGGCGCTGGTCGCGGAAGCCTGGCCCGCATCGAAACGCGCGCGCGCGTCCTCCTACGTCGGGCTGGGCTGGCAGGCGGGCGTGCTCGCGGCCGCGCTCATCACACCGCTTCTGCTGCCGGTGATCGGCTGGCGGGGCATGTTCGTGATCGGCCTGTTTCCGGCGCTGGCGGCATGGGTGATCCGCCGCACGCTGCATGAGCCGGAGGTGTTCGTGGAGAAGTCGCGCCAGCGGCCCGCCCGTTCCCCCCTCGGCCTGCTCGTCGCAGACAGGGAGACGCGGAAGATCAGCCTCGGCATGGTGATCCTCTGCTCGGTGCAGAACTTCGGCTACTACGGCGTGATGATCTGGCTGCCGAACTACCTCTCCACCCGGTTCGGCTTTGCGCTCACGCAATCCGCGCTGTGGACAGCGGTGACGATCCTCGGGATGGCGGCAGGTATCTTCTGCTTCGGCCATATCGCGGACCGGGTCGGGCGGCGGCCCGCGTTCTTCGGCTATATGCTGGGGGCGGCGGTGATGGTGCTGGTCTATTCCCGCCTGACGGATCCGACGGCGCTGCTGATCGGCGGCGCGGTCATGGGCTTCTTCGTCAACGGGATGCTCGGCGGCTACGGCGCGCTGATGAGCGAGCTTTACCCGACGGCGGCCCGGGCCACGGCGCAGAACGTGCTGTTCAACGTCGGCCGCGCGGTGGGTGGCTTCGGCCCGGTCGTGGTGGGCGCGATCGCGGTGACGCACGGGTTCGAGACCGCCATCGCCCTGCTGGCCGCGCTCTATGTCCTCGACATCGTGGCGATGTTCTTCCTGATCCCGGAGCGGAAGGGCGAACAGCTTTCCTGACCGTCAGGGGTGCAGGATCCGGGCAGGCGGGCGGAGGAAACTCGGCCGCCCGCGCTTGAACCCGGCGAGGGGCTGGGCGATCCCCCCGAACGCCTCGACCGGATCGGCGGCATCCAGCACGACGATATCCGCCTGGTCACCCACCGCCAGCCCGTAACCCTCCAGCCGCATCAGCCGTGCCGCCCCCTCCGTGATGAGGGCCATGCAAAGCGGAAACGCCTCCAGCCCGAGCTGCATCACATTGGCATAGAGGTTGGCCATGCGGAGCAGCGACGCATCGCCATAGGGGGTGAAAGGGTTCATCACGTTGTTGGTGGCGACGGAAGCATTGCCCCCCCGCGCGGCAAGCAGATGCACCGGCGCCACACCGCGCGCCGCGCGGAACCCCTCCGATCGCCCGTTCAGATAGAGGTCGGTGGACGGCAGCGCCGTCACCCCCACCCCCGCCGACAGGAGCAGGTCCGCATACCGCGCAAAGGCCCCCTTCCCCATCGCGGCAAGTTTCGTCGCGTGACCGATGGTGACCCGGCCCTGCCAGCCCGCACGGGCCGTCGCCTCGCAGACCGCATCCATATGCGTCCAGCCGGGATCGAGGTCGAAGTCCAGATGGAAGTCGATATCCACGTCATGCTCGACCGCCATGGCGAAGATGCGCCGGATCTGCTCCTCCGGGTCGGTGTCGGTATAGGGGCAGCCGCCGATCAGGTCGGCCCCTTCCGCAAGCGCTTGGCGGAGCAGCGCCTCCGCACCCGGATCATTGGTCAGACCCTCCTGCGGAAACGGGCAGAGCGTGAGGTCGAGCGCAAAGGCATAATCCGCCCGCAGGCGTTTCATCGCCGCGAAACTCCGCAGGCCCACGCGGGGGTCCACCTCCACATGGGCGCGCATGTGCATGGTGCCCTGCCGGATCGCCGCCTCCACCACCCGCGCACCCCGGGCATGGACATCGGCCTCACTGAAGTCCCGCTTCAGACGGGAGACGGCGGCGACGGCTTCGGCAAGGCTCCCGGCGCCCTGCCCGCAGCGGCAGATCAGGCCCGCCTTGTCGAGATGGATGTGGCTCTCCACCAGTCCGGGCACGGCGATCCGACCGCCGAAATCCTCCCCCTGCCCCGCCAATGCCCCCACTTCCGCGATCCGGCCGTCGCGAATGCCGATATCCGTTGCCTGCGCGCTGGCATAGGGCCGGAGGTTTCGCAGGATGAGGTCGAACGTCACGGCTTGTCTCCTGCTGGCGGTTCAGTATCCTGAATGTGTATGCACTTTAGGCAGAGGTTGGCAATGAGCGACAGGACAGAGCGGGACGTGGCGGCGGTCAGGGCCTACCTTGAGGCTTCGATGCGCCCGGATCCGGTGGCCGCCGCGGCTCATGTCGCGCCGGAGTTCCTGTGCCGCTTCACCGGCAACCGCGAATTCACGGCACCTGACGGGCCGACGCGCGTCAATGCGGCCCGCTATGCGTGGGTGAAGAAGCGGATCGACCGCTACGACGCGATGCCGGACGGCGCGCGCACGGTGGTTTACTGCACCGGCCATCTCCACGGTGCCTGGCCGGACGGGACGCCCTTCGACCACAACCGCTTCGTGGATCGTTTCGTGGTGGAGGACGGGTTGATATTGGAGACCGACGTCTGGAACGACAGCGCCGAATGGCTGCTGGACCCTTCCCTCTCCCGCCGGTAGCCTGCGGAGACGCCGCCATTTGCGCCCTGGCAGTCCGGCACGGAACGCCAACCCATGTCAGTTCAGGTATGGCGCGAGAATATCGGCAAGCTCCCGCGTCCTGACCCCCTTGCTCGACAACAGCGCGCGCGAGGCGACCGCCTCCAGATGCCTGTCCATGAGCGCCATCGCCGCCTCCCGCGGGCCGGTGCGGATGGTTTCGATCAGGTCGAGATGCTCGCTCACCGCGCAATCCGATGAATGCGGCCGCGCGAGGGAGGAGAGCGACAGCCCCGCCCGGTAGCAGATTTCCGTGACATAGCGGACGAGGATCGCCTTCTCCGTCATTTCGGCAAGACGGACGTGGAACTCCGTCGCCAGCCGGATCGCGGGGCCGTCCGGCCCATGACGCGCGTTGTCCTCCGCTTCCACGAGCGCCCGGAGTTCGGCGGCCTGCTTCTCCGTCAGCACGCCGGCCAGATGGCCCACCACCTGCCGTTCAAGCGCGATGCGGATGTCGAAGATATCGCGCGCCTCTTCCGGTGTGGGGGCTGCGACCGTGGCGATCCGGTTGCGGCGGAGATCGACCAGCCCCTCGGCGGCCAGCTGGCCAAGCGCATGGCGGGCAAGCGTGCGGCTTACCCCGAAGGAGTCGCCCACACCGTCTTCCGGCAGCCGGTCACCGGGCATCAGCGCACCTTCGATGATGGCCCGGCGGATGGCACGGCAGATGGCTTCGGTCCTGTCACCCTTCAACTGGGCCATGCATCTCTCCTGCGTCTCGCGCGCATCCTGCCGATCCGGCGCGCGAGCGCAAGCGGTGAGGTGGCCTACAGGGGATACTGGCTTACAGGGGATACTGGCCGGGCCGTGTTTCCATGGTGATCCAACGCAGATCGGTGAATTCGGCGATCCCCGCCTGCCCGCCGAAGCGGCCATAACCCGACGCCTTCACCCCGCCGAAGGGCATCTGCGCCTCATCATGCACGGTCGGCCCGTTGATATGGCATATGCCGGAGCGGATCTGGCGCGCGACGTCCAGCCCGCGGGCCGTATCGCGTGTGAAGACCGCGGCAGACAGTCCATATTCGGTATCGTTGGCAATACGGATCGCATCCGCCTCGTCCGCCGCGCGGAACAGCGCCACGACCGGGCCGAAGCTTTCCTCATAGGCGATGCGCATGTCGGGGGTGACGCGGTCCACCACCTGCGCGGGCATGAGCACGCCTTCGGGCGCACCGGCCGAATGCACTTCCGCCCCCTTTTCACGCGCATCCTCGATCAGCGCAGCGACCTTCTCCACCGTCCGCAGATCGACCACCGCGCCAAGCGGCGCCCTTCCGTCCACCGGATTGCCCGCCGTCAGAGCCTTTGCGCGCGCGATGAACTTCGCCGCGAAATCCTCCGCGATCTCGGGGGCGAGGATGATGCGTTCGGTGGACATGCAGATCTGGCCCTGGTTGAAGAAGGCGCCGAAGATCGCGGCCTTCACGGCTTCGTCCACATCGGCATCCTTGAGGACGAGGAGCGGCGCCTTGCCTCCCAGCTCCAGAAGCACGGGTTTCAGGTTTCGTGCCGCGCGCTCCGCGATGATCCGGCCAACCTTGGTCGAGCCGGTGAAGTTGATCCGCCGCACCGCGGGATGGTCGATGAGCGCGCCGACGATATCGGCCGCATCCTCGGGCGCATTCGTGACGAGACTGACCAGACCCTTGGGCAGACCCCCCTCCTCAAGCGCCTCGACGATGAGGGCGTGGGTCAGCGGGCAGATCTCGGAGGCCTTGAACACCACCGCATTGCCGCAGGCCAGCGGAGTGGCCAGCGCCCGCGTGCCGAGGATGACCGGCGCATTCCATGGCGCGATGCCCAGCACCACGCCGGCGGGTTCCCGGATCGACATCGACAGACAGCCCGGTTTGTCGGACGGGATCACCTCGCCTGCCACCTGCGTGGTAAGCGCGGCGGCCTCACGCAGCATGGAGGCCGCGAGCGAGACGTTGAACCGCGCCCAAGGCTCGGTCGCGCCGATCTCGGCGGCCATCGCCGCCACGAAGCGGTCGCCCTTCGCCGCCAAAGCATCCGCAGCCCTGAGAAGCGCGGCGCGCCGGGCGTTGGGGCCAAGCGCCGCCCATCCGGGGAATGCTGCGGCAGCGGCATCCACCGCCGCGACCGCATCCTCGACCGTGGCGGCCGGTGCTTCGCTCGCCACGGCGCCGGTCACCGGGTTCAGACGCTGATAGGTCCTGCCGCCGCCCGATGCCTGCTCCGCACCACCGATCTTCATCTTCACCATCGTCATTTCCATCCTCCGGGCCGTCTGCTTATGGTCAGCGATACTACGCGCTATTGGCCGCCGCTCGACAGGGATGAAACGCCGCAGCACCGCCCGATGGTGCCGCGGATGTTTGTCGCACCTGATTCTTTGACCACCCCCGCGCGAGCCGGCATCCAGCGCCGCGAATCCCGTGGCAGAGCCGACAAAGACGGATAAAACTGCCGGTAATTCCACAATCAGGCGATATTTTCGCCAGAGCTGTGGCGAAAGACGACGGATCCGGTGCGGAAAGCCGCTGAAAGGCCTTGTTCGAATCCCGCGTTTCAGGCAGTTATTTACGCCAACAACAGAATAAAACGACCAGAAGCGTAACTAACGATCTGGCGCGAGGCAGTAGATGACAAAACAGGAACGCATTGACGTTCTCGTGGGAGAACACGCCGCGCGTCTTTCGGAGCGGCTTCAGGCGCATCGTGCCCAGCTTTTCCCTCCCGACGCCCGCAAGGAGTTGCGGAAGTTCACCTCCGGTGAGGTGGCCGAGCTTCTGGGCGTTAAGGATGCCTATCTGCGGAAACTGCATCTCGAGGGACGCGGCCCGAGCCCGGAGACGCGGGCGGGCGGGCGGCGTTACTACTCCCTCGCCGATGTGCAAGCTCTGCGCGAAACCCTTGAAAAGGGGGCGAAATCTCCCGGAACCTATCTGCCCGGGCGGCGGGAGAACGACCATCTTCAGGTGATCGCCGTCATCAATTTCAAGGGGGGCTCCGGCAAGACAACGACTGCCGCGCATCTCGCGCAGAAGCTCGCGCTGGACGGCTACCGGGTCCTGGCGGTCGATCTGGATCCGCAGGCGAGCCTCAGCGCGCTGCACGGGTTTCAGCCGGAATTCGACCTGATCGACGGCGGCACGCTCTACGACGCGATCCGTTACGATGTGCCGGTGCCGCTGGCGGATGTGATCCAGCCGACCTATTTCCCCAATCTCGACATCATTCCGGGGAATCTCGATCTCATGGAGTTCGAGCATGACACCCCGCGGATGCTCGCCTCGCGCACGGGGCAGTTCTTCTTCACCCGCGTCGGCGACAAGCTGGCGGAGGTGGAGGCGAATTATGATGTGGTGGTGATCGACTGCCCGCCGCAACTGGGCTTTCTGACGATGTCGGCGCTGTCTGCTGCCACCGCGGTATTGGTGACCGTCCATCCGCAGATGCTGGATGTGATGTCGATGTGTCAGTTTTTGCTGATGACGTCCAACCTGCTCGGGGTGGTGTCCGAAGCGGGCGGCAACATGTCTTATGACTGGCTGCGTTATGTCGTGACCCGCTATGAGCCGGGCGATGGGCCGCAGAACCAGATGGTGAGCTTCATGCGCTCCATGTTCGGGGAACATGTGCTCAACCACCCGGTGCTGAAGTCCACGGCGATTTCCGATGCGGGAATCACCAAGCAGACGCTCTACGAAATCGAACGAACGCAATTCGTCCGCGCCACCTATGAGCGTGCCATGGAAAGCCTGAATGCGGTGAACGGCGAGATCGAGGCCCTGATCCAGCAGGCCTGGGGCCGGAAGGGAGGCGCGTGATGGCACGGAAAGACCTTCTCAAAGGGCTTATGGACGCGGGAGACCCCCCCTCCCCTGCCAGCGTTTCGACCAGTCAGCCGATTCCCCGGCCCGGTCGCGGTGCCATTGGCGCGGTCAGCCAGTCGATCGCCGATCTGCGCAGCCGCTCGGTGATCGACGTGCCTCCTGACATGATCGACAATGCCGGAATTCGCGACCGGCTGGATGACGACCCTGAAGGTATCGCGGCGCTGGCCGAAAGTATTCGCGATTACGGCCAGCAGGTGCCCGTCCTTCTCCGCCACTCCCCCAATTATGAGGGTCGGTATGAGGTGGTCTATGGCCGGCGCCGTGTCTCTGCGCTGAAATTGCTTGGGCAACCCGTCAAGGCGATGATCCGCAACCTGAATGATCGCGAGCTGGTGATCGCGCAGGGGCAGGAGAACACCGCCCGCAAGGATCTGAGCTTCATCGAGAAAGTGAACTTTGCCCGCGCGATGCGGGACGAAGGCTTTGACCGGAAGATCATCTGCGACGCGCTTCAGATCGATAAGACATTGATTTCACGTATGCTTTCCGTTGCGGATTCAGTGCCCCTGCCCCTGATGCGCGCCATCGGGACGGCACCGGGGATCGGGCGGGATCGCTGGACGACCCTCGCCTCCAGGCTCAAGGGCCGACGTATTGAGGATGTAATCCCGCTTGCAGACGGCGCTACCTCGGATGCGAAATTCGAGGCAGTTCTGGCCGGTCTGACGCAGCGGGCGCCCTCCCCTGCGCCAGACAAGGCCCCGCTGACCGGCAACGGCGGCGAACGGTTGGGCGCGGTTTCACGCAACAGCCGTGCGACCATGCTTACAATAGACAACAGCCAGCATGCGAAATTCGCGGAATGGCTGGTTGAGAATATCGACGAAATTCACCGCAGCTGGCTTGCCAGCGGCGAGGAATGATCAGGGCAACAACAAGGGAGCACGAAGCAGGACAAAGAAAAGCCCCTCAGGACATGACATCCCGAAGGGCCGTTCCGTCGATCTAGCACTTCGAACGTAGCGGCTTTCGTTGACAGCTGTCAACTCCCGTCTTTCTGCGGCGGCCGATATTTCGCGTCCTCGTGACATGATATGAAACATATTTCCATAACGCCTTTCGGGCGGCCGGTTACGGCTGACCTGATGGCGGCGCGCGCTCTGGCGCGAGGCTCGGCCGAAGCGACAGCGGTTCCGAAATGGGAGCCTTTGCGCGATCTCACAGTCGCGCGAAAGGCGTTTTCACTTTCCGATCGCGATCTGTCGGTCCTGCACGCACTTATCTCGTTTCTTCCAGGCGACGTCATCTCGCCCGACGGCTGCATCGTCTTTCCCTCCAACGCGACGCTCTCGCACCGCGCGCACGGGATGCCGGAGAGCACGCTACGTCGCCATATCGCGGCCTTGGTCGCAGCGGGCATGATTCTTCGTCACGACAGCCCCAATGGCAAGCGCTACGCAACCCGCGCCAGCGAATCGCGACCTGCCCGTGCGTTCGGTTTTGACCTTGCACCGCTCGCTCGGCGAGCTGTTGAAATTCGGTGCATGGCGGATGAATGCCGCCGCGCCCATGACCAGCTTCAACAACTGCGAGAGAGTGTCGTCCTCAGGCTTCGGGACGCGATTCAACTTGGGCAGTCCGACAGTCTTGCATTGACGGAGATGAAGAAAGCCCTTCGGCGTAAGCTTTCACACCTAGAACTTGAGCAAATTGCCGAGCTGTTAAACCAGTTTTTCGCGCCAGACGAACTGGAAGAAACGAGCGGCAATGACGATCAGAATGAGCGGCACATACAGGAAAACAACACAATAACGATAGAGAAAACTACGCGGGTGCCCGTCACACCGGAGTTAGCTGAAGTGATGGAGTCCTGCACGGAATTCGCAAGTTTTTATCCCGTGAAAAGCTGGCGAGACTTCATCCAGGCTGCAGAACAGGTGCGCCCGATGATAGGCATCGACGCCGGCTCCTGGCAGAAAGCCCGAGAAACCATGACCCCGGAGTGCGCGGCCGCGACGGTTGCTTGCATTCTACAAAGACTGAAATCCATCCGTCATCCGTCCGCATACCTTCGGGTTCTGGCCAAAAAGGCCGTGAATGGTGCGTTCTCGCTGGAAAAGATGGTCCGAGGACTGCCACGAAGGGCGGTTGCGGCAGGTTGACAGCTGTCAACGCGGTGATGTTGACAGCTGTCAACTCAACCTGCTTGCAAATCCTGCTCCTTATGAGGAACATTCGGCATGGTCGATAACTCTACCACCCTAGCGCTCGCCACCGGGCTCAGCAGCGACCTTGCCGAGCTTTACCGGCGTGGAACGCCCGAAAACACACTCCGCGCCTGGGAACGGGACCTGGCATATATCTCCGCTTGGCGCATGCTTCGTTTCGGCACAGCGCCGATCTGGCCGGAACGAGAGGACGTCGCCCTGGCTTTCCTCCTTGATCACGCGCGCGATCTGGAGGAAGCCGCCGCGCATGATCCAGCACGTCAGGCAGCCGAGCGTTTGATCGCCGATGGGCTTCGCCGCCAGCTTGCCTGCCCGGCGGCTGCGACGCTGGACCGTCGCATTGCAAGCTGGCGCGCCTTCCATCGCATCCAGAACCTGACTTCTCCCTTCGAGCTTCCGCTGATCCGCCAGGCGCGACAGAAGGCCCGGCGCGCTGCTGATCGGCCGCCGTCGCCCAAATCGGCGAACCCGGTGACCCGCGAGACATTGCTGCAACTGGTGGCCGCTACAGGGCCGGACATGCGGGGGCTGCGCGACCGGGCAATCCTGTTGCTCGCCTGGGCATCCGGTGGACGGCGGAGGTCCGAGGTCGTGTCGCTGAACGTGGAGGATCTGGACTTGCGAGAGTTCGACCGGAACGGACATGTCTGGATACGGCTGCCGGGCACCAAGACCACGCGGAAAGGCGCTACCCCGAAACTCGTTCTGAAGGGCAGGGGCGCTCGCAGTCTCGTCGCGTGGCTGGACGCTGCGGGAATACAAAGCGGTCCGGTCTTTCGGCCGATCAGCAAGTCAGACCGGGTGCTCAAACGCCGGCTGACACCGGAGGGCGTGGCAGCGGTGCTGCGCCGTCTGATCCGCGAGGCCGGGTTGCCGGAGGGGTTCGCCTCACCGCACGGCTTGCGCTCCGGCTTTCTCACGCAGGCTGCACTGGACGGCGCGCCCTTGCAGGCGGCGATGCAACTTTCTCTTCACCGATCGGCTGCGCAAGCACAGAAGTATTATGCCGACGTCGATATCGCGGAAAATCCCGCAACCAATCTGCTGGGTGATTAGACGTTATTACATTACATTCAGGTAACGGTTTTCAGTCGTGCCTTCCCATGGCACAACTGGCCCGAAACGGAGGAGCCCGATGTCAGATACCCTCAACCACAGTCTCGTCCTTGCCTCGCGGCCCGATGGGAGTCCCACCCCCGCCAATTTCCGAATGGAGGAGACGCCAATACCTCTCCCGCGGGAAGGGGAGGTTCTGCTCCGCGTTCGCTACCTGTCACTCGACCCCTATATGCGCGGCCGGATGAGCGCGGCGCGTTCCTACGCGGCACCGGTGGAGGTGGGCGCCGTGATGGAAGGTGGCACCGTGGCGGAGGTCGTCGTTTCGCGCAATCCCGATTACCGGGAGGGCGATATGGTGCTCTCCCATTCCGGCTGGCAGGAATACGCGCTTTCGGATGGCGCAGATCTGCGGAAGCTCGATCCCGACGAAGCCCCGGTGACGACATCGCTTGGCGTGCTGGGAATGCCGGGGTTCACGGCCTATTCGGGGTTGCTCACCATCGGCCAGCCCAAACCGGGGGAGACGGTCGTGGTTGCGGCGGCGAGCGGGGCGGTGGGCTCCGTCGTCGGGCAGATTGCGCGGATCAAGGGCGCGCGGGCTGTAGGCATCGCGGGCGGGGCTGACAAATGCGCCTTCGTGCGGGAAGAACTGGGTTTCGACGCGGCCATTGATCACCGCGCGCCCGACTTCGCCGAGCGTCTTGCCGAAGCCTGCCCCAACGGGGTCGATGTCTATTTCGAGAATGTCGGCGGCAAGGTTTGGGACGGGGTGTTTCCGCTGCTGAACACCTTTGCGCGGATCCCGGTCTGCGGTCTCATCGCGCAATACAATGCCGTCGGCGTGCCGGAAGGGCCGGACCGGCTCCCCGGCTTGATGCGGCAGGTGCTCTCCAAAAGCCTGTTGATCCGCGGCTTCATCCAGCGGGAGTTCGTGGACCAGCGCCCCGCCTTCTACCTCGATATGGCCGGGTGGATCCGGGAGGGGCGCATCCGCTACCGCGAGGATATCGTGGAAGGCGGGCTTGCCGCCGTTCCGGAGGCGTTCATCGGGCTGCTGGAGGGGCGGAACTTCGGCAAGCTTGTGGTGAAGATTTCCTGACGGACGTCAGGATTTCGCCGCGAACATCCGCCCGATGGTGTTGAGCAGGATCTGCGCGGCAAGGATCGCCGTCGTCCCCGTCCGGTCATAATCGGGGGCGACTTCCACGAGGTCCACGCCGACGATCCGGCCGCGCTCGCACAGCCCAGCGATCAGCTCCAGCACCTCATAATAGAGAAACCCGCCGTGGCTGGGCGTCCCGGTGCCCGGCGCGATCGAGGGGTCGAACCCGTCGATGTCCAGCGTCAGGTAATAGCGCGCACCGGCCGGGATCCTGTCCAGCACGCGCTCCACCCCCAGCTTGCGGAACTGGCGGACGGAGAGGATGTCAGACCCCTGTGCGCGGGCATAGTCATACCCTTCCTTGGCTGTGGAGGAGACGTTGCGGATGCCAAGCTGGCTCATCCCCGTCACCCACGGCTTTTCCGAGGCCCGGCGCATCGGATTGCCATGGCCGAAGCGGACACCGTGCCGTTCGTCCACGAAATCCAGATGCGCGTCGATCTGGACGATGTGGATCGGCTCCTGATCCTCGAATGCGTTGATGCAGGGAATGTTGACGGAGTGGTCGCCCCCCAGCACCACCGGCACGGCACCGGCCGCAAGTATCTTCCGCACTCCGTATTCGATGGCGGCGTGGCTGCCCATCGTATCGGTATGCACGATATCCGCATCCCCCAGATCGACGATCCGCACCCCCTCCAGATAGGTCGTGTCATCCTCATGGTCATAGGCACCCGCGTGACCGAAGGAGAAGAGCGTGGAGGCCTCCCGGATGCCCCGCGGTCCGAAGCGGGCGCCGGAGCGCCATTGCGTTCCGAAGTCGAAAGGCGCCCCCAGGATCGCCACATCGGCCGCGATACTGTCCCAATCCTCCACGTAGCGGCTTTTGGCGAAAGTCGGAATGCCGACGAAGGGCAGGTTGAGGCGACCGGATTCGTAGCCGTGGGAGGACATGGGCGAGCTCCTGTTTCTGTCGCGTGGATAGTGCAGGGGCGCACGGTCGCTGCAAGGGAATTCCGCCGCTTGACGGGGCAGGGCGGGGCTGCCTTCCTTGCGCCGCGCGCCGGCCCGCCGCCGACACGTGAATCGGCCCTGCAAGTGGAAAAGATCATGGACATCGAAGGCGCGCTGGACGCTCTGCCAAACCTGTATCCGGGGCCTGGGGGCGTCGCGGGGATCGTGCGGGAGGGCAGGGTCGTGGCAGTGCGAAGCTGGGGGTTCGCCGACCTTGCCGCCCGCCGCCCGATGACAGAGGCGCTGCGGTTGCCGATCTGCTCCATCTCGAAGCAGTTTACTTGCGCGGCGCTGCTGGCGGAGATCGGCGATCCCGCACGGCTTGACGACCGGCTGGCCGGATATCTGCCCCGGTTCCGCGACCGGCTTCCCACCACGCGGCAGCTTTGCGACAATCAGTCGGGTCTGCGGGACTACTGGGCGCTGACGGTGCTGCAAGGCGCGCGCGCGGAGCAGACCTTCCGGCGGGAGGATGCCCTGCCCCTGCTTGCGCGCATGAAGACCGGCCATTTCGCCCCCGGCTCCCGCTATTCCTATTCGAACGGCAATTTCCGTCTGCTCGCGGAGATGCTGGAGGCCGCGACGGGGGAGGATCTGGCAACGCTCTACACGCGCCACATCTTCGGCCCCGCAGGGATGGAAACGGCGGCGCTGGTGCCCTATACCCGCCACCCCCCGGACGGGGTCACCGGGTATGAGGGCACGCTGGACACGGGCTTTTTCCCCGCCGACAACGGTATCTGGTGGAAGGGCGATGCCGGGATCTCCGCCTCGCTCACCGATATGCTGGCCTATGAGGCGTGGATCGATGCGACGCGCGACGATCCGGGCGCGCTCTATTCACGCATTTCGTCGCCGGCAAGTTTCGCGGGTGGCAGCCCCGCGCCCTACGGCTACGGTCTGTCGCGCGGGCAGGAAGGCGGCCTGGCGGTAACCGGCCACGGCGGGGCGCTGCGGGGGTTCCGGGCCTACAGGATACATGCGCGGGAAGCGCGTCTCTCCGTCGTGGTCATGTTCAACCATCAGGGGGATGCCCAGTCGGCAGCGCGGAGCTTGTTCCGGCGTATGCTGGATCTTCCCGATCCGTCCCTGATCCCGCCCTCCGAGATCTGGGACGGACATTGGCTCTGCCGGGAGACGGGGCTGTCAGTCAGAATCGACGGCGGTACAGCCCCCCGCCTGCGTTATGCCACATCGCCGGAACCCCTGACCTTCCGCGACGGTGGTCTGGAAGCGACCGGCATCCGGCTGGAGAGAGGGGAGGGGGGTATGCTGATGACGCGGTCCGCAGACAGGTTGTCCGCGCAATTGGAGCCGCTGCCGCCGCCCGACAGGGAGATACCCGAAGGCCACTTCCGCTCCGATGAGCTGGAGGCCGAGATGGTGCTGATGCCCGCGGCGGGGGGCCTCTATGTCGGGTTCAGCGGGATGCTGGGGCAGGGGCCGATGGAACTGGCCCGCCCTCTCGCCCCCGATATCTGGCTCGTCGCGACCCGCCGCTCCATGGATGCTCCAGCTCCGGGGGACTGGACGCTCCGCCTGCGCAGGGACGGAGCGGGCCGGATCACGGGCGCCGAACTCGGCTGCTGGCTGGCCCGGGGGATCGCCTATCGCCGGCTGGGATAGGTTGCGCCCAGAAGGCGCGCTTTTGCCTAATAATTAGGCAATTTCAGAAAAAATGCATCGGGATGTCATTTTCTGCTTGCGGGATTG
>NZ_NIPW01000021.1 GCF_002196855.1 Haematobacter genomosp. 1 | reverse complement strand
GCGTGGCATATTCGACAGCCTCGAAGCTGCGCCAGGGGCCACGGCGGTGGATGACCTCGGCCTTGAATAGGCCGTTGATCGTCTCGGCCAGCGCGTTGTCATAGCTGTCGCCGACGCTGCCGACCGAAGGCTCAATGCCTGCTTCGGCAAGACGTTCGGTGTAGCGAATGGATAGGTATTGAGAGCCCCTGTCGCTGTGGTGGACCAGCCCCGTGCCCTTGGCCGGGCGGCGTTCATGAACTGCCTGTTCCAGAGCATCCAGAACGAAGCCCGCATGGGCCGAACGGCTGAGCCTCCAGCCGACGATGCAGTGGGCATAGGCATCGATGACGAAAGCGACATGGACGAAGCCTCTCCAGGTGGCGACAGAGGTGAAATCCGATACCCACAGAATGTTTGGCGCGGGCACGCGAAACTGGCGGTTCACCTTGTCGAGCGGACAAGGGGCCTTGTTGTCCGGGATCGTTGTCCTGTGCGGCTTGCCACGGATAATCCCTTGAATACCCATGCCCTTCATGAGCCGCGCCACCGTGCATCGCGCGACATCGAAGCCCTCGCGGCCAAGCTGGCGCCAGTTCTTGCGGACGCCATAGACCCGCCAGTTCTCTTCGCAGACCCGAAGGACCTCGGGGCGCAGAGCCTCGTCCCGGCGCGCACGATCCGACAGCCGCGCCGGATCGGCCCGCCTGGCCAGATGCTCATAATAGCCAGATGCTCATAATAGGGGGACGGGGCAATCGGCAGCACGCTGCAAATCGGCTCGACCCCGGGCGCATCCCG
>NZ_NIPW01000020.1 GCF_002196855.1 Haematobacter genomosp. 1 | reverse complement strand
CCTTCCGCCGATGGGCTGCGCCTCGCCGGTCTGGTCTGACGAATACGCATGTATTCGGCGGAACAGAGTGGGGAGGGCACAGCCCGACCCACGGGCCTGACCGAGACTGTCAATCGGGCGGAGGCGGGGGGTGGTGCGGCCCGCAGCGCAGCGAGGACACGGCCCCCGCCGGAGCCGACGCGCGCAGCGCGGCGCTTGCCGATTGACCGGCTCGGGCAGGTCTGTTGGGCGGAAACACGAAAAGGAAAAACCGCAGGGCGGGGGTGAGCGCGGCCCCTCGGGCCGCGTCGATCCCCCGGCCTGACCTTCGGATCAGACAGGAGCCGCGCCGCGCGCGCGGCTTGCCCTCGATCTTTAGGACGGTGGAGCTGGTGATGCGTCCTGCAGGAAGATCCCGGCCGCCGCGCAAGCGATCGTCACCCGCAGGGCCGAAACTCGCCGCACCTTCGACCATTCGCGCGGCGCTGGCGCTGGCTCGCAGAGACAGTGCCGGTGCCTCTCGGCGCGAAGGGAGAAGGGGCGAGCGAGGTTCGGGGCGGAGGCCGGTGCAGCCGGCCGGAGCCTAGAGCGCGGTCACTCGGGCAGAGAGGTCCAGGGCGACAGCCCTAGACCGCACGGCACGAGGGATGCGCCATGAACAACAGGCAGCAAGATATGGAAATTCGCTGACAAGAAAATTGCCATCCTGACCCATGACCGGCTAGATTCTGGTTGTTCATCATCTGCACGAGAATTCGTCTATGGCTGACCTTGCTGCTGAAACTACTGCTCTTAAACAGACCATCTGGGGCATCGAAACCGAGCTCGCCTATCAGGCGTCATTCGGCGGGAAGGGCGAGGATGATGCCAGAATCCATGCGCTTGCGGACAGGCTTCGCCAGGCTCATGCCGATCTGCAAATGCTCGAACGTAGAGTTGCAAAACCGGATACCCTTGCGGGGTGAGGTGCACGGCACAGAACGGAGGGCTTGTCATGTCGCACAGCTACAATCTGGAAATGCAGATGGACGATCTGTTCATATCGCTCCCGATGCCCAATCAGGATGAGGCGGTGTTTTCGGCTTATGAGCATCTGCTAGGCCACTTCCCCGATCATTCGGATTTGGCAGGGTTGCCCGGACCTATCACCGAACACGATCTGCACGAGGCCCTAGAAGATCTTGGGCTGTCCGATAGGGCGAGCTTCAGCATCAAGCCCAACGAGGGCGTTCAGAGCTGAAGCACGGGCAGTTCGCTTAGACGTGTGGTGTAGCGCGGCGAGCGATGATCCGCCTTGGTGGTCCATGACTTCTCAAACCCCTCGCGCCCTAGCACGACCGTCTTTTTCCCGAAGCGGTCATTGAGCGCATCGAGCGCGTCCATGACCTTCGCATTGCGCGGACGCTCGGGCGGAAACAGCATCGCGGGCTGATCCTGCTCGGGCAACAGATCGTCCAGGATGATGCCGGCCTTTGTGTAGCCGTGGCCGTTGCCGGAGGGGTCGCCTTTCCAACCGCGTTTCGCGGCGGAAATGGCGGCCTCGACCAGCTCGAACGTGTTGTTCGACATGGGGGAGAGACGGACGCTGCGCGAGGCCGAATGCTGCGGGCGTTCGGGCTTGTGCGGGTTCGTGTGATAGAAAACGGTCATCGCCCCTGCGACAAGGCCATGCTGGCGCAGCTTCTCGGCCGCCCGTGTCGCGTGGGCAGAAATCGCTTGAGCCAGCACGTCGAACGAGGTCATGGGCGTGCCCGCGGAGCGGGTCACGGCCATGCCCTTGCGCTGCGGCGGCACATCCTCGAAGTCGATGCAGACGACGCCGCGAAGTTCGGCCACCAGCCGTTCCAAGACGACTCCCCCAATTTTGCGGGCGAGGGGCAAGGGCAGGTCGCGCAGCTCGGCCGCCATCTTGATCCCCTGTGTCATCAGCTTGGCTTGGGTGGCCCCGCCGACGCCCCAGATCTCGCCCACGGGAATGCGGCGCATGACATAATCGCGCACGGTGTCGTCCATGAGATTGCAGACGCTGCCGAAGATTTGGTTTTTCTTGGCGGCGAAGTTCGCCAGCTTGGCGAGGGTCTTGGTCGGCGCGATCCCGACGCAGGTAGGGATGCCGGTTTCGAGCCGAACCGTGGCCCGCATGTCTTTCGCATGGGCCTCCATTCGGTCGTTAAATCCCTTTAGGCACGCAAAGTTTTCGTCGATGCTGTATGTCTCAAGGCGAGGGGAAAAGTCGTGCAGCACCTCCACCACGCGACGCGAGAGATCTCCATAGAGGGTGTAGTTCGAGGACAGGGCTTTTACCCCGTGACGGCGCATCAGGTCGCGCATCTTGAACACGGGGGCCCCCATCTTGATCCCGAGCGCCTTGGCTTCATCGCTGCGGGCGACAGCGCATCCGTCGTTGTTGGACAGGACGATCACTGAGATGCCGCGCAGCGACATGTCAAAAACACGTTCGCAGGAGACATAGAAGTTGTTGCAGTCGATGAGGGCGATCGGATCTGCGGACGCGGAGATCATGGCCGCGCCTACTCAACGGCGAGGCGGCGCACAACGCCCGCGACCACGCCCCAAATCTCGGTCGTTTCTGTGACAGAAATGCTCTCGTAGCCGTCGCCACGGGCGCGCGGGTCCAGAAACCAATGGCCGTTGCGCTTGGCGAGCTTCTTGACGGTGATCTGTCCATCGACCACAGCCACGACAATGCGCCCAGGGCGGCGCTTTCCGGATCGGTCCACGGCGATCAGGTCGCCGTCAAGGATGCCTTCGGCTTCCAGACTGTCGCCCGAGACACGCCACCAGAATGTCGAACGCTCATGCCGCACCACCCACTTGATCGGGTCCACGGTGTCCTCAAGATCATCACCGGCTGGTGATGGAAACCCTGCGGGCACGCTGACGGAGGCGAGCGGCACCAGCCGGTCAACGAGGATCACTTTCAGCGGGGCCAAAGTTACGGACATGATACATGCGAACGAACGAGGAACATTCATTCCCTGATAGCCCGCGATCCCCCCTGTCCGTCAAGGGCCGATTGCACAGCGTCAGATCACAACAACCGTATTCCATGCTCTGGGCACCCGTTTACGGGATGCAGAAGCACGATAAACCGACAAGCTGCACACGATCAGCCGAATAAGGCTGTCAGATACTGAACAAAAAAGCCAACCATGACCAAGAGAACCATGAAGCCCCAGAAACGACCGGCGGCTTTACTACCAGTTCCAGTGAGCTTGTGAGATACGCCGCATCGGCCACAATGGGTCTCAATTTTGCTCATCGTCTGACCGCAAGCCCCGCATATACCTCTGTCTTGCATGGCTAATGACGTTCCCGTTAGTCGTCTGCGCTGTAGCGCATTGTGGCGTCAGAACCGAAATAATGCACCCAGCGGTTCAAAACGTCGCGGGTTTCGGCTTGGGCGCGGCCGATCTCGGATTGCAAGCAATTCATGTAGCCCTCCGACTCCTCGATGTAGGTTTGATACTGGTCGCGCACGATCTCGCGCAGTTCAGGATCGTCGGTCGGTGGCTCGTAGGCGTAGGGCGGCTCTGGCGGAAGGCACCCCTGCGCGACAGCGCAGGGTGCCGACATAACAACGGCGATAATGGCGAGACGGAACTTCACGGGCGGAAGGTCACTCGTGTGCCGCCGTAGCCATAAGAATTGCTGGTCCGGTATCGTTGAACGCCGTTCGTATATTCGGCGTCAGTGCCAGGTTCGACCGTGATCTGCACCCTCATGTTCTTGTATTCCGGGGTGGAGACGCCGGTGTAGTAATACCTCTCGTCGCGATCACGACCGTAGCCCAAACGGCGGCGTTCGTCATAGCAGAACACCTTGACCACCTCCCGACTATCACCGTCATAACTCCGGCTAAAATGCTTGTTTTTGCCCTCGGGGCAGATCCAGGCTTCGGAGCTGGTGCGGTTCGCAAAGCTGTAGTCGATCTCATAATCCTTGTATTCCGCACCGTCCGACATGGTGCAGGTGCCGATGGGCGATTTGCCATCGCGTAGCCGGTCAATCATGTGGTCATAGGCATCTCCGCATGTGGCCGGAAAGCCGCCTGCCAAGCACAAGATCAGCTTGCAGTCGATGTCATAGGCTTTAGCCTCGCTTGGGGCGGAAAAAGTGGCAAACGCGGCGATAACCGGAAAGAGGGCGGCGCTGATGCTGCGGTTCTGAAGCATGTCGGTTCCTCGTGATGTGATAAGGAATCCTAGACGATAATATAAGCGTTGCCAAAGGTTTAGGTTCGAATCCCACGACCTGACGTCAGCCCTATAGATCAGTTCACAACAATCGACGTCAAAACACTAAAGTTGACGATCATTAGTCTGCTCATGGGACAAGCGGACATTGCACATGAGGGAAGCATAGGGCATTCAGGCCCTTGCGAGCCTCAAGATGCCAGCTTTTGTCAGACGCCATCGCCTCAGGTGATTTCGCATGCGCTGCTATTATGTTTTCGTCCACGGGCACCTGAGCTGGAGTGCGGAGCCGCGCTCCGAGGAAACGCCGCGCCCTCAAGGATTCTATTGCCACAGGTATATTTTCGCAGCGAACGGACAGCGAGCGGCGCAGATCGCTCTTGAGCGCGTGGACTGCCATTTCAACAAGTCTTTCGATTGGATCAGAAAAAACGAGGCTGCCTTGCGCCTACATGTCGAAGAAGTCTCACCGGCAAGCCTGTTCAATCTCTTCAAGCGAGATAACCGAGGTCATGTGTTCTACGGACAGGCGTAAGCCATGTAACCGTCAGTTGTCTTATCGGGTCCGGGTTCCAAGCGTAAGCATTCCACTACCGAGAACGACCAGGACAGCCCCCACAAGAAGATCAATCTGGCGCTTCATGCCCTGATACCCTCGCTGCAGGATAGGCGTTGCAAAGAGGACGGCCAGCAAACAGTGCCACGTGGCGGAAAGCACCGTCAGACATATGACGGCCGCCATGTGATACAGCAAAGTAGGTTGTGCAGGCGCGGTCAGTGCGAAGGCGCTGCCAAAGAACGCCAAAGCCTTCGGGTTGGTGACGCTGGCAACGAATCCGCGCATAGGCGCTGACTTACGTGAGGAAATATATCGGGTGGGGCCGGGCCGGATGAACAGGCTGCTTCGTATCATGCTAATTCCCAGCCAAAGCAGATAGAGGCCCGCTACGATCCGGATCAGCGTCTGTGCCCATACGACCGATGCCAATACCAGCCCCAGCCCCATGACGGTTAGAGAGGTCCAGACCAGTGTGGCACCGGCCACGCCAAGAGCAACGCGAATGCCCTCTGCACGACCATGATGAGCCGAGGTGGAGGCAATGAGCAGGAAGACTGGTCCGGGGCTGCAACACGCCAGCAGGAAGATACCGCTCAGGGCAAGCAGACTTTGCTCGATACTCATCGCGGCGCTCCGTTCTTTCAGAGGTTAGGCTATCAGCACCTCCCCGTTCGTCAACGTCCGGTAAGGGCTCCGCGCGGCGCCGCGCGCCGGTCGGTGAGTCGGCTCATGGGACATTCCTGCCATTCGCTGCGCCGCAGAAGCCGTCGTTCGTGAACCTCCATCCATCTTAACGATTGGTGGTAATCGCTCAGCGACAGCTATTTAGAAAAGGAACGACTGCATTTGCCAGTTCGACAGGTGCTTCCATCGGGATCATGTGCCCTGCATCGACAATCTCGAGTTGCGTATGTTTGATTCCTGCAGCAAGTTCATGCGTCTCATTCAAAGTTCGAAGGCGATCTTGGCGACCTGCCACGATCAGGGTCGGGCACTCGATTTCGGGCAAAGCGTCGAGATCTCCATCGCGTCGGAAAAGGGCCTGACGCTGAAAGACCTCGCCGCCTAGTCGCTGGCCCATTTGCCGAATGCGTTGCACAAGCATTGCGTCGGCCTCGCGATCTTGTGCCAGTGACCGGCGAATGGCTGTCTTACTAATCCCAGCAAATGGTGCGGCTGCGGCAACGCCCTTGCTTCGACCCTGCGCATCACTGTCTGCGCGTGCAGAGGTCGCGATCAGCACCAGACACGACACGCGCGTAGGTGCGAGCCTAACCATTTGTCGCGCAACATATCCGCCCATAGAGAAGCCGATCAGGGCAAAGCTTGGCGGAGCCGATGCAAGCGTCATCTCGGCCATCTCACGGATCGAGGAAGCCCGCCGCGGATCGGCGTGATGCACAGGGCCGAACGGCAGTAGGGCGGACACGACATCACCCCACATATCCTCATCCAGCATGAAGCCGGGGATCAGAACGACAGCCATCATTCGATCCTCAAGTTTAGTGTCGGTATAAGCCGCACGAGGCTTACGGCCGATCCGGCAACCGCAAACGCTACACCCGCCCATAGCGCGATTTCGACACCCGATTGTGTCCATCTCATCATGCAGAATGCAACCAGTGCGGCACCGATGGCTTGGCCGAGGAGTCGCGACATCGCCAGGACGCCGCCCGCACTTCCGCTCCGCGATCGTGGTGCGCTGCTCATGATCGCGACCATGTTCGGAGACTGGAAGAACCCGAAACCAATGCCGCACAGCACGAGGCGCCAGATGATCGCAGCCCCTTCCACTTCGGGAGGCAAAGTCGCAAGGGTCGCCAAACCTACGGCGAGCATGCTGAGACCGATCCCCCCCAAAGCACCGGGATGCATGCGCTCGGTCAGGCGGGACGAGATGATTGTCATCATCGCCAGCGTTATCGGCCACGGCAATATCAGCAACCCAGCTTCGATCTGCGAGTAACCAAGCCGCAGTTGGAACAGAAACGGCAGCACCACGAAGACAAGTCCCTGCACGCTAAAAGAAAGGATGGAGGTGAGCGAGGACAGGGCGAAAACAGGAATGCGGAATAGATCCGCTCCCAGCATCGGTGCCGGGCTGTCACGGTCGCGCCATATCAGAAGCGCTGCGCTCATGGCGAACGCGGTCAGTGCCCAGATAACCGTGCGGGCACCAAGATGTGCCGCACCGGCGATCGCGAACAGAAGACATGCGAATGTCAACGCGCAGAGCGCCGCAGAGGCGGGATCGAACCTTCGCACATTCAGTTCACTTTCTGGCATCCACAGCAGCGCGAGGACGGTCGTGATGAGCACAATGGGAACGCTTTGCCAGAACAGCCAGTGCCAATCCAAGACCGACAGGATGGTGGATGCAATGGGAGGACCTGCGGCCAAGGCCGTGCCGACGATCATTGCATACAGACCGAGGCCACGGCTCAACCGATGTGGCGGGAAGATTGTCCGGATTAGCGCGGGAGTGGTGGCGGACACGGCAGCAGAGCCGATGCCAAGAACGGCACGCGCGCCTGCAAGCGCCGGAAGGGACGTGGCCGCACCCGACAGGAGCGCTCCGAAAGCGAATAGGGTCAATCCGCCAATGAAGACTTTGCGATGGCCGTGAATCTCGCCAAGCGTAGCTAATGGCAGAAGCGCGGCGACTACGGCGAGATAGTAGACGTTGATGATCCAGATGGCACGGGCTGGATCGACATGAAGACCAGATGCGATCGCAGGGATGGCGGTGCTCGTCAGCGAAATGTCGAGTGTGACCAATGTAACGCCCGCCATGACGGCGACAAGCGCGGGAATGCTGAGTGATTGCGCAGCGACCTGAGTGTTCATCGCTTGTCCTCTAAAGATCGACACCGATGTATCGCGGACAGGCCGGAAAGAAAAATTGCGAATACTCCGATATACGATTAAAAAATCTCATCGGTTACGGCGAGGAAGCGCTCCCCATGTCTCTACGCGCGTTGCGAACGTTGCAGGCGATTTCCCGTCACGGATCATTTGCCCGTGCCGCAGAAACGGTGGGCCTTACGCAATCCGCGGTCAGCCTCCAGATCAAGTCCTTGGAAGCGGAGTTCGACGTTAGCCTTTTTGATCGCTCACGCAGGCTTCCGATTTTGACGGAAGCGGGCCGGATCGTGCTAACTCGGGCCGAAGAAATCCTCGCCCTCTACGATGCGATCCCCGCTGCGCTAGGTATTGAGCAGGCCATCACGGGCCGCTTGCGTCTCGGCGCCATACAGACAGCGCTGTTCGGAATTGTCCCTGACGCGCTCGCGGCGCTGACGCAGGACCATCCGCAGGCTCGCATTCATCTTGTCGCAGGCGTCTCGGCCACCATGTCGCTGCAGATAGCTTCCGGCGATCTCGATGCCGCGATCACGACCGAGCCCATCGGTGCCCATCCGCCCGATCTTGTCTGGACGCCACTATACGAGGATCACCTGTGGCTGATCGGGCCAGCGGGCACCCAGACAAAGACAGCGCGCGAACTTGTCACCAAATATCCTTTCATCCGCTTCGATCCGCGGGCGTGGGCCGGGCGTATTGTCGACAAAGAATTGCGGCGCATGCGGCTGAATGTCCGTGAGGAAATGGTGCTTGATAGCCCCGACATAATCGTTCGCATGGTCGAGAGGGGACTAGGTGTCGCAGTCGTTCCTCTCACCTTGCGCCAGGCCCAGAACCTGCCGATTACTTGCTTGCCGTTCGGAACGCCTCAAGTCAGGCGCACAGTCGTGTTGATGGAGCACAGGAGTCGGCCCAGCTCCCGCCTCACGGAGGCACTCGCGCTCGCGATCCGCCGAGAAGGTGCAAATAAACTTCTCGGAACTTCAAAATCTCAACGGTGAAGGTCACCCGATCGCAGCGCTCATTGCGTTAGGCTTATAGCGAGCATTGCAGATGATCGCGCACCAAGCGCGCATAGCGACGGTCAGCGAAGATCTCAGGGCCGACCTCCATGCTGCGGCTGCAGCTCGCGCGTCCAGTGCGAATGGCGGCTTAGGGCTCTCCACGTCGATCGTGGGACAATCCGGACATTCCCAGTGATACCCGACTTCGCACCCTTATGCGGTTTCGTAGCGATCTGCCCCTCGCCACGGTAATCATTCTGGCCAAAACGCAGAGAAGAACGCCGCCGAGATCGCGAAAATGGCAGCGATTGAGGCAGCATCTCTGATGTCTCAAGCATCGACTGCGAGATGGGCGCCAAGGGCTGCAAGATATCGACTTCGTTTGGTCATGATCGTTCGCGACCTTGATTCTCGGCCCCAAGGGGCTGGCAACTCGAGGTATCGGCAATCTCGCTAGATCAGGCTCCTGATCGTCGGACCCATACTCTTGTCGGGATGGATTAGAAGCGCAGGCATCCCCAATCGCTCGGCCCCGACGATGTCCGTTTCAGGATTGTCGCCGATCATGATCGCCTCCTCGGGCGACGCGTTCTGTAGGCCACGGAGAAACAGCGGCGCGGCTGGCTTGCCGATGAAAGGGATCGCGAGGCCGGGGCGGCAGGCCCGGAGCAGCCCAGCGACTGCACCCGTTTCGATGGCCGGACCCGCAGCGCCGGGATGCGTTAGATCGGGGTTGGCTGCGACTATTGGAACACCTTGTGTGATCTGGACCAGCACGGATTCAAGTTCCGCCAGCGTCGTGTCGGGCGCGCGGCACAGCACGATCAGGTCCGGCCGCTCGGAGGTGAGGTGCAGGCCCAGCGTCTCGGCCCGATCCCGCATCGCATCCGTGGCGACCAGCCGGAAGCGGGCATCGGGATAAGTCGTTTGCACATGAAGCAGGGTTTGTTCTCCGGCGAGGAAAATCTGGGCCTCCGGCACCTCGATGCCGATCCGGGCCAAGCGGTCCGATAGGCCCATTGCCGTATCGGTCGAGTTGTTGGAGACAAGCGACAACCTGTCGCGCACCGCATCAACGAACGCGGCGGCCCCGTCGATCGGCTGCCCCCCTCGGATCAGGCAGCCGTCGATGTCGCAAAGGATTCGCCGCGCGCCTGCGACCAGCGCGCGGTGGTCTTTGGCACGCGTCACAGGTCGATGAACCCTTCGTGCCGCATTGCCGTGGAGTAATCCTCGGACAGATCGCCCTCGGGGGACATCAGCGGAAATGTCGGCACGCGTGAGGCGAATTCGTGCATGTGGACCACGACTCGGTCGGCATCGGCCAACACGACGCCATAGGCAGGCGCCGCCAGATCGCCCTGGATCACGTCGCTGGACAGGTCAAGCGCGACCTGATGGTTCAGCCCGCGCATGCACGAGAACGAGATCCCACGCCAGTTGCCGAAGATCGCCCGGTGGACGTGGCCGAAGAACAGGTGCCGGATGCGGTGGGTGTGCGGGGCGATGACGGCGTGGAACGCCTCGGCGTCCTGCATGCGGATGTCGTCCATCGCGCGGATGCCCACGTCGAAGGGCGGGTGATGCATGAACAGCAGGACCGGACCCTCGCTGCCCGCAAGCTGCCGTTGCAGCCAGTCCAGCCGCGCGGGGCAATAGCCGCCCGCATGGGTGCCGTCCACACGGGTGTCGAGGAACAGGCACAGCCCGGCCTCGGTCTGCCGCGACGACTGGACGAAGCCGTTTTCGTCCCGCGGCATGTCGGGGAAGGCGGCGGCAAGGGACGGCGTGTCGTCGTGATTGCCGACCATCAGCACGAGCGGCACCTGAAGCCCCGCGATGGCGCGGGTGAAGGCGGCATAGGCATCGGCGTCGCCCCAATGGGTCAGATCGCCAGTGACGACGGCAAAGTCGGCATCGGCGTGATCGCGGTTGATGCTCTCGACCGCGAGCGCGAGGCGGCGGGACGGGTCGGCCCCGAACAGGCGGCGACCGCCGCCGATCACATGCGTGTCGGTCAGATGGATGAATTTCATCGTATCTCTCCAATCGGCCGGTCACGCGCGGCGCGACCGGCGGGTTCTGGATCAGCGCGGCAGCAGGTCCGCGACCTCGTCCACCAGTTCCTGTTGCAGTTCCTCCATGTCGGGCTGCTCGCCCGTCACCAGACGTTCCAGCCCGTCATAGATGACCTGCGTAATCGCCAGACCGTTGGCGCCCGGATAGGCCTGCCATTCGCGCATCAGCGGAAGCTGCTCCACCGCCGAGGCCTTTTCGGGGTAGCGGTCGTAGAAGTCTGCAAGGATCAGCTCGTTCGCGGCGCGGTTGGGCGGCATGTAGCCCGTGGTGCGCGCCACATCTGCAGCGCCTTCGCCCGAGGTCAGGAACTTGATCCATTCCCACGCCGCCGCCCGCACCGCCGGATCTTCCGAGGTGGAGGTCATCATCGCCGCATTGCCACCCGCGGGAAGGCCCAGAGGGGCGCCGTCGATGCCGGGAAAGGCCGCCGTGGTGAAGGCAAGGTCCGCATTCCCGCGCGAGATGCGCCCAACATAGGAGGTGGAGGAGAACAGCATCGGGATTTCCCCGGCGGTGAAGGAGGTGATCGCTTCCTCGACCGACAGGTTCTTCATGCCGCATTCGGTGACAATCTTCTGGATGGTCTGCAGGGCGACCAGCGCCTCGGGGCTGTCCAGCGTCATGGTGCCGCCTTCGACAATGGGCTTGTCCTGCGACCACATCAGCGCCTGGAACAGCCAGTTGCCGGTGATCTGCCAGTCCCAGAAGATCGGGTTTTCATATCCCGCCTCGCGCAGGGTGCCGCAATCGGCGATCACCTCGTCCCACGTCGCGGGGAACCCCTCGATCCCGGCCTTTTCCATCATGGCCGTGTTGTAGAACCCGACGGGCAGGGACACCGAGAACGGCAGACCGTAGACCTTTTCGTCGAAGGTGGACAGTTGCAGCATCGCGGGGTGATAGCCTTCGACCTCGAAATCGGCTTCCTCGGCGATGAACGGGTCCAGCGGCTGGGCGATGCCCTTGTCCACAAGGATCTGCTGGCGGTTCAGGCCCTGCATGGTCACGTCCGGCAGATTGCCCGAAACGGCCTCGCGCAGGACGGTGTTCGACGCGTCCTCGTATTCCTCGTAGGAGGCGCGGAACTTCACCTCGATATCCGGATGCGCCTCCTGGAAGCGGGGGAGGATCGCCTCGTAGGTGACGTCGAAGATGGCGGAATAGGGATAGACGAATTCGATCGTCACCTTGTCCTGTGCGTGGACCGTGGTGGCCGAGAGCATCAGCCCGGCAAGAAGGGAAAGGCGTTTCATTTCAGTCTCCGGTGGGGGGTCATTTCATTCCCGAAAGCGCGATGCCTTCGATGAAGCGGCGCTGCGCCAGAAGGAACGCGGCGATGAGGGGGATGACGATGATGGTCGCGGTGGCCATCATCGGGCCATAGAGGCTGCCGTCTGCACCTGCCTGAAACTCGCGCAGGCCCAAGGGCGGGGTGAACAGATCACGATCGCCGGTGATGACGATGCGCGGCCAGAAGTAATCGTTCCAGTGCGCGGTGATGGAAAAGATGGCGAAGGCGATCAGCGCGGGGATCGCGGTCGGCAGCATCACGCGCCAGACGATGGCGAATTCGCCCATCCCGTCCATTCGGGCGGCATCCACCAGATCGTCGGGCACGCCCATGAAGAACTGGCGCATCAGGAAGATGCCGAAGGCAGAAATGGTCCACGGGATCACCAGCGCGGCATAGCTGTTGGTCAGCCCCAGCTTTGCCAGCCCCAGATAGAGCGGCAGCGCCACGGCGTTCACCGGGATCAGCAGGCAGAACAGCACCAGCGCAAAGGCCGCATCCCGCCCCCAGAACCGCAGTTTCGCCAGCGCATAGGCGGCAGGAAGCGCCACGATGACCTGTATCACGAAGATCGACACGGTCACGATCAGCCCGTTCAGCAGGTATCGCAGCAAGGGCGCCTCAGTGAAGGCCTTGGTGTAGTTGAAGACGGCGGGGCGGGTGGTGCAGGCGGCCTCGCGCTCCTGCTCCAGCCGCGCCATGATCGCGTCGTCGCTCTGGCCGGGGCTGGCGGCGCGGGCGGCATCCAGCGCCGCGCGGTCGGGCTGGCTGCGGGCCATGCACATCGTGTCCAGCATCGGGGCCTGCGCGCCAAAGAAGCCGCCGGTGCCGGTCTCGATCTCGGGCGGGGATTTCAGCGAATAGCTGAGCATGACGGCGAAGGGGGCCAGGACGACGAACCCGCCGATCAGCAGCACCAGATGTTTCAGCACTTGGATCATGGATCAGGCCTTGCGTTCGGCGATGCGGCGCTGAAGCAGCGTCAGCGCCATGACGGAGATCAGGAACAGCACGGTGATCGCCGCGCCGATCCCGACGAGGTTTTGCACGATCCCCTTTTCATAGATGGCGAACATCATCAGATAGACCGACTTCGACGGCCCCCCGCCGGGCGAGAACAGCACCTCCACCGTGTCGAAGGTCTGGAAGGCGCGGATAAAGGTGGTGATCAGCACGAAGGTCGTCGTCGGGCGCAGCGCGGGCCATGTGACCAGCCGGAAACGCTCCCACCCCGATCTGGCGCCGTCCATCTCCGCCGCGCCGTAAAGCTCGCGCGAGACGCCGGACAGGCCCGCCAGATACAGCACCATGTTGAACCCGAAGCCCTGCCAGACGCCGATGAAGCAGGTGACCCAGATCGCATAGTCCCGGTCGCCCAGCCACAGCGGCATCTGCTCGGGGCACATCCCCTCGGGCAGCACGCCGCAGACGGCAAGCAGGCTGCGGTTCACCACACCGATGGTCGGGTGCAGCATCATCTGCCACACGATCGTCATCGCCAGAAGCGTCGCCATCACCGGCAGGAAATAGACCGACTTGTAGAACGCCGCACCGTGCGACAGCGACTGGATCAGCAGCGCGGCACCAAGGCCTAGACCGATCGATGTCGGCACCACCACCGCGACATAGGTGGCTGTGGCGACGAGCATCTTCTCATAGGTGGAGCTGCCGAAGATGCGGGCATAATTCTCCAGCCCCACCCATGACAGGCCAGGTGCGCCCAGCGAATAATCGGTGAAGCTCAGGACCACCGCTGCAAGGATCGGCAGGATCAAAATCACCAGCATCAGCGCCAGCGCAGGCGCGCCCAGCAGAAAAGCGATGCGCCCCTGCGTCATGCGAAAACCTGCGCGGTCACGTTGCGACAGCGTGCGCCCATCGCGTCGAAGAACAGCGCGCGGCTGGGATCGAAGCCGATGCCCGCCGCATCCCCGACGACGGCGCGGGCCGCGGTCCGCAGCACAAGGCGGTCGGAAAGTTCGGGCACCGCGATCTGGACTACGAATTCATGGCCCATATTCTCGACATGCGCGACCCTGCCGCGCAGCTTGGCGTCGGTCTCGGTCAGAAACAGGGCCTCGGGGCGCAGGGCCAATCGCAGGGCAGCGCGGCCCGTATGGCGCAGCGGCAGCGAGCAGCCGGGGATGGAGATGCGGCCATCGTAATCCGCCTCGGCGGGGATGACGTTGATGCGCGGCGAGCCGATGAACTCCGCCACCCGCAGATCGCAGGGATCGGCGTAGATGCGGGCGGGCGTGTCGCATTGCAGGATCTCGCCCTCCATCATCACGGCGATGCGGTCGGACATGGTCATCGCCTCGACCTGATCGTGCGTGACGTAGATGAAGGTCGCGCCCAGCTTGCGGTGAAGCTCGGTGATCTCGGTCCGGGTGTGGGCGCGCAGCTTGGCGTCGAGGTTCGACAGCGGCTCGTCCAGCAGGAACGCGGCCGGGTCGCGCACCAACGCACGGGCCAGCGCGACGCGCTGGCGCTGCCCACCCGAAAGCTGGCTCGGACGGCGGTCCAGCAGCGGGCCGATCTCCAGCATTTCGGCGGCGCGGCGGACGTCTTCGGCAATGGCCCGCGCAGCCGCACCGCCGATCAGCGGCAGACGCTGCCAGCGGTTCAGACGGCGCATCCGCAGCGGCACGGCGATATTCTCAGCCACGGTCAGATGCGGATAAAGCGCATAGGACTGGAACACCATCGACAGGTTGCGATCCGCCGCCCGCGTGCCCGACACGGACACGCCGTCCAGCAGCACCTCGCCCGCCGTGGCGCCCTCCAGGCCCGCGATGATCCGCAGCAGCGTGGACTTGCCGCACCCCGATGGCCCGACGAGCGAGACGAACTCTCCCTCGGCGATGTCCAGATCGATGCCGCGCAGGATTTCGTTGTCCTTGAAGGATTTCCGAATGCCCCTGAGTGTAACCGTCGCCACGATGAAGTCCTTTCACTGTCGTGGCGGGCATAGGCGATGCGGTTGTAACGTTTATGACGTGATATAAATCTAGGTTATGGCCGGATACCGTCCGGAGCTGCCATGAAACGTCCCACCGCCACCCAGATCCGCGCCTTCAACGAGGTTGCCGCAACAGGCAGCTTTTCGCGCGCCGCCAAAGCATTGGCGGTGTCGCAACCTGCGATCACCGCGCAGGTCCGCGCGATGGAAGAGGCGCATGACGTGCGCCTGTTCGACCGTGTGGGCACGGGCGCGGAACTGACGGCGATCGGGGAAAGGCTCTACCGCCACACCCGTCAGATGCGCGACACGGAAAAGGAGGCGGCGGTGATTCTCCACTCCGCCCGCACGCTGACCATCGGCGAGTTGGTGATTGCCGCCGGGGCGCCGGGGCCTGCGATGTCGCTGGTCGCAGCCTTTCGCGCACATTATCCAGGCGTGCGGCTGGAGATGCATTTCGGCAACTGGCAGCATGTCGTGACTGCGGTCAGGGACAGGAAATGCGATCTCGGCATCCTGACCGAAGCACCGCAGGCGGACGACATCTTCCGCGAGGCGCTGTTCGAGCAATCCTTGGTGGCCCTGATCCCCGAAGGCCACCCCCTGTCCCGCCGGCAAGAGGTGAGCCTTCTCGAACTGATGGACCACCCGCTTCTGTTCCGCAGCGGGCAATCCCAGACCCAGAAGCGCCTGAACAGCGTTCTGGCCGAAGCGGGCCTCCGCCCGCAGCCTCTCCTCTGGCTGGAATCGCGCGAGGCGATCTATGAGGCCTGCGCGCAGGGCATCGGCATCGGCTTCATGTTCGACGCGGCCTCGACGCGTGCGGACCGTGTGTGCCGGGTCAGGATACGCGAGATCGCCGACTTCTTTCCCGAACATGCCTTCTGCCTGCGGTCCAACCAGAGCCTTCGCCCGGTCGAGGCATTCCTGAACCTCGCTCGGGACATGCAGTCCCAAAGGGCGAACCATTTTGCAGGTTGATCAAAGTTCGTCCACGAAAAATCAAGTGGGAACTGTTCGGATTGATCCCTATCTCGTCCGAAGGCCCTAGTGTATTTGGTTACGGTTGCAACGTTAGGACCCGAATGACCGCAAAGGGCTCAAAGACGCGAACGACAGCGGGCTATGGTCATGCGACTGCATCCGTAGCGGCGGGCAAGTTCCGATACTGTCACGCCAGTGTCTAGTTCAGTGCAAATAGTATGTTTCTGTGCATCCGAAAGCGTAGAAGGCCGTCCGATGACCTTCCCCTGCAATCGTGCGCGGGCCATGCCCGCATGGGTCCGCTCGATCAGCAATTCCCGCTCGAACTGTGCAACGGCGTTCAAGATGGTCATGGTGAACTGTCCGGCGGGACTGGTAAGGTCGCTGCCGCCTAAGGCGAGGCAGTGAACGCGCACCTGCATTCCGGCAAGCAGGCTGACGGTCTGCGCCACGTCCATCGCGTCGCGCCCAAGCCGATCCATCTTCGTGACTACCAGCACGTCCCCTTCTTCCAGCCGATCGACCAGGCGGGCAAACATCGGCCTCTGCTGCGCGGGCACACTGCCCGAGATCGTTTCGGAAACGATCCGGCGTTTTGGGATGGTGAAACCGGCCGTCTCCAGCTCCTGCACCTGATTTTCGATGGTCTGCTGGATAGTAGAGACACGGACGTAAGCGAAGGTGCGGGACATGAGGCTATACCGTTCAAAAGGGCCGCCCATATCATAGGTGGTCACAACCCCCGTGCAACACCCGTTCTGAACACCCTCGCATTACCCTGTTCAAAACCGTTCGGTTTTGAACAGGGCTATTCTTCATCCTCGTCCTCGTCAAATTCACAAGGCTCATCCCAGACTCTATCCGCGATCATTTTATTCAGAACTTCGTGCAGGGAGGATACCTTTACATGGTCATAAGTCGTCTCTGATCCCCTGACGTTCTTCCTATGAGTTGCTTCTCCATGGCGACCAATTGTGATGGCTTCATTTTCACCACTCAGCTTCACCGTCTCCCCCGGTCTCGCGTTCAGCGTTTTGAACGCTTCGATTTCTGTGAGGTAGATTATGAAGTTGTAGTCGCCTTCAACCGTTTCGACCGCCGCTGTGCGAAGTCTAGCCATGATGCATTCCCTGCTTACTTGCTTTCCTGCCTGAAGTCGTAAGGATCGCTCACGTCCGTGAAAATCCAAAGCCCCCTCTCGGCGTCCCGCGCTTCCTGCTCGGCTTGCCGGTAGTCGTCGGGCTGGCGGCTTCCGCCGTAGAGGAAGGCATAGCCGCCGCGCAACATCGCCAGATTAAGGTTCCGCTGGCCGGTGAAGCAGACGGCCAAGGCCCGGTCGTAGCGGTCTCGTCCTTTGCTTTCGCATCGCACCTGCCGCCCCGCCCCGATCAGAAGTTCCATCTGTTCCGTCGCCCAGGCCCCGCAGTCGATCTGCCGGTTGGCGAAGGTCGCGGGCTGGCCTTTCTCGCAGGCGTCCAGTCCGACCAGGCGGATGCGTTCGCCGTCGACGTGCAGCGTGTCGCCGTCCACCACGCGCGCTTCGCCCGCATATTCCTGAACGATCTCGGGCGGTATCATTCGGCCTTGGCTGTAGGCCACGGCCAAGGCACCGCCAGCGGCCACCAGCACGGCGAGGGACAGGCCATTCAGCTTCAACATGCCGCGGCCTCCCGATGCAGAAGGCCGAACACGGAGCGATGAAGCTGCGCGTTGCCCAGCTCGGCCCGTTCGCTCATGCGGCGCACCCATGCCCCAGCGTTGCGGATCTTGCCGCCCCGCTCGTTGCTGTCGGCATCGGCGATCATCACCAGCAAGGCGGCCCCCACCTTGCCGATCGCGGCCTGTGCCTGTGCCCATGCGGACGCGTTGATCCCAAGGGCCATGGCCCGTTCGTAGCCCACGTTCACGAATGCCATCCAGTCTGCGCGCCCATAAAGCTCCATCCCCACATGCCATTCGGCGGGAGCCGCATTCAGGGCCATTGGCAGGCTGATATGCTCCATCCCGCATTTCGGTGTCTGGGGTGGCGGTGTCGGTGCGCCCTGCCCCATCTTGTTCTCAGCGGGCATCGCTGGATTACAAGACTCTGATGGATATTGGTTTGTAGTGTATGGTTGGTCATTTTTTTCCGGCCGGTCGGAAATTTCGGACGGACCAAGACGGGTCAAAAAGCGGCGCACACGGTTCAGAAGTTCGCTCAAGGCTTCATATCCGAGGTGAGCGATCCGGCGCGGAAAGCTCGCCCAGGTCTGTTGATCCTCGGCGGCGGCTTCGGTTCCAGACAGGATACGGCGGATCATGGAACGCAGACGCGAAATCTCGTTCCGCATACGATCTGCGGCCATCCGCTCCGCTCTCATGGCTTCGGCCGCCATGGTGAGTTCATCGGCACGATCCCGAAGCGGTGTCAGGTCGATGCCATAGACGGCGACGATCTGGCCGGACTGATCTCGCTGGCAATGACGGCGGCCGCCTCCCATGCTGCGATCCACCGCCAGTCCGATCCGCACCAGAAAGCGAACATGGTTCAAAATGGTGCGCGGATTTTTGCCGCATTCAAAAGACAAGGTTGACACGCTTGCAGGGCTGATCGGAGCCTCGGAACCCCGTGGTATACGACTGATAAGGGCTTCTAACGTCCGACGAACACCGTCAGGTAGTTCCATCACAAGCGCGGCATTGCGCGCAGCTTCATATAAATCGGCGGAAAACCGCCCAATATTTTCGTTGGGTTTTCCCAACACCCGCAAGGGTTTAGTAACCATACTGTCCGCTCTCCATGTAGAGCGGTCGGGAGAACTTGGGCCGACATTTATTGTTCGCCCAAGGGCGCTTTTTGTCTTGCCTGTGTTGTAGGGGAACGTTACCTTGATGCTTGAATTCAGTGAGCATCTTAAGACCTCGCCAAAGGTCCGGTTGCGTCCCCCCCGGTGGTCCCCGACCGCTGGGGGTTTTCTTTTTCGGAACATAGGGATCTTGCTGTCCCTGTCTGCGCTCCGCTCCGGAATCAATCTCCTAGATGTAGTGCCGATGCGGCACGGTAGCGTAATCGTCATGATCGCGCTAGCCACATACAGCCTCGGCGTTGCAGGAGGTGCAATCACGTATCCCAGTATATTTCAATGACAATCCTTATGGTCAAGATCAAATCCTGACCGGCATTGCTCTGTCATACACATAGATCTAACTTGATAACCGTAACAGAAACATAGTTCTGTTATAAAAATAGTGTTGACCAACACTTCACCTATCCTGTAGCGTGTATCTAGGACATGGATTTCTTTTAGAAATGTCTTTAGATTGCCCC
>NZ_NIPW01000002.1 GCF_002196855.1 Haematobacter genomosp. 1 | reverse complement strand
GGCGGGGCTCCGCCCCACGCCTCCCGCCAAAGGGCGCCGCTCCGAAAGGGGTGGCGCCTTTGCCCTTTGGGGCCGGTCGAAGTACGGCGCAGAAAGTGCCTGCCGCGCGCTTCAATCCCGCTCAACCATTCGGATCCGGGGCATCGCCCGCGTGAGCAGTCAGCGCTTTCGCAGGCCGGAATGCGCGGATCGAACGGCCCGCTCCCGATGGGGCTTTCGCCCATGACCCGACGTTTCGGCAGAGTGCGATTTCACGCTTGCTTTCCCCTGGCCGCTGCCTTAGCAACCGCCCTACGGCACAGGGGTATAGCTCAGTTGGTAGAGCATCGGTCTCCAAAACCGAGGGTCGTGGGTTCGAGTCCCCCTGCCCCTGCCAGTCGTTTCCAGCATCGCGGGACAGAGGGTGAGGCGCTCAGGTGAGCGCCTGATTACGCGTTTCCGCGTTGATCATAAGGGCAGCGACCGCGCCCAATACCAGCAGCGCGGCGAACAGCCCCACGGTGACGCCGAAGCTGTAGGAAATCACCAGCCCCACGACCGTTGGAGCGCAGATGCCGCCAAGCCGCGCCATCGCGCCCGCAGCCCCCATCCCCGTCGCACGGACGGAGGTCGGATAGAGTTCGGGCGTGAATGCATAGAGGGCGCCCCATGTTCCCAGCAGCGCAAAGCTCATGAGCAGCAGCGAGGTCGCGACGAGGGTCGAGGTTCCGGCCACGGTGAACAGCAGGCAGCCAAGCGCGCTCAGCAGCAGGAACAGGATGAGCGTCGGCTTCCGCCCCCAGGCCTCCACCCCGTAAGCGGCAAGCGCATAGCCGGGGATCTGCGCCAGCGCCACCAGAACCAGGAAGCCATAACCCCGGACGAAGCCGAAACCGCCGGTGGCGAGCTGCGCCGGTATCCAGGTAAACACCCCATAGTAGGAGATCGAGACGAGGAACCACAGCAACAGCACCCCGATGGTCCGCGACCGGAGGGCGGGGGCGAAGATGCTGCCGCCTTCGGTGCTGCCGGGCAGGGTGATCGCCATGTCGCGGGGCAGGGGGGCGGCGCCGTTCGCGGCGCGGACCTTGTTCAGCACCTCACGCACCTGCTCCTGTTGGCCGGTGCGCAGCAGGTAGAGCGGCGATTCCGGCACCCAGAGCCGCAGCCAGAAGCCGATCAGCGCCGGAATGGCGGCGATCGCGAAAATCCAGCGCCATGCCTCGGCCACCCCGAAGGAGGAGGCGATCCACGCCGTCAACGCCACGATGACCGTGCCGACAGCCCAGAAGCCCTCCAGATAGACCAGCCACCGGCCCCGGTTCTTCGGCGGCAGGAATTCCGCCATCATCGCGTAATCGACGGGCAGGGTGCCGCCCACCGCCATGCCGGTCAGGAACCGGGCGATCAGCAGCAGTTCGAAGTTGGGCGCAAAGACGGAGGCCAGCCCGAATACCGCATCGCAGGCCACAGTCACGATCAGCACCCGGCGCCGCCCGATCTTGTCGGCGATTCGCCCGAACAGCGCCGCGCCGATGAACATGCCCAGGAAGAACAGCGTCCCCGTCTGGAGCGCCTGTGGCACCGTCAGACCGAAGCTCGCCGCGATGGAAGGGGCGCTGAAGCCGATGGAGAGCACCTGCATCGCATCTGCTGCCCACACCAGCCCGAAGATGCCGAAGAGCCGTTTCTGGAATCTCCCCACCCCGGTTTCCGACAGGATTGCGTCCACTGTGGTCGCCATGAAATCTCTCCATTCCTCAGAATGAGGCGCACTCTCCCCGCCCCGGGTGCAAACGCAACCCCTTCTTACTTGTATTCTGTGTGGGGAGGGCGTATCTGCACCGCGTCCAGCCCGAAGGAACCGCAATGGCAAAGGCCAACCCGCTCCAGTTCATCCAGCAGGTCCGCACCGAAGTCGGTAAGGTCGTCTGGCCGACCCGCCGCGAAGTGCTGCTGACCACGACGATGGTGTTCGTGCTTGCGGCAGTTGCGGCGGTCTTCTTCTTCCTCATAGATCTGGCGATCCGCTATGGTCTGACATGGCTGCTGGGATTCTTTGCCCAATAGGGCGTTTTTCGCGCACTGATGCACAGTCGCCGCGCCTGCATGGTCATTGTTGTGCATCTGCGGAAAGACCTGATCGCCCTTACGCTGCATTGTCTCTGAATCCTCGCGCTTAAAGAGATATTTCTTGAATTTTAGCTATTTGTAAGGCACCTCTCTGCCTTGTGTATCTTCGTGCGCGTACGTCGCTCCCCCAGGCGAAACGGTGCGCAAGCGGGCTGTCCGCACGGAGTGCATGTGATTTTGGCAAGGATAAAAATATGAAAGCGCTTCTCGCAGCTGTGGCCATTTCGGCCCTTCCGTTCGCCGCGTCCGCGGCGACGTACTATATCGACGTCAACTCCGAAGGCCCCTACACCTCCGGGTTCCAGACGCTGAGCGTCGGCGACGAACTGGTCTTCGTGGTTACGCCGAACACGACCTACACGTTCGACTTCGGCATCTCCGCGCTCGGTCAACGCACGTCGCTGGAACAGGTGACCTTCGGCACCAGCGTGTCCGGCGACTACTCGACGGTGTTCAACACCTATGGCGACCAGGGATCCTTCTGGTCCGCTGGCGGCGACCTGCCGGATCTGACCACGAGCGAAACGTTCTCGGTCGCCTTCCTGTCCAACGGCGCGACGTCTAACGTCTCCATCGCGCTCGCGTTCACCGCGACGCAACAGGCTGAGGAAGAACTTCCGGTGCCGGCACCGGTTCCGCTTCCGGCCGCGGGTGGCCTGCTGGTCGCCGGCGTCCTCGGCCTCGGCGCTCTCGCCCGCCGCCGCAAAGCCTGATCGGCTTTATGAACCGCTGAAACCGACAGGCCCCGTCCACCGGCGGGGCTTGTTCTTTTGCGGAATGACTTGCGCTCGCGGCCGCGCGCGGGTAGTAGATCGCAGTTCCAGGGCGCAGGCGGCGTGCAGCGATTCGGCGTGCGCGCTGTTTTTTGTTCTGGAAGCAGACACAGGAAGGGTATCGCGGCATGGCGAAGCGTTGGTATTCGGTGAGCGTCCTCTCGAACTTCGAGAAGAAGATCGCCGAGCAGATCAAGCAGTCGGTCGCCGACGCTGGCCTCGAAGATCAGATCGACGAGGTTCTGGTCCCGACCGAGGAAGTGATCGAAATTCGCCGCGGCAAGAAGGTGACTTCAGAGCGGCGCTTCATGCCGGGCTATGTGCTTGTGCATATGGAAATGTCGAACCGTGGTTACCATCTGATCACCTCGATCAACCGTGTCACCGGGTTCCTGGGTCCGCAGGGCAAGCCGATGCCCATGCGGGACTCCGAAGTGAATACCATCCTGAACCGGGTGGAGGAGGGCGAGGCGCAGCCGCGCAACCTCATCCGGTTCGAGGTCGGCGAGCAGGTCAAGGTGTCGGACGGGCCCTTCGAGGGCTTTGCCGGCATGGTCGAGGAAGTGGACGAGGCGGCCAACCGCCTCAAGGTCACCGTCTCGATCTTCGGCCGGCCGACGCCGGTGGAGCTGGAATTCACTCAGGTGGCCAAGGTCGCCTGAGCGATCCCGTGGGAGGCGTGAGAGCGCCGGACCACTAAACCGCCCGCTTGCCGGGCTGTGAAAAGAGGAGAGGCCATATGGCCAAGAAAGTTGTCGGGCAGCTCAAGCTGCAAGTGAAGGCGGGGCAAGCCAACCCGTCCCCGCCGATTGGTCCCGCACTCGGTCAGCGCGGCATCAACATCATGGCGTTCTGCAAGGAATTCAACGCCCGCACGCAGGAGATGGAGCAAGGGTCGCCGATCCCGACCGTCATCACCTACTACGCGGACAAGTCATTCTCCTTCGAGATGAAGACGTCTCCGGCGTCCTTCTATCTCAAGAAGGCGGCTGGCCTGAAGCCGGTCGGCAAGCGGAACCGTCCCAAGGGGTCGGTGAAGCCGGGCCGCGAAGTGGCCGGCACCGTGACCGTCGCGCAGATCCGCCAGATCGCGGAAGCGAAGATGAAAGACCTCTCGGCGAACGACGTCGAAGCCGCGATGCAGATCATCCTCGGCTCCGCGAAGTCGATCGGTATCGAGGTGAAAGGGTAAGCCATGGCGAAGCTCGCAAAACGCACCGCCAATGCGCGGGAACTCTTCGACGGCAAGGCGAACCTCTCGGTTGAGGATGCGTTGTCGCTGGTCAAGCAGGCGGCCACTGCGAAATTCGACGAGACCGTCGAGATCGCGCTGAACCTCGGCGTTGATCCGCGTCACGCCGACCAGATGGTCCGTGGTGTCGTCCAGCTGCCGAACGGCACGGGCAAGACCGTCCGCGTCGCCGTGTTCGCCCGTGGCGCCAAGGCCGACGAGGCCAAGGCTGCCGGTGCGGATATCGTCGGTGCCGAAGACCTGATGGAGACGATCCAGTCCGGCAAGATCGAGTTCGACCGTTGCATCGCGACGCCGGACATGATGCCGCTGGTCGGTCGCCTCGGCAAGATCCTCGGCCCGCGCAACCTGATGCCGAACCCGAAGGTCGGGACGGTGACGATGGATGTGGCGAATGCCGTGGCCGCTGCCAAGGGCGGTGAAGTGCAGTTCAAGGTCGAGAAGGCGGGCGTCGTCCATGCCGGTATCGGCAAGGTGTCCTTCGAGCCGGCGAAGCTGGCCGAAAACCTGCGTGCCTTCGTTGGCGCGGTGAACCGTGCGAAGCCTGCCGGTGCCAAGGGAACCTACCTCAAGAAGGTGTCGGTTTCCTCCACGATGGGGCCGGGCGTGTCTGTCGATCTGACCTCTGCCACGGCCGAGGCCTGACAAGAATTCCCGGGCTTCGGCCCGGTGAACGGCAGGGCCACCGGGAGCAGTCCCAAGGCCCTGTCCTGTCCGAGACGGCGGGTGATCCGAACGGGTCTTAATATCCTGCCTGAGATGGGGAACGAGCGAATTCCGGGGCTTTCCCCGGGCGATCTCTCGGGACCATCGCGGACCCGACGCCTGCGCAAGCAGGCAGAACTGAGCCGGGGGGAAACCCCCAAACTTGGAGTGGAACTGTGGATAGAGCCCAGAAAGAGAAAGTGGTCGAGGAACTCGGCCAGATCTTCGAAAGCTCTGGCGTCGTGGTGGTTGCCCGCTACGAAGGTCTCACGGTTGCCCAGATGCAGGACCTCCGGGCGCGCATGCGCACGGTCGGAGGCTCCGTCCGCGTTGCCAAGAACAGGCTCGCCAAGATCGCCCTTGAGGGCAAGCCCAACGAAAGCCTGGGTGACCTCCTCAAGGGCATGACCGTGCTCACCTATTCCGAAGACCCCGTCGCTGCGGCGAAGGTGGCTGACGAATACGCCAAGACGACGGAGAAATTCGTCATTCTTGGTGGTTCCATGGGCAGCACGGCCCTCGATCCGGCCGGTGTCAAGGCCGTGGCGTCCATGCCGTCGCGTGAAGAGCTCATTGCTCAGATCGTGTCCTGCATCGGCGCTCCGGCTTCCAACATCGCCGGCGCGATTGGCGCACCTGCATCGAACATCGCGGGCATCCTCTCCACCCTGGAGGAGCGGGAAGCCGCCTGAGCAACCTATGGCCTTCGTAGGGTTGAACACCCGCACGTTGGAACCCATCTAACTTGGAACGGAACAGAGAAATGGCCGATCTGAAAGCCCTTGCCGAGCAAATCGTGAACCTCACGCTGCTGCAGGCTCAAGAACTGAAAACCATCTTGAAGGACGAATACGGCATCGAGCCCGCTGCTGGCGGCGCGGTGATGGTTGCCGGTCCTGCCGCTGGCGGTGCTGCCGCTGCGGAAGAAGAAAAGACCGATTTCGACGTGATCCTCGTTGATGCCGGCGCGAACAAGATCAACGTGATCAAAGAAGTCCGCGCCATCACCGGTCTTGGCCTGAAAGAAGCCAAAGACCTCGTGGAAGCTGGCGGCAAAGCGGTGAAAGAAGCTGCGCCGAAAGCGGAAGCCGAGGAAATCAAGAAGAAGCTCGAAGCGGCTGGCGCCAAGGTCGAGCTCAAGTAATCGTGCCGGGCGCATCCTGCGCCTGACGGTTTCGTGCGGCTGGAGAGGGTTTTCCCTCTCCAGCCAATCGCGTCTTGGCAAGGGCCTTCAAGGGGTCTTTCCCAGGGCGCGGCAAAGGGTTCGGGAGCGGTCGGTGGGACGGCCGCATGAATGGAACTCTTGGCCCCCTGTTTCTAGAGCGGTCCGCGCCGGTGCCCCGACGGCCGTGGATCCGCAGATAGAAAGGTGACGACGAGCATGGCGCATTACGTTGGCCAGAAGCGCATCCGCCGCTACTACGGCAAAATCCGCGAAGTTCTGGAGATGCCGAACCTCATCGAGGTTCAGAAATCTTCCTATGACCTGTTCCTTCGCTCCGGGGATGGCCCCAAGGCGCTGGACGGTGAAGGCATCCAGGGTGTCTTCCAGTCCGTCTTTCCGATCAAGGATTTCAACGAGACCGCCGTTCTCGAATTCGTGAAATACGATCTCGAGAAGCCGAAATACGACGTTGAGGAATGCCAGCAGCGCGACATGACCTTCTCGGCTCCGCTGAAGGTCACGCTCCGCCTCATCGTGTTCGATGTCGATGAGACGACCGGCGCGAAGTCGGTCAAGGACATCAAGGAACAGGACGTCTACATGGGCGACATGCCCCTGATGACGTCGAACGGGACGTTCATCGTGAACGGGACCGAACGTGTCATCGTGTCGCAGATGCACCGCTCTCCGGGCGTGTTCTTCGACCATGACAAGGGCAAGACGCATTCCTCGGGCAAACTGCTCTTCGCCTGCCGGATCATTCCCTATCGCGGCTCCTGGCTGGACTTCGAATTCGACGCCAAGGATATCGTCTTTGCGCGTATCGACCGTCGCCGGAAGCTGCCGGTGACGACGCTGCTCTATGCCCTCGGCATGGATCAGGAAGGCATCATGGACGCCTTCTACGACGTGGTGGGCTACCGGCTGGAGAAGAACCGCGGCTGGGTGACGAAATTCTTCCCCGAGCGCGTGCGCGGCACCCGTCCGACCTTCGACCTCGTGGATGCCGACACCGGCGAGATCATCTGCAAGGCCGGGGACAAGATGACCCCGCGCATGGTCAAGAAGCTGACCGACGAGGGCAAGGTCACCGAGCTTCTGGTTCCCTACGATTCCATCGTCGGCCGCTATGTGGCGAAGGATATCATCAACGAGGAAACCGGCGCGATCTATGTCGAGGCCGGGGACGAGATCACGCTCGAATACGACCGCGACGGCGAAGTGAAGGGCGGCAGCCTGAAAGTGCTGCTGGACAACGGGATCACCGAGATCCCGGTGCTGGACATCGACAACATCAATGTCGGCCCCTACATCCGCAACACGATGGCCGCGGACAAGAACATGAACCGCGATACCGCGCTCATGGACATCTACCGCGTCATGCGTCCGGGCGAGCCGCCGACCGTCGAAGCCGCTTCCGTGCTTTTCGACACGCTGTTCTTCGACAGCGAGCGCTACGACCTGTCCGCCGTGGGCCGCGTGAAGATGAACATGCGCCTCGCCCTCAATGCCCCCGACACGCAGCGCACGCTGCGCAAGGAGGACATCATCGCCTGTATCCGCGGTCTCGTGGAACTGCGCGACGGCAAGGGTGAGATCGACGACATCGACCACCTCGGCAACCGCCGGGTGCGTTCCGTCGGCGAACTGATGGAGAACCAGTACCGCGTCGGGCTGCTCCGCATGGAGCGCGCGATCAAGGAGCGCATGTCCTCCGTCGAGATCGACACGGTGATGCCGCAGGATCTCATCAACGCGAAGCCGGCGGCGGCGGCGGTGCGGGAGTTCTTCGGCTCCTCGCAGCTCTCGCAGTTCATGGACCAGACCAACCCGCTCTCGGAAGTCACGCACAAGCGTCGTCTCTCCGCGCTCGGGCCGGGCGGTCTGACGCGTGAGCGCGCGGGCTTCGAGGTGCGCGACGTTCACCCGACCCACTACGGCCGGATGTGCCCGATCGAGACGCCCGAAGGCCAGAACATCGGCCTTATCAACAGTCTCGCCACCTTCGCCCGCGTCAACAAGTATGGCTTCATCGAGACCCCCTACCGCAAGGTGAAGGAAGGTCAGGTGACGGATGATGTGGTCTATATCTCCGCCACGGAGGAGATGCGCCACACCGTCGCGCAGGCGAACGCGAGCCTCGACGAAGACGGGCGCTTCGTGGATGAGCTGATCTCCACCCGCAAGGCGGGCGAGTTCATGCTCAATCCGGTGGAGGCCGTCGATCTCATCGACGTGTCGCCGAAGCAGCTCGTTTCGGTGGCCGCGGCGCTGATCCCGTTCCTTGAGAACGACGACGCCAACCGCGCGCTGATGGGCTCCAACATGCAGCGTCAGGCCGTGCCGCTCCTGCGGTCGGAAGCGCCGTTCGTCGGCACCGGCATCGAGAGCACCGTGGCCCGCGATTCCGGCGCCGCGATCATGGCCCGCCGCGGCGGTGTCATCGACCAAGTGGACGCGACGCGTATCGTCGTCCGGGCGACCGAACTTCTGGAACCGGGCGAGCCGGGCGTGGACATCTACCGCCTGCGCAAGTTCAAGCGGTCCAACCAGTCGTCCTGCATCAACCAGCGTCCGCTGGTGAAGGTGGGCGATACGGTGGCGCGGAACGAGGTGATCGCGGACGGCCCGTCCACCGACATGGGTGAACTGGCGCTTGGCCGGAACATCGTCGTCGCGTTCATGCCCTGGAACGGCTACAACTATGAGGACTCGATCCTGATCTCCGAGCGGATTCTCCGTGACGACGTCTATACCTCGATCCATATCGAGGAGTACGAAGTCGCCGCGCGTGACACCAAGCTCGGGCCGGAGGAGATCACCCGCGACATCCCGAACGTCGGTGAGGAAGCGCTGCGCAACCTCGACGAGGCGGGCATCGTCTATATCGGCGCCGAAGTGGGGCCGGGGGACATTCTCGTCGGCAAGATCACCCCGAAGGGCGAAAGCCCGATGACGCCGGAGGAGAAACTGCTCCGCGCCATCTTCGGGGAAAAGGCGTCGGACGTGCGGGATACCTCGCTCCGCCTGCCGCCGGGGGCCTACGGGACCATCGTGGAAGTGCGGGTCTTCAACCGTCACGGCGTCGACAAGGACGAGCGGTCGCTTCAGATCGAGCGTGAGGAAATCGAGCGCCTGTCCCGCGACCGGGACGACGAGCTGGAGATTCTCGAGCGCAACTTCTACGCCCGCCTGCGGCAACTGATCCTCGGCAAGGCCGCGGTGAAGGGTCCGAAGGGCGTGAAGCCGGGTTCGGAAATCACCGAGGAACTGCTGGGCACGCTGTCGCGCGGCCAGTGGTGGCAGCTCGCGCTCGCCGATGACGCGGAGGCCAAGGAGGTCGAGGCGCTCAACGACCAGTTCGACGTGCAGAAACGCGCGCTGGAGAACCGGTTCGAAGACAAGGTGGAAAAGGTCCGCCGCGGCGACGATCTGGCGCCTGGCGTGATGAAGTCGGTCAAGGTGTTCGTGGCGGTGAAGCGCAAGCTGCAACCGGGCGACAAGATGGCCGGCCGTCACGGCAACAAGGGCGTCATCTCCAAGGTCGTGCCGATGGAAGACATGCCCTTCCTCGCCGACGGGACTCCGGTAGACTTCGTGCTGAACCCGCTGGGCGTGCCGTCGCGGATGAACGTCGGTCAGATCCTCGAAACCCACATGGGTTGGGCGGCGCGTGGTCTGGGTCTCCAGATCGACGAGGCGCTGCGCGAGTATCGCCGCAACGGCGATCTGACCCCGGTCAAGGAAGCCGTGCGCTTCGCCTACGGCGACGAGACCTATGAAGACGCTTTCTCCGGCATGGACGAGGCCGCGCTTCTGGAGGCGGCGGGCAATGTGACCCGCGGCGTTCCGATCGCGACCCCGGTCTTCGACGGGGCGAAGGAAGCGGACGTCAACGACGCGCTGGTCCGGGCAGGCTTCGACAAGTCCGGCCAGTCCATCGTGTTCGACGGTCGCTCCGGCGAGCAGTTCGCCCGGCCGGTGACGGTCGGCGTGAAGTACATGCTGAAGCTTCACCACCTCGTCGACGACAAGCTGCACGCGCGTTCCACCGGGCCTTACAGCCTCGTCACGCAGCAACCGCTGGGCGGCAAGGCCCAGTTCGGCGGCCAGCGGCTCGGCGAGATGGAGGTCTGGGCGCTCGAAGCCTACGGTGCGGCCTACACGTTGCAGGAAATGCTCACCGTCAAGTCGGATGACGTGGCGGGGCGGACCAAGGTCTATGAGTCCATCGTCAAGGGTGAAGACAACTTCGAGGCCGGCGTTCCCGAGAGCTTCAACGTGCTCGTGAAAGAAGTCCGGGGCCTCGGCCTCAACATGGAACTCCTGGATGCGGAGGAAGAGTGAGGGCGGCCTTCGCCCTCCTCACCCACCCCAGTTTTAAGGACTTGGCATGAACCAGGAACTCACCACCAATCCGTTCAACCCGCTCGCGGCGCCGAAACAGTTCGACGAGATCAAGATCTCGCTGGCCTCGCCCGAGCGGATTCTTTCTTGGTCCTACGGTGAGATCAAGAAGCCCGAAACCATCAACTACCGCACGTTCAAACCCGAGCGTGACGGTCTGTTCTGCGCGCGCATTTTTGGCCCGATCAAGGACTACGAATGCCTGTGCGGCAAATACAAGCGCATGAAGTATCGCGGCGTCGTCTGCGAGAAATGCGGTGTGGAAGTGACGCTCCAGAAGGTGCGCCGCGAGCGGATGGGCCATATCGAGCTCGCCGCGCCGGTCGCCCACATCTGGTTCCTGAAGTCGCTGCCGTCCCGCATCGGCCTCATGCTCGACATGACGCTCCGGGATCTGGAGCGGATCCTCTACTTCGAGAACTATGTCGTCATCGAGCCGGGTCTGACCGATCTCACCTACGGTCAGCTCATGACGGAGGAGGAATTCCTCGACGCGCAGGATCAGTATGGCGCGGATGCGTTCACGGCGAATATCGGCGCCGAAGCGATCCGTGAGATGCTGGCCGCGATCGACCTTGCTTCCACCGCCGATCAGCTCCGCGAGGAACTGAAGGAAGCCACGGGCGAACTGAAGCCGAAGAAGATCATCAAGCGGCTGAAGATCGTCGAGTCGTTCCTCGAGTCGGGCAACCGTCCCGAGTGGATGATCCTGACCGTGCTGCCGGTGATCCCGCCGGAGCTGCGCCCGCTGGTCCCGCTGGACGGCGGCCGGTTCGCCACGTCCGACCTGAACGACCTCTACCGCCGGGTTATCAACCGGAACAACCGTCTGAAGCGGTTGATCGAACTCCGTGCGCCCGACATCATCGTGCGCAACGAAAAGCGGATGCTTCAGGAAGCCGTGGACGCGCTGTTCGACAACGGGCGCCGGGGCCGCGTGATCACGGGCACCAACAAGCGCCCGCTGAAATCGCTCTCCGACATGCTGAAGGGGAAACAGGGCCGGTTCCGTCAGAACCTTCTGGGCAAGCGGGTGGACTTCTCCGGCCGTTCGGTCATCGTGACCGGGCCGGAACTGAAGCTGCACCAATGCGGCCTGCCCAAGAAGATGGCGCTCGAACTGTTCAAGCCGTTCATCTATTCGCGGCTTGAGGCGAAGGGTCTGTCCTCCACCGTCAAGCAGGCGAAGAAGCTGGTCGAGAAGGAGCGCCCGGAGGTCTGGGACATCCTGGATGAAGTCATCCGCGAACACCCCGTCCTGCTGAACCGCGCGCCGACGCTGCACCGTCTGGGCATCCAGGCCTTCGAGCCGATCCTGATCGAAGGCAAGGCGATCCAGCTTCACCCGCTGGTCTGCTCCGCGTTCAACGCCGACTTCGACGGCGACCAGATGGCCGTTCACGTTCCCCTCTCGCTGGAAGCCCAGCTTGAGGCCCGCGTCCTGATGATGTCCACGAACAACGTGCTGTCGCCTGCGAACGGCGCGCCGATCATCGTGCCGTCGCAGGACATGGTGCTTGGTCTCTACTACACGACCATGCAGCGTGAGGGCATGAAGGGCGAAGGCATGGCCTTCACCGCCATCGAGGAGGTGGAGCACGCGCTCGCCGCCGGTGAGGTGCATCTGCACGCCAAGATCATCGCGCGGATCAAGCAGATCGACGGCGAAGGCAACGAGATCGTCAAGCGCTACGAGACGACCCCGGGCCGTCTGCGCCTCGGCAACCTGCTGCCGCTCAACGCCAAGGCGCCGTTCGAACTGGTGAACCGCCTGCTCCGCAAGAAGGACGTCCAGAACGTCATCGACACCGTCTACCGCTACTGCGGCCAGAAGGAATCGGTGATCTTCTGCGACCAGATCATGGGGCTTGGCTTCCGCGAGGCCTTCAAGGCCGGCATCTCCTTCGGCAAGGACGACATGGTCATCCCGGTCAAGAAATGGGAGATCGTGGAGAACACGCAGGAGCAGGTGAAGGAATTCGAACAGCAATACATGGACGGCCTGATCACCCAGGGTGAGAAGTACAACAAGGTCGTCGATGCCTGGTCGAAATGCTCCGACGCCGTCGCCGGTGCGATGATGGGCGAGATCTCGGCCGTCCGTAAGGACGACATGGGCCGGGAGATGGAGCCGAACTCGGTCTACATGATGTCCCACTCCGGGGCGCGGGGTTCGCCTGCCCAGATGAAGCAGCTCGGCGGGATGCGCGGCCTGATGGCCAAGCCGTCGGGTGAGATCATCGAGACGCCGATCATCTCGAACTTCAAGGAAGGTCTGACCGTTCTTGAATACTTCAACTCGACGCACGGCGCCCGGAAGGGTCTGGCGGATACCGCGCTCAAGACCGCGAACTCCGGCTACCTGACCCGTCGTCTGGTGGACGTGGCGCAGGACTGCATCGTCCGGTCGAACGACTGCGGCACCGACCGTTACATCACGGCCTCCGCCGCGGTGAACGACGGTGAGGTGGTGGCGTCGCTGGGCGAACGTGTGCTGGGCCGGGTCGCTGCCGAGGATGTCTATGTCCCCGGCACCGACGAGGTGATCGTGAGCCTTGGCGAACTGATCGACGAGCGCAAGGCCGATGCGGTCGAGACGCTGGGCGTGCCCACCGTCAAGATCCGCAGCCCGCTCACCTGTGAGGCGGAGGAGGGCGTCTGCGCCACCTGCTACGGGCGCGACCTTGCCCGGGGCACGATGGTGAACGTCGGTGAGGCCGTCGGCATCATCGCGGCGCAGTCCATCGGTGAACCCGGCACGCAGCTGACGATGCGGACCTTCCACATCGGCGGCATCGCGCAGGGCGGCCAGCAATCGTTCCTCGAATCGTCGCAGGAAGGCGTGATCGAGTTCCGCAACCCGAACCTTCTTGCCAACGCCTCGGGCGAGCAGATCGTGATGGGCCGGAACATGTCGCTCGCCATCATCGACGAGAACGGCGTGGAACGGGCCTCGCACAAGCTGCTCTACGGGTCGAAGGTGTTCGTGAAGGAGGGCCAGTCCGTCAAGCGCGGCAACAAGCTCTTCGAATGGGACCCCTACACCCTGCCGATCATCGCGGAGAAGGCCGGTCAAGCGAAGTTCGTCGATCTCGTCTCGGGCATCTCGGTGCGCGAGGAGACGGACGATGCAACCGGCATGACCCAGAAGATCGTCTCGGACTGGCGGTCGGCGCCGAAAGGCAACGAGCTGAAGCCCGAGATCATCGTCATGGATGCCGAGACCGGCGAACCTGTCCGCAATGAGCAGGGCCACCCGATCTCCTATCCGATGTCGGTGGACGCGATTCTGTCGGTCGAGGACGGGCAGGACGTGAAGGCCGGTGACGTGGTGGCGCGGATCCCGCGCGAAGGCGCCAAGACCAAGGACATCACCGGGGGTCTTCCCCGCGTGGCGGAACTGTTCGAGGCCCGTCGTCCGAAGGATCACGCGATCATCGCCGAACTGGATGGCTATGTGCGCTTCGGCAAGGACTACAAGAACAAGCGCCGCATCGCCATCGAACCGGTGGACGAGACGCTCCAAGCCGTCGAATACATGGTGCCGAAAGGCAAGCACATCCCGGTGCAGGAAGGCGACTTCGTGCAGAAGGGTGACTACATCATGGACGGCAACCCGGCTCCGCATGACATCCTGCGGATTCAGGGGATCGAGGCGCTGGCCAACTACCTGATCGACGAGGTGCAGGACGTCTATCGTCTGCAGGGCGTGAAGATCAACGACAAGCACATCGAGGTGATCGTTCGCCAGATGCTGCAGAAATGGGAGATCCTCGACTCCGGCGAGACGACGCTGCTCAAGGGCGAGCATGTCGACAAGCAGGAGCTGGACGAAACCAACGCCAAGGCGGAGGCCCAAGGCCTGCGTCCGGCGCAGGCGGAGCCCATCCTGCTCGGCATCACCAAGGCCTCGCTGCAGACGCGCAGCTTCATTTCCGCCGCTTCCTTCCAGGAGACGACGCGGGTGCTGACCGAGGCGGCGGTGCAAGGCAAGCGCGACAAGCTTGTCGGGCTGAAGGAGAACGTCATCGTCGGCCGGCTCATCCCGGCCGGGACCGGTGGCGCGACCAGCCGTGTACGCCGTATCGCGACGGATCGCGACCAGAAGGTCATCGATCAGAAGCGGGCGGAAGCCGAACAGGCCGTGCAGCTTGCGGCGCCGCTGGATGTGGTCGATCTGGAGAACGATGCCGGTCTGGTGGAAACCACCGAAAACCGGGATTGATCCTCGGCAGGAATGTGAAACGCCCCGCTCAAGCGGGGCGTTTTGCTTTTGAGGAGGGCGACCGGTTTTCCGGGCGCTGCAGTGGAGGTCGGTCCGGCGCACGCGGTCGGCCCGTTTCCTCTAGGGGGATGGCTATGCGCAGATGCGCTCGTTGGGCCGATCTGTGGGGGGCTGGTGTGCTTGGGAGAAGGTGCGCGGGGTGGCACGGCACCATGCTGTTTCAGGAGAGCGCGGCCGATCCTGGCTGAGAGGCCGCTCTTCCGCACCAATGCGCATACTTCCGCAATGCATCGCGCTTTCCTTTCTTCGCTTTGAAGGCTGCCGAAAGTTCTGGAGTGTCAGGCCTCCGTTCCGCCGATCGGGAAATCGGCATCGGAATGATCCGCCATGTGCCTATTTCCGGCCGGATTTTCTGAATCCCGAAGGATTTCCGCTCCAACGGACCGAGAGAGCGTTTTTCAGAAACCTGTAAGGCCATCCTCTTTCGCGGGGCAGGGTGCCTCCGGTCCTGCCGAGAGGCTCTCCCTACTTCGGTCAAAAGGGCATTTCCGCCCGGCGATACCCAAATATCCGGCGAAACCCGGCCCATTTCCTTCGCGGATGCCCGCGGCGGACTCTTCGCAGAAGTTCCGGCCTGATGACGGGGACGGGGGCCGAAGCCTCCTCGCTCAGCATTTTCGCTGGCTTGCTTCAAATGCGACATAGAATGACGCAAATACGCAGTCGCCTCCCGCGCACCGTGCTAAGGCGTCTTGAGGGCCGACGGGTTATTACCGACGGGTTCCGGGGGGTTGAAGGCTTATCCGATGCCGAGGACGGCCAATATGCGCGGCGCGCTGCTGATGATTGCAGCAGTGGGCGCCTTCACGGTGAACGATGCGCTGATGAAGGCCATCCTCGGGCACGTGCCGCTCTTTCAGGCACAGTTTCTGCGGGGGCTGGCCGTTCTGCTGCTGCTTGCGGTTGCCTCCGGGTTCTTTGCGCCGCCGCGGTTCGACCTGTCACGCCGTGACTGGACGCTCTGCCTCGCCCGGAGTTTCGCGGAAGCGGTCAGCGCGGTGCTGTATCTGGAAGGTCTGTCGCGCATTCCATTGCCCAATGCCACGGCGATCCTGCAGTCCGTCCCGCTGTTCCTTACTCTGGCGGCGGCGATCTTTCTCAAGGAGCCGATCGGCTGGCGGCGGCTGGGGGCGATTCTGGTGGGTTTCCTCGGGGTGCTGCTCATCGTCAGGCCGGGGCCGGAGGGATTCTCTCCCGGTGCGCTTTACGTCTCCGCCTGCGTGGTGACGGTCATCCTGCGGGAACTGTGCACGCGGAAGCTCTCCCCTGCTGTTCCGTCGATGACGGCGGCCCTCACCATGGGGGTGGTGCTGGTCGTCTTCTCCGGCATAGGCGCGGCGGTGGCGGGCGAATGGAGGCCGTTGGCGGCCGTGGACATCCTGCGGATCATCACGGCTTCCGTGGCGGTGTCCGTGGGCTATGTGCTCAGCATCGGGGCGATACGGCTCGGCGACCTCTCTGTCGTGGGTCCGTTCCGCTACACGGGGATGGTGTGGTCGCTGCTCCTCGGGCTTGCGTTCTTCGGCGTCTGGCCCGATCCGCTGACCCTTGCCGGGGCGGGAATCGTCATTGCCGCGGGACTGTTCACCATCTATCGCGAGCATGTGGCGGAGCGCGCGGCATCGCGGCTTTCGGGGAGCGTGGCGGCCGACTGACGCCCTTGCGACGCGGCGTTCGGGCCGGGACGCCTGTTGACATCCCCCCCGACTCCCCATATACGGCGCGTCACCCGGGTGGCGAAGTGCGTCTTCTGCTGCCCCTGCTCATAAACTGATGTGGTCATGATCCGGGCGAAAGCCCCGATCCTCTGGAATTCCACCGCGTCGTTCCCCGCGAAGGGGAACGAATGCGGTTTTGGCGTTTGCGGACAGGCGCGACGCCGATGACGAGAACGGATGCAACACGGGGAACCGGAATGCCGACTATCCAACAGCTGATCCGCAAGCCGCGGCAGCCCAAGGTGCAGCGCTCTAAGTCGCAGCACCTCCAATCCTGCCCGCAAAAGCGCGGCGTCTGCACGCGCGTCTACACGACGACGCCGAAGAAGCCGAACTCGGCCATGCGGAAGGTCGCCAAAGTGCGGCTGACCAACGGTTTCGAGGTGATCAGCTACATTCCGGGCGAAAAGCACAACCTTCAGGAGCACTCGGTGGTCCTGATCCGTGGCGGCCGGGTGAAAGACCTTCCGGGCGTCCGCTATCACATCCTGCGCGGCGTGCTCGACACGCAAGGCGTCAAGGACCGTCGTCAACGCCGTTCGAAATACGGCGCGAAGCGTCCGAAGTAAGGAGATCTGGGCATGTCCCGTCGTCACGCTGCCGAGAAGCGCGAAGTTCTGCCGGACGCCAAGTTCGGCGACACCGTGCTGACCAAATTCATGAACAACCTGATGATCGACGGCAAGAAGTCGGTCGCGGAAGCCATCGTCTACAACGCACTCGACCGCGTCGAGGGCCGCGTGAAACGCGCCCCGGTCGAAGTGTTCCACGAGGCGCTGGACAATGTGAAGCCGGCCGTCGAGGTCCGTTCCCGCCGTGTGGGCGGTGCGACCTACCAGGTTCCGGTGGAAGTCCGCATCGAGCGCCGTGAAGCGCTGGCGATCCGCTGGCTCATCACGGCTGCCCGCAAGCGCAACGAAAACACCATGGAAGAGCGCCTCGCCGGCGAGCTTCTGGATGCTGCGAACAACCGTGGCACCGCGGTGAAGAAGCGCGAAGACACCCACAAGATGGCCGACGCGAACAAGGCGTTCAGCCACTACCGCTGGTAAGCGGCAGGAGCACCGACCATGGCACGCGAATATCCCCTCGAGCTCTACCGTAACTTCGGGATCATGGCTCACATCGACGCGGGTAAAACCACGACGACGGAGCGCATCCTCTATTACACGGGCAAGAGCCACAAGATCGGCGAGGTGCATGACGGCGCCGCGACGATGGACTGGATGGAACAGGAGCAGGAGCGGGGGATCACGATCACCTCTGCTGCGACCACGACCTTCTGGCAGCGGACCGAGGACGGCACCCATGAGGGGCCGAAGTACCGGTTCAACATCATCGACACCCCCGGCCACGTCGACTTCACCATCGAGGTGGAGCGCTCGCTCGCGGTGCTCGACGGGGCCGTGTGCCTTCTGGACGCGAACGCTGGCGTCGAGCCGCAGACCGAGACGGTGTGGCGTCAGGCCGACCGCTACAAGGTTCCGCGGATCGTCTATGTCAACAAGATGGACAAGATCGGCGCGGACTTCTTCAAGTGCGTGCAGATGATCAAGGATCGCACCGGCGCCACCCCGGCCCCGGTCGCGCTCCCCATCGGTGCGGAAGACAAGCTCGAAGGCATCATCGACCTGGTCACTCAGGAAGAGTGGACCTGGAAAGGTGAGGATCTCGGCGCGTCCTGGACCCGTCAGCCGATCCGTGACGAGCTGAAGGATGTCGCGGACGAATGGCGCGGCAAGCTCATCGAGCTCGCGGTGGAAATGGACGATGCGGCGATGGAGGCCTACCTCGAAGGTGAGGAGCCCGACGTCGACACCCTGCGGAAACTGATCCGCAAGGGCTGCCTCTCCATGACCTTCGTGCCGATCCTCGCCGGCTCGTCCTTCAAGAACAAGGGCGTCCAGCCGATGCTGAACGCGGTGGTCGACTATCTGCCGAGCCCGCTTGACGTTCCGGCCTATGTCGGCTTCGCCCCGGGTGACGAGACGGAAACCCGGAACATCGAGCGTCACGCCTCCGACGACGAGCCGTTCTCGGCTCTGGCGTTCAAGATCATGAACGACCCCTTCGTCGGCTCACTGACCTTCACGCGTCTCTATTCCGGCGTCCTCAAAAAGGGCGACCAGATGCTGAACGCGACGAAGGGCAAGCGCGAGCGCGTTGGCCGGATGATGATGATGCACGCCATCAACCGCGAAGAGATCGATGAAGCCTATGCAGGCGACATCATCGCTCTGGCGGGGCTGAAGGACACGACGACGGGCGACACGCTCTGTGATCCGGCGAAACCGGTGGTTCTTGAAACCATGACCTTCCCGGAGCCGGTGATCGAGATCGCGGTGGAACCGAAGTCGAAGGCCGACCAGGAGAAGATGGGCCTCGCGCTCGCTCGCCTGTCCGCCGAAGACCCGTCCTTCCGCGTCGAGACCAACTTCGAGTCCGGCCAGACGATCATGAAGGGCATGGGCGAGCTTCACCTCGACATCCTCGTTGACCGCATGCGTCGCGAGTTCAAGGTCGAGGCAAACATCGGCGCGCCGCAGGTGGCTTACCGGGAGACCATCTCCCGCGAGGCGGAGATCGACTACACGCACAAGAAACAGACCGGTGGTACCGGCCAGTTCGCGCGCGTGAAGCTCGTCATCACCCCGACCGAGCCGGGCGAGGGCTACTCGTTCGAAGCGAAGATCGTGGGCGGTGCGGTGCCGAAGGAATACATCCCCGGCGTCGAAAAGGGCATCAAGTCGGTCATGGACTCCGGTCCGCTGGCGGGCTTCCCGGTGATCGACTTCAAGGTCGCGCTGATCGACGGTGCGTTCCACGACGTCGACTCCTCGGTCCTCGCGTTCGAGATCGCGTCCCGTGCGGCGATGCGCGAAGGCCTGAAGAAGGCCGGCGCAAAGCTGCTGGAGCCGATCATGAAGGTTGAGGTGGTGACCCCGGAAGAATACACCGGCGGCATCATCGGCGACCTGACCTCGCGCCGGGGGATGGTGACGGGGCAGGAAAGCCGCGGCAATGCCAACGTGATCAACTCGATGGTGCCGCTGGCCAACATGTTCGGCTACATCAACACGCTGCGCTCGATGTCCTCGGGTCGCGCCGTCTTCACGATGATCTTCGATCATTACGAAGCCGTGCCGCAGAACATCTCGGACGAGATCCAGAAGAAATACGCCTGATCGGCGGGGTGGCGGTCCCCGCCACCCGAACCCATTCCGCCGTGAGCGCATCCGCGATCCGGTGACACGAAACAGGAGGCCATCATGGCAAAGGCAAAGTTTGAA
>NZ_NIPW01000019.1 GCF_002196855.1 Haematobacter genomosp. 1 | reverse complement strand
GCCGCTCGATGAAGATGTTGTCGAGGAACCGACCTTTCCCATCCATTGAGATCCGCACGCCGGATCGGCGCAGCCGATCCGTCCAAGCGAAGGACGTGAACTGGCTTCCCTGATCCGTGTTCATGATCTCTGGCGGGCCGAACTTGTAAATGGCCTCATTCAGCGCCTCGACGCAGAAGTCAGCTTCCAGCGTGTTCGAGATCCGCCAGGACAGAACCTTGCGGGTGTGCCAGTCCATGATCGCCACGAGGTAGAGGAACCCACGCCGCATGGGTAGGTAGGTGATATCCGAGCACCAGACCTGGTTCGGACGTTCCACCCGCAGACCTCTCAACAGGTAGGGATAGGTCTTATGCCCTTTCGCCGGCCTGCTGGTGTTGGGCTTCTGGTAGATCGGCATGAGCCCCATGAGGCGCATCAGTCGCCGGATGCGCTTCTCGTTCACCAGGTGGCCGTCGTTGCGCAAGTGCCAAGTCATTTGCCGGACACCGAAGAACGGCGTCTCCAGGAATTGCTCGTCGATCCGCCGCATCAGGCCGAGGTTCTGTTCGGTCTCGCCCTTGGGCTTGTAGTAGAAGGATGAGCGCCCAATCGACAGCAGCTTGCACTGCTGGCCGATGGACAGGTCCGGGTGGTCCGGCTCAATCATGCCCCGCCTCACTTCCCGCCCCAAGGCTTCAGCTTTCTTTCCAAAAAAGAGTTGGCCACCGCCAGCTCCCCGATCTTGGCATGGAGCTCCTTCACCTGCTCCTCATCAATCTCTGGCATCTTGCGCCCCCCACGCTCGAATACGCCGGACGCACCGTCGAGCAGGGCTCGTTTCCATTGATGGATCATCGTCGGATGCACCCCGAACCGGCTTGCCAGCTCGGCGGCCGTCTCTTCGCCTTTCAGGGCTTCCAGCGCGACCTTCGCCTTGAACTCAGGCGCGTGCTGTTTTCGTTTCGACATCTCTGATCTCCTTCGCGTCGAAGATCAGCAGACTGCAAATCGTAGCTCATGTCAGTGTCCGAAATTCGGGGGGTAGCTCAGGGCATGGCGATCAGGATCCAGTTCATGGACTCTATTCGAGAGCCTGTCGCGTCGCATGGAGCCTTCACCAATCGTTCGCCTTTAGGATTATGAAGTCAACAGTGAAGCTTTGATCTGGTTGTTTGACGTCAGGAGACTAGTCTTGAGCCTAATGCTTTGGCAAGGCTTGTTTTATCTTCTAGTCTATCCTCATCAGGTCACGAGGAACCGACATGCTCCTGTCTCAAAGCATCCGCGCCGCCCTCTTCGCGGCTGTCGCCACAGCTGCCGCCTTAGGCTCGCCCGATGAGGCCAAAGCCTACGACATCGACTGCAAGCTGATCCTGTGCCTGGCGGGCGGCTTTCCTTCTTCCTGCGGCGATGCCCATGACCACATGATCGACCGGCTGCGCGACGGGAAATCCCCCATCGGCACCTGCCTCATGTCGGATGGCGCGGAATACAACAATTACGAGATCGACTACAGCTTTGCCAACCGCACCAGCTCCGAAGCCTGGATATGTCCCGAGGGCAAGAGCAAGCATTTCAGCTACGGCTATGACGGCGACAGCCGCGAAGAGATCAAGGTGTTCTGCTACGATGAACGGCGCCGCCTGGGCTACGGCACCAACCGTGACGAAAAGTATTATTACACGGGCGTCTCGACTCCCGAATACAAGAACATGCGGGTGCAGATCACGGTCGAACCCGGCACCGACGCCGAATACACCAATGGCGTGCAACGCTATCGAACCAGCACTTCCCATGGTTATGGCACCCGAGTGACCTTCCGCCCGTGAAGATCCGCCTCGCCCTCATGGTCTTTGTCTTGTCGGCACCCTGCGCGGTCGCGCAAGGGTGCCTTCCGCCGGAACAGCCCTACCCTTACGAGCCTCCGACCGATGATCCGGAATTGCGCGAGATCGTGCGCGACCAGTATCAGATCTATATCGAGGAGGCGGAGGGCTACATGAATTGCCTGCAATCCGAGATCGGCCGCGCCCAGACGGAAACCCGAGAAGTCTTGAACCGCTGGGTTCAATACTTTGGGCCGGAAGCCAGAATGCGCTATGACGAGGACGATATGGCCTTTCGCTAAAATGGCGGCAATGACTTTCTGGAAGATCCGTCAAGATTTCCGTATCGACAAAGAGCGGGCCCTTGCCCGCATGGATGCAGCAGAGGAAAGCGCATGATGGATCAACTGGATTCGATGGACCTGAACGAGCTGAAAGCGCTCAAGAAGCAGGTGGAAAAAGCCATCGACTCCTTCGAGACACGCCGGAAGAAAACCGCCCTTGAGGCTTTGGAAGCCACGGCCAAGGAACAGGGTTTCTCCCTGTCCGAATTGCTGGACGCCGCAAGCAGCACCACCAAAGCCCGTGGTCAGGCGGCGGCCCCCAAATTCGCTAATCCGCACAATCCGGATGAGACGTGGAGCGGCCGCGGCCGCAAACCGCGCTGGTTTATCGAAGCGATCGAGGCTGGCAAGACGACGGACGATCTCGCCATCTGAACGCCGTGCCCCCTGTCTTGGCTTCACCAAGACAGGGGGCACGCTGATCCCGTAAACAGGTGCCTGACGACCTGCCACACGGGTGTTGTGATCGAACGACCTGAAATCGGACCTTGACGGACAGGGGGGGGCACGGGCTATCAGGGAATGAATGTTCCTCATTCGTTCGCCTAAACCATGTCTGTAACTCTAGCCCCGCTGAATGTGATCCTCGTTGACCGGCATATGCCGCTCGCCTCCATCAGCGTGCCTGCAGGGTTCCCATCTCCGGCCGGTGACGATCTTGAGGACAGCGTGGATCCGATCAAATGGGTGGTGCGGCACGAACGGTCGACGTTCTGGTGGCGCGTCTCGGGCGACAGTCTGGAAGAGAAGCTCGCCAAGCGCAACGGCCATTGGTTTCTGGACCCGCGCGCCCGAGGCGACGGCTACAAAAGCATTGCCGTCACCGAGACGACCGAGATCTGGGGCGTGGTCGCAGGCGTCGTGCGCCGCCTCGCCATCGAATAGGCGCGGTCATGATCCGCGCCTCCGCAGACCCGATCGCCCTCATCGACTGCAACAACTTCTACGTTTCCTGCGAACGGATCTTCGACACGTCGCTGCGCGGCATCCCCGTGATCGTGCTGTCCAACAACGACGGATGCGCCGTCGCCCGCAGCGATGAAGCCAAAGCCCTCGGGATCAAAATGGGGGCGCCGGTGTTCAAGATGCGCGACCTGATGCGCCGTCACGGGGTCAAAGCCTTGTCCTCCAACTACACGCTCTACGGGGATCTGTCGCGCCGTGTCGTCGAGGTGCTGCACGATTTTTCGCCGCGATTGGAGACATACAGCATCGACGAAAATTTCGTCTGCCTGAAAGGGCATGGGCCCCGCATGGAGGACCATGCCAAGGACATGCGGGCCACCGTCAAGCTGGATACCGGCATCCCCACCTGCGTGGGGATCGCGCCGACCAAGACTCTCGCCAAGCTGGCGAACTTCGCCGCCAAGAAGAACCCGATCTTCGGCAGCGTGTGCAATCTCATGGGCGACACCGTGCGCGATTACGTCATGCGCCGCATCCCCGTGGGCGAGATCTGGGGCGTCGGCGGGGCCACCCAGGCCAAGCTGATGACGCAGGGGATCAAGGTGGCGGCTGAGCTTCGCGACCTGCCCTTGCCCCTCGCCCGCAAGATCGGCGGCGTGGTGTTGGAACGCCTGGTGGCGGAGCTGCGCGGCGTCGTCTGCGTCGACTTCGAGGACGTTCCGCCGCAACGCAAGGGCATGGCCGTGACCCGCTCTGCGGGCACCCCCATGACCTCGTTCGACGTCTTGGCGCAGGCCATTGCCGCCCATGCGACCCGCGCGGCCGAGAAGCTGCGCCAGCATGGCCTTGTGGCCGGCGCGATGACCGTTTTCTACCACACCAACCCGCACAAGCCCGACCGTCCGCAGCATTCGGCTTCGCGCAGCGTCCGTCTCTCCCCCATGTCGAACAACACCTTCGAGCTGGTCGAGGCCGCTATTTCTGCCGCGAAACGCGGCTGGAAAGGCGACCCCTCAGGTAACGGTCATGGCTACACCAAGGCGGGCATCATCCTGGATGATCTGTTGCCCGAGCAGGATCAGCCCGCGATGCTGTTTCCACCCGAGCGGCCGCGCGATGCGAAGGTCATGGACGCGCTTGATGCGCTCAACGACCGCTTTGGCAAAAAGACGGTCGTGCTGGGCCGCGAAGGATTTGAAAAATCCTGGACGACGAAAGCAGATCATCGTTCACCGCGCTACACCACACGTCTGAGCGAACTGCCCGTGCTTCAACTTTGAACGCCCTCATCTCGCGTGGTCTAGGGCTTCGGCACCTTGCGCTCGATTTCTTTCAGCTCGGCGTGGGCTTTCCGCAGCCTGTCGGTCAGGGCGTGGATTCTGGCATCGTCATCCTTTGCCCCCGCCAATGACACTTGATAGTCGAGTTCGGCTTCGATCCCCCAGATCGTTTGCTTGAGAGACGTGGTTTCGGCTGCAAGGTCAGTCATGGACTATTCTCGTGGAAAGAGGCGAATGGGCAGAAGCTAGCCTTCAAATGGTCCGTTCGGCAAATCTCTTGTTGCAGCGATCAGAGCTGGCACAGCGTGTTTTACGTCTTTGTTTATGGCGCATCCCTCGTGCTTTCCGGTCTAGGGCTTTCAGCCCTGGACCTGCCTGCCCGAGTGACCGCGCTCTAGGCTCCGGCCGGCTGCACCGGCCTGCGCCCCGAACCTCGCTCGCCCCGTCTCCCTTCGCGCCAAGAGGCCCCGCCCCTGTCTCTGCGAGCCAGCGCCGGCGCCGCGCGAATGGTCGAAGGTGCGGCGAGTTTCGGCCCTGCGGGTGACGATCGCTTGCGCGGCCGGGATCTCCCTGCAGGACGTATCACCAGCTCCACCGTCCTGAAGATCGAAGGAAAGCCGCGCGCGTGGCGCGGCTCGTGTCTGATCCGAAGGACAGGCCGGGGGATCGACGCGGCCGAGGGCCGCGCTCACCCCCGCCCTGCGGTTTTTCCTTTTCGTGTTTCCGCCCAACAGACCTGCCCGAGCCGGTCAATCGGCAAGCGCCGCGCCCGTGGCGCGTCGGCTCCGGCGGGGGCCGTGTCCTCGCTGCGCTGCGGGCCGCACCACCCCCCGCCTCCGCCCGATGGACAGTCTCGGTCAGGCCCGTGGGTCGGGCTGTGCCCTCCCCACTCTGTTCCGCCGAATACATGCGTATTCGTCAGACCAGACCGGCGAGGCGCAGCCCATCGGCGGAAGGGGGAAAGCCCGACCGTCCCGCACCAGAGAAAGGGGGTGAGTAAATGGCAGTTGAAGTTCTGGCACAGCGCATCGCGGAAGCGTGGGCGCTTGTCAGGAAGGGCGATGACTTTGGAATCGGACGCCGCTTCCTGAACCAGCACGGGGTCATCTGACCCTGCCGTGTCGTCCCTTTCGGGGCGGCACACCGGAACCCTAACCGAAGATCGCAACGACGATCAAGACACCACGAGAGAAAACCCATGAACATGAAGCCCAACACCGACACCGCCGCCGCCGTCATCGAGTATGTTCCGCTGGCCGACCTCTACCTGTCCGACCTAAACCCGCGTCAGGAGGCCGATCCCGAGGGGATCGCGCTGCTGGCTCAAAGCATCGTCACCTGCGGACTGGTTCAGAACCTTGCGGGCCTTCGCGACGACGCGGGCCGCGTGGGCATTGTCGCGGGGGGGCGACGCCTTCGCGCCCTCGCCCTCGCCGTGGAAACAGACCCGTCGCTGGCGCTGGTGCCCGTTCGTCTTGCCCCGACCGCGCTGACCGCGCAAGCATGGGCGAACGCGGAAAACTCCGCCCGCGAAGCCCTCGCCCCCGCTGATGAAATCCGCGCCTATGGCCGGATGCGGGACGCGGGCGCACTGGCCCCGAGCATCGCCAAGGCGTTCGGCGTGACCGAGGCGCATGTCTACCGTCGCCTCAAGCTGGCCGACCTGCCCGCCCCCGTGCTGGACGCGTTGGCCGCAGGGCAGATCAACCTTGCCACCGCCACCGCTTTTACCGTGTCGAACGACGAGGCCCTGCACGAGACTTGGCTATATCCGCCGCGAGGATGCCGCCACCGCCGCCGAGGCGGGCGTGATCGACGCGCCCCGTGACGGAATGGGCAACGGGGCGACCGCCGAGAAAGGCCCCTACAGCGCCAAGCTGATCGAGGACATGAAGGCCGTCCGTCTGAACGCCGCGCAGACCGCGCTTTTGTCCAAGCCGAGCCTTGTTCTGGACCTGCTGGCCTTCCGCACCAAGCGTATCGCTGGTGGACACCTCGCCCTCGTGCGCCGCCTTCGGGACAATCAGGTTTTTCCGCTTTCCGATTGTCACCTGCTGGACGCCCCCGAGGCATAGCCCACCGCATGAACCCCAACGGAAAGCGGCCTCCCCGCTTTCCGCCAGACAGGAGATCATTGGAATGACCATCGGAGAACTCGAACGCCGCGCAGGGATCGAACAAACACCCGAAGCCCGCGCGCAATTCTGGAAGCCCTTCGCGCATCTCGAAGCCCGTGCCATGCTCGATGCCGCACGCCAGGAATTGTATCGCCTCATCGAAGCACAGTCCCAAGGCGACGACGAACCAGCGGACGGCGTGACAGCCCAGGAACACAAGGCGTTGCGGGCCTTCGCATCGGAACATGGCCGGTGCTGGAAAGCGGAACTGCGAAAGCAATGGATGAGCGCCAGCGCCGAGCCTGTCCTTCACCGCCTACGCAATCGGCTTGGGCCCTCGTGGCTTGTTCGGTTCCGGCTTGATCGCTGACTGGATGCCTAACGGCGAAAACGCCTTGCGTGACACGAACCCGCAAGAAAGGGTGGACCCATGAGGAAGATCTATCACCGCATTTATCTTGCCGGATATGGCGGTTGGCAGATGCCACGCCGCCTTCGCAAGCTGATAGCTGGAACGCAGGCGCATCGGGCATGGCTTCTGGGCGTTACCGGCTGTTTCGAACAAGATGGCGTCCGATACGGCCCTGCCTTCCCCTACGGGGCGGCACATCAGCATGACAATCCCGACGACGAATGGAGCGACCCAATGACGAAGCCCTTTTCAGTGAAGGAATGCTTGTCATCCGCAATCTTCTGGAAGGCCAGATGCTGACCAGAACGCAACCTGGCCCCGACGCCGCCTTGCTTGTCGCAGAGGCATATCACAACCTGCGCGATGACGATTGCAGCTTGGCGATCGTTGCGGCCCGCTTGCGGGAGTTGCAGGAGAAATATCCAGATGCCCCGTCATGGATGCCGAAGGCGTATCTTTGGCTTCAGGACCAGCCCGAACCTTTCCACCTCGCCTAGACGCGCGGTTGAGATAGGCCGGAAAACGGCCTAGTCTCCCACGCGTAGACTTTTCCAGTTGCGGCTAACTGGAACCTCGGCCCTGCTTCGGCAGGGCCTTTTTTTAATGCTACCGGCCAGCAAAAGGAAAGCCGCGCTTGGCGCGGCTTTGGATAGTTCTGGTCAGATCAGAGGATCGACGCGGCCCGAGGGGCCACGCTCACCCCTGCTTTGAGGCCGTCCACGCCGTGTCCGGATCACTCCCACGGATTGATAATCTCTATCTTCATAGCCGCGAAGGGCGTCACATCGCGGGTGGCGACCGCAGCGAAGTTGTTCCCTCGTGCGATTGCCGCGATAGCACCGTCAGGAAAGGTGATCGTATGCCCCTGTTTGCGGGCGTCCGCCATCATGGACCCAAAAAAATATGCAGCCGTGGCATCGAAGGGAAGGATGCGACCGTAAAAGATCGTTTCTATCAGATGGCTTACCCCATCGCTCAAAACAGTCTTTCGCTTGCCCTCGGGAAGTTGATCGACCCCAAAGAATAGCTCTGCCACCGTGATCGCAGTCAGATAGGTGGACGACATGTCCAGCGTGTCGAGCCATGCCATGACCTTCGGATCCGGTTTCGGCTTCTGCGTTTCGGAAATCACATTCGTATCGAGGATAATCATTCGAAAGTTGCGCCTTCCACGGGTGACGGGTCGCGCAGATCGTCAAAATCGCTGCCGTGATGTCCTGACCATGCGGACCGCATCTGCTGACCAAGCCCATTCCCTGTTTCTTGGGAAACGGCGGCCGTCAGAATAGCTCGCATCTCTGCTTCCGTGCTGCGCTGATGACGAACGGCACGGAGCTTCAGGGCAGTGTGAACTTCATCTGGAACGTTGCGAATGGTGACATTTCCCATCGTGTAGACTCCTTTGATGATCTTTAGTTACAGTAATGATAGCACTTTCCAATTATGATATCAATGGCGCATCCCTCGCGCCGTCTGGTCTAGGGCTTTCGCCCTGGACCTCCCTGCCCGAGTGACCGCGCTCTAGGCTCCGGCCGGCTGCACCGGCCTGTACCCCGAACCTCGCTCGCCCCTTCTCCCTTCGCGCCAAGAGGCCCCGCCCCTGTCTCTCCGAGCCAGCGCCGGGGCCGCGCGAATGGTCGAAGGTGCGGCGAGTTTCGGCCCTGCGGGTGACGATCGCTTGCGCGGTAAGGGTTACTTCAATCGTCGTCGCAGCCGCACCAGTCGATTTCATTTCTTATAACAGGGATGAAACGTGCGGCTTTGACGACCGAGTAAATACGATCAAGACGATCCTGCTCAGGCAAAGACCCTTCTTTTAGGATGGTCCGAACTTCTTCAAGACAATCTTCTAAACGCAGAAGCTCTTTAGCCAGTAATCGTCGGTTCTTGTCTAGCCGATGCATCGCACCGAGGGATCGGAGAACATCAGCGCCATCTTGTGTCGCCTCTGCATGTTCTAGTGCTGCAATGTCTTCGCGAAGTTCATCTATGATAATCATCGTGGCTGCTTTTGAACCGGGTGTAGGGCTTCACAATACACTGTTTTCTGCCATCATCCTAATGTGACACCAGCTCCGCCGTCCTGAA
>NZ_NIPW01000018.1 GCF_002196855.1 Haematobacter genomosp. 1 | reverse complement strand
TTACTTGGGAAATGTGGGTTCAGACGCCGCTTACCCTTAATCGCCATTTAGACGAGATCATATACTTCTTCCAGTCTACGCAATATGATCTTGTCGTCATCGAGGACTTAGATAGATTTAACAACGCTGAAATATTCGTCACGCTGCGTGAAATCAATAGCCTGGTGAACGCCAATCTGCGCGGCAAGCGACACATCCGGTTTCTCTACGCCCTTCGCGACGATATGTTCGTGAACACGGATAGGACCAAGTTCTTCGAATTCATTATTCCAGTCATCCCTATCATCAATAGCTCGAATTCTATCGACAAATTGCTGGAGCAGGGCAAGCGGCTCTCCCTGGACGATAGGTTCGATCAGCGGTTCCTGCGGGAGGTTTCGCGATATCTGAACGACCTCAGGCTCATACAGAATATTTTTAATGAGTATGCTATCTACGTCGCCAATCTCGAAACCGAGAACGAAACCAGCCTAGACGTCAACAAGCTGTTGGCGGTCTTGATATACAAGAACGTGTTCCCAAGCGATTTCGAGAACCTTCATCGCGGAAAGGGGCATCTGGCAGGGGTTCTTCGAAGTCATGATCGATACATCGCGACGAGCGAGTCCCGATGCAAAGTCGAGATATCTCGCCTCGAGACGCTTGTCGATCAAGGTGAAAAGCAGCTGCCGAACGATCTGACCGAGTTGCGCCGGAGCTATGCGATGGCCATCGTAGAGATGGTTCCCGAGGGACACAGCCGTGTTGGCCTCAATCATAGTGCCATGATTTCTCTGAGCAACCTTGCTAACGATGAGCGTCTTGAAGCAATAATGGGAGCGAGCCAACTGTTAACCACTTCAATACACGGTCACCAGCATCACCTCCAAGTAGGCAATTTACAGGCGAAGGTTGATCCCCATAGAACCTTCCAACAGCGCAAAGAGGACGTTGAAAAGAAGTCTGCGGAATTTAGAGACTCTTCACTCAAGCAAATTCGCGAACTGAGGGCCAAATTAGGCAACTTGCGAATGACTAAATTCAACGAAGTCATTCGAGAAAATTCAGATGAAGTCGATGGGCTGTTCGACGAATTTGGAGACGGCGCCGATCTGGCTCGCTTCTTGGTTCTGGAGGGTTATCTGGATGACACGTACTACCAGTACACATCCCTTTTCCATTCAGGGCGTCTATCTCCCAGCGATAACAAGTTTCTGATCCACATTCGCGGTTTTAGAACTCCAGATCCCAACTTTCAGATAGACAATCCGAAGGAGGTCATCGCCGCGATGCGCGACGAGGATTTCAGCCGAACCTACGTTCTCAACGTGACGATCGTCGACTGCCTGCTTGCGGATCCCTCTTCGTATGGGATGCAGAAAAAGCGTCTGCTCAACTTCATCGCGACCGATTTCGCGGGCTGCGAGACATTCCTGTCAAGCTACTACGCCAGAGGCACGGCGGTCGCGGCTCTCATTTCTGGAATGGCGAGGACGTGGCCTGGGTTCGTCGCGGCGGCACTGACCAGTCCCGCAAACCTGATGCATGTTGCGCACATCATGAGCCACATGTCGAATGCGGACCTGAAGGGTCTTGCCGGCAGGCACCCGGCCATATCAAACTTCGTCTCAGAGAGGTTGGCTGACATCTTGGCGCAGGGGGTCGATGTCCCAGCCGAACGACTGCAACCGCTCGACGTCGAAGCGACCGACCTAGCCGCCGTGGAGGCTTACCCGGGCGTCATAAGGGTCCTGTTCGACGGCGGTCTCTATGAGCTTTCCATCGACAACCTGAATTTCATATTCCGAGTCGTCCTCGGTATCAGGGAAGTTGATCGGTCAGGCGAGCAAAACTACACGTTGGTACTCGAGTCCGGAAGCGCGCCGCTTCTAGCCAAGATCGATGGCCGTTTCGGCGAGTATCTTCGGAACGTCCTGCTTCGTCTGCCGAACAATTGCCGTGAGAGCATTTCGACCATTCAACGCGTCATCGGCCGGGCCGACGTGGAAGTTGAATCCATTGCAGAATTCCTCGAGATGCAGTCGACATCGGTCCCAACCTTGGATCAAGTCCCCGATGGTCTCCACGCCACGCTTTTTCGGATAGCAAAGATCGAGGCGACTTGGGTAAACTGCTTAGCGTTTATTGGCAGCAGCAACTACGATGCGGAAGTACTCACGTCGTTCTTGAACAGACCGGCCACCTTGCGTGCGCTTGCCGACCACCAAGTTCCGGACGGAGATCGGGCGGCACCATTGCGCAAGTTCATCCTAGAGAACGACGCATTGAGCGAGGAAACATATTCGGCCTATGTCAAAGTGCTTCCGAGACGGTTCAAAGTCTTCCCGCAGCAGCTCAGTGCAGCAAAGACCAAGATACTGGTCGAGCAGAATACCATAACCTTCTCCGCGACCAACCTTTTGCATCTCAGCGACGATCCAACATTAGGCATCGCATTCGTAACAAGGAACATTGCAGAGTTCTTCGAGGCTGAAGGCGAGTGCGATCTAGCCGACGACTTCCGGCAGAATCTGTTGGAAGCGGACATTGGCGATGAAAACAGGCTGAAGATAATTCAAAAGATGGATCTTAGCCTGCTGGCTGACATATCGTCCCGCGCGGCCATCGTTGGCAGAATACTCGCTCGAACTGGCGTGAAGATCGACAACCTCGGAGTCGACGCCGCACGTGCGGTCATCGTCAACTCCCAGCCTCTTTCCACACAGATAACTTTGTTCAACATGCTTCAAAGGATGTTCGATGATCAGCAAGTGAGAGATATCCTGCGTTCACTGCCTGATCCACTTCCCGACATCAAACCGGGTTTCTCAACGCCGAAGATTGAAGGCAGCGAAGTGAACCTCGAGTTCGTTACATGGTTGAAGGATCGGGGCTTCATCTCATCGTGGCGGAAAGGCACCTTGTTCGATGACGACATTCGCATGAGTATGTTCAGGAAGTGAGTAGGATCGTTCATCGCAGTTTCCCAAGCAGGTCGTTCTCGGCACCTCGCCGAGATAGATTAGCGGATAGCAGGTGGCGGGCTCAAATCCTGATAGGCTGAAGACCTCCACCGTTGCCAGGCGGCTTGCCGCCTGCTCGGAGCGTCGGGCAGGGCGTTGCTTCGCCCCGTTTGAGCATGCTCTGTGCCAGAGTGGCAGCTGTCATCACGCGGAATTGCCGACAGGCCGCTTTCCGCCCGTCAGGCGGTTTCAGCCCGGTTGACCATGGCAGCCCGTATGAGTGTCCGCTGTCTGGCTGTCGCTGCGATGGCGGTGCCGCACCGCCACAAGACAGCTTTCCGCCCTTCCCGCTCGGTCGTGTCTCGGAAGTGGTAGAAATTGTCTGGCGGCGTAATCTCCGGGTGAACCAACACCCACCCAACCGGCGGCGGCAACCGCCAGGGAGATCACGCCATGAAGCAGAATACCGATAGCTCGTCCTTTTCGCCGCTGCCCGACGCAGGCGGGTATGATCCGATCGAGGATCGCCTGCGGGCGAATGTCCGGGCCACCATTGAAGCCATGTTCGAAGAGGAACTTGCCGCCTTTCTTGGTTGGCTTCGTTACGGCCGCGGCAATGAGCGGGCCAGGGGCTACCGCCACGGGCACCGCGATCGGCAGCTGACCGGCACATTCGGCACCGAGACGGTGCGGGTTCCTCGTGCTCGGATCGAGAACGAAGCCGGCAAGATCACCGAATGGCGATCGAAGGCACTGCCCCGCTACAGGCGGCTGACGAAGAAGGCCGAGGCCCTGATCGCGGCGGTCTACCTGGCCGGCACCAACACGCGCCGGGTCAAGCGGGCGCTGTTCGGACTGTTCGAGGGGGCGGTGAGCAAGGACGTGGTCAGCCGGGCCTGGCGCAAGGTGAAGGTCGACTGGGACGCCTGGTCCACCCGCGACCTGGCCGAGGAGGATATCGTGCGGCTCATCCTCGACGGCACCGTCATCAAGACCCGGCTGGACCGCAAGGCCACCAACATCTCGGTGCTGGCGGCGATCGGCATCCGCCGCGACGGACAAAAGGTGCTCCTCTCGATCAGGAACATGGGCGGCGAAAGCACGGCTGCCTGGGGCAGCTTCCTTGCCGACCTGGACGCGCGGGGCCTCAGGCGGCCCGAGTTCGTAATCGTTGACGGCGCCCCCGGCCTTGAAGCCGCGCTTGTGGCGCTCTGGGGCGGGGACCTGCCCATCCAGCGCTGCACGGTTCACAAGCACCGCAACCTGCTTGGCCACGCGCCCAAGCGCCTGCATGACGAGCTGAGCGAAGACTACCGCGACATGATCTACGCCGACAGCGCCGCCGAGATCGAGACGCGCCGCAAGGCCTTCCTCCGCAAGTGGAAGCTCAAGTGCCGGGCCGTGGCCGATAGCCTTGAGGAGGCCGGCGATCGCCTCTTCAGCTTCACCCGCCTCGATCCGTCGCAATGGAAATCCGCACGGACCACCAACGCCATTGAGCGTCTGAACGAGGAGTTCCGCCGCCGCATCAAGACCCAGACCGTGCTGCCCTGCGCTGAAACCGTGCCGATGCTGCTCTGGGCGCTCCTGGCGTCAGGGCAGATCCAGATGCGAAAAGTCGATGGCTGGGAAACCCTTTCTCAGCCTCTCGTGCCGATGTCTCTTGACCTCGCGGCCTGACCGGAGCCAACGTTACATGCTCGGAGCGCGCTGCTCGCCAATTTCCACCACATTCGCGACACGACCGCATCATGGCGATGAAAAATTGATTGTCTGGCATGGGCTTCACGGTCCTGTGCCAATTTTGATCCATATCCGGCCCTGCGGGTCGGGGAAGGCAACACCCGCTGCCCGGCGGGAAGCACCCTGTTGAACAAGGAAGTCAATGCCATGCCGATCAGTCTTGCCGCCGCTGCACAGACCTACCGCGAAGCCGCGCGCGATGCGGTGCGCCGCCATTCGACCTTCCACCTGGTACAGGCGGCGCTGCTGGTCGTCGCGGGGATCGTCGCCATCGTCTTCCCGGCCTTTTCTTCGGCTGCTGCCGTCGTGGTGTTCGGCTGGCTGCTGATCGCCAGCGGCATCATTCAGGCCATCGGCCTGATCAGCGCACGCCATGCGCCGAACTTCTGGCTGCAGATCATCTCGGCCATACTTGGTGTGTTGCTGGGCATTCTGCTCTTGCGCAACATCGCGCAGGGGATGCTGCTGCTGTCGCTTCTGCTGATCATCTTCTTCATGATCGAGGGGATGTCGAAGGTTGTCTTCGCATTGACGATCCGTCCCTTGCCCAACTGGCTTTGGGTTTTTGCCAGCGGGGTGCTCTCGGTCGTGCTGTCGCTTGTGCTTTTTGCCGCGATGCCGGTCACTGCGCTGTGGCTGATCGGGCTGATGCTGGGGCTCGACCTCATCGCCATTGGCGCGGCCCTTGGTGCGATGGCGTGGAGGCTTCGCGGGCAAGCGGTGCCCGCCGCCTGATCCCCTAGGGCGCCCGGCTTCGGGCGCCATTTTCTTGCAATGAATTGACTGAAAGGCGCCGAAATGGCCAGCAACCCGAAATCGCAGACGCGAAAAACCCTTCCCATCGACCTCGCCTTGCAGGGGGGCGGTTCGCATGGGGCGTTTACATGGGGCGTTCTGGACCGCATCCTCGAGGAAGACTGGTTCGAGATCGATGGCATTTCCGGCACCTCGGCCGGCGCCATGAACGCGGCAATCCTGGCGGCCGGCATGGCCACCGGCGGGCGGCAGACCGCGCGTGAGATGCTGACCGCCTTCTGGCGCCGGACGGCCGATGCCGCGCGCTTCAGCCCGTTCAAGCGCGGGCCGCTGGAGGTCCTGACGGGCAAATGGACGCTGGACAACTCGCCCGCCTTCATCGCCATGGATCTGATGGCGCGGCTGATCTCGCCCTATTCGCTGGGTGGGGCGGCAGGGAACCCGCTGCGCGACATCCTGACAGACCTGATCGATTTCGACGCGCTGGCGACCGGGCCGGTCAAGCTGTTCATCACGGCAACCAATGTGCACACCGGGCAAGGCAGGGTGTTCCGCAAGCATGAGGTGACGGCCGATGTGCTGCTCGCCTCGGCCTGCCTGCCATCGATGTTCCAGGCCATCGAGATCGACGGCGTGCCCTATTGGGACGGCGGCTATGCGGGCAACCCGACGATGACGCCGCTCGTGCGTGAATGTGAAAGCCTCGATACCGTTCTGGTGCAGATCAACCCGGTCGAGCGGCGCGAGACGCCGCGCACCGCGCGCGAGATCGCAAGCCGCCTGAACGAGATCTCTTTCAACGCCCAGCTACTGAAAGAGTTGCGGATGATGGCGCTGCTGCGCCGTGTCATCGACCCCGGCAATGGCGAGGCGCGGTACTGGAAAGAGATGCGCCTGCATCGCATCACCTCGGACATCATGGTGGACCTTGGACATTCCTCGAAGCTGAATGCCGAATGGGACTTCCTGAAGATGCTCTTCGACGAAGGGCGCCGCGCCGCCGAGGATTTCGGCCGCACCCATATTCAGGACATCGGGGTGCGTTCGACCTTCGATATCGACGCGCTGGCGGACGAGCTCTGACATGCTGGGTCTGCTGGGTATTCTGTTGGGCCTTGCCCTGATCATGGTGCTTGCGTTCCGCAGTTGGACAATCCTGCTGCTGGCGCCTTTGGCTGCTGCGGTGGCGGCGCTTTTTTCCGGTCAGCCGATGCTGGCGCACTGGACGCAGACCTTCATGCCTGCGGCGGCGGGGTTTGTGGCGCAGTTCTTTCCGCTTTTCCTGCTGGGCGCATTGTTCGGCAAGCTGATGGACGACAGCGGATCGGTTTCAGCGATCGCCGATTACATGACGCGCCGGCTCGGCCCCTCGCGGGCGATCCTTGCCGTGGTGGCTGCGGGCGCGATGGTCACCTATGGCGGTGTCAGCCTGTTTGTGGCGTTCTTCGTTCTGGCGCCAATGGGGCAGGCGCTGTTCAAGGCGGGAAGCGTGCCGCGCAGGCTGCTTCCGGCGGCACTCGCGCTTGGAACCTCGACCTTCACCATGTCGGCCATGCCGGGAACGCCTGCGATCCAGAACGCGATTCCGATGCCGTTCTTTGGTACCACCCCCTTTGCCGCACCTGGGCTTGGCATCATAGCCAGCATCATCATGGCGGCCATCGGCCTGGGCTGGCTTTCCTTCCGCGAACGTCAGGCCAAGGCGCGGGGCGAGGGTTATGGCGCGGCCGAAAAAGGCTCCGCCGTCTCGCGCGAGCTGGCCAGCACCGCACGCGAGTTTGACCCTGCCGAGATCAGCCGCGCCGGATCCTGGGGCGGGCGGCCACCGATCGGCCTGGCCATTCTGCCGCTGGTTCTGGTTGTCGTGGTCAACCTGATCCTGACGCAGTTCGTGCTGCCCAGCATGGATTTCGACTTCCTCTCGCAGCCCGCATGGGGCGAAACCACCCTGTCGGCTGTCGGCGGGGTCTGGTCGGTGGCGCTTGCGCTTCTGGTCGCCTGCATCGTGCTGGTTGCCATGAACCGGCGCCGCTTTCGCAATCTGCGCGAAAGCATCGACTCGGGCGCGACGGCCGCAGTACTTCCGATCATGAGCGTGGCAAGCCTTGTGGGGTTCGGCGCGGTCGTGGCGGCCCTGCCTGCGTTCGAGATGGTGCGGGACTGGGTTCTGGGCATCGGAGGCGGGCCGCTCGTGTCACTGGCGGTAGCGACGAACATCCTTGCCGCGTTGACCGGATCGGCTTCGGGCGGGATGACCATTGCGCTGCAGGCCCTTGGCCCCACCTTCATGCAGATCGCGTCAGACACAGGGCTGGACCCTGCGCTGATGCACCGGGTGGCCGTGATCGCCTCGGGTACGCTGGACAGCTTGCCGCATAATGGCGCGGTGGTCACGATGCTTGCGGTCTGTGGCTGCACGCATCGCGAAAGCTATCTGGACATCGTCATGGCCGCCATTGTCAGCGCGCTTGTTGCCCTTGTGGCCGTGATCGTGCTTGGCACAGCCTTCGGTTCCTTCTAACCCGATAGGGACAGAGCTTCGGGATCGTCATGACACAGCCCACGCCGACCGCCGCACCACCGGCCCTTTTGAACATCACGCTGGGCGTCATGCTGGCGCTGATGCTGGGGTGGTTCTTCCACATCGCCTCGGGCGTTCTGGTGCCAATGGTGCTGGGGTTGATGATCTCTTATGTGGTCATGCTCATCCGCAGAAGACTGATCGCCAAGATCCCCAGCCTTGACTTTCGTCGCAGGTTTCACATGTAGTAACGTAACCACAATCGGAGGCCGCGATGACGATTCATACGATCAGCAGCCGTGAACTGAACCAGGATCTGGCCCGCGCAAAACGGGCGGCGCTTGACGGTCCCGTGTTCATCACGGACAGAGGCCGACCGGCCCATGTCCTTATGAGCTTTGCCCAATATCAGCAGATGAGCGGCCAGCGCCGCAACATCCTCGATGCACTTGCGGTGCCGGGGCTGTCGGACATCGACTTTGAGCCGCGCAAGACTGAGATCATGTCCCGACCGGCCGATCTGTCCTGATGTTTCTGCTCGACACCAATGTGATTTCCGAGTTGCGCAAGGCGGGGGATGGCAGGGCCGATGCCAATGTCACCGCCTGGCTGAGCGGTCAGGATGCCGCGGCACTGTTCATTTCTGCAATTACCGTGATGGAACTGGATATCGGCGTGCGCCGCATCGAGCGGCGCGATGCGGCGCAGGGAGCCTTGCTCCGGGCATGGTTCGCAGAACGGGTCCTGCCGGAGTTCCAGGAGCGGGTTTTGCCGGTAGATACAAGCGTGGCGCTGCGCTGCGCCGGCCTTCATGTTCCTGATCCGAGATCAGAACGGGACGCACTGATAGCGGCGACGGGGCTGGTCCATGGCTTCACGGTCGTGACCCGAAACACCGGTGATTTCAAGGACACGGGGGTGATCTTGCTTAACCCTTGGGTCAGAGTGTGACTGACAGCCGAAAGACCCTGTTACACGCCTTTGAGGCAGACGCGGATCACTACTGCACCTGTTCAGGGGACGCCTTCTCTCGCTTCTCGGTCGAAAAGTAACCGGGATAGGGATTGGCAGGTCCGTAGCCTATCCCGTTCTCAACGAAGAAGCCCAATCGCCCGAGCAGCCACGCCCGGTGCCAGCACGAGCCCGCCAGCAGCAGACGCAGCCAGCGTGGCGGTTGGCGGCCCGAATAGCCAGCGAGGTACATCTGGTGCAAAAGGCTGTTGCGATGGCGCGTGGCAGTGCGACCCTTACCCATCCTTCCCGACCGGAACGACCGCAAACCGATCAGCCGTCAGCGAGGTTTCATAGACGATCTGTCCGTCCTTGGCGTAATTGCTCTCGCCAATCCGCCCCCTCACATGGACGAGATCCCCCGGCTTCAGGTTCTCCTTCAGCCAGGCGAAACCCGCCGTGTTGCGCTCAAAAAGGGTGACGGTGTTCCAGTCAGTGCGCTCGCGCAACTCGCCGCTGTCCTTGTCCTTCCAGCTGTCGGTTGCGGCGATGCTGACCTTCAGGACCTTGCCGCCGCCAAGCTCGGTTCTGCGGCCGACATAGCCCTGAATCTGGAATTCCGCAAAGGTGTACAACATCTTATCTTTCCTCGTTACGATACTGGATTGAAGGCTCGCCCTCGAAAGGGCGCCTACTTCCCGAGCCTCCGTGCCCGCTCTGCGACCCGGACGATTTGCCCGCCGGCGGCAAGAGCGGCAGATTTCACGGCGGGCGCATTCTGGGCGATCTGGCGGCCGACCATTTCGCCGGTGCTGAGATTTCCCATTCGCTCGCGCGCCTGCACGCCGCGGGTGTTCAGCATCCCACGGGTCATGGCTGCAGTTCCGGCAGCAACAGCCGGCCCCGCCACCACCATGAAGTTCCCCGACAGCCCGCGCACGATCAGAGGCGTTGCAGCAACGAAGCCCTTCGCCAGGAAGATCATGACGAAGAAGGGGATAAGCGAGCCGATATTGGTGGCAGATTCCGGGTCTCCGACCTGCGCAAGGAGGGCGTTTGCCATGCCCACCACAGTCGAGAACATCGCGGCGATCACCACCGGGTAGAACGCATAGCTGACGGTTGTGGAAACCCAACGGTGGAAGAAGTCCTTGGTCGCATCGAACAGCGACAGGGCGATCATCACCGGCGCCAGGCCTAGCATCAGCGAGAGCATCATCTTGGCAAAGATCAGCACGATCCCGGTCATGAAGCCGAGGATGCTGAGCAGAATGAGGCCGATGCCGCCCAGGATCGCGCCCGTCATCCAACCCAGATTACTGCCGATCGCATTGAGATAGGCCGAGAACCGTTCGATCAGATTGTCGAACTCACCGGCAAAGTGCGTCGCGCCAGCACCGCCGCCTCCGACCGATGCGACCAGCGCCCCTGCGATATAGTCCAGACCGCCGATCACCGCATTTGCGACCGCGTTGAAGCGGGTCCAGTTGAAGGCGAAGAACCCGATCAGGGTCAGCTTCAGCAAGTACCAAAAGAAGGTCGCGCCATCCATGCTGCGATATTGGAAGGCCATGTTGATACAGAGGCCGATCAGGGAAAGCGTGACCATCAGCAGGGTGATCGTGCCGATATTGCTCGCAACAGCCCCAAACTGCGATTCCGCAGCCGAGGCGAGGAAGCTATCGGCCGAACCGACCATCCAGCTGACAACACCCATTACCAGTTGCCCTGCGCTTCGCAGACAGCTTGAACTGCATGGCGCAAGTCGTTGGCTGGGCGACGCAATACCCGTTGGGTCTGTGTGTGCTCAGCCTGCGGTAGGTCAGCGAAGCGCTCGGTATATTCCGCGTCAGCAGCTGTCCAATCCGGGAAACGTGTTTCGCAGGAACAATCGCCATTTGCCACGATGGTTTCCCACGAGCGCAGTTCATAGAGGGCCATCACAGTCAGCGCCTTGTAGGCTTCGCGGGGAGAGACATTTTCAACCCATGCCGGGCGCTCGGGCCTGTCGTTGCAGATACGGTACCGTTGCGGCTCAAGCGTGGGTGTCAGATCGTTGGTGACGGGAGTTTGCCCGATGGCCGGAAGTGCGGCAGCGAAGATGGCAGCGGTGAGAACGAGGACACGCATGGGGGTTTCCTTTCATCATTCGGAGGCAAGGCGTGAGGGGACCTCATCAAGTCCAATGCCGGGCAAGTAGAATTCGGTGATGCCTCTGGCCCCCTCATGGCGGCCGGCCTGAATGATCACGTCGATCGAGCCTTCGATGTAGGTGATCATGTCGGCATAGGTCATCGGAAGGTCCGTCTTCAGGGCCGCAATGGCAAGGCGCCGGACGGCGAGCTGCGGTGTCTCGGCGTGAAGCGTCGTCAGAGATCCGCCATGGCCGGTATTGATCGCTTCGAGGAAGGTCATGGCCTCCTTCCCGCGCACCTCGCCCAGAACGATCCGATCCGGCCGCATGCGCAGGGTCGAGGTCAGGAGCGCATCGGCGCTGCGGGCGTCGGATTCCCGGTCCGAGATCAGCGTCACGACATTCGGCTGCTCGGGCCTGAGTTCGGCCGCTTCCTCGATGGTCAGGATACGCTCGTCATCCGGGATGAGGGAGATGATCTTGCGGGCGGCGACCGTCTTGCCGGTGGAGGTGCCGCCAGAGACGATCATGTTCAGCTTGTTTTCGACACAAAAGCGTAGAGCCGCATCGATCTCGCCCGAGGCCACCACCTTCCGAAGCGCGAGGTTGCGTTCCTTGCGCAGACCTTCAAGGCTACGTTCGCGGCCGTAGAGGAAGCCAAGCCTGATCTGCTCGAGCGGGAGCGTCGAGAAGAATCGCAGCGAGATGGAAAACCCGCCTTCGACGGCCGGCGGCTGGATGACCTGAGCCCGGATCGGTCGATCCCCCCAGAGGATGCTGACCGAGACGATGGGCTTGCGGTTGCTGAGCGTCGTGTTGGCCGCCGAGGCGATTTGGTTGCCAAGGTCCCTGATCTCGATCTGCGTGAGCGGCTGACCCAGGTCTCGCATGAAGTGATCGCCCTGGAACTCGCCCCAGACCCGGCCATCGGGGTTGATGCATATCTCGATCACATCAGGGCGGCGGATCGGATCCCCCAACCGTGCCAGCGAGGCTTCGAGGTAGCTTGCCGGCATCAGAGGATCTCCAGATCGCGATCGACCATGACGGTGATGCGGGTGCCCTGCGGCACACGGATCACCGGGCGGATCGAGAGATAGTCCTGCATCACACTGCGGCTGGTATCGCGAAGGTCCGTGGCCACATCGCTTGCCGCATCCGAGGTCGTGTCGTCGTCGATGCTCGCTGCGGCTGCGGCGGGGACCGCGCCGATCAGGGAGATCAGCGCGGCCGATCCGAACCGCGTGCCAAAGCGGCTGTCGACATGGCCTGTGACGCCAGAGCGGCCGAGTTCATCCCCGCCAAAGGCGCTGATCTGAACCGTCTGGTTGTCGGGCAGAATGATCCGATCCCAGCCAACCATCACCCGGGATTGCGCGAGCGAGACCTCAGAGCGGTAGCGCCCGATCAACTGGGCACCGCGCGGGATCAGAATGCGGGTGCCATCGAAGGAATGCACATCTTCCGAGACGACCGCCCGGATCACGCCGGGCAGGGTGCTGTCCATGGCGGTTTCCAGCACCGCCTGGATCATCGTGCCCTGCACGACGGTGTGGCCGGGGTTCACGATGATCTCGGCCCGGGTCACGGGCGCCGCCGCCGCGCCGCCCCGCACGAAGGCCTCATCCGCGCTGAGACGTGCCGCCTCGACCTCGGATTCTCCATTCGCTCCCCCACCCACGCCGGACCAGGCCAGCATGGGGGAGGTAATGCGTGCCTCGCGTGCCGCAGCCTCTGCGGCCCGCCTGCGCTCGAGCTCGGCGAGCCGTGCATCTTCCTCGCCGGTGCCGGGCGCTCCAAGCCGAGCGATCTCGAGATCCATGCGAATGCGCTCCAGCTCGCGGTCCCGCTCGACCAGCTGCCGCTCAAGAGCGCTGCGGGCTTCCGCGTTCGAGGCGTCCAGTGCCGCCAGTTGTGCTGTCAGATCCGCGATGGCTGCCTGTGAGGCTGGATCGCCCGTCTCTACGGGACGCGCACGCAATTCGGCCAGTTCCGCTTGCAATCTGCCGAGCGTTTCTCGCAACTCGAGCTCTGCAGCGCTTGGCCCTTCAGGAACCGGCGCGGGCGCCGGAGCGGGTTCTGGGGCCGGGGTCGCGGGGAATTCGCCGAAGCCTGACCCGTTGCTTTGGAACTCCTCAGCCGCCGCCGTGGGCAAGCTGGGCTCGGTCTTTGGCTGTAGGAGCAACCATCCCAAGCCACCAATCATCAGAATAGCGGCGCTGCCGAGCAAGGCCGCAAAGAGAGAGGGGCGGGCGGGCGCTTTACGTTTTCCCGTCGAGGCTTCTATGGCTTTGAGGCGGGTGGCAAGGTCGTCAGGATCACTGCTCATGACGATGCCGCGCCTTCAGCGCCTGACATATCCTGGATGCAGATGACATCTTCGCCGAGGCGCAACACCCACTGGCGGTGAACCCCGGAGACCCGAATCACGCCTTCTTCCTGCGCGACGGAATTCACAGTTCTCTCCCGCCCGCCGGTCCAGCGGAAGATCGCGGGGATCGGCGCATTACGCGGGAAGCGGAAATAGGTGAAGGTGCCATCGTCCCAGACCGCGGTTGGCGTAAACTCGGTCTGGCTGCTCACAGCATAATTGCTGTTCGGTGCGCCGGCGGCGACGGCATTGACGGCAGGCGCGGCGGCATCCGGATAGCGAAACTGCACGACATAATGCGGGGTCTCGCGCGCCTCGACGACATGGAAGTAGTAGGAGCGCCGGTTTGTATAGACGGTGATATTGGTGGCGACATTTGACGCCACGGGCTTGATGGCAAAGGCCCGGCCGCCGGGCACGCCGTCGAACTGGAACCCCGCTGTGTCACCGGCGATGATCGAGCGGATGGTTTCCCCCTCGCCGAACTCGATCGAAGTGACACGGGTCAGATTGGTGACCACACGGTAAACTTGTCCCTCGGTCCAGGTTGCAACCCGGACCCGGCTGTCGTGCGAGCCAGGGCGCGGTGTCGTCTCGGCGAATGCTGGCAGAGCAGCAACGATCAGGAATGCGGAAAGAAGCCGGGAAGGGAAGAGTAGGCGGGGCAGGGCGAGCTTCATTCCGACCGGTCCGATCTGATGGCATATTGGGTGACGGTGAAGCCGAAAGGGTTCTGCCAGACATCGTCGATGCTGCGGGCGTGTTCCGGGCGGAACTCGAACATCAGCGTTGCGGTGAAGAGCCCGACCTGACCGCCCTGCGGGCTTGTCAGGCGCTTGCGCAGGCGAACCTGGGCGCGGTTTTCGCCGATCAGGGTGATGCTTGCGATCTCGACCGCCATCTCGGATGTGGCGCCGTAGCGGGTCGGAGGAAAACTCTCGTGGCCGCTGGTCCACATGGCGCGCATGCTGGCCTCGGCCGCACCGCTGGATTGCGCCAGCACCCGGTTCACGCGCAGGTCGTTGTCGAGCTGATTGTAGGTCTCCCGATCCAGGATGTAGCGATAGATCTGGGACTCGATCACCGCAGGGCGCTCAGACAGTCGCACCGCTTGGACAGTCGCGTTCGGCAAGGCGAGCCCGCTCTCCGGGTCATAGGGCACGACCACAGGCAGGGGCGGCTCGACAAGGATCGCGACCGCCGCAGCCGCGAGGCAGCCCAGAACGCCGAAACCAGCCCCGGACAGACCGATCACCCGCCACTGGCGCTCCCGGCGCAGCGCACCGTAAACCAGCTCTTCCTCGACGACTTCGCGCAGGGCCATGTTCGAACCGGCCGTCATTCGAGGCTCGGCATGGTGAAATCCATGTAGCGCCGTTCCTCGGCGATGGTCGCGGCATCGACCACGCCCGCGTTGCCCGCGCCGATGGTCTGGATTGCCTCCAACTCCCACATGCGTGTCATGGCGATCGCGAGCTCCGCCGTGACACGGGTGTTATGGTCCATCGAGGCCTTCAGATCCTCCATATCGGGGATCATTGCGACGAGGCGCTCGACCCGAGCCAAGGACTGCGCAGCCTCCTCATGGCTGTTCTGTGCTGCGGCCGACAGTACCGCGCCCGTGGTCGCCCGTGTCGCGATGCCCTCAGCACCGGGATTGCCGCTGGTGGCGATCTCACGCAGGGTATCTTCATCGAAACCGGCACTCGCCAGAGCCTGTTGCATCTGGGTGCGCATCGGCCCGGCGGTGCCCCCGAGCAGATTGCTCCAGTCGCCTTGCTGGATGCCGCGGATCAGGCCGGGGATGTCTTCGAACTTGGCCTCGAGAAGCTGATCGAGGTCGCCGCCCATGAGCAGGCCGAGGATTTCGCGCGGTCCGGTGAGGGAAGCATACATGCTCTGCAACTGATCGAACTGCTGCTGGAGCATATCCAGCTGTTCCAGCGCGTTCTCGAAAATGTCGCTCTGGATCCCGAAATCCTCCAGCATCTGCTGCAGCTGACGGATTTCCTGGGCGATGTTCTGGGTATCGACCGTGGGCACGCCCTGGGCCGAGGCGCCGCCTGCGAGGCCAAAGCAGAGCGCTGTGCTGATCAGAAACTGTCTCATCGCAAATCCTCCAATCGGAAATCCATGAACCGCCGCTCGGCCGCCTGAGCGGCGGCCAGCGCGATCTGTTCATCACTCAGGGGTTGGGTCTGCGCTGCTTTGAGCCTTGTGCGGATTGCGACAATCCGGGCCAGTTCGGCACGCGCATAGGTGTTCAGGGCAATGGACGCCTGCAGATCTTCTGTCGTTCCGATAACGATAATTATGTCAT
>NZ_NIPW01000017.1 GCF_002196855.1 Haematobacter genomosp. 1 | reverse complement strand
CGATAATTATGTCATGTAAGCGCTGCGCTGCGACTTGAACCGACACCATGGAATAGTCGCCATAGACGCCGGATCCATGCGCCGAGAGGCTGAAGCTCGCATTGGCCAGCAGCACGGGATCGATGATGCCGAGCGCATCGGGCCCGCCCACCATTGCCAGATAACGATTGTATTGCGCCGGGATGACCACGACGTAGTTCTGGGTCTCGGCAAAGGGCGGCACACCACTGTATTGCTGCACCCGGCCCGGGCCAGCGTTGTAGGCGGCAAGCGCATGGATGATGTTGCCATCGAACATGCCGAGCATCTGCGCGAGATAGCGTGCGCCGCCGGTCACCTGCAGATAGGGGTCGTCGTAGTAGGCCGGGTAGATGCCGAGATCGCCGGCTGTGCCGGGCATGATTTGCGTCAGACCAAAGGCCCCGACGCCGGACTGGGCACCGATCTGGAAGCGGCTTTCCTGCCAGATCAACGCCTGCAGGAGGCAGCGCCATTGCACCGGCGTCAACCCTGCGCGCGACACGCCGGAAAGAGAATAGGTGTCGCGGGCCCCGCGGATGATCAGTTCTTCAACCGTTTCGCGGGCATCGCCGAACAGGCGGGTGGCGGCCGGGTTCCCGTCATCTGGAGCGTAGACGACTGCTGCTGCCGTCTCTCCCCCATTCCCGGCTTCCAGTGCAGCCACTGTTGCACCGACGGACGCGCTTGCTCCGGTGGTCATTGCGCCAAGGATGCTCTCAAGTGAGGCCAGTTGCTGGCGCTCGATCTCGGCCAGCTCCTCTTCGCGGCTCAGCCGATCCCGTTGCAACGCGATGTCCAGATCCCGTTGCGCAATCGTCGCTGCTGTCCTGGCAAAGCCCTGAGCGTCAAAGGTCGGCACGCCTTGTGCGCCCAAGGGCTGCGCCAGCGAAATCCCAATGAGGACCTGTGGCAGGATCGGTGCCAGAATCCGGGCCATACCGTCAGTCCGCCACGCCAATCAGGGTGAAGGCGCAGGGGTCTGCCGCTCGCGAGACCTCGCCGCCCATGGTCGAGACCGTGACGCCGGAGGGACGCTCGGCGAAACTGAAGCAATTGGCCCGTGGGGCCTGCCCGCTTGCACAAGCGGCAAGGAGCAGGAGACTGCCGAGGACAGGAAGATGGATAAGCCGGGCACCATTTACACGAGACATCACACTACACCTTCCAGAAATCAGGGCGGTCGCGGTAATCCGCCCCCACGAGTTGCTCGCCCTTCTCCATCCCGCCAAGGACGGTCACGAGAGGGCCGAGGGCTGAGAGATCGGCATCGATGACAACCGAGCCTCGGTCGTCGCGCACCAGCGCTAGGCGCGATGCGGTACCCACACCCAGAAGGACATCGAGTTCCTTCTCGCTGAGACCGAGCATCGCGTAATCGGCCGCGCTGGCGCGGATGTTTGGCAGCAGGATCTGTGTCGGCACCGCCTCGACAATGGTCTTGCCGGTGCGCGTGCGCTCGAGTTGGCTCGCGTATTGGGTCATCATCACAACGACCGCGTTCTGTTTGCGGGCGGTGACCAGCCAGTTGCTCAGCCGATCCGCGAAGTAGCCATTGTCGAGCGCTTTCCAGGCCTCGTCGATCAGGATCACCGTAGGGCGTCGATCCTCAATCACCCGCTCGACCCGGCGGAAGAGGTAAGAGAGCACGGCCATCCGCTCGCGCTCACTCTCGGAATCGAGAATACCGGTCAGGTCGAAGCCGGAAACCTCGCCGCCGAGCGAAAAGCCGTCTTGCGGGTTGGCCCCGAAGATCCAGCCATAGCGGCCGGTCTCGGTCCATTCCTGCATCCGCTCGAAGAGATCGCCGTCATCATCGGTCGAGACCAGCAGTGAGGCGAAATCTGACCAGTTGCGAAGTCCCGCGTGATCGGCGCCAGCATTCTGGCGCACAACCTCCTGCAGACGGTTGGTCTGCACCGGCGTCAGCGGTCGGTCGCGGCGCTCAAGGAGCGTGGCAAGCCAGTCGGCCAGCCAGGCCTGGCCGCGATTGTCGATCTCGGTCTGAAGCGGGTTCAGTCCGGTGGGCTTTCCTGCACGGACCGTGGCGTAGCTGCCGCCAAGGGCGCGAACAGCCATTTCCATCCCGGCGCGGTAGTCGAAGATGAAGAGCCGTGCACCGGCCCGCCGGGCCATGGTCATGAGAAAGGCGGCCAGCACCGACTTCCCGGAACCGGGACGCCCGAGGATCAGGGTGTGGCCGCCGGTCGGTTCCTTCAGCGGCGAGCCCTGTTCATGGAAACTGAAACGGAAGCCGCTGCGCTCTGGTGTCGGAAACAGCGTGATCGGCACGCCCCAGGGCAGTTCCTCACCGGTCTTCCCAAGAGGGGTGCGGTGGAAGGTCGCGAGATCCGCGAAATTGTGGTTGGTGATTGCCGCCTTGCGGCTCCGTGCGCCCGTGTTCCCCGGATGTTGCGCCATGTAATGCGCGCGTGATCCGAAGCCCTCCGAGATCAGGTTGATGCCGGAACTGGCGGAAATATTGCGGATCTCGGCGCAGATATCCTCGAGATGGGCGCGGGTGCGCGCATAGACCGCCACGGTCATATGGTGTTCGCCGAAGATCAGCCGCTTCGATTCCAGATCGTCCTGCGCCAGTTCCAGCTCCTGGGCCAGACTGACCGCGCCATCATTGGCGGCCTGCATCAGCCGAAGCTGGCGTTTGATCCGACCGGCCATGATGTTCGAATTGATCGGCACGAAGGAATGGGTGACCACCATATCGACCGGCAGGTTCAACTCATCGAGCATCAGGCTGTCGGTTTTGGCCGGGTAGTTTTTGACGGCAAAGATCGTGCCGAACTTGTCGCCCACGGCGCCATCAGTCAGATGGATCTCTGCGCTGCGGAAGGTCACGCGCGTGTTGGCCACGTCCTCGGCGAGGATGCCGAGGCGCGAGGCCGGGAAGAGAGGGTGCTCCTCGCCCGTGTTCAGGCTGCCGAGGAAGCCCAGCAACTCGCCGCTCTCGGCCGTCAGCAGGCGCGGCTTCAGATCGGAGAAGCTCGAGAGCATGAAGCCCACCACCTCATCGAGCTTGCGCAGGCGCCGCACAGTGTCAGCGGCCAGCCGGGCGCGGGAGGCCGCCGCAACGAAGGGGATCCGGCTGCCAGGGTCTGGGCGTTTCAGGATCGAAAGCGTGAGGGTCTTGTCGCGCAGCCCACTCTTCGCAAGCTGTGCCTGCCAGCGGGCGTCGACTGCCGCTTCAAACCCATCACCCGGGATCGGTGGCAGCCGCGTGTCCACCGCTTTTGACACCTTGTGCAGATAGAAGGAGAACTCCGTCCCGACCTGCGCCACCACACCCGCAAGCAGTGCCCCGATCCGGTCGAGATGGCTATCCTCAGACGTGGTGCTGTTCACCCCCTCAAGGCGGATGCATTGCATCAACTCGTTGCCCCGGGTACGGATCGTGTTGCCGGCGACTAGGCTGACATAGGGCAGCATGTGTGCGAGCCGCTTTTCCTTCCCGGCCCATTCCGGCAGCGCCGAGATCGGGTCGAGTGCGAGATCGGCGCTATCTATTGCTTTGGTCTCGGCATCACGGGGCATAGCTGTCTCCCCCATGATGCTTGCGATTCCGCGTCGGCGGGGTTTCCTGCAGCGTGATCACCAGCACGTCGAGGAAGTTCGGATCCCAATCCGCAGCCTTCCACAGCAGGGGCCAGGCAATCCCAGCCGCCACGACGATGATCCAGCTCTGGACCCAGAGGAACAGCATCGACGATCCAAAGAGCCAGACCATGGCATACATGATCGGCAGCCCCATCAGCTTGGGGGGCCGCAAGAGGCCGATGAAGACGCGCGACTGTTCCGCCATGACCCTCAGACCTCAGGTGGTCCAGATCGCGGCAACAATGGTCGGCGCGGCGGCGATGCCAGCGATAGCCACCAGCACCCAGAGCGCCTGGCGGAAGTCGAGAATCCCGAAGAGCCAGGACAAGAAGACACCGATCAGCGCCAGCGTGCCGATCACGATGCCCAAGGGACCGGTGATCGCATCAACGATGCCTTGCAGCAGTGTCTGCACCGGCGAGAGGTCGATACTCTGTGCTAGCGCAGGACCTGCGAGCACCACAAAGGCCATCGTCATGACGGCCGTGACGGAAGGGGACTTCATCAACTCGTTCCTTTCAGCCGCGCATAAACGGCCTGCACACGGGCCACATGGCCCTGGGTCTCAACATAGGGGGGGATGCCGCCGTGGCGGCTGACGGCCTCGGGTCCGGCGTTATAGGCGGCTAGCGCCAGCTCCGGCGTGCCGAAGGTCTCGAGCATCAGGAGGAGATAACGGGCCGATCCGTCGAGATTCTGCCGCCAGTCATTCGGATCGACCCCGAGAAAGCTGGCGGTATCGGGCATCAGCTGGCCAAGGCCGATTGCACCGGCATGGCTCAGGGCCGCCGGGTTATAGGCGCTCTCGACCTCGATATTGGCCCGGTAGAAAAGTGCCCAGTCGGTGACAGAAAGGCCCGCCCGCCTCAGCGCGTCATGGCCACCATAGCGCAAGGCGGTGTCTTCGATGCCTTGCAGGATCTCGGGGCTGGCGGAGGCGGGCCGAGGCGCGGCGTCACTGGCACCAGTGTCACCATCATCCCGCGGTGTTGAAAAGAGGAAGAGCCGCTCCGGCTTCTCGGCGCCGAACTGGCGCATGAAGCCAGTATCGGATGACACCGTGGCCAGTTGGCCGTCCAGCGCCACCCGAAAGACAAAGCCCTCTGCGTTCGCGCCGGCCGGAGCGAACGCGGCAAGGACGCAGAGGGCCAGAAGAAGGGATGAAGCCTCAGCCCTGCTGCGCGGGCGCAGGCTCCGGCAGTTGGTGGAGAGAGCGGCCGCCCTCGTCGAGAGGAATATGCGCCGTGCGCATTCCGATATCCGAGAGGAAGCTAACAAGCCCGGCAACGGTCTTAAACTCACGGGCCCTGATGTAATTGCGGCTGGTGACGACAATCTTCTCATCGCCGCCAGCGGGCCCGATCGCCCGCACATACCAAGAGCCGTACCAGGCGTTGAGGCGCTTCTCGGCCGCGGTCCGACAGACCACTTCGGCCAAATAGCCCTGGGCGAGCAGCTGTCGCAATCCGTCTTCTGTAACCACATTCGGGGCGTCTTCTAACATGGTCTCCCCGCGGCTCCTCTCCATAGAATGGGTCAGGCCATGGGGAATCAAATCACCATAGCCGTATCATTACACTATTATTGATGGCAATGATTATTTGATGCCTTGACGGCAGATCATCGCTCCATAAAGGTGGATAGCCCAAGACTGTGGCAAATCAAAGCAATGATGGGGCCTCGTCCGAAACATGGTGAAGCTGCGCCTGATATCCTGCCTTGTCGCCATCATGGTGAGTTGCTCCGCCGCCTTAGCATCATGCGATCCCCCTGAACGGCCATGGTTGCCAAGCGACCCGGCCGATGTACGGGCCTATGCCGATCTGATCCGGGAGGACTTCGAGGGCTACATCACCGCGGTGCAGGAGTATTTCCGCTGCCTCGATGCCGAGCGCGCCCGGGCCTTCTCTGAGGCACAGGAGGTCAGTCAGGATTACGGTCGCTTCCAGAGCGTTGTGGGACACTGAGGCGAAGATCGGATACGCCAGCCACACGACAAGCAATGCAAGAATATTGCATTCAATAATGGTGTATCGTAGCGATAGAGGGTAACTGAGCGAGTCGCCTCCATGTCCCCTGCCCTTCGAACCACCGTTTTGACAGCCTCTCTGGCCCTGACCGCCGCAGTCTCGAGCCCTTCCTCCGTCCAGGCACAGACCTACCAGATCGACTGCGCCATCCTTCTGTGCCTCGCCGGCGGATGGCCAGCCTCTGTCCCCTGCGCGCGGGCCCGCGCCGAGTTCATTCGCCGCATCACGCCCTGGCCGGTCGAGCCACCGCTGCAGATCTGGCGCTGCCCGATGGGCGCATCCCTCGGTGGCGATGCGCCGCTCAGCCCGATGGAGCGGCTCTATGACATTGCGTTCCGCGAGCCGCTTGAAAGTACCCTGCCCATCCCTATCGACGTGCCGGGTCTGACCCTCGCGCAGGCCCTGGAGCAGGCCGATATCGACATCTCCGGCGATGCTTTCGACTTCGTGCGCAGCATCCGGGTTTATCACATCCAGTTCAGCCAGCATCAAAACCGCGATGGCGACTGCATCCGCAGCGATTCCACCCGTCTCGGCTCCTATGGCACGCAAGGCGACTACGGTTGGGCCAGATCCTCGGTGGCCGCTGTCCCGGAGGCATCTGATCTCGCGGTGCCGGAGCATTGCCGCAGCTATTCCTGGCGCTCGGTCTTCGTGGATTGGCGTGACCATGCCGGGAACTATGGATCGGAAGAGGTCCGCTATTGAAAAGCCGCCGGAGCCTTGCGGCCCCGGCGGCTCTCTGTGTCGGGGACGTTCGATCCCCTTTTTGAAGACGACGCCAGACCAAAGGTCCAACACCAAAACCTCAAAGAACACTCACCTAGCCAGAGTGTTCTAGACCATCCTTTGAGGTTGCGCAACCAATAATGGTCTTTTGATTGCGATGATGTTGTATTGATGTGAGCTTGGCGCGTCGTATCGGAGACGACGATCATGGAACTCACCACTGGCGCCATCCTTCGCCGCATCACCCACACCGAACTTTCCTGTGCCGCGCACAAGCTTGCGACTGTCATCCTTGACGCCATTGCCTGGAAGGACGGCTACAATGGCCTGCCGCATGGCACAGCAGCCTTTACCCTCGGTGATCTGGCCGATCGCATGACGGTATCGCGACAGCACCTGCACGCTCTTCTGGCAGAACTGGCAGCCTCAGGGCTGCGCCTACTGCGTCAGCGGGGTAAGGGCCGGTTTGCGCCATGGCTCTTCCGCTTCGGGTGCTGTGACCAACCTGATGCAGATGGCGAAGTGTCAACCACAGCTGACACCACCCCTTATATAAGAGATTCAAACAAAAATGTATTCTCAGGAACGATAGTGGTTGATCGTGAAGAGCCTGAGAAAGCGGCACGCTGGCTGGCTTTGATCGGAAAGGCCAAGACCGCCCTGCCTTGTCGCGCCGCAGACAGCCGGCACATCTGGGAACGATTCAGGGAGTTCAACCGTGGACGAGGTCATGACGCCGTGCCAGCCGGGTATCTGCTGGGGTTCATGCGGAAGTGGCGAGGTGGTGACGTTTCCGGGTCCGACCCTTCCCTCGCAAGCGGCAAACCAATCACGCGACAGGCTGACAAATTGCAGCGCCTGATGGCGCCAGCGCCGTTCATCAATCGATATTTCCACGAAAGTGATCTGAAGCGGAAACTCGGGGTGGATCGCTATGAGAAGCGAGTAGAAGATCTGCGCAGCAGGTTCGGCTGTTCGGTGTTCCAGGCACAGCTGGCTGTGCACGGAATGGCCGTAGCAGAAGGAGTGATCCAGCGATGAGACAAAACCGCGTCTCGGGCTTCGTCCGCAATGATCTTCCGGCCGAGATATCAATGTCGAATGTCGGCAGAAACCACATGTTCCAGACGTTATGTCAGCAGAGTTCAGCGACCCTGACCGCTAGAAAGGGCGGAAAGCAGCCCGACGGCGCTGCGGCACGGCAGCCGCAGCAACATCGCCGGAGCGGCCGTTCGAGCCGCCTGCAGCGAGCTCGCCGTCGGATCAGCCCTGAGGGCGGTATCCAGACATTCGCGGCGGGAGCAAGACGAAGAAGGCTCATGCGCCAAAGTGGACGTTCGTTTTAGTTTCGGAATGCGACCTTTACATGCATAGCGCTTTCGCGTGATCAATGGTGGCGCGTCTGGTTCCCGCTAAGTAGGTGAAGTGAAGTCATTCAATGGAAAACGTTCTTGACCCTATGCTGATCACACTGGCTGGCCACGGAGCAACACCACAAGGCATCAAGGATGCATTGAAAGCCTCATCTGGCAGCCGATACGTGAAATGCGCCTTTCAGGTTAACCCGTTCGCGTATGGAATTCGTCACTCCAAAAACAGTGGTTTTGCAGACGAAGGCCAGTACAATGACGCGATGGTCAAGGCATGCCAAGAGCATGGTGTGCAGGTCGTAGCGCTCACAGATCATTTCCGTTTTGACCATTCGGAGAGCCTGCGAGTGAAACTGGAAGAATCCGGCATCGCGGTTTTCCCGGGCTTCGAAGCAAATTCCGCTGATGGTGTACACATTCTGTGTCTCTTCCCCCCGGGATCATCCAGCACAGATATGAACGCAAATGTGGGCGCATGCGATATTCGGAATCGCGAAGATCCTTCACCAATTTCGCGCAAAGGATTTGAGGATATACTTGCGGTCGTTCATGACCGTGGCGGCATCACAATTTCGGCGCACGTGACCCAAAACAGTGGGTTGCTAAAGGCGCTCTCTGGCCAAACTAGAATGAATGCATGGAAGTCACCGCTGCATTTGGCGTCAGCTATCCCCGGGCCGCTTCGTGACGTGCCTGTGGAATACCGACAAATTTGTCTTAACAAAGACGGAGCACACAAACGGGATAGGCCTGTTAGCTTCGTAAACGCGTCTGACGTGTCAGCACCGGAAGACTTCGCTAAATCCGGCAGCACCAGCTTGCTGAAGATGACGGATATATCGATAGAAGGTTTGCGACAAGCTTTTCTCGATGGCGAAAGCCGGATCATGCTCAATTCTGACGATGCGCCATCCGAATTCACGAGAATTGTCGCAGTTTGCTGGGATGGCGGGTTACTTGATGGGCAGTATGTTGCGCTGAATGCTGGATTGAATGTGATGATTGGTGGTCGTGGTGCTGGCAAGTCCACAATAGTTGAAAGCCTGCGCTTCGTCTTCGACGTACCACCGGTGGGTGCGGATGCTGCCAAGAGCCATGAATCGATGATCAAATATCTATTGGGCTCTCGTTCAGCAGTTTCAGTCTTAATTTATTCGCCAAGCCCGTCGCCAGGTTACTACCTGATTGAGCGCGCCTACAAGCAGGAAGCGCGAGTAAGAAATCAGTCAGGGGAAATCGTTGCCGACCTGAAGCCCAAGGACATCATTTCTGACTTGGAGATTTACGGCCAACACGAGATCTCTGAGATTACGAGGCATAAAGGTCAGCTTGCCGGGCTACTTGAGCGCTTTGTTGGTACGGATAGCGAAGCGACCGTCGGTGAGGACGGGATCAGGGAACGTTTCCGAGCCTCTCGAAAGAAGGTCACAACCCTAAGCGAAACAATCGCCGAACTGGACCTTGCTCTGGCCGCACTGCCGGGGCTCAAGGAACAGCTCAAACGCTTCGAAGAGACCGAGCTTGCGACGCGCCTGAAAGAACAGGCATCTGTCCAGCATGAACAGAGAATACTGGACGATTTTTCTAAGGCCATAACTGGATTTGAACAATCGGGAGAAGCCTTGAAGCCGGTCGGAAAAACGGCATCAAGCGTTTTACCGTCAGAAGAAGAAGCGGATTTGCCGCACAGAGAAAACTTGGCCAAAATCGAAGCGATTGCGCAGGATATCCACCAGGCCAAAGTGCAAGCGGCAAGCGTACTGGAAAAAGCGGCTCAAAAGGCTGCCACAGATTTGGCGGCGATCCGCTCTGAATGGCAACCAAAGGCTGATGCTGTTGAAGCGACCTACAGGTCAATAAAGAAAGAATTGCAGGGTGATGGCTTCGATCCTGATGCTTACCTGACTGTAAAACAGCAGGTTGCCAAACTCGAGCCAAAACAGAGGGACAAGGAGTATGCGGCTTCTGAATTGGCTTCCGAACATGAAGTACGACAGAACATTGTCGATGAGTGGGAGAAGGCCGACAGGAAAGCCTATCGTGACCTTGAGAAGGCCGCGAAGAAGGTCAGCAGCAAGCTCGAAGGCACAGTCCGCGCAAGTATTCGCCCCAGTTCCGACCTCGGACCACTTGAACAAGTTTTGCGGGATGGAACTGAAGGGCAGATCAGTCAAGCCATAACAAAGCTAAAAGAGTTTGAGGACTTATTACCTTCGAAACTCGCCGCAACGATTCGCAAAGGGGCTCAAGCGCTCAGCGAAGAATTTGGATTCACGGATTCATCCTCTCAGAAGATCGCCGCTGGGGGGGAAGGCCTAGCGTTGCTCGTAGAGGAAACACGGATACCGCCGGAGGCTGTCATTGAACTAAATGTTGGTAGGGGCGGGGTAGAAAACTGGAAGGAACTCGACCGACTGTCTGCCGGTCAAAAGGCGACCGCGGTTCTAATGCTCTTGTTATTGGAATCGGACTCACCGTTGATCATCGACCAACCCGAAGACGACCTCGACAACCAGTTCATAGCAGGACCTGTAGTTGAGAAGATGCGTGCCGCCAAGAAGAAGCGCCAATTCTTGTTCTCAAGCCACAATCCAAACATCCCAGTTTTGGGTGACGCTGATCAGATCATTGGCCTCACACCAGTCGTTGAAGATGGGGTTGACCGGACGAAGATCGAGCAAAAGCTGTGCGGTTCCATCGACAAGGAAGAAGTCCAGGAGCTGATAAAGGAGCTTCTCGAAGGCGGAGAGCAGGCGTTTTCAACGCGTAGAAGAAAATACGGCTTTTAGTATGGGGGTGGGCTGTTTGCTCGAAAACATCCAGAATCCAAAAAGCTCGCATTTGCTTGGTGTTGAATGGCAGTAAGTTCCGCATCGTTGCCAGCTCATCACGGGTTTCGCTGCGCGGTGCCTGAGGGGCTGCTTCGGTGGACGCTGTCGCGCAGCATGGTGACGGGCCGATCGTCCGCAAAGGGCCGAATGCGTCAACCCCTGCTACTTCGTGCGCGTCATCTTCATGCGAGCTTTTGCTTAAAAGCTCGCATGAGGGTGAGAGCGGACGTTCATGGAGAGCGCAGCGAAATCCCGGTTCGAGCCCTTTTTGACGAATGCTGCCGAGCGACTGGACGGCCGCTTCGGCGGACCCGCAGCTTAGCGAGGTGTTCTCCGTTCGGGTCTAGACATACTCCGTAATGCGTTTCAACAAGGCGACACCGGCACCTGATAGAACGCCGCAAGAAGACGTAAGCTCTTGACGACGCCCGGTGTCGAGCGGATGGGGTCCTGTTATGTGACCGTAAACTGCCCCATCATGCCCGCATCCTCGTGTTCGAGGATGTGGCGGTGATACATGAATGGTGTCTCTTCCGAAGCCAGCTTGTCGAACCTCAGCAGGATTCCGGTCGGACCCTGCACACGGACAACATCTTTCCAACCGATCTGCGCCGAGTCGACCGGCCGTCCGTTCTGACTCACGCCTCACGATAATTGTCACACGCCTCAACGCCCTCTGCGACCACGTCGAGAAGTGCGTCCACATCGCTCAGAAGAACCGTGATGCGCGGGCTGCTGATACGGTAGCGGATGAAACGCCCATCGCGATCGCTGGCGACAAGCCCGCACTCCAGCAGGCACCTCAGATGGTTGGAGACGTTGGGTTGCGATAGTTCCGTCCGCTCGACGAGCTCGTGAACGGCCAATGGCTCGTTGCAAAGTGCACCGAGGATGGCCAGGCGGCTCGGGTCCGCGAAGCCGCGGAACAGCTTCGCCCGTCGCTCGATGGTTGCGCTCTTGCGGTCATCGACCAATTGCGCCATATCACTCCTCGCTGATATGTTGTTCTTCGATTCATCCTAGCAGGAATAGCGCGACCATGGCCAACACCGAAAATGCCGGATCGACGGCAGATGTCCCGCCCGTCCGTTACCGGGTTTCCGGTATGGATTGCGCCAAGGATGCCGCGCAGATCGAGCGGGCGGCACAGGCAGCCGGGGTCGCGCCCGGCGATGTGAAAGTGTCGGCCGCGACGCACATCATGACACTGACTGCACCCGAAGTGCGCCTGCCGGACATCGAAAAGGCAGTCGCGGTGACAGGCTATGGCTTCGACCGGATCGAGGGCGATGAAGACATTCCGCCGAATCCTGCCCATCAGGACCCGGCCTACCGCCGTGCCCTCTGGATCGTCGTGATCCTGAACGTGGGATACGGGGTCCTCGAAATGATCGGCGGTTTCATTTCCGGATCGCAGGCCGTGAAGGCCGATGCGCTCGATTTCATCGGCGATGGCGCGATCACCTTCCTCGGCCTGCTGGCCATCGGCTGGAGCCTCGCTTGGCGGGCACGGTCGGCTCTGATCCAGGGCATCTTCCTCGGGCTCCTCGGTCTTGGCGTCCTCGGCACGACCATCGTCCGGGTCTTCGAACAGACGACGCCGGATGCAGGTCTCATGGGCCTGCTCGGTATGATCGCCCTTGTCGTGAACGTCGTCTCCGTTCTGCCGCTGCTGCGATTCCGCAAGGGCGACGCGAACATGCGGGCTGTCTGGCTGTTCTCGCGCAACGACGCTATCGGCAATGCGGCGGTCGTCATCGCCGCCGGTCTCGTGGCGTGGCTGGGCAGCGCGTGGCCCGACCTTATCGTCGCCTTCGGTATCGCCGGACTGTTCCTGCACTCCGCTTGGGCCATCATCCGCGACGCGCGGGGCGATCTGAAGGCGACGGCATGAACGGTCGCGTTCTCGGTGGGCTCTGCGCAATCGCAGCGCTCGGTCTCGATCAGGGCACCAAGGCGCTCGCCCTGACCACACCGGCGCTCGAGAGCGGGGTCGAGGTTTTACCCTTTCTTAACCTCGTGCGGGTTCTGAACGATGGGGTCAGCTTCGGTATGCTCGGCGGGTTCGTACCGTGGTGGGGTCTCATCGCGCTTGCTGGCGTGATCGTGGCATGGCTATTGATCTGGTTATGGCGCGCGCCGGACAGGCTGACAGCTGCCGCTCTCGGTCTGATCATCGGCGGCGCACTCGGCAATATTCTTGACCGCGTACGCTATCAGGCCGTTCCTGACTTTCTCGACTTCCATTACGGATCATACCACTGGCCGTCCTTCAATCTCGCGGACGTAACGATTTTCTGCGGCGCAGCCCTGCTGTTCTGGGACAGCTTCCGCTCTGCGAAGGACAAGCCTGGTCAGAGTGAACGCAAGGAAAACACAACGGGGGTGTAACCCATGTTCGGCATACCATCTGCGAAAGGCTTTGACAGCACACTCGCCCTGCTGCGCAACCCATATGGGTTCATCTCGGAGACCTGCCGCGCACTCGACACAGACCTGTTCGAAACCCGCATCCTCCTTCAAGAGACGATCTGCATGACCGGCGCGGCGGCAGCGGAAGTTTTCTATTCCGAGGATAAACTGATCCGCGCGGGCTCGATGCCGGGCCGCATACAGAAGACCCTGCTGGGCGAAGGCGGCGTTCAGGGATTGGACGGCGCTGCCCACCAGCACCGCAAGAAGATGTTCATGTCACTCATGGGGACCGAGCGGATCGCCGCGCTTCAGGGCACGTCGCTTCACATGTTGGACAAATATGCGCCGGACTGGGAGGCGAGGAACGAGGTCGTCCTCTATGACGAAGTGCGCGAAATGCTCACAAGAGCTGTCTGCGCCTGGGCCAGGGTGCCGCTTGATGAAGCTGAGGTGGCGACCCGAAGGGCGCAGCTTACAGCGCTTTTTCAGGACGCCGGGGCCCTTGGCCCCAAACACTGGCGCGCGCGTCTGGCGCGCCACCGCCTGGAAAAATGGGCAGCACGGCTAATCCAACAGGTCCGCGATGGTGAGCTTCAGCCGACGCAGGAAAGTGCCCTTCATATCATCGCGACATGGCGCGATCTCGATGGGGAGTTGTTGACCCCCAGGGTGGCCGCCGTAGAGCTGTTGAATGTCCTGCGCCCGACCGTCGCGGTATCCGTGTTCATAGTTCAGGCGGCGCATGCTTTACATCGGCATCCCGAGTGGCGGCAAAAGCTGAAGGACGACGAGGGACAGCTCGAACCTTTCGTGCAAGAGGTCCGCCGTCTGTATCCGTTCTTTCCCGCGGTTGCGGCACGGGTGAAGAGCGATTTCGAGTGGCGCGGATATCGCTTTCCCAAAGGGTACAGGGTTCTGCTCGACCTCTACGGCACGAATACCGACGCTCGTTCGTGGGACGCGCCGCAAGAGTTCCGGCCCGAGCGGTTTCACGATCGGGAGGTCACTCCCTACGAGTTCATTCCGCAGGGCGGTGGCGATCACCACAGGAACCACCGTTGTCCGGGCGAGTGGATCGCGATCAGCCAGATGAAGGCGTTTTGCAGTTTCTTCGTGAACGCCATCGACTACGAAGTGCCGGATCAGGATCTGGATCTGGATCTGGAAACCGGAGAACTGCCGCCCATGCCCAAATCTCGGTTCATCATGCGTAACGTCAGGCCTCGGCAGTAGCTTCGCCCTCGTCCGGATCGACCGACCGCGCATCCTTCGTGGCCTCGAACGCCTCCCATGTGGATAGCAGGTGCGCAGCTACAGCCCACATTCCTCATGGCCCCAGTTGAGGTCGTAGCGACCTATGAGCTCTACAACATCAACCAGACTCGGCTCGAGAACCTCATCCACCGAATTTTCGGAAACGCTCAGCTCAATATCGAGATTGCCGATCGGTTCGGAAGACCCGTAACTCCGCGCGAATGGTTCCTAGTGCCGCTCTTCGTGATTGATGAGGCCGTTCAGAAGATTAAAGACGGAACGATCACAGAATTTCGCTATGATCCAGGGAAGGCCAGTCTCGTCCTGCGGCCAGACAAATAAAGCCTACAGACATCTGTCTCCCAAGGCGGCATAAATTCTGAAGTCACATCGCCGGTTTGGATTATAAAACTCGTTGACCAGCCGCTGCCCTTGCCCTGCCTGCTAAATCGCAGGCAGGGCGCAACCTACAGCATGGCAGTCCGCACATAGTGCCCAAATTAGAAAACCCGCCGCGAACGCGACGGGCTTTCTGCAGATCTTACGACGATGAGGGAAGGCAGATGCCCGCGAACCTCAAAGCCTTACCTGATCTAGATAGGTCACTATGGTCTTCTGGTCAATATCACTATACCGCAACGTCCCATGCAGACACGATTTTCGAACCAGCTGATTTTTGAGCTTGAGGCCGTGCTGTCACCTCCCCGGTTCAGCACCTATCTGCGTGAAACCGCGGGCGATCGTCAGAGGGCGATGGATCTCTACTGCTGGAACACCGATGTGTCTGCCGCTTTTTACGTCATGCTACAGTACTGCGAGCTGTCGATCCGAAACGGAGCAGTCGAGGCGATTGAGGCGGTTTTTGGAGGCAACTGGCATCTTAACCGCGGTTTCGTCTACACGCTCCCAGCACCAACGAGGGGCTACAGGCCCAGAGAAGATCTGACAGACTGCGCAGCGAAGCTTCCCACAGCGGGAAAGGTCGTCGCCGAGCTGAAGTTCGCCTTTTGGCGCTTCCTGTTCTTGAAAGGCCAGCAGCCTCGGATCTGGGATCCCCACCTCGCGGCGACATTTCCGGGATATGACAAAGCACTGACGCTGTCAGAAGCCCGCGCCAGATTGTTCGATGACATCGACGAGGTCCGGAAGCTGAGAAACCGGATCGCGCATCACGAGCCCATCTTCGCTCGAAATCTGCATGAAGATCACCAGCGCATTCGCAGGATCATAGAATGGCGCCGTCCAGACGTGGCCGCCTGGCTGGACAGCACGCAGCAGGTCACGGCTCTCCTCTCCCGTCGGCCTTGAACAGATAGAGCACTGAGCAGGTGAAATCATTCCTGCTCAGCGGCAATCGGCAGATCCATATCGACATCGGCCACCGGCTTCAGCAGCCCGGCATCCTGCAGCGCCTCGATATCGGGCAGATCGCGCAGGGTCTCCAACCCGAACTGCACCAGGAAACCCGGCGTGGTGACGTAAGTATAGGGCGCGCCCGGTTCCGGGCTGCGCGGACCACGGGCGATCAAGTTTTGACGGTGCAGACGTGCAATCAGATCGCGGCTCACCTCTCGACCCATCAACCGCGCGATCGCACCACGGGTCACCGGCTGCATATAGGCAATGATGGTCAAGACGAGGGCCTCGTTCGGGGTTAAATCGCGACCCCCTTCCCCCTCCTTGCGGGCAGCGCGGATCGCCGCCGCGTGTTGCGGTTTGGTGCGAAACTGCCAACCTCCCGCAATACGCGCGATCTCGTAAGGCCTACCCGCCAGTTCAGCAGAAATATCCTCGATCAGGAGATCAAGCGCACAGTCCCGGCCCACCACACGCGTCAGCACCTCCCGGCCCATGGGCTCCGAGGCGGCGAACAGCACGGCCTCGACCCGCGCCATCCACTCCCGCCAGCGCAAGGCCTGTGGCAGATCGGCAAGTTCGGTGTCCAGCGGCTCAGATGATTTCGGGGCCATGGTCATAACCCATACAGCCGGAACGTCGGGCGGCCGGTCAGCTCGCGCACCAGCCCGAGCGATGTCAGCCTGCCGAGCAAGCGCCGCGCCGCACGATCACTGGCATCCTTCCCCGCCTGTGCCGCCAGCGCATCCTCGGACTGAAGGGCGGTGATGATAGCGGCCGTGTCCTTTCCTGGCCGCCGCAGGTTTGCCGCGCGCAAGGCATCGGCACGGCGGGCCAGATCGACGTGGAGATCAATAGCCGCAACCGCTCCCCTGCCCCAGGCGCTCGCGCAGGCAGCAAGCCACGCCTCGCCCTCTAGACGAAAAGCCGAACGCGGCAGATGGGGCGCGAGCAACGGCACAGGACGATCCTGTCCAAGCGCCCGGGCCAAAGCCGCATCCGCCAGCCAGAGGGCGAGACCGCGATAGGCCGGGCCCAGGGCAAGAACCTCCCTGGCCGCCTGAGCCGCAAAGCGCAGCGGATGGGCGCGACCAACAAACCGCGCTCCAAGGTCCTGCAAGAGCACTGATACCGGCTCGGGCGACAGATCAAAGAAGCCGGGCAGCCGCGCCGGCCATTCTGCCGAGCGCAGGGCCCGCGCCTCGCCCAAAGCACGCCAGCCGATCAGCATCCGCCCGGCCGGACCTGGGTCATCGCCAGATTTACAAAAAGCCAGGGCATCGCGTAATTCGGCTTCCCCTTCCCGGCGACCCTCAAACCCTGAGATCGCCGCAGCAGCGGTAAGCGCCAACCGCTTGCGCCAGAGCATCCCAACGACATCATCAGAACGCACGAAGGGATCCAAAGTGGCGAGCGCTGCTCCGGAAAAAAACATTGCAATTTCAGGATTATCGCGGCCCACGGCGTGCCGTATCCATCGCGGCACGGCCGGAGGGATTGGGGCAGGCGGGGGAGATTTCACGGCACGGGACATGCGGAGAGGCTAGCAAGTAGCGGCGCTTTATACCAGTATAATTCGATTTATCCGCCGCGCTTGTCACGCGTGTATAATGTCCAATAAGATTGCATTATCGGTCATTATGTTCTTCTATAGCGAAATGCGCTCCAGGACCCAGAAAATGCCCCGAAATCCCACCCAAGACGCGCCAGCGAGGCCGTGCAGAACGCGAGCTTCTGTCTGCGCTTTTCCGGCGGCATCGCGCCTCAGCGCGCACACGCCGGCGCGTGCCGCCCAAGGAGATGGCCATGACAGATGAGGCATCCGATCTGGAAGACGCGAAGAGGGGCGCCCCCTCCCCTGCCCAGCTCGACCACCAGCCCCCTGCCCTGCGAGATCTCACTGAGCGGGCGCGCGGCTATGCTGCGGCCGCAAGTTCGGCCAACACCCGCAAGGCCTATGCTGCCGACTGGAAGCATTTCGCCGGATGGGGCCGGCGCGAGGGGTTGGACGCGCTGACGCCAAACCCGCAGGTCGTCGGCCTCTATATCACCGCCTGCGCTTCCGGCGCGAAATCGGTTGGCGGACGCAAGAACGCGGTCTCGACCATCGAGCGCCGCCTTTCGGCGCTGGTCTGGGCCTACACCCAACGGGGCCTGAACCTTGACCGGCGCGACCGTCATATCGCGACGGTCCTTGCCGGCATCCGCAACAGCCATGCCGCCCCGCCGCGCCAGAAGGAGGCGATCCTGCCCGAGGATCTTTTGGCCATGCTGGAAACCTGCGATCGGGGCACCCTGCGGGGCCTGCGGGACCGGGCCATGTTGCTGATCGGCTTTGCCGGGGGATTGCGACGGTCCGAGATCACCGGGCTGGACGCGGGCCGGGATCAGACCGAGGACGGGCGCGGCTGGATCGAGGTTCTGCCCGGCGGGTTGCTCGTCACTCTGCGCGGCAAAACCGGCTGGCGCGAGGTCGAGATCGGTCGCGGGTCGTCACCCGCAACCTGCCCGGTCAAGGCGCTGGAGGACTGGCTGAAGTTCGCGCGTATCAGCCAGGGACCACTGTTCCGTCGTGTCACCGGCGGCGGAAAGGAACCCGGCGCGTTCCGCCTTAATGACCGCGAGGTCGCAAGGCTGGTCAAGCGGGCCGCTCAAACAGCGGGACTGCGGGGCGATCTGCCCGAGAAGGACCGCCCTGCCCTCTTCTCCGGCCACAGCCTTCGCGCCGGTCTCGCCTCCTCAGCCGAGGTCGACGAGCGTCATGTCCAGAAGCAGCTCGGCCACGCCAGCGCCGAGATGACCCGCAGGTATCAGCGCCGCCGCGATAGGTTCAGGGTGAACCTGACCAAAGCAGCAGGTCTATAACTAAACGTCCGGGATGCGACTACGGCTCCAGAGACCCTGCACGCTCGAGCAATTCGCAGAGTCGCTCGACATCAGCGGTGCTGTCAAAGCTTGCGACAAGTTTTCCTCTCCGTCCACCGCGCGTCAGGGAGATGCCGACAGGCATACCCATGGCAATCGATACACGATGCAGCAGCTCAGGGCTGATATTTTGAACTTGCCCGCCGACGTTTTGCTTCACGACTGGACGCAGATCCTCGCGCTTGACGAGAAGCTCAACCTCGCCAACCGATAGACCTTGTTCCACTACCTACTGTGCGAGCTCAATGGGCAGCTTCGACGTTATCAGCGCACATGCCTGCCCCCTCGGCAGCCGCTTGTCACGCAACACATCTCTAGCACTGGCTCAGACAGCGACAGCAAGCGGAGAAGATTGGCGATATGGCTCCTGCTCTTGGATATCGCATCTGCGAGCTGCTCTTGAGTATGCCCAAATCGGTAGATCAGCAGTCGATACGCCTCGGCCTCTTCTAGAGGACTCAATTTTGCCCGTTGAATGTTTTCTATCAGCGCCACTTGAAGCACTTCATCATCGTCGAAGTCTCTGACGACCACCGGCACCACCGAAAGGCCGGCTAATTGGGCCGCACGCCAACGGCGCTCTCCTGCATCAATCTGGTAGCCACCAGTTTGATGTAGCTGTCTTCCTACCAGTGGCTGAATCACTCCCTTCTGCCGGATTGATTCCGCTAGTTGAGCCAGTGACTCGCTGTCGAATTTCTTTCTGGGCTGATCTGGGTTGGCAGAAACCTTCGAGACCGAGACAACTTGCCCCAAAGGAGCACCGGAGCCTTCAGGTACGGTAAGCGGGGCCTCGGCAGCGGCCAGAAACGTCGAGAGGCCACGTCCAAGGCGGCGGGTTTAAGGAGATTCGCTTACTCTTGTTTGCCTTCCTGACATACCCCAGCAGGACGGCAGCCATGCCTAGAAGCTCAGCAATCTGCGGCGACCGTTTACAACTGTAAAATGTTCGGGCAGCCTCGCCATGCATCTAGTCTCTGTGCGCCAGCATAGACACTATATGCAGGAAACTCTTGACATAAGTCCGTGAATCACCGCCATTGTCATCAAGTGGCGTGAAAAAGGCCACATTTTCGGATTTGAGGCAACCAGATGATTCCCGTGACACCGCTATCCGCGGATCGCCCGTCAGCACTCGCTACTGACATCTCTGAGCGACTGAACGCCGCGATCAGGGAGCATCTCCTTGCTGCGTTCGCTCCAGACAACACCAAGACACTTCGCGAGTTCTCGGCCCCAGAGGTTGCGGAACTGCTGGATGTTTCCGGGCAGTTCATGCGGAAAGTTCATGCAGACGGCGTTCTGCCAGAACCCGCAACCAACCGTGGAGGACGCCGCTACTACTCCGGTCAGGAGATACTGCAGGCGCGCGAGATTCTTGAGCGAACCTCCCGGAAGAAGGGTCACTACTTGCCACGCCGGATGGAGGGCGAAAAGCTTCAAGTCTGGCAGCTGATGAACTTCAAGGGAGGGTCGAGCAAAAGCACGACGACGATCCACCTTGCCCACTACCTCGCATTGCAAGGCTACCGGGTACTGGTCGTTGACCTCGACCCCCAAGGCTCGCTGACGTCCATGTGTGGTATCAGCCCCGAGATCGAGTTCGATGGGCTCACGATTTATGATGCGATCAAATATGAAAACCCTTCGCCGATGGCAGACGTGATCGTGCAAACCTATTTCCCCGGGCTCGCGATCGCCCCTTCCCGGCTTGTCCTGTCAGAGTTCGAGACGGAATCCGCGGTTCATTCCAACCCCGAAAGGCCTTTTTACTTCCGGATCCGCGATGCACTCGCCCAGGTCGAGGCTGACTACGACCTGGTCCTGATGGATAGCCCTCCGCAACTTGGCTTCCTGACGATTTCCGGTATGGCCGCCGCGACCTCGATAATTGTCCCGATGACCCCATCGATGTTGGACGTTTCGTCCACTGCGCAGTTCCTTGAACTGGCAGGTGCTTACATGGGCGTCATCGAAGATGCCGGCGCGGAGCTCAACTACGATCACTTTAAGCTTCTCATCACCCGCGATGAACCCACGGACATCCCATCTCAGCAGATCACCTCGTTCATGCGGGCCCTGTTTCAGGATCGCGTCATGTCAGCCACCGCTCTCAAGAGCACGGCAATCAGTGACGCGACCATGCTCAAACAGTCTCTCTATGAGGTAGTTCGCTCAGATATGACCAGGGCAACATATGACAGGGCTCGGGGCTCGATGGACGCTATCGGCCGCGAGATCGAGACGATGGTCCGGCAAACCTGGGGGCGTAAGTAATGGCTCGCAAATCACTCAGCGGGATGACAGGCATCGCCAGTACGATCGCGCGCTCCACCACCTCGCCATCCGAGCGGTCGACCAAGATCACCGCGCCTGCACTCGGCGCCCTGCAGGGATCTCTCGCCGCAATTCGCGAGATTGAACCTAATTTGATCGACGACTGGGGACCTGTTGACCGGCTTACACCGTTTACAGCTGTAAACGATGATGAAGCGAATGACGGCCTCGAGAGCCTTACGAACAGCATCCGGGATCAGGGACAGCAGGTGCCAATACTGATCCGTCGGGCGAAGGCAGAAGGTCGCTACGAGGTCATTTACGGACGACGCCGGCTCGCCGCGTGTCGTGATCTGGGCATTAAAGTCAGAGCCAACGTCCAAGATCTGGATGACGCTACAGCGCTCATAGCTAAGGGCCTCGAGAACGCTGCCCGAAGGAACCTATCCTTCTATGAGCGGGCCCGGTTCGCCCAAGCGATCCTCGATGCCGGCCATCAACCAACAACAGCGAAGGCGGTGCTTAACCTGTCCTCCGCAGGTCTTTCCCACCTAACAAAAGTCACCCAGGCCGTACCTGCAGACGTCGGTTCGCTCATTGGTGCCGCACAGAGGTCCGGACGACCAAAATGGACTGCGCTGGCAGAACTCTTCATCGCTGGGAAGCTGACCGAGAAGACGGCTGATCGAATCCTGAGGACCGCAAATGAACGCCTGACCTCCGACGAGCGCTTGGACCATCTCATTCGCGAGGCGACAAAGCGCGGTGCACGACATGACGACATCGCCGAGAGCACCCCAGTCGACGGCGTCACGATCCGTTCTGGACGCAGCTCGGTGACGCTAACCGTAAAGCGAAGCGGAGCAACTGCCGAGTTCGCTTCCTGGCTGGACACCCGGCTTCAGGATTTCATCAAACAATCCTACGCGGAGTTCAGATCAAGTTCTCCGCAGGACGACGAATAACCAAACGAGGCAGAGCAGAAAGGAGGAAAGGCTAACAAAACAAAACCCCCGAAGCTGTGAAGCTCCGGAGGCTGCCGCGCCGAAGCGCATTCTCGATTAGACACCCTGAATCTAGCAGCCCCCGAATCACGAATCAAGAGCAACGCTTCCGAGCGAACGGGATAGTTTTGTCTGCTGATCATTATGAAGCACATCACATCCACGGTCCTTGCGGCCGGGGCGCAGGCGAACTGTGCCAAATCTGCGGAGCACTCGCTCCCCGGCATGGGCTCGATCACCCTGCAGCCAGCATTCCGACCTATCTCTCGTCGTGACATCATGGCCGCGGTCAACACATGCAGCCGCGATCTCGGCATCCGGCAAGGCGCGGTCATTGTCTTGGACGCTCTGTTGAGCTGTCTTCCCTGCAAGAGCGCAGATGGCCGAGAAATGCCAGTTTCTCCGACCACCCTGCTCACGGTCTATGCCAGCAACGAAACCCTGTGCTTCCGCGCCAAGGGCCTCACCGACCGCCAGTTGCGGCGGCATCTGGAGACACTCGAAGCCGCCGGCTTGATCCGGCGCCGTGACAGTGCAAATGGTAAGCGCTTCCCTGTGATGCAGCACGGCAAACCGATCGGCGCCTTCGGGCTAGACCTATCGCCCCTCTTCGCGCAGTCCGACGAGTTGCTCGCCCTTGCCCTGCGCCGCCGCGAGGAGGCAGACGAATTGCGCGGGCTGCGGGCCCAGATCCTCAGACTTCGCGCGGCCTGCGCCGAACTCCACTTGAGCGACACTGTCGCCACCTTCATCGACGGACTACGCAACCTCGTGCGGCGTACCTCACTGACACTCGTGGAGGCTCGGGCAGCTCTCTCGCAACTGACCGCTGTCCTCTCGTCACATGCAGCCCCACAAGCAGTCGTCCAATACGAAGTTGAAGAGGTTGAGCAGCGCCTGCACTCCAAAGCGGAAGCCGCTGATGCTAAATCCTGCGCGGAGACCACCACGGACCGCGCTCCAGACCAAGCGGTTCTCCAAGCCTTTCAGGCCCTCACCGCAAAAACTTGCGGCCTGCCGCCAACCGAACAAAAGCCCGCCTCTGACGGACAGAATGTCCGCCACATAGAGCAAGACTCAGATACAAAAAAAAGAAAGCGAGAAGTCGATGACCTTCCAAGTTGGAGAGCCCTGACCGAGGTCAGCGCTTTCTATGAAGAGCCAACAAGCGCCCAAGAGGCCAAACGCATCGCTTTCGAATTCGGAAGCATGCTGAGAGTAAGCCAGGAGATCCTCGCCAGCGCTGCAAGCAAGCTCGGGCTTTGGGAACTTCTCAGGCTTGAAAACCGCATGGCAAAGCAGATCGGAACCATCCTCAACCCTGATGCTTATGTGAGATCCGTCCTGCGGGCGTGATCCCTGACTGTGATCGGGTGGCCCTGAAACAGCAGGATAGACCGTTCGTGAGGAATCGGATAGGTTCGTTGATTGTTCTCATGCGGAAACGCTGCGAGGTGGAGTGATGTGCAATCTTTACGCTCAGACCAAAAGCCAGGACGCGATGCGTCAGGTCTTTCGGGGCGTGCTCGAAGACGGTGAGGATCTGATCGATACCGCAGGCAATCTCGCGCCTGCATCCGGCATCTTCCCCGACTATGCCGCGCCGATCATTCCCCGCGGTGAAGGACGGGATTGGACTTTGACCACGGCCCGATGGGGGATGCCGACGCCACCCGTCTGTCTGGCCGGCAAGCGCACAGACCCCGGCGTCACAAATATCCGCAATGTCAGCTCACCCCATTGGCGCAGATGGCTTGGCGTGGAACATCGCTGTCTCGTTCCATTCACCAGCTTTTCCGAACTCGACGCCCGACCCGGCGCACCTCGCAACAACCCGGTCTGGTTTGCCCTCGGCAAGGACCGCCCGATCGCCTTCTTCGCTGGCATCCACACCGAGTTGACTTCGGTCAGAAAGCTGAAGGAGGGAGAGGTGACAACTGACCTCTTCGGCTTTCTGACCTGTGAGCCAAATGAAGCAGTTCGACCAGTGCATCCCAAAGCCATGCCGGTGATCCTCACGCGCCCGGATGAATGGCGCTGCTGGCTGACCGCGGATACGAGCGAGGCTTTGAAGCTTCAACGGCCGCTGGCCAATGGTCTTCTCGAAATAGCCGCCGAGGGCACACGTGCGGAACCTGCGTGACCGTCTGCAGGCTGGAAGTGATGATTTGCTTCACCTGGTGAAGGGCCGCGTCCACGAAGTCGAGGGCCGGGGCCGAACCGGCTTTGCGCTGTTCCAGACCACGAGATTGCCAGGGCCGGTCTTCTGGATCGTGCTGGCGCATGATCGCGACCGGCCGATGCCGGGATCCCTGCCAGACGGTGTTGCCGAGCGGTTGCACTTCATCGAGGCGAGGGGCGAGACCGATCTGCTCTGGACGGTCGAAGAAGCGCTACGGGCGCGGCCAGTATCTTTGGTGATCGCCGCTCCAGAGAAACCAATCTCACTGACCGCGGGCAGGCGGCTCCAGCTGGCAGCCGAGGCCGGAGGCACCACTGGCCTGATGCTGATCCAGGAGGGCAGGGGAAGCAGTGCCGCCGAGACCCGCTGGAAATGTGATCCGCTACCCTCGCCTCTGGACTCGACTCGTCATCGCTGGATCCTTAATAAGAACAAAAGAGGAACAATCGGAATCTATGATGTGAGTTGGAATGGCACGACGGCTGCTGTCCATCTGGTTCCCCAGGCTGGCGAGCGACATCAGCCTGAGGGTCCGCCCCGTTGAGGGGCCTTTCGCGTTGACGCTCCGGGCGTCGAACGCGGAACATCTGCATTGCCTCAACAGCACCGCAAGCGCCGTCGGGCTCCACCCTGGCATGCCGCTGACCGATGCGCGTGCGGTGTGCCCTCGCTCTCCACGCGGCCCGCCGATCTGATCCGGGAGGGCAGGGCGCTTGAAGGCCTGCGGAGGTGGGCCAGCCGTTACGGGCCTCATGCCGCGAAAGACGGAACGGATGGGTTGATCGTCGATGTTTCGGGCGGGCCGCATCTCTTCGGTGGCGAGGTCGTGCTTCTGGCCGATCTTGAGGCTCGTCTCGAAAGGGCAGGGGTCTCATCGAAAAGCGCCATTGCCGAGACCCGGGGCGGAGCCTGGGCACTTGCTCGCCGTGGTGGCGGGGTGATCCCGGAAGGCGGGTTGCTCTCTCGGCTGGGCCCGACGCCAGTGAGCGCGCTGCGGATTGAAGCTCCGGTCGCCGACGGTCTGACCCGCCTCGGACTGCACAAGATCGCCGACCTGACCGCTGTGCCCCGGGCACCACTGGCGCGCCGGTTCGGCGCTGAACTTCTTCGCCGTCTCGATCAGGCGCTTGGGACCCAGGCCGAGCCTGTCGCAGCCGAAGCGGATGCGCCGCATTTCGGGGTGCGGATGACCTTGCCCGAGCCGATCGGGCTCACGGCCGATGTGATGGGGGTGCTGGACCGTCTTCTGATCCGGCTTTGCGACAAGCTGACATCGGCCCAGATGGGGGCCCGGGCTGTCCGGCTGGAACTGCACGCGTAGATCGTTCGGCTGCCCTGGTTAACGTCGGTATAGCCCGCGCAATGCGGGACCCGGCTCGGATCTCGGCCTTGTTCCTCAAGGGGGGGGATAAGGTGGATTCCGGCTTCGGGATCGACGGGCTGCGCCTCTCCGCCACGGTGACCGAACCGCTGGCTCCCGAGCAGATCGGCAACGCGCAGGCGCGTGCGGAGGATGAGCTTTCCGACCTGATCTCGCGGATCGGCAACCGGCTGGGTTTCGATGCGGTGCAGCGTTTTCTGCCCGCCAGCAGTCGCATTCCAGAACGCAGCTTCCTGACCGTCCCTGCTGCCTATACGGCATCGGAAGCGTTTCCCCCGAAACGCCGCCCCCGCCGTCCCATCACCCTCTTCCCGGCGGAAGCTCTGGCCCAGGTCTCTGGCAGCCCTCCCGCCCGCTTCAGCTGGCGCCGGATGGGTTTCACCACCCTTCGGGCGCATGGCCCCGAGCAGATCACCCCGGAATGGTGGTTCGATGATCCGGCATGGCGCAGCGGTGTGCGGGACTATTGGCGGATAGAGACCAATGAGGGGCCGCGGCTCTGGCTGTTCCGCACCCCACAATCCGGATCTCGGAACTGGTATGCGCAGGGGGTGTTCCTGTGATTCCTCACGCCGAGCTTTGCGTCACCTCGAACTTCACCTTCCTGCGTGGTGCCTCGCATCCCGAGGAACTGGTGAAGCGCGCGGCCGAGCTTGGCTTTGCGGCCATCACCATCACCGATCGGAACTCCGTCGCCGGGGTGGTGCGGGCATTCTCGGCGCTGAAGGAACTGGCGCGTGTCGCTGAGGAAGCGGGCCAAAATCCTATTGGACAGGGGCCTCGTTGCCCTGGCCGATCCCAGGAGCGCGGCTCATGTTGTCCGACAGCAAGGTGGAATGGGGGCGCTGCCTACCGATCTGGCGGCCTAGACGATTCTGCCTTGTGAAGACCATCGACAAAGTGAGAATCTCATTTTATCTATAATTAATGACGGATAGTACCAAAGAAACCTTGGCTGACAAAATCAGCCGCATCCTTGCAGATCGGATTATTGCAGGCACGCTTTGTGCCGGCGACAAACTGCGTCAGGATCACATCGCCACAGAATTTGGCGCCAGCCATGTCCCTGTGCGAGAGGCGTTTCGTCGCCTGGAGGCGCAGGGACTTGCCATCAGCGAGCCGCGTCGTGGCGTGCGGGTTGCCGGCTTCAGCCCCAAGGAGGTCAGAGAGGTCGCTGGAATGCGCGCGGCACTTGAGACAATGGCGCTCCGCAATGCTGCGCCCAATCTGACCAAGGCAATTCTTGATAAAGCTGAGGAAGCAACGCGGGTTGGTGACCACGCCCCAGATGTGCAGAGTTGGGAGGAAGCCAACCGGCGCTTTCATCGGCTGATCCTCGAGCCCTGCGATATGCCGCGCCTGATGCGCAGTATTGATGATCTGCATGCCGCCAGCGCGCGCTTTCTGTTTTCGGGCTGGCGGGCAGAATGGGAAGCCCCAACCGATCGCGATCACCGCGCTATCCTGGCCGCTCTTCGCGCTGGCGACACCATGAACGCTTGCGCCATACTTGCGCGCCATGTGCAGTGGACGGGGCCAAGGGGGCGATAGCTGCTCCGATAATTATCTATAATAGTGCGAGGGGTCTTGCAGAAGACCCCCATCCATGTGCCTATGCAACGACGGATTCGTCATATTATAGATAATTTGGAGGGTCCAATGCCCACAATCACACCGTATTCTGGCACTGTAACGCCCCTGGCCCGCGTATTTCGCCCGCTGGCCATCGGCATTGCGGGCGTCACGTTGATGACGATTTCTGCCAAGGTGCAAATCCCGTTCTGGCCGGTCCCGATGACATTGCACACGATGGCGGTCATGGCCTTTGCCCTCCTGCTCGGCCCGCGCATGGCAGTGGCTATCTTCGCCGTATATTTCGCGGCGGGTGCCGCCGGCTTGCCGGTATTCGCGGGCTCGCCTGCGCGCGGTCTGGGTCTGACCTATATTGCCGGTCCAACCGGCGGCTACCTTGTCGGCTATCTGCTCGCCTCGGGCGTAACCGGATGGCTAGCTGTGGGACGGGGTTGGCTTGGCCAGACATTTGCGATGCTGACCGGGCTTGGCGTGGTCTACGGGTTTGGCCTGATCTGGCTGTCGGCCTTTGTGCCATCGGAGCAGCTTATGGCCGTCGGAGTCCTGCCCTTCCTCGCCGGAGATCTCGCCAAGATCGCTGTTGTAGGGCTTGCGGCTCAGGGGATGGCGCGACTGCGGGGGCTCAAGTGAGGCTGGATACATCCGCAAGCAGTGCGCTGCGCCACGACTGGAAAACCGATGAAATCCTTGCACTGCATGAGCTGCCCCTGCTCGAGCTTGTCGGGATGGCGAATGCCGCGCATCGCGCGCACCACGACCCGAACCGCCTGCAGAAGGCCAGCCTGCTGTCGATCAAGACTGGCGGTTGCCCTGAGAACTGTGCCTATTGTCCGCAATCGGCGCATCACCGCGATGTGGAGCTGACCCGTGAGCGTCTTATGGATCCGGCGAAAGTTATCGACATGGCCGCCACCGCGCGTAGTGCCGGGGCGGAGCGTTTCTGCATGGGGGCGGCTTGGCGACAGGTGCGCGACGGTCGCGATTTCGACGCCGTGGTCGAGATGGTGGCGGGGGTCAGGGCGCTCGGGATGGAGGCCTGTGTCACCCTCGGCATGCTCAAACCCCATCAGGCCGAGCGCCTCGCAGAGGTTGGCCTCACGGCCTATAACCACAACCTCGACACCAGCCCCGAATTCTACGGCAAGATCATCACCACCCGCACCTATCAGGACCGACTGGATACGCTGGCGACGGTGCGTAGTTACGGCATCGAGCTCTGCTGTGGCGGTATCATTGGCATGGGCGAGAGCGTGCGGGATCGCGCCTCGATGTTGCAGACGCTGGCGACGATGGTGCCGCATCCGGAAAGCGTGCCGATCAATGCGTTGGTGCCGGTCGCGGGAACGCCGCTGGCCGGACGGGCCCCCATCGACCCGCTGGAACTGGTCCGTATGGTCGCCACTGCCAGACTGGTGATGCCCGCCTCGATTGTGCGGCTGTCGGCAGGGCGCTCGAGCTTGAACCGCGAGGCACAGATCCTGTGCTTGATCGCCGGTGCGAACTCGATCTTTTACGGCGACACTCTGCTGACTACACCAAATGCGGGCATCGGCGAGGACGCAGAGCTCATCGCGGCGATTTCTACTCCATTCAGAGCGGGCGATCTGAGTTCGAAAGAAAACCCCAGTCACCAGACCCGCGCCGAGGCGTGAAGTTGGCTGCGAGGGCGACCGTATTCGCCCTCGCAGCTTGGTCGTGTCTCGGAAGTGGTGGAAATTGGCTGGCGGCGTAATCTCCGGGTGAACCAACACCCACCCAACCGGCGGCGGCAACCGCCAGGGAGATCACGCCATGAAGCAGAATACCGACAGCTCATCCTTTTCGCTACTGCCCGACGCAGGGGCGTATGATCCGATCGAGGATCGCCTTCGGGCAAATGTCCGTGCCACCATTGAGTCCATGTTCGAAGAGGAACTGGCCGACTTTCTTGGACGGCTCCGTTACGGCCGCGGCAACGAGCGGGCCAAGGGCATCGCGATCGGCAGCTGACCGGCACATTCGGCACTGAGACGGTGCGGGTTCCTCGTGCCCGGATCGAGAACGAGGGCGGCAAGATCACCGAATGGCGCTCGAAGGCACTGCCCCGCTACAGGCGGCTGACAAAGAAGGCCGAGGCCCTGATCGCGGCGGTCTACCTGGCCGGCACCAACACGCGCCGGGTCAAGGGGGGCGCTGTTCGGACTGTTCGAGGGGGCGGTGAGCAAGGACGTGGTCAGCCGGGCCTGGCGCAAGGTGAAGCTCGATTGGGACGCGTGGTCCACCCGCGACCTGGCCGAGGAGGATATCGTGCGGCTCATCCTCGACGGCACCGTCATAAAGACCCGGCTGGACCGCAAGGCCACCAACATCTCGGGGCTGGCGGCGATCGGTGTTTGGCGCGACGGACAAAAGGTGCTCCTCTCAATCAGGAACATGTGCGGCGAAAGCACGGTTGCCTGGAGCCAATTCCTCGCCGATCTGGACGCGCGGGGCCTGAGGCGGCCCGAGTTCGTAATCGTTGACGGCGCCCCCGGCCTTGAAGCCGCGCTTGTGGCACTCTGGGGCGAGGATCTGGCCATTCAACGCTGCACGGTTCGGCAGCCACCGCAACCTGCTCGGCCACGCCCCAAAGCGCCTGCATGACGAGCTGAGCGAAGACTACCGCGACATGATCTACGCCGACAGCGCCGCCGAGATCGAGACGCGCCGCAAGGCCTTCCTCCGCAAGTGGAAGCTCAAGTGCCGGGCCGTGGCCGATAGCCTTGAGGAGGCCGGTGATCGCCTCTTCAGCTTCACTCGCCTCGATCCATCGCAATGGAAATCCGCACGGACCACCAACGCCATTGAGCGTCTGAACGAGGAGTTCCGCCGCCGCATCAAGACCCAGACCGTGCTGCCCTGCGCCGAGACCGTGCCGATGCTGCTCTGGGCGCTCTTGGCGTCAGGGCAGATCCAGATGCGAAAGGTCGATGGCTGGGAAACCCTTTCTCAGCCTCTCGTGCCGATGTCCCTTGACCTCGCGGCCTGACTGGAGCCAATGTCACATACTCGGAGCCCGCTGCTCGGCAATTTCCACCACATTCGCGACACGACCGCCTGTTCGCCCTGCGCCCCCTCTCGGGCAGTGAAAATGATATCGTCGTTCTTGCTCCGGATCTCGAGCTGACACCTGTCGAAGCCGCTCGTTTCGACCTGCCTGACAATGCCCGCACGACAGTTCAGTTCAAGGCGGCGCTTCTTGCCGATGCGTTGAGGCTGACCCTCCGCCGAGGGGCAGGTCCGTTCCGATCCGCCGCACAGCTTGCGTTTGAGCCGCGGGCCTACCAGCTGGTCCCGCTGCTCATGGCCCTTCGGCTTCAGGTCCCGCGTCTGCTAATCGCCGACGATGAAGGCATCGGCAAGACCATCGAAGCGGGTCTGATCCTGCGCGAACTGATGGATCGCGGAGAGGTTGATGCGTTTTCGCTTCTCTGCCCTCCGCACCTGGTGGAGTGGATGGGCCTGATATCCAACCTTCTCTGGAAGACCTGCCTTCTGACAGGTCGCCGTTCTCCTGGGCGATCCAGCTTCCCTGCAGGCCTACCAGTAGAGCCCAAGGCGATGGAACCGAGGTGGTGTCCCTCCCAGCGGTATCCTTGCGGTCGGGTAGCCGACAAGGGGGGGGATCGGGGTCGTGCGACCCGTGACCAGGTCCCGGAGGCGGCGGATGCGGCTTTCGGTCGGGGGATGCGTCCTGAGCAACGAGGGCTCCGGAATGCGGCGGCCGGGCAGAAGGATCTCCTCCCAGAACCGACCGACCCGGCGATCGAGCTTGACGAGCGCGCGCACGAGCCCCTCCGGATCGCCGGCCAGCTCTGCGGCGGCGCGGTCGGCGTCGTACTCGCGCGTCCGCGAAAGGCCGAGTTGGACCAGCGCCATGAGGGTGGGTGCGAAGACAAGGAGAATCACGACATGCCAAGGCACATGGACCATGCCTGCCAGGACCAGAGGCAGGTTGAGGAGTAGAAGCAACTGTCCGAGCCAGCTTGCCAGCGAAACGAGGCGCGACATCATGTCGGCTACACCCATGACCCACAGGTCGCGATTGGCGATGTGGCCGATCTCGTGGGCCAGCACCCCGGCGAGTTCACGTCCGTCGAGCAGCTCGAGCAGCCCGTCGGTAACGCAGATCGAGCTGTCCTCGGGCGTGCCCATGGCGAAGGCATTTGGCAGCGAGCTCGGCACACGATAGAGCGCCGGGGCGCGTGGCAGACCGGCGCGGCGGGCGAGCTCGGCCAGCGCACCGACGAGCCCGGGAGCATCGCGCCCTGTCAGCCGCTGCGCCTGATAGCCGGACAGGATCATGCGGCGGGGCAGAGCGGGCGCCAGGATGAGGCCCGCGACCATGCCGAGGGCCACCATCGCCCCCGTTTCTGGCCCGAGGATCGCAGTGACCGACACCCAGGCGATTGCCGCCATGAGCCCCAGAAGCAGCGCCGACTGCGCCAGATTGAGCAAGCGATGGCGGGCAGAGACCCCTGTCATGGCTCCTCACGGTCCCGGACTTCGCGCCGGTCCTGATCGCGCACCAGCCAATGGACAACCCCGAGCGCAAGCGCCGCGCCCGCGAGTGCGGCAATCTTGGATGATTCCGTCTCGCCGACGTCCAGGATGATGAATTTGCGCGCGATGGCCAGCAGCGCGATCAGCACGATCGTGCGGACCTGGAGGATCCCGAAGCTGCGTTCGGTCGCAACAAGAAGGGAGCGCTTGAACTCGAGCGCGATCACCACGGTGAAGATCATGCCGAACACCACCTGGAAGGTGGCGTAGTCGAGAGTGTCGAATGCCCCCAGAAGCAAGCGGTTCACGACTTCGCGCATCAGCGCCCAGACCGACGCCACGACGATCGCCGCAATGATGACGCTGAGGACGAAGATGACAACTTGCTCGAACTTCTCGTAGAGCGTCATCGCCGACCATTGTTCACGGGTCAGCCCGGATCGTTGCAAGTCTTTCATGATTGCCTCTCGAAGGCCGCCTCGGAGAGACAAGCTCCCCGGGGCTTCTCCAGACGGTGCGATATCGCACGGAGCGGAGGGGACGCCGCAAACCGGCGACACCCAATGTGGCAAATCAGCCGTTCTTGACCTCGATGCGCTTGACCTTCGCCTGCGCCTCGGGAGTCTGGGGCAGCTTGATCGTCAGAACCCCGTTTTTGAAGGATGCCTGCGCCTTTTCGCCATCCACACCGGGAGGGAGCGGAATTGTCCGGTAGATCGCGCCGTAGCTGCGCTCGGACAGGTAATACCCCTTTTTCTCCTCCTGGCGCTCGATCTTCTTCTCCCCCTTCACAGTCAACATGTCATCGTTGACCGTCACCTCGATGTCCTTCATCTCCATGCCCGGCAGCTCGATCGATACTTCGATCGCCTTGTCGGTCTCGACCACGTCGGATTTCGCTTCGCCGCTGCCAAAGGGCCATTCGAAATGACCGACACGGTTCCAGAAGTTCTCGAACACATGGTTCATTTCGTGCTGGAGTGTCGCGATCGGGTTGTCTTCGCTGCTCTTGGCATCTGGCGCGCCGTCCTTGCGCGCCCAGGGAATGAGGTCTTTGATCTGCATGATATGGTCTCCTTCGGTTTTCAGGCGCCCCTGACGGCGATCTTTTTCGGCTGCGCTTCAGGGGCTCGGGGGAGCGTCAGGGTGAGGACACCTCCACGCATCTCGGCTTCGATCCTATCGAGGTCGAAGTCCTCGGAAAGCGTGAAGGCACGCTCGAAATCGCCCTCGCCATATTCGGCATAGGCAAGTTCGAGGTTTTCCGGCCGCACCGGGTCAACCTTGCCGCGGATCGTCAACACACGATTTTCGAGCGTGATTTCGACCGCATCGGCGGCGACCCCAGGCATTCCAAGCATCATGGAGACACCCTGATCGGTCTCGACGATATCGGTCAACGGGCGGTAGATGCGTCCGCTGCCGGTGGTCTCGGGCGAATCGGTCGGCGTCTTTTCGGCGGCTTGCGTGATGTTGGTGCTCATCGTTCCAGCTTTTCTCAGGCTGCCTTGATCTCGATTTTCTTCGGCTTTTCTTCCTCGGGCCGGGAGATGACGATCCGCAATACGCCGTTTGTCATCCTCGCCTCGACCTTGTCATCCGAGGCCGCGAACGGCAGGCGGATAGTGCGGGAAAACCTGCCGAAACCGCGTTCGTTGCGGTGCCAGCGCGCACCGTCGGGAACCTCTGGCACCTTGCGTTCGCCCGAAAGCGTCAGGACGTTGTCCTTAACCGAAATCTCAATGTCGCCCGGTTCGATGCCGGGAAGTTCAGCGGCGATGGCAACGGCCTCAGGGCCTTGCCAGACATTCACCGCCGGGAACGCCGCGCGGGCCGGCGGCCAGAAACCGCGGTCGAGATCGCGCATCATGGAGCGCATCAGCGCAAAGGGATCGCTGCGGCGCAGATATGTCGGGTAGAGCATTACTGGCCTCCTGTTGCTGATCGATGCCCCCGAACCATCGGCATGGAGGGACCGGGCAACGGTGCCGGCCGGATGTGGGTTCGGAGACCGCTCATCAAGATAAGCGGTTCCATTTATTATGCAAGCATATATGATGCGAGCATTGCACTTCGGATGGAGTGCGGTCTATCCTGTGTCTCATGCAACCGGAGGAAGGATACCTATGATCTCTTCGGACATCGCGCTGATCGGGACGACGATCCACCGGGTCGCGCAGCTCATCCAGCAGCGGATCGACCAAGACATCCGCGACAGCGGCTTGACCCGCCTGTCCTGGATGGCGGCGGCGCATGTCGAGGATGCGCCCGGGCTGACCATCGGCGATCTGGCCGACCGACTTGAGGTCGGCCCGGCCACTGCGGGCCAGCTCGTCGATCGCATGGTCCGGGGCGGCTGGGTCGAGCGGTCGCCCTCGCTCGACGACAGGCGGTCGCAGATCGTCGCCGCAACGTCGAAGGCCCGGGCGATGCTGGAGGAACTCGCGCCGCGGCAATCGGCGCTCGAACATGAAATCCTGCAGGATTTGTCGGCAGACGAAAGGCGCATCCTGCTGGCGCTGCTCGAGCGGATCAGGGCGCGGCTCGGGCGCCAGTGAAAGGGACAAGCGGCATGGAAAGGAAGACCGAATATAACATCTGGTACTGGGTGGTGGCTTTCATAGCCGTGCTTTTCATCCAGAACCTGATCGCCGGCTGGCAATCCGTCGCACCGATCAGCTACAGCCAGTTCGAGAGCTATCTCGAGGATGGCAGGGTCGCCTCCGTTGCGGTCGGCGCGGACACCATCACCGGCACCTTCACCGACCCCGTCGACGGCAAGAGCCAGTTCGTCACCACGGTCGTGGATCCCGCGATCCTGCAGCGGATCGACCGCTCCGGCGTCGAGATCACGGGCGTTCCTCAGAACACCTTTCTCGGCACGCTGATTTCCTGGGTGGCGCCAGCGCTTGTCTTCTTCGGAATCTGGATGCTGCTGTTCCGTAAGTTCGCCGACAAACAGGGTTTCGGCGGGTTCATGCAGGTCGGCCGCAGCAAGGCCAAGGTTTACATGGAAAAAGAAACCGGCGTCAGCTTCGCCGACGTGGCCGGTGTGGACGAGGCCAAGGCCGAGCTCGAGGAGGTCGTAGAGTTCCTCAGGAACCCCGCCGAATACGGAAAGCTGGGCGCACATATCCCCAAAGGCATATTGCTCGTTGGGCCGCCGGGCACCGGCAAGACGCTTCTAGCGCGCGCAGTGGCAGGCGAGGCCGGCGTGACCTTCTTTTCGATCTCGGGCTCCGAGTTCGTCGAGATGTTCGTGGGCGTCGGTGCCGCGCGGGTGCGCGACCTCTTCGAGCAGGCTCGGAAATCCGCGCCGGCGATCATCTTCATCGACGAACTCGACGCTCTCGGGCGGGCGCGCTCCTCCGGCCAGATCGCTGGCGGCCACGATGAGCGTGAGCAGACGCTGAACCAGCTTCTGACCGAGCTCGACGGCTTCGACCCTTCGGTTGGCATCGTGCTCCTGGCCGCCACCAACCGACCAGAGATCCTCGACCCCGCGCTGCTGCGTGCGGGACGCTTCGACCGGCAGGTGCTGGTGGATCGGCCGGATAAGAAGGGACGTGTGCAGATTCTCGGCGTTCACATGAAAAAGGTGAAGCTCGCCCCAGACGTCGATTCCGAGAAGGTCGCAGCGCTTACTCCCGGCTTTTCCGGCGCGGATCTTGCCAATCTCGTCAACGAGGCAGCATTGCTCGCCACGCGCCGCAAGGCTGATGCGGTGACGATGGACGACTTCAACAATGCGGTGGAACGCATCATCGCCGGGTTGGAAAAGAAGAACCGCGTGCTCAATCCGCGCGAACGCGAGATCGTGGCGCACCACGAGATGGGGCACGCGCTGGTCGCGATGGCTCTGCCGGGGGTGGACCCGGTGCACAAGGTCTCGATCATACCGCGCGGGATTGGCGCGCTCGGCTACACCATCCAGCGCCCGACCGAGGACCGCTTCCTGATGACGCGGGAGGAACTCGAAAACAAGATCGCAGTCCTGCTTGGCGGGCGCGCGGCAGAGAAGATCATCTACGATCATGTCTCGACTGGGGCGGCGGACGATCTGGTCAAGGCGACCGATATCGCCCGCGCCATGGTCGCGCGTTACGGGATGGACGAAGACCTCGGGCATGTCAGCTATGACACCGATCGGCCCGGCTTTCTCGGCACCGGCGATCAGGCGTCCTGGCTCAACCGCCGCTACAGCGAGGCCACGGCCGAGCGAATGGACCTAAAGGTGCGCGACATCGTGGATGGCGTCTTCAAGCGCACCCTCACCCTTCTTGAAACCAATCTGGATCTTCTCGAGCAATCGGCGCAAGATCTCCTGCAACGAGAGACACTGGACGAGCCCGATCTGGTGGCAATTGCGTCCAAGGTGAAAAGAACGGAAGCGGTCGCTGCGTGACACTGTCACTGGCGCAGATGATCGGCGAACAACCCTGACTGGATAATGAAAACGGAGAAGACGAATGGCAAACGGAGCTTGCGATATTTGCGGTCGCCCGGCGACGGCGCGCGTGCGCGCCTCGGTGAACGGCAGGGTTCAGAACATGGAGCTGTGCGATCAGCACTACAGCGAAATAGCGCGCCGGTCGGGACGCAGCGCCTCGCCGCTGGAGTCCCTGTTCGGGCGGCGTTCCCTTCTTGACGAATTCTTCGGCGAGAGCGGTTTCGGCAGCCTCTTTGGTGACAGTCCGCTGCGAGGCGGCACGCTCGGCTCTATGGGTGATGGCGATGACGCTGTCGTCGACGCCACTTTCGGCGAGGGCGCGCCGCGGCGTGGATCGCGGCGCGGCGGCGGACGCACCATCGCCGACCGGCTGAGCGAACAGGGCAACAAGCTGCTGCAGGATGCAGCACAGAAGGCCGGGGAATTCGGGCGCAGCGAGGTCGACACCGAACATCTGCTTCTGGCATTGACCCCGTCTGACGTCGTCAAGACGATCCTGGAACAGTTCAAGGTCGATGTGGATGATCTGCGGCGCCAGATCGAGAAGGAAGCGAAGCGTGGAGACGCCAAGACGGAGGGCGAAATCGGCGTAAGCCCTCGCCTGAAGGACGCGCTGAACCGGGCCTTCATCGCCTCGAACGAACTCGGCCATTCCTATGTCGGTCCCGAGCACCTTCTGATCGGACTTGCCGAGGAAGGTGAAGGCCTGGCCGCGGCGATGCTGCGCAAGCTGGGGTTGACGCCGCAGGCGCTGCGCCAGCAGGTGACGAAGGTGGTCGGCAAGGGTGCCGAGGAAGGCCGCGTCGAGACTCCGTCGAACACCCCCGATCTCGACCAGTTCAGCCGCGACCTCACCAAGGTCGCGCGCGAGGGCAAGCTCGATCCGGTGATCGGTCGCGCCCGCGAGATCGAGACGACGATCGAGGTTCTTGCGCGGCGCAAGAAGAACAACCCCGTGCTGATCGGCGAGCCCGGCGTCGGCAAGACCGCCATCATCGAGGGGCTCGCCCAGCGGATCGTGGCCGGCGAGGTGCCCGAGGCCCTACGCGACAAGCGGCTGGTTGAACTGAACATCAACTCGATGGTCGCAGGGTCCAAGTACCGCGGCGAGTTCGAGGAGCGCGTGCAAAAGATCCTCAAGGAGATCACCGAGGAGAAGGACAGCCTCATTCTCTTCATCGACGAGATCCACACCATCGTCGGCGCCGGCCAGGGCGGCGGCGAAGGCGGTCTCGACATTGCCAACACCTTCAAGCCGGCGCTGGCGCGGGGCGAGCTGAACCTGATCGGTGCGACGACGCTCAACGAGTATCAGAAATACATCGAGAAGGACGCGGCGCTCGAGCGACGGTTCCAGCCGGTTTATGTGGACGAGCCCACTGTCGCACAGACGATCATGATTCTGCGCGGGCTGCGCGACACGCTCGAAAGCCACCACAAGGTGACGATCACCGACGAGGCGATCATCGCCGCCGCGGAGCTTTCGGATCGCTATATCACCGGTCGCTTCATGCCCGACAAGGCGATCGACCTGATCGACCAGGCCGCGGCGCGGGTGAAGATCTCGGCCACTGCGCGGCCCGTGGACGTGCAGGAGCTGGAGGCCGAAGCCGCGCAGATCAAGCGCGAGCAGGACTATGCCGCAGCCCGCAAGCAATTCGACCGGGCAGCGGAACTGAAGAAGGAACTCGAGCAGAAGCAGAAGGAGCTTGACGAGCTTCTGGAGATCTGGAAGCGCGACCAAGCTTCGGCGACCGCCGAGGTGCGCGCCGATCATGTCGCGCAGATCGTCTCCAAGATCACCGGTGTTCCGGTCACGGAGCTGACCGCCGAGGAGAAGGACAAGCTCCTGAAGCTCGAGGAGAAGCTGCACGAGCGCGTCATTGGCCAGGAAGAAGCGATCCGCGCCGTAGCCGATGCGGTGCGCCTGGCGCGTGCGGGTCTGCGCGAAGGTTCCGGTCCGACCGCGACCTTCCTGTTCCTCGGGCCGACCGGGGTTGGCAAGACGGAACTGGCCAAGACGCTCACCGAGGTGATCTTCGGCGATCAGGACGCGATGATCCGTATCGACATGTCGGAATATGGAGAGCGTCACGCGGTGGCACGGCTCGTCGGCGCGCCTCCGGGATATGTCGGCTATGACGAGGGGGGCCAGCTGACCGAAAAGGTCCGCCGCCGGCCCTATTCGGTGGTGCTGCTCGACGAGATCGAGAAGGCGCATCCAGATGTCTACAACATCCTGCTTCAGGTGTTCGACGATGGCCGCCTGACAGATGGCAAGGGCCGCGTGGTGGACTTCACCAACACCATCATCATCGCCACCTCGAACCTCGGTTCGGACATCATCCAGCGCAACCTCACGAAACGCGGCAGCAGGGAGTTCGACCAGGCCAAGCAGAAATCCGAACTGATGGAGGTGTTGCGCGGTCATTTCCGGCCCGAATTCATCAACCGGATCGACGAGATCATCGTCTTTCATTCGCTGAATCAGTCGGAGATCCGCCAGATCGTCGAGTTGCAGCTCAACCGGGTGAAGCGGACCGCCCTTACCCAGGGCGTCGAACTCGAACTCGATGTGAGCGTCGTGGATCACTTCGGCGCGGTCGGCTTCCGCCCCGAATTCGGCGCCCGCGAGCTGCGCCGGCTGATCCGGTCGGAGCTGGAGACCGAGTTGGCCCGCGAGATGCTCTCCGGGCGGATCGAGGATGGTGACAAGGTCCGCGTCGCCTGGTCGGAGGACGAACAGAGGGTCGTGTTCGAAAAGATCGTAAAGGACACCAGTGACGACAGCCCGGACGATCCGGCCCAAGCCGGGATCGGCGAGTCCATCGAAGTTGCCGAAAACAAGACGGACGTTCCAAAGCCCAGCGTTGAGGATGAGGTGCAGTCCAAGGACGACAAGTCCGCCGAGTGACAGCGCAAATGACTGGCCCGGCGCGATATCGGTCGCGCCGGGCCATCTCTTCGGAGAGTTATAGGAAGGTCCACGGCATGAACGTCATTAGATCATTCCGCAATCTCGACCGGCACGGCCAACAGCGCGCGCCTGAGGTCATCGAGGAAGAAGTGCGGCAACTTGAACCGCACCTTGCGCGCTTTCGCGAGGATCTGGTCCGGCTCGAAGTCGTTGCCTCGCAGACGAGGGGCAAGAAGCGCATCAAAGTCAGCCTGCGCCTGCAACTGCCGTCGGGCGTGATCGCGGCGCGGGAAGAGGGATTCGAGATCGAGCCTGTCCTGCGCAAGGCCTTTGCCGACCTGCGCCACCAGGTCGATCGGCATGTGGCGCGCCTCAAGCACGAGCCTGAATACAAGCGTCCCGCCCGCCGGCGCCGGATCGGCGCCCCGCTGCCGCCCGCGCGGGATGCGGCGGAAGCGGACCGGCGCCAACTCTTCTTCGACCTGATCGAGGATCATCTCGATACGGTCTACGATACCGTCAGGCGCGAGTTGACCTATCTCGAGTGTAGCGGGTCTGTGCCGGCTGGCTACCTGAGCGTTGGCGATATCGTCGATGCGACGATCCTCAAGGGGCTGGCCCGCTTCGAGGATCGGCCTTCGGAGTTTTCCGTCGGCGACTGGCTGAAACGGCTGGCTTTTGAGACCATCGAGGAAGAATCCCGCGCCGCCCGCCGCGCCGTGCCTGAGGATGCCGCCTCCATCGAGGCGGAACCCGAGGCCCCGGCGGAGGATCCGACCGAGGCGGATCAGGCGATGTTCGAGTTCTACCAGCCCGACGAAGTGCTGATGCTGGAGGACCTCCTCGCCGACGACGGCGGCACAGACCCCGAGAGCCAAGCGGATCGGCATAAGATCGCCATGGTGCTGCACCGGGCAATCGCCGATCTTCCGTCGGTCGAACGCCGCGTTCTCTATCGGCTCCACCTCGACAACGCTACGATCGCGGAGACGGCAGACCTTTTCGGCCTGACCGAGACAGAGGTCGCCGAGATCGCAGAAAATGCGGGCGTGACACTACGCGCGAGGCTTGCCGAAACCGGGTTGGTCAGAGATCCATCAGGCCGCGCTTCCATCGAACGGGAAATCGCTCACACGCAGCGTCTACCTCAGCCGATCGAGGATCGCCGCCGCGTGGCCGCCGCCCTAACCGGCGAGGACGCCGGCTCCGACACCAGACACGAACTGAATAGGAGATCGACCAATGACCACAGCCTCTGAAAACCCGACCGACAAGATGCAGGACATGCTGTGCAGCCTGTCCCGGAATTGGTGGGCATTCGTGTTACGCGGCGTGCTCGCATTGATCATCGCAGTGCTAGCCTTCGTCATGCCCGCGGAAGCGCTTCTGGCGCTCACGCTGGTCTTCGGCGCGTTCGCCTTTGCCGACGGCGTGTTCGGCCTCGTCGCCGCGATACGTAACATCCGCAAGGGCGAACGCTGGGGCTGGCTGATGTTCAGCGGCATTCTTAGCATCGCCACGGGCGTCGTCGTGGTTGTCTCGCCTTTTGTCGCGACGCTTGTGCTTGCGACATTCCTCTGGGCCAGCATCGCATTCTGGTCCGTGTTCTCGGGTGCCCTCGAGATCGCGGCAGCGATCCGCCTGCGCAAGGAAATCGAGGGCGAGATCTGGCTGATCCTGAGCGGCCTCGTCTCGGTCGTTCTCGGTGTCGTCGTGACCTGGATGCTGCTGACGCGCCCGCTCGAAAGCTTCCTCGCGCTCGGCTGGCTGATCGGCTTCTACGCCGCGATCTTCGGGGTGATGATGATCCTCCTCGGGCTGCGGCTGCGCAAGGCGGATCGCCCGAATGACGGCACCATCGCCGGCCAGCCCCGGTCGGCGCAGATGTGATGTGCGCTGTGGCAGATGACCGGCGCCTTGCCGGCGGCGAGAACGACTTCACCCGATGGGACGAAACGATTTTCGACCGTTGCCTTAGCGCCGGCTTCAATCCGTTCGGCAGCGGTCCGACGCCGATCTTCCTGCGGCACCCGGACGCAGAGGCGCGCGCCGATGCAAGGCCGTGCATGCCCCCTTGACACCGAAAATGCGAGGTGCTGATGTCGAGCCGCCTGCCTGACTTGGCATTTGCTGCTGCGGCTGCTGCCTTGGGCATCGGCATCGTTTTCGTTTTTCGTTCGATGTATCTTGCCGAAGACATACTGCCTTTCGCGCAGGAGATGACACTCATCTTCCTCGGCGCTGTCGTGACGATCATTCTGACCGCGGCGCTTCTCAATCGCCAGACCGATCTCGAGCTTCGCAAGGAAGGAAGGGTCATCATCCTCCAGCAGCAATGCGACATTTACATGGCCTGCATCGAGAAGGTCGCAGAGATCGTGGAAACCGCAAGGCACGATGCGAAGCTGATCGATGAACTGCGTGTTCTCAGCCACAAGCTGGCTGTGGTCGCGAGTGCAGGGGGCGTGTCCAGCTTCGAGCAGGTACTGGAGAGCTTGCAGTCCGGTTTTGCTGACGGCACGCTCTCGGACGGGGACGGAGAGGGCGTGATGAATGCCGTCGCCGATCTCACGATAGCGATGCGGTCGGACGTCCTGCACGCTGCTGCCTTTCCTTCGCAGAACACCGAACGCGCCGTTCGCCTGAATTCGAGGCGAATGGAAAAACTCGGCGATCTCGACCGTCACCTTCTCGTATCTACCGACACCCGGGAGAACTGATATGCGCGGCCATAATCGCCCACCATTCCCGCCGAAAATTCCTGGAACCGATCTGCCATCCTGGGACGTGCCGACGGCAATCATCTACCGTCCTGCCCGTTCCGCGATGACATCGGCGCCTCGGCCCAACTACTGGATCCTCGAGTTCGAGCCGTCCCGGCCGCCGCAGATCGAGCCGCTGATGGGATACACGTCCAGCGACGATCCCTATCGCCCGATCCGGCTGAAATTCCCCGACCGTGATAGCGCCGTGGACTTCGCCGAGCGGCAGGACTGGCGCTATATCGTGCGTGAGGACGCCCCGCGCCGCCCCACGCCTAACCCCTGGCGGGGAGAGGAGCGGCATCGCCTCTATAACGGCGCCGACGCCCCGAACGCCTTTCGCATACCGTTCCGCCTGGATCGGGGTCGCACGGACCACCCAATCCGGCGCGCAGTCGAGCAGAAAGGCACGGTGGACCTGTCGTCCCAAGAAGAGGCCGAATTCGATCCGGTCCTCGAAGCCTCGCTCGAATCCTTCCCCGCTTCTGATCCGCCGGCCTGGACGGGCGTGACCGTCGCGGCGGGGCGGCGCAAGACGTGACGCCCCGCCTGCGGAGCTGATACTTTACCATAACCCAACCGAGGAGAGATGGAATGTCCAACGCCAAAACCATCGATAACCTGAACAAGGCGCTCAGGATGGAGATCAGCGCCACACACCAGTATCAGCTTCATGCCCATGTCCTGGAGGACTGGGGCCTTGTCGGTCTCGCCGCGCAGATGCGCGAGGAACAGACCGAGGAAGGCGGCCATTCCGACCGCTTTCTGGAGCGGATCCTGTTTCTCAAGGGTGAGCCCGAGGTGGCTTTCGACAAGCCGCCGGTTCGGGCAAAGACCCTGCGCGAGATGTTTGAAGCCGACCTCAAGGACGAGGAAGAGGCGATTGCCTTCTACAGCCAGGCGGCACGCGCCGCGGCAGAGGAAAACGACATCGGATCGCGAATGCTGTTCGAGGAAATCGTGCTCGACGAGGAAGGGCACAAGGCCTGGCTGGAGTTGCAGCTCGAGCTTATCGAAAGGCTGGGCGAGGCCAGTTACAGCCTGCGCTTCCTCGATGAGACCAAGGCCAAAGCGTGACGGCGAGGGGCAAGGCGCGCGCGCGCGCGCGCCTTGCTCCGCCACGACCGCCAGACACCCCGATGAACGCGGAGACTGCCACTGTTTCCCTATCTTGACAGCGTCGCACGCCGTTACCCGCCCGTCATCATATGGGCGCTCATTGCTGCGAACGTCCTCGCGTTTCTCTATCAGACAAGCCTGCCGCCGCGCGTGGTAGACAGGTTCCTTTTCGAGTTCGCGCTGGTGCCTTCGCGCTTCTTCGGACAGCTAAGCCTCATCGCCCCGTCCGGCTGGACCCCATTCCTGACCAATATCTTCCTGCACGGGGGCTGGCTTCACCTCATCTTGAACATGTGGACGCTCTGGATTTTCGGCCCCGCGGTCGAGGACCGGCTTGGGCCGGGCCGGTTCACGCTGTTCTATCTGTTCTGCGGTATCGCGGCCAGCCTGGCGCATGCCCTGGCCAACCCCGATTCCGTAATTCCCGCGCTCGGCGCATCCGGCGCGATCGCGGGCGTGATCGGCGCTTATGCGCGCATGTTTCCGGCGGCGAAGCTGGTGGTGATGGTGCCGGTTCTCTCCCTGCCGCTGTTCTTCGAGGTCCCGGCCCTTGGCTTCGCGATGATCTGGCTCGGCCTGCAGGTGATCCCCGGCATCCTGTCGCTGGGCGATCAGGCCATGGGCGGCGTCGCCTGGTGGGCGCATATCGGCGGGTTCGTCGCCGGTTGGCTCGTCACGCCATTCCTTCGAAGGCGCGCCGACGGCTATCGCAACTATTACCGCGACGAAGGCATCTACGGCTTTTTGCCCGACGGCCGACGGCAAGGAGGACAAGGTCCATGGACATAACGCAGCTTTTCTGGCTCTTCTTCATCTTCTCTGCGCTGCAACCGGTGCTTCAGCGCAGATATCTGGAGGCGATGCGCACCCGCAAGATTGCCCAGATCGAGAAGAAACGCGCGAGCCGCGTCATCTCGCTGATCCACCGGCAGGAGACCATGAACCTGCTGGGCTTTCCCCTGATGCGCTACATCGACGTCAACGATTCCGAGGAAGTCCTGCGTGCGATCCAGATGACCGACGACGAGGTGCCGCTCGATATCGTGCTGCACACGCCGGGTGGGCTGGTGCTGGCAGCAACCCAGATCGCGCGGGCCATTCAGGGCCATAAGGGAAAGGTCACCGTGTTCGTGCCGCATTACGCGATGTCGGGCGGCACCTTGATCGCGCTTGCCGCCGACGAGATCGTGATGTGCGAGCATTCCGTGCTGGGCCCCGTCGATCCGCAACTCGGCCAGATGCCCGCCGCCTCGCTGATCAAGGTCGTCGAGGAAAAACCCATCGCCGAGATCGACGACCAGACGCTGATCATGGCCGATGTCGGTCGCAAGGCCATCGCGCAGATCGAGGCCTTCGCGAAGCGGCTTCTCTCGGACAAAATGGATGAGGCCCGGGCGGCGGATGTGGCGGCGAAACTGGCGACCGGCACCTGGACCCATGATTATCCGATCTCCGCCGATGAGGCACGCGAGCTGGGCCTGCCCGTCGGAACGGACATGCCCAAGGAAGTCCTGGAACTGATGACGCTTTACCCGCAGCCTGTCCGGCGGCAGGGCAGCGGCGTCGAATATCTGCCCGTGCCGCGAGAACGCGAGGCGCGCCGCGGCCTGTCTGGCCACTGACGTCGAGAGAACCATCCACCGCCCGGAAGACCGGGCCTGCTCAGCAAAGGAAACCAAATGACGACCGTTATCTGCCCGAACTGCAATTCCACCAACCGGGTGCCGCAAGAGCGCCTGGGCGACAATCCCAATTGCGGACGCTGCGGCGGCGCCCTCTTTCAGGGCCATCCGGTTACGCTAACGGCGGCGAATTTCGACCGCCACGCTAATGCCGACCTGCCGTTGCTCGTCGATTTCTGGGCCGAGTGGTGCGGGCCATGCAAGATGATGGCGCCCCAATTCGAAGCGGCGGCGCGCTCGCTCGAACCCCGTGTCCGCCTGGGCAAGCTCAATACGGAAGCCGAACAGCAGATCGCCGGCCGCTACGAGATCCGCGGCATTCCCACCATGATCCTCTTCAAAGGCGGCAAGGAAATCGTGCGCCAGAGCGGCGCGATGTCTGCCGCCCAGATTGCGCAATGGACGCAATCCCGGCTCTGATGATTTTGGCTCCTGGCCTTCCCTGCGCCATGCGATTTGGATAAGTCAAATGCACAGCGTGACCGGATTTCTCGAAAGTGCGGCCCTGCTGGTCGGAGTGGCATTCGTGTTCGTCACGACGTGCTCACGGATCGGCGTGCCCAGCATCGTGGGATACATCCTGACCGGTCTGTTGATTGGGCCGGCCGGTTTCGGCCTGCTTGCTCAAAGCACCGCCCTCACCAACATCGGCGAGATTGGCGTGATACTCTTGCTGTTCGCGCTCGGCCTCGAATTCTCGTTCGAGAAGCTTGTGACGCTCAGGCATCACGTTTTCGGTGTCGGCGGCGCGCAGGTCGCGATCACGACAATACTCGCTGCGGTCGTGGGAAGTCTGGCATTCGGCCTCGCGCCCGTCGCCGCGATCCTTGTCGGCGGGGCCGTTGCCATGTCGTCCACGGCCATGTGCCTCAAGGTGCTCGCAAGCGTGAACGCTCTAGGATCGGCCCAAGGGCGCCTCGCCATTGCAGTGCTTCTGTTTCAGGATTTGGCAGCCGTCGCATTTCTGATTCTTCACGATGCAATGAGCGGGGCCGCCGAAGGGTATGCCGTGATAACGGTCGTCGCCGGTGCAACGGCATTGGTTGCAGCTCTGTTCATTGCCCGTGGCCCGGTGCAGATACTTGCCCGTTGGGTAGCGTCGCGTGGCGATCCGGAACTTGCCCAACTCCTCGCGCTCACCATAGCACTAGGCTCCGCGATTGTCGCGGCCACCGCCGGCCTTTCTCCGGCACTCGCCGCATTTGCGGCCGGCATGATTATCGGCGAGGGCGACGCGCGCCATGCGGTCGAGAACGAGATTAGCCGATCAGGGGCATCAAAACAGGCCATTTGCAATTTCATATGCCATCAATAATCGACCGTTTGTAAGTGGATGCAAGGGGCGTTTCTGTCGCTGCGCTGACCGCTAAAGGCCTTTTATTGATTGGCTGACGGTCACGAGAGGCGCTCGAGGAGACAGGATCGTCGAGCGCCTCTATTATAGTAGAGAAGAACGCAGCCCCTCAAGCCATATCGCTTAGTCCGTCCTCGACGTGGATTGCAGAGCATGATTCACCTCCGGCAGGACAGCGTCGGAGGTGAATTATGCGGGGAACGGACGAGAAGAACGGGTCGCTGTTCAGCTATGTCGATCTTGAAGAGCGCATCCCCGCTCGGCATCCGCTGCGAAAGATCCGGCAGGTCGTGAACGATGCGCTGGCCAGCCTCGATGAAGATTTTGATCACCTTTATGTCGATTTTGGCCGCCCCTCGATCGCGCCGGAACGGTTGATCCGGGCCAGCCGGGCTTGTTGCAGAATTCATTCGAACACGACAAGGAGACTTTTGGCGCAACGGTCGCGGACAGATCAGGAGAAGCAGATGTGCACCACGAACAATCGAGCTCGCGGCGTTGACTTGGCCTTACCGCGAACACCATGCGGGCTCGTAGCATCTGATAGCCACGCATCGCTCATTTGCTTTTCCGCAGGCTTCAGAGCTCCATGCGAACTCTCTTTCTCCTCGAAAGGAAGGAAAATCTAATGCTCTCGCCAGAATTCTGCAGGTGTTCGGGTCATCCCAACCTTCTGTATTCGGCCCGGCCCGCTTCGCAGCGGGCCAAGGGGTGTCAGGCCCGCACGACCAAGACGGGGATTGCGGAACGGGTCACAACCTCGGTTGCCTGACTGCCAAGTAGCATCCGCTTCAGCCCGCGCCGCCCGTGAGAGGCCATACAGATGAGATCGCAACCGAGTGCCTCGGCGCGCTCTAAGATAGTATCAGCAGGCGTGGCATCAGGCACATGCAGGGCGGTTGCAGAAACGCCCGCATGTCTCGCACGCTCTGCGGCGGCCTCAAGGATCCGCTCTGCCGTTTCGCGCTGCGCCTGATCATAGCCCTCGAGAACCGCCGCTGGCGTGTATGCCCCGGCCCCCATCGCCGCTGCTGCAATCGGGAAGGGCGGCGTCACAGTCAGGATCGTCACCGCAGCGCCGATGCTGGATGCAAGTGCAATGCCATGCTCAAGGCCGAGGCCCGCGTTCTCAGAGCCATCGGTGGTGATAAGGATGTGGTTATACATGAGAAACCTCTTGAGGTTGGGAGGAGGGATGCGAGGCCGCTTTTCGCGCCGCGCCGCGATCATTGCGGATCGGATCGGCGAGCAGCCGCAACCCGTTTAGCACCACCAGAACCGTGCCCCCTTCATGGCCGATGACGGCAAGCGGCAAAGGCAGCTCGAAAAATAGCGCCGAGACCACCAGAAGCACCATCATCGCCAAGGCAAAGCCGAGGTTCTGCCGGATGATCCGGCGGGTACGCAAGGCCAGTGTCCGGGCGGCGGCAAGGCGGGTCATGTCCTCGGACAGAAGCGCCACATCTGCGGCCTGCAGCGCCACTTCACTGCCCGCAACCCCCATGGCGACGCCGACATCCGCCCGGGCAAGGGCAGCGGCATCATTCACCCCGTCGCCGACGAAGGCCGTCCGGCCCTTTTCGGCAAGCGCGGCAACCAGTTTGACCTTGTCTTCCGGCAACAATTCGGCGTGGATTTCCGCATCGGAAAAGCCGAGCTCCCGCCCGATCCGTTCGGCCACCGGGCGGCGATCCCCGGTCATCAGGGCCAGCTGCGCCACCCCCGCCGCACGCAGTTGCGAAAGCCCGGCGGCAGAGCTTGGCCGCGGGCGGTCTGCCACCGTGACGCCGCCGATCAGCTGCTCGCCACGCCCGATCCAGGTGACGGTTTGGGCCGAGGCCTTCAGCCGCTGCGCCCCGGCCGTATCGACCCGCGCCCCCATCCGCTCCAGCATGCGCTGGTTTCCGGCCCAGATCGGCCCCTCTTCGTCGATCCCGGTGATGCCCTCACTGGGATGGGTCACGACATCCCGGATGGCGGCGGGGGCAAGCCCCTCGGCCTCTGCCCGGCGCCGGATCGCGGCGGCGATCGGATGCTCGGACTGCGCCTCCAAACCCGAGAGCAGCGCCAGCATGCGCCCCTCGGGGATCTCTGAGGTGAGGTCGGTGACCTCTGCAACTCCGGTGGTCAGGGTGCCGGTTTTGTCAAAGGAAAAGCTCTTCACTTCTGCCAAGGCTTCAAGCGCCGCGCCACCTTTGAACAACACGCCGCCCCGTGCCGCAGCCGCCAGCGCCGACAGCATGGCGGCGGGCACCGAGATCACCACGGCGCAAGGGCTTGCCGCCACCAGCAGCACCGCAGCGCGGTAGAGGGCGTCGGAGGCGGAAGCCCCCATCCCCCACAGAACCACAAAGGCCAGCATGGCCCCCAAAAGCACGGCCACGGTGTAGCGCTGCCCGAACCAGGCGCTGAAGGTCTCGGACGGCGCGCGGGCGGCTTGGGCCTCGGTCACCATGTCGATCATCCGCGCCACGGTGCTGCTTTCGACGGTGGCGCTTGCGCGCATGGTCAGCACGGAATTGAGGTTGACCGTCGCCTCGAAAAGCTTCGCTCCGGGCACCTTTGAGACGGGCATCGACTCTCCGGTGATCGTCGCCTCGTCGACCGTGCCTTCGCCGGTGACAAGCACGCCATCCACGGGCACGCGCGCGCCCGGACGCAGGACAAGCAAATCCCCCTCGCGAAGCGCCGCGACGGGGATTTCCTCTGTCGCGCCCGTGGCGCTCAGCCGCAGTGCAGTCTCGGGGCGCAGCGCCATCAGCGCCTCGATCGCGCGGCGGGCGCGGCCCATAGCGCGATGCTCCAGCGTGCCAGAAATGCTGAAGAGCGTGAGGAGAACCGCCCCCTCCAGTGGGGCGCCTACCGCAAGCGCGGCCAAAGCCGCGATGATCATCAACAGGTCGATGTCGAGCACGTGGTCCTTGAAAAGTGCACCAAGCGCGCGCAGCCCCGTCGGAAGCCCGGCCGCAAGATAGACAAGTGCAAGCCCTGCCGTGAGCCAGATCCCCGGCAGCACGAAGGTGCCGAAGAAGGCGGCCGCCATGCCGAAACTCGCCGCGAGCGTGAGGGGAAGCATGAGGCGTTCTTCAAGACTTACAGGGGCGGTGCTGGGCATAGGAAGCTTCCTGTGTTGACACGCATGCGGCGGGTTCGGCGCATGAGGAGCCGATAATTCATTCCGTCCAACGTCGGCTATGACCCAGATCAATTGCAATGATCCGGTTCACCCTACATTGTTACCGGAAGTTTAAGGAAGTCGATGGCCTCGTCAGCGTTTCAATCCATCGAGCGCGGATGAGCGGTGAAGCTTTGGCGCGGCCTGGAATCTACAGGGTCAGATCGACAGTATGAAATTGGAGCGGGACGGCCATGACCTATCAGTCAGCCCATGAAGAAGTACATTTCGTCAACCGCAGCGGTTGGTTGCGGGCCGCGGTGCTCGGCGCCAACGATGGGATCGTCTCGATCTCGGCGCTCATCGTGGGCGTGGCGGTCGCCAATCCTTCCGCAGAGGCGGTGTTCATCGCAGGCGCCGCGGGATTGGCCGCCGGGGCGATGTCCATGGCGGCGGGGGAATATGTCTCGGTTAGCTCACAATCGGATATTGAAGGTGCTGACATCGCCCGTGAGGCGCAGGCTCTGCGCGAGACACCCGCGGAGGAGGAGGCGGAACTGGCTTCTATCTGGGAGAGCCGAGGTCTCTCGCCCGCGACGGCAGCGCTTGTCGCGCGCGAGTTGACCGAAGCTGACGCGCTTGGGGCCCATGTGCGAGATGAACTCGGCCTCTCTGAGGTGCATAGCGCCAATCCCTTACAGGCTGCCTTTGCCTCTGGGCTCACGTTCACTTTGGCCGGGGCTGTGCCGATGGTTGCTGCGCTCGTCTCACCCGCAGAAACTGTCGCCGTCGTGGTTACTGTGACAACGCTGCTCGCGCTTGCCGTTCTCGGGGCTCTCGGGGCTTGGGCCGGCGGAGCCAAGTTGTTGCGACCAACACTGCGTGTGGTCTTCTGGGGCGGTGCCGCGATGGCAGTGACCGCCGCTATCGGGAAACTATTTGGGGTCGCGGTTTAGGCAGGCAGGGGGGCTATCCCCCCTTCTTGGGGATCGGGGGAAAGGTATTTTAGAGTTCAAAAGGGCCCGGTTTAACGGCTCTGGCATTGTCGAAGATTTGGTTGATGAAACTGCAGCCTCTCTATCAGCGGCGGAGGTTTGGGGGATCGCCAGCCTGCGCAAGCCCATAGCTGAGGCCCTTGCCAATCCGGTGCGCGAGGGCTGACCAATTGCGGGCCTGATCTATTGTGAGGTTAGCAGCCAGCACTGTATCAAAGAGGTCCAGCCATATTGGAAACATCTCAGCGCGTATGTCTCCTGCCTCTTTGTGAACGAACATGGGGTTTCCATCGTAGCCCTGTTCGCGCAGGATCGCGTTACGCCAGAAAGACATGATCCTGCTTTCATGCTCTGACCAATCCGTGACGTGCCGCGCAAAAACTGGCCCAAGAACTGGATGGTGGCGAATGTCTGCGTAAAAGCGAGCGACCACCACGCCGATTTCTTCGGCGGTAATGTCAAACCTACGCGCATTCATACTGGCCTCCTTTCACCGGCCTCTGTGTTACGAGCGTTTCCTCTGCGCATGGCTTCTAACGTGGCCCGGCCATCATAAGAATTATGAACTCACATCAGTGAGTGCCAGATCCATTCATCGGATCTTGGCGGCCCGATGTGTAGCGGAATTTTCGCTGAGCTATGGTCGAAAGTTGGTGACGCTTGATCAGGCGGCGGTTTGAAGTTGACGGAGGCCGTCGCGGAACTCAACCCCCTGTATGATTTCTGGGAGGCGGTGGTGGCCGTCGAGTTTTCGCCATTTCTTCTGGGCCGACATCATCAGCTTGAAGGCTATGGCCGTTTGATCTGGTTCAGGTGAACGTCGAACTCCTGCGCCAGCTCGATCATGGTCTTCTCGCCCTTGATCGCGGCTACCGCTACTTTCGCCTTGAAAGCCGGGCTGTGGTTCCGGCGCGGTCGTCTTGCCTTGGTCTTCTCCTCGCTCGCAGCATCATGCTGCCGTTACGCGGAAAATCCACTTATCCCGGCTGTTCAGATTCCCGCCGCCGCCTCTTCCATGACCAGACTAGACGAAACAGACCGACGTATTCTGCGCGCATTGCAGAAAGATGGTCGGATGCAGAAGATCGAACTGGCAGCCCAGGTCGGGCTTTCGCCCTCGCCCTGTCTGCGGCGCGTCAAGGCGCTAGAAGAAGCTGGTGTCATTCAGCGCTACGTCGCGGTACTTGACCCGGCGGAAATCGGGATGGGTATGACGGTCTTCGCCCGTGTCTGGCTGACCGGGCAGGATGTCGAAACCGTCAACCACTTCACCAATGCCGTCAGCGCCCTGCCGCAAATTGTCGAGTGCCACCTGATGGCGGGCGATTGCGACTTTCTGCTGCGCGTTGTGGCCCGCGATCTCGATGACTATCGGCAGTTCCAGATCGATCATCTGACCCGGATCAAGGGTGTTCAGAATGTAAAATCCGACATCCCTATGCAAAAGATCTAGCTCACCTCTGAACTGCCGCTCTGACGCGGTCATAGACTCCTCGCTTTATAGTGTGCGGCAGGGCGGCAGTGTCGCATGGACAAGGTGGCAGTGGAAAACTACCATGATGGCATGCTTCGCTTGGTCTTGATCCTTGCTGCCTGGCTCTCTCTTGTGCTCTCACCCGTCGCGGCGACTGCGCATGAGCTCCGCATGTCCGACAACACCGATCACCACATGGCACTGTATGAGGAAGGTCATTTCGGCAGCACTGCGGTGCTCTGTGACGACCAAAGCGACTGCAATGTCGGTGTGTCCCTGTGCAAGGCGGTATGCGCCGGGCTCCCGGTCCCCTTCCCTGTTCTGGCCGATGCTTCGCAATACGCCCCGAGGACCGATGTATATGTCGCGGGGCCCGGCGCCGACTTCCGGGAAACCCTTCCCGATGAGGATAGTCGCCCTCCCATTTCCTCTCTCCTGTGAGTGACCGGCAGGGGATTCCTGCCGTTTTCCCTTTCTTGCAAAGCGGGATCACATCCCGAGGAGAGATCATGCCTTTCGTATCCAGACGCGGCTTCCTTGCCGCAGGTGCTGCCATGGCAGCCGCATTTCAATTCAACTCCCGCGCCTTTGCGCAAGGGGAGACCGCTCTCGGGCTTTCTGCGACCACGCGAAGCCTGGACATCAACGGGCGCGCGGCGACGGTCTTTGGCCTGACCGGGCCGCAGGGCTCAGGCCTTGTTCTGAACCCCGGCGAGCGCTTCAGGGTGGATCTGAGCAACGATCTGCCGGTGCCGACGATGATCCACTGGCACGGACAGATCCCTCCGAATGCACAGGACGGGGTGCCGGACGCGCCGATGGCAGCGCTCTCGCCCGGCGAGAAGCGGAGTTACGACTTTGCGCCGCAGCCAGGAACCCACTGGATGCACAGTCATATCCCGATCCAAGAAATGCAGTTGCTTGCAGCGCCGTTGATCGTGCGCCGCCCCGAAGATGTCCGTGCCGACAGGCAGGAGGTTGTGATCCTGCTGCATGATTTCTCGTTCAAGTCCCCCGAAGAGGTCATGGCGGAAATCACCGGCGGACATGGAGTCAGTCACGGAGGCGGTCACGCAGAGGGTCATGGCGGCGCTGCGCCGGCGCCAATGCAGGGGATGGACCACAGTTCCATGGGACATGGCACCATGGCGGACATGCAGCATGGTGGCATGTCCGGTATGGAGATGGATCTCAACGACTATGACTGGGATGCCTATCTGGCCAATGACCGCACGCTTGCCGATCCCGAAATCATCCAGGTCGAGCGCGGTGGCAGGGTAAGGTTGCGGATCATCAACGGCGCAGCCGCAACCGTCTTCTGGATTGACACAGGCACTGTCGCAGGGCGGCTGGTGGCGGTCGATGGCCATGAAATCCGGCCGCGCGCGGGAACCAGTTTTGGCGTGGCCATGGGCCAACGCCTTGATATCGAGCTGGATCTGCCCGGTGAAAACGCGGCCTGGCCGATCCTTGCGTTGAGGGAGGGTGCACGCGAGCGCACCGGCATTGTGCTCGCCGCCCCGGGGGCCAGCATCAGCCGGATCGCCGGAACGGGCGAGACGGAAGCCGCAGCCTTCGACGTGGATCTGGCGCAGGAAGGTCAACTGCTTGCCCGTGATGCCCTGCCGTCCCGGTCGGTCGATCGCAGCCATATGGTGATGCTGGGCGGAAGCATGCAGCCCTATCGCTGGACCATAGATGGCGCGGTGTGGGGCGATCACCGCCTGATTGGCGCCAGAAGCGGTGAACGCGTCGAGTTGATGTTCCACAATATGTCGATGATGGGTCACCCGATGCATCTGCACGGCCACAGCTTCCAGGTCGTAGAGGTCAACGGGCGGCGGATGGCGGGTGCACGACGCGACACGGTCTATGTTCCGCCGATGTCGATGGTGACCGTTGCCGTCGACGCCGGTGAGGCCGCGAACTGGATGCTGCATTGCCACCACATGCCGCATCTGGCGACAGGCATGATGACGGCATTCTCGATCCAGGCGTGAGGCGTCATCGTCTGATTGGCGGGGCTGCGCTGCTGGGCATTCTGGCCGGGGTCGGGGTCTTTTGGGATCCCGGCGCACGGCCAGACCCGGCTGTGTCGCGCGGGCGGCAGGTCTATGCTGCAAACTGCGCGCCCTGCCATGGCGCGCAGCTTGAAGGCCAGCCGGACTGGCAAAGCCCTGCCGCCAACGGCCGCCTGCCTGCTCCGCCACATGATGAGACCGGGCATAGCTGGCATCATTCCGATGCCTTGCTGCTCTCCATCATCGCGCTCGGCACCGCCGCTGTCGTCGGAGACGGCTACGAAAGCGACATGCCAGGCTTCGCGGGTGCCCTGACGCCCGAGGACATGGAAGCGGTGCTGGCATTCATCAAAAGCACATGGCCAGAGCGTGAGGCCAAGTATCAGCGCCGGGTATCAGGCGTTGAATAACTAGACGGTCGTCGGACGCAAACAGATCGCATCAGCCTCGGCGAGGGCCCGGCTGTGTCGGGCAAATCCGGCGCAATGAACCTTAAACGGAAACTGGATATGAAGTCACAAAAAATGCCGTGGGTCCTCTCAGGCCTCATACTTGCCGTAGTCGGAGCCACATTCTGGGTAGGCCGCGAACCGGATGCCACCACCGCACCGACCGCAGCCACAGCGACAGGCGTCCGGGTGCCGGCCCAATTCTCGGAGGCTGCTGCACGGGGGGGCACCGCCTTCGACAGCACCTGTGCCGCCTGTCATGGCGTCAACGGGGCCGGGACGGATGCTGGTCCGCCCCTGATCCATCGCATCTATGAACCGCCTCATCACGGCGATTATGCGTTCCAACTCGCGGTGTCCAATGGTGTGCGTGCTCACCATTGGCGGTTCGGGAACATGCCGCCACAACCGGGGCTCTCTGAAGCCGAGGTTTCAGATATTATCGCCTATGTGCGCGAGGTGCAGAGAGAAAACGGGATCGAATGAAGTGTCGGGAGCTTTTCCACTGCCTTCAATCCGGCAAAACTATTTGACCGAAGCAAAGGTACGGACGTCTTCCGCGCCTTGAGAGAGACAGCGGACCGGTTCACCCCGGTCCGCGCTGGTTTTTCTGCGATCAAAACCGCTTTGAACGCAGCCGCAGCGAGTTACCGATCACGCTGACCGAAGAGAGCGCCATCGCCGCCGCCGCGACAATCGGCGACAGCAGAAGGCCGAACAGCGGATAGAGCACCCCCGCCGCCAGCGGCACGCCCGCAGCGTTGTAGATGAAGGCGAAGACAAGGTTTTGCCGGATATTGCGCATCACCGCCTGCGACAGACGGCGCGCCTTCACGATCCCCATCAGGTCCCCCTTGAGGAGGGTCACGCCCGAACTCTCGATGGCGACATCCGTGCCCTGTCCCATAGCAATGCCGACATCAGCTGCGGCGAGGGCGGGCGCGTCGTTCACACCATCCCCGGCCATTGCGACGACATGCCCTTCGGCCCGCAGGCGATTGACCACCGCACTCTTTTGATCGGGCAGGACATCGGCCTCCACCTCGTCGATCCCGAGCTGCCGGGCAACCGCTTCGGCCGTGGTCCGGTTGTCACCGGTCAGCATGACGATGCGGATCCCCTCCTCGTGCAGTGCGTTCAGCGCGGCTCGTGTGGTCTCCTTGACAGGATCGGCAATGGCAAAGATCCCGGCGGCACGGCTGTCGACGCCGATATAGATCGCTGTCGCTCCATCCTTGCGCAGCGCATCGGCTTCGGAGCTTAGCGGCGATGCATCCACCCCGTTCTCGGCCAGAAATGCGGCATTGCCGAGGAAGACGCGCTGCCCGTCCACTGTTCCCGAAGCGCCCTTGCCTGTGGGTGAGTCGAAATCCGCAACTTTAGGGATACTGACCCCGGCGGCCTCGGCGCGCGCGACGATGGCAAGGGCGAGTGGATGCTCGGACACGGCCTCGACACTTGCCGCCAGCCGCAGGATATCCGCCTCGGCGAAGCCCGGAGCGGCGACGATCCCGGTCACCGCCGGCTTGCCTTCGGTCAGGGTGCCGGTTTTGTCTACGACCAGCGTATCGACCTTCTCCATCCGCTCCAGCGCTTCCGCATCGCGGATCAGAACTCCCGCACCCGCTCCTTTACCAACGCCGACCATGATGGACATCGGCGTTGCAAGGCCGAGGGCGCAGGGGCAGGCGATGATGAGCACGGCCACCGCAGCGATCAGTGCATGGGCGAACCGCGGCTCGGGGCCAATGGCTGCCCAGGCGGCAAAGGCCAGCAGCGCGATGGCGATGACCACTGGCACGAAATAGCCCGAAACCTGATCGGCCATACGCTGGATCGGGGCGCGTGATCGCTGTGCATCCGCGACCATATGCACGATACGCGACAGCATGGTGTCCTGCCCGACCCGCTCAGCACGGATCACGAGCGCCCCGGTCTGGTTCATCGTGCCGCCAGTGACATGGTCGCCGACTGTCCGGGTCACGGGCATGGATTCGCCGGTGATCATCGATTCATCCAGCGAAGACCGGCCCTCTTCCACCGCACCATCGACCGGCACCGCCTCGCCGGGGCGGACGCGCAGCAGATCACCGATCACCACCTGATCGAGTCCCACGTCTTCCTCGCTGCCATCGGGCGCGATCCGCCGCGCCGTCTTGGGGGCCAGATCCATCAGCGCCCGGATAGCACCCGATGTCTGCTCGCGCGCCCTGAGTTCAAGAACCTGCCCCAGAAGGACCAGAACCGTGATGACGGCGGCCGCTTCGAAATAGACATCGACCGAACCATCCGCCGCCCGGAATGTCGCCGGGAAGACGCTGGGAAACAGGGCAGCGACCATGCTGTAGATCCAGGCCGCACCGGTGCCGATCGCGATCAGGGTGAACATGTTCAGGCTTCGATTGACGATCGAGGCCCAGCCCCGTGCGAAGAAGGGCCAGCCGCACCACAGAACCACCGGCGTTGCGAGCACCAACTGGATCCAGATCGAATAGGACTGGGGTACCAGATGATGCAGCCCGGGAACAAGATGGCTGCCCATCTCGAGGAAAAACACCGGCAGCGCCAACACAAGGCCGATCCAGAACCGCCGCGTCATGTCAACGAGCTCGGCGGAGGGGCCGGTCTCGCCGCTGGCAATCAACGGCTCCAGCGCCATCCCGCATTTTGGGCAGCTGCCGGGCCCGTCACGACGGATCTCAGGGTGCATCGGGCAGGTCCAGACCGTACCAGCGGGCTGCGGACCGTGGTTTTTGACTGCGTGCCCGACATGATGGTGGTGGTGACCTCCCGGCGGGTGGGCATGCGCATGGGGCTCATGGTGGTTCTGATCAGATGGGGGCATGGGCAAATTCCGGGCGAAAGTGAAAGAGAAGGACGAAGACGCCACCATGTAACAAAACAAAGGGCGACCACCCTGCTGTTACAGAACGGCACCCTTGTACGGCGTTATTCTCCCCCGCATCTGCGGAAAAGTGTGATCGCAAAAGAGATGCCCGGCAACTGCGTCGCCCGGCATCTCGATTTCAAGGGTGTCGCGTCAGGCCGAGGCCACTGCGGTATAGCCGGCCGCCGAGAGCGCCGCCACGAAAGCACTGGCCGGTTGAGACGATGCAAAGTCGATGTTCCGCTTTTGCAGATCAACTTTCACCTGCGCTTGCGGATCCACTGATTCAACGGCCTTGGTGACGCCACGTGCACAGCCGCCGCAGGTCATGTTCCGGATGTGGAGCTGCATGAGAACCTCCTTTGTGCCACTCATGCCAAGCGATATGGGGCTTTCCACCGTTGGAAGGTCAAGAGGGCCCATGCGAAAAAATATGAGAAAATAGGTTGACCTTGACACCGTTGGAACCGCCACAAATGCGAGGCGCACGATTCGCGGCATGAAGGAGATACCACATGAACGTTCAGATGAAGGCGGAGACATCAACCGCCCAGACGGTGGTATTGCCGATTGAAGGGATGACCTGCGCATCTTGCGTGGGGCGGGTAGAGCGGGCGCTTCAGGCGGTCCCGGGCGTATCACAGGCACATGTGAACCTTGCCACAGAGAAGGCAGAAGTCCGTTTTTCCAATCCTGTGACATATGATCTTCTGGTCAGGACCGTTGAGAATATCGGTTATGGCGTGCCATTGGCCAACACCGAACTGTCGATTGAGGGCATGACCTGTGCTTCATGCGTTGGTCGGGTTGAGCGTGCGCTCGCGGGTGTCAAAGGTGTCCGTTTTGCGCATGTCAACCTCGCAACCGAGCGGGCGACGGTCGAAGGGACAGCATCCCCGGAAGACCTTGTGAAAGCGGTGGAAAATGCGGGCTATGATGCAGCCCTGATCGGGGACACCGGAGCCGCCGAAGCCGAAGCAAGCGCACGCAAGGACGCAGAGCGGGCAGGCCTGAAGCACGACCTTTTGGTCGCGGGCATTCTGACACTGCCGGTTTTCCTGCTGGAAATGGGCTCACACCTCATCCCAGCTGTCCACCATCTGGTCATGCAGACTGTCGGAACACAGACAAGCTGGTACTTTCAGTTCGCGCTCACGACTCTGGTGTTGTTCTTTCCTGGCCTTCGATTCTACCAGAAAGGGTTTCCGGCTCTGTTCCGCCTCGCGCCCGATATGAATTCGATGGTCGCAGTCGGTACGATGGCGGCCTACGCCTATTCGGTCGTCGCAACTTTCCTTCCGTCCCTGCTGCCCGCCGGAACGGTGAATGTCTATTACGAAGCTGCATCTGTCATCGTCACCCTGATCCTTCTCGGCCGGTATCTTGAGGCGAAAGCAAAGGGCAAGACGTCAGAAGCCATCAAGCGGCTTGTGCAACTGCAGGCCCGTACTGCCCGTGTCCGGCGCAGCGGGCAGACTGTCGAGATCGCAACCTCCGATGTCGCGCACGACGATATTGTGGAACTGCGCCCTGGCGAACGGATACCGGTCGACGGGGAGGTCATTGAGGGCGAAAGCTACGTTGATGAATCCATGATGACCGGCGAGCCAATCCCGGTACGCAAGACGACCGGAAGCACTGTTGTCGGCGGGACGGTAAATCAGAAGGGAGCGCTTGCGCTGCGTGCCACCGCAGTGGGCGGCGCGACAGTGCTTTCGCAGATCATCCGGATGGTCGAATCTGCGCAAGGCTCTAAGCTGCCGATTCAGGCAATGGTCGATCGAGTGACGATGTGGTTTGTTCCTGTGGTCATGGCGGCTGCGGCCCTGACCTTTCTTGTGTGGCTGGTGCTTGGTCCGGAACCAGCCCTGACCTTTGCCCTTGTGAATGGGGTCGCGGTCCTGATCATTGCTTGCCCATGTGCAATGGGTCTAGCCACCCCGACTTCTATCATGGTGGGGACGGGTCGCGGCGCTGAAATGGGGGTACTTTTCCGCAAGGGCGAAGCCTTGCAACTGCTCCGCGATGCCAAAGTGGTCGCCGTGGACAAGACCGGAACCCTGACCGAGGGGCATCCGGCCCTGACGGATATCGCGGTGGCCAAAGGTTTTGATCGTGACGATGTTCTCGCGAGAATGGCAGCAGTCGAAGCGAAGTCCGAGCATCCCGTCGCGCGCGCGATCGTCGATGCCGCCCGGAAGGAGGGGCTTGCCATCCCTGGCGTATCCGACTTTGCATCCGATACAGGTTATGGTGTCCGCGCCACCGTCAACGGGGACCGGATCGAAGTCGGCGCTGACCGCTATATGATCAAGCTCGGGCTGGATGTAGATGAGTTTTCCGACACAGCCGCGCGGCTTGGGAATGAGGGCAAAACGCCGCTCTATGTGGCGATTGACGGGCGGCTCGCTGCTATCGTGGCCGTCGCAGACCCGATAAAGCCCTCAACCCCGGCGGCCATTGCGGCGCTCCATGAACTTGGCATCAAGGTGGCAATGATTACCGGTGACAATCGGCGGACTGCCGAGGCGATCGCGGCAAAGCTCGGGATTGACGAAGTGGTTGCCGAAGTCCTGCCGGAAGGCAAAGTTGAAACGGTGCGTCGTCTGAAGGCCGAATATGGCAGCCTCGCTTATGTGGGGGACGGGATAAACGATGCACCGGCGCTGGCAGAGGCAGATGTGGGCCTTGCCATCGGTACCGGTACCGATATCGCGATTGAAACCGCGGACGTGGTCCTTATGTCTGCCTGCATTCCCCAAGTGGCG
>NZ_NIPW01000016.1 GCF_002196855.1 Haematobacter genomosp. 1 | reverse complement strand
CAGCCTTCGCGACACGACCGCTGTTCGTCACCGCGATGTTGCTGGAGAAGGAGGCGCGGAACTCGCCCGTCATCGTCACCTGATCGAAGGTCAGGTTCTGGGCGTCCCGGATCGTCACCGTCTCGAAACGCGCGCCCCCCGGCGTGGCGGAGGTGATGGTGACGGGGCTGTCATAGGGCAGGACATTCGGTCCGTATCTGCCTTTCAGGTTGAGCGCGCCGTAATCGCCATCCGCAAGGACGATGGTGTCGCCTCCCGCTGCCGACTTCAGGGCGGCAAGAAGCCCCTCGGTATCGGATACATGGATCGTGGCCATGGACTGTCTCCTTCGTTGAAGAAGACAGTCTGGGACCGAAATGAGGCTCCTTTGTGGCGGGAGCGATCTTGGACGAGATCAGTTCTGCCGGGCGGGGCTGGCGGTGGTCCGGGGCCGCATCGGCTTGCCGTTCAGCAGGAATTCAAGGAGCGGCGACGGCTTGATGACATGGCGGTGCAGCGCGAAGACGATCACATAGGTAATGGCCGCGACGACGAAGAAGGTCGAATAGGGACCGAGGCCGAGGGGGCGCAGCGCGAAGGCCACCGCATAGATGACCAGGAAGTGCATGATATAGACCGAATAGACATATCCTGCCGCCTTGGAGAGCCAGGTGGGACGATTCAGGAACCGCCGGAAGACGGCCATGAAGAGCGCCACCGCGGTCACGGTGCAGAAGGCCTTCGCCACGATCCGAACCACATCGCCCGCAGCGCCGGGCAGGCCGATCTTCAGCCCCGCGACCGCCACCAGGATGCCGAGCACGAGGGCCGGAATGCTTACCGACTGGAAGCGGTCCGACAGCGCCGGATAGGCGAAAAGGATCATCCCCGTTATGTAGAAGGGCCAGTAATACATGGTCGTGGGGCCGATCCATGCGAGAGGCGTTGCTTCGAGCAGCGGATCGAGGGCGACCTGATAGCCGACCCGGAGGGTCAGGCTGGTGGCTGCGATGGCAAGGGCGAGCAGCAGGATGACCGCCGTCGGCGGCAGCGATGCGAGCCGCGCGGCGATCCGTCCCCCCGGTTTCGAAAGACGCTGGCCAAGGGCGATGAGCGTGGGAGCCGTCGCCACGAAGAAGAAGAGGGTGAGCAGAAACCACAGATGCAGGTGCCAGACGCCCGGCCCCTTCAGATGCGCGCTTTCCGGGTTCAGGATGGCGGACAGCGGGACCGGGCCATTGTGATAGGTGGCCACGAGCCAGTTGGTGATCGGATTCAGCAAAACGAGGCCCGTTGCCAGAGGAACCAGAAGAGCAACCGACCGCCGCCGCAGGAAATCCCCCGCAGCATATCGCTGCAGCATCATTGCGGCGAAAAATCCTGAAACCAGGAAGAAAAGGCTCATCCGGAAATATCCCGATGTCACCGCGATCCAGCGCAGCCCTTCGGGCCGGTCGAGCGTCGTGACATGGACGAGAATGCCGTAGAGCATCGCGAAGGCACGCAAAGCGTCGAGGTAGTAGAGCCGGCCGGGGGAAGAGCTCATGTGACCTCCTGAGGAAATGCGGCGGCCGAAAATGGTTAATAATTTTCAACCACAGGTAGAATTCACTAAATCTCTAATAAGGTAAAGCGTAATCCCGCCCGCCCCCCGGTTCAAGCGGGACTTTGCCTGCGCCCCCTTTGCAGCTGCCATCGGCCGAGGAGCCAGCGCCGGAGGCTGACCATCCCCAGAAGGGAGGCCGCCACCAGGGCGACGAGCGGGATCTGCAGCCAGTTGAAGTTGCCGAACACCACGGGCACCGGCGGCAGCAGCCAGGTGTCGAGCGCCAGCGCCCCGAGGGCCAGCGCCCACCACAGGAACGGCCCCGTCAGCTTGCGAAGCGGCACCCGCAGCCAGCTGCGCAGGATCCACAGGGAAAGCGCCAGCCCCATCAGTTCGCCGATCACCGCCGTGACCACCACGAAGACGAGCCCGTAGCCATGGTCGAGCGCATACCACACGAAGGGAAACATCAGCACCCTTGGCAGGTTGCCGAGGAACATGTTCTTGGTCTCGCCCCGCGCCAATGCGACGACGGAAACGCCGGTCTTGGCCAGCCGGATGCCCTGAACCAGCGCCAGCCAGACGAGGATATCCAGCGCCTCGGCATATTTCGTCCCGAACAGCAGCAGCACCAGATCGTTGCCGAAGAGCGAGAAGCCGAGCACGACCAGCACACCCATCGCCATGCCGAGCTCGGTCGTGACATGGGCGAGGCTGATGAAGGCCTGTTCCTGATCCTGCACCGCGGAAAGCCGGGGCAGAAGCAGGCGCTGCACGCTCTGCATCAGGACGTTGCTGGCCGTCAGCGTCAGCATGAAGACGACGGAGAACTGGCCGAGCGCCTCGATGCCGAGCTGGTTGGCGATGATGACCCTGTCGCCCTGGAACACGATGAACAGCATCATCGCGGCAAGGAACAGCGGCCAGCCGAAGGACATGGCCCGCCGGAAAATGCCCCAGTCCCAGGCCAGCCGGTAGGGCCGGGTCGCCGTCGCATGGGAGATGACGCAGCGCAGCACCTGCTGGAACACCAGCGTCCAGAGGGCCATCCGATAATCCCCGAACAGATAGTACATCGGGAAGATGGCCAGCAGCGCCCCCAGTTCCGACCCAAGCATCACCCAGATGACGGGGCCGAAGCGGTAGGAGCGCTCCGCGCGCGCCATGTCGAGATGCCAGAACCCCTGGATCAGCGGCATGACCGCCATCACCTGAAAGCCCCAGCCGACCTCGGGCACGCCCATCAGGTCGGCAAGCGGCTGCGCGGTGAGGAACAGCAGCAGCGCCAGCAGGATGCCGCGGACCACCTGGACGGCCTGGAGGACCGCCTGCATCCGGGGCGTGTCGCCGTTCTTGTCCTGCACGAGCAGCCGGTCGAGACCGAGATAGCCGATCATCTCGATGAGCGCGAAGATCACCGCAAAGGTATTCGCCGTCCCGTAATCCGAGACGGTCAGCATCCGCGCAAGGGCGATGTTACGCAGGAACTTGAGCACGGCGATGCCCATGTTGCTGCCCAGAACGGCAATGGCGGAGCGGATCATCGACGTTTGGCGCTCGCCTCGGTGAGCAGGTCGCGCAGCGTCGCCTCATAGACCTTGAGGCGGGCATCGGCATTGCCGAAGGCCGCGGCCACTTCGCCGGCAAGCGCCTCGCGGCCCTCATATCCCTCGCGGATCCGGGCCAGCACGGTTTCGTTGTCGAGCGCCTTGAGATCGACCGTCCGGTCGTAGCCCAGCGTGCCGAACAGGCCCGCGAACTTCCGGCTGTAGGCCATGGGGATCACGGGCACGCCGCTGGAGAAGGCGGCGATGGTGGCATGCATCCGGGCGCCCATGAAGAAATCGAGCCCGGAGATGTAGCTTTTCGCCTCCGAGGGGCTGCGGAATTCCGGGGCCAGGATGAGCTCTGGAAATTCGGCGGCGATTTCCCGGTTCGTATGGGCGTCATCCTCGGCCGAGCGGTCTCCCGGCAGGACATGGGCCACGAGATGCAATTCCACCTCCGGCCGGGCCTGGAAATCGGTGATGATGCTGCGGATGAGCGCGGGATAGTCCACCGTCAGGCCGAACATGTTCTTGCCCGTGTAGCCGCCACGCATGAGCAGGCCGGAGACGTTCAACCCGACCTTCACCTTGCCGCCCGGCGCCCGTTCGGGCCGGGTATAGGGCAGGCGCATGGCGACGTCGGTTGCCTCGCCGATCGTGCCCTTGAACCCCGCCTCGCGCAGGAAGTCGGTCGAGAGCTTGTCGCGGGTGAAGACTGCGCGCGACTGGCGGACCGAGGCCATGGCGAAGTCGCGCGTGCGCCCCGGTTCGAACGGGCCCATGGTCTGCGGGCTGAGCACGAGGGGCTTGCGCGCCGCATGGATGACGAATTTGGAGGTCAGCATCCGCCGGATCCGGCCGGGGCCGTAGATGTCGGCGAAGCTGTCGCCCGCCCCGATATCGAGGATGAAGTCGCATTTCATCACGCGTGCGAGCAGGCGGTCCGGCCGCACGAGATCCACGGTCCGCATCCCGAAGAGCTCGACATTGTCGCCCTGGATGTAATGCGGGAAATTGTCCTTCGCGGTCATGATGATGTAGCGGACCGACAGGCCGAGGTCGCGGGCCAGGCTGTCGACGATATGCATCTGCGAGACGGTCAGCGCGCCGACGCCGAGGTTCGGGGAGTTGGACGAATGCCAAATCAGTCCAACCGTAATGTTCTTCTTCACTGTTGTCCTTTCCGCGCCGGGGGGAACGCAGCCTTGTTTTTATGGGGTATGGGGGAAGAGGGACCGGTTATTTCAGGGCACGTGGTTCCCGGCGGACACTTGCCGGGGTGCTGGCAGCCGCCCCGAAGGCGTCCGGCTGCGGTTTCGGCTGTGGAGGCGGGGCCGAACGGCGCAGGTCGAGCGCAGGTTTCTCGACGAACTTCCATGACAGGACGGCGCAGACCAGCGTGATCGGCAGAGCGATGGCGATGTTGACGAAGGGATCCCGGACCCCCCAGTGCGCCACCACCTGCTGGATGGGGAAGGCATAGATATATGTGCCGTAGGAATAGTCCCCGAGCAGGTTGTACTCCCGCAGCCGCCCGAGATTCAGGTGGCCGATATAGAAGGTGCAGTAGATGAGCGCCGGAATGAAGACGACGTTGAACCAGGGGGTGAACCGGGCCAGCACGGAAAGCAGGATAGCCGCCACGCAGATCAGCCAGTGCAGCGGTATCTGCTTCTGCCAGAGGCGAAAGGCCATGCCGATGGCGAAGGGATAGCCGAGCTCTGCCAGCCGCATGAGCCGCGGGTGATACCATTCGGGCGGCGGAAAGGCGTGTATCAGGAAAAGTCCCGTGACCAGCAGGAGCAGAAAGTCGCGCCGCAAAAGCCCCACGATGCCAAGGGCGAGAACGCCCATGTAGCACAGGAATTCGTAAAACAGCGTCCAGAGGGAGCCGTTGACCGCCGGCCCGAAGGGATTGTCCTCGAACACGCCGGGCAGCGGCTGCATCGGCAGGGCGAGGCTCAGGGTGCGCAGCACGTATTTCACCGCCGCGGGCCAGTACTGCGACGCGGGAGCGGTGGTGAGCGCGACCCCGGCGACAATCACGGTCAAGACCGCCACCACCGCGAGAGCCGGGAACAGCCGCAGAAGCCGGGCCTGAATGAACACCATCCGGTCGCCCCGGCTGTTCTGAAAGCTCGCCGTGATGAAATAGCCCGACAGGCCGAAGAAGATCGCCACGGCTATGGAGCCGAGCGATATCGTCCCCAGAACATGTTCCAGCGGCGCCGCGGCCTGCGGCCCGAGGCTCAGCGGCCAGGCATGCGAGACGAGGACAGCCGTGGCCGCGATCATGCGGATCAGGTTGAAGTTGTTGTTCCGACCCCTCAGGGCCCCGTCGGCGAGAGTGATGTGCTGCATGCTCCCAATGCTCCCGGCTTGGCCCCGAGGGGCGGGCCGCGCTTTCGCGATGCCTTGAGAGCAGGAGTATCCACGCATCTTGCCGGACACTCAATCCGCAATCACCTTTTCCGCCGCATTGCAGCATCACAATCTTTGCGCAGATAGCAAACGGTGCAGTGCCGGGCCGGGAGGGCATGCGGGAGTGACCTGCGGGTTGCGGGTAAAGAGGGCGGGTTAATATTCTTTGAGTTGTGCCGTCCAACCGCTCTCAACCCTGTTGCATATTCAGAAAGGTGTACTAAGAATAGCAATAATCGCTATAGTTGCAAAACACTCTCTTAAAGCTATCGGAGATTGCACTGATGACCGATATTACCCCCAGTATCCTCGATGTGCCCTCCCAACCTGCCAAGGTGCGGCGGCGCGGCCTGAACAAGCTTTCCGGCCTGCGCAATGTTCTCGTGGGCCTGCGTCGCGCCTGGCTGGCGCGGATGTGGGGCATGGACCTTCACCCGACCGTGCAGATGTCGCTCTCCGCAAAGCTCGACCGGACTTTCCCGATCGGCGTCCATGTCGGGGAATATTCCTATCTCGCCTTCGAAAGCCGTATCCTGACCCATGACCGGACGCGGGGGCTTTACCTGCATACCCGCATCGGGCGGAACTGCTTCATCGGCGGGCGGAGCATGATCATGCCGGGGGTGGAGATCGGCGACAACTGCGTGGTGGGCGCCGGATCGGTGGTGACGAAATCGATCCCCGCCAATTCCGTCGTGGCCGGCAACCCGGCCCGCATTCTCCATTCCAACATCGACGTCGGTCCCTATGGCCGCTTCAGCACGGCGGATGCGATGGAAGATGCGCTTGCCCGGAGCGGCCAGGCCTGATGGGCCAAGCCTGATGGTGAGCAGTCCGGCCATGGGAAAAGCCTGAACACGCCTGCTGCCGGTCACGCTCTTCGCCCCGGCCTGGCCCATCCGGGGCAAGATGCTGGTCGCCGCGGGCTTTGCCGCGGCGGGCACATGGCTCTTCCTCCGGCTGCTCCCCTGGAGGGGCGGGAGGCCCCGGGGGGCTCCGGCCGCCGCGTGATCAGTAGCCGCGCAGCCAGTCTCCGCGGCTTTGCCACATCTCGTCCCACATGCTCTTGCGGCTCCGGGATTTCTCGCTGGGGCGGAGCTTGTTCATGACCGTGGCCGCCAGAAGCCGCTGTGCGGTCGAGAACCAGAAAAGCCCCAGACCAAGCGGAACCTGCCAGCGGGGCCAGTGATCCCGCATCAGCGTGACCCGTGCCTTGGTAAGCGGAATGCGCTTCCGCGCGAGGCTGTTGGACGCCGCGCCGACGATATGCATGATCTCCGAATCCGGCGTGACCATCGGCTGGTAGCCCATCGCCCGCGCCCGGGCGCAGAGATCGGCCTCCTCGCCATACATGAAATAACGCAGGTCGAAGCCGCCGAGCTTGTTCCAGAGTTCGCGCCGAATCATCAGCAGGCAGCCGACGACGATGTCCACCTCGCGCACGCTGTCGCGTTTCCAGTCTGGCATGGCCTCGGGATTGAACAGGCTGGATTTCGGGAAGGCGGCGGTCAGCCCGACCGAGGCGCAGAACAGCGACCAGAGCGTCATGCGCCGCCAGCAGGAGGCGATGTTGAGCCGCCCGTCGGGGAAGACGGTGCGCCCACCGGTGATCCCGGCTTCGGGATGCGCGCGGGAGAAATCCATCAGGTTGTCGATCGCCCCCGGATGGCATTCCGTGTCGGGGTTCAGCAGCAGCAGCCATTCGGTGCCGGCATCGGCCGCCACCACGTTGTTCGCGCGTGCGAAGCCCAGGTTGTCGGTCGAGGCGATCAGCTCGACCTGCGGGAATTCGGCTGCGATCGCCTCGACCGACCCGTCCTTCGAATCGTTGTCGTAGACCACCGTGTGGAAGCGGGTCCGTTTCGTCGTCTCGTAGAGCGTGCGGAGGGCGGCCAGCGTCAGGTCACGGGTATTGTAGCTGACCATGATGACGGTGAGTTCGGCAGGCAGCGTCCCCGTATCCGGTCCCTCGCCCGCGTTGGACGGCGTGGCGGATGTCGCGTTGGAGGCCGCGGGGGTCTGGGTCAGCTGGTTCAACCTGCCTTTTCCTTCTTTCGGAACAGCGACCGGAAGCCGGACCTGTCGCCAGAGATCGCGCTGCGATGCAGCATCACGAATTCCGGGAGGGATTTCAAGGCCGTCCCGGCGGTGGTCCCGCACATCCTGCCGGAGCGGGCGGGCAAAGGGCAAGTCTCCGCGTGGCGGAGGGAATGTCAGGACGCCCGCTTGCCACGCCCCTTGAGTGTGCGGCGCAGCGTGCCGAGGAAGTTCTTCAGGTTGCGCGAGGCGGGGTTCTGCCGGGCGGCCTGCCACAGCAGCAGGCCGCGGTAGTCGGGAACCGGGCGCAGGCACAGGCGCAGCGCCGCCAGCCGGGCAAGGAGCGCGCGCCGGCGTTCGCGCTGCCCGGGCTGGATCCCGGCGAGCGTGCTCACATCGAAGGGCCCCGCCTCGACATGGCCGCTTTTCACCGCCGCCTCGACGATTTCGCGCCCGAAGGCATTGCGCGCCACGATCAGGCTGGTGCCAGAGCCTTCGGTGAACAGCGGATAGCCGCGCTCGTCGCTTTCCCAGGCATCGGCGCAGACGATGTCGGCGGCGATCCCGGTGCCGTCGGCGCAGATCTTGCAGCGGTGCTGAACATGCTTGGAAAGCACCTTCCCCCAGCTGTCATGATAGCTCATCTTGCGTTCGGTTCCGTCGCGCAGCACCGCCGTCGCGAAGCCCGGCCAGCCGTTGCCGCGGTAGCGGAAACCCACGACCTCCGCGGGGTCGGCATCAAGCGCCTTCAGCACCGCCCGCCCGCCCGTCTGCGAGGGCACGCCCGCGCAGAAGAAGGACAGGATCACCGGAAAGCTCGCGCGGACGCGGGGATCGGCCTCCTGCCAGGCGCGCATCGCCACCGCGTCGCAGGGCTTGCCCACGAAGGCGTAGCGCTTGCCGTTCTCCAGGAACCGGTTCAGCCCGGCGAGCGGCGCGGAGGGCGCGTAGCGCGACCCGGCCGCCGCCTGCACCTCGGCCTCGGTGACGGAGATGGTGGCGATATTGCCGATCGGCTGTTCCGGATCGGCCGTGGTCTGCACCACCGCGTCGATCTGGCCCGTCTCCAGCAGATGCACGAGCACCGCCGAAAGCACTCCGCCCGAGGAGCCGGAGAAGCGCAGCGCCTCGTCCCGGGCATGACCGATCTGCATCGTGTCATAGGGGCCCCAGAGCGGATCATCGGTGCGGCCCGCCGCCTCCACCCGTTCGCCAAGGCCGGGGCAGGCGCGCGCGATCATCGCATCCTGTCCCGCACTGACCGGCCCCTGCTGAACCGGGCGCAGCCAGCCGGGGGGGGTCATGCGCATGGTGACGGAGCCGGGCGCGATCGCGGCGCAGGCGCCGCAGCCGGCACAGAGATCGCCCTTGCGGACGCGGGCAAGGCTCGCGGCTTCCGCGAATGCGGCGGGCGGGGGGGCGCCCACAGGGTCCATCTTCATGATCCGCATTCCTCAGCCATGGTGCTGCTACGTCTTGCTTAATACGTGAATCGCCTCAGGGGAAGTCCGTGAGACAGTTTCGTGCTGCATTGCGGCATTACGATCCGGGATCTGTCTATTCCATGAGCATGTTTCCGCAAAACAGGCAGGCTCGAACGGGAACTGCGATGGCGCGTCCTGTCGAGCATGATAAGGCAGGCAGGACTGCCGTTTCTACAATCAGGACGGGATTCATAATACGGTAGGGTTTCGGCAGCAGACTGGCGGCCTGACGGACATCCGGTCCGAAATCGCTCCGGAAATCGTTCCGGCGCAGCATGACATCCGGAGGCACGGTGACAGCAGACGGGATCAGCGGGACAGCAGAATGAGCGACGGGACTACATCTCCTCAGGCCCCTTCGGGAAGCAACGCCTATCGCGCAGCGCTCCGCAGATTGCGGGGCACCTTTCTGATGACGGGCTTCTTCAGCGCGGTGATCAACATCCTGATGCTGACGGGGCCGCTCTACATGCTTCAGGTCTATGACCGGGTGCTGGGTTCGGGATCGATCGCGACGCTGCAGGGGCTCTTCCTGATCGTGGTGATCCTCTACGCCTTCATGGGGCTTTACGAATTCCTCCGTTCGCGGCTGCTCGGCCGGGCGGCGATCCGGCTCGATCAGGAGGTGGGACCGACCGCCTTCCGCGCCTGGCTCCGTTCGGGCGGGCAGCAGGCCACACGGAAACCGGGCGCATCGCCCCTGCCGCTGGCCGATCTGGGTACGGTTCGCGGGTTTCTCTCCTCACCCGCGATGGGGTCGATCTTCGATGTGCCGTGGATCCCGCTCTATCTCGGCCTGCTGTTTCTCATCCATCCCTGGCTCGGCTGGCTGACGCTGGCGGGGGCGGCCATCGTGGCGCTGGTGGCGGTGCTGGGCCGGCGCCTGACCCGCGCCCCGCAGGAGGCTTCTGCCGTGATAGAGGGGGAGGCGCGCGCTTTCTCCGAACAGGGCAGGCGCAATGCCGAGCTGATCGAGGCGATGGGCATGGAGCGCGGCGTGACGGAGCGCTGGCAGCAGGACCATGCCCGTGCGCTGGCGACGGGCCAGGGGGCGAGCAATGTGTCGGAGGTGACGGGCGCCTTCTCCAAATCCTTCCGCATGCTGCTGCAGTCGGCCATGCTGACGGTGGGGGCGCTGCTTGTCCTGCGCCATGAGATGACGGCGGGGATGATCATCGCCACCTCCATCCTCTCGGGGCGGGCGCTGGCGCCGGTGGACCAGATCATCGCCCAGTGGCGGATCATCGGGGCGGCGAGCCTTGCCCACAAGCGGCTCATCGCCTTCTTCGAAAAAGCGCCGCAGGAGCCGCGTCCCATCGGCCTTCCGCAGCCCACCGGCAAGGTGGTGGCGAACCGGCTGACATGCCTCGGCCCCGTGCCTGGCGCGGGGGGGGAGCGGCCGCGGATGCTGAACCAGGTCAGCTTCGCGCTGGAGCCGGGCGACGGGCTGGGCGTCATCGGCAATTCCGCGGCCGGCAAATCCACCCTCGCACGGCTGATCGTCGGTGCCTGGAAACCCGATGGCGGCGATATCCGCTTTGACGGTGCGACCCGCGACCAATGGGATTCGGAGGTTCTGGGACGCGCGGTCGGCTACCTGCCGCAGACGGTGGAACTGCTTCCCGGAACCATCCGCGACAACATCACCCGCTTTGACCCGGCGGCCCGGGACAACGACATGATCGCGGCCGCCAGGCTGGCCGGTGTGCATGACATGATCCTCGCGCTGCCCGAAGGATATGGCACGAAGGTGGGCATCCCCGGCCAGCCGCTTTCCGGCGGCCAGGTGCAGCGGCTCGGCCTCGCACGGGCGGTGTTCGGCGGGCCGCGGCTCATCGTTCTGGACGAGCCGAATTCCAACCTCGACGCGGCGGGAGAGGCGGCGCTTGCCCAGGCGATCCATGCCCTCCGCGCCGGCGGCGCCACGGTGATCCTGATGACCCATCGTACCAGCGCGCTGGCCGAGGTGAACAAGATCATGCTGCTGTCCGCCGGCAATGTCGTGAAGTTCGGTGACCGGGACGAGGTGCTGCGTGGCCTGTTGCTGCGCCCGGTTCCCGACACCGGGACTGGCGGCAACACCCAGATGCCCGGCATCACCGCGGGAGGCCAGCAATGACCATGACACCGATGCTCCCCGGTTCCGTGCCGGTCCATGCCGCATCCGATCCTGTCCGGCCCGAAACCGGTCTGCGCCTGACAGGCCGCGTCGGCGTGGTGGCGGCGGTGGCGCTGCTCGCCGTCTTTGGCTTCTGGGCCTATGCGACGGAGATCGACAGCGCGGTGGCCACGCAGGGCCAGGTCGTGGTGCGCGGCAAGCCCAAGACGGTGCAGAGCCTCGACGGCGGGGTGGTGGAGGAGATCCTCGTCCACAACGGTGACCGGGTGGAGGAGGGGCAGCTGCTCATGCGGCTCGATCCGACGCTGATCCGGGTGAATCTCGACATCGCCCGGACCCGGCTCGCCGAGGCCTCCGCCCGCAAGGCGCGGCTGGAGGCGGAGGATCGGGGCCTTGCCGCGCCGGTCTTCACCTATCCCCCCCTGCCCTTCGAGCGGCCGCCCATGGCGGAGCCGGAGGCAGGCCAGATGCGGGTCTTCGAGGCCCGCCAGCATCTCAATACCGGCCGGCGGGCGCAGCTTGGCGAGAAGCTCGAACAGTTCCGCCGCCAGATCGACGGGCTGGAGGCCTCCATTACCGCCAAGGCCGAGCAGCTTGGCTATATCGAGCAGGAACTGGCCAACAGCCGGAAGCTCTTCGATCAGGGCCTGATGCGCGAGCCGCAGATCCTGCAGCTTCAGCGCGCCCGCGCCGAGATGAAGGGCACGCTGGCCGAGGCGGAGGCCGACCGTCCCCGCGTCGGCAATGCCATGCAGGATGCGATCATCGAGGTGGATCAGGCCGAGCGGCAGTTCCGCGAGGACGTGGTGACCGATCTGCGCAGCACCCAGACCGAGATCGAGGAATCCACGATCCAGATCGTCACCCTGTCGCGCCAGCTGGAACGGGTCGACATCCGCGCGCCCTCGACCGGCATCGTGCACGAGATGCAGGTGACCACGCTGGGCGGTGTCGTGCCGCCGAACGGCACGATCCTGCAGGTGATCCCGGTGGATGACGGGGTGGAGCTCGAACTGATGCTGGAGCCGCGCGAGATCGACCGGGTGCATCCCGGCCAGAAGGCGGAGGTGCTCTTCACCGCCTTCGACCATCGCGCCACACCCCGGCTGGAGGCGCATGTCACCCAGATTTCCCCCACCGTCGTTTCCACCGGGACGCAGGGCGGAACGGAGCGCAACTTCTATCGCCTGGGGCTGGAACTGGAGCCGGGGCAACTGGAGCGGCTGAACGAGAAAAGCTCGGCCATCGTGCCCGGGATGCCGATCGAGGCCTTCCTCGAGACAGGGGAGCATACGGTGATGAGCTATCTCGTCCAGCCGCTGGTCAGCCAGATCATGCACGCCTTCCGGGAACGCTGAACCTTCCTCGCCCGGGTCCTCGGCGTCGCTCCCCGCCCGCCGCTCGCCCGCCCTGCGTGTCGTGTCGTGGAGCGGGAGCGGGCTGCCTGCAGGCGGTGCGCAGGCCCTGTGAAGCCGGGCGGGCGGGGGCAGGAGCAGAGGGCTGCAAGGGGCGCCCTGCCGCTCCCGCCAGAACCTCAGCCCGAGCGCGACAGGGTCGGCTTGTTTCTCTCCGGTCCCGGCTCCCGTCCCTGTTCTGCAGCAGGCTGGCGGCGAAGGGGCAGGCTTTCCCCGCGTGCATTGGACGCCTCCGCCCGCGCGCTCACGACGGGCTGCTCCGGCCGCTGCCGCATCGCGCCGATGGCTTCCGGCCCGAACCGGGAGAAGACCGGCCCGCGCCGCACGGGTTCGGCGGCTTTCTCGGTCGGGGTTTCTTCCTCCGGCCGGTAGCAATTGGCCAGCGCCGCGCCGAAGCCGATGAAGAAGGAGAAAAGCGGTTGCAGCTTGCCGAAGAAGGCCACCGTTGCCCCGGTGAGCAGGAGCGCCATGATCGCCATTCCCCAGCCGTTCCGCAGCCGGACGACCAGTTCGTTCTTGTTCCCGAGACGACAGGCGGCCAGCCAGATGAGCAGCAGGGCGAGGAACAGGAATACCAGGGCCGGGATCCCTGACCGCATCATGATGAGCAGCCAGTAGTTGTCGACGCTCGCCCCCAGCCAGTTCGGACGCGAATAGGTTATGGGATCGAACCCGAAGAACGGGTGGCGCATGACGTCATCGATACCGAATTGCCAGATCGCACGCCGGTTCCAGGCTGTTGCGGGGTTCAGCGAGATCATGGTGATGATGCCGAGCACGCCGCGCCCGGTAAAGGTATCCAGCATCAGGAGCACGACCCCGATCGAACTGCTGACGACCAGGAGCCGGTTCTTGACGGTCCGCGTGAACCGCTCGATCATCAGCAGCCAGATCTGCAGCGTAAAGATCATCAGGGGGGCCGAGGAGGCGGAGAAGAAGGTGGCGACGCCGATGAGCGGCGCTCTCCACGTCCTTTGTTCCGGCGTGCTCGCGAACCAGACCATCGTCAGCGTCGACGCACAGAACACCCCGTAGAGGATTTCGTGTTCGAAGAAGGACTTGGCCCGGAAGATCCCCATGCGCGTCTCATGGTTCAGCGGGTAGTAGTTCCCCGTCATGGCGCGCGCGATCTCATGGGCGATCGGTTTGCCCGTCAGCCCTTCCGGGATCGCGAAGGCGGCTGATATGACCACCATGACGAACAGGACGTTGATGGTTGCCTTCAGTTGCCCCGGAGTGCGCAGGTAGACGCGCGCGACCAGATAGACCACAAGGAATTCAAGCAGATAGAAGCCGGAAGACTGGATGCCGCTCGCCGTGCCGTAAAGAAGGATAAGCGCGGCCGCTGTCCAGAAGGCATGGGCGACGATAAGCCAGTCATAGGGCTTCATCTTGAGCGACGGCAGTTTCGGCAGGATGACGAGGGTCATGACGATCATGCAGAGTTTCGACGTGGTCAGGAACATCCCTGCCATGCGGAAACTGAACTCGATCGGCACCATGATGACGCAGATGAGCATCACGACGATGGGCCAGGGGGCCCGCTCCTTCGTCGCTCCGATGGCCTGATCGCCCGCCGTCCGCGCCGTCATATCGTTCCGCCTCCTGCCTGGCGCAGCATCCAGACCATACGTTGCAGCCGCAGGCGGAACAGCGTGCCCGCGGCCCGGATCCGCTCACCCGGCCCGGTGAGCTGGGTACTGGTCATCACCTTGGGAAGGTGGGCGACAGCACTGGCCGGCATGGCCAGCGCCTTTACCGCCCATTTGGCGTGTGACCCGGCCCCTTCGAATTCATAGGCCTCGCGCGTCATCCGGTTCCACTTCTTGCGAAGCGCCGCCCAGTCGGAGCGCGAGGGATGCGACACGCGCAGCTCCGGCGCGGCGCCAAGACGCCAGCCCTTGGATGTCGCCCGACGGCACCATTCGAGATCCTCGGACAGCCCGTTTCTGAGCGGCCCGGTGTGGAGAAAGACCTCCCGCCGCGTGACGAGATTGGCCGTTACCGAAAAGCCCTTCTTCTCGATATAGCCCTTCCAGTCGAAGGCGAAGACCGCTTCGAAGGCTTCCGCACCCGTACGGGGAGGCGGGGTTTCGTCGAAAATGTCGATGCGCCCGCCGAAGAGGTCGCCGTCCTGCCGTCCGCCGGTGGCCCGCGCCTGCGCGATCCAGTCGTCCGCGGGCAGGCAGTCGGCATCGAGAAAGGCCAGCACCGGCGCGGTCGTTTCCTTCACTCCGCGGTTGCGGGCGGGGCCTGCTCCCTTTTCGGCCTCGGTCACGAAGCGGGCGAAGGGAAAGGCCTCTGCGATGGGGGCCAGCGGCTCGGTGGAACCGTTGTCCACGACCACCACCTCCACCCCCCTCAGATCCTGAGAAGCGAGTGCGGACAGGCAGCGCCGCAGGCGGGTGGTGTCGTTGTAATGGGGAATGATGACCGCCAGATCGGGAGCGGCGGTGCCGGGAGCCATCCCGCCGCCGCCCGCTGCCGGCTCAGTAGCCTGAATAGTCGTAGGAATAGTCATCGCTCGTGATCCGGCATTTGTTCAGCACCACGCCCATGACCTGTGTAAGCTCCGACACCTGGCGTTCGGCGGTGTCGATCTGGGACATCGGGGTTTCCTCGGCTGCGACCACGATCAGCGCACAGTCGACATTGCGCAGGAAGCCGATGGAATCGTCCCCCGTGAACAAGGGCGGAAGGTCGAAGATGGTGAAGTTCGGCTTGTACTGCGCCTCGATCTCCGCAAGCGCGGTCTTGGTGCGCTGGCTCTGCAGGAGTTCGGCCGGATGGCGCACCGTCTGGCCGTTCAGCCCGAAGGCCACATTGTCGCCATAGCGCAGCGCGTGTTCCGAAAACGGCACCCGCCCTTCGATCACATCTTCCATCGTGTGGCTGACCTTCTGATCCAGAGCATGGGCCAGGGTCACGCGCCGAAGGTCGAAGTCGATGACAAGACTGCGGTAATCGCTCTGCCGGGCAAGGCTGAAGGCGAGATTGGCCACGGTCGTCGTCTTTCCTGCGGCGGCCCCGGCCGAGATGACGGCGATTCGCCGCCAGCCATGGGTTTCGGCCTGCTGGACGAGCCGCGTGCGCAGGATGTCATAGGCCGCCCCGGGCCCGCCGGGATGCAGGGCGATGAGATCGCCCTGTTTCGAATAGGCCGGCCGCGACGTGTCGAGCGGCCGCAGGGCGGCCCAGGCCGCATCGACCCCATTGCCCTCCATGGCGCTCCCCACCGCGGAAGCCGTGCCCTGCTGCTGCATGGGCGGCGGCGGAGTGTACTCCGGCCGTGTATCCTCCCGCTGGGCCCGGGCCTTTTCGATCGCTGCCTGCAAGCGTTCCATCAGAATGTCTCCGTCACGATCGTTTCCCGGCCTGTCAGAGGCCGATCTGTTCCTTGACCTGCTCGGCGAGAACGTCGAGCGGCTGATAATAGGTATGGATGCTCCAGACGATGGCCGGAACACAGATGAGAATGAGCAGGATCAGCGCCGCCTTGAGGCTCCGATGCACCACGGCCTCCCGCGAGGAGCGGATGTAGGGAATCGTGGCGATCGGCATGATCCCGAGTTTCTTGACGATATCCTCCGGCCGGCGCGGCGAGCGGTTCAGGAGATCCATCAGCAGCACGAGAGCCAGACCGGCGAGAATGCCGGCGCCGAGACCCCCGCCCGCGATCAGAATCCGGTTGGGCTTGGCCGCGTTGCTGGGCACCACCGGCTGTTGCAGGATGGTGATGCGCTGCCCGCGCGCCTGGCGTTCGATCCTTTCGCCCGTGGAGGCGTCGAAAAGGCGATTCTGGATCGAGGAATACTGGCTCTGGATATTGTCATAGTCACGCTGCAATGCGGCGAGAGCGACATTGTTCACCGAAGCGCGGCTGATCGCATCCTGAATGCGGCTGATTTCGCCCTGAAGCTGCTCTTCCTGCGCCTTGAGGGTGCCGATCCGTCCGTCGATCTCGGCCATCTGGGCCTTGAGCGGGTCGCTCTGGTCCGGCTGGGCCGTGCCGGCGATGGTGGCTTCAAGCTGGGCGATCTGGCTTTTCAGGATACGGATGCGGGGATTGTCGGGCGCATAGACGGCCAGCGCCTGGTTCAGCTGGTTCCGCATCTGGGCAAGCTGCTGTTGCTGGGGGCTCGCATTCTGCGAGGTGACCGCCTGGATCTGCCCGGTGGACTGGAAGACCTGAATGACGCGGGCCCGTTGTTCGGTCAGGCTCGAGATGTCCCGCCCGAGCTGGTCGTGCCGCGCCTGCATGGTGATGAGCTGTTGCTGGCGATAGGACTGATCTTCCGGGAGCGCGTCGGCATTCTCCGCCTTGAAGCGGAGGATCTTGGCGCTCTGCTCGTTCAGCGCGGTCGAGAGCCGTTCGACTTCCTGCTGGAAGAAGTCGTAGGTCTGGCCTGCCATGCCGGTGCGGGATTCCACGTCGTCCCGCTGGATGACGCTCAGATATTCGTTGACCACGGCGGCCGCCAGCTGGGGCGTGGGCGCGTCGAAGGAGATGGTCATCTGCGTTGCGCCTTCGCGCGGGGCGATGATCTTCGTCGTCGTCCGGCTGTTCATGTAGCTCGCGATGTCGTCGGCGCTCATCTGCGCGATACCGGGAATGTTGACCCGGCGCGCCACGTCGATGACATTGGAGCGGGAGATCAGCCGCTGTTCGATGATCTGCAACCGTTCGAGCGGCGATGTCGTTACCGTGGGAGCGGCAAGACGCGATGGGATCTGCGGCTCTTCGACCACGAAGCGGGTCGCGGAGACATAGGTCGGCGGCAGGGTCATCGCGATGATGATACCGATGGCGGTGATCGCCACGGCCGGGATCAGGAACCAGTGCAGCCGCCGCAGAAAGACGGAGGTGTAATATTTGAGAGTGGCCTTCACGCCGTCGTCTCCTCTTCTTCCGGGCCAAGCGCGTTGGCACCGAAGAATACCTGATCTTCAAGAACGTTCTGAACGGTTTCTTCCGTGACCTGTGGGGTTTCGCTGCTCCACGCGTAAAGCATGCAGAAATCGCACAGTTGGTTGACGAGCCGCGGCACGCCGCGCGTGGCGGCATGAATGGCGGTGGCCGCCCCGGGGGTGAATTCCGTCCCCGTGCCCCCGGCCTTCACCAGCCGATGGGCGATGTATCCGGCGACCGCATCGGCATCCATCGCGTTCAGATGGAAGGAGGCCGCCACCCGCTGTGCGAGCTGGCGCATGTTGGGATGCAGCACCATCGCCTTCAGCTCGGGCTGGCCGACGAGGATGAGCTGGATCAGCTCGTCCTTGCCGGAGTTGATGTTGGTGAGCAGCCGGAGTTCCTCCAGCCCCTCGATGGAGAGGTTCTGCGCCTCGTCGAAGATCAGGATCACCCGCCGCCCGGCGGCATATTCGGTGATCAGGAACTCCTGCAGCTTCTGGAACATCTGCACATAGGTCTCGCCCGGCGTGATCGGCACGGCGAGCGCGTTCAGCACCCATTGCAGAAGCTCCCCCCGCCCGCCCTGCGCGTTGGAGACGAGACCGATGGTCACGTCCTCCTCCAGCCGGTTCAGCAGTTCGCGCAGCAGCGTCGTCTTGCCAGAGCCGATCTCGCCGGTGATGAGCGTGATCGGGGCGCGGGACAGGATGCCGAATTCCAGAACCGAGAAGGCGCGGCGATGCTGGGCCGACCAGTAGAGAAAGGAAGGATCCGGCAGCAGCGTGAAGGGACGCTCCCGAAGGCCGAAGAATTCCGCGTAAAGCTGCTGTGGGGCCATGAATTGCCTTCAGTTACTCTCGTCCGGACCTGGTCGGTCCCTTGCGGGATGCCTATAGCACTCCGCTCTCAAACAATCACCCTGCAACCGGGGGACGAAACCCCTCTGTGCAGATCTCTCCAATTTGCGGCAGGATGGGCACAATCCTCCGCCCCGTCGATTATGCCCGCTGCCTGACCGGAGGCCGAGAGTCCAGTTTCGTCGGTCCGGGGACGACAAGGCAAGAGGCGGTGGGGCATGTTCACGATTATGTTGAAGTCCCTTCGGCGGTTTAGCCGCTTCCGCGGCGACGCTTCACCCTGATCTGCGAACAATGTGCGGCAAAGTGAAACAATTCGCAATGCTGCAACTGCACAATCAATGTGCACGTGTGAGAAAAACTGTATTTTCATGTTGTTGGGGGGTGGACGATTAACATTAATGCCCAAACTCCCTTTGCGGGCGCGAGAAAGAATGGTAAGCATTCTGTTAACGCACCGGCACCGCATATATTGGCACGGCAGAATCGTGTTGCTCCACGCTGCAGGCTCTTCCTCCCCCCTGGGAGCCTCGGAAACGGGAACGGACTTATGACTGTACATTTCAATTCCGCTTCGCAGACAGGCCTTTCTTCCTCCCTCGATCAGGACAATCCGCTCGCCACCCCTTCGGGCATTTACCGGAATGGCGCGAAACGGACGATCGACATCCTCCTCATCGTCCTGGCGCTTCCCTTCGTCCTTCCCGTGCTTGCCATCATGGCGGGCTTCGTGATGATGGACGGGCATTCCCCCTTCTACCGTCAGGAGCGCGTGGGCCGCGGCGGGCGTCACTTCAGCCTGCTGAAGATCCGCACCATGGTTCCAAACGCCAAGGAGAAGCTCGAGGAATATCTCGCCTCCGACCCGGCCGCCCGCGCCGAATGGGACGAGACGCAGAAACTCAAGTCCGACCCCCGCATCACCTTTGCGGGCCGCATCCTGCGCAAGACCTCGCTCGACGAACTGCCGCAGCTCTGGAACGTGCTCAAGGGCGACATGTCCCTCATCGGGCCGCGCCCCATGATGCCGGAACAGCGCGCGCTCTATCCCGGCCAGGCCTATTATGAGCTGCGTCCCGGCATTACCGGGTCGTGGCAGGTGTCGGACCGCAACGAAGGCTCTTTCGCGGGCCGCGCGAAATTTGATCTCGATTATTACAACTCCCTGTCTTTCGTAAAGGATTTGTCAATTCTCCTGCGTACAGTGGCTGTTGTTGTGCGGGGGACGGGATACTAACCTCGTCTCTGGAAAAATGCGTCCGGGATTGGTCCGGGCGCCATGGACGAAGGTGAGGATGTGACGGGCAGGAAGGTTCTTCGGGGGCGGATCGGCCTCGGTATTGCGCTGGCGGCTGGTATCGGGCTGCTCGCGGGCTGCGAATCCTCCGAGGAAAAGGCGCAGAAACACTACGAATCCGGGCTTGCCCTGCTGGAGCAGGGCGATGTCAGCCGGGCGATGGTGGAATTCCGCAACGTCTTCTCTCTCGACGGAAATCACCAGGAGGCAAGGCAGACCTATGCACGGCTCCTGCGGGAGCAGGGCAGCGTGCGGGAGGCCTACAGCCAGTATCTCCGCCTCGTCGAACAATATCCTGACAATGCGGAAGGCAACCGGGCGCTGGCGGAGATGGCGCTCGATGCGAGCAACTGGGACGATGCGGACCGTTACGGCCGCGTCGCGCTGCGTCTGGCGCCCGATGAGCCGGAGGTTCAGGGCATCGGCGCAATGATCGACTACCGGGCCGCGCTGATGAGCCGGGACGAGGCTGCCGGACAGGCGGCGCTGCAGCGTGCTCAGGCGCTGGTCGGGCAGCATCCCGAGCTTGTCGTCGCGCGGCGGGTGACGCTCGACAGTCTGGTGCGCAAGTCGGACTGGGAGGCCGTGCTGGCCTCGCTCGACGAAGGGTTGCAGCACGACCCCAACTCCTTCGAGTTTCAGCGGATGCGGGCCGCCGCGCTCTTCCAGCTCGGCCGGACCGATGATCTTGAGGCGCAGCTGCGCCAGATGGCCCTTGCCAATCCCGAAGACACAGAGATCGAGAATTCGCTGCTCGGCCTGTTCATCAACCAGAAACGTCCCGAGGCGGCCGAGGAGTTTCTGCGCAGCCGCGTCGATCCGGCCTCCGCCGATCCGGCGGCACGCCAGCGGCTGGTGTCCTTCATCGCCCAGACCCGCGGCATGCCCGCCGCACGGCAGGAGATCGACCGCATCGTCGCCGGCAACCCGCCGAAGGTCGGTATCTACCGCACCATGCGCGCCGGGATCGATTTCGACGCCGGAAACCGCGATGGCGCCATGGCCGAAATGCAGTCGATCATCGACAGCAAGCCCGAACCGGATGTGCTGAACCAGGCGCGCGTGACGCTCGCGCGGATGATGGCGCAGGTCGGCAACAAGGTTGGCGGCCGGGCTCTGGTGGAGGAGGTGCTCGCCTCCACGCCCAGCGATGTCGATGCGCTTAAACTCAAGGGCAACTGGCTGATCGACGACGACAGGACCGGCGATGCGCTGGTCGCGCTCCGCTCCGCCCTCGAATATGCCCCCCGCGATCCGCAGATCATGACGCTCATGGCCCGCGCGCATGAGCGGGACGGCAGCCGAGACCTGATGGGGGAGATGCTCTCCCAGGCGGTGGTCGCCTCCAGCCGGGCGCCGTCCGAATCGCTGCGGTATGCCGCCTTCCTCGAGCAGGACGGCAAGCATCTTCCGGCGGAGGATGCGCTGGTCAACGCGCTCCGGCTTCAGCCGCGCAACGTCGACCTGCTCTCCGCGCTGGGGCGCGTCTATGTCGCGATGAAGGACTGGCCGCGCGCCGATCATGTCGTGCGCACCTTGAAGGAGATCGGTACCGATCAGGCGGTCAACTCCGCCAATGAGATCACGGCGAACCGGCTCGCCGCGCTGAACCAGGATCAGGAACTCGCCGCCTTCCTGCGCGGTCTGGCCGCGGAGGGGGACAGTGGTCCCGGCGTGGAGCTTGCCCTGATTCGCACCAGCCTGCTGCGCGGCGACACGCAGGAGGCCCTCCGCCAGGCCGATGCCCTGCTTGCCAAGACGCCCGACAATCCGACGGCCCTTTACCTCCATGCCGCCGTGCTGCTCTCTGCCGGACAGAAGGAAGGGCTTGACGAGATGCGCGCCCTTACCCAATCGCATCCCGGTTTCGAGATGGGCTGGGCCGCGCTGCACAATGCGCTGCTCAGCACCGGCGACACGGAAGGCGCGGGCAAGGTGCTGGAGGCGGGTCTTGCCGCCATTCCGACGGCGCCCACGCTTTCCTGGATCAAGGCGGGCATTCTGGAGAAATCCGGCGATATCGACGGGGCGATCACTCTCTACGAGGCGATGTACGAGCGCGATTCGAATTCGCCGATCATTGCCAACAACCTCGCCAGCCTGCTGGCCGGTTACCGGAGTGACGACGCAAGCCTCGACAGGGCCTATACGGTCGCCCGGCGGCTTCGCGGAACGACGGTGCCTGCCTTCCAGGACACCTATGGCTGGATCGCCTACCGGCGCGGCAACTTTGACGAGGCGCTCAGCAATCTGGAACCTGCCGCCCAAGGCCTGCCGCAGGATGGGACGGTGCAGTATCACCTTGCCATGACCTATTCCGCGCTGGGGCGGAAGGATGAGGCGAAGCAGCTTCTCCTCCGGCTCGATGAGGGGGCCATTCCGCTTCCTGCCGATTATGCCGACCGGGTAAAGGCGGAGCTTGCCCGCCTTGCCGCGCCGGATGCGCCTGTGGTCTCGACACCCGAGGCGCGCAACTGAGCAGCCGTTGCCGAAGATGGCCCCCGTAGAGGGCCACCGGAAAGGAATGACGGGCTTGCCCAGCGGAACTTTGCCGGGCAAGCCTTTTATTCCGGCGGATTTTTCTTCAGAACCGCGGCAGAAGTGTCGCAGTCCTCGCCTTTTGCGGAGCTCGGCTTTCCACCTGCCCGCAAACCTCCTATCCCTGATCGTAACCATTCCCCAACGGGTGCGCCTGATGTTCAGAACCTTGCTCGGGATCTTTGTTTCCCCCCTTTCACGTATCGCGGCGGTCGCCCTTGTGGCGGGCGGCGTCGCCGGCGGTTTCTCCGCGCCTGCCTCGGCCCAGAGCGGCTATCACCTGCGTCCGGGCGATGTGGTGCAGGTCGAGGTGCTCGACGATCCGAGCCTCAACCGTTCCGTGCTCGTCCTTCCCGATGGCAGCATCAGCTTCCCGCAGGCCGGAACGCTGCGCGCCAGCGGCCGGACGGTGGAGCAGCTGCGCTCCGCCCTGACGCAGGGCCTCTCGCCGAACTTCGCTGCGACGCCTACCGTCTATGTCACCGTGGGAAGCGTCGCGCCGCCGCAGTCCGCCGCCGCTGCCGCCGAAGGATTTCCCGTATATGTGATGGGAGAAGTTAACGAACCCGGCCGCAAGGACATCAAGTCCGGCACCACGCTGCTGCAGTTCCTGGCCGAGGCCGGTCAGCTCAGCCGCTTTGCCGCGCGGAATCGGATCGAACTCCACCGTCAGGATCCCCGGACCAAGGCTGCGGCCGTCTATCTCTTCGACCTCGACCATGTGGGGGGTGGCCAGAACCGGATCAGCGGCATGACCACCATCACCGAAGGCGATGTCATCATCGTCCCGCAGCGCCGGCTGTTCGAGTAAGCAGATGACCCCTGCCCGTTCCGCATGCCTCGCTTCCCTCAGCCGGGAGACCGGGCGGTCCCGTGCTGCGGCAGGCCTTCGCCGGCTGCCGCTCGCATTTCTTCTTCTCGCCGGAACGGCCCTTGTGCCTGTGGAGGCGCCGGCACAGGCACAAGGCGATCTGCCGAACCCGCTGCTGACGTTCAGCTTTTCGTCCTCACTGCATGTGAGCGACAACTACGACCTGTCGGATGATCCGTCAGGAACCACCACCTATGTCGATAACACACTCGGCCTCAGCTACCTGAGCGAGACGGATGTCCAGAAGCTCAGCCTCGCGGCGAGCGGGGTGCTGCGTCTGGCCGATTATCCGAGCGATGCGACGAACAGCGGCTACCAGACCGATTTCGACAACCAGACCCTCCGCTTCGGCTATACGCTGACGGGGGCGGACAGCGAATTGACATCGTCGGCCTATTACAACCGCGCCGACATCGCCTTCTTCGATCCGTTCCAGCTCGTGCAGGAAAATATCGATCTCGAAGCGCAGGATCTTTCAACCAGCGACGGGTATCGGGAGATGATCCGCGCCAGTGTCGGCTTCCGCACCGGCATGTCCGGGCCGCTCAGCTTCAATGCGGGGCTGAGCGCCTACAAGCGGAACTTCCTTGAGACGAGCGACACGAGCTTCGAAGACAACGAAACCTATACGGCGACGGCAGGTTTCGGCTTCCTTATCACGCCGACCACCCGGCTGACGCTGGACGGGTTGTATCGCGACTATTCCGCCGACGATACGGAGCAGACCGACCGGCAGACCCGCTCGCTCTCCACGGGTGCCGTCCATGAGGTCGGTACCGGGCTCACGCTCAATGGCTCCATAGGCTATCAGGAGATCGAGAGCGAGAAGACCGATCTCTCCGGCTACCGCGGAACAGAGCGGACGACCGGGGTCATCGGCACTCTCGGCGCCACGCAGGAGCTGACCAACGGCACGGTCGGAATCAGTTTCGACCAGAGCCAGAATACCTCCGGCAGCCGCTCCACCCTCCAGGTGTCCCGCGCAATGGACCTGCCGAGCGGCAGCCTTGCGCTCAGCCTCGGCGCCTCGCGGGGCGACAGCGGCAAGACGACCGCCATCGGGTCGATCACCTACAATCATGACCTGGAGAATGGGAGCCTTTCTGCACGGCTGTCGCAATCGGTCAGCACCAACAGCGACGACGAAGAGGTGGAGGCGCGCAATTTCCTGCTCCGGCTATCGCATGAGCTGACCCCGGTTTCGGGTGTTTCGCTGAGCGTAAGCTATGCCGATCTCAACAACCTCCAGGATTCCGGGGGCGACCGGACGCGCAGTCAGATCCGCGCGGCCTATTCCCATGACCTGACCCGGGACTGGGAGCTTTCGGGCGGTTACGAATATACCCAGCTGGAGCGCCCCGCAGGAACGGCCAAGGAAAACGCCGTCTTCCTGACCATACAGCGCCAGTTCCTTTTCAGGCCCTGAGCTCAGGACCTGAAAAGATCCGTGGGGCCGGGCGCGCTCTCACAACCATGTGAATTTTCTGTACCATTCGCGACCGGGTCATGGTTTTGCTTCGGTTTCCGCATGTGCAGCCTTATGTTATACAGGGACATACTTCCGGCGAATATGCCGGGCGCCCTGGGCTATCCCCGGCCACATTTGACTAGAGGATTTCCATGACGGCCGCGAACGAGAATTCCCGCTCCTCCCTGGCGGCTGCGCTTCCCTCGGTGAACGCCCCCGGTTTCATGTGGTTCATTCTGCTTCTGGCCGGGTCGATCCCGATCTTCTGGATCGGCTTCGTCTCGCTGGCGAAGGCCTGGTCCACGCCGGAATACAGCCATGGGCCCCTCATTCCGCTGATCTCGCTCTACCTCTTCCTGCGGGAGTTGCGGCAGATGCCGCCGCCCGCGGCCGAGGTGCGGGACCGCTGGCCGGGACTTCTCGTCATCCTGCTGGGCCTCGTGGTTGCGCTGTTCGGCAACCTCACCCGCATTCCCGACATCGTCACCTATGCGATGATCATCTGGGTGGGTGGTGTGGTCCTCACCGTCTTCGGCTGGGAGCGGGGCAAGCATCATCAGCTTCCTGTCCTGCACCTGATCTTCATGCTGCCGCTGCCGCAGTTCCTCTACTGGCACCTGACGATCTTCCTGCAAGGGATCTCGTCGGAGATCGGCGTGTGGTTCGTGCGCCTTGCCGGTGTGCCGGTCTATCTCGAAGGCAATGTGATCGACCTCGGGGTCTACAAGCTGCAGGTGGCGGAAGCCTGTTCGGGCCTGCGCTACCTGTTCCCGATCCTGAGCTTCACCTACCTCTTCGCCATCCTCTATCGCGGTCCCTTCTGGCACAAGGCTGTGCTGATGCTGTCGGCCGTGCCGCTCACCGTGCTGATGAACTCCTTCCGCATCGGGGTGATCGGGGTGCTGGTGAACTCCTATGGTATCGAGCATGCCGAAGGGTTCCTGCACTTCTTCGAAGGCTGGGTGATCTTCATCGCCTGTATCGGCATCCTGTTCCTGATGGCGATGGGCCTGCAACGGCTGACGCGGAACCCGCTGCCGCTGGCGGAGGCGATCGACCTCGACACCCGCGGCATGGCGCCGCTCATGGGGCGCATCCTGTCGATCCGCCCCTCGAAGGCGCTGGCGGCGGGGGCACTGCTGACGCTTGCCCTGTCGGCGGGCTGGGCGCTGCATGGCGGGCCGCAGGCCCAGCAGATGGACCGGGAGCCCTTCGCGCTCTTCCCCCGGCAGTTCGGGGAATGGTCGGGCGCGGCCTCCGGTCTCGACCCGGAGATCGAGCGGGTGCTGGCCGCGACCGATTACATGAACGCCGCCTATACCGCACCGGGCGAGAAGGACTATGTGCATTTCTTCTCGGCCTATTACGAGAAGCAGACGGAAGGCGCCGGCATCCACTCGCCGGAAGTCTGTCTCCCGGTCGGGGGCTGGGAGATCTTCACCTTCCAGCCGCACGAGGTGAGTTTCCCGGGAACGCCCTACGGTACCTTCACCGTGAACCGGGCGGTAATCCAGAAAGGGTTGTCCAAACAGCTCGTCTATTACTGGTTCGAGCAGCGCGGCAAGCGGATGACCAACGATTATCTCGCCAAGGCCAGCGTCGTCTGGGACAGCCTGACCCGCGGCCGTACGGACGGGGCGCTGGTGCGCTATGTCACCCCGATCGGCACGAACGAGAGCGAGGCCGACGCCGATGCCCGCATTCAGCGGCTGATGGCGAAAAGCCTGAACGTCCTGCCCCGCTACATTCCGTTCTGACTTGCTGAAGGCAAACTGAACAACCCGGCTCCGGCCGGGTTTTCTGCGTTGCAGCATGTCGGGCGCGGCGAATCCCCCTTGTTCGGACACAACTTTCCAAAACGAAAGTATTCAACAGTTCGCCTGCAAGCAGGTGGATAAAAGAGAATTTTCAATCTTAAGACGAAGATGATTACCTCCCTCATTTCGCGCCTCAGGATAAAAGTTATTAAAAATAACACCTTTACGGCGAGCACATCGGGCTATTCCAGCGAACAAGTTCAAGAAATTCCGATCTTTTGTGCCATATCGGGGACAAAGGCGCTCTCTTAAGCGCAAGCGGCTGAGTTTTATTTTCGCATCCACCGAACTGGCCGCCCACCTGCATGCGAACGGGATCACGGAGCTGGTGGTGACGGGCGCCGTCGCGGGGTTCTGCATCAATTCGACGGTTCGTGCCGGGGCCGACCTGGGCTTCGACATGACGGTCGTCGAGGATGCCGTGATCGGTTTCGGCCTGCCGGGTGCGGGGCTTTCCGCGCGGGCCATCTTCGACGTGACGATGGCCCATCTGGCGGCCGACTTCGCAAATGTCACCGATACGGCCGCTGTCCTGAACTCATAGCCCGGTGGCCGTTGCGCAGGCCTGCCGGTCCCGGCGCGTTCGATCTGTCGCGAACGCCCCGGGACCGGCAAACGCCCCGCGCGCTTCGACGCGCGGCCGCATCGGACCGGCGGCGCGGCCGGCAGGGGCCGGATGACGAAAAGGCGCCCGGGCGGATGGCCCGGGCGCCTTTGCATGCGGGTCGGGTGTCGCTCAGGCCCGGGCGCGGCGGCGGCGCAGGAAGGCCAGCGCCCCCAGCCCCGCGCCGAGCAGCGGAAGCGCCGCGGGAACCGGAACGGCGGCCGGGGTTTCACCGTTCGGCAGGACACCCTGCCACGGGCGGACATGCATCTCGCCCTTCAGATCGACGGTGTTCGCGACCAGCGTGCCCTCGATCGGGGTGGCGTTGGTGACATGCGCGAAGGGCGCGAGCACCGTTCCCCAGATCGCGGTGTCGAAGTGCAGGGCGGTCGCCTCATGGAAGTTCCACACCACCTTCGAGGCAAGCTCCGCGAAGGGCGTGTCGCCGCCGACGAAGTTGTCGCTGAACGTGCCGCCGAGGCCGGAGACGTTGACGATGACCGAATTCGCGCCCGAAAGGTCGAATTTCAGCTCGCCCACGCTGGAAAACACCGAAAAGTCGATGTCATAGACCGTCAGCCCGTCGCTGTTCGGCGTCGCGGCGAAGACGAGCTGGTTGCCGATCGCCGTCGCGCCGACGCCGGCGAGCGAGGCGAGGGAGGCGGAGGTGGCCTTGAATTCGGCCTCCACGCCCAGGGGGAAGCGGTCGGCGAAATCCGGGTCGAGCGTCGCCTGCTGGGTCAGCTTCACGCCCTGGTTGGCATTGGCGCTGAGGGTGCCGCCGATGCGCGCGGTGCCGCCGCCATTCAGCTCCAGCGTCGTGTTGGCGACATTGCCGCCGACGGTGATATCGGCCTTGTTGTTGGCGTTGACCTGCGCGCCGGTGACATTGCCGACGATGACCGCGTCATCGAAAGGCAGCACCGAGGGCGTGGGGGCGATGTTGACCTGCATCCCGCCGCTGATCAGATCGCCGCCGACATAGAGGCGGCCCTCGACGTCCTGATTGGTCCGCGCGTCGCCGAAGGTGATCAGGTTGAAGTGACGCAGAAGCTGCTCGGAGGTGTAGGTGGCGGCACCTGCTGGGGAAGCGAGCGCAACGGCGCCCGCGATGAAGGCCGCGCCGGTTCTGGCAGTGAAGTGAAACATGAGACGAATTCCTGAACAGTGGTGGGGGGGCACATTCTCCTTTCCAAAGGAAAATGCAATCGGGCGGGAAGGATTTAAGCGACATTCCCCAAGTGGCCTGCCGCTTGACTTCAAGATCGCCTGATTTTGCTCGCTGGGCAAGCGTTTTTCGCCCCGAGCGGTGTCTGTCGTCGCGCAAACGGCCGAAGTCGGGTGGATCAAGCCTCGAACCCGCAGCATTCTGGCCCGGCAGAGCCGCTTTTCCGCGCGGCAGACGGACCTGTCCTGCCGCTTTCGTTCAGCTTGGGCATGGATCGTGGTCATGCGCATGACGGAGGCGTTCGAAGACGGCGGATGGCGGCAAGGACGGCCCGCACCATCGGGCCGGTGACGGCGACCTCGGCCAACTGGAAGGTAATGGCGCGGGCGTGGCGGACGACGCGGGCGCCGATCTTGATCAGCTTGAGTTGCAGGCTGGTCAACGACCAGTCCGCCATGGCCTCGGGCAGTTCGATGCAGCGCAGGAAGGTTGCCAGGTTGTAGGCCAGCGCGTGCAGTTGCAGCCGCACCTCGTTGTGCCGGAACTTCCGGCATGACAGCCGCGTCCAGCGAAAGGCATATTTGCCTTCCTTGATGTGCTGCTCTGCGGTGCCGCGCTGGTTGTAGAACCTCACCACCCAGTCTGGCTCCATCGGCAGGTTGGTGACGATGAAGCCGACTTTGGGGAACAGCTCGCCCGGATGCCATTCGATCTTGGCGATGACGCGGCGCGGCTTGTCCCAGGACGCCGCCTGATACTCGAAGTCCTCGAAGAACCGTTTGACCTTGGTCAGCGAAGGCCGTCCCACGGGCCGTGTCAGCCGATGCGCGATCTTCTCGCGCAAGACGGCGTTGGCGGGCAGACGGATGGCGTAGAAGAACCTGGCTTCTTCCAGCCGCATATAGATCGCGGGGATCGCGTAGGCAGCGTCGGCCCGGAAGAAGCGTCCACCAAGGTCGCGGCCAGCATATCGGGCAATGACGGGATCAAGGACATCCCGCCAGCCATCGGCGCTGTGGACATTGCCGTTACGCAGGGCGCAGCGCTCCAGCATGCCAAACTGGTTGAACAAGAAGATGGGGTGATAGCAGGTGCAGTCGAAATGCCCGTTCCAGGCAGCACCTTCCTGATCGCCGTGGGTGGGGCTGACCGAGCTGTCCATGTCCAGCACGATGTATTTCAACCCGTTGCGGTCATGAAACCGGTCGATCCATTGGCCGTTCAGATCGGCCAGCGCCGCCCGGTTCGCGGCCAGAGCCAGCGTCTCGGTCTCGAACCGTCCCATCTGCGATGCCGAAGCAGCTTGCGCCTCGACGGCCCTGCCGCCAACGACCTGACGCATCACGGGATCGAGGGCCAAGCGGTCGGCATCGTTCACATCCTCGTATCCGGCCAGTCGTCCGAACACCGATTGCCGGAACAATCCGTCAAGCCGATGGAGCGTGTTCTTCCCGGTGCGGCTGTCTCGCAGCGCCTCCGACGCCAGATTGGACAGGCCGAGCACGTCATCAAGCTCGCGCATCACCAGCAGGCCACCGTCTGAACTGATCTGCGCACCACGGAACTCCAGACGCACACGGCGGTCGAAATCAACCCGATCTCCCCGCGCCAAGCCCGCACCCTCCAGGTGATCCATGAAACGCGCCCCTCGCAGCCGTCAACGCCATGATTTATATGCGAAATATCACGATTACGACAGCGAAATCAGCGACTTACTTGGAGAATGTGGGTTTACGGCGAGCACATCGGGCTATTCCAGCGAACAAGTTCAAGAAATTCCGATCTTTTGTGCCATATCGGGGACAAAGGCGCTCTCTTAAGCGCAAGCGGCTGAGTTTTATTAATAAACTAGGAAATATTAAAAAAACCGCTGTCACGCCGCATCGCAACATGTTAATAATTGACATAAGCGTGATGAACTCGGCTCCGGCCCCTGAGCCGATTGGCAGAATTATGGAGAGAAACATGTTGAAGAAGGTTGTTACGGCTGCCCTCATCGCCGCGGCCTCCGCTGCCTCGGCAAATGCAGCTGTCATTTATGCAAGCAGCGTGGTTTCGGCTAAACAGAAGGGCTATGTTGCGCCGGTGCGCAGCAACCCGATCGCAGCAACGGGTGCCGAGGATGGGAGCTTCTACTCCCTCGGCTTCGGTGGCAGCATCGTGCTCGGCTTCTCGAGCCTGGTGAGCGGCGCTGGGAAGGTGTTCGAAGTCACCAACCTCCCGCGGGAAACCTATATCGAGAGCGCGATCTTCTCGGTCAGCCTCGACGGAAAATCCTGGACCACTCTGGGGGAATACTCCAACCAGGTCAGCTCGCTCTATTCGGCGACGCCGTTCCTCTTCCTCAAGGTGGAGGACACCAGCCCGGTGATCGCCGGCCATGGCCGTGACGGCTATGACATCGACGCCATCGGCTTCGAAGAATATGTCGCCGCGGTTCCGCTTCCGGCGGCGGGCCTGCTGCTGATCGGTGGTCTGGCCGGCCTGGGCGCCATGAAGCGCCGCAAAGCGGCCTGAGCCTCAAGAAACGATTTTCGGAACGCCGGTGCGATTGCGCCGGCGTTTTGCTTTCCGGGCTGCTTCCAAGGTTTCCCTTGCATCCTGGGCGTTGCTGGATCACCTCTCAGGCATCATGCGGCCCGACAAACCCCTTCCCGCCCGTCAGCGTCCCCGCTTCCCGCGGCGGGAGGGCATTCTGACAGACCGAATGCGCGCCATGCCGGTGGTGCTCGTGCTGTTCGTGGCCTGCCTGATCCCGGAACTCATTCTCTCCGGAGCTGATTACGGGCTTTGGGGCGATCCCGGCTGGCGGCTCTGGGCCTGGCAGCATGGCGGCTTCTGGACGGGGCTTCTGGGCAACTGGCGGCCCAACTATGCCGCGCAACCCTGGCTCATGTTCCTGACCTACGGCTTCCTGCACGGGGGGGTGATCCATTTCGGGGTGAACATGCTCACCCTGTTCTCTCTCGCGCCGCCGCTGGTGGAGCGGATGGGGCAGGGACGATTCCTGCTGCTCTACATGGCCTCGATGATCGGTGGCGGTCTGGGCTTTGCGCTGCTGTCCCAGTCCCCGCAGCCGATGGTGGGGGCGTCGGGGGCGCTGTTCGGGCTGGCGGGCGCGGTCATGGCGCTGAGCTGGCAATATCTGCGGGCACGGGGGGAGAGCCTCAGGCCGGTGATCCGGTCCCTTCTGTGGCTTGCCGGGCTGAACCTGGTCCTCTGGTGGGCGATGAGCGGGATGCTGGCCTGGGAAACCCATCTGGGTGGTTTCGTCGTCGGCTGGCTCATGGGCCTGTGGCTGGTGAGGGATGGGCGATAGCTGCATTGCAGCGACTTGTCATGTTCCGGCTCTGCTGGCAGGCTGCCATGACGACTTCGGAGAGATATCTTTGACGAAACATGTATTGGTCACTGGCGGAGCAGGGTATATCGGCTCCCATGCCTGCAAGGCATTACAGCGCGCCGGCTATGTGCCCGTCACCTACGATAGCCTGGTTACCGGCTGGCAGCAGGCGGTGCGCTTTGGCCCGTTCGAGCAGGGCGACCTCGCCGACAGGGCGCGGCTGGATGAGGTCTTTGCCAGGTGGAGGCCGGTCGCGGTGATGCATTTCGCCGCCCTCTCCCAGGTGGGAGAGGCGATGCGGGAGCCGGGGAAATACTGGCGCGGCAATGTCGCTGCCTCCCTCACCCTGCTGGAGGCGGCAGTGGCGGCGGGCTGCCTCGACGTGGTGTTCTCCTCCACCTGCGCGACCTATGGCGATCAGGACGGCGTGGTACTGACGGAGGAGACCCCGCAGGCACCGATCAACGCCTATGGCGCCTCCAAGCGCGCGATCGAGGACATGTTGCGCGACTTCGGCGCGGCCTACGGACTGCGCTCGGTGATCTTCCGCTACTTCAACGTGGCGGGGGCCGATCCGGAGGCGGAGGTGGGCGAGTTCCACGACCCCGAGACGCATCTGATCCCGCTGATCCTTGAGGCGATCTCCGGCAGGCGCCCGGCGCTCACCGTCTTCGGCACCGATTACCCGACGCGGGACGGCACCTGCATCCGCGACTATGTGCATGTCTCGGACCTGGTGGATGCCCATGTGCTCGGCGTGAAGGCGCTGGAAGCGGGACGGGTGGCGGATGGCGGGGTGGAGGTCTTCTGCCTCGGCTCCGGCAGCGGTTTCTCCGTCCGCGAGGTGATCGAGGAGGCCCGCCGCATCACCAATCGCGAGGTGCCGGTGGTCCTGGGGGAGCGGCGCGCGGGCGATGCCGTGGCGCTGGTCTGCGGCAGCGAGAAGGCGGGGCGCGAACTGGGCTGGACCCCGGCCCGCTCCGACCTCGGCACCATGATCGAGGATGCCTGGCGGTCCTATCGCACCGTGGGCTGGGACAGGACGGTGGCGGGTGGCCCGGCGCTGGAGAATGCCTGAGCCGGGCGCGTGATCCTGCGCCCCTCCGGCACGACCCTGCCCGGAGACGGCGAAAGAGCGACCGGCCCCGCCACGGGGCATGGCCCCTCCCGTCCGGTCGGTGCACCCGGTTCCATGCCGCCAAGCCGCCTCTCCTGCCAGCAGAGCTCCGCCGAAGTGCGGGCAGGGGATGTCACAATCGCGATTGGCTGTGCCGGCGCGGGTTTTCTTGGCGGGATGACGTGTATATTCACCTCCCGAGGGGCGGGACACCCGCGGGATTCGGAACAATAAAAGGAACGACATGCGCCAGCATGCCATCTTCTTCTGCCTCCCGCTGATCCTGACTGCCTGCACGGATGGTTTCGTCTATTTCCCCGTCGATGAAAGCGGCCAGGAGCGTGCGGCGCAGGAGGAGAATGTCGATATCATCCGTCTGACCCCAGATAATATCGCAAGCTTCGCTCAGCCCACCAAGGGCCATGTCGCCACCAGCATGCCGCGGGGCGGGCGCTGGAACTATCTCGTCGGGCCGGGCGACATTCTTGACATCATCGTCTTCGATCATCCGGAGCTGACGCTCCCTGCCGGGCCGCAGCGGGCGGCGGAGGATTCCGGTTTCCGCGTGCAGGCGGACGGCAGTTTCTTCTACCCCTTCATCGGCCAGGTCCGGGCCGAGGGCCGCCCGCTCGAGCAGATCCGCGAGGAGGTGACGCGGCGGCTGGCCGAATACGTCCCGGAGCCGCAGCTCGAGGTGCGTGTCGCCGCCTTCAACTCCCAGAGCGTCGTCGTCTCGGGCGAGGTGAAGATGCCGCAGCGGCTGGAGATGACGACCAGTCCCCGCACGCTGCTGGAAGCGATCAGCGAGGCGGGCGGTTTCACCGAGAATGCCGACATGCGCCGCGTCCGCGTCCAGCGTGGCAGCCAGTTCTACGACGTGGATGTGGAGGGCTATCTCTCCGCCGGAATGGCCGCCAACAACCCGATGCTCCGGTCGGGGGATGTGGTCTCCGTGCTGCGCAAACGCGCGCAGGAGGCCTATCTGATGGGCGAGATATCGGAGGCGGGGCCGGTCGACCTGTCGCTCGACACCGTCTCTCTCACCCAGGCGCTGGCCCTGCAGAAGGGTGTGCGCTCCACCCGGTCCGATGCGCGCGGCGTCTTTGTCTTCCGCAACGTGCGGGGGCGCATGACCGTCTTCCAGCTCGAGACGAGTTCCCCCACCGGGCTGCTGCTCGGCACGCGCTTCGTGCTGGAGCCGGGCGATGTCGTCTATGTCACGCGCAACCCGCTGCAACGCTGGAACGACACGATCTCCAAACTGCTGCCCACGGTGCAGGCGACGAATGTGGTCGCGGCGACCGACAATGCGCTGAACTGATCCTGGAAGAGCCCATGATTTCGAATGTGATGGTCGTCTGCGTCGGCAATATCTGCCGTTCCCCGCTGGGAGAGCGCGTGCTGCAGGCGGGTCTGCCGGGGGTCAGAGTGACTTCGGCGGGGATCGGGGCGCTGGTCGGCCATGCCGCGGATCCGCTGGCCGCGGAGGTGGCAGCGGAGCATGGCATCTCGCTCGAAGGCCATGTGGCGCGGCAGTTCACCGCCGAACTGGGCGGCACGCAGGATCTGATCCTGGTCATGGAGCCGGGGCACAAGGCGGAGATCACCCGCCTGGCCCCCGCGCTGTCGGGCCGCGTGATGCTGTTCGATCAATGGACCGGCGCCAAGGGGATCGCCGACCCTTATCAGCGGTCGCGGGAATTCCACGAGGCCGTGCATGGGGAAATCGCGGCGGCGGCGCAGGGCTGGATCGCCCGGCTCGGCCCCCGGCCTAGTTCCCGCCCAGGTTCAGGTTCCGGAGCCGGGGCATGAGCCCGAAGCCCCCGCGCGAGGCGGAAGCGAAGGAAGTCGATCTCGCCGCGCTGGCCGAGGAGCTCTGGGCCGCCAAGGGCAAGGTCGCTGGATTTACCGCGGCCGGGTTGCTCGCGGGGGTTCTCTACATCTTCCTCACCGCCCCCACCTATGAGGCGGATGCGCTGATCCAGCTGGAACCGAAGACCGGCAACCTCGCCGTGCCCTCGGGGCTTTCCGATCTGATGGGCGGTGGTCAGACCCAGGCCACGACCGAACGGGAACTGATCATGTCGCGTCTGGTGCTGAACCAGGCGGTGGCGGATGTGCATCTGGAATGGACAGCCCGGCCCCGGCAGTTCCCGGTGATCGGCTATGCGCTGCGGTCCCGCGCGCTGCCCTTCAAGGGAATGAGCTTTCTGCGGCCCTATGCCCAGGGGGGGGAGCGGATCCGCCTCGATCTGCTCGCCGTGCCGCCGCACTGGACGGGAGAAACCTTCACCCTCACCAAGGGCGACGGGGATACCTTCCGCGTGACCACCCCCGACGGCCGCCTGTTCGAGGGCCGCGTGGGGGAAGTCCTGCAGGATACCGATATCGGCTTCGCCCTCCGCGTGGGGGAATTGGAAGGCCAGCCGGGACGGCAGTTCGAGATCGCCCACCGCGAGACGCAGGATGTCATCGAAGGGCTTCGCCGGTCCCTGTCGGTTGCCGAAAAGACCCGCGATTCCGGCATCCTGGAGTTGTCCTTCACCTCCCGCGACCGGGTGGAGGCGCAGCGCACGCTGGCCGCCATCGCGCAGGCCTATGTCCGCCAGAACGTGGAGCGCTCTGCCGCGCAGGCAGAAAACAGCCTTGGCTTCATCCAGCAGCAGATCCCCAAGGCCCGGCAGGACATGCTGGATGCACAGGACCGGCTGAACACCTATCGCGAGTCGCAGCGTTCCGTCGATATCCAGTTCGAGACACAGAACCTGCTGACCCAGATCGGCACGCTGGAGACCGAACTTCGTGAACTCCGCTCGCAGGAGGACGAGGTCGCCGATCTCTATACCAAGAACCACCCGCGCTACCGCCAGCTTCTGGCGCAGCGGGAGCGGCTGGAGGATCAGCTCAACAAGCTGCGGGGGGAGATCGGCACCCTGCCCGACACGCAGCGGGAGATCCTGAACTACACCCATGACGTGGAAATGGCGCAGGAGATCTATACCGAGCTGCTGACCCGCGCGCAGGAAGTGGATGTCATGCGCGCCTCCACCGTCGGCAATGTGCGGATCGTCGATCCGGCAGAGACCCAGATCCGTCCCGTGGCGCCCCGCAAGGCGCGCGTTCTCGCTCTTGCCCTGTTGCTGGGCGGTATGCTGGGGGCGGGCTATGTGCTGCTGCGGAACTGGCTGCGGAAGGGTATCCAGAGCGCTTCCGACCTGGAGGACATGGGTCTCACGGTCTTTGCCACCATCAACAAGAGCCCGGATGCCGAAAGGCCGGAAGGCGGGCGTGGCGGGCGCGTTCCGCTGCTGGCGGCAACCAAGCCCACCGACCTTGCCGTGGAGGGGCTGCGTTCGCTCCGCACGGGGCTGCATTTCGGGATGCTGGACGCCCCCTCCCGCACGCTGGCCATCACCTCCACCGCGCCGGGTGCGGGCAAGAGCTTCCTGTCGGCCAACTTCGCCGTCGTCTCCGCCCAGGCGGGACAGTCGGTCTGCCTGATCGACGCGGACATGCGGCGCGGGCGCCTGCGGCGGATGTTCGACGTGCCCCGCGATGCACCGGGCTTTGCCGATATCCTGACCGGACAGGCGCGGCTTGAGGATGTGCTGGTGCCAACCGGGGTGCAGGGGCTGGTTTTCCTGCCTGCAGGCAAGTTCCCCCCGAACCCGGCGGAATTGCTGCTCCGCCCGACGCTCCCGGCGCTCATCCGCGAGCTGGACCAGCGGTTCGATCTGTCGATCTTCGACTGCCCCCCGGTTCTGGCGGTCACCGATCCGGTCATCATCGCCAAGGCAGCGGGGGCGAGCCTGCTCGTCGCCCGCTTCGACGAGACGCCGGAGGGCGAGATCCGTGCGGCTCAGACCGCGATGGAGGCGGCAGGCACCGGCTTCAAGGGCGCGGTTTTCAATGCCTATGACCACCGCAAGGCCAAATCGGCGCAGAGCTATTCCTATCGCTATGAATACAAGGCGAAGGAGGAGTAACCTCCCTTTCGCCCGGAAAATGAAAGGCAAAAGATCGCCGATGGCGGCACAGGAGCAACATGGTCTGATGTGCCTGGGCCGCAAAACGATAAACATGGGTCGGCGACCGTTGCCGTTTGCCAATCATGAGCGATAATGATGGGCGTAGTTCGTGAGCCGTGCAGGACAATCGAATGAGACTTTACACCGGCAGGGCCTCCATGAATGCCTCCGGGTAGACGGTCCGGAGGGATGAGCCGGCGCCGGATGAAAAGGGCGGTCGTTCCTCCCCTTCCTTCAGGGCACCTGTCAGACTTGGGACAGCCCTGGGGGCAGTCCTCCACGATCCAGCCTCCTCGGAGGCCTTCTTTCCGGGCTGTCGCGGCCCGGTGCAGCGGGCAGTATTTCCAATGTGGCGGGATATCACCCGCCCACCTCAAGGTTCCGGCATGATCTTCGTCAACGCATTCGCCTTCGCGATCCTGGCAAGTTGCCTGTTCGCCACCGTTCTCGTCCTGACGCGCCATTTGCATGGGCATCTGACCCTCGACAGTCAGGTGGGCGTGCAGAAGCTCCATGCCGTGCCGACCCCGCGGGTCGGCGGGCTTGCCCTCATGGTCGGTGCGCTGGCGGGTGGTTTCGCCCTGCCGGATGGCGGGCGGGAGCTGTGGTGGATGATCTGTCTTGCTGCGATCCCCGCCTTCGCCTCCGGGCTGATCGAGGACGTGACCAAGCGGGTGGGCGTACGCACCCGCCTGCTGGCCACCATCCTGTCGGGGCTGATCTTCTGCCTGCTCTCGGGCTACGCCATCCGGGGGGTGGACCTGCCGGGGGTGGACATGCTGCTGGCCATCGGCCCGATTGCCGTGCTCTTCACCGCCTTCGCCATTGGCGGCATCGCCAATGCGCTGAACATCATCGACGGGGTGAACGGGCTGGCTTCGGGGACGGCGATCATCATCCTCGCCGGCTTCGGGCTCATCGCCTGGCAGACGGGGGATACGGCGATCATGGGTGTCTGCCTTGTCGCCATCGGGGCCATCGCCGGGTTCTTCCTGCTGAACTATCCGCTCGGGCTGATCTTCTTCGGCGATGCCGGCGCCTATGGGACGGGCTATCTGCTGGCGGTCCTCGCCGTCGCGCTCCCTGCCCGCAACCCGGAGATCTCGCCGATCATCGGCATCCTGCTCCTGGCCTATCCGATGATCGAGACCTTCGTGTCGATCCACCGCCGCACCGTGCGGACCGGCAGCCATCCCGGCCAGCCCGACCGGTTGCATCTGCACAGCCTCGTCTATCGCAGCCTCGCCCGCCGTATCGCACGGGGGCTGGGCAGGCCCCAGCTGCGCAACCCCGTGGCCAGCACGATCCTCTGGGCCTTCCCGCTGCTGTCCACCGTATTGGCGGTGTTCTGTGCGAAAAGCTCGCTCGCCATCTGGGGGGCGCTGCTCGTGGTGGCGTGCTGCTACCTGCTGCTCTACCGCCGCGTGGCGCTGCTGCGCGGCCGGGGCGGGAATGGTCCTTCCGGGCGGAACATCCGTCCGCATCATCCTGCGGCCCATCCGGCCGAATAGGCCGCAAGGAGCGGCGTATCATCCCCTGAGCGGGATGCGTGCTCCGGCCGGGACAGCGCCACCCTTTTCCGCGACGACCCGGCGGACGATCTCCAGATAGCTTTTCGCGCGTTCGGTGGGGCTCATACCTGCAAAACCCTGCGCGCGGATCATCTCCCGCTCCTCATCCGACGGGGGGGTGGCCAGTCCTTCGGCGATACAGGCGGCCGCTGCCTCCGGTGCATGGGGGTCGAAATAGCGCGCGAAGGGTCCGCAGATGTCCCTTACGAAGGGCCGGTCGGAAGCGAACACCCGCAGCCCCATCGCCATCGCCTCCAGCGGCATGACAGAGAAGCATTCGAGCAGGCTCGGGAAGATCGCGGCGTCCAGCCCCGCGTAGAAGGAGGGGCACTGGGCGAGGTCGAGCGGCCCGACATTGGTGACCGCGCTTCGGAACTCCGGGCTGCGTGCCTGCCATTCTGCTTCCGTCAGGGTGACGAGGAACTCCACCGCCATCCCATGCCGTTCACGGAGCGCGCGCGCCACCTCCGGCAGGATGGACAGGTTCTTGTGCGGGTAATCCCGGCCGAGAAAGCCGATGCGCAGCCCCTTCCGCTCCGGCAGCGCCACCGGACGCCACAGCTCCGGCTGACGGAAGATGTCGCTCACGCAGTTCGAGACCACGCTCACCTGTCCTTCGCGGAACAGCCCGCGGGCGACGAGCCGCTCCTTCACATGCCCGGCCTCCACGATGGCATGGTCGGCATTCCGCCGCAGGATCGCCGCCTGCAGGCCGTATTTCAGCCGCGATTTCGCTTTGGCGAGCGGGGAAAGGCCTTTGTAGATGTCATTGTCGGGATAGATGATCCACGGCTGGGCAAAGCCCATCACGCTCACTTTCGGGCGGCGGCGGGCATAGAGCGGGCCGAATATGGTAAAGACCGCATCGGCCCGCGCGATCTCCTCATCCAGCACGGGGTCGAAGGGCGAGAGACCGGGAACGGAGCGCACCCGGTAGCGCGCAAAGGCGCCCGTGTCGCAGCCGATCTGGGCAAGGTTGCGGTCCACCCCCTCGCAGGCGAGCACGCTGATCTCCATTCCCTCCGGGCCGAGGCGCGCGATTTCGTCGATGGCGGAGATGCCGACCTGCACCACCCCGCCGACACGGAGGTTGGAGGCATTGATCAGAAGGCGAAAGGTCATGGGATATCCGGGCTGGGATCAGGGGATGTAATAGCCATCGCCCCAGGCATAGATGTTCTCGACGAAGGGGATGGTCTTCAGGCTGAAATAGACCAGAAGCGCCAGCATCAGCGGATGACTGGCCCGCCGCTCCGTCACGGCAAGGTAGAGCAGGAATGTGACTGCCATGACGTTGATGCGGGAGGCCCCGAAGACCGCCGCCGCCATCGCGATCGGAATGAGACCCACCAGGAATGCCTGCTTCCGGCGGAGCACGACCACTCCCACGATGATGAGCAGCCCCATGCTGGCCAGTTCGGCAACCCCGCCCCCCTGATACGCGGCCATCTTGCCCTGAATGGCGGGCAGGAAGCGCAGCACAAAGAGCAGAAATCCGATGATGGCGACCGGAATCCCCATGAGGATGAGAAGCAGCTGTAACGGGGTGACGTAGCGGCGCAGGAAATCGGCAGACCCCACACGCAGACCCGCCCCCGCCGCGATCAGCAGGAAGGACTGGAAATGCGCCGTCATGGATATGAACAGGATCAGCGCCCTTTTCCACCCCGACACCAGCATGGCGAGCGTCAGCAGGATATAGGCGAGCTTCAGGCGTTCGAGCGACGTGAACAGCGTGATGAGGTAGAAGTTCGTAAAGATGAGAACGGTCGGCAGCACACCAGCCCGATAGCGACGCAGGAACAGGAAAAGGACCAGCGCCAGTATTCCGTTCATCACGGAAATCACGACATCCTTGTCCAGCCCCGCGCTGGAGGTGACCCACATCAGATAGCCATAGAGCGGTTCGGCCGAGCCGGTGGTCATCGCCTGAACGATCGGCACGGCATCGGCCCGCACACCCCGTACCTCGTCATAGAAGGCGCGGTAGTTGAGCTGGTCTCCCCCTGTATAAGCTCCCAGCAGCGAGAGGGAGATGCCGAAGGCCACCAGGAAGACGAGCATCCCCGCCAACAGATCGGCCCCCCTGAGACCTGCCCGGAAAGGCTGTGCGACCGGACTGGCGTCAATGGCGCGGCTCGTCATCGCTTTCCCATGCTTGGCCTCCGGTGCGGGGTGCCGCCGGTGGCGGTACTATATGCAGCCCCGCTGCCGAGGTCGAGCCGACAGGGCGTCACGACCGGATGAGGACCTGCGCGCCGGAGCGGGCGGTCACGGTGCATCTGCGCCTGACGATTTTGTGGCATCGGAGCGGCGCGCGCCAGAAGCAGGAGGAAGGAGGCCGATGCAACTGGCCGTGTGCATCCCTGCTTCAGGAAATGCCGGGCTCAAAATACCAGACTCAAAATACCGGGCTCCCACGAAATACTGGGCTCCCACGAAATACCGGCCTCCGCGAAATACCGGGCTCACAGGCGGGCCGTGGCCATGCGGGCCTCCGGGATATTCTGTCGGGGGAGACCGGGGGGAGAGATCCGTGAGGGGAGATCGGGGAGAGAGGCCATCGGTTTCGCCCTCCCGGTCGGGTCGGTATGGGGATCCGGGAGGGAGAGGCAAGGAAGGCCCGTGGTCAGGTCCCTGCCTGCCCCTGCCCGGGTACCCCCTGCCTGCTGCTTCTCCCTACCCCCCGTGTCGCTTCCTGCCCAGCCTGCCCCCGCCCACTCTCCACCTGCCCACTCTCCTCCCGCCCGGCCTCCTCCTGCACCGCCTCGTCCTGCCCGGTGCAATCGACACCAGGCCACCCGCCATGGCAAAGCCGGTCACCGGTATCGTGAGGGCGCCGCACTCCATCCCCTTCCGTGACATGGGGCCATTGGCGATTGAGGGTCGGGAGCCGGTCGAGGCGAAGCGGCCCCTGCCGCCTGCTTCCGCGCCAGGCGCAGCAATCCGCCTGCCCGCCCCTTCCCTTCCCTTTCCATGACGGCCCGCCCGTGCTAGGCGGCAGAACCAACCGAAGGCCCAGGATACCCGAGCCACCGCATGAAGATTTCCGCCGTCATGGCCTGCTACAATTCCGGGGCGACGGTCGCGCGGGCGGTTGAGAGTTTTCTCCTTCAGGACCATGCGGAGCGGGAGCTTGTCGTGGTGGACGGTGCGTCGAAGGACGAGACCTGTGCCGTGGTGGAGGGGTTCGCCAGCCCGCTCATCAGTCTCGCCTCCGGGCCGGATCGCGGCATCTATGACGCGATCAACAAGGGTATCGCCCGGGCGGAGGGAGAGGTGATCGGCATCCTGCACTCCAATGACCGTTACGCCCATCCGCATGTCCTCTCCCGCGTGGCGGAAGCCTTTGCGGGGGGTGATCTCGATGCGGTCTTTGCCGATGTGACCTTTCATCCGCCCGGCCAGCCGGACCGGGTGATCCGGCGCTATGACAGTTCCCACTTCCGGCCCGAGCGGATCGCGGCGGGGGCGATGCCCGCCCATACCGCGCTGTTCCTTCATCGCCGTGTGTTCGAGGCGCATGGTCTTTACCGGACAGATTACCGCATCGCCGGGGATTTCGAATTCGTGGCCCGCGTGTTCCGGAAGGGCGACATCCGCTGGCGGCATGTCCCGGAGGTCTGGGTCAGGATGGAGGCGGGCGGCGCCAGCACCTCGGGGCTGAGGAGCAAGATCCTCGGCACGCAGGAAGTGCGCCGCGCCTGCCGGGAGAACGGCATTGCCACCAGCTATCCGCGCATCCTGTCGAAATATCCCCGCAAGCTTCTGGAACTGGTCCGGCACTGACATGACCTGTCTCCCGGACAATTGCCCTTGCGGCATTCGCCATTCCCGTAGAGCCGGCCTGCCCGGCCGCGCTTCTGCAGCCCGCCCTGCCCGCCCGCAGGAGGTGCCGCTCTTCGCCCGTCGGCGTCCCGCGGGTATTTCCGCTCTTGTCCGCGCCCGGCGGATTTTCACGATAACCGCCTGCAGTCCGCGGGCGCCTTCCAGCCATCCCCGCCCGCTTTCAGCCAGGAGACCCCGATGAAAAAGGCCCTTATCACAGGTATCACCGGCCAGGACGGCTCCTATCTGGCGGAATTCCTGCTCGCCAAGGGCTATGAAGTCCATGGGATCAAGCGCCGCGCCTCGCTGTTCAACACCCAGCGGATCGACCACATCTATGAAGACCCGCACAACCCGGACCCGCGGCTGAAGCTGCATTACGGCGACCTCACCGACACGTCGAACCTGACGCGCATCCTGCGCGAGGTGGAGCCCGACGAGGTCTACAACCTCGGCGCGCAATCCCATGTGGCGGTGAGCTTCGAGGCGCCGGAATACACCGCCGATGTGGATGCGATCGGCACGCTGCGGCTTCTGGAGGCGATCCGCTTCCTCGGGCTGGAGCAGAAGACCCGCTTCTACCAGGCCTCCACCTCCGAACTCTACGGGCTGGTGCAGGAGATCCCGCAGAAGGAGACGACCCCCTTCCATCCGCGCAGCCCTTACGCGGTGGCCAAGATGTATGCCTACTGGATCGCGGTGAACTACCGCGAGGCCTATGGGATCTATGCCTGCAACGGCATCCTCTTCAATCATGAGAGCCCCCGCCGCGGCGAGACCTTCGTGACGCGCAAGATCACCCGGGGCCTGGCCAACATCGCGCAGGGGCTGGAGCAGTGCCTCTACATGGGCAATATCGACAGCCTGCGCGACTGGGGCCATGCCAAGGACTATGTCCGCATGCAGTGGATGATGCTCCAGCAGGAGGCGGCGGAGGATTTCGTCATCGCCACCGGCAAGCAGTATTCGGTGCGCGAATTCATCCGCTGGTCGGCGGCAGAGCTGGGGCTGACGCTGGAGTTCACCGGGACCGGCGTGGAGGAGGTGGCGACCGTCACCGCCATCACGGGGGACAAGGCGCCCGACGTGAAGGCGGGCCAGGTCATCATGCGCATCGACCCGCGCTATTTCCGCCCGGCCGAGGTGGAGACGCTGCTCGGCGATCCGACCAAGGCCAAGGAGAAGCTCGGCTGGGTGCCGGAGATCACCGCGCAGGAGATGTGCGCCGAGATGGTGGCCGAGGATCTGCAATCCGCCCGCCGTCACCGGCTGCTGCGGGAGCATGGCTTCCACGCGCCGGTCTCGGTCGAAGCGTAAGGGGCGGGACATGAAATACTACGTCGCCGGACATCGCGGCATGGTGGGGGGGGCGATCCTGCGCCGCCTGCAGGCCCGGGGGGCGGATGTCGTCACCCGCACCCATGCCGAACTCGACCTGACCGACCAGGCCGCAGTGCGGGCCTTCATGGCGGAGGAAAAGCCCGATGCCGTGATCCTCGCCGCGGCCAAGGTGGGCGGCATCCATGCCAACAACACCTACCCGGCCGAGTTCATCTATGAAAACCTGATGATGGAGGCGAATGTCATCCATCAGGCCCACAAGGCGGGCGTGCAGCATCTGCTGTTCCTGGGTTCCTCCTGCATCTATCCCCGCGCCGTCGCTCAGCCGATGGCGGAGGATGCGCTGCTGACCGGGGTGCTGGAGCCCACGAACGAACCCTATGCGGTTGCCAAGATCGCGGGGATCAAGCTCTGCGAGAGCTACAACCGGCAATACGGCACCGACTACCGCTCGGTGATGCCCACGAACCTCTATGGCCCGGGCGACAACTTCCACCCCGAGAACAGCCATGTCATGCCCGCCCTCATCCGCCGCTTCCATGAGGCCGCGCGCGAGGGCCGCGACGAGGTGGTGATCTGGGGCACCGGCACGCCCATGCGCGAATTCCTGCATGTGGATGACATGGCGGAGGCCTCGCTCTTTGTCCTGGGCCTGCCCCGCGCGGTCTATGAGGCGAATACCGAGCCGATGCTGTCCCATATCAACGTAGGGACAGGTCAGGACGTGACCATCGCGGAGCTGGCCGCGATGATCGCGAAGGTCACCGGCTTCGAGGGCCGTATTTCCTTCGACACGACGAAACCCGACGGGACGGCGCGAAAGCTCATGGATGTCTCCCGCCTCGCCGCGATGGGCTGGCAGGCCCAGACCGGGCTGGAGGATGGCCTGCGCGATACCTACGGCTGGTTCAAGGATCATACCGCCGCGCTGCGGGAGGCCTGATCCCCGATGAGCCATCCCGTATCTCCGCCCGAGGCCGCACTCCCGGATACCCGAAACCCCGATCCCCGCAACCCCGCAGGGGAAGCCCCGCGGGGTGTGGAGCCGGGTGTAAAGCCGGCCGGTTCCCTGCCGCGGCTCGTCTTCCTGTGGGAGAACTTCGGCCCCATGCATGCCGACCGCTGCGACGCCGTGGCAGCGGAGGTCCGCGGAGAGGCGGAGGTGGTGGGCCTCGAACTCTATGGGCAGAGCGACACCTATGACTGGGTGCCGGAGACGGGCGAGGGGTTCCGCAAGGTGACGCTCCATCCCGCGTCCCGCCCGACGGGGCTGGCGCTCCTGCGCTCTCTCGCGGCTTTCCGGCGGCGGGAGGGGCGGGCCATCTGGTTCATGTGCCACTACAGCTGGATGCCGGTCTTTGCCTTTGCCTGCCTGCTGCGGCTGCGGGGCGACCGGGTCTATACCATGGGCTGCTCGAAGTTTGACGACATGCCGCGCAGGCCCTTCCGCGAATGGGTGAAATCGTGGTTCTTGAAACCCTATCAGGGGGCGATCGGATCGGGCTTCAGGACGCGGGACTATTTCCGGTTTCTCGGAATCCCGGAGAAGCGGATCACGGGGGTATATAATACCGTCTCTCTGGACCGCATCCGCCGGATGTCGGAGGGCCAGCCAGCCCCGGAAGGTATCCCGTTCGGGGAACGGCATTTCACCATCGTGGCCCGGCTCGTGCCGAAGAAGAACCTCTTCGTGGCGCTGGAGGCCTATGCGCTCTATGCCGCTGCCGATCCCGCGCCGCGCCCGCTCCATCTCTGCGGCTCCGGCCCGCTGGAGGCAGAACTGCGCGCCCGGGCCGAGGCGCTCGGCATTGCGGAGCGCGTGGTATTCCACGGCTTCTTGCAGACCGATGCCATCGCGCGATTGCTCACCTCCACCCTGGCCCTCGTGCTGACAAGTACCGAGGAGCAGTTCGGAAACGTGGTGATCGAGGCGCAGGCGATGGGTGTGCCCTCCATCCTCTCCGATATCTGCGGCGCGCGGGACAGCCTGGTGCGCACCGGCGTGAACGGCTTCGTGGTGGAGCCGGACAATCCGGAGGGCTTCGCCTTCTTCATGCGTCTCCTGGCCACGGACCGCGATCTGTGGGAACGCCAGTGCCGCGGCGCCGCCGACTACGCCCCCCGCGGCGACGTGCCCGCCTTCGCCGCCGGCGTGCGGGAACTGATGAAGTGAGCTGACGGCTCCGCCCCGCGGGGGAGCCGGGCAGAAGCCGTGAAGATCATCCCAGAAGCGCGCGTTTCACCCGGGCGGCAAGGCCGAGCGTCATGACGGCCGGCCAGAGCGCGGACCCGGTGTTTCGCCGGTAGAAGGCTGCATGTTGCCGCCAGCTGTCCGGCCCCCCGAAATGTTTCTTCCAGCGTTTCGAAAGGGTCGAAAGATCCGCCGGGGGATTGCGGCTCGCATATCCGACCGGATTGCCGATCACGATACGGCGCACGCCGTTCCGGCCAAGCCCGTAACCCAGGTCGATATCGCCATAGGTGTGGTTGTAGCTTGGGCTGAGCCCCCCGAGCGCCTCGAACGCGACCCCGGGCACCATGACGAAGTTGCCGTTGAACGTGTCGCAGGCGATGTCCTGGCCCTTGGGAAAGACCGGCGCGACGGTCAGGGGGAAATGCCGCGATTTCCGGGCGTAGCCGCTGTATGTCGGCTCCCGGCTATCGGGGTCGAGGAAGGAGCCGACACAGGCCGTCGGAGCTTCGCGATTGTAAGCGTCATAACGGGAAATGAAATCGACCACCGCCTCCCGGATCAGTACGGAATCATCATTGTAGAGCAGATAGGCATCCCACGGCCCCTCTTCCCGGGCGGCGGCCTGGGCGCGGCGCATCCCCTGGTTCCAGAAGAGGTTTCCCGTTCCCTCTATGACCCGCACATCCGGAAAGCGGGTGCGAACCGCTTCCGCCGTTCCGTCGGGAGAGGCATCGTCGAGCAGGTATATCTTCCACTCCAACCCCGGTGCGGAGGCGAGCGCGTTCCGCAGGCTTTCAAGGCCCTGGAGCGTGACGGCAACACGATTGAAGCTGGCGCACAGGATGGCAAGTCTCATGAGGGATTACCTACAGGCCGGAGATCGAAACGGAAAGGGAGCAGAGGCGGAGGATCACGTTGGTGCCTGCTGGTGCAGGAAGCGCTCGTTCATCCGTCTGAGGATGATACTGCCCAGGCCCGTTCCTGCGGAAATGGCCGCCACCGTGCCGTAGGGCCCGAAGATTTGCCCGATCACGAACCCCATCGCGAAGGTCAGGGCAAGGGTGGCAAGGGCCGTCCAGATATTGTGGCGGAGATTTCCCGTCACGAAGCCTATCGATGCGCCCGGCGCATTGAGGAGGGCTGTGAGGATCCCCAGGGTCAGGATCACCGTGAACGCCCAGTAGCGCAGATCCACGTGCCCGAGCCAGAGCCAGGAGGCAACCGGTGCACCGAGGCAGATCGCCACGCCGACCGCGACTGTCACCTGCGCGGTGCGGCGCAGGATACGGCGATAGAGGGCACGGCTTGCTTCCGGATCGGTCTTGGTCTGATAGCTGAACGCGGGCATGGAGGCCTGAATGCTGGCCATCACGACGGAGCGGGGCAGCATGACCGTCTTGTAGGCCAGTTCGTAGATCCCCTGAAGCGCGGCGTCGCCGAACAGGCTGACGAGCAGTTTCGTGGCAGGCTCGAAGAAGTTGGACAGCGTGCTCGCCACCTGAGCGCGCAGGCTGTAGCCGAGCATCTCGCGGAACCGCTCGCGGTTGAAGTGATACGGCACCCACCCGGCGGAAGGCACCCAGTGATGCAGCAGAAGCCACCCGACAATCGCCAGGGCGAGGTGCATCGCGATCTGGGCCCAGGCCAGTCCCAGCAGGCTGAAGGCCGGAATGAGCAGGAGCGCCAACAGAAGCTGCAGGATGTTTCCCGCCACGGAAAGCCGGGCCGCCACATAGCCGGCATGAAGGCCCTGAAGACTGCCCAGAACGATCCAGGACAGGTTGCTCAGAAAAGACAGAAGAAACAGCCAGGGAAGCAGCGCTTCCCCCTCCGCCAGATGATCGGCCGAGACAAGATAAGGCAGGGCCCATGTCAGGATGAGCCAGCCAAGAAGATTCAGCAGTCCGAAGATGGCGCTGTTGGAAAGTATCCCCGTTTCGATCGTATCCCGGATGACTTCCTGCTCATGATCCAGATCATGCCGTGCCACGAACCTCAACGTGGCCGTGGCAAGGCCCAGATCGCCAAGCCGGATCAGCGAGGTCCAGGCAAGCAGGAGAGACCAGGTTCCGACAGCCTCGATCCCGCTGCGCTCGATCAGGATGCGGTAGGTCAGGAAGGTGAGAGCCAGGCTGACGGCGAAGGAGAACGCCTGATGGAGGACATTCTTCCTCAGGTTGAAGCGGGCTTCCGTCATGACAGATGCTGGTTCCCGGGGCGCAGATCGGCAGGGATCCCGTCAGGGCGGGACAGGGTCGCGGAGCCGCTCAGGGGGCCTCTTTCCGTACCGCAGTCCCGCGCATGGGACGTGTCATGGACTGTCCCCTTGCCGGCAAGCACGGGGGGGATTGCGGAACCGAGGCTGCTTGCACCCTCCCGGTCGGAGAAAAGGGGTCGCGGTTGGGGATGATGCAGGTCCATAAGCTCTCCGGTCGGGAGATGGGCGGCTCGGAGGGCCACCGTCTCGCGCACCGGGATGGGAATAAAATCTGGCGAAGGGATAGGCAATGCCCGCCTGTGCTCCCAAGGCTAGAGCGGCAGGATTCCCGCGCGAAAGGCAAGGTTGCGCAAGTCATTCCTCATCCGCCTGCCGACCCCCTGGGGCGGCAGGCCCTGCCCTGAGGAACCCGACACGCCTTGCAGGCGCGGGGCGGGCCACATCACATAGCTGCGGGGAAGAAGGCCCTCCAACCCGTCGCGATAGCTGTGCTCCAGGTAATATCCCGCCGGATCGTCGACATCGCGGTAGCGATCGCGAAGATGGCGGTCGAAGAAATCGCGCGCGACAAGATAGAAGCGCGTATCGATGCTGTCGATCCGGGTGCGGCCCCAGAGATTGAAGCCAGCCTGCCCATTCCACCCCCGAAGACAGGCGGAAAAGTTACTGAGCCACAGCTTCCCCGTGCATTTGGCGAAAGCGGGGCTGTTTTGCAGGATCCTGCTGTGGCCGAGGGCATGAAGGACGATCTCGCCCTCGCCATAGCCCTTCCCTCGCCGGGCAACCATTTCCTGATCGTTGCGAAAGGAAAGGGCTTCATACCGCATATGGGGATGGGCCTGGCGCAGGGGAGCGAGATGCGGCTCCAGATCGTAACCCGAACCGTCGCAGATCACGATTTCCTCTACACCCGGCGTCCTGCTCCATTCCGCCAGACTGTCGAGATGGGCATCAAGGCGCTGTTTCGCATCGGTCAGGTTGGTCAGGGGCGCAGAGACATGGATGGCCGATGTCAGCAGGAGGGGAGGAGAAGGCGTCACAGGGTCGGCTCCGGTTGCGCTGCCGGGCAGAACCTGCCCCGGACCCTCCATAATGCCGCTCTCGCCGCCTTCGCAACCGCTTCGCTTCAGGCGCAACCGCTTCGCTTCAGGCGAAGAAGGGATAGTTGCAGACCGCATCGCCGACCAGAAGATGCATGCCTTCCAGAAGAAACTCCTCATCGCGGGACGTTTCGAACACGAGGCCGATGTGGAAGGAGGACACCTCATGCGGAACGAAGCATGTCAGCCGGGTGATCCCGAGACCGGTATCGCTCCGGGTGATGCCCTGCTCGGGAGCGGCGGTCGCCGCCGCCTGGGCAGAGGCGGGATCCGCATTCGCCCAGTAGGCGGCGCGCACCAGCCGTCCCTGTCCTGAACCATTCCACGCGCCGATGGCGGCCATCGTCACATAGCCTGCGTCCAGGGGCGCAAGGATCTGGAGCGGCACTTCCAGCGTCACCGCCTGACTGGCCGAACCACCGGCGAGATGCAGAAGGCTTGTCTGCTCGCCGGTCAGGCCGGATACCCGGGGGGAAAGGCGCAGGGTTCTGGAAAGGGATGTGAGACGCTCGGGCGGGATGCCGTTTCGCCAGGGGGACAGCCTGCCGGTGCGAAGCTGGCCCTGCTCCACGAGAGCTGTATCGAAAGCGGGATTTCGCCCGATGTAGTTGCCGCGAAAGAGCGCGACCTGCCAGGGGTTCGTCACGGCCCGGAACCCGGCCGCCTGGCCCAGGATATTCAGGTTGCGCAGGGTAACCAGGCCGTTCCTGTTATCCACCAGATGACGGCAGGTTTCATTGCCGATGAAGAACTTTGTCCCCTCGACGGCAAGCGGGGTGCCGTTCAGGACATAGGGGGCGCCTTTGTCTATCGTTGCGCGAAAGACCACGGGATAGTCGATATGTTCGATCCATCCTCCCAGCCACTGGACGGTGGAGAAGCTCCTCGCCTCCACGACCGCGCAGCTGAACTGTTCGGCCGAACAGTTCTCGAATGTCCAGCTCGCCCCGCAGCGCAATATATAGGCCGCCGGGAAATCCTTATCCGCGGCGCAGTGGTAGTGAGTGGTGTTCGTGACCTTGTTCAGGTTTACGGGGCAGCCGGTCGAGTCGGACCATGCCTCGAAAACCCTGAACGCCTGCCCGCCTCCCTGCCTTCCCCCGAAGAAGCCGAAGCGGCAGTCGTCGATCGACCAGTAGATCGGCACGCAACGGAAGAGGAGCTGGAATTCGTTCGATATCTCCAGACGACGGATGCGGAAGCCGCCGGTGTATTTCTTCTGCGCGGGGCTGTCGTAGAAGATCACGCCGGGGGCGGCCGCCTGTGCAAAGAAGCCCTCCAGAACCGCCGCATAGATCGGTTTTTCATCCCGGTCACGGAAGATGGCCCCCCCTTTTACCGTGCAGACGAGGCCATAGCGCCCCGCCTGAAGCTCTCCCCCCGGGCCTTCGATGCGCATGCCGGTGACGGGCTGGATCTCGTTGACCGCATAGGTATGCGGCCCGAGGCGCACCTTGCCGCGGGCGATGGCGCGTGTCAGGGCCGCGCTGTCATCCGTCCGCCCGTCGCCCGCTGCCCCGAAGGCGTCGAGATCCACGTAGCCATCCCGGTCCGGCTCCACCGCCAGCGCCGTTCCCCCCGCTGTGACCAGGTCGGGGGCGGCCGTCCGGTCTGCGGCCAAGGTGACATAGCCGAAGCTCCCGGCCCGCAGCCTGTCGCCCGGATCGAACGGATGCCGCGCCGCGCGGAGGCTGGCCACATCGGGGTAATGCGCCCCCGAGAGGAGCCGCCAGCGGCTGCCATCCTCATGGCGCGTGGCGCCCGCCGGGTCGCGCCGGTAAACCAGTTCCAGCCCGTCCCCCATGACCCGGGCGAGGCGGGTTGCGGGATTGAGGGGCGCGGAGAGGAACTCCGCCTTGCCGGGCCAGGGCATGGGCGTGGCGATCAGGCCCGCCTGCTCCAGCATCGCGGCAGCGGTCTCCGCCGTCTCCACCGTGGTCCGGCCCCAGTCGAGCCCGCCCGTCTCCGTCCCCACCAGCGGGCGCCCCGGCTGCGGATGGAGCGGCGCCACCGGCATGTCGAGCCTGAGCGCCGCATCCAGCCTCCGCGTCTGGTCCTGCAAGGCCCGCACGATGAGGTCGAGCTGTGCCTCCAGCCCGTGCCGCCCCCCGCTCCGCCTCCAGCCCTGCGCAAGCTGGCTCTGCCGGAAGGGCAGAAGCAGACCGCCTGCCAGCCGATCCGCCGTTTCGGGCGCGAGCAAAAGCTCCCCCGTCGTAGAGGAAGCGGGCGGGATCAGCCGGAACTCCGCCTCCGACAGTTCGATCCGTGTATCGTGATGCAGGACCAGCACCCCGATATCCCCCGCCTCATAGGGATGCGGGATAGCATAGGGACCGGGACCGGAGATGCCCTGCACCGGCGAGGGGACGAAGTTCGGAACGGCCACGACGCGCCTCCTGGGGGCAGACCCTGGCTGGAGCCTTCCAGTCTTGGCGGTTTGGGTCAAGCGCGGGAATGTCGGGGCGGATCATGGCGGCTGGTTTCTGCTCCTGCCGCCATCCGATATTTCCGGTGACCCGTCGCCCGCCGGACGGGCGCTCAAGGCAATTCAGGAGGTGGAAGTGGCCTGTGGCCCGGAGCTTTCCCGCACGGGGCTCCGCAAGCAAAACTCCTTCACGCGGGCATAGGTCGCGGCCAGTTCGTGCCGCGGTGCGTTGAAGAGTTTCTGCTGGTCGGCGGAGGCGAGTTCCGCACCGCGCAAGCGATCCCGCGCGAAGGTGGATTTCGCCCGCAGCCGGTAGAGCAGGGTCTTGTAGCCGGCAAAGCGCCGGGCTTCCGATTGTATCCGTGCCCATTCCCGCGGATTGTCGGACCTGTCCTTCGCCAGCACATAGGCGCGGTTGAGGATATGCATGACCCCCATCGCCCGCCCCGCGTCCCGCCGTTCGGGGGCCTTGTGGTGATAGATGAACGCCTGCGTCGCAGCCACGACGCAAAAATTGTCGAGCGTCCGCAGGGAGGCGTCGATATCCTCGAACAGCGCGTAACGGCCCAGCCCTTCATCGAACTGCAGGGCACGGATCACCTCTGTCCGGAAGGACATGCGGAAGCCGGTCATGTAGGGAACATGGATCGCCTGCACCTCTTCCAGCCAGTCCGGCTGCCGCAGGCGCGCAAGTTTCTGCGCGGCAAGGGTCAGGAAAGGGTCGGGGATCAGCCGGTCCTCCATCCGCCGCCGGAGGGGCAGAAGGGCAAGGGACATCGCATCGCTCCGCCGGCGGCGGTAGCCGGGGCGGTCGCTGGCCCCGGCGATGCCGGCGCTTTCATGAGGGGCATGGGCTTCCGCCGCGCAGACCCCCCCGATCAAACCCTCGGTATCCCGCTCATAGACCCGCATGATGTGATCCATCGCATCGGGATAGAGAAGGGAATCGTCATCGGGAAACAGCACGACTTCGCCGGTGACATGGCGCAGGCCGAGGTTGCGCTGCGCTGCCGCGCCCGGTCCGCTGCGGATGTAGCGCACAGGCAAGGGAGCCGCGGCCGCGAACTCTTCGACAAGGCTGCGGACGGCCGCTTCATCATCACTTGAATCAACGACAATGATGTCCTGAGGCGGACGGGTCTGGCCGAGCAGCATCGGTATGCTGAGCTTCAACGCTTCCAGCCGGTTCCGGGTCGCAATCACGCAGGAGTAGTTCATGGTGAGATCCTCGTACTCGTACTACGGCAAGGGAGTCACCACCAATGATCTTCAACATGATAATGTTTTACAAGATAAGACGTGACCGGGAGGCCAAGCTCGTAGCAAAAAATTTCCGGTCTGCATGCCTCTTGTGCGAAAGGCGTGCGGTCAGTCCAGAAATTCGATGTTCGGAACATGGGTGAGGCTGGTCCGATAGATCGCGCGTATCTTGTAATCGTTGCCGCTGTACAGTTTCACTTTGCGTCCAACGATCGCCGCACCGATGCCGATATGTAACCGGTCGGTCACGATTGTTTCATACCGGGCGATCTCGCGCAGGAAGTCGTCGCCGTTGGACATGTGATTGCCAAGCGCGCTGATGTCAATGTTGCCCGCGGCCTTCTCGAACCGATGAGAGGATTCCCGATCGCGCCGGTAGGCGTAGCCTACAGGGGTTTCCGGGGGGCCGAAATCGTACTTCAGTCCCTTGGCCATCAGGTAGAGCGCCATATCATGACAGAAAAGCGACCGCGGACAGGCTTCCTTGCTCTCATATTCATCTCGGCGAAACAGGGTTCCCCGCACTTTTGGTGCCTGATGGTATAAAGTGGAGGGTAAAACGATGAGATTGTCTGTGAAATAGGAAATAAAGGCACAGATATCGCCAGCGTGACGATAGTTGTGCCCCCAGGCGGACCCGCCCGAGTAGATGAAGAGATACCGGTTCCTGCGGGCGAGATAGGGCGCCAGGAAATAGCGGGCCGATCCCTTGCCGAGATGAATTTCGGTATGGGGAATCCGGTAGTCATACAAGAACCGCTTCGCCCCGTGACGGATCAGCCCATCCCCGAAGTTGCCGGGATTGGGCAGGAAAATGACCTGCCGCCCCGCCGATTTCTCCTGGATGACACGGGCCAGCGTATCGAAGGCAGGCAGGAGATGGCTGCTGGAAACTTCTGCAGGCGCTTTGGCCAGGGGGGTGACGCGCTCCGAGGAGGTGGGAAAGGGCAAGAGATTCATTTCAGGCTCCGGGAAGAGGCTCTGTTACAATGTCGATTGATTGCCACAAAAGGCAATGCAATACATTTTATTTTTTAAAAATAAAAGAATAACTCTGTTTCCTGGTCGGCGGCCGGGGCGATGTGAATCGGCAGGGAGACCGTCGGACCGCGTGAAACAGAAACAGCCCTGGCCCGGAGGCAGGGCTGTTTCCTCCGGAGACTCCCGGAGATCCGTTTCCCGTGTCGCCCGTCAGGCGGCGGGCTGACCGGTCGCCACATGGCCGTCATGGGCAAGCATCCGCCAGATCATGCCCCCGATCACCGCGCCGAGCAGAGGCGCCAGCCAGAAGAGCCACAGCTGACCAAGCGCCCACCCCCCGGCAAAGAGCGCCTGGCTGGTTGAGCGCGCCGGGTTGACCGATGTGTTGGTCACCGGAATGGCGATCAGGTGGATCAGCGTCAGGGCCAGCCCGATCGCGATCCCGGCGAAGCCCGCGGGGGCACGCGGATGGGTCGCGCCAAGGATGATGATGACAAAGAAGGCGGTCAGGATCGTTTCGATCAGGAAAGCCGACATCATCGAGTAGCCCCCGGGCGAATGGTCGCCATAGCCGTTTGCGGCAAAGCCGCCGATCTCGAAGCCCGGCTTGCCCGTTGCAATCAGATAGAGTGCGGCGGCGGCGAGAATGGCCCCTGCAAGCTGCGCCAAGACATAGGGCACGACATGGGCGGAGGGAAATCGCCCCGCGACCGCCAGCCCGACAGAAACCGCGGGGTTGAAATGCCCGCCCGAGATCCAGCCGACAGCATAGACCATGGACAGCACGGTCAGCCCGAAAGCGAGAGCCACGCCTGCGAACCCGATCCCGAGTCCGGGAAACGCCGCGGCAAAGATGGCACTGCCACAACCGCCAAAAACCAGCCAGAAGGTTCCAAGCCCTTCGGCAACCAGCTGCTTCTGCATGATGGAGAACTCCCGAAATTGGGTAGACGTACTGAAAACCTCGTTAAGGGCACCTCGATTTTTGACC
>NZ_NIPW01000015.1 GCF_002196855.1 Haematobacter genomosp. 1 | reverse complement strand
GTCGAAGACCAGCCGCACCGCCCGTTCACGCACTTCAGGGGAAAACTTGTTCGCCGTCTTGCTCATGATGCTCCATCCTACTCACGAGTTGGAGCCTCAGGAAAACCCGGCGCGGGGATCACAACCTAGGCCCCGACTACAACACCCGAACGCCCGCGTTCGGCCGTGACCTGGCAGACCCCGGCTGACCCACGTGCGGACCTCTACCATTGCACTCCTCCGCCCCGCTGCGCGAGACGAAAGCTCCGCGTATCTGGCGATCGGTCACTGGCGGCTCCTCCGCTCAAGACCCCGTTCGTGGCCTTGGTCAGAGTTCTCCCGAAACGGCTGCCTCAACGATGATGTCGTCTCCAAAGCAGGCTGCGCTGCGGGAGCGCCTCTCTGTTCGACCGGCGGAGTTTTTCTGCGCTAGATCGGGGCGGTGATCGCGTCGAAAGTGGTGTCCTGTCGGTTATATCGCTCGTTCGAGGCTGCGAGGGCTGCGGCCCCGAGCAGTTCGGCGCGTATATCCTCGACCTTGCGGGGGGAGGGCGTGTCCGGCGCATGTTCATATTGCCAGACAATCACGTCGAGATAGACCGGCCGCGTGAAGCGCCGGCCTGTCAGCAGCAGTGCCTGCGCAACCGCCGGATATGGTGTGTAAGTGGCATCGCCGAGCCAGTCGCGCAGATCGGTCTCCGGCACGCTGAAATCCACGCCCATGGCGGCCAGCGCCTCGATCATGCCGGGGGCGAGCAAGGGGCCCGCTGCCGGTGCCTCGGCAAGGAGTGCGCTGTAAAGCCGCAGCCCCTCGGCCCGGGTCGCCGCCGCGACGACGGCTCGCCCCTGCTGCTCCAGCGCGCGGGCCAGCGTCATCGCGGCCAGGGCGCGATCGATCCAGGGCTGCGGACAGGCGGCGCGGTTCTCGGTGCGGGTCGGCACATCGGCATTGCGGAAATCCAGTACCACCGGGGCGTCACAGCCGGGATGGCGCAGTTCGATCAACCCGTCATGCCCGCCGGGCGCGTTCATGAACTCGCCGGAAACCAGCGGCAGCGCTGCAAAGGATTCGATGACACGGCCCTCTTCCTGCACGCGGGGATTGTCCTTCGCACCGGTCATCTCGAACCAGACGGTGAAGGCGCGCCCGTCCGGTGCGGCAAAACGATAGATGCCGCCATAGGCCAGCCGGTCGGGCAAGTGGCCGTTCTGCGCCAGCGTCCGGTCGCGAAAGGCGGCGAAGCCGATCCCCTGCGCTGCCATGTCAGCCGCCTCCACCGCATAGACGAAACCAAGGTCGTCCAATGGTTCCTCCAGCTGGTCTGGCTCGGCCACCGGTGCGCGGTAGATCGCGAGCCAGAAGCCGAGGTCCGTCTTGTCTACGAAGGTCCAGCGGGCGGGCGGCGGAAAGGTGCCATCGACCGAAACACGCAGGTTCAGGTATTCCTCGTCCAGCCCCGTCCAGCCGAGACACAGCATCCCGTCCACGCTGCCGAGCGCCGGGGCATCGTCACTGCGTTCGCCCAGTGTGGTCTTGACCCCGATCCCCTCGATGCCGAAGCCCCCGGCGGTAGTGCCAAGGAGCGTGACCGGCGCGACGTTGAGCTTGCCCTCCCCCGTCCCCTTCCAGCCGAGGAAGAGCCGCCCCTCGTGCGAGGCAAGGCAGGGGGCCTTGTCGCTCGTGTCCTTCAGATTGGTTTCGGAGAGGAAGGCCCGCCCGTCGCGCGAGACGAGCAGGTTCAGCGCGCCTTCCCCGGTGCCGGTCCAGGCCAGATAGAGCCGGTCCTGATGATTGGCGATCGCGGGGGCGGCTTGGCTGGTTTCCTCCAGCTGGACCTTGTTCAGCAGCGTGCCGAAGCCATCCACCGGCGCGGCGAACACCGGTACCTGCGCGACGTTGAGCTGGCCCCGCCCCGTCCCTGTCCAGGCGATGTAGAGATGCCCATTGGAGGCGGCGAGCGCGGGCCCGTGTTCGCTGGTGTCGCGGAAAGTGACCTTGCCCTTGAAACTCTGGCCGTGATCTTCGGAAAAGGCGATGTTCAGCCGCCCCTCGCCGGTGCCCGTCCAGGCGATGACCAGCACCCCGCCGAAGGAGGCCAGCGCCGGTGTGAAGCGGGAACTGTCGGCCAGCGGGCGCACCCAGCTCAGCCCCTCCACCCCGTCGATGCCGAGCTTGCGCGTGGCCTGCACCCGCGCGACGTTGAGGTTGTCGTTGCCCGCGCCCTTCCAGCCGGCAAACAGCGTACCGTTGTGGAGCGCGAGCGAGGGCCCGTCGGCGGAGGTCTGCTCCAGAACGGTCTTCTTGTCGGCGGGCCGCAGGTTGGCACCCGCCATGAAGCCCCGCGCGACCCCGAGGTTCACCGAGGTGGCGCGGATCGTGTCGGGGTCGTCGGGGTCGTCGGCATAGGGATCGACGCGGGGATCGGGATAGGGCTCGAACCGGATCAGATCGTGAAACATCACCTCCGCCCGGGCGGGGATCAGCGTGGTGGCCTGCGCGCGCGAGGTCTGTTCCCAGGCCTGTTTGAAGAAGTCGATCTCGTCCCGGCCATAGCCGCTGTTCAGGAACGATCCGCCCCCGCTCATCAGGAAGGAGGGGGAGCGGTAATAGACCTCCCGCCCCGGTTCGGCCAGTTCACCGGCGGCGCGCAACTCCGGCCGCTGGCCGTGATGGAAGACGTGGAAGGCCTTCGGCACCGCGGGGTCGAGCGCGACGATATAGGCCGCCGGTGGCGGGCGGTAATCGGATAGCCCGGCGATCAGCGCGGTGGTGCGCAGGCTGGCGGGAAAGGCGGCGGGCCGGAACGGCTGCCCGGGCGCCGGCCGGGGGGCCGGCTCCGTCATACCGGTGATCGCACCGAACATGCCCGCCACCTGATCGCCCCAGAGGTCGAACAGGTCGTTTCGCGGGTTGGCCTGATGGTCGATCCGGTGCTGGAGCCGCCGGAACGGCGTCACCCGGCGCAGCCGCGTGCTGGACACGGCGAATTTCATCATCGTGTAGTCGAGCAGGATCTGCGCGCCCGCCCTCACCTCGTCATCGCCGGCGAAATCCTGCAGGTTGAACAGCGGGTGCAGCGCCAGACGCTGGTAGGGCCGGGCGTTGAACTCCAGGAAATCGTGCTGGGCGATCACCTGCATATAGCGCGTGAGCCAGAGGGCGAGCCCGTTGCGGCGGTTGTCGAAGCGCTGATCGCCCGTGCGCTGATGGCGGAGCTGGTTGACGAGGTAGCGGGAGCTTTCGATCATCAGCAGGTGGTTCTCGGTCTCCGGCGCGGGATCGAGGAGCGAGAGCGCAAAGCCCGGCTCACCGGGAATGGCGACATGCAGCCCGACGCTCGCCGGGTCGGAGACGAGCTTGTAGATCTCGATATTGTCGGGATGGGCGCCGCCGAAGCCTTCGGGCATCAGGCTGTCCAGGATGAAATCCTGCGCCTGCCGGGCGCGCTCCGCCAGCGTGCCGGCATCGCCCGGCCCGGCCAGTTCGGGCGCATAGCGGTAGGCCAGCGTCATCAGCCCCTTGACCGCCATGTCGTAATCCCGCCGGGAGCCCATCTCGCCGTCGCCCCGGTTCAGCCGACGCAGCACCTGCGGCAGCAGTTCCGCGCTCGGCGGCTCGCCGGGGGCGGCAAAGCCCGGATCGTCGCGCACGGCCTGGCAATGGGCCATCAGGGCGATGGTCTTGTCTTCGTCGGCCTCGCCGGTGAAGCCGGCGATCGGGTGGTCCATGGCGAAGGACCGGGCGATGCCGCTGGCCCGCGCGCGGTGGCTGGCAAAGGCCTGCGCGGGCGAGGCATCGGCGGCGGCCGGATCCAGCGGATCGGTGTTCAGCGCATCGGGCGCGGGCTGCGCCGCTGAAGACCAGACAAAGGGCGGCAGGATCCACAGCGCGGCGACCGCGGTGGTACCTTGCAGAACACGGCGGCGCGTGACGCGGGTCGGCGTGGCGGTAGGATGGGGATCCATGATCTCACATCGGCCAAGGGACGATGGTGGATGCTAGGCTCACCTTCGACCACCCGTCAAACGCCGCGCACGGTTGCCTCGGCCGGCGGGCGGAACATGGCCGGCCCGCGCGCGCTGCCTCGCCGCAGCGCAGGCCCCGCGACGGCCCCTTCACATAGCATCACCATCGCCTCCGCCGAGGTCAGCGTGCCTTCGCATCCCATTCGGGAAGAGGCGGTCCCCCTGTTTGCTCCCACGACTTGATCCCTTCTGCGGCCCGGAAGGAGACCCCATGGGACACGTTGGTCGCGGGGAGCGCACTGACATGGGATCGGCCTTGCATCGGCGGCTGATACACCATGGGCGCGCCATCCGGAAGTGGACCGCGACAAGCCGGGGCGGTAGCGGTTCAGGCGCCTCCGTCCGCTTCTTCCACCCACAAGGCAGACCAACGGGAAAGCTGTCGTTCTTCGGGGCCAGTGACCGTACCAGCTGGTTCGCCGTTCGCCAACCCGTGGACACGACCGACAGGCGGACCGTCCGGGAGTTTCCGGCGCATGTGCCACCCGCTGTGCTTTGCGGTATCCCTCCGATCCTGACCGACAATGGCGGTCAGGTTGCCACGCAACCCAACGCCACCCGGTCGCGTCAGATGCGCTTCGACATGAGCCGAGAGGCAAACGGGATCGATCACCGGCTCACCAAGCCCAACCATCCGTCCACCAATGTCAGGTCGAGAGGAGGAACAGCTATGTCAGGGACGCGACCGTCAAACGTTCTCTCTCTAACAGGCTGCTGAAAAAGTCCTGAAGTGTCATGTCTATGCGCCGGAAATCGGAAAATCGGCCCGGAAATGCCCGGAAGTATAAGGATTTCCGGCGGGATTTCGTCAGATGGCGAACGATTTCCGCTCCCGCACAGACCAAAAAGCCTTCTTCAGCAGCCTGCTAAGGGCTAAGAGCAGTTGCGAACCCACCGCGCCGGCCTTGTCTTGCGCCGCGGCCGACTGTCCCCTGAACGGCCGGCTTATCCCGCCTCACCCATAACTTCGCCCGGGAGCCTCAAGACGCTCGTGCCAACATCCAGAGGTCAGACAGGGTCGTCGTCAATCCAGGTGCGGAGACTGGAAAACTGCGGTTGGACTTCCATCTCCTTGTATCACAAGCCCCTCGCCATGTTCGCCGTGTTCCTTGTTTCCATGGTCAAGAATGGTTGCGACCCGGACTGAGGCACTGTTTAAGCTGACGTGAGCGGTCGATCTAAAAGTCGCTTATCTCTCCGTGTAATCGCATCGCCATCACGGGGGACAGCGATCTTCCCTCTACCTCTTGGAAGAAGGCGTGTTCAATTCCAGATGGGCAACCGGGCCCGCGACAAGGGAGCAGGCGCGCCTGCTCGGTGACTGGCCAGCACATCCTCAACGATCATCGGTCCATGTTCCCAGCAGCATCTCCAGAAACCGTCCCGCCGCGGGGGAAAGCTTGGCGTTGCGCCTGCGTACGACACCGATCGGCCGGGAAATCTCGGGGCCGGTCAGCGGCCGCGTCACGAGGAACGGATGGTTTCCCGATGGCGTCGCCAGCTTCGGCAGGACCGAGATGCCGAGGCCCTGCTCCACAAGGCCCAGTGACGTCGAGAGATGCGTGACCTCGTAGGTCCAGCGTAGTTGCACATCGTGTCGGGCAAGCGCCGTGTCGAGCAGCGTCCGGTTGCCGCTCGACCGGTGCACCGTGATGAGAGGATAGGATCCGAGATCACCCCAGCTCACCGCCTCCTTGGCTGCAAGAGGGTGGTCGCGCCGCGCCGCCAGCACGAACGGGTCATCTGCGAGGTGCGCGAAGTCCAGATCCGGGTCGGAACTGCCCATGATGTTGATGCCGAATTCCACCTCGCCGCGCGCCACCGCCTGTAGCCCGTCAACTGCCGTCAGATCGAGAATGCGGAAGCGGATATTCGGATAGACCTTGGTGAATTCCTTGATGACCGTCGGCAGGAAGTAGAACGCCGCCGTCGGGATGCAGGCGATGGTCACCAGCGCGCCGCTCTGCCGTCCAAGCTCGCGCACGGCAAACAGCGACGAGTCGAACTCCTCAAGCATCCGGCGCACGAGCGGGATCAGCTCTCTGCCAATCGCCGTCAGGGAGACCTGCCGCGTCGTGCGCTCCAGCAGGGGGGCGCCGACGGCGGCCTCAAGCTTCTGGATGCGGCGGCTGAGCGCGGATTGCGACAGGTTCAGCGCCTCTGCAGCCCGGTGAAAGCCATTCAGATCGACGACGGAAAGAAAGGCGCGCAGGTCCAGCATTTCGCAATTGATGTTCATAGCGCAATAAAACACCCGATATTGGCATTTAACATATCGCTGTTATCCCGACATAAGCAATGGACGCGTTGGTTGATCTTCTAGATGCAACAGTTCGGGAGGGCGCGCAACATGAACGATCTTCAACCCATCCCTTGTGTGCTGATGCGCGGAGGAACCTCAAAAGGCCCGTTTTTCCTCGGCTCCGACCTGCCGTCCAATGTTGCCGAACGCGACCGGATTTTGCTTTCCGTGATGGGTTCGGGCCATCCCTTGCAGATCGACGGCATCGGCGGCGGCAATCCCGTCACCAGCAAGGTCGCGATCATCAGCCCCGCCTCTGTCGCCGGAGCGGATGTCGATTATCTGTTCGCACAGGTGCGGATCGACCAGCAGATCGTCGACACCTCGCCAAATTGCGGCAACATGCTGGCCGCGGTCGCGCCCTTTGCCATTGAGGCGGGGCTTGTCACCGGCACCGACGGCAAGACGCTGGTGCGCATCCATAACGTCAACACCGGCAAGATCATCGAGGCAGAGCTTTCGACCCCGAACGGAAAGGTGTGCTATATGGGCGATGCATCGATCGACGGCGTTCCGGGTCATGCGGCCCCGATCGCGCTGACCTTCCTCGATGCCGCCGGTGCGCGGACGGGCCAGCTTTTCCCAACCGGCATGCCGCTAAACCACATCGGCCACGTGGATGTGACCTGCATCGACTGCGCGATGCCCATGGTGCTGATGAATGCGGCCGCTCTGGGCGTGACTGGCTATGAGACGGCAGACGCGTTGAACGCCGATGCCGCGCTACTGCGGCGCATCGAAGCCATCCGCCTTGAGGCGGGCCACCTGATGGGCATGGGCGACGTGACGCAACAGGTGACCCCGAAGCCTGTGCTGATCTCGCCCGCGCGGCAGGGGGGTGACCTGAACGTGCGTTATTTCATGCCCCATGAATGCCATCCCTCGCTCGCGACGACAGGCGCAATTGGCATTGCAACCGCTGCGACATCTGCTGGTACGGTTGCGGCGGCGCTGATCGGGGATCGCCCGATCCCGACGGTCCTGCGGATCGAACATCCGAGCGGGGGACTCGACATCAAACTGGACGAACGCGACGGCCAGAGGATCGCTGGCGTCCTGCGGACCGCGCGGCGTCTGTTCGATGGCGTCGTTTATGCAAAACCCGAAAAGGCTGACAAGATCGCAGCATGAACAAAGGCGCCGGGAGGGCGCCCCATTGGAGGAGATACCCATGAAAACCTTGATGATGGCGCTTGCCGCTTCCACCGCTTTGGCATTCCCCGCGCTGGCGCAGGAAGTGCGGATGAGCGTCGGGTCGTATAATCTGAACAACCTGCCGTTCCCGGTGGCTCAGGGCCTGGGCTATTACGAGGACGAAGGTCTTGACGTGACGGTGGACAACTTCGCCTCGGGCGGGTCCAAGACGTTGCAGGCACTGGTAGCGGGGTCCACCGATATCGCCGTCGGCTTCTACGACCACACCATACAGATGCAGGCGCAGAACAAGCACGTCGTCGGCTTTGTCGAACTCGCACGGAATTCCGGCCTTGTGCTGGCGGGGGGCAACAACACGACCTTTGATCCGGCGAACCCCGAAACCATCAAGGGCCTGAAGGTCGGCATCACAGCACCGGGGTCGTCTTCGGACTTCTTCATTCGCTACTACCTGCAACAGCACGGCATGACCGGAAATGACATCGCCATCATAGGCGTCGGTTCGGGTTCGGCTGCGGTGGCTGCGGTGGAGCAGGGCAAGATCGACCTGCTGGTGAACTACGACCCTGCCGCGACCTTCATCGAGGCGAAAGGCGTCGGCAAGATCCTGATCGACGCACGCAGCGATAAAGGCGCGACAGAGGTCTATGGCGGCATATATCCGACCTCCGTCCTCTACGCGACGCAGGATTACATCAACAAAAACCCGGAGACGATCCAGAAGGTGGCGAACGCTACGGTCCGCGCGCTGCAATGGATGAGCGAACACAGCGCCGAGGAGATCGTGGGGAAACTGCCCAACGAATACATTTCGGGCGACCGTGCGACCTATATCCAGGCTGTTGAGAATGCGAAGGCGATCTTTTCCACGGACGGACTGTTCAACGAAGCGGATGTCGAGACGCCCTTGCGGATCCTGCGCACCTTCAACGATTCCGTCGCCCGCGCCGATATCGACCTGACGAAGACCTACACCAATCAATTCGTCCAAGCGGTCCCCGCAACCAAATCGAACTAAGGAGGAGGAAATGGCGTTGGCCGCTCTCAAGCAAGTGCAATATCCAGACAATGCCGCGCAGGCGGCCAGGTCGATGGTGGCGCTGAAAGATGTCCGGATGGCGTTCGGCGAATTCATCGCTGTGGACGATGTCAACCTCACGGTTGCGGATGGCGAGTTCCTTGCCATTGTCGGTCCGACCGGCTGCGGAAAAAGCACGATCCTGAATGCCATCGCGGGGCTCTTGAAACCCGCGAAGGGCAGTGTGACGATTGATGCCGCGCCCGTCACCAATGTCGGCGCAGATATTGGCTATCTGTTCCAGCAGGATGCCCTGCTGCCGTGGAAGACCTCCATCGAAAATGTCGAACTGGGCCTGATGTTCCGCGGCATCGCCAAGGCGGAGCGCCGCGAGCGGGCGATGAACTGGCTTGCGAAGGTCGGTCTGAAAGGGTTCGAGGATCGTTATCCGCACCAGCTCAGCGGCGGTCAGCGCAAGCGCGTGCAAATGGCGCAGGCGCTGATCACCGGACCGAAGGTTATTCTGATGGACGAGCCGTTCTCCGCATTGGACATCCATACCCGCCACCTCATGCAGAACGAGCTTTTGCGGCTGTGGCAGGAGGAGCGCCGCGCCGTGGTCATGATCACCCATGACCTCGAGGAGGCGATCGCTCTGGGTGACCGCGTCGTCGTCCTCGCAGCCGGACCGCGCAGCCGGGTGATCGACAGTTTCCCTGTCGATCTGGAACGCCCGCGCGACGTGGCGGAAATCAAGCTCGATCCGCGTTTTCTCGAACTCTACAAGAACATCTGGGCGTCGCTTCGCGGCGAGGTGGAGAAAAGCTATGCACGCAAATAGTGTCCGTCTGATCCAGTTGGTCATTCTGGTGGTCCTTGTCGGCGGCTGGCAGATGGGCGTCAGCGCCGGTATCATCGACCGCTTTTTCTTTCCCCCGCCGTTCGAGATCGGCAGCCAGATCGTCCGCTGGATTTCCGACGTGGGCTTTTACAGGCACGTGGGCATCACGCTGACAGAGACTGTGCTGGGCTACATCATCGGCACCGCGCTTGGTGTGACGGCGGGTGTCTGGCTGGGCCTCAGCCGAACCTCCGCCCGCATTCTCGATCCCTTCATCAAGGGACTGAATGCGGTCCCGCGCGTGGTCCTTGCGCCTATCTTTGTGCTGTGGCTGGGGCTTGGCCTGTGGTCAAAAGTCGCATTGGCCGTCACGCTGGTGTTCTTCGTGACCTTCTTCAACGCCATGCAGGGGGTGCGCGAGGTCAACCCGGTGGTTCTTGCCAATGCCCGCGTGCTTGGGGCGAAAAAGGGAGAACTGCTGCGCCACGTGTATTTCCCGGCGGCGGCGAGCTGGATCCTGTCGTCGTTGCGTACCTCGGTCGGCTTCGCGGTCGTCGGTGCGATCATAGGCGAGTACCTTGGGTCGTCCGCGGGCCTCGGTTATCTGATCGCGCAGGCAGAAGGGAACTTCGATGCCGTAGGCGTCTTTGCGGGCATCATCATTCTGGCGATCTTCGTTCTGATCATCGACCAGATTCTGGATTTCGCCGAACGCCGCCTGATCACCTGGCGTCCAAACGCGGAAGAACGTCCAGCCTGACAAGCTATACGCACGACCTTCGCGCCGCCCGGCCAAGGGCACGGGGCTGGTCCACCACGGCGACAGGGGCTCCCAATACCTATCCATTCGCTACACCGAACGTCTTGCCGAAGCAGGCATTGAGCCTTCGGTCGGCAGCGTCGGCGACAGCTATGACAACGCGCTGGCCGAGACGATCAACGGCCTATTCAAGGCCGAGGTCATCCACCGCCGTGGCCCCTGGCGCAGCTTCGAGGCTGTCGAATATGCCACGCTAGAATGGGTCGACTGGCTCAACAACCGCCGGCTCCTCGAGCCCATCGCGAACATCCCGCCAGCAGAAGCCGAGGCCAACTTCCACGCAGCTCTGGAAACTGAACCCATGGCCGCGTAACTAACCAAAATCAGCCTCCAGCAAACCCGGGGCAGTTCAGTTTCCGTAACTACCTCGTGTTAAAAGCAAATAATATCAATGATTGAATTCGATCCAAGGGCGCGTCGCGCCGTCGCGCCATTGTACCACCCTGAAGAGCTAAGTGGAGCCTTGAGTTCGGTGGTCAGATGCAGCGCTTACGATTCAGAGGCGCTTATATGCGTTTCAGGCTCCGAAGTCGCCTTTTTGCCCGAGCAGCGCAAACCGCTGATCGCACCTCCGCCATTTGCTTGTCAGACCCCCCAACCGGTCCTGTCGCGCTTTACTCTACCCCTGCGGCCGCCAGCGCATATTTGTCCGACCCCGTGCCCAGAAGTCTGGCGCAAGGTGTGCTTGACCTGATTGCCGTCCGCACGACTTGCCCTGGTGGCAGTGAGATGTTTGGTCTCGCCATTGCCATTCACTGCGGTCTTACAGGTTCATCGCATAAGTCACTGCCCGTCCGCCCGCTTCGGAACGAACAAGGGCTCCCTGACGTTCGAGAGCAGTCAGATCTCGGGTGGCGGTTGCGGCTGAAACGCCGGTAATCTTGCGGTAGCTCCGGGCGCTGAGCCCAGCAGCCACGCGTTTCGGGCCTTGCGCGAATACCACTTCAAGCGCGTGACGTTGCCGGGGGGAAAGCGCGGGTCCGTAACGAAGAAAGAAGGCGTTGCGGCGGAGGAGATAGCGTGCTTCTTCCCGGCTTGCCTCAGCGCCCTTTTGCAGGCAGCGGAGAAACCACAGGACAAAGGCCGTGGCGTCCACGGCCCCCTCCCCTTCCCTACGTCCTGCCTGGAGCGCCTGATAATAGGCTTTTTTCTCCCGCTCGATCTGTCGCGAGAGCGAGAATGGCAGGGCACGCCCGGTGGCAAAGACATGTTCGATAATTGCTCGACCGATGCGCCCGTTGCCGTCCGAGAAGGGGTGGATCGACTCGAACCAGAGATGCGCGATAGCAGCGGCAATGGGCACGGGCAGCGGCCTTGGCTGCGCGAGCCAGTCGAGGAAACCACGCATCTCGTCGGCGACGCGATCCGGCGGCGGTGCGGCATAAAGCACTTCCTGTTTGCCCGCTGCGGCGGAACGCACGATTTCGATATCGAAGCGCCGCCAGCCGCCTTTGTCCTCCACCTCCATCCCGTAGAACAGCAGGCGGTGCCACTCGAAGAGATCCTCCTCCGTCAACGGGCCGGTTGCCTCCCGCGCGGCAAGCATCAGCGCCACGATCGCATCGGAGCGACGGCTCAGAACTGCCCGCTCCCGGTGGCGAAGCGACGCGATGACGGAGGCCTCTATCTCGGCGGCGTTCAGCGTGACGCCCTCTATTCCGAAGGAGGACAGGGCCTCCTGCACGATCTGGCCGAGCCGCAGATTTTCCAGATCATCGCCGGACAGGCCGGCCTGCAGCCCCTGCGCCTCGCCCAATGCCTCCTGCGCACCGGCAAGGGCAAGCTCCACGGCCGCGGGATCATAGGTGAACTGCGGCCAGAATGGGGATTGCCAGATATGGGGCATGAGGTGTTTCGCCTTGTTGTTCACCTCTCAATATGCCGAATTGTGAGGTGAATACAGCGTGAAAACGCCTCATGAGGAAAGGGCGACGGGAGTCACCGCCGCCCCCCATGTCAGATTGCGTTGGCCTTCAACTGCCCCGCGATATGCTCCGCCTGACGGATTGCCAGCGAAACGATGGTCAGCGTGGGGTTTTCCGCCGCCGATGTGGTGAAGACCGAACCGTCGGAAACAAAGAGGTTCGGCACGTCATGGCTCCGGCCCCATTTGTCCACCACCCCGTCGCGCGGGTTCTCCGACATCCGGTTGGTCCCAAGGTTGTGGGTGGAGGGATAGGGCGGGACCGGCATGGTCCGCACCGCCCCCGCGGCCCGATAGATCCGGTCGCCCGCCGCATAGGCATGGTTGCGCATGGTCACATCGTTCGGGTGATCGTCGTAATGCACGTTCGCGACGGGCTGGCCGAACTTGTCCTTGACGGAGTGGTTCAGCGTGATCCGGTTGGTCTCCTGTGGCATGTCCTCTCCCACGATCCACAGCGCCGCCAGCTTGTCGTAATCGTCGAGAATGGAGGTGAAGCTCCGCCCCCAGCCGCCCGGATTGACGAAGGCGGCGGTGAAGGGCAGGCCCAGCGATATGGTCTCCATCTCATAGCCGCCGACATAGCCCCGCTCCGGTTTGTGACCCACCTCGTCCTGCACGATCCCGGCCATGACGGTGCCGCGCCAGAACCTCACCGGCTTCTCGAACACCGCAAAGACGGATCCCGTGGTGTGGCGCATGTAGTTGCGTCCCACCTGACCCGAGCGGTTCGCCAGCCCATCGGGAAACATCTCGGAAGCGGAGGCGAGCAGCAGGCGCGGGCTTTCGAGGGAGTTGGCGGCAAGACAGACCACACGGGCCTTCTGCACCTGCTCCTTTCCGTCACGGTCAATGTACCGCACACCGGTCGCGCGGCCTTGGTCATCGTGTTCGATGCGGGTCGCGCGGCACTGGTCGCGCACCTCCAGAAGCCCCGTCGCCTCACCCTTTGGGATGTCGGTATAGGCGGCGGACCATTTCGCACCCCATTTGCAGCCCTGAAAGCAAAAGCCGGTCTGCTGACAGGGTGGCCGTCCGTCGTTGTCCACCGAATTTATGGCCATATGGCCCGTGGAAACCTCCTTGTAGCCTGCAGCAGTGGCCCCCTTCTCCAACACCTTGAAGTTGTTATTGCCAGGCAGACCAGGAAAGTCGTTGGTGCGGGTGACGCCCAGCTTCTTTTCGGCCAGGTCATAATACGGGTCCAGATCGCCCCGGGTGATCGGCCAGTCCAGCAGGTTCGCCCCGTCCACGCGCCCATAGGTGCTGCGCGCCCTGAACTCATGCTCCTGCAGCCGGAGCGAGGCGCCCGCCCAATGGATCGACGTGCCGCCCACCGCCTTTACGATCCAGGCGGGAAGGTCGGGAAAATCCTTTGCCACTTGCCATGAGCCGGAGGTCGAACGCGGCTCTCCCCAGCTCAACTGCGTGAAGCTGTCCCATTCGTCGTTGATGTAATCTGCCGGAAGGAGCCGTGGGCCCGCCTCCAGCGCGACGACCTTCACGCCGTGCTGCGCCAGCTCGTTGGCCAGCACCCCGCCACCCGCGCCGGAGCCGATGATGACCACGACGGAGGCATCGTCATGCGTGTATTTCGCTGTATCCACCATGATTGCGCCCTCCCCTTACAGCCAGTCGATGTCGTCGAAACCGCGGTCGATGTAACCACCTTTGGAGAAACTTTCTCCCTCGTAGCCGAAGAGCGGCCATATCTCCTTCTGGTTATAAAGCCCCGTCACGAGGCCGGAGCGCACCTGTCGGAAGAACGGCGTCTGCTCCACCACCCTGAGAACCGCGACGCGCTCCTCCTCCCAACCCGCGTTGAGGTAGCCGGTAAGCCCCTGCCCCACTGCCGCATCGTTGAGCAATTGCACCCCCGCCTCCACACCGGGCGCCTTTTCCGCCGTGTCATAACCCTTGACCGCGAGGGCGTAGAACCGGTCTCCCAGACGGTCGTGCGGATAGATGTCCCGCGCCATCTGGATCAGGGTCGCCATGGTTTCGGGTTTCAGCACCTGCGTCTCCAGCGCCCAGGCCGCATCCCGGCCGGACACGAACCCCGTACCGATCATCAGCGTGGCCCCCGCCGCCACGGCGCGCCCGAGCAGGGCACGCCGGGTCAGTCCCGCATGGCGCAGGCCATGCGGAGAGACAGCCGTCAGGCTAGTCGTCATTGGTCTTTCCTCCTCCTCGGGTCGCCCCCTCCTCCGGGGCTGCCTACCGCCGGGGTGGACCCCGGCGGGCCTTCATTACAGGTAGCGACCGGCGCGCTGCAGCACCTCGATCTCGTAACCGTCGGGGTCCTGAATGAAGAAGAATTTCGCGATCACCTCGCCCCCGGGCGCGAAATCGACCAGCTTGCGGGGCGCAAGGCCAAGTTGTGTCAACCGCGCGTGCTCGCTGACGACATCATCGACGGAAACGCCCAGATGACCATAGCCGTTGCCGCGCTCGTAGGGCTCCTCCCGCCCCTTGTTCACGGTCAACTCAAGCTCGAAGCTGCTTTCGGCATTCGCGAGATAAAGCAGCGTGAAACTGTCGAAATCCAACTTGTCCACCAACTCCAGCCCGAAGGCCCGGTGGTAGAAATCGACAGACCGCGCCTCCTCCATCACCCGGATCATGGAATGGATCATTTTCGCCATGGTCATTCTCCTCGCAAGTAAGGAAAACCGCTTTCGACCGGGCCGGGGTAGTATCATCTTACCCGCCGGGATTTTTTGTAGGCCCCGGGCGGTCGCAGTCCTGATCAGGGCCATAAGGCCCCGCGCGCCGGAGCCGGTCAGCGGATCAGGCGGCGCGGTTCATGTCCCTGCCCTGCCCGGCCTGACGTTTCTCCAGAAAGACGAGGCACGAGCACCGGAGCAGCGACGTGAAATTCGCAGGCTCGCCGTAAAGCTCCAGAACTTCACTGTGCAGGGTGGACAGGAAGGCACTGACGGAAATGTCCTGATCGGCCGCGATCTCATCTATGATCGCCCAGAAGGCCGCCTCAAGCCGCACCGAGGTGCTCTGTCCATTCAGCCTGAGCCGACGGGTGATGGGTTGATAACGTGCCGGATCCTGCTTCGCGAACATTTCGCACATGGCTCGGTCCCCCCTAGCTGTCGGAAAGCATCGCATGCAGTTCTGAAATGTCAAAGAATCGCGTGGCCTTGCACCGCGTCCTCCGACTTTTTTACGTCATCGGGCGCGTTCGGCCACGGGAATCAGGGGGGTGGAATCTCGGCAACGCGCCGCCTAACGTCGCACCGGGAACGGGAGATCACGGGGAGACATCATGAAAATCAAGGCCGCCGTCATTCAGATCGGCTCTGTACCCTTCGACGCCTCCGCCACGGTGGAGAAAGTAGGCGAGCATGTCCGCGCTGCCTCGGCGCAGGGGGCCGAACTGGTCGTGCTCCCGGAGGCGCTCGTGTCCGCCTATCCAAAGGGTGTCGATTTCGGTGCACGGGTGGGCGGACGCCTGCCCGAGGGGCGTGACGCATTTCTGCGTTATTTCGACAGCGCCATCGATGTGCCGGGCACTCATACCGACCGGCTGGCGGAGATCTGCCGGGAGGCGCGGGTCCATATGGTGATCGGCGTGATAGAGCGCGACGGTGGCACACTGTACTGCACGGTGTTGTTCTTCTCGCCGGAGGAGGGGCTGCTCGGCAAGCACCGCAAGCTCATGCCAACCGCGATGGAGCGGCTGATCTGGGGATTTGGCGACGGCTCCACCTTGCCGGTCTTCGAGACGGAGATCGGGCGGCTCGGCTCTGTCATCTGCTGGGAAAACTACATGCCGATGCTGCGCATGGCGATGTATGGCAAGGGCATACAACTCTACTGTGCGCCCACCGCCGATGATTCCGATGGCTGGACCGCGAGTATGCGGCACATCGCGCGCGAGGGCCGGTGCTTCGTCTTCAGCACTTGCCAATATATCACTCGCGCCGCCTTCCCCGCTGATTATATCCCGATTCAGGGCAACGATCCAGAAACCGTGCTCATGCGTGGCGGCTCTGTCATCGTGAACCCGCTGGGCGAAATCCTCGCCGGTCCGGTTTACGGAGAGGAGGCGACGCTCATTGCAGAGGTCGATATGGATGACATCGCGCGCGGAAAATACGACTTCGACGTTGTGGGTCACTACTCACGGCCCGATATCTTCAGTCTGATCGTGGATGAGGAGCCCAAATTCCCGGTGATAGGCAGGGAATAGCCAACCCCCCGATCCTCTCCGCGCTCTTTTTCATCCGATTGGAGGAGGGCGCGGAAATCGTTGCGGTATTGAATGAGTTGTGGGATGTTATTCGCAACAAACGTTCATAATCCACGGCGGGGACATTCATGGATGCAGTGATTGGCCAGATCGGTGATCTGGCGACGTCGGGCGAGCGGATGATCGAACGCCTGCGGCGCAAGGCGTTCCTGCCCGGCAGTCGCAAGGGTCTCAACCTGCGCATTGGTATCGCGGAGGCGGCGCAGCTTCTGGGATGCTCCACCAACCGCATCCGCATGGCGGAGGAAGACGGGCGCCTCCCCCCTCCCCCGCAGTCTGAAAACGGTCGGCGGCCAGGATATTCCATCGAGCAACTGCTCAACATGCGGGACGTGCTCGGTGCCAGCCCCCGCCGCGGCCCCGATGACACGCCGGCCATCATTGCGGTGCAGAACTTCAAGGGTGGTGTCGGAAAATCCACCGTAACCACACATCTTGCACATTATTTCGCGGTTCAGGGATATCGTGTGCTGGTGGTTGACTGCGACAGCCAGGCCACCACGACGACGCTGTTCGGCTTCAACCCGCATTTCAATATCGAGCGGAACGAAACGCTCTACCCCTACCTTTCCATCGATCCGACGGAGGCCACGCTCAACTACGCCGTCAAGCGGACGCCATGGCCGAACGTGGACCTGATACCGTCGAACCTTGAACTGTTTGATGTGGAGTATGAGCTCGCCGCTGCGGGTTCGGACGGCCAATCCGTGCTGCCTTTGCGTTTTCGCAAGCTTAAACAAGGTCTTATAGACCTTTCCAAGAATTACGATGTCGTTATTCTGGATCCGCCGCCGGCATTGGGCACCATCTCGCTCGCGGTGATGCAGGCGGCGAATGCGCTTCTTGTCCCACTGGCTGCAACCACGCCCGACTTCTGCTCCACGGTGCAATTCCTGTCCATGATGGATCAGGTCCTGCAACAGCTCGACGGTGCAGGTATTTCCGTGGACTACAGTTTCGTGCGGTTGATCTGCTCGAAGTTCGACAGCAACGACCCCTCCCATGCCATGATCCGCACCATCATGGAGCAGACCTTCGGCCCCGCGCTGATCCCTGTTCCAATTCTGGAGTCTGCGGAGATCAGTCATGCTGCGCTCCGTATGATGACGGTCTATGAACTCGAGAAACCCATCGGCACCGCCAAGACCCACAAGCGTTGCCGCGCCAATCTGGATGAGACGCTGTCTCAGGTGGAACAGCTCGTCCGTCATGGCTGGGGGCGGATCACCCCGGCTGATGAGGCCGATATTCTCTACGCGGCGGGCTGAGGGGGAAACAAATGGCGCGAAAGCAAAGCGACTATCTGGCCGATCTGCTTGGTAGCAACGACCCCTCCCCTGCCACCGAAAGGGTACGTCCCAGCACGCTTCTGAGTCGCGAATCCGCCCTCGCCCGCGTGCAGTCCGGGGAGGTCAAGCAGGTCACGCAGCTTCTCCTCGACCCTTCTCGCGTGCGCGTCTGGTCGGGTAATGCGCGGCGTTATGACCGGCTGACCGAAGAAAACTGCGCTGATCTCATCGAATCGCTGATAGCGGAGGGGGGACAGAAAGTTCCGGCGGTGGTGCGGCATGTCAGCGACGATCCCGCATATGATTATGAAGTCATCGCAGGAACCCGCCGTCACTGGTCCATCAGCTGGTTAAGGGCTCATTCCTACCCGGAAATTCAGTTTCTCGCACAAGTTGCGATGCTCGATGATGAGGCGGCATTTCGTCTCGCGGACATCGAAAACAGGGCGCGCCGGGACATTTCTGATCTGGAACGTGCGCGAAATTACGCTTCCGCCCTTTCCAGTCACTATGGCGGCAAACAGAAGCGAATGGCGGAGCGGCTTCGGGTATCGGAAGGCTGGCTGTCCAAGATGCTGCGCGTGGCGGCCATTCCCGACTCCATTCTTGCGGCCTTCAGTTCCGTGGACGACATCCAGCTCAAACCGGCATACAGCCTTGCGCAGGCCCTGAATGGCAGGGACGCCTTCAGAGCCATCAGCGCCGAGGCGCTTCGGATCGCCAAGGAGCAAGATGACCGGCGCCATGCGCGAAGGGAGGCGCTCTCCTCCTCCGATGTGCTCTCCCGGCTGATGGCTGCCCCTCGCGAAGAAACCTCCCGCGCACGAAGCAGACCGCTGGTGTTCAATTCCGGCCTCGGGCGTCCGGCGCTTTCTGTTCAATCGGTGAGCCGTCAGGGCATCACGCTCCGCCTCCATTCCGGTTCGGGTGCAAGTCGCGAAGAGCTTGCCGGGGCGCTTATGGAAGCGCTTGATCAGCTGGAGTCGGGTGGCTTCGATCTGAAATGATGTCCGCTGCGAAAAGTTTCCCCGGGGAAACTTTTCATGGCCTCTTTCGCAAGAAATTTCCCCGGGGAAACTTCCGATGACCATCTCCCGAAGCAACCGTGGACCGGAACAGTTCGATCTGTTTCTACCCTACATCGCCGACCTGCCCCTGCGGGATCAGCGGGAAATGATGGAGCGCCCGTTCTTCAGTCTCGCCAAGTCGATTCGTACGAAACCCATCGACTATCGCAGCCCGGACGGAAAGCTCTGGGTTCATGTTTCCGCCAACCCGGACTACGGCATGGCCACGATCTGGGACGCCGATATCCTGATCTATTGCGCCAGCGTCCTGGCCGACATGGCGCGACGCGGCATCAACGATATCCCGCGGAAGCTCGACCTTATGCCTTACGATTTGCTCCGTTCCATTGGGCGGCCCACTACCGGGCGTGCCTATGAGCTGATGGGGCAGGCGCTCGACAGGCTTGTAGCCACGACGGTAAAGACAAATATCCGCGCGGAGAACCGGCGTGAGGCGACTTTTTCCTGGCTGGATGGGTGGACCCAACTCGTAGATGAACGGACAGGGCGCAGTCGGGGAATGACGATTGAACTGTCCAACTGGTTTTACGAAGGCGTTTTGATGACAGGCGGTGTACTGTCGATAGAGCGAGCTTATTTCGCGATCACGGGCGGGCGGGAACGCTGGCTTTACCGGGTCGCACGCAAGCATGCGGGGGGGGCAGGCGAGCAGGGCTTCGCGATCTCCTTTCCGACATTGTTCGAAAAATCGGGCGCGGAGGGTCAATACCGCCGCTTCAAGTTCGAATTGCTCCGCATAGCTGACAAGAACGAACTTCCGGGTCACGCCCTCGCCGTCGAACATGCGGCGCGAGGAGAACCTATGCTGCGCATGCGCCGCCTGTCTCAGCCCGACAAGATTGCCCAGGTCATCATCGATACGCGTGCACGTCCGAAGACACTAAGCTCCGTCTATGATCTCTCTGATGAGACGACGAAGCGGCTGCGATCCGAATGCCCCGGATGGGACCTGGGCTTTTTGCTCCGCGAGTTTCAGGCTTGGGTAGCAGAGGCCGCAGGCCGCGCGCCCACCAATCCAGAAGCAGCCTTCATCGGCTTCGTGCGCAAATACCACGAACAAAACCGGCATCTGCTTCGCTGAGCGTTCCCGAAGTGTCGTGCGCCTCCGCGGTCCTCCGACAGGACACTCGATCATCAGCCAACAACACCCCGCAATTGAAGCTCTCACGGCGGAGAGGCATCAAAAGTGATTCAAACCAATGCGCGAGGAACGCGCAAAATCGGAGTCGTAGACACATCGGGAACGGGTTTCGGCACTTCAGGAACAGTGCCCCGACACATCGGGAACGAGCACATCGACATATCGGGAACGTATGATCGATCCTTCGGGAACGAAGCCCGGGAAATAGTCATTCGTTATCATCATATTAGGGCCTGATTTTTCGCTGTAACTGCTTAACTTCAATATAAACCTTCTAAGCGTGATCATTTCTTTCTTTGATTTGAATTGCCGCAACAAACGGTCATTCATCACGCCCCGAGCGAAATCGATAGCGTCTTTCCGGCCTAAGCCATTTAGGCGAAAGCACTTTCCCTACCGCGAGGTGTTAAAATTTTTCACTTTGGCACGCATGGAGAAGCAAACAATTCCCCCCGCCATGCGCCAGCGAGCGTCCGCCCGGCAACGATGACCCATATCACCCCCAGCAGACCGACCATCGAATATCCCAAAAGACCAATCGCGGTAATCGGCAGCAGAACCGACAGTTTGAGGGTCGCAAGGGCATAGACCCCGATTGGAAAGGTGTAGCCCCACCAACCGAGGTTGAACGGCAGGCCATCTCGCAGATAGCGGCAGGTGATCAACAATGCCATCGCGCACCACCACAGCCCGTAGCCCCACATCATGACCCCGCCGATAAGGCCAATACCTGAGGCCGCGGCACCATACTGGTCCAGACCATGGGCTGTCAGGATATCAGGCGCTACCTGACCGAGGGTCATCAGCCCCAAGGCTCCAGTGGCGATCGGACCCAGAGCCAGCCAGCTTGACGCCGCCATGGACGCGTGCGGAAGCTTGTGAAGTGCGAGCCGCAGCAGCAAGACGACCAGCATGCTCATCGCAATCGGTACCGAAAGCGCCCAGAGTGTGTAAGAGACCCAAAGAACGGTCAGCCCGTTTACCGCATGGGGCGCAAGTAACCCACCGGAAACGGCCGCTACCTCCGCCGCTACCACTGGCAGAAGCCAAACCGCAGTCATCTGCTCCATCGAGTGGCTCTGCCGGGTGAACATCATGTAGGGTATGGCGACGCCGCAGAGGGCTGCCAGCGCCACGTCTATCCACCACAGTGTCTCGGCCACGATAAAGACGGATGCTCCGAAACGTTGCGCGCCATAGATGAGAAAGCCATTGATGATCGTTGCGAGGCCCATCGGGATGCAACCGAAGAACATCGCCATGACCGGATGGTTGAAGACCTGCTTTGCCTCGCCGGGGAAGATGGCCCACCGAGCGGCGTAGATCACGGTGAAAAGGCTGAAAAGGACGATATTGGCTACCCATAAAACCTCTCCCATCGCGCGAAACGGCGTCTGGGCGAGGGCGACGGCGAGGATCCCTGTGCCCATCGTTACCGCGAACCAGTTGGGCGTAAACTGCCGAACCACTTCCCGAGAGCTGTCGAGGCGGCTGAGCGGCTGGAAGGTGGATGTCACGGTGCGCATCGTTTCGTCTGTCCTTTTGGGTCCTGCGGCGGAGATAAAGACACCGGGATCACCAATCCAACGGATTAAACTTGTTCGAATGATCTATTTTATCGATGATAGTTTACGCCCGTTGCGGGGCAGGGCGCTTCATCACGCAGAGGAAGAAAGATGACCCTGGAACAGTTACGAATTTTCATTGCCGTCGCAGAACGCCAGCATGTGACAGAGGCCGCGCGTGCGCTGAACCTCACGCAGTCCGCCACCAGCGCCGCCATCGCAGCGCTGGAGGAACGCCATGATGTTCGGCTTTTCGACAGAGTCGGGCGGGGGATCGTATTGACTGATCTGGGGCGGAGCTTCCTCCCCGAAGCACGCACGGTCGTTGCACGGGCCGAGGAAGCGGTAGCCTTCCTCGCAGCCTCTACCGGTCTGCACCACGGGCGGTTGCGGCTGGTCGCCAGTCAGACCGTCGCAAACTACTGGCTGCCGCCGATCATGCAGAGTTTTCACGCCGCCCACCCGGGGATCGAACTGACTTTGCGGATCCTCAACACCCACGACGCAGGAAGCGCCGTCGCGGAAGGGGAGGCTGATCTCGGTTTCGTGGAGGACGAAGTGTCCTCCCCTGCGTTTACACTTACGCCTGCCGCCATGGATCAGCTCGTCCTCGTCGCCTCGTCGCCGGTGGCGGATCCTGGCAGGGCGGGTTGGGTCTTTCGTGAAAAAGGCTCGGGAACCCGTGCGATATTGGAACAAGCGCTCGCAGCAGCCGGTGTGACACCGAGGATTGAGATGGTGCTCCCCTCCAACGAAGCCGTGCGTGCGGCGGTGGAGGCGGGAGCAGGGATCTCCGCTCTCTCTCGCGTGGTTGTAGAGGCGTCGCTTGCCGCTGGCCGGCTGGTCGAGCTTCCTTTTCCACTGCCACCCCGCATGTTCCATGCCGTCCGCCCCACGGAACGCCATGTAAGCCGCGCCGCGCAGGCTTTCCTGAACGCCGCTCTCGGCACTGCAGACCTTTCTTTGGGGAAGGCAATCCTGTCGAGCACCTGAGGCAACGGTGCGCAGGCTCTCCTTTGGCAATGTGCCGGTCGTGCGGGGTGATATTGTCATCATGGATGACTGTGGTGTGCTGATCCTTCCGCCTGAGGAGGCGCCGGAGGTGTTGGAGGAGGCCACTGTCCGGTAGGCGTGCGCCAACCGCAGTCGTGGTCGCATTGCCGCAGGCGAGAAGCTCGGCGACCTGTCAGGGGCCAGCGCGCTTGTGGCGGCGGCGATCTGAGGGCATCGCGCCCGTGCAGGGGAGGGGGGCCGGCCTCATGCCGGACGGGGGTCAATGGATCCCCGCAGCCGTCTGGCAGGCAGGCTGACCCTTGAGCAGTCGGTCTATGCTTCCCAAACTCGGTGGTCCTGCCCGATCTGTCGCCATGAGCCGAGCGCGGGAGTGCTGCCGAGCGGAAATATCGGTGAAGGGGTAGGCTCACCCATCGGTGCGCGGTCCATCCGTCGGCGAGGATGTGACACCGGCACCGCCTGAAGCAACCGTCGTGTATAGGGATGAGAGGGCTGGCCCAGCACCGCGTAGGCCGGACCTTCCTCAACGATGCGCCCGCGATACATCACGACAATGCGGTCGGCGACACGCTCCACCACGGCCATGTCGTGACTGATGAAGAGCATGGCGAGATCATCGTCACGCTGGAAGGATTTCAGCAGATCGAGAATCTGCGACTGGATTGCTACATCGAGCGCAGAGACAGGTTCGTCTGCAATCAGCACTTTCGGGCGCAAGACCAGCGCCCGGGCGATGCAGATCCGCTGGCGCTGGCCGCCGGAGAACTGATGGGGATAACGGTCAAGGCTCCCCTCCGGCAGGCCGACCCGCGCGATAAGCGCTTCCAGCAGGGCGCCCTCCACCGGCAGGCCCCTTATACGCAATGGCTCCGACAGTATCTGGCGGATAGACATGCGCGGGTCCAGCGCAGCGTAAGGGTCCTGAAACACCATTTGAATATCGGCGCGCGCGGCGCGCAGATGCTCCCCCTCCAGCGTCAGGAGATCACGCCCTGCCAGGAAGGCGCGCCCTTCGGCCACGGGGAGGAGCCGCAGCAGGCTCTTGGCAAGCGACGATTTTCCACAGCCGCTTTCGCCGATGATCGCCACCGTTTCCCCGGGATGCAGATCGAAGCTCACATCCTCCACCGCATGAACATTGGCGATATGACGACGGAGCAGGCGGGAGCGCACAGGATAACGGGCTGTCAGGTGGTGGACGGATAACACGGGCGCGGCGCGATCAACCTCGACGGGTGTAGCTGTCCCGCCTTCCCGGAACTTCGGTGCAGCATCCAGCAGCTTGCGCGTATAGGCGTGACGGGGGGCGTCGAACACTTTCTGGACCGTGCCCTCCTCAACGATTTCACCCTGAAGCATGACGGCAACGCGATCGGCGATCTCTGCCACGACGCCCATGTCATGGGTGATGAACAACACCGCCATTCCGTTCTGCTTCTGGAGGCCGCGGATCAGCCCCAGGATCTCGGCCTGCACCGTTACGTCAAGCGCGGTCGTGGGTTCATCCGCGATGAGCAGGTCCGGTTCACAGACCAGTGCCATGGCGATCATCACCCGCTGCCGCATGCCGCCCGAAAGCTCATGGGGATATTGGGCCATACGGCGCTCGGGGTCGCTCAGGCGGACCTGCTCCAGCATGGCAAGCGCGCGGACTTGCGCATCGGCGGCCCGGCCATGCTGGCGGATCGCCTCCGTCAGCTGAGCACCGATCGTCATCACCGGGTTGAGCGATGTCATCGGGTCCTGAAAGATCATCGCAATCCTGGCGCCCCGGAGCCGCCGAAGCACTGGCTCCGGGGCCGCCGCGAGATCGACAGGTTCCTTGCCTGAGAGGATGATGCGGCCGCCGGTGATCCGTCCTCCCTGAAAGTCGATAAGACGCATCACCGATTTCACCGTGACGGACTTGCCGGACGCGGATTCTCCTACGAGCGCAAGTATCTCGCCCCGGTGGACATCAAGAGACACTCCGCGCACAGCGGGCTGAGATTGTCCGCCAAAGGACACGACCATGTTTTCGATGCTCAGGAGGGGTGCGCTCATCGGTTTATCTCCGTCACGCAGCCGCGCGGTGGGCCCAGGCGCGGATTTCCAGCAAAGAATCCCGGCGCGAGGCCGCCATCTGCACCACGGAAAGCCCCGGTGCCTCGCCATCGCCGATCCAGTCGTTCCAGACCGTCACGAAATCCGGCCAGTCCGCCATGTCGGCGATCCAGAGTTGCGCATTGATGAGAGCGCTTCGGTCTGTGCCCATCTCCGCCATCAATTCGTCGATTACGCCCAGGATGCCGCGTGTCTGACCGATGAAACCTTCCGCCTTGTCAGGCGCGGTAAGGCAGACGGATGCGATATCCCCCGCTGCGGAGCCAAGGAAAATCTTCGGCCCCCAACTGTCCTTGCGCCCGGTTTTCCGAATACTCATGCTGCGGCTTCCTGGCGGTAAGCGACGGCGACGATCTCCAGAAGCAGATCCGGTCGGTAGAGCTCTCCGGAGACGCAGGTCCGCGCAGGGGGGTTCGTGTCGTCCACCCATGTGTTCCAGACGGAATTCAGCGCCGAAAAGTAGCACATGTCCTTCAGCCAGATCGTCACGCTGAACAGGTCGGACTGCGAGATGCCGGTTTCCGTCATCAGCGCGTCGAGCTGTGCGATCACATCCTTCGCCTGTTCCTTGATGTCGCCGTCCAGATTGCGGGGCTGCAGCCCGGTGAAATGAACCCACTGACCTGTTTGGCAGACCAGCGAACGGCGTGCCCCGTCCATCGTGTCGAAGTGAGAGCGTTTGGTCATCAGTATTTGCCTTTCAGTGCGATTTGAGTTTCGGGTCGAACTGGGTCCGCAGGACGTCCCCCAGCAGGTTGAGGCCCAGAACAGTCAGAAAGATGGCAAGGCCGGGGAATAGCGCCATCCACCAGGCGCTGGAGATGTAGGAGCGCGCATCCGACAACATCCCCCCCCAGGTCGGAATGGTGGGCGGGACGCCAAGGCCCAGGAAGCTCAATGAGGATTCCGCGATGATGGCGTTGGCCATCGAGAAGGTCGTGATGACAATGATCGACAGCATGACGTTGGGCAGGATGTGATGACGGATGATGAACCCGTCCTTCGCGCCGAGCGCGCGAGCGGCGGTGACGAACTCCCGTTCCTTCAGCGCCATGGCCTCTGCCCGCGTGACCCGCGCATAGGGGATCCAGCGTTGGGCCGTCAGGGCAACGATGACGATCGTCAATCCCTGACCGATGAAGGCCACAATGGCGATGGCAAGCATAAGCGGCGGGAAGGACCAGGTGATCTCTACCAGCTTCTGGATCGCGCCATCGATCCGACCGCCGAAATAGCCGGACACTATGCCAAGAAATACGCCGGCGACGCTCGCAAACAGCGCCACGCAAAGGGCAATGACAAGCGACACACGTGCACCGAAGATGATGCGGCTCAGGATGTCCCGGCCGACATGATCCGTGCCAAGCACATGCGGCCCCGTCCAATCCGGGGGCAGCATGGCAGACATGAGATCCTGCCGGTTCGGGGCATGCGGCGCGAGGATGGGTGCGAGGATGCCGGTCAGGATCAGCAGCCCCAACACCGTGAAGCCGAATGCGGCCTTGGCGCCGAACAGGTGCCGGTAACGGGTGCGAAGGGTCTGCCAGCGGGTGCGGAATTCGGGGACGGAGATCTCGGCCATATCAGTTGATCCTGATGCGCGGGTCGATGACGGTGTAGAGAATGTCGATGATCAGGTTCACCAGGATGAAGATCGTCGTATAGGTCAGCACGAGCCCGACGATGAGCGGGAAGTCCCGCGCCCCTATCCCTTGCACGAGCAGACTGCCGATGCCGGGCCAGGCGAAGACCGTCTCGACGATCATTGCCCCTGAAAGAAGCGCGCCGAATTCCAGCCCGACGATGGTGACAACACCGACCAGCGCATTGCGGAAGGCGTGGCGCCAGAGGACCCTCGCGCCGCTCAATCCCTTGGCGCGGGCGGTCATCACGAAATCTTCGCCGAGCGCGTCCATCACCGAGGCGCGGGTGAGCTGGGTGATGATCCCGGTCATATTGGTGCCGAGCACAATGGCAGGCAAGGCAAGGTGCTTCAGAGCCTGGCCAAGTGCATCCCACCTGCCCTGAAGCAGTGCGTCAAGGATCAGAAACCCGGTGATCGGCTCCAGTTCCATACCCCATGGCTCTCGACCGCCCGACGGCAACATATGCAGGTGTCCGGCAAAAAGCAGGATCAGCAGAATGCCGATCCAGAAGTTCGGTGCCGAAATACCCGCGAAGGAGATGGCGGATGCAATTGCGTCCCACATCGTCCCGGGGCGTGCCGCCGCCAGCACGCCAAGCGGAATGCCGATAAAGACCGCGATGAGCGTGGCGGCCACGGCGAGTTCTATCGTCGCGGGCAAGCGTGTCGCAATGACGTCGAGCACGGGTATCTTGTAGCGGAAGCTGTCGCCAAAATCGCCGACAACCGCCTTTGCCACGAAGTTGGCGAACTGGAGAGGTGCGGGCTGATCCAGCCCCCACGCTTCCCGGATTCGGGCCTTTTCCTCTGCCGTGGCTTCGTCCGACACAAGCATGCTTACCGCATCGCCGGGCGCGAACTGCATCAGTGTAAAGATCAGCGCGGCGACAACCAGCAGGACCGGAACGGCCCCCGCGAGCCGTCGTGCGATATAGAACAGCATGGTGCTTCCTTCATGAGGGAATTGGCACAGCGCGCGTGCAGCAGCTGAAAGTCGGCGTCAGTTCACGAAGATTTCCCAGCCGTTTACCTGGTCGGCCGGCCGCGGCTGGAAGGTGACGGTGTTGGAGATGCCCCAAGCCATCTGGTGCTGCCACATGAAGGCCGCCGGTGCTTCCTCGACGAGGCGGGAGATCACGGACTGCATCTTCTCATTGCGCAGGGCGGGATCGAACTCCGCCTTTTCTGCCGCAAGCCGCGTATCCAGTTCCGCGTCGGAATAGCCAATCCGGGGAGAACCGCCCGTGCCGAAATACTGGTGGAGTGCCCGCGACGGATCGATCATCGAGCCGCGCCCCATATAGTAGAACGGCACCTTGCCCGCCTGCACGTTCGACCAGAGCGTGGCCCATTCCGGCGTCTCCAGCGTGACCGTGAAACCGGCGTCTTCCAGCATCGGCAGCATGGCCTCCGCGATCTGGCGGTCGGCCGTATACCGACCCACGGGAGTGGAAAGCGTGATTTCTACGCCTTCGAGCCCGGCCGACTTCAGCAGGTTCCGTGCCTTTTCGGGATTGTAGTCGTAGGGGCTGACGAAATCCGGATCAAAGCCGATCTGGCCTTCGCTCACCGGGCCATTCAGCAAAGCTGCCTGCCCTTGCAGGATGGCCCGGACGATGCCTTCGCGGTTGATGGCATGCGCGACGGCCTGCCGCGCCTCCTTCCTGTCCCAAGGGTGGGTTTTCGGTGACATGGCGAGAAACATCATCTCCACCGAATTGATGGTCTCGATCCGGGCATTGGGCATGTCGCGGACGCGCTGCACAAGTTGCGGCGGCACCCCTTGCGCGATCTGCACCTCACCATTGGCAAGTGCCGTCACGCGTTGCTCCGGTTCCGGCAGGATGCGGTACATGACCTGGCGGGGATTGTTCGGCGACAGCATCGGATGCCCGTCGTTCCGCTCAAGGATCATATGCTCACCGATCCGCACCTCAGCGAGTTTGTAGGGCCCGGCGCCATAGGGTGCCTTGCTGAACATCTCTGCTCCATACTGGTCGTAGAGCGCCTTGGATGTCACCACGATCCCGGCGAGATTATCCCGCAGGGTCGCATCGGCGGATGTCGTCCGGATCAGCACAGTAAGGTCGTCGACGATCTCTACCTTGTCGATGCTGGAGACAAGATAGCCCTTGCCGGAAGTCGGGTCGTTCTTCAGGAAGTTGATGGAATGAACGATATCCGCCGCTACCACCTTCTCGCCGTTGTGGCGGGTGAGTCCCGGGCGCAGGCGGAGCTCCCATGTCAACGCGTCCACCGGTTTCACGCTCTCCGCCAGATAGGGGACGTATTCCTTTCTGTCGAAGTCGTAACGCATGATGCAGCCGTAAATCTGGCACCATACGCTGGAAACGAGCACGACCGGATCGGAGTAGGGGTTATGGCCGGAGATCGTCTCGGTGATCGCGACGGCTACGCGGGCATTCGTCGGCTCTGCGGCAGTCGCCGGCGCGGAAAGAGCCACGGCGGCGAGGGTGGAAAGCAGAAATTTTTTCATGTCCGTCCGTTTTGCTCCGGCCTGCCTCTATGGGGCAAGCTGCTGGTGTAAAAGGATATGTTGCTGGCGTTTTGGCTTGCTTCGTAAGTAAGTGAATGCTTACTTACCTGATGAACAGGCAAATTTCGTGGATTCTGGCAAAAACGCCCGCCATCCGCAAATTATGCCTGATTCATAGGCGTTCAGAATGACGCTTGCACATGAAAGGGACGAAAAGCGTGCGAGAAAGCAAGGCGAAGGCAGATTCCAACGCGGTGCACGGTGTTCAGGAACGGCTGATGACAGCTGCGACGGCGGAATTCGTGGCGCAGGGCTATCATGGTGCAAGCGTGTCGAGGATTATCGAACGCGCGCAATGCAATGTGCGGATGATCTACCACTACTTCGGTAGCAAGGACGGTCTCTATCGTGCCTGTCTGGAACGGGTCTATGACGATCTGCGTGCGGCAGAGGCGCAAGCAACCTTCTGGGAAGACCCGCCGGATCACGCGATCGCGGCCCTTGTGCGTTTCACCTTCGACTATATGACCGCGCATCCCGAGTTTCAGGGCATGATGCGTATCGAGAACATGGTGGAGGGGGAGAACGTTCGCAGGCTCATGGCAGTCAACCACCGCGCAGGGAACCTGTTCACCAGAATCGACAGCGTCTTGTCGCGAGGGTCCGCAGAGGGCGTATTCGCGCGGCGCCCGGAGGCGGCTGAACTCTACCTGTCCATTCTCGGTCTTGCCACGATCCACTCCTCCAACCGCCATACAATGGGTGTCGTGCTGGGAGAGGATCTTGCCAGCCCCGCCTTTCTCGAGCGACGCCGCCGGATTTTGCCCGACATCATTCTATGCTGGCTGCGAACCGGGGTGGAGGAATGAGCCCTGCGATAACGACCCCGCATCCGCTTGCGACCGCGGCGGGGCAGGAGATTCTCGCGGCGGGCGGCACGGCGGCAGAGGCGATTATCGCGGCGGGTGCCGTCCTGACGGTTGTCATGCCGCATTTCTGTGGCATCGGCGGGGATGCGGTCTGGCTGCTGGTTGACCGCCGCGGGCAGAAGAGCTGCCTTCTCGCTATCGGCCAAGGTATAGCGCGGCCCCCGGTTACCGGTGCAATCCCCCAGCGCGGTCCGGGTTCTGTTCTCACCACCGCGGCAGTCGTGGACGGTTGGGGCAGGGCGCATGCGCTTTCCACCCTGCACTGGGGGGGGCGGTTGCGGTTCGGCGATCTGATGCAGCCAGCCATCGGACTGGCAGAGTCCGGTTTCGTCATCTCGGCGTCCCAGAAGTTCTGGCGCGATTTTCGCGCTTCCGAAGCGGAAGACTGGCCTGGCTTCGCGCAGCATTTTCCCCGCCATGCCATCGTGCAACGTCAACCAGACCTTGCGCGCAGTCTGCGTGAGATAGCCGAACACGGCCCGCGCAGTTTCTATGAGGGGCTGCTGGCGCAGAGAATTGTTGCCGGATTGCGCGCGGCGGGCGTGGTGATCTCCCTCGATGATCTTGCGCGGACACGGTCGCGGGAATGTGTGCCTCTAGAATTACCTTATCGCGATTTGACGCTTCTGGCGCCGCCCGCGCCAACGCAGGGTGCGGTGACGCTCGCCATCATGGGTATACTCGAGCGCTTCGAGTTGAGCGCCCTTGCGCCCGGAAGCGCGGATCACCTGCATCTGTGTGTGGAGGCAGTCAAACGCGCGTTCCTCTCTCGCGACGGAATTGCGGACCCGCGCTTCGCGCCGGATAGGACGTCGGAGATGATCGCACCTGCGCGACTGAACAAGGATGCGGAGGAGATCGACCTTCATCGCGCCTTGCCGTGGCCGGCCGTCTGGCAGGCAGGTGACACGGTGTTCCTTGCCGCGCATGACGCGCACGGAAATGCCGCGAGCGTATTGCAAAGCACGTATTTCGACTGGGGGAGCGGGGTTATTGCTGGCGACACGGGTATCCTGTGGCAGAACCGAGGCGCCGCATTTTCCCATGACCCTGCGCACCCCAATGCATTCGCGCCGGGAAAGCTGCCGTTTTACACGCTGAACCCCGGCATGGCCCTGCGGGAGGGGCGGCCGCGGTTTCTCTACGGTACACAGGGGGCTGATGGCCAACCGCAGACGCTCGCGATGCTATTGACCCGCCTCATAGACTTCAAGGAGACGCCGGAAGCCGCCTTGCGGGGGCCACGCTTCTTGCTGGGCCGCACCTTTTCCGACAGTCGCGACAGCCTGAAGATCGAAGCGGATGCTGGACCGGCGCTGGCCGCCCTGCAAAGCCGCGGACACGAAGTATCGCCCATACCGGAGTTGAGCCCGCTCTCCGGTCAGGCCGGCGTCATTGCGCTGTCGAGAGAGGGGGCTGTCGCCGCGCATGACCCGCGTGGTGAGGGAGAAGGCGTGGTAATATCACCCGTGGAATGCCATGCATGAAATGGGTTGCGGTTGAACGCCGCCTTCCGGATGGACTTCAGCCTTATTCGCGATGCTGGGGCGCGAGGTCGAGAGTTGCCATCGGTAACATGCGGGCAGTTCCGGCGATCGCTGCGTGTTACCGACGGCGGTATTGGGCCTGTCCCCCGGTCCGAACCACGTTCCATCATCATGCAGGACAGAAGCGCATTTCTAAATCCGACAGCAGGGTAACGGTCGAGACCATTTCAGCCTTCGGAGAAGCCGCGTCGCACGACCAGTTCGTGATCCACGTTTCTTGACCTCGTGACAAAGGCCCGGCTGATATTCTCTGCAGCGCGCTGTATTGCTGGCAGAAACTGCGATTTGACCTGTTCGGCGTTCGCCCGCGTCATCGGTGTGCCGACGTTGATGGCCGCAACAGCGCGCCCTTCGGCGTCAAACACGGGCACGGCAACCGATATCAGACCTTCCTCGAACTCCCCTTCGACGAGCGCATAACCCTGATCGCGTACCGTCGCGAGACGCTCTGCAAAAAGGACGGGATCGGTGATCGTCCGGGGCGTTACCGGCTTCAGAAGTTCGGGGTTGAGAATTCTGTCCAGTTCGGCGGGCGGCAGATGTGCAAGCAGCACCCGGCCGAGGGCAGAAACAGCAGCCGGCACACGCGTACCCACCGAGATCGTGACGCTCTGCACGATCCGCCGGGCCTCTGCACGGGACAGATAAACGACGTCGGACCCGTCCAGCACCGCGAAGGAGCAATTTTCCGAAAGCTCCTGCACCACCTCCTCAAGGTAGGGCTGCACGATCTCCCGAAAGTTCCAGGTCGAGAGGTAGGAATAGCCAAGTTCGAGCATCTTGGGCAGCGGGCTGAACGATTCCTGCTGATTGCTGAGATATCCGAGCTCTGTCAGCGTGAGCAGGAAGCGGCGTGCCGCAGCACGGCTGAGGCCGGTACGCTCCGCGACCTCGCTGGTCGTGACCTGCGGCTGATGTTCGGAAAAGAGGCGCAGAACCTCGATGCCGCGTGCCAGAGCAGAAACAAAGTCAGCCGGCTTGATCTTGCCCGCGGCGTTCGCGGGTTTGCGGCTCGTCGAGGCCTTGGCGATTCTCGCCATGCGATACTCCCTTGGGTCTTTGCGGACGGGTTGGGGCCGGGTCTGCAGGAAATGGCGACCGCTGGGCCACGCGATATCGCACAGTATGATGGCATTTCGGGCAATGACAAGATCACATTGCGGAATGAAAGGACTGATAACGGGCAAAATTCATATTTTCGCACTGATGTGCGAAAATATGTTGACACCTAAGGTCGAAGGCGCGAATTTTGCTTGTCCGCAACAGGAGGAGCCGCTTTGGAAGCTTTGAGGATTGAAAAGCTCGTCAAGGAGTTCGGCTCTATACGCGTCTTGAAAGGTATTGATTTAACCGTCAACCGCGGTGAAGTGGTTGTCGTGCTTGGTTCATCCGGTTCCGGTAAATCGACCATGCTGCGTTGTGTCAACCTGCTTGAGATACCGGACGAAGGTGCGATTTACCTGGATGGCCAGAAAATCGGCAGAGATTCGGGCAAAGGGACGGAATATCCCGCTGCGGAGCAGACGAAGGTGCGCGGGCAGGTTGGGATGGTATTCCAGCAGTTCAACCTCTTCCCCCATCTGACGGTCGAGCAGAATGTGATGCTGGGGCTTCTGAAGGTCCGCAAGCTCGGAGCGGCGGAGGCGCGGGCCATCGCGCACACCTGTCTCGACAGGGTGGGAATGGCGGACAAGGCCGGGCGTTACCCTGCCGCGCTGTCGGGCGGACAACAGCAGCGTGTGGCGATCGCACGCGCGGTGGCCATGCAGCCGACATTGATGCTTTTCGATGAGCCCACGTCCGCGCTCGACCCGGAGCTGGTGGGCGAGGTTCTGAACTCCATGCGGCTTCTGGCCGAGGAGGGCATGACGATGATCATTGTCACGCACGAACTGGGCTTCGCCTATAACGTCGCGACGCGCGTTGTCTTTCTCCACAACGGCTGCATCCATGAGGACGGACCGCCGCATGAGGTGCTCGTTCGCCCCCGGACACCCCGGATGAGGGAGTTTCTCGCGAGCCACTCGCAATTCCGCATTCCCGAGCACAAGATGGCGGCGGAGTGAAATGCAGGGCATTGCGCAGACCGCTCATCGGATAGAGGATCGCCGTTTTCTCCGGGGTGAGGGGCGCTACCTGGCCGATATCCGGCCGGAGGGTTGCACTGCGATGGTGGTCGTGCGGTCTCCGCATGGCAATGCCCGGATCGGAGATATAGACACTGCGGCGGCTCTCGGGATGCCCGGAGTGCTCGCTGTACTGACCGCTGCGGATGTCGCGAACGCCGGTGCAAAGGCGCTCCCCTGTCTGGCGGAGATAGGCAAGTGGGACTGGGCGCGACCTGTGCTTCCCGCCCGGCCGTTGCTGGCCGCGGATCAGGTCCGTCATGTCGGTGAGCCGGTCGCGGTGGTGATTGCCGAAACGCCTGATATGGCGCGCGATGCGGCAGACATGGTCGTCGTCGACTACGAACCGCTGGAGACCTGCGCGACCGTTGAGCAGGCCCTTGCGGGAGAAACAAGCATATGGCCGGAGGCCCCTGACAATATCGGGTTTGACTGGCATTCGGGTGATGCGGAGCGGGTTGCCGACGCCTTTGCACGTGCCGCCAACGTGGTATCGGTGGACCTTTACAATAACCGGGTCGCCGGCATGTCGCTGGAGACGCGCGGTGCGATAGGTGAGTGGGACGCGCGCGAGGAGCGGTTCACCCTGCATGTCTCCTCTCAGGGGGGTCATGCGATCCGCCGCATCCTGTGCCAGAACGTGTTTGGCATTCCAGAAGGGCGGATGCGGGTCATCACGCCGGACGTGGGCGGTGGGTTTGGCCCAAAGATTTTCGCCTATCAGGAATATGCGCTGGTGCTGCTGGCGGCGGTGAGACTGAACCGGCCTGTGAAGTGGGTGTCCGATCGCGGCGAGGCCCTGATCAGCGATACCCAGGGGCGCGCACAAACCTGCCGGGCAGAACTCGCGCTCGATGACACGGGCCGCTTTCTGGCAATGCGGTTCGACTGCCTTTCGGACATGGGTGCCTATCCGGGGCAGCATGGGCCGAACATCGCTACTGTCGCAGGCGACGGCCTGCATCCCGCGACCTATGACCTGGAGGCCGTGCATGTCCGTGTTCGCGGCGTGTTCACAAATACACTGCCTACGGACTCCTATCGCGGTGCCGGTCGGCCCGAAGTGACCTACGCCGTTGAACGGCTGGTGGATGCAGCAGCGCGCGAGCTCGGTTTCGACCCGGTAGACCTGCGGCTCAGGAATTTCGTGCCGCGCGGGAAGATGCCCTTCACGACGGTGACGGGGCAGGTTTACGACGATGGGGATTTCGCCCAGTTGGCGGAGCGCGCCGTCGCGCTTTCGGATTTCACCGGGCGGGAGTCGCTCCGGGAAGCGGCGCGGGATTGCGGCAAGCTCTCCGGCATGGGGTTGGCTTACTTCATCGATCGCTGTGGCCGGGGGCTGGATGAATTTGCAGAACTGCGCTTTGATCCGTCCGGTTCAGCAGTGCTCATGGTCGGCTCGCAGAACAACGGTCAGGGTCATGAGACGGCCTATGCCAATATCGTGGCGCAGGGTCTGGGATTGGATCGCCGCCTGATCCGCGTCGTTCAGGGGGATACCGATCAGGTCGCCTTCGGGCGCGGCACAGGCGGGTCGCGCGCTCTCGCGGTCGGGGGGAATGCGGTACATCTGGCCACCGGCCGGGTACGAGAAAAGCTTGAAGCCATCGCGGCGCATCTGCTGGAAGGCGAGGTCTCGGCACTCCGACAGGAGGAAGGGCGGTTCCACCTGACCGGCACGAACCGCAGCGTGACGCTGGCAGATTGCGTGCGCGCGGCTTTCACACCACCACTCCTCCCCGCCGGCATGGAGCCGGGGCTGTCCATCGCCGCGCATTACCGGCCGGAACGTCCGACCTTTCCCAACGGCTGCCATGTCGCGCAGGTCGAGATCGACATCGAAACGGCGGAGATCCGGCTGACCCGTTATGTGGCGGTGAACGACGTCGGCACGATCCTCAATCCCCGTCTGGTGGAAGGTCAGTTCCACGGCGGTCTGGCGCAGGGCATCTCGCAGGCGTTGTTGGAGGAGGTGGTCTATGACCCCGAAACCGCCCAGCCGCTGACCGGGTCACTGATGGACTATTGCTATCCCAAGGCAGACGATTTCGTCGCCTTTGAGATTGATTTTGTGGAAATCCCGTGCCGCACCAATCCGCTTGGCGTGAAGGGCTGCGGTGAGGCGGGGACAATCGCCGCTCCGCCTGCCATTGCCAATGCGGTGATGGATGCGCTGCGCGACTACGACACGGAGGGCCTTCAGATGCCCTTCACGGCACCCAAGCTCTTTGCCGTCCTGGCGCGCGGTCCCCGTGCGGCGGGAAAGTGAGCGCACAAGGCCCCAACACGGAGAGAAACATGACGATCGGCACGTGGATGAAAGCAGCCGCCGTTGCGGCCGCGTTAACTGCGCCGGGCGTGGCGCTTGCTCAATCGACCTGGGAGCAGATCCAGTCCACCAAGAAGGTGCGGCTCGGCTGCGCCCAGTCCGTACCCTGGTGCTTCAAGGATCTGAGCGGCACGACTGATGGTGTGAGCGTGACGTCAAACGGAAGTGTCTATCGCGGCGTCGCTGTCGCCATCGGCAAGTATATTGCCGATTCAATGGGGGTGGAGCTTGCAATCGTGGACACGACCTGGGGCAATGCGGTGGCAGGGCTGCAGGCGAACCAGTACGACTTCATGTTCCAGCTTGACGCGACGCCCGAACGCGCGCTCTCGATCGACTTCGCCGGACCGGTGATGTGGTATCCGGTAGCACTTGTGGTGAAGGACGATTTCGCGCCAACCACCTGGGCAGAGCTGAGCGACCCGAAATACCGCCTCGCCGCGCCCGCAGGAACGACCTTCGTGGATGTCATCTCCGAGAAAGCGCCTGCCGCAACGCTCGCCACCTTCCAACAATCGAGCGAAGCCATCGCCGCCTTTCAATCCGGTCGCGTTGACGGGGCGGCCTCCACCGGACCGATGGCGGATGTCACGCGTCTTCGGCTGAAATCCGGCAAGACGCTCGTGCCGAAACCTGTGGTCGCGCGCCCCTCCAGCGCCGGGATCCGCAAGGAAACCGACGAGCGTTGGAAGAACTTCCTGCAGGTCGCCGTGACCTATGCCTATGACACCGGCACCACGGACAAGCTCTATCGCGACTTCCTCGCCTGGCGCGGGCTTGACCCCGCCACTGCCGTCTCCACGCGGCGCGAGGATCTGATGCGCTGAGCCTCTGCCCGTTCCGGCCTTGCGCCGGGCGGGCCCATGCTCTCCTCGGGGGTCGGCAAAGGTCTGACCCGGATTGGAAGCCCTCTGCGGAAGGACGGACAGGTGGACTACGTTTGGGACTTTTCCGCCGTCTGGCGGAACATGGATCAGCTCCTCGCAGGGCTGAAGGGTACGGCGATCCTGACGGTCGCCTGTCTGACACTGGCCCTGCCGCTTGGTCTTGCGCTTGCCGTCATGCGCATGTCGCCGCAACGCCTTATCCGCTGGCCCGCCGTGGCGGTCGTGGATTTCTTCAGGGCAGCTCCGGCGCTGGTACTCATCGTCTGGTTCTATTTCGCCTTTCCGCTTATCGCGAATGTGAATCTGGATGCTTTCGGCGCCGCCTTCTTGGCCATCGGCCTGCAATCCTCCGCCTATATGGCAGAGGTGTTCCGCGCGGGTATGCAGGCCATCGGTCGCGGACAATGGGAGGCCGCATCCGCCATCGGGCTGACCAAAGCGGCAGCGGTGCGTCACGTCATTCTGCCGCAAGCCGTGCGGCACATGATACCGGTGTTCCTCATCAGATTTGCCGAACTGGTGAAGGGCACGACGCTCGCCGGTATCATCGCCTATGGCGAGACGGTCTATCAGGCGAACATGCTGGCCGCTCAAACCTATCGGCCGCTGGAGGTCTTTACCCTCACGGCGCTGGTGTTCTTCGTGCTGATCTTTTCGATCACCGGAGCGGCTCAGTTTCTGAACGCACGTCTTGGGCGGGGAAAGTAGATCATGGGCTACGCTTGGGATTTCTCCTCCGTCATTCGCTACAAGCATGTTCTGATCGAGGGGCTGCTCGGTACCCTGTGGCTGGCTGCACTCGCCGTGACAACGGCGATGGTGGTGGGTATCGTCGTGGCGCTCTGCCGTATCTCTGCAACGTGGCTTCTGTCCTGGCCGGCTGCCGCGATCATCGCCTTCTTCCGCAACATCCCCTACATCGTGCAGCTTTTCTGGTTTTTCTATGCGGTGCCGGTGATTTTCGGCGTACAGGCATCGCCTTTTCTGGCCGCCTACGCCTCTCTCTCGCTTTATGGCGGCGCCTATTTTGCCGAGATCTACCGCGCTGGGATCCGCTCGCTCGACCGGGGCCAGTGGGAGGGCGCGAAGGCCATCGGCCTTCCGATGGGCGGCGTCATGCGGCACGTCATCCTCCCGCAGGCGCTCCGCCGTACGGTTCCCGCCCTCACCACGCAGACGATCGAGATGGTGAAGCTCACCACCGTCGCGTCCTCCGTCGCCTATTTCGACATTCTCTACGCCGGCAAGCTTATCGCGGATCAGGATTTCCGTCCTATCGAAGCCTATACTTCGGTGGCGATCCTGCTGATTGGCGCGCTGCTCATCCTGTCCTGGGCCGCATCGCGGCTTGAAGCGAGGCTCCGCCGTGCCTGATACCCTGATTGCATCCTTCCGGCCCTCCGAGGCGCTCCGCCGGACGGGTTCTTCCGCCACGATCACCATTACCCAGACCGCGCGCGATCTGCGCGCCGCCGGGGTGGATGTGATCTCCCTCAGTGCCGGTCAGCCGGACTTCGATACGCCCGCCCATATCGGCGCGGCAGCCGCCGAGGCGATCCGCCGGGGAGAGACGCGCTATCCACCCGTCGCAGGCATCCCGGAACTCCGATCCGCCATCGCTGCGAAATTTCGGCGGGAGAACGGTCTGGAATATCAGGCCAACGAAACCATCGTCAGCACAGGGGGCAAGCAGGTGATCGCAAACGCCCTGCTGGCGACGCTCGGCCCGGGCGATGAAGTGGTGATCCCAACGCCAAGCTGGGTTTCATACCCACAGCTCACCGCCTATTGCGGGGCGACGCCGGTGCTTGTTCCCGGCGATCCGCGGCACCAATACAAGGTATCCCCCGAGGCGGTGGCGGCGGCGATCACACCGCGCACCCGCTGGATCATCCTGAACACGCCGAACAATCCAACCGGTGCGGTCTATTGGCCCGCCGAACTCGCCGCACTGGCCGAGGTATTGGAGCGGCATCCGCAGGTCTGGATCCTGACCGACGACATGTACGAGCATCTGCGCTACGACGGCATCCCCTTCACGACCATGGCTCAGGTCGCGCCTGCGCTGAAGGATCGCACGCTGACGATGAACGGCGTGTCCAAGGCCTATGCCATGACCGGTTGGCGCATCGGATACGGGGCGGGGCCACGTCCTTTGATCGCGGCGATGGAGAAGCTTCAGACCCAGATCACCTCCGGGGCCTGCTCCATCGCACAATGGGCGGCAGTGGCGGCGCTGGAGGGGCCGCAGGATTACGTGTCCCAAAGCCGCGAGGCCTTTGACCGGCGGCGGAAATTGGTGGTCGCGCGGCTGCGCGCCATCCCGGGCATGAGCTGCGACATGCCGGAGGGTGCATTCTACGTCTACCCGTCCTGTGCGGGTTACATCGGCTGCACGACCCCGACAGGTCGGAGGATCGCGACGGACGAGGATTTCGTCATGGCCCTCCTGTCGGAGGCGAGGGTGGCCACGGTGCATGGCGCCGCGTTCGGCGGCACCGACAGCTTCCGGCTTTCCTATGCCGCGGCGGATGCGGAACTGATGCGCGGCTGCGACCGGATCGCGGAATTCTGCGCGACGCTGCGCTGAGACGAGGAAGGCCGCGAAGCTGCTTGTCGCGCTTGGGCCCTGTCGCGGCGGGACAGGTTCGCTTGAGGGCCGCTGAAAAGGCTTCGGGGCTCGCGCCGAGGCGGAGATCTGCCCCACATTGTCGAAGAGCGCCCGGGAAACTCTCGACCGGCCCGGTTTCCTGGCATTCAAGGTAAACCCGGGCCAATGCTCGACTGCTTTCAGCCTGTTAACAGGCTGCTGAAAAAGTCCTGAGGTGTCATGCCTATGTGCCCGAAATCGGAAAATCGGCCCCGGAAACGCCCGGAAGTATATGGATTTCCGGCTGGATTTCGTCAGATAGCGAACGATTTCCGCTCCAACACAGGCCAAAAAGCCTTTTTCAGCAGCCTGTTAATGGCGGGAAGGCTGCTGCGCTCTGTCGGTTGACATTTTTCCGATCCTCTTTTCAGGTCATCCGCTACGATAGGGGAGAGATCGAGCCATGAATCCTGCAACTATGACCGGACTGGAATTGCTGCGCGCCGCGGCAGCGGGCAAACTGCCGCGCGCCTCGATCAGCGGTACGATGGGCATGTCCACGATGGAGGTGGAGGAGGGACATATCGTCATCCATGCGCGGGCGGACGAACGGCATCTCAATCCGATGGGCGGTGTTCATGGCGGTTTCGCGGCAACCGTGCTGGATTCGGTGACCGGATGCGCCGTGCATTCCCGTCTGCCTGCAGGCGCGCGCTACGGCACGGTGGATCTCAGCGTGAAGATGCTGCGCCCCGTTCCTTGCGATCAGGCGCTGCTGGCCGAAGCCAGAGTGACCCATCTGTCGCGCTCGCTTGGCGTGGCGGAGGGGACGCTGCGCGACGAGGCGGGTAACCTGCTCGCCAGCGCTTCGGCGACCTGTTTCATAAAGCGGCCCTGACAAGGTCTGCGGCTTCTCTCGGGGCAATTGTCTGTCTTGCCGTGCAGGAAATGCATGTCCCGGGCCCAGACGCATAGGTCAGGACCGCCGTTCTCCACGCCTGCCGTCGGAACGAGGGTGGAAAAAAGGTCATGCCACGTGAGTAAGTGAACGTCCCGCGCCTGCGGGACGCGATCGGGCGGCTCCCGGCGCGGGGCAGGGGCTGTCCCGGGGAAATAGTTTCTGCACCATCCCGAAGTTCTGGACGCGAACAGAAAATGGCCCGACGCTCAGCGGAGTCTCCAGAAGGACCGACTCGGCTGGCCGAACGGTGACCTCGCAACACCGGATGCAGGGAGCGCGACATGACAATCGACCTCGACCCCGATACCGATCTGGGCTTCTCCCGTGTTCTGGCCGCGCCGAGACATCTGGTCTGGGCGTGCTGGACGCGACCGGAACATATTCCGCATTTCTTTGTCCCCGCTCCGCACAGGGTTACGGGCGTGGATATCGACCTTCGCGTCGGCGGGAGATTCAATACGACTTTCGACGTGGATGGCGCCGTGGTGGAGAACCGCGGCGTCTATCTGGAGATCGTGCCGGAGGAGAAGCTGGTCTTCACGGACAGCTATACTGAAGGCTGGAAGCCAACGCCCGCGCCGTTCATGACCGCGATCCTGCTGCTTGCCGATGCGCCGGGCGATGAGACTGCCTATACGGTGATCGTCCGGCACCGCACGCCGGAGATCCGCAAGACGCATGAGGAGATGGGGTTCCTCTACGGCTGGGGGACGGCAGCCGCGCAGCTCGAAGCCTATTGCGGGGGGCTGCAGGGTTAGCCTCGTCCCCCCGCCCCGGAGGCCGAACGGATTGAGCCTGCCCGTCACAGCAGGCGCCCCGCTCCCAAGGCGGCGTGAGGGGAACACCCCCTCGCGCCGCCGGATCGTTGCAACGGATGGCGCCGACGGGGGAAGCCCGGTTAGAACGGGCTGTCGGGGAAATAGAACCTCTCGGCATTCTCCGGCGTGATGAGGGTCGAGCCGATGATGAACCGGCCGTAGACCGGCGTGTCGGAGACGAACCGGAGGGCGGTCATTTCTATCGCCGCGGAGATCAGCGCCGGCGGATAGGTCACATCGACGGGGAACTGCGGATCCTTGTCCATGATCCGCTTCACGATCTCCTTCATGCCGGCGCCGCCGATGATCCACATCTCGTTCGTCCGGCCTGCCTGAGCGATCGCTTCCTGCACGCCGATGGCCATATCGTCATCCGCTGCCCAGACCGCGTCGATATGGGGGTATTTCGACAGATAATCCTGCATCACCTGAAAGGCGTCGTCGCGGTTCCAGTTGCCGTGCTGCTTGTCCAGCACCTCGATGCCGGAGCCGTCGATGGCCGCTTCGAAGGCCGCGACACGTTCGTTGTCGAGCGTCGTCGGGATGCCGCGCAGAACGACCACCTTGGCGCCGGACTTCAGGTTGGCCTTGAAATATTCCCCGGCCACCCGGCCGAAAGCGGTGTTGTCGCCCGCCACGTAGAGATCCTCGATCCCGTCGATGGCAAGGCCGCGGTCCACCACCGTGACCCACTTGCCCGCGTCCTTGACCGCTTTGACCGGCGCGGTCAGCGGCTCGGATTCGAACGGCAGGACGACGAGGCCGTCGATGTTGCGCGTCGCGAGCATGTCTTCGATGTCGTCAACCTGCTTGCCGGGTTCACCGGCCGTTGCGAGCACGAATTTCAGGTTGGGATAGACCTTCGACAGCCGCGCGATCGTCTGTTGCGCGTGCCAGTTCAGCCCTCCCATGAAGCCATGCGTTGCCGACGGGATGGACACGCCGATCGTGGCGCCCGCATCCTGTGCCCGCACTGCTCCCGCTGTCGCGATGGCGACGGAAATCGCCGCTGCCGCGGAAAAGAAATGCCTGCGTTTCATATTTTCTCCTCCCCTTTGTGCCGCCGGCATGGCGGCCTTCCCCTCATGCCGCCACGTTGGGCGGAAGCTCTCTCCTGCGCCGGCCGGAGCCTGTTCTCTGCCCGGACGCGCTGCAGGGTTCATCGCCCCTCGGCCGTCGATTTCCCCCGCTGCAGCACGACGGCGAGCACGATGATGACGCCCTGAATCGCACCGTTGAGATAGGGCGACACCAGATCGGCGAGATTCAGGATGTTGTCGATGAGACTGAGGATCAGCACGCCGACCACCGTTCCCCAGACCCGTCCATATCCGCCCTTCAGGGCCGTGCCGCCGATGATGACGGCGGCGATGGCCTCCAACTCCCACAGAAGGCCGGTGGAGCCGGAGGCGGAGCCAAGGCGCGGAACATAGAGGATCGTCGCAAGCCCGACGAGCAGCCCCAGAAACACATAGGCCATGAGGCGCGTGTTCTCGACATTCACCGCGGAATAGCGCGCCACCTTGTCGTTCGAGCCGATCGCCTCGATATGCCGGCCAAAGCGCGTGTGCCGCATGACGACCTCTCCCACCACCGCGGTCACGGCGAAGACGATGATCGGCCATGCGATTCCGAACAGCCCGCCGTAATAGACCGGACGGTAGAACTGGCGGGCATCGAAGTTGAGGCTCAGCGTGCCACCATCGGCGATCCAGGTGACGAGGCTGCGGAATATCCCCATCGTGCCCAGCGTCACGATGAACGGCTCTATTCCGACGCGGGTGATCAGCGCCCCATTCACGAACCCGGCCGCAAGGCCGACGGCCAGCGCGACCGCCATCCCCGCCAGAACGAGCGGCACACCGATCCCGAGCGTCGGGATCAGCGCATTCATGGCGAGGATCATCATTCCCGCGATGAAGGCCGCCATCGACCCCACCGAGAGGTCGATCCCCCCGCTGGTGATGACGAATGTCATGCCGATCGCGATCATGCCCGTGAAGGCGGACCGGGCAAGGACGTTGGTGATATTGCCCGCCGACAGGAAATTGGGGTTCAGGAGCGCGCCCACCACGATCAGCAGGATCAGCGCGGCCAACGGGCCAAGGGTCGAGAGGGAGAATTTACGCATCCGCTTCGGCCTTCCCTGTCGTTCCCATCACCAGCCGGACCACGGCGGTCTCGGTGATCTCCGCGCCTTCCAGCATTCCGGCCACGCGGCCCTGCCGCATGACCATCACCCTGTCCGACAGTCCCAGAACCTCGGGCATGTCGGAGGAGATGACGATGACGCTCAGCCCCTCCCGCGCCAGGCGGTCGATGAAGTGGTAGATTTGGCTTTTCGTGCCGATGTCGATGCCACGGGTGGGTTCATCGATGATGACAACCTCGGGATCGGGAAGCATGGTCTTCGCCAGCAGCAGCTTCTGCTGATTGCCGCCCGAGAGATTGCCGACCGCCATGTCGCGCCGAGGCGCGCGGATGTCGAACTCTGCAATGGCGCTGGTCAGGGCCTCCTCCTCCGCGCGGCGCGACAGCAGCGGCCAGCCGAAGCGTTCCAGCGCAGGCAGTGTCAGGTTCTCGCGCAGGCTCTTGGTGAGGAGGAGGCCGCTTTCCTTGCGGTCCTCCGTCAGATAGCCGATGCCGTGGCGGGCCGCATCGCGCGGCGATGCCACACGGATTGCCGCGCCGTGCCGGAGGAGGGTGCCGCGGTGGGGCCGCAGCCCGATCAGCGCCTCCGCCAGTTCCGTCCGTCCCGCACCGATCAGCCCGGAGATCCCCAGCACTTCTCCCTGCCGCAGCGCGAAGGAAACACCGCTGACCACGGGGGGCACGTCGAAATCCCGCACTTCCAGCACGGCGGGGCCGAAGGTGGTCCGGCGGGGCGGAAAGATGTCGGTCAGCTTGCGCCCGACCATGGCGGTGGCCATGCTGTCCTCCGACATTTCGCCGCGCAGCGCACGGCGGACCACGGCCCCATCGCGCAGAACGGTGATGCGGTCGGCCAGACGGTCCACCTCCTCCAGCCGGTGGGAAGTATAGAGCAGAGCCACACCATTCGCCCGGAGCCTGTCGATCTGGCGGAACAGCACCTCCACCTCCCGCCGGGTCAGGGTGGCGGAAGGTTCGTCCATGATGAGAACACGGGCATTGCGCGACAGCGCCTTGGCGATTTCCACCATCTGACGGTCCGACACCGAGAGATTGCGGATGCGCGCATCCGGGCTGACGCGGCATTCGAGCTGATCGAGCAGCGCCTGCGTCGCCTCCCGCATGGCGCGATGGTCGAGCAGCAGGCCGCCCATCTCGCGGCCCAGCCAGATGTTCTGCGCGACGGTCAGGTCCGGGGCCAGGTTGAATTCCTGATGGATCACGACGACGCCCAGTGCCTCGGCCTCCGCGCCGGACCGGTAGGGCGCCGGAGCGCCGTCCAGCAGAACGGCCCCGCTGCTCGGCTGAAGAAACCCGCCGAGGATCTTCATGATCGTGGACTTGCCCGCGCCATTTTCACCGATCAGCGCATGTACCTCGCCGGGGTGGAGATCGAAATCGATGCCGTGCAGCACCTCGATCGGGCCGAAGGCCTTCCTCACGTCCCGGAGAGAGAGGGAAGGGGACGTCATAGCCGCACCCATCTGGCATTGGCTTTGGAGGACCGGACGGCGGCGGCGATGAACCGCATGCCGCGCATCCCGTCCTCCAGCGTGGGAACGATCACGCCGTCCGGCGGTGGCAGCCCCGACTCCCGTGCGCGGATGGCCCGCGCGGCCTCCACGTAGATATTCGCAAATGCTTCCAGATAGCCCTCGGGATGTCCGGCCGGAACGCGGGTGAGACGGGTGGCGGCCGCCGTCGCCTCCGGCCCGCCGCGGGTCAACAGGCGCTTCGCCTCTCCGACGGGTGCGAACCACAGGCGGTTTGGCTCCTCCTGCGCCCATTCCAGCCCGCCCCGCTCCCCGTAGAGCCGCAGACGCAGGCCGTTCTCATTGCCTGGAGACACCTGACTTATGAGGAGCGTGCCCCGCGCCCCGCCCGGATAGCGCGTCAGAATATGGGCATTGTCGTCCAGAACGCGCCCCGGTCCGAAGGACGACAGGTCCGCCGCAATCGCCTCCGCCTGCATCCCGGCGACGAATTCCGCCAGATGTAACGCATGCGTGCCGATATCGCCGAGCGCGCCGCCTGCACCCGACCGTGCAGGGTCCGTCCGCCATTCCGCCTGTTTCGATCCGCTGGCCTCGACAGGTTCCGTCAGCCAGTCCTGAAGATATTCCACCTGCACGAGCCGGATACGGCCCAGCGTGCCGCGCGCCACCATGTCCCGCGCCTGCCGGATCATCGGATAGCCGGAGTAGGTCTGGGTCAGAACAAAGAGCGCCGGTGAGGCCGCGGCCACTCGTTCCAGCCGCTTGGCTTCGGCGAGAGTGGCGCTCAACGGCTTGTCGCAGATGACATGGATGCCGCGTTTCAGAAACTCGATGGCGGGGCCGACATGCCTGTCGTTCGGCGTGACGATGGCGACGGCGCGGATGCCATCCTTCCGCCGCGCCTCCGCCCGGGCCATCTGGCGGTAGTCGTCGTAGCTGCGTGCCAGACCCAGTTCCTGCGCCGAGACCCGCGCCCGCTCCGGCGAGGAGGACAGCGCCCCCGCCACCAGTGCGAACTGCCCGTCCATGGCCGCAGCGATCCGATGCACGCCGCCGATGAATGCGCCCTGACCACCCCCGACCATGCCGAGCGGAAGCGGCGTCATTCCTCCAGCCCCAACAGACGGCGGTTGTCCGACCGCCCTGTTCCCGCATCGGCGAAATCGTCGAAGGCGCGGTCCGTCACCCGGATGATGTGGTCTTTGACAAGGGCCGCGCCTTCGCGCGCGCCGTCTTCGGGGTGTTTCAGACAGCACTCCCACTCCACCACCGCCCAACCTGCGAAATCATATTCGGTGAGCTTGGAGAATACAGCGCCGAAATCGACCTGTCCGTCACCGGGGCTGCGGAAGCGACCCGCCCGTTTCAGCCACGGCTGATAGCCGCCATAGACGCCCTGGCGCCCCGTCGGGTTGAGTTCCGCGTCCTTGACGTGAAACATCCGAATGCGCTCATGATAGATATCTATGAACTCCAGATAATCGAGGTGCTGGAGCACGAAGTGTGAGGGGTCGTAGAGCAGGCAGGCCCGCGGATGCCCGCCGACGCGCTCAAGAAACATCTCGTAGCTGACGCCGTCATGCAAATCCTCGCCCGGGTGGATTTCGAAGCAGATATCGACGCCCTCTTCCTCCGCATGGTCGAGGATCGGACGCCAGCGGCGCGCCAGTTCGTCGAACGCCTCCTCCACCAGCCCCGGAGGGCGCTGCGGCCAGGGATAGAGATAGGGCCAGGCGAGCGCCCCGGAAAACGCGGCCATCGCGGGCAACCCCAAGCGGCGCGAGGCCGTCAGGCTCCGCTTGACCTCATCCACCGCCCATTCCGTCCGCGCCGCGGGCAGGCCCCGGAGCGACGGCGGCGCAAAGCCGTCGAAGCAGATGTCATAGGCCGGATGCACGGCGACCAGCTGACCCTGCACATGAGCGGAAAGTTCGGTAATCGCGATGCCCGCTTCGGCAAGGCTGCCCGCAACGTCATCGCAGTAATCCTGCGAAGCGGCAGCACTCTCCAGATCGAAGAGCCGTTGGTCCCCGGTCGGGATCTGCACCCCCTCATACCCGAGCGACGCCGCCCATTTCGCAAGCGGCAAAAGATCATCGAACGGCGCGGTATCCCCCGCGAACTGCGCCAGAAAAAGACCCGGTCCCCTGATCGTCCTCATCGCTCCTCCCTCGCCGCGACGGCACGATGTAATCGATTGCATTCAGCATAGACATGCAATGTAATCGGTTGCAATGATTTTGATCACAGGGAAGCGGGAGAAAAAGGTGAGCAGGGAGCGACCGAGAATTGGCGATGTCGCGCGGATAGCGGGCGTCTCGACGGCCACCGTCAGCCGGGCGCTCTCAAACCCGGCGCTGGTCAGCGCGGAGACGCGGGCCGCTGTCATGGATGCGGTGGAGGCGACGGGCTACCGGCTCAATCAGGCCGCGCGCAACCTGCGGCACCGACGGACGGGCGCGATCGTGGCGCTGGTTCCAAATCTCGCCAACCCGTTCTTTTCCCAAATTCTCTCGGGTATCGCCTCCGTGCTGGGTCCGGCGGGCTATAATCTGCTGATCGTCGATACATGGACGGCCGGTGCCGATCGGCTCCGCGACTGTGCCGAACCTTCGCTGGCGGACGGGCTGATCGTTCTGGACGGCACCCTGCCTGCGGAAATCGTGACGGGCCGCCTTCCCGTGGTGGAGGCTTGCGAATGGATCAACGGATTGGCCGCACCGCGGGTCAAGATCGACAACCGGGCCGCGGCGGGGCTGGCGATCGACCACCTCGTCGATCTGGGGCACCGGCGCATCGGCCATGTCGCGGGCCCGCCGGAAAGCGTGCTGAGCGTGGCGCGGCTGGCCGGTGTGAGGGATCGGCTGGCGATGCGCGGGCTAAGTCTTGCCGAAGATGCTCTCTATGCGGGGGATTTTTCGCTCGACTCCGGGCGGCGTGCGGCTCTCTCCTGGATCGCGCAACCTGCTGATCTGCGGCCCACCGGTCTGTTTCTCGCATCCGACGCCATGGCATGCGGCTTCATGGCGGAGGTTCAGCGCCACGGCATTCGCGTGCCGGAGCAGGTTTCCATCATCGGGTTTGACGATATCGAGCTGGTGTCACATGTCTCGCCGCCCCTGACGACGATCCGCCAGCCGCGTACCGCCCTTGGCCGCATGGCGGCGGAGCGCCTGCTTCATCAGCTTGGCGGCGCAGAGGAGGCGGAAAGCGACACGATCCTGCCGGTGGAGCTGGTCATCCGCTCCAGCGCCACCGTATTCGCGGGGTGAACCCTTCCGGTTGCCGGCCCTTGCCGGAGCGATCTGCGGCCGGTTTGCGGGTTGCGTCTCCCGGTCGTCAGTTGCGCATTTTCTAAAGCACGCGGGCGCCGCGCTGGTTTCCGTGGGACGCATCGGGGCTACCGGGAGGTCGGCATCGAAACCGGATCAGCGTCTCACAAAAGGGTTGCGACAGAAATACCCATCCAGTAATGAAACGTAATAACATTACATATGGAGCGTGCCATGACCGTCAGCCCCCTTGCCCCGGATCTCCGGCTGCCTGTCACTGTACTTTCAGGGTTTCTGGGCGCAGGCAAGACGACCCTTCTCAACCATGTTCTGAACAATCGCGAGGGCCGTCGCGTCGCGGTGATCGTCAACGACATGTCGGAGGTGAATATCGACGCCGATCTCGTGCGCGGTGGAACCGAACTGTCGCGGGCGGAGGAGAAGCTGGTGGAGATGACGAACGGCTGCATCTGCTGCACCCTGCGCGACGATCTGCTGCTTGAGGTGCGGCGTCTCGCCGAGGAGGGTCGCTTCGACTATCTGCTCATTGAATCCACCGGGATCGCAGAGCCGCTCCCCGTAGCCGCGACCTTCGATTTCCGCGATGCAGGGGGCGAAAGTCTGTCGGACATCGCCCGCCTCGACACGATGGTGACCGTGGTTGATGCGGTGAACCTGACCCGGGATTTCTCCAGCCACGACTTCATTGCCGATCGCGGCGAGAGCCTCGGAGCGGAGGATGAGCGCACGCTGGTCAACCTGCTGACCGACCAGATCGAATTCGCCGATGTCATCATCCTGAACAAGGTCACCGCCGCGGGCCCGGTCCTGCTGGGTCTGGCCCGCAAGATCGTCCGCGCCCTTAACCCCGATGCGCGGCTGATAGAGACGGATTTCAGTCGGGTGGCGGCTGACGACATCCTTGACACGGGGAGGTTCGACTTCGACAGGGCGCATGAGCATCCGCTCTGGGCCAAGGAGCTTTACGGGTTCGAAAACCACGTCCCGGAGACGGAGGAATATGGGATTTCCTCCTTTGTCTATCGGGCCAGGCGGCCATTCGACCCGCGCGCGATTCACGCCGTTCTCAACGGCGATCTGCCGGGCGTGATCCGGGCGAAGGGGCATTTCTGGATTGCGAGCCGACCGAACTGGGCGGTGGAGTTCAGTCTTGCCGGCGCCGTCTCCAGCGTGACACCGCTTGGCGGGTGGTGGGCCTCCGTGCCGCGGGACCGCTGGCCCGGTCATCCTGACAGTCTCGCCGAGGTGGCGAAGGTCTGGCAGGACCCTTGGGGTGACCGGCGGCAGGAACTGGTATTCATCGGCGCTGGCATGGACCGGGAGGCGCTGACGGCGGCCCTGGACGCCGCGTTGATCGATGCCCAGGACTTTACCCCGGAGTTGTGGAAGCAGTTGCCCGATCCGTTCCCGCAATGGGAACAGCGCCGCGTGGCTTGAGCCGTCTGTCTGCCAACCGCAAGTCTCCAGAGGCATGCCGTGCCGGCCTTGCAGCGCATGGCCTGCTGCCTCGGAGGGAGGGAATCCCACGATGGGGCAGAACCTTGCCACCTCCTTGAAGTGCCGACGCCGCCGGTGCCCGATGCAGCGTTACGACGGGCTTCCGCCTGAACTCAGGGCGTGGCTCGCGGGGGCGGCTTTACCGTGGAGCCCCCATTCCGCGCTGCGTCTGTGGTCGCGCGCGCTGCGCGAGGCGCAGGGTGATGCAGGATCGGCCCGCGCACGGCTCGACCGGACGGAGCGGAGGATGCTGGAAAGGGACCGTCTCACGATCTGGGGCCGCAGCTATCCGCGACCGGCTGGCCTCGACGAGACGGGGGAGGCGCTGCCTGCAGGTCGACGGAAGGGGCCGGTATTCCGCGGCCGCCACCAGAGTTGACATCGCGGCTGCTCAAGGGTGGCTTGCTCCCGGGACACTTCCTGACGGCAAGGTGTCGAATTCGATGTCAAAGTGCCGGTTCTTCCGGGGGGCGTTGTTCACTTCCGCAGCGGGTGGCAGGGTTTCCATGGCCCGCTGTGATCTGAGCGAGGGCGAGTGGCGGCGAGTCGAGCCGTTATTGCCGAAGGCCGTCCAGAGGCAGGCCCTGAGTTCGGAACCGACGTGTGGTGAACGGGATTCCACATCCTGCGCTACGGCGCGATCTTCCCGACCGCTACCATAGTTTATGGTCGCCTCACCCCCGGAGTAGGTGCGGTATCTGGCTGAAAGTGTTTGAGAAGCCAGCGCAGCGCGCACCGCAGCCGGTCGCGTTGATGGGTTCCTCGAGAGTCCGCGCCCATCAGCTCGTCGCCGGTGGGAAAGGGCCGAGGATCATGCCCTTGGCCATTCTCACGGCGGACCAAGTTGCAGGATCCACGCCATTGTCGATCAGAATGGCCCGTCCCGTCCGCCTGCCTGTGACGCCGGACCGTATCGCACCTGGTAACGCCTCCGGCAGGACAGTGGCCCCGGTATTGCCGGACGCACCGCCCGGCACCCGTGATTGCCGATCGCGGCTCGGACAGCCGTGCCTGGTCGCATGGGTGGCGGTAAGGGGACAGGCCCGTGTTCCAGCGGCGCAGCCACCCGCACCGCACAGTCCTGTCCGACCTCTGCCGCGGCAACCTGATCGAGAGAGTTTTCTGCAAACTCAAGCAGGTCCCGCCGCATCGCCACCCGTTTCGGGAGACAGGCAACCAGCTTCCTCCCCGCAGGCACCCTCCCATCGGCGAGGATAGGCTGGCGCTCGGGTGTGTCCGTAACCCAGTCAGACGGTCTCGGTGATCCTCTGGTTCAGGGCATCGAAGAACTGGAGCGTGAGTTTCTTGGCGGTCGAGTCGATCAGCCGGGTGCCGAGCTGCGCAAGCTTGCCGCCGATCTTCGCTTCCGCATCGTAGGTGAGCAGCGTACCCCCCTCCACGGGGGCCAAGGCTATGACCGCGCCCCCTTCGGCAAAGCCCGCCACGCCGCCCGATCCCTTGCCGAAGATGCGATAGCCGTTCGGAGGATCGATCTCGCTCAGCGTGACGTCACCGGCGAACCGCGCCTTGACCGGTCCGACCTTGAGCGCGACCGTCGCCGTCAGCCGGTCATCCTCGCCGCGCTCGAGACTTTCACAGCCGGGAATGCAGGCCTTCAGCACTTCGGGGTCGTTGATCATCTGCCACACCGTTTCCACGGAGGCGGGGATCAATTGTTCGCCGGTGAGTTTCATCGCGTCCTCCGCTCAGATGTAGCCAGCGGCACGGTCAGCTTCGACCGCCGCCGGATCGCGTTCCGCCGCCGTCCCGAAACCGGCGCCACCCGGCGTCCGCATATGGATGCGGTCGCCCTTGCGGATGACATGCTGCACCTTTTGCTCGTTCGGCGTCAGCGCCCGGTCGTTGATCTCCAGAACCCCCGGCTGCCCATGGTCGCCGCCCGCGATTCCTGGCGGGGGTACCACGGTCCGCTCGGCGTGGAAACCGACCACGACCGGCAGATCCGAGCGGTATTCCAGCAGCGTCTCCTGCCCCAGCCCGCCGCGATGCCGCCCTTCGCCACCGGAGCCGATGCGGAAGCGCTTGTGCTGCACGCGGAAGTTCGACTGCTGCTCCATCATCTCTACCGGCACGCAGGAGATGTTGGAGGGCCAGCTCAGCACGTTGTAGCCGTCGCGCTGATCCGTGCCGCCTGTGCCACCGTTGAAGAAGAACTTGTTCACATAAGTTTCACCCGTGGGTGTGACACCGGTGGCCTGAAGGCTCCAAAGCGGCGAACCGGGGCCGGCGGCGACGCGGGTGGGATCGGCCTTCGCCAGCGCGCCGAACACGGCGAACGGCAGGAAATGCCCGGTTAGCGTTCGCGTCTGGCCGGAGGCGGGGTAGCGATGGTTCAGGATCGATCCCTCCGGCGCCACCACTTCGATCGGGCGCAGCGCACCATCGTTGTTGGGCATGTCGGGCGCCAGGATGCATTTCAGCCCGTAAACCGTCTGGGCATAGGTGTAGCAGAGCGCGACGTTCACCGCCCGGTCCACCTGGGGGGAGGTGCCGTCGTAATCCACCAGCACGCTGTCGCCCTGCACCTTGACCTTGATCCGGATGGTCAGCGGCTCCACCACACCGTCGGTGTTCAGTTCGTAGTCGTATTCACCGTCCGGGAACCTGCGGATGGCGTCCCGCATGGCGGCCTCCGACCGATCAAGAATCTCGTCGGCGAGACTCACGAGTTCGGTGAGCTGGTAGTCGTCCATGAGGGCAAAGAGCCGCTTTTCCATCAACTCCAGTGCAGAGACCTGCGCCCAGAGATCGCCCACCACCTGATCGGGAACGCGGACGTTCTTGCGCAGCAGCGCGATGAAGGTCTGGTCGACCTTCCCTGCGTCGATCAGCTTCAGCATCGGCACCTGAAAACCTTCTTCGAACACGTCGCGGATGTCGGAGGTGCCTGTGCGCCCGCCCATGTCGGGCGAATGCGTGGTGGAGGCGGCAAAGCCGGTCAGCTTGCCGTTCAGGAAGATCGGCTTCACCACGGTGAGATCCGGCAGGTGGCCGGTGCCCATCCACGGGTCGTTGGTGATGAGCACGTCGCCCGGGTTCAGCGTCTCCGCCGGGAAATGGTCGAGGAAATGCCGCACCGTCTTCGGCAGCGTGCCGATGAAGGAGGGGATGGAGTCGGTTGCCTGTCCCAGACACCGGCCCTTCGGATCGGTGATGATGCAGGAGAAATCGTAGGATTCCCGCACAAGCGTGGAGAAGGAGCTGCGCACCAGCGCTGCCGCTGCCTCATCGACCACGGAGACCAGCCGGGTCCAGATCACTTCGAGTGTGACGGCGTCGAACCGAGGGGTTTGCATGAGCATCTTGCTGTTCCTGTCCCTGAGCGTCAGTTGGCGATGGTGACGACGATGTTGCCGTTGGGCTCCACCCGGAAGCTGCCCTCGGGGCCCACCACGAGAGTGGATTCCGGCTCCTCGATCACCGCCGGGCCGTGAATGTCGATACCGCCCGGCAGCATGATCCGGTCATAGACCGGGGTTTCCGTGAAGTCGCGAAGTTCGGGGAAATAGATCTGGCGGCGCTGTTTCACGGCTGTTTCCGGATCGGCGCCATCGGTCTGACGTGCCATCCGCGCCGAGCCGGTTTCGGCGGAGACGGTGATGCGGACGTTGACGATCTCGATCCGGTCGGTGGGCGGGTTCAGGGTGAACACCTCCCTGTAAGCCGCGCGGAAGGCGGCCAGCACCGGCTCCATCGAGGCGGCGGAGTAGGGGCCTTCCGGCAGTTCCACGACCAGCTCGAAGCCCTGACCGATGTAGCGCATGTCGGCCAGCCGGCGCACGCTGATCGCTTCCGCCTGCGGTACGGTCTCCGTGACAACCGCGCGGCTTTCTGCTTCCAGCCGCTCGAAGGTCATCTCGAGGGCGGACCAGTCCACCTCGGCCACGGGCCGGGCGACTGTCGCCACCCGATCCACCCGCGCGGGGGCGATCAGCAGGCCAAGCGCCGAGGCCACGCCCGCGCCCGGTGGGCAGACCAACCGGCCGAGGCCCAGCTTCCGCGCCACCTGATAGCCGTGCAGCGGACCGCCGCCGCCCGTGGTGACGAGCGCATAGCGCCGCGTGTCCTTGCCGCGTTCGGCGATGTGCACACGTGCGGCGCTGGCCATGTTCTCGTTCACGATGTCATGCACGCCCCAGGCCAGTTCGGGAACGGAAAGCCCCGTGGCACCGGAGAGCGATCCAAGCGCCGAGGCGGCCGCCTCCGGGTCAACACTCATCGTGCCACCGGCAAAGAAGTCGGGGTTCAGATAGCCGAGCGTGAGGTTCGCATCGGTCACCGTGGGAAGCTCGCCGCCCAGGCCGTAGCAGGCCGGACCGGGTTTGGAACTCGCGCTTTCCGGGCCGACCTTCATGAGACCCATCTTGTCGATATGGGCGATGGAGCCACCGCCCGCACCGATCTCGATCAGTTCGATGGTGGAGATCTTGATGGGCAGGCCGGAGCCTTCCTTGAAGCGCCGGGTCCGGGCAGCCTCGAACTTGTAGGAGATCAGCGGTTCTCCTTCATCGACCACGGACAGTTTCGCTGTCGTGCCGCCCATGTCGAAGGCCAGCACATGCGATACGTCCGACCGCTCCCCAAAGAACGCCGCCGACAGCGCGCCGGCAGCGGGGCCGGATTCAAGGAGCTGGATCGGGTTGCGCCGGGCTTCGTCGATATTGGTCAGCCCTCCGCTCGAAACCATGAGGAACAGGGGCGCGGTGACGCCGATCTGCTTCAGCCGGGTTTCGAGTTCGGTCAGATAGGCCCCTGCAAGCGGCTTGACATAGGCATTGGCGACGGCGGTGGAGGTCCGCTCGTATTCGCGGATCTCGGGTGCGACCTCGAAGGAGGTGGTGACGGAGACGCCCGGATAGGCAGTGCGGATGAATTCTGCCGCCGCGTCCTCATGCGCCGGGTTCGCATAGGAGTGAAGGAAGGAAATCGCGATCGACGTGGCCCCTTGCGTGACAAGGCTTTCCACCGCCGCCTTCAGGCTCTCCATGTCGAGGGGCGTTTCCACCTCGCCGCGCGGGGTCATGCGTTCCCTCACCTCGGCACGCAGGGTGCGGGGGACGAGGGACCGCGGCATCTCGATGAAGATATCGTAAAGTTCGAATTTCCGCTCGCGGCCGATCTCCAGAACATCGCGGAAACCTTCGGTCGTCAGCAGCGCTGTCACGGCGCCCTTTCGCTCGATCAGGGCGTTGGTGAACAGGGTCGTGGCGTGGACGACGCGATTGACTTCTGCCGGATCGACGCCTTCGCGCCGGATGATGCGCTCTGCGCCCCGGATCACCGCCTCGGAGGGGCGGTCCGGTGTGGTGAGGACCTTGAGGTTGTGCTGAACCCCCTTCTGCGGCTCGAAAAGCACGAGGTCCGTGAAGGTTCCGCCAATATCGATCCCAAGTGAATAAGGCATCGCATCGTCCCGTCCTGGGGCCGCCATAGCGCTCAGGGAGCGGCGGCTGGTTGCTGCTGGTGCGCCGGGAACCGATGGGTCGGGTCCCTGTCTCGACATTTCTACGCCCGAAATAATAATCGCACAAGTGTGCGAAAAACATTAAAGGCAAAAAATCTCCCGTTTGCGGCGATCAGTGCGGAATGGTGTCAGAGATAGTCTGCCGCATTGGAGACCCAGCCCCTGGCGAGAAAGTCCGCGCGCGGCGGCGCGAAGATGTCGATCAGGAGATGACGACCGGACCCCAGACCTTCGGTCGTGTGAATGACTTTCGGAGGGATCACGCAAAGGCTGGGGGACGGAGCCTCGAGATGCAGATCTTCGCGCCAGACGGTCGCGTCGGGCCCCCACGGCGTGCGCAGATGGTGCAGGAAACTGCCCGCCAGCGCCAACGACCCCTGCTCAAAATCCTCATGCGCGTGGGGCGAAAGCTTCGTTCGGTCACGCAATCCCGTGTATTCGATCCAGTTGAAGCTGAGGCATCGGCTGCGCAGGATCTTCAGCCGCGGCTTGTCGGCGGGCGCGTGGATATCATCCGCGTGGATGACCCGAGGCCCGGACTGCACCGGATGGCCCGGGGGCGCGAGTGGCAGTATCCCGTCTTCGGCAGCAGCATAATCGGCGTCGTTTATCGCATCGGCAGGGGCGCCGCCGCTGATCGGCTTGATGATGGCGATCGCCGTTCCGGGTGCGGCCGCGATCAAAAAATCACCCTCCCCGAGCAGGCAGAGAGAGCGGGCAGGGGCTTCGGCCGTCCGATCTTCTTGTGTCACGCATCCGGGAGCATCGGGAAAGATCGCGACCGCTTCTATGGCGGCTTGCTGGCGGAGAGGCTCTGCTCCCGCCACGGCATAGTCCACGATGAAGCGCTTGCCCCGCGCCCGCGTCAGCCGCCAACCGGAGGGAGCCGCATCCGTCGGGAATTCCACGAAACAGGGCAGGCGCGGCATGGTCTGAATGGTCATTGTGTGATCCTTTCGTTTTGAAGGGAGCCAGCTTCGGCCAGAGTCCGCGCGCCTGCCAGCACCATGCCCTGATCGGAACCGATGAGTGCCAGGGAGACGCCCCGGGCCCGCAATCCGGCAAGGGCGGAGGGCGTCGCGCCATAGGCGCCAAACGCCCGGCCGGATGCCTGCGCTGCGGAGGCGACGCGGCTGAATGCCCGGTCGATTTCCGCGCCACCGGAGCGTCCGAGCCCCAGTCCGACGCCAAGGTCTGCCGCGCCAAAGAATACGCCGTCGATGCCGGGTGTCGCCGCGATGGCTTCCACCTGATCCAGAGCTTCCGGGTCTTCGATCTGGGCGATGACACTGACTTCCTCGCCTGCGGCGGCAAGGAAGTCGGCCATGGGTCGCGCCGTGAAATCTCCATGCCGGGTGGAACCGGCATAACCGCGTCCACCTGCGCCGAACCTTGCCCAGCGGGCCACATCGGCAGCCAGCGCGGGTGAGCGGACGTGGGGAACGAGCAGCCCGGAGGCTCCGCCGTCCAATGCCTGAAGCGCGGCTTCCGGGCTGGCATGGGAAAGCCTGACCAGCGTTGGCAGGTCGAGAGCCCGCGCCAGGGCAAGGCACCAGTCCAGCTCACGCCGGCCCAAGGCCGAATGCTCTGCATCCAGACAGATGAAATCCACCCCGGCCCGCGCCATGATCTCCACAATCTCGGAGGCGGGGGTTTTGATGAAGGTGCCTGCCATGAAAGCACCCGCGCGAAGGCGGGCGCGGAAGCGTGAGGCTGCGCGCTCTTGGGACACGGATGGTCTCCTGTTCTGAGGATCGGCTATGCCGGCGATCAACTTTTCCCGGGTCAGCGGGGCAAGGGTTCCCGCCAGCGGAAATACTGCATCGCGACCGGGATCAGCCATTCCTGCCGCGCCGGCCATGCCACGGCACCCGGAGCATCGAGGCGGAACAGGCTCCGCGCCTCCTCCGTGCGGCCAAGGATCGCCATGGCCGCCTTGTTGCCGAGATAGGGCGCCATCGCGAGGCCGGAGAAGCAGTAGCCCATTGCGAAATGTATGCCCTCATGCTGACCGACATGGGGAAAAAGATCCTCCGTCGCCGCGCATTTGCCCCGCCAGGCGTGGGAAATCCGAACATCCCGCAGCTCCGGGAAGAAATAGGCCATCTCCTCCCGGAGGCGCAGGGCCATATGGCGAAGTGACGGGTGCCACAACCCCGTTCGTCCGCCAAGCGCCAGCCGATTATCCGGAGTGATCTGGTAGTAGGTCGAATTCTTGCGGTTGTCGTGATAGGTGCGCCGCCCCGCCCGCAGACGCGCCACGGTCGCTTCGGGAAGCGGTTCCGTGCCGATCATGAAAGCGACGATAGGGATAAGCCGCCTGTGGTGCCAGCGCTGGCCTTTCGGCGTGTAGCCGTTGGTCGCCACCAGGACGTCTCGCGCAATGACCTGCCCGCGCGTTGTGTGAACCGCGAAGCCCCGCGGTTCTTTCTGAATTGCCGTCACGGGGGTATCGCCGAGAACGCGCGCGCCCTGCGCCATGGCCTCATCGAGCATCGCGCGAGTGTAGAGCGCCGGGTTAACTGCCGCGTTGGCGCGGATGTGCACACCTCCGACGTAGCGGTCGGATACCAGTTCGGCGTCGCCCGCCGTCAGGAAATCGACAGCCTCGCCCACGTGCCGGGCTCGAAGCTCCCATTCGCGGAACAGCTTGTCGCGATGGCCCGGAGTGACTGCGCCCACCACCCGGCCGCAGTTGCGAAAGCCGGTTGGGCGGTTCAGCGCGGCGATGCGGGCAAAGGCATCATCATAGACCTGACCCAACTCTCCGAACCAGGCCTTTGCCGTGTCGAGGCCGCGCTCCTCCATCATCTGGCCGAAGCTGTGCTTGAAATACCGCCCAAGCATCGCCCCGTTTCGCGAACTGGCCCCCCCGCCCGGAACGCCCGCGTCCAGCAGCAGCACATCCCGCCCTGCCGCCGCCAGTGTCTGCGCCGCCGCCGCACCCGTCAGACCCGCCCCCACGATCACCACATCGGCGCGCGTCGGCAAGGGAGCGGGAGCACCCCGTGCCATTCCACCGGCAAGCGTCCACCACAGGGGCGTCTCCGAAAAATCATCGGCAAATGGCGGAAGACTCATTGGCAGCCCCTCGAACTTACGTCAGAATGTTTATCGCACAACTGCGCGAAATCCAATATACGAATTTCCGACGGATGTGGGAAACCGGAGAGGAAATGGGAAAGAGGGCCGCGGGATGATCGAAGTGACGATGAAGGTGAACGGGCGGGAGATCACGCGGACCGTGCCGGGACGGCGGCTTCTCGTCGAGTTACTGCGGGAGGGTCTCCGTCTCACCGGCACACATGTCGGATGCGACACCAGCCAATGCGGGGCCTGTACGGTCCACCTCAACGGGCGCAGCGTCAAGTCCTGCACCGTGCTCGCCGCGGCCTGTGACGGGGCCGAAGTCACCACGATCGAAGGTATCACCCCGCCCGAGGGGCTCCATCCGATGCAGCAGGCGTTTGCGGACACCCACGGCCTGCAATGCGGCTACTGTACGCCCGGCATGATCATGACGGCCCTGTCGCTCGTTCGCCCGGGAGGAGGGGTGCCGGATCGGGAGGAGTTGCGTGAGTTGCTGCATGGCAATCTTTGCCGCTGCACGGGATATCAGAATATTCTCGCCGCCATCGAGAAAGGCGCAGAAATGATGCACCGGGGAGAGGCGTGATGCACGACTTCGCCTATCACCGTCCGCGCGATCTTGCCGAAGCGCTGGCACTCCTTTCCGGTGACGACGGGGCAATGGTTCTGGCAGGGGGGCAAACACTTCTGCCGACCATGAAACAGGGACTGAACCAGCCCTCCGCGTTGATCGACCTGTCGGGGATTGCGGGGCTTTCCGACATCCATGAAATCGCGGACGGTTTTCAGATCGGTGCGATGGCCACGCATGCGGCCGTGTCGGGTGATCCCGCGATCCTGCGCCGGTTTCCTGCTTTTGCGCGGGTGGCCCGCCAGATCGGCGATCCTCATATCCGCAACCGGGGAACGATTGGGGGCTCCCTTGCCAACAACGATCCCTCTGCGGATTATCCGGCCGCCTTGCTCGCCTGCGGCGCGGTGATTGTGACGGACAGAAGCGAGTTGCCGGTAGAGGAGTTCTTTGCCGGGCTTTTCGCTACGGCGCTCGATTTTGGCGAAATCATCACCTGCATCAAGGTGCCCCAGCCGAGGCGCTTCGGCTATGCCAGCATCCGCAACCCCGCCTCCCGCTATGCGAGCACCGGTGTCGCCGTGGCGGTGCGTCAGGATGGAACGGCGGTTGTCGCGGTGACGGGGGCAGGGCAGGACGGTGTGTATCGCTGGTCGGAGGCCGAGGCCCGCCTGAATGATGATTTTTCGGTTGCAGCCGTGGAATCCCTCTTGCCGAACGCGGATGACATGATGGCCGATGCCCGCACGCCGGGCCCATACCGGGCGGCCCTTGTTCTCGCCATGACGAAGGCTGCGGTAAGGGCGGCACATTAGCAACAGATCAGCCGATGGCGATGATGGTTTGTGATCCGCGCTTCTCCGCCCGCGATTATCGCGTGCCTTCCCGGCAATCATGCGGGGAATGGTTTGGGGGAGTCACATCGGGAGGATCTCCGGCATAGTCGATGCAGCGCCTTGATGCGACCAAGGCCCGAGCAACGCGGGCTTCGGCAGGGCGCTCGGGGATCGGGCTGTGGGGCAGTTCGCCTGACAAGAACGCCCGGCGTCGAGGCGGCTGAACTGAAAAGGATGTCCGCTTGCGCACGCTGATGATTTCGGGAGAGGGTTGCGGTGCCATCCGGCCGTCCGCCCCCTCTAACCGCCCGTGTCGTGTGCGGGAGGACACTCCGCCGGATACTCCGATGGCCGCCCGGAGCCGGCTTCCAGCCTGTATCGACGGCAGGTTTGCGATAGCTCTGGCGATCATCTCCCCGGCAGCAGTCTCCACCATCTGTTCGCGCCAAAGTATCGCGAAGGGTCGAAAGGGGACTAAACCCTGAACAAAGCCAGCCCATAAGGATATTCAGGAAAAGCCGCTCATTTTTTCGAACATCTTTGCAGAGTGAAACTTTTTATGGTGTTAGGCATAGTATCGCCAAAGCCGATGCCGTTTGCAGTCCGTATGTTGCGGACGCCGCACGTATTATTTTAATCGCACGCCTGGTTACCGCCAACGCTTTATCGCTGGACAATTTATGGAATTTGCGAGCATTCTCCTTGCAAGAAGGGGGAAGATTCCTCGCCCTTCCGAATTTAAACTAGGCGTCTGCTTTTTCTGCCAGACAATGAACAGCGGCTGATGAGTAGGCGCTCCATCTAAAGTGAATTACACCATTCGGTCGTGATGGCCCCCGTGGCAGGCATCTTTTTGGCTATCTCGACTGATATATTTCGGGGGCAACGACTTGGCTGGAAGCAAACCCTCTGGTCCCGATAACGAAGGCACACTGTCTGGATTTCTGGGAACCGTCGAGAGGGTCGGCAATGCCGTGCCCCACCCGGCAATCATATTCCTGATCCTGATCGGCATCATCATCGTCCTGTCGACGATTTTCGGCCTGATGGGCACGTCGGTGGTCTATGAAGGCTACGACGTGGCACTCGGCGATATCGTTGAGCGGGAAAGCAGCGTCCGCAGCCTTCTGTCGCCGGATGGAATACGGTTCATGCTGACCAGTCCGGTGGCCAATTTCCTGGCCTTCACCGGCGTTGGGGTGATCCTCGTGGCGATGATCGGTGTCGGGCTGGCGGAGGAATCCGGGCTGATCGCGACGCTGGTGCGCAAGCTCGTGGCGATCGCGCCGCGGGGGATCTTCACCTTCATGATCGTCTCGGTCGGCGTCCTGTCCTCGATTGCGGCGGATGCGGGATACCTCGTGCTCGTGCCGCTGGCGGCCGCTGCCTTTCATAGCCTTGGCAGGCATCCTCTGGCGGGCCTCGCTGCGGGTTTCAGCGGTGTTGCCGCAGTGTTTCTGGTCAACGTCTTCGTGACGCCGACGGATGCGCTTCTGGTGGAAGTCACCAATGATGCGGTGCGTTCGGTCAATCCCGCGGCGCAGATCACCCCCGTCGGCAACCTCTATTTCATGATCGTTTCCTCCATCGTCATGGCGATCATCTGCACGATCATAACCGAGAAATACGTGGAGCCCCGCCTTGGCCCCTATACCGGCGGTGTGCCAGTGGAGGTGCATGACGGGCTGACGGACGCGGAACAGCGCGGGCTGAAGGCAGCGGGGCGTACCCTGCTCATCGTCGCGCTCATCATCGCTGCGCTCACGGTGCCGCCGATCCCATGGGGCATATTGCGCAATCAGAACACGGGCGGGATCATGTCGGGTTCGCCCTTCATGAGCGCGCTCATCATTCTGATCAGCACGGTATTTCTGTTCGTTGGCTATGCCTATGGCCGCGCGGCGGGCACGATCGAAAACATGACCGCCGCGATCGGCCTTATCGTGAAGACCTGGGGCGGACTGTCCGGCATGATCTTTCTGCTGTTTGTCATCGCCAACTTCATCGCCTTCTTCAACTATACCAACCTTGCGACGGTTCTGGCGGTCAACCTCGCCGATATCCTGCAGGCCGCGCCGCTGGGAGCGACCAGCTACATCTTTCTCTTCATCTTATTGGTGGCGCTCATCGACATCATCCTGACAGGCGCGCTGGCGAAATGGGCCATTCTGGCGCCCGTTTTCATTCCGCTGTTCATGCGTCTCGGGGGTGAGCCCAACCTGGTGCTGGCGGCCTATCGCGTGGGCGACAGCCCGATGAACGTCATCACGCCGCTCAACGTGTATCTGGCTGTCATGGTGGGGTTCGCCCAGAAGTATGAGAAGGACGCCGGGATCGGAACGATCGTGGCTCTCATGCTGCCCTATACGGTGGTGCTTCTGGTGCTTTGGACCCTGATGCTCGTCGCCTGGTACCTGCTCGGCGTCCCGTTGGGGCCGAACTGATCCAGCGACGGTTCCCGTCACCCGAATATACAGCGCGGCTGCCCCGAGATACTGAAGGGATTTCAGCATGTTCACAGTAAGACCGGCGACATGTGGCATGGTTTTTGCTGTTCTGATGATCACGACCCTCACCGCCTGTCGGGAGGAGGATAAGACGGCTGCGCCCGAGTTGCGTCCCGTGCGGAGCATCGTCGTGGCCGAAAGCGCCTCGGGAGAGACGGTCACCCTGTCCGGCACGGTGGAAAGCCAGATCCAGGTCGAACTGGCGTTCCGTATCGGCGGGCGGCTTGTCGAGCGGCTGGTGAATGTCGGCGATACGGTCGCGCCGGGGCAGGTCCTCGCACGGCTCGATCCGGCGGATGAGGAAAACGCCCTGCGCAGCGCCGAGGCCGCGCAGACCGCAGCAGGCGCCCAGTTTTCCGAGGCGCGATCGAATTACCAGCGTCAGCGCCAGCTTTATGAGCGCGCGTTTCTGGCGCGGGCGGGGCTCGAGCGGGCCGAACAGGTCATGACCTCGGCCCAGAGCGCCTTCGACGCCGCCGATGCACAGGTGGGAATAGCGCGCCGGCGATTGGACGACACAGTGCTCGAAGCCGATGCCGGGGGCGTCGTCACGGCAGTGGGTGCGGAGGCGGGCGAAGTCGTCACCCCCGGGCGGCGCATCGTTCAGGTTGCCCGGGACGGGGGGAAGGATGCCGTCTTCGACGTGCCCGCGGCGATTGTGACGGCCAGCCCGCCTGACCCGGAAGTCTCGATAAGGCTAAGCCTCAATCCGGGTGTCAGTGCCACCGGACGCGTGCGGGAGATCGCACCGCGTGTGGATCCGGCGACCGGCACCATTCGCGTCCGCGTCGGTCTGATCGACCCGCCGGAGGAGCTCCGGTTGGGCTCCACCGTCAACGGGCGCGTGCATTTTGGCGGTTACGGAGGGATCGAACTCCCCGCCTCGGCCCTGACCTCCGCGGATGGCGCGCCGGCGGTCTGGATCGTCGATACGAACACCGGCACGGTCTCGCTTCGGCCTGTCGAGGTGACACGGTTCACGCCGTCTTCTGTCGGCATCTCTAACGGCGTGCAGATCGGCGACCGGGTCGTCACAGCCGGGGTGCAGGCGCTGCGTCCGGGCCAGAAGGTCCGCCTCCTCGGGGAGGGATCATGATCGGTCCCAACCTGTCGGAATGGGCGATCCGCAGCCGGTCCCTGACCATCTACTTCATGCTGGTCGCCGTCATCGCGGGCGCGTTCGCCTTCATCAACCTCGGTCGTGACGAAGACCCTTCCTTCACGATCAAGACGATGCTGGTCACTGCCGTCTGGCCGGGTGCCACAATCGAGGAGACCCAGCGCCAGCTTACCGACCGGCTCGAACGCAAGCTGGAGGAAACGACAGGCCTGGACGCTGTCCGTTCGATCACCCGGCCGGGGATCGTGACCATTTATGTCGATCTTGAGGGCGCCTTCCCGCCGGAGCGCGTGGGCGCGGTCTGGCAGGAGGTGCGCAACGGCATCGGCGACATACGCCACACGCTGCCGCAGGGGGTATTGGGGCCGTTCTTCAACGACGATTTCGGCGATGTCTTCGGCATCGTCTACGGCTTCACCGCGGATGGATTCAGCGAGCGCGAACTGCGCGACTATGTCGATTTCGTACGGACACGCCTGATGGGCGAGGTGCACGGGATCGGCAAGGTCGAATTCATTGGTGTGCAGGATGAGGCCGTCTTCATCGAATTTCAGCCCGACCGGGTTGCTGCCATGGGTCTGGACTACGGTCAGATCCTCGCCGCTATCGCCGCACAGAACGTCGTGCGACCCTCGGGCACCATCAACTCGGGCAAGGAAAACCTGATCCTGCGGGTCAGCGGGGCCTTTGAATCGGAGAACGATATCCTCGACGTATCGCTGCTCGCCGACGGGCGCGCGATCAGGCTCGGCGATATCGCAACCGTCCGGCGCGGCTTCGTGGACCCGCCGCAACCGCTTCTGCATGTGAACGGCAAGCGGGCTATCGGCCTTGGCATTTCCATGCGGGAAGGCGGCGATATCCTTGAGCTCGGGGCAGAGATCGACCACGCCATGAAGGGTATCGTCGCCGACCTGCCGATCGGGATAGAGCCGCATCTGGTTTCCGATCAGCCCCGCGTCGTGACGACGGCGATCGGGGACTTCATCACCTCGCTCTATCAGGCGATTGCCATCATTCTGGTCATCAGCTTTGTCACGCTCGGTGTGCGGGCCGGAGCCGTCGTGGCCGTGGCGATCCCCGTGACGCTCGCGGCCGCGTTCCTCGTCATGGATGTCATGGGCATCGACCTGCAACGGGTGTCGCTTGGCGCGCTGATCATCTCGCTGGCCCTGCTGGTCGATGACGCGATGACGACGACGGACGCGGTTCTGCGCAGGCTTGCCGCGGGCGATACGGTGGCGGAGGGGGCGACCTATGCCTACCGTCGTCTTGCCGCACCGATGCTGACCGGGACGCTGATCACGATTGCCGGCTTCGTTCCGATCGGCTTTGCCCAGAGCCAGGCCGGCGAATACACGATCTCCCTGTTTCAGGTGGTGGCGATCACGTTGATCGCCTCATGGCTGGTCGCTGTCGTGTTCACGCCGATCATTGCGGGTGTGCTGCTCAAGCCGCCTTCCGCAGCGGTCAGTCAGGAGCCGGGCCGGTTCCTGCGCGCCTTCGGCAAGTTCCTCAATATCGCGATCAGCGGCCGTTGGATCACGATTGCCATCACGGCCGTTGCCTTTGCGGTGGCCGTTCTGGGCATGCAGCAACTCAACCGGCAGTTCTTCCCGCCATCTGACCGCAACGAACTGATCGTCGACTTTCAGTTGCCCCGATCCAGTTCGATCTTCGCCAGCGAGGAGGCCATCTCCCGGGTGGAGCGATACCTTGCCGCCAGTGAGGACGTGGATTTCTGGACCAGCTATATCGGCCGGAACGTCATACGCTTCTATCTCCCGCTCGCCATCCGGCCGCCAAGCGACCACCACAGCCAGATCGTCGTGATGGCCAAGAGCCTGGACGCGCGCCTGCGGCTTCAGGATGCGCTTGACAGGTTTCTGGTGGAGAACATGCCTGAGGCGGTGGTGCGGGTCAGCCCGCTGGAGATGGGTCCGCCGATCGGCTGGCCGTTGCAATACAGGCTGAGCGGTTCGGATACTGAGGTAATTCGCACCGAAGCTCTTCGGCTTGCAGAGGTGATCGCCTCTCACCCCGGCACGCGGAGGGTGCATTTCGACTGGATCGAGCCCGCCCGTCAGCTTCGCATCGAGATCAATCAGGAGCAGGCCCGGCGCCTTGGGCTGACCAGCTCACAGCTCTCCGCCGTGCTCAATACAGCGATTTCCGGCTCGACCGTCACCCAGCTGCGGGACGACATCTACCTTGTGAACGTCATCGCGCGTGCACAGGCGGAGGATCGGATTTCCCTGGATGGGCTTGGCACCCTTCAAGTGCCGGTGCCGGGGGGGCGGACCGTTGCCCTCAGTTCCTTCGCCACCTTCAGCTTCACGCAGGAACAGCCGCTGATCTGGCGGCGCAACCGTGAACCGACGCTGACCGTGCTCGCCGATGTGGCGCCCGGACTGTTGCCGGAGACGGTCGTCGCCGATCTTTCCGACAAGATCGCGGCGCTGAATGCGTCACTCCCTTTCGGTCACCGGATCGAGACGGGCGGAACGGCCGAGACATCGGCGGAAAGTCAGGCAGCGGTGTTCGCCGTGGTTCCGCTGATGGCGTTCCTCATGCTGACGCTGTTGATGGTGCAGCTCAAGAACTTCCGCATGGTGGGCATCGTCGTGCTGCTTCTGCCCTTGGGGTTGATCGGCGTGGTGGGGGCGCTGTTGCTCTTTGCGCGCCCGCTGGGCTTTGTGGCGATTCTGGGGATTCTGGCGCTTCTCGGCATGATCGCGAAGAATGCCGTCATCCTGATCACACAGATCAACGATGAACGGGCGGCGGGGGCCGGCGTGCGCGAGGCGGCGGTCTCATCGGCGATGAACCGATTGCGACCCCTGCTGCTCACCGCGCTTTCGACGGTTCTCGGCCTGCTGCCGATCGCGCCGACCCTCTTCTGGGGCCCAATGGCATTCGCGATCATGGGGGGATTGCTGGTCGCGACCGTTCTGACGCTCATCGTCCTGCCGGTCCTGTATGTGACGCTCTTCGGCGATGACAAGAATGGGGGCACCGACAGGATCGCGGAGCCCGCGGGACCGGCCGCGCCACCGCAGGATGCCTGAGGAAGACGCGCCCCTTGCCTGGACGGGGGTGGCCGACAAGGCCAGCTATTACAGACTTTTTGCGGCCTATGTGCTGGCGCTGCTGGCCACCGGCATGGCGACGGTTGCGCTGGCACTGTTGGCCTATGATCTGGCGGGGGGCGATTCCGGCACGGTGATGGGTACGGCGCTTTCTCTCAAGATGCTGGCCTATATCATCGCCGCCCCCTTCGTGAGCGTGCTGATCCGGCATGTGCCCCGCAAACCGATGCTCATCACACTGGATATCCTTCGCGCGGGCAGTCTGGTGCTGCTGCCGTTCATCACCGCGATCTGGCAGGTATATGCGCTTGTTTTCGTCTTCTCGCTGGCCTCCGCCATCTTCACGCTCGTCTATCAGACGATCGTTCCCTATCTGCTGGCCAATCAACATGACTACACGAACTCGCTGGCCCGCTCACTGATCGCAAGCGAGCTTGAAACCTCGCTCAGCCCGCTTCTCGCTGCGGGCCTCCTCCTGGCCTTTGCATCGACGGGCGTCTTCGTCATCAGCGCGCTTGCCCTCCTGCTGTCGGCATGGCTCGTCAGCCGGATGCGCACGCCGGAGCCGACAGGCAGGCGGAGCGAACGGATGGTCGCCGCATTCCTCCGCGGGCCGAGGCTGTTTCTGCGGACACCCCAACTGCGCGGGCTTATCGCGCTCGACATCGCGGTGGGCTGCGGGAGCGCCATGGTGATGGTCAATACCGTGGTCATCGTGCAGGGCACGTTCGAGATGACCCGCTACGCGAGTGCCATAGCCTTTGCGGTGTTTGGACTCGGGTCCATTTGCGGGGCCATCGTGATCACACCGGCGCTCCGCGTCCTTCCGGAGCGGTCGATCATGATAGGCGGGGCAGTATTGCTGTCAGCGGGTCTGCTGGCGGGTATGGTGGTGTGGTCCATTCCCGGTCTGCTGACCCTCTGGTTCCTGATCGGTCTGGGATGTGCGCTTGCCCTGACGCCGGCGGCCTATCTCATCCGCCGTATCGCACGGCCGGCGGATCTTCAGGCCCTGTTCGCCGCGCAACTATCGTTGACAAGCGCCTGCCTGCTGGTCGCCTATTCGGTGGCGGGCTGGCTGGGCGCACGGGCCGGGCTACCGGCAGCCTTTGCCGGGCTCGGGATCATCGCGGCCGGCGCGGCGCTTCTTGCCGCGGTGCTCTGGTCCGTGGGGAAGGGGCCTACTGCGGCCCCGCCAAGGGCAGAAGGACCGCCTCGCTGACACCTGCCACGACATTGACCGTCGCTTCGAAGACGTTGGACTGACGATTGTCGTCCCGCAATATCGTGGCGCCGAACCGGTCGATCCCGCCGATGAGCGCAATCAGCTCCGGAGAGGTGGCGACCGCAAAGTGATTGAGCCGGTCGCCCGTTCCCCGCACATCGCTGAGATCGATCACGATGACCCCCGGCAGATCGGCGACCCGCCCGGTGTCGCGGAGCGCGCCCAACCGTTCCGTTCTGCCGCGGAGCAGCCCCGATATCCACAATGCCCGGTCCCGACCCGAAACCGCTATGTAGATCGGCATCTCTCTTGGCCGAAGTGCCGAAACCTGGCTTCGGAACACATCGATATCGAGATCGGGGGAGAGCAGCACCACCGCGCGCAGTTTGTCGAGAACGCTATCGGAGCCCCGGATGGCGATCTGGCGCACCGCTTCCATCACCAGCAACGCACCCATCGAATGCCCGGCAAGTATCACGTTATCCGCCTTGCTGCGCGCCACCAGCGTCAGCACCTTTTCCAGCCCGTCGCGGGCGAACAGCGCGCTTTCCCGGTCATAGGCGTAACCGCGCATGCTCGCCGCCGATGGCCAGGCATAGGACAGGGCCACCCCCGGCGTGGCGAAGTCATGCGTCATCTGGGCGTGGCGATACAGTCCTTCGGCGAAATTGGTGTTGAAGCCGTGAACGAAGATCGTCACCTCGCGCGCCCCCGGAGGCCGTTGGACAAGGCGTGCGTTCAGGGCGCGGAGGAACGCGGGCTCATCCGCAAAATGTTGTTCTGAAACCGTCAGGAAATCCGTCTCCGGGTCGGGCTTGCCGTGTCGTGGAAAGGTGATCGTGCCGGTTTGCCGTTCCGGCGGGACGGAGATCGCGAACGCCCCCCAATGCAGTGTCAGGGACCGCGCGCTTGACAAGCCGGTCCCATCGGCGGTGGGCCTGCGGCTCGTCGCGACCAACACCTCCGTGACCTCGCCCGTCCGGGCGGCTTCGGGCGATATCGTGATCGTCCCCCGTGGCGCACAACTGCACAGCGCGACGCAGAACGACAGGACAAGTCCAAGCTTTCGGATGATCGGGCCTCCGGGACGGCAAACATAGGTGCAATGTTACCCGAACCGGGCGACTTGCGACAGCGGCCGGCACGCGGTTGAAGTCCCGCGTGCCGGCCGCGCCGCCGGGACTTTTAAAGCGCCGCGAGAATACGCGCCCACGAACGGATGCCCTTGTGGAAGCTCACCAGCTCATACTTTTCATTGGGGCTGTGGATCCGGTCGTCGCTCAGGCCAAAGCCGGCCATCACCACATCCATACCCATCCGCTCCTTGATCATGGTGGTCACCGGGATCGATCCGCCCCCGCCAACAAAGGCCGCGTCCTTTCCCCATTCCTCGCTGAGCGCGGTCAGCGTGCTCTGGAACACCGGGGCCGAGGTATCGAAGGCCACCGCGCGGCCCGCTCCATGCTCTATGAACTCGACACGGCAATCGGCGGGAATGCGGGCGTTGACGAAGGCGCGGAATGCGTTGCGCACCTTGTGCGGATCCTGATCGAACACCAGCCGGAAGGAGATCTTGGCGGACGCCGTCGCCGGGATCACGGTTTTGAAGCCCGCGCCCTGATAGCCGCCCCCCATCCCGTTGACCTCGCACGTCGGGCGGGACCAGACCATCTCCAGCACGGAGCGTCCCTTCTCTCCGGCGGGCACCGAGAGCCCGACTTCGCCGAGAAAATCTTTCTCGGAGAAGTCCAGCTTTGCCCAGCTCTCCCGCAAAGCCTCGGGAAGTTCGGGCACTCCGTCGTAGAATCCAGGCAGCGTGATGCGGCCGCTTTCATCACGCAGATCGGCGAGAATACGGGCCAGCACATGGTTCGGATTGGCGGCCGCCGACCCGTAGAAGCCCGAATGCAGGTCACGATCGGCGGCGTGGATGATGATCTCCTCACCACAAAGGCCGCGAAGCGAGGTGGTGATCGCCGGTGTCTCCTTGTCCCACATGTTGGTGTCGCAGATCAGCGCGACATCGGCACGCAATTCGTCGGCATTAGCGTCGAGGAACGGCGGAAGGTTCACGCCTCCCGATTCCTCCTCCCCTTCCAGGAGGATGGTGACGGCGATCGGAAGCTTGCCCGTGACGGCCTTCCACGCACGGCAGGCTTCCACAAAGGTCATGAGCTGCCCCTTGTCGTCCGCAGCACCGCGGCCGACGATGAATTTCGATCCGTCCGCGCGCGTTTCGATGGAGGGCGCGAACGGGTCGTGATCCCAGAGATCGAGCGGATCGACGGGCTGCACGTCGTAATGCCCGTAAAAGAGCACAGAGGTGCCGCTGGTCCCCCGGTCATGCCCGACAACCATCGGATGCCCGGCGGTGTCGCGCACGCTCGCTTCGAACCCGATGGAGGCGAGATCCGCGGCATGCCACTCGGCACAGGCCCGTGTCTCCGCGTCATAGGCCGGGTCGGTGGAGATGGATTTCAGACGCAGCGTGTCGAACAGGCGTGCGATCGCATTGTCAATGTCAGCGTCGATATGGGCAAGAACGGAATCCAGTTCACTCATTTGAGAAGCTCCTTCCCTTTATCTGCAATGTTCAGGCGCGTGGTGCACCCGCGATGGAAGAACAGCGGAAAGCGGCAACCGATCAGAAGGGCCAGATAAGCGGCACCAGCCAGACTGCCACAACGAAATACCAAACGGTCAATGGCAGACCGAGCGGCCAGTAGTCACTGAATCTGTACCCCGCCGGACCCATGACCATGGTGTTCGATGTGGTGGACACCGGCGTCAGGAACGATGCCGAGGTCGCCACGCTGAGCGCCATTATTGCGGGGAGCGGCGACACACCGAAGGCATTGGCCGCCATCACGGCGACCGGCAGCAGGATCATTGTCGTGGCGGTGTTGGACACCACGATCCCCATGACTACCGCCAGAATGAAGATCATGGCCAGAAGCAACCGGGGGGAGGCGGCGCCGACAACCTCGACGACATGATGGGCGATAAGCTGCGCGGCCCCCGTCTCCACCAAAGCGGCGGAGAGCGGAAACATCGCCGCAATCAGGACGACGGTGGTCCAGTTGATCGCCCGGAACGCGTCCTCCACGCTCAGCAGGTTCAGAAGCAGGATAGCGCCAGCGGCCAGTACCGCCGCCACCGAAGGGGCCAGAGCCCCGGAGGCGATGGCGATGACCATGGCCGCCACGATCAGCAGCATGGCATTCGCGCCGACACCCAAAGGCACAAGCTGCCGCCGTACGGAGTCCGACCGGTCCACGATCAGCACACCCTCCCGCGCCTCGTATTGCCGCAGGGCGGTCCACGGTCCCTGGATCAGCAGGTGGTCGCCCGCATGCAGCGTCACCTCCCCGATCAGGTTTTCGCCGTGCCGCTGAATCGCCATGACCACCAGATCCCCGGGCGTGATGACCATTCCGGGAAATATGGGCTGCCCGATCAGGGAAGACCGCAGCGGTATCACCGCTTCCACCACGCCTGTTGAGCGGTCAATGAGCCCGCCCGCCGCCTCCGCCCCGGAAAGAGCAACGACTTTCAGCCCCTGCCGGCTGGCGAAATCATGGGCCTTCTCGGACGAACCGCGCACCACGAGACGATCGCTGGCCCGCAGTGCTTCCCTTCGCCGGGGCGTCCCGGCCGGTCCGATGACGGAGATCAGCCGCAGCCCTCCTTCCAGCGGAAGCTCCTCCACCCGCGTTCCCGCAAGCGCGGAGCCTCGCACCGGACCAAGAACGAACGTATCGCTGGTGAGCCTGTACTGCTGCACGAGCGTTTCGGCATGGCGTCTCAGATCGCGCGGCAGGCGTGGCGCGATACGGGCGGGAACCAGCCGGGATCGCAGCAGCAGAACGATCACGATCGTGCCGGCAAGAAGCGGCACCCCGGCCCATGCAAATTCAAAGAAGCCTATCGCGTGGCCGGTATAGTCGAGCGCCGAATTCGCGATCAGAACATTCTTGGGCGCCCCGGTCAGTGCCAGATGCGATCCCGCGCCGGAGGAAAACGCCATCGGCAGCAGGAATTGCGACGGCTGCTCGCGCAGTCGGACGGCGATGAGCATGACGACCGGCATGAGGGTGCCGATGGCCCCGCTGGAATTGATCAGCGGGCAAAGCGCGGCAACGGCCAGCATCCCGATAACCAGAAGCCGTCTGGAGCTCCCTGCCACCAGGCGCTCGAACTGCTGGCCCATCCAGGCGGTGACGCCTGTGGCCTCAAGCCCGGCGGTGACAATGAAAAGAGCCGCGACGAACACCACCACCGGGTCGCCGAACCCGACAAAGATGTGGTCGAGCGACAGGATACCCGTGAGGTAGAGCGACAGCGCGCTGCCCATCGCGACCACGACCAGAGGCAACCTGTTCCAGATGAACAGGCCGATCGTGGCAAGAACGATCAGAAGAAGGAGCGAAATGTCACTCATCTTGGCACGTCGTTCTTCAAAAGCTCCAGATCACGGGCACCCAGAACACCGCCACCACAAAGAACCATAGCATGAAAGGCAGTCCGAACTTCCAGTAATCGGTAAACTTGTAGCTGCCAGGCTCCATGACCATGAGGTTGGTGGGCGTGGCGACCGGCGTCAGGAAGGAGGCCGCCGCCGCCACGCCCACCGACATCAGGACAGGTTCAGGAGATATGCCCATCTGCTTTGCCGTGACGACCGCGATGGGAATGATGATCAGCGCCGTTGCCGTGTTGGAGATGACCTGCCCGAGAATGGCTGTCAGCACGAACAGCCCCGCCAGCAGCATACGCGGCTCGGATTGCCCGACCACCGCCACCAGCTTCTCGGCCAGCAACTGCGCCGCGCCGGTCTGCTGGATTGCCACCGACAGCGGCATCATCGCACCGACGAGGATCACCGTCGTCCAGCTGATCGACCGATAGACCTGATCGACGCTGAGGATGCCGGTGAGCACGAAGGCGCCCGCGGCCAGAAGACCGGCGACAGCCGGCGGCACCAGCCCGGTCGCAAGAAGGATCACCATTCCCGCCAGGATCAGCAGCGTCGTCTGCGCCCCCGGCCCCATGGGGAGGGCCTGACGGCGGACGAGTTCGGGGGAATCGACGACCAGAACCTCGGCGGGCTCCAGCCGGGTTTCCATCGCCTCCCACGTTCCCTGAAGAAGCAGCGTGTCGCCGGAGGCCAGCTGGTCTCCCGAGGTGAGATCCTTCCCCTGCCGCTGGATCGCCAGCACGATAAGGTCGCCGCTCGGCGTGACCATTCCGGGAAAGAAGCGTTCGCCGATCAGCGGAGAGCGCGGCTTGATGACCACTTCCGCCAGCGCCGAATTCCGGTTGAACAAGGTGTTTGTCGTCTCGTCCGCGCTGACGGCATCGACCATGACCAGCCCGAGTTCCTGCGCAAATTCGCCCACGGCCGCGCTTTCCCCCCGCACGACGACGATATCCCCGGCGTTGAGTTGTGCGCGCTGCCCGGACGTGCCTTCCCCTCCCGGGGTGACCGAAACGAGCGCCAGCCCCTCCCGGTCGGACAGGTCGAGAGCGCGACGGCTCGTTCCCACGAGCGGAGAGTCCTCCCGGATGCGCAGCGTCTGCACTTCGGACGACAGCCGGTATTGCTCAACCAGCGTCGAGGCGTGCCGGCTCAGATCGGTGGGCAATGTCTTGCTGGACCGGGCGGGCAGGAGGCTTTCCCCCAGCAGCACCGAAATCAGCACGCCGCCCAGCACCAGCGGAATCCCCACGAGCGCGAATTCGAAATATCCGAAGCTCCGGCCTTCGAAATCGGCGAGCGCCTCGGAGATCAGCACGTTCACGGGCGTCCCTGTCAGCAGCAGCATCGAGCCGGAATGTGCGCCAAAAACCAAGGGCATCAGCAGCCGCCCCGGCGCGCGTCCCAGCCGGACGGCGAGCACCACGACGACCGGCAGAAGTGCGGCGACTGCCCCGTTCACACTGATCAGCGCGCTGAGAACCGCCACGGAAAGGGTCATGAACACGATCAACCGCACCCGGCTGTTGCCGGACTTGTCGATCAGCATTTGCCCGACCCAGGCCGTAACCCCCGAACGCTCCATGCCCGCGCTGACGACGAAAAGCGAGGCGACGAAGATTGTGGCGGGGTCGCCAAATCCCGCAAGACTCTGCCCGATCGTCAGGATGCCCGTCGCCCAGAGAGCGAGCGCGCAACCGATGCAGACGATGATGACCGGAAGCCTGTCCCAGACGAAAAGAACGATCACGGCAGCGATGATCGCAAAGACAATCCAGATATCGGACACGAAAGTGCACCTCAATAGAGACTTTAATCGGGATCAGGCGCGAGAGCGAATTCGGTCGGCTTTGTGCAACCTTTATTCGAGCGTGCATTACTGGAATGGCGAAACGGGAAAATGGATCGCGCCATATCCGCCTGCACGAAATAGAGGGCACGGCAGTTATGAATGCACCTTATTCCGCCCCGCTCAATGCAGCAAGCAGCCATTTCCCTTGCGTTTGGTTCCGAGTTCCTCGCGACGGCGAGTTTCCGAATCGGAAACATCGGGTATGATCCAAGGCACGGGACAACCGGTTTTGTCCTGCTACTGACGCCCGCGCCACAACCGCAACCTGTTTCCAAGGCTGTCGTGTGCGGCTCCCCATGATCCGCGCGTTGGGCGAAAACGGCGTATCCGGCCATCCACCGGGGCGACTAGCAGGCTGCTGAAAAGTCCTGAAATGTCATGCTTATGCGCCAGAAATCGGAAAATCGGCCCGGAAACGCCCGGCAGAATATGGATTTCGCCAGATTGCGAACGATTTCTGTTCCAACACAGGCCAAAAAGCCTTTTTCAGCAGCCTGCTAGAGGGCGGTGCGTAGATAAGCCATGGCAGGCGCCGGGGGCGGTGGCAAAGCCGGGGTCATGTGATCCTGCAATACCTGTAGTAACAAATCGGCATTTTCCATTGTGTGTCAAAATGCTCATTTTCCGGTGGTGCCAAGTCGGACTGGCTGAAACACGTGGTGTGGCGCCCTACCTGCGCTCCTGCGGAAGCCAGGGCCGAAGGGGCACTTCAGTGGGGCGTCGCGCCACAGACCTGTTTGGTGGACGACCTTGCGGAGCCTTTGGGAGAGGGTGGGGGGAATGAAGATGGAACGGGAAACCGCGAGCGACATCACCGGGACGCTGGCCCGCTTTGCCGCGCTGACGTCGTGGAAGGACATGCCGCCGGAGGTTCCCCGGCGGGCGCTGGCGCTCACCACCGATCTTGTCGGCTCGATCCTCCGCGCGGCGGGAGAGGCGGAGTCCAGTCCCGCCGTTCTGGCCATGGTCGAGCGGCTCGGCATGGCGGGAAGCGGGCCCTGCACCGTGTTTGGCCTGAACCGTCGCTACGGGGCGGCGGCAGCGGCGTTGCTGAACGGCACGTTTGGCCATTCCCTCGATTTCGACGACACCCATTCAGACAGTTCGCTGCATCCGAGCGCGCCGGTGGTCCCGGCGGCCCTCGCGGCGGCGGAACTCACCGATGCTTCCGGCGAGGCGCTTCTGGAAGCGATTGTTGTCGGTTTCGAGGTGTGTTGCAGGCTGGGCATGGCGCTGGATCCAACGGCGCATTATGCGCGCGGCTTTCACCCTACGGCGACGGCTGGCGTTTTCGGCGCGGCGGCGGCGGCGGGTCACATCTTCGGTCTGGACCCGGAAAGAATGTCCGCCGCCTTCGGCATTGCGGCGAGCCAGGCTTCCGGTTCATTGCAGTTTCTTGAAAACGGCGCCTGGAACAAGCGGTATCAGGTGGGCGAGGCAGCGATGAAGGGGCTCATGGCGGCGACCATGGCCCAGGAGGGTTTCGTCGGCTCGCGGGCACCGATCGAGGGGCGCATGGGCCTGCTCGCCGGCTATACGGACGATCCGCATCCCGAAAATGCCACTGCGGGACTCGGCGAAATCTGGGAAACGCTGCGCATCGGGGTAAAGCCCTATCCCGCCTGCCGCTATACCCATGCCGCGGTGGATGGGCTGCTCGCCCTTCAGAAACAACACGGCTGGAAGGCGGAGGAGGTCGGTGCGATCTCCGTCGGATTGCACCGCAACGGCATCACGCTCGTGGGCGCGCCGATCGAGGCGAAGCGGCAGGCGCGGAGCATCGTGGAGGGTCAGTTCTCCATGCCCTTCGCCGCGGCGGTCGCCCTGCTCCGCCAGCGGTTCGGCTGGGATGACTACGATCTGCTCGGAACGCCGGAGGCCGAGGCAATCGCCGCCCGCGTCGATGTGTGGCAGGACAGCAGCCTTGAAGGCCTGCGCCACCCGTTCGGCGCGACCCTGCGGGTAGAGGCCCGGGGCGAGCACCATGAGCTGCGCGTGCCCGATCCCTCCGGTGAGCCCGAGACCTTCCCCGATGACACGGCGATGGCTGCGAAGTTCCGCGCGCTGGCAAGGCCCGTCCTCAATGCCGACAGCGATACCTGGCTTGCCCATCTGCGGGGTTTGGAAACCGCCGTTTCCGTGCGCGGGCACCTGACAGGTCTGGTCACCGGCCGCGTCTGACCCCGCATCGAGCGGGCATCCTCGCACGGCACGTCTTTCGGGAGAGCCGCTGGAGATGCTCGCGCCGAAAGGCGTGACGAGGGCGTTCGCCGATTGGCACACCTCCCGTCCTTCCGAATGGCGTGCGGGCATATCGGCGGGCACCCCCGGCACGCCATGAGCGCGCGTGGCAATGCTTCCCCGGCATCACTGATAGCAAAAACATGCATTTGTTGGGGAAGCACTACTTGCGCGAGCATGGTGGCGGGATGGAGGGATTTCGATGAACAAGCTTATGCGACCGGGGGTGGATGCCAACGGCCCGCAGGCGATCTATGAGGCTTTTCTCGCTCGGGGAAAGTTCATGATCCAGCGGGCACGGGCAACGGGGGAGCATGTGTTCTACCCCCGGGTACTCTCCCCCGCCGGGGAGGATGATCTCGAATGGGTGGAGGCCACGGGTCGGGGCACCATCTACGCCATCACCGTCAACCGCACCCGCGAGGGGGCCTCCAACATCGCCCTCGTCGATCTGGAGGAAGGCCCCCGGATGATGGCGACCATCGCCGGGGTTGAGACCGCCCCCATCGGCGCCCGCGTCAAGGCGCGTATCGAGACGGGCGAGCCTCCGCGCGTGGTCTTCGAGCTGGAGGAATAACGCATGGCACATTCCCTTCGCGGCAAGACCGCCATCGTCGGCATGGGCACCGCCGGGCTGGGCGAGGCGCCGGGCTATTCGGCGATGGAGCTGCTCGGCCAATCCGTCCACGCCGCTCTGTCGGATGCGGGCATGCGCCTCTCCGATATCGACGCGGTCTTTGCCGCGACGAGCAGTCACGCCTTTCCCACCCTGAGCGTGTCGGAATATCTCGGGCTGAAACCGAAGTATTTCGACGGCACCAACGTCGGCGGTTCGAGTTTCGAGATGCACCTGCTGCAAGCCTCCCTCGCTCTGGAGGCTGGGCTCTGCGATGCGGCGCTGATCTGCTACGGCTCCAATCAGCGCACGGCGGGCGGGCGGCTGGTGTCGATGTCAGAACCCCAGTGGCACGAGGTCCCGTATCACCCGCGCCACCCGATCACCGCCTATGCGCTCGCGACGAGCCGGCACATGTACCAGTTCGGAACGACTCGGGAGATGCTGGCCGATGTTGCCGTGGCGGCGCGGGGCTGGGCCAACATGAACCCGGACGCCTTCGCGCGGGGCCCGCTCAGCCGGGAGGATGTGCTGGCCAAGCGCATGGTCAGCGATCCGCTCAGCACAGGGGACTGCTGTCTCGTGACGGACGGGGCGGCGGCCTGCATCCTTGTCCGGGCAGAGCGGGCAAAGGATTTTCCCAAAACGCCAGTCTATTTCCTTGGAGCGGCGGGGGCGAGCTGGCACCGCTCGATCCAGTCCATGCCGGATTTGACGGTGACCGCAGCCTCCGACAGCGGGCCGCGGGCGTTCGAGATGGCGGGGGTGGATCGGTCGGATGTCGATCTGCTGATGCTCTATGACGCCTTCACCATCAACACGATCTTGTTTCTGGAAGACCTCGGCTTCTGTCCCAAGGGGGAGGGCGGGCGTTTCGTGCAGGACGGGCGTATCGCCCCGGGCGGGGAGCTTGCGGTGAACACCAATGGCGGCGGGTTGTCCTGCGTGCATCCGGGCATGTACGGCATGTTCCTGATCGCGGAGAGCGTGGCGCAGATCCGGCGCGAGGCGGGCGAGCGGCAGCTAGAGCGCGCCGATATCGCCCTGTTGCACGGCAATGGCGGAACGCTCTCCAGCCAGGTGACCGCCTTCCTTGGGTCGGAAGCGGTGGTGTGACCATGCGCGATCTTGCGATGAATTACGATTTCGCCGCGCTCGATGCATTGTTGTCGCCCCGCTCCGTCGCGATCATTGGGGCTTCGGACGATCCGACGCGGATCGGCGGGCGGCCGATAGCTGCGATGCTTCAGGCGGGGTATCAGGGGCGGCTGCTTCCGGTGAATTCCGGGCGGAGCATGGTGCAGGGGCTGGTCTGCCACCCCGATGTCGCCTCCCTCCCCGAGGCGCCGGAGGCCGGGATCGTCGCGGTCGCCGCCCAGCATGCGCCCGGCGTGGTCGAGGCGCTCGGACGGCGCGGCTGCCGGGCCGTCACGCTGTTCTCCGCAGGGTTTGCCGAAACCGGAGAGGCGGGGCGGCGCGCGCAGGAGGAGGTGCTCGCCATCGCCGCCCGTCATGGGATGCGTGTGCTCGGCCCGAACACGCTTGGCGTTTACAACCTCGCGACGGGATATTTCGGAACCTTCTCCTCCTCGCTGGAGCTTGCCTTGCCGCTGCCGGGCCGGGTCGGCATCGCCAGTCAGTCGGGGGCATTCGGGGCGCATCTCTCCGTTCTCGCGCGGGAACGCGGGATCGGGGCCTCGGTGCTCGTCACCACGGGCAACGAAGCGGATGTGACGGTGGCCGACGCGATAGGCTGGATGGCGGGCAGCGATGCGGTCGATGTCATCTGCGCCTATCAGGAAGGCTTCAACGATCCTGCCCGCCTGCTGGCCGCGCTCGATGCCGCGCGCGCAGCGGGCAAGCCGGTCTTCATGCTGAAATCGGGGCGCAGTCAGCTCGGAGCGTCGGCTGCGGCCTCGCATACCGCTTCCCTCGCGGGCGATGACGCGGTAGCCGATGCGGTGCTGGCGGATCATGGTGTGATCCGGGTACGCGATACCGACGAGATGCTGGATTTCGCCTATGCGGCGCGGGCGCGTATCTTTCCGCGGGAGAACACGCTCGGGATCATCACGATAAGCGGCGGGGCAGGTATCGTCGCCGCGGACGAGGCTGAACTGGCAGGTCTGCCGATGCCTCCGATGCCGCGCGCCGCGCAGGACCGCCTTCGGGAGGTGCTGCCCTATGGCGCGCCGGGCAACCCGCTCGACTGCACCGCGCAGGCGCTGAACGATCTGTCGCTGTTCGAGACCTTCGCCCGTTCGGCCTTGCAGGACGGCGGCTACCGTTCGGTGCTGTGCTTTCTGACCTATGTCGCGGGCGGAGCATCGCTTGCGCCCCGTCTGCTCGAAACATTGCGCCGGATCCGCGCGGACTTCCCGGACCGGCTGCTCGCCCTCTGCCTACTGGGACCGGAGGAGGTCCGCCGGGCCTATGAGGACGCGGGCTATCTCTGCTTTGCCGATCCGGGACGGGCGGTCAAGGCCATCGCCGCCATGGGGCGGGTCGGGGAGATGCGCCGGCCGCAAGCGCAAACCCTGCCCGCGCTGCCGGACGTCACGCTCCCCGAGCATACGCCGGACGAGCATGAGGCCAAGCGTATCCTGACCGCCGCCGGCATTCCCGCCGCGCCGGAACGGATTGTCAATTCCGTCGAAGAGGCAGTGGCGGCGGCGGATGACCTGAGCTTTCCGGTGGTTCTGAAGATCGTCTCGCCCGATATCCTGCACAAATCCGACATCGGCGGCGTGCGGCTCGGTCTCGCCGACGGCGAGGCGGTGCGAGCGGCCTATCGCGGCATTCTCTCCGATGTCGGCCGCGCCGCGCCCGATGCGCGGATCGCGGGGATGCTGGTCGCGCGGCAGCTCACGGGCGGGGTCGAGTGCTTCATGGGCATCAGCCGTGATCCCACCTTCGGCCCCGTGGCGGCCTTTGGGCTGGGCGGTATCTTTGTTGAGGTTCTGAAGGATATCGTGCTGCGCCCCTGTCCTTTCGACGAGGCCGCGGCGCGGGAGATGATCCTGTCGATCCGCTCCGCGCCATTGTTGACCGGCGCCCGCAACCGGCCTCCGGTGGATCTGGATGCGCTGGCGGCGATCCTGTCGCGTCTGTCCGCCTTTGCCGTGGCCGCGGGGCCTCGGCTTCTCTCCGTCGATCTCAATCCCGTGCTCGCCCGGCCCGATGGCGCCTGGGCGCTGGATGCCGTGGTGGAGGTCGCGGAAGACGGTATGGAAGACGGAGAGAAATGACCGATGACGACCGGCTGATGGCCCGGGGCAGTCTTGAGGTGCGCGCCGTTTCCGCCCGGCTTCTCCGCAGTTTTGCGATGAGGCTCGACGATCTCAGGATCGCGGATCAGTCGACCCAACCGAGGGCGGTTTTCAGGGCAGCACCGCGCTTGGGTCGTGCGGCCGGGATCCTTGCCACGCGGCGCGCTGGGAGCGTCTCGGCAGCGGCGATTGGCGACACTGCCCGCCAGCAGGCCCAAGGCGCGCTCAGTCACCGTGACGGCTGGCCGATTATCAGGGCGGGCAGGACTTACGCCCGTGCTGAACGAACGGCGCATGGATCACGAGACCATCTCTGCCCCAGTCACGGATCGCGTGAAGCGGAGCGAGGCCGGGGCCGGGCTACTCCATGCTGAAGGTCAAATGGCCGCGCCTTTATTGGACGGTCCGCGACCGGATCATGGAGCAGTCGTCCGGGGCGATCTTCTGAGGCGGTTGCCGGAAGCCGCAGCGGTTTTCCCCGCCACGCCTACCGGCCCGGTTCGAGCTACGGAGACCGTCGGAGATACAGAGGAACATCGTGGCCCGACAGGTGCCCGATCATTGAGATTGACCGCTGGAACGAGGGAGGAAAAGACGATGACGGTGGATCTGGGGTTGCGCGACAAGGTTGCGATCGTCACGGGCGCAGGCGGGGGGATCGGGCGCGGCATCGCGCTCGAATTCGCTCGCGCGGGCGCGAAAGTGGTCATCAACGATATCGGCGTCTCGCTGGGCGGGACGGGCGAACGCTCCTCTGCGCCGGCGGAGGAGACCAAGGCGATGATCGAGGCCATGGGTGGCGCGGCGATCATCAGCACCGAGAGCGTGTCGGAATGGGGCGCGGCACGGCGCACGGTTGAAATGGCCATGGATCATTTCGGACAGCTTGACGTGGTGGTCAACAACGCGGGCATTCTGCGGGACGTCATCTTCTACAAGATGGAGCCCGCCGATTGGGAGGCTGTCATAAGCGTCCATCTGAACGGCAGTTTCTACATGAGCCGTGCCGCCGCCGAACCCTTTCGGATGCAGGGAAGCGGCGCCTATGTGCATATGACCAGCACGTCGGGGCTGATCGGCAATTTCGGACAGGCGAATTATTCCGCCGCCAAGCTGGGCATCGTCGGCCTGTCACGGTCCATCTCGCTGGACATGGCGCGGTTCGGTGTGCGCTCCAACTGCGTGGCCCCCTTCGCCTGGAGCCGGATGACGTCCTCCATCCGCGTGGACAGCCCCGAGCAGCAGGTAAGGGTTGACCGCATGAAGCTGATGACGCCGGAGACGAATGCGCCGCTTGTGGTCTTTCTCGCCTCGGCAGCCGCGGAAGGGATCACGGGACAGGTGTTTGCCAGCCGGATGAACGAGCTTTTCCTGTTCAGCGCGATGCGGCCGGTGCGGAGCGTCCATTCCGCTGAAGGCTGGACGCCGGAAACCATTGCCGAACGTGCCATGCCCGCGATGCGGGGCGGTTTGGTTGCCGCGGAACGCAGCCCCGAGGTCTTTTCCTGGGATCCCGTCTAGCCAAGCGCGGCTGACTGATCGCCTCAGGCGGGGTGGTGAGGCCATGCACGCTGGCCCTCGTCAGAGGGTCGTGCCAGGCCACTCGCCGGAGGTGACCAGGTCGCGGACGGTGTTGTTCAGCATCTCGGTGAACGGCCCCATGAGGCGGCTGGGCTGCCGGTTCAGCGATGTCCAGATCACCAGCATGCGGCCGAGGGCCGGCGCCTCTATCGGTCTGGCCACGAGGCGACCGGCCTGCACAAGCGGGAAGACGCTGACTAGCGGCAGGATGGTGCTGCCGGCCCCGCGCTCCACAAAGGCGAGAAGGGTGGGCAGGATATCGATCTCCAGCGCGATGTTGAGCGGCACGCCATTCTGCAGCGCGGCCTGATCGATCAGCTTGCGCAGCCCGTGGTCGGGGCTGGGCAGGATCGCTGTCGAGGCGAGAGCTTCCCGCAGCGGAACAGGCGCCTGCGGGCTTCCCGGTGGCTGGATCAGGAACAGCCGCTCCACCAGCAGGGGCTGCACCTTCACCAGCGGAACCTTCGCGCCCTGATAGGTCACGCCTATGTCGATGGTGCCGCGTTGAAGCCAGTCCTGAACATGCCCCGAAAAGCCGGTGGTGATACGCAGCTTGACCTCCGGGTAGAGCCGCAGGGTTTCAGCCACCAGCGGGGTGGCCAGAACCTCTGCCACGGTGGGCGGCAGACCCAGCGTGATTGTCCCCCGCAGCCGGTGATCCCGCGCGGTTATATCCTGCACCATGAGCTCGACGTCATCGAGCACCTTGCGCGCGCGATCTGCCAGCGTCTGCCCTTCCTCCGTCGCAATCACCCCGCGTCCGTGCCGGCTGAGCAGGCGCACGCCCAGCTCCTCCTCCAACGCCTGAACCTGCCGACTGAGAGCGGGTTGGGCAATCTGCAACCGCTCTGCCGCGGCGGTGATGCTGCCAAGCTCGACGATCTGCACAAAGCTGCGCAGCTGACGCATGTCCAAGATGCCGGTTCCTTATGGCAGTTATGTTTTCAACGCACTTGAAACATAGGTCCGTACAAGACAGCGTGGCAAGTGGAGGAGATCGAGGGGGGTTGCGCGGCGTCCTGCACCTGCGTGTCCCACTCATTTTGGGGGAAATCAAAATGAACGCTTCACCGGTTCTGCGCATCTTGCGCAGCGGGTTGTCTGCGCTTGTCCCGTTGGCTCTCGCTGCGGCGGCCTCGGCTCAGGAGTTGCCGCGGACGATGATCTGGTCATCCTACGACGTGGGGTCCGCCGGCTATTCCGAAGCCTCCGCCATCGCGGATGCGCTTGGGCAGAAATACGGCACAAAGGTAAGGATCCAGCCGTCGGGCAGCGGTATCGGCAGGTTGCAGCCGGTATTGATGGGCAGAGCGGACTTCGGTTTCCTGTCTACGGAATCCTTCTTTGTTTCCGAGGGTATATACGATTTCGCAACGCCCGACTGGGGTCCGAGGAGCCTCCGCACCGTCGCGGGCCGGCCCGCCTCCTTTTCCATGGTTGCGGCGGCGGATGCGGGGATCGAGACCGTCAGCGACGCAAAGGGCAAGCGGATCGCGCTGGTTGCGGGCAACCCGTCCCTCAACACCAAATGCGAGGGCATTCTCGCCTTCGGTAATCTCACGCTCGACGACGTGAAGGTCGTGATGTTCCCGACCTATTCCGCGGCAATGGCTTCCATGACCAAGGGGGAGTCCGACGCCACCTGCACCACCGCCACGGTCAGCCAGCTTTACGAACTCGCGGAGTCGCCGCGCGGCCTGCACTGGGTTGCGGTCGATCCTTCCAATACCGAGGGCTGGGCGCGGCTGAAGGAGGTCTCGCCCATGATGGGACCGTTCGAGGAGAGCATCGCCGCGGGTCTCAAGGACGGCGAGAAGGTCTGGATGACCTCCTACCGGTATCCTGTCATCGTCTCTCTGGCCGAAAAGTCGGATGACGAGGTCTATGCCTTCATCAAGGCGCTGGATGAGACCTTCGGCACCTACAAGGACGCCACGGCGACGATGAACCGGTGGGATCTGCACATCTCGGGGCAGCCGCCTGTCGATATTCCCTTCCATGAGGGCGCGATCCGATACCTGCGCGAAAAGGGCATCTGGACCGAAGAAAACCAGAAGTGGAACGACCAGCGTCTTGCGCGGATGAATGCGCTCACCGCCGCCTGGGCCACCTTCCTGCCGGAGCACAAGGATATGGCGGCCGGGGAGTTCGCGGACGCCTGGCTGAAACGCCGGGCCGAAGTCGTGGCCACCCTGAGCAACTGATCGCAGATGCATCGGCGGCCGTCCCCCGTGACGCGCCGCCGCGGTTCCCCTCGCAGGAGAGTTCGCATGCCCAGACAAAGCGAAGCGCCGGAGCAGACCCCGCACCACAGCATCGAAATCGCCGAAAGCGGAAATACCCGGCCAGGTGGGTGGGCACGGATCGTGGCGATGGTGCTGGGTGCGGTGGGCCTCGTCATGGCGGTCAACCAGGTATTCCTGCTCAACCTCTTCGGCTTTCAGCCGCTGGGGAACAGCTATCTCTATTATCTGATCGGCATCTTCCTGTCGGTCGCGTTCATCGTCACCCCTGCCCGAAAAGGCGACACCGCGACCCGATGGTATGATTGGGTGCTTGTTGGGATCACGCTGGCCTGCGGCGCCTATCTGGGCATGAACGGCCTGCAGATCATCACCAATGGCTGGGAGTTCGACGCGCCGCTGGCCGCGAACCTCGCCTCCGTCGGGCTGGTGCTGGTGGCATTGGAGGGCGTGCGCCGGGCGGGGGGGTTGATCCTGCTCGGGACGGCATTGTTCTTCGGCGCCTATCCGATATTCGCCGACTACATGCCGGGCTTCCTGTGGGGGACGGAGTACAGCCTGATGGGCACCTTCCGCGTCCATGCCATGGGGGTGGAAAGCATCATCGGCATTCCCATGCAGGTGGTGGCGGAGCTGGTGATCGGCTTCGTGATCTTCGGCTCCGTTCTGACGGTGACCCGGGGGTCGGAGTTCTTCATGGATCTCGCCGCAGCGCTGCTCGGGCGGAGCCGGGGCGGCCCGGCCAAGGTCGCGGTGCTGGGAAGCGGGATTCTGGGATCCCTTTCCGGCAGCGTGATTTCCAATATCCTCACGATCGGCCCGTTCTCGATCCCGACCATGAAAAAGACGGGATACCCGGCGGTCTATGCCGCGGCGATCGAAAGCTGCGCTTCCACCGGAGCCACGCTGATGCCGCCCGTCATGGGAACGGTGGCCTTCATCATGGCATCGTTTCTCGGTGTGCCCTATGCCGATATCGCCATGGCGGCGCTGATCCCCGCGGTGCTCTTCTATCTCGCGCTGCTTTTTCAGGTGGACATGTATGCCGCGCGTCACGGGCTGAAAGGCGCGGCGGAGGGCGAGATCCCGAAGCTCGGCCCGACGCTCCTGCGCGGCTGGCCCTATCTGCTGGCTTTGGTCGTGCTGATCTACGTGCTCATGGGTCTGCGGCAGGAGGTCTATTCGCCCTACGCGGCCTCGGCGGCGCTTCTGATCGCCACCGCCTTCCGCAAGCGGACAAGGATCACGCTGGCCCGCGCCAAGCTGCTGCTTTTTGATATCACCAGCGGGATTGCCGGGTTGGTCGCCGTGCTCGCTGGTATCGGGCTGATCGTGGGCGGGCTGTCCTACAGCGGCGTGGCGGGAGCCTTCTCGCGGGAGCTGCTGCTCTACGCCAACGGCAGCGTGCCGTTGATGCTGATCGCCGGGGCGGCGACCAGCTTCATCCTCGGCATGGGCATGACGGTGAGCGCCTGCTACATCTTCCTGTCGATCCTGCTTGCGCCCGCGCTTATCGCGGCCGGGATGGACCCGCTCGCCAGCCACCTGTTCATCCTTTACTGGGGCATGCTGAGCTACATCACCCCGCCGGTTGCGCTTGCGGCGATCACGGCTGCGAACATCGCCAAGGCACCGGCGATGAAGACCGGCTTTTACTCCATGCGCCTTGGCGGCATCCTGTTCATCCTGCCGTTCATCTTTGTGTACGACACCGGATTGATCATGCAGGGCGGGGCGCTGGCGATCGCCAGATCCATCTGCCTCAGCGTGATCGCCATCTGGGCCATGACTGCCGCGATGGAAGGCTGGCTCTACCGCGCCGGACGGCTGCGCCCTCTTGCGCGGGTTGTGCTCGGGGTGGCAGGCATCCTCATACTGTTGCCGGAGTTCTATTCGATGATACTGGGTTTCCTGATGGTGGCGGGCGTCGTGGCAATGACGGTGATGCGGCCCCTTGGCCGGGAGAAGATGACAGTGGCAATGGTGGAGCCGGGCGAATGATCGATAAACGTGTTCCTGGTCTGGATGTCGCCGTGGCAGCGATACAGGACGGCGCTTCGGTGATGATCGGCGGCTTCGGCTCCGCCGGGGTCCCCTTCGGACTCATCGAGGCGCTTGTGGAGAATGGCGCGCGGGACCTCACGCTGATCTCCAACAATGCCGGGGCCGGCGAGGAGGGCATCTCGGCATTGCTGAAGGAGGGCCGTGTGGCCAAGGTGATCTGTTCCTATCCCCGCTCTCCCGGGTCGATCTGGTTCGAACGGAGGTACGAGGCGGGGGAGGTGGCGCTGGAGATCGTTCCCCAGGGCACATTGGCGGAACGTATCCGCACGGCGGGGGCCGGTCTGGGCGGCTTCTTCACCCCCACGGGCTATGGCACCCTGCTGGCCGAGGGCAAGGAGGTGAGGATGATCGACGGCAAGGGCCACGTGTTCGAGACGCCGCTTTCGGCCGATTTCGCGCTGATCCGCGCGGATGCCGCAGACCGCTGGGGCAACCTGCGCTACCGGGCGACGGCGCGGAACTTCAACCCGCTCATGGCAATGGCCGCCCGTCACACGATCGTCGAGGCGCGCGAGGTGCTGGACGAACCGTTGCCGCCCGAAACCGTGGTGACGCCCGGTATCTTCGTCTCCTCGGTCACCGCCGGTATGGCGCAGGGCGGAGTCCAGGGCGGGGTGCAGGCATGAACCGGCTGTCCGACAACGATATCGCGCGCCGTCTGGCGCAGGACATCCCCGACGGGGCCTATGTGAACCTCGGGATCGGCATGCCCAACCGCGTGGCGCATTTCGTGCCGGAGGGGCGCGAGGTGATGTACCAGACCGAAAACGGCCTGCTTGGTGTCGGCCCGCAGCCTGCACCGGGCATGGAGGATCCCGACCTGATCGACGCCTCGAAGAAGTTCGTCAGCACGATCCCCGGCTCGGCCTTTTTCGACCATTCCACCAGCTTTGCCATGATGCGGGGCGGACATCTGGATATCGCGGTTCTGGGCGCCTATCAGGTGGCGCAGAATGGCGATCTGGCCAACTGGGCGACGCTTGACCATAGCTTTCCGCCTGCGGTCGGCGGCGCGATGGACCTCGTTGTCGGGGTGCCGAACATCTACGTCATCATGCGGCATGTGGACCGTGCCGGTGCCCCGAAGCTGCTGGAGCGATGCACCTATCCTCTCACCGGGCTGGGCGTTGTGTCGCGGGTCTATACCGACCTTGCGGTGCTGGAAGTTCTACCCGAAGGCTTTGGGATCATCGAGCTTGCTCCCGGCAACAGCAGGGCGGAAGTTCAGGAGTTCACCGGCGCGAAACTGTATGGCTGAGGGCTAACGGGGCGCTTCTGCCGGTCTGCAACTGCCGGGGTTCGGCGACCGTCTGAGGCGATCCACCGGTCGCCCCGGTTCCGGCCTCCCCCGTTGAGGGCGCCGTCAACCGCGGATATGCGCGGAGGCTCGGCGCACCCGCAAGACCGGCGCGCCCTCCCGCCAGCGGGCCGAGGGCGTCGGTGGGTGCTTCGTGCGTGAAGCACAGCACCCCCCGCAGCGTCGCGACCGCCGCTGGCGAAGCGCCCCCAGCTGGCGCCACAGGTCAGGAGACGCTTCCATTGGCCTGCGGCTTCATCCCAGGCTGAAGATCGGAGATTTCATATCTGTCGAGGGGTCGCGATTCAGATACAGCCGGGCGATGAGACCGCGCATCCATACGACACCCGGATCGGCATGCAGCCGACGGTGCCAGAACTGCTTGAGTTCGATGACCGGGATGTCGAACGGCGGTGGGACGAGCTTCAGGGGCGCGATCCGGCCATAGGCCCGCCCGACGGCAAGCGGGACGACGGAGATCAGGTCGGATGAGGCCACCAGCAGCGGGATGGACATGAAATGCGGCGAGCGCAGGATGATGCGCCGCTCGATCCCCAGCTCAGCCATGCGGCGCTCGGCAATTTCCTGGCTGCGGCCCTTCTGCTCGACCACGGCGTGTTCGAGGGAGGCGAACTGCTCCAGCGTCAGACTGTCTCCGATCACCGGGTGGCCTTCGCGCACGACGCAGGTGAAGGGATGCTCGAAGAGCTTCTGCTGATAGATGAGCGCGCCCTGCAGATCGGGAAAGTAACCGAGGGCGATGTCCACGATGCCTTCGGCCAGCGCCTCCTGCAACTCGTCTGGCGGCAGGGAGAGACAACGAAGCGTGACGCCCGGCGCCTCGCTGCGCAATCTGGCGATGATTTCGGGCAGGAAGACCAGCTCCCCGATGTCGGAGGTCGAAAAGGCGAAGCTGCGTTGCGCGGTTGCCGGCTCGAAGCCGCGCTGGCGGAGAAGATCCTGCCGCACGATACCGAGGATCCGTCGCACCGGCTCCTCGATCTGCTGGGCGAAGGGGGTGGGCCGCATGCCAGAGCCATCGCGCACGAAAAGCTCATCGCCCAGAGACGCACGCAGTTTGTTCAGCCCGAAGCTTACCGTGGGCTGGCTGGTTTTCAGTCGCACAGCGGCGGCGGTGACGCTGCCTTCTTCATAAAGCGCATCAAGCACCATCAGGAGGTTCAGGTCGATCTCACGATAATTCATGATTTAAATAATCATAATTAAACGAATTCGCTAAGTAGATTTAGCCGTGACTGCTACATTTTCAGAGCTGGGCGGAGGAGGTCTGGCGAGGGAGGGAAAATGGACAGACGCAGCTTTCTGGTCGCCGCGGCGGCCGGTGCAACGTTGAGCGCGACAGGCGGACTGCGCCCGGCTCTGGCCGAGGCGAAGCCTTTGAAGGTGGGGGTAATCGTCCCCATGACCGGTCCGTTCGCGCCCTATGGAAAACAGATCGAGACCGCAATGCGCCTCTATCTTGCCGAGCATGGAGAGGAAGTCGCGGGCCGTCGGATCGAACTGATCGTCAAGGATGACGGGGCCGTGGCCGATGCAACGAAGCGTCTGGCGCAGGAACTCGTCGTGCATGACAAGGTGGAGGCGCTGGCGGGGTTCGGGCTAACGCCGCTTGCCCTTGCCGCGGCGCCCATTTCCGCCCGCGCCAAGGTGCCGCAGATCGTCATGGTGGCGGCGACCTCGGTCGTGACGGAGAAATCGCCCTACATCGTGCGAACCAGCTACACCACGCCGCAGGTCACATCGAAGATCGCCGATTGGGTCGTGGAGCAAGGCGACCGGAGCGCGGTGACGCTGGTGATGGATTACGGCCCCGGCGTCGATGCGGAGACGACCTTCAGGACACGGTTCGAGGCGGCGGGCGGCAAGGTTCTGGAAAGCCTGCGCGTGCCGCTGCAAAACCCGGACTTTTCCGCCTTCCTGCAGAAAGTCGCGGATCTGAAGCCGCAGACCCTCTTTGTCTTCGTCCCGTCGGGAGTCGGCGCGCCGCTGCTGAAGCAGTATGTGGAGCGGGGGCTGGACAAATCCGGCATCCGGCTCATTGCCGATGGAGGGGTGACGGACGACGAAACCCTGCCGCGCATGGGCCCCCCGGCGGAAGGGATCCTGACCGGGTTTCATTATTCCGCCGCGCATGACAGCGATCTGAACCGAAAATTCGCTGCCGCCTATGAGGCGAAGGCCGGCACGCGCCCCGCCTTCATGGGGGTCGCCGCCTGGGACGGGATGCACCTGCTCTCCGAGGCCCTGAAGAAGACCGGCGGGCAGTCGGATGGGGACAGCCTCATCGCCGCGATGAAGGGAATGGCATGGGAAAGTCCGCGCGGGCCGATCTCCATTGACCCCGAAACCCGAGACATCGTGCAGAACGTCTATATTCGCAGGGTCGAACAGCAGGATGGGCAGCTCTGGAACGTCGAATTCCAGACCTATGAGGCCGTGCGGGACCCCGGCAAATCGGCGTCCTGACCGCTCCCGCCCCCGACTCCCGCCCCCGGACGCATCGCTCAAAGACCGTGCCGGGTGCCGTGACCCCGGCCGTCCCCCTTTTGCCAGGAGACTACCATGACCCCCGCCGTCCTTACCCCTTTGGAAGTCGCCGCGCCGGTTGGCCTTCCGATCTCCGATCTCGATCCGTTCGATCATGCCTATTTTGATGACCCCTATCCGGCACAGGAGGCGCTGCGCGAGGCGGGGCCGCTCGTGTGGCTGTCGCGCTATGGCATTTACGCGGTGGCGCGTTACGAGGAGGTCCATGCCGTGCTGAACGACTGGCAGACCTTCTGCTCGTCGCGCGGGGTCGGGCTGTCGGATTTCGCGCGCGAAAAGCCCTGGCGCCCGCCGAGCCTCGTGCTGGAAACCGATCCGCCGGAGCATGACCGCGCCCGTGCCGTGCTGCAAAGGGTGCTTTCGCCCGTCGTGATGCGGCGGCTGAAGGAGGATTTCGCCGCCGCTGCCGATCGTCTGGTCGCGGACCTGGTCGCGCGTGGCGGGATCGACGGGATCAGCGATCTGGCGGAGGCGTTTCCGCTTTCCGTCTTTCCCGATGCCGTGGGCCTGTGCCGGGAAGGCAGGGAGCATCTGCTGCCCTATGCCGGGCTGGCCTTCAACGCCTTCGGGCCGGACAACCGCCTGCGGCGCGAGGCGCTGGAGCGCGCAGCGCCACATGTCGCATGGGTCACGGAGCAGTGCCGGCGGGAGAACCTGTCGCCGGACGGTTTCGGAGCCGCTGTCCATGCTGCCGTCGATACAGGCGAGATCACGTCGGAGGAGGCGGTTCTGCTGTGCCGCTCCCTGCTGACGGCAGGGCTGGACACGACGGTGAACGGCATCGGGGCGGCGCTCTACTGCCTCGCCCGCTTCCCCGAGGAATTCGCCCGGCTGCGGGATGATCCGTCGCTTGCCCGCGCGGCCTTCGAGGAGGGTATCCGTTTTGAAAGCCCGGTGCAGACCTTCTTCCGCACCACGACGCGCCCGGCGGAGATCGGCGGCGCGCTGATACCGGAGGGCGCAAAGGTGCTCATGTTCCTCGCCTCCGCCAACCGCGACCCGCGCCGGTGGGAGGCGCCGGAGGTTTATGACATCGGGCGTCGCGCCTCGGGCCATGTCGGCTTCGGCTCCGGTGTGCATATGTGCGTGGGGCAGCTTCTGGCCCGGCTGGAGGGGGAGGTGGTGCTCGCCGCGCTGGCCCGCCGCTGCGCCGGGATCGAACTTTCGGGTGCTCCGCTGCGCAGCTACAACAACACGCTCCGCGGTCTTGCAGCCTTGCCGCTACGGTTGATACCGGCCTGAGTGTATACACTCATTAACAGTATATCATACTTTAGGTGGATATAAATGCCGTTGAACCGCAATGAATTTGCGCGAATCGGGATTCGTGTATACCGATACATCCAGAGGAGCCACCATGACGCAGGAAGCTATCCCCGTTGACACGCAGACCGGCACGCAAACGTCGCGCGCCGTGATGGGGATGCGCGACCTGATCGTAACGGGCGTGATGGTCCCCGGCGAACGGTTCACCGAAGTCCTTCTGGCAGAGCGGCTGGGCATGTCGCGGACCCCGATCCGCGCCGCGATCCAGCAGTTGCGGGAGGAGGGGCTGCTGGAGCCGCTCGCCTCCGGCGGGTTCACGGTCCGGGGTTTCCTGCCGCGGGAGATCGCGGAAGCCATCGAGATCCGCGGCGCCATCGAAAGCCTTGCCGCCCGGCTTCTGGCCGAGCGGGGGGTGGAGGAGGCCGTGCTGCGCCATCTGGACGGCGTGCTCGACGGTATCGACCCGGTGCTGGAGGCCCCGGTCTTCGGTCAGGCCCAGATCATGCGCTATTCCGCCGTGAATGCGGAATTCCACGCGGGTCTTGTGGCGGCCACGGGCTCGGCGCTGATCCAGCAGGAGGCGCAGCGGGCCAATGCGCGGCCCTTCGCCTCGGCCAGCGCGCTCGTCCAGCTCAATGAGAATTCCGAACAGGCGCGCCGGCATCTGATCGTCGCGCAGGATCAGCACCGGGCGGTGCTGGAGGCGATCCGCGGGCGCGAAGGCGCGCGGGTGGAGGCGCTGCTGCGGGAACATGCGCGGCTTTCGCACCGCAACCTGATGCGCGCGCTTCGCCTTCACATGCCGCTCGACGGTCTGCCGGGAGCAAGCCTGATCCGCCGCTACGGCTGATCGGGAACAATGCGGCGCGGGGAGGGAGCCCCGCCCGCGCCACAGGGGAGGAAACGAATGAAACGACGCAACCTGCTTGCGGGCGCAATACTCGGCGCATCCGTCGCTCTGGCCGGGCTTCCGGCACTGGCGGCCGGGGATCCGCTGAAGGTCGGGCTGATCCTGCCGATGACCGGTCCCTTCGCCTCCACGGGGCGGCAGATCGAGGCGGCGGCCAGGCTCTACATCGCCCAACACGGCGCGACCGCCGACGGGCGCGAGGTTGAACTTCTGGTCAAGGATGACGCGGGCGTGGCCGACACGACCAAACGCCTTGCGCAGGAGCTGATCGTCAAGGACAAGGTGGCGGTGCTGGCAGGCTTCGGCCTCACGCCGCTGGCCATGGCCACCGCGCCCCTTGCCACGCGGGCAAAGGTTCCGGCCGTGGTCATGGCGGCTGCCACGTCCTCGATCACCGAACAGTCGCCCTATGTCGTGCGGACAAGCTACACCACGCCGCAGGTCACCTCCAAGATCGCGGAATGGGCGGGGAAGGAAGGCATCAAATCGGTCGTCACCATCGTTTCCGACTACGGTCCCGGTATCGATGCGGAGAAGACCTTCGTGCAGGACTTCGGCAAGGCGGGCGGCACTGTCGCTGAATCCCTGCGCGTGCCGCTGGCGAACCCGGATTTCTCGCCGTTCCTCCAGAAGGTGGCAGACCACAAGCCGGACGCGATCTTTGTCTTCGTGCCCTCCGGCGTCGGCGCGCCCTTCATGAAGCAGTATGTGGAGCGGGGCCTCGACAAGTCAGGTGTCCGGCTGCTGGCCGATGGCGGGATCACGGATGACGATATCCTCAACGGCATGGGCGATCCGGCGCTCGCCGCGATCACGGGCTTCCACTATTCCGCCGCCCATGACAGCGCCGAGAACCGTGCCTTCGTCGAGGCCTTTACCAAAGCGAACCCCGGAATGCGCCCCAACTTCATGGCTGTGGGCGGGTATGACGGGATGCATCTGATCTATGCGGCGCTGGAAAAGACGGGTGGAAAATCCGATGGCGACAGCCTGATCGAAGCGATGAAGGGCCTGTCCTGGATCAGCCCGCGTGGCCCGATCAGCATCGATCCTGAAACGCGCGACATCATCCAGAACGTTTACATGCGCAAGGTCGAACGTCAGAACGGCGAGCTTTGGAACATGGAGTTCGAGACGTTCGAGGCGGTGAAGGACCCGGCCAAGACCGGCTCCTGATCTCTCTCCGAGCTAACCTCCCTCTGGAAGGTCTTCGCCGTCCTCAACGATGTCTCCCCGGTGCCGCATCAGGCACCGGGCCGGTCGCCGCGTGCCCCGGAGGGGCGGCAAGACGACCGGCACCTTCCCGATATCGCCTCTTGCCACGGAGCATCCGCTCATGCTGACCATCCTCATCGACGGTATCGCCTATGGGATGCTGCTGTTCATCCTCGCTGCGGGCCTGTCCGTCACCCTCGGGCTGATGAATTTCATCAACCTTGCCCACGGCGCCTTTGCCCTGATGGGCGGCTATGCCACTGCGATCTTCATGAACCGCTGGGGGGTGCCGTTCCTTCTGACCCTGCCGCTGGCTTTTCTGCTGCCCGCCCTGGTCGGCGCGGTGGCGGAGCGGACGCTCTACGCGCGGCTCTACCGGCGCAGCCACCTCGATCAGGTCCTGTTCTCCATCGGCCTCGTCTTCATGGTGGTCGCGGCGACCGACTATCTCGTCGGCTCCCAGCAGCAGCTCATCACTCTGCCCGCCTGGCTTCAGGGCAGGTTCGATCTGTTTGGAATTCCGGTCGGACGGTATCGCGCGTTTCTCATCGTGCTCTGCTCGGTGATGGTCATCGGCCTGCAACTCGTCCTGACGCGCAGCCGCTTCGGCTCCCGGCTCCGCGCGGCGGTGGACGATCAGCGGGTGGCCCGCGGGCTTGGCATCAACGTCGGCACGATCTTCGCGGCCACATTCGCGGTGGGCTCGGGCCTCGCCGGTCTCGGTGGGGCGCTGTCGGTGGAAATCCTTGGCATGGATCCGACGTTTCCGCTGAAATACATGGTCTATTTTCTCATCGTGGTCACCATCGGCGGGACGGCGGGCCTGATCGGGCCGTTCATTGCGGCGCTGCTGATCGGCGTGGCCGATGTGGCCGGCAAGTACTACGTGCCGGAGCTCGGGGCCTTCCTCATCTACCTCCTCATGATCGCCATTCTCATCTGGCGCCCCCAGGGCCTCATCGCCCGTGCCCGCTGAAAGGAGACGCTCCATGGCCACCGACCTCACCCTTGCCGCCACGGCGCGCGGCCCGGCCCACGGCTCCGCCGCGCTGGAGTCCCGTGCACTCGCGAACCTTGGCCGGGCGGGCCGCTGGAAGCCCGCCGAGATCATCTTCTGGGCGCTGGCGGCCGCCAGCTTCTTCCTGCTGCCCGACAAGCATCTCCTGCTTACCGAAATCGCGATCCTCGGGCTCTTCGCGGTCTCCCTCGACCTGATCCTGGGCTATGCCGGTATCGTGTCGCTCGGGCATGGCGCCTTCTTCGGGCTTGGCGCCTATGTGGCCGGTCTGGTCTCGGTGCATCTGACGGGCGAACCGCTGACAGGGCTGCTTCTCGCCGGAGTGGCGGCGGCGCTGCTCGGGCTGGCGACTGCGCCCCTCCTGCTTCTGCGTGCCTCCGATCTCACGCGGCTGATGGTCACCCTCGGCATCGCGATGCTGCTGCTGGAGGCCGCGAACAAGGCCGCCTGGCTCACCGGCGGTGCCGACGGGCTGCAGGGCGTGTGGATCGACCCGCTTCTGGGCCGTTTCGAGTTCGATCTGATGGGCACGACGGCCTATGCCTATTGTCTGATCGTCACCTTCGTTCTGTTCCTCGTTGCGCGGCGGGTGGTCACATCGCCCTATGGCCTGTCGCTCCGGGCGATCCGCGACAACACGCTGCGCTCTGCCACCATCGGCATTCCCGTCGGCAAGCGGCTGGTGGCGATCTATACCTTCTCCGCCTTCATCGCGGGTATCGCGGGCGGGTTGCTCACGCAAACCACGATGTTTGTCTCCCTCGACGTGCTGGCCTTCCACCGCTCGGCGGATGTGCTCTTGGTGCTGGTGCTGGGCGGGGTCGGATACCTTTACGGCGGTCTGATCGGCGCGGTGGTGTTCAAGCTGTTGCAGGACGTGCTGTCCAACCTCACCCCGCAATACTGGATGTTCTGGATCGGCCTCATCCTCGTCGTCATCGTCCTGATCGGGCGGGAGCGGATCAATGCCGCGCCGCGCGCACTCTGGACCCGGATCCGGGGGGGCAAATGAGCGCGGCATTGCAGACCATCGGCCTTCAGAAGCGCTTCGGCGGGCTGACGGCGACCGACAATGTGACCTTCACGCTCGCCCATGGGGCGCGCCACGCCCTGATCGGTCCGAACGGCGCGGGCAAGACCACCTTCATCAACCTGCTGACCGGCGTTCTGCCCGCGAATGAGGGGCAGGTCCTGCTGGAGGGCGCCGATGTCACGCGCCTGTCGCAACAGCAGCGGGCGCGCCGGGGCCTTGGCCGGACGTTCCAGATCAACCAGCTCTTTGCCGCGATGACACCTGTTGAATCCATCGGTCTCGCCGTCTCGGAGCGGATGGGCGGCGGCGGCGACTTCTGGCGGAGCCTTGGCTCCCGCAAGGATATCGTGGCCGAGATCGTGGAACTCTGCGAGCGGTTCCGCCTGACGGAAGTCATGGACCACCAGACCCGCAACCTTCCCTACGGCAAGCAGCGCCTGCTGGAGATCGCGGTAGCCCTTGCCGGGAACCCGCGCGTCCTCTTGCTGGACGAGCCCGCCGCGGGCGTGCCGGAGGCGGAGCGGCAGGAGTTGCTCGACACGCTGGCGGCGCTGCCGAAGGACGTGTCCATCCTGCTGATCGAGCATGACATGGACCTCGTATTCTCCTTTGCCGACCGGATTTCAGTGCTGGTGAACGGCGCGCTGTTCGCTGACGGCACGCCGGAGGAGGTGATGGGCGATCCCCGCGTCCGCGACGTCTATCTGGGAGGCGATCATGAATGATCTGCTGAAACTCGGCGATCTGACGACCGGCTATGGCGACGCGGTGGTGATCCGCAATCTGTCGCTCGTGCTCAACGAAGGCGAGGCGCTGGCCGTGCTGGGCCGCAACGGCGTGGGCAAGACCACGCTTCTCGACAGCATCATCGGCGTGACCCGCCGGTTCGGCGGCACCGTGATGCTGGGGGGAACCGACCTCACCCGCGCCGCACCGGAGGCCCGCGCCGCCGCCGGGATCGGCTGGGTGCCGCAGGAGCGCAACATCTTCCGGTCCCTGACGGTGGAGGAGAACCTGACTGCCACCGCGCGCCCCGGAAAATGGACGCTGGAGCGGGTCTATGAGATGTTCCCCCGGCTGGCGGAACGGCGGGCCAACATGGGCAACCAGCTTTCGGGCGGAGAGCAGCAGATGCTCGCCGTGGGCCGCGCGCTGATGCTGAACCCGCGCGTCCTGCTGCTGGACGAACCCACCGAAGGTCTGGCCCCGATCATCGTGGAGCACCTGCTGGCCTCCATCCGCCGGATCATCCGGGAGGAGGGAATGGCCACGATCATCGTGGAGCAGCACGCCCGCAAGATCCTCGGCGTCACCGATCGCGCCGTGATCCTCGACCGGGGCCGGATCGTGCACGAAGGGCGCAGCGCCGCCCTGCTCGCGGATGCGACCGCGCTCGAAACCCATCTCGGCGTCATCGCCAAACAAGGAGCCGTCCATGCAAGTTGACGCCACGCTCGCCCCGCTGGACGAGACGATCACCCTCGATCAGCTTCACCTCGACCCCTATCCGATCTACCACCGCCTGCGCCGGGAGGCCCCGGTGATACGGGTGAAGGCGGCGGGACGGACCTTTCTGACCAAGGCCACGGATACGAAATACGTCAAGGACACGCCGGAGATCTTCTCCTCCAACGATCCCAACACGCCGATGAAACCGGCGTTTCAGGCCCACACCCTGATGCGAAAGGACGGGCCGGAGCATCTGGCGGAGCGGATGGCGATGGCCTCTGCCCTCATGCCCAAGACCATTCAGGAGGTCTGGCAGCCGCTCTACCGTCAGTTCGCGGCCCAATACCTCGACCGGCTGCCGAAGGGCGAGATCGTGGATTTCCACAAGCTGATTTCGGGCCCGCTGGCCGCCCGGATCCTTGCCCATATCCTCGGCATCCCGGAAGCGACGGACGAGGAGATGATCTTCTGGAGTCAGGCGCTGATCGACGGGGCCGGGAACTTCGGCTGGCGGCCCGAACCCTTCGCCGTCTCCGACCGGGCCAATCTGGAGATGAATGCGCTCTTCGACCGTTGCGTCGAGCGGGTGCGCGCCACGCCGGACCGCTCGGCATTGTCCGTCATGGTGAACGCGGAAAACCCGATCCCGATGGCGCAGATCTATGCCAATATCAAGATCGCCATCGGCGGCGGCATCAATGAGCCCCGCGATGCGCTCTCCACCATCGTCTATGGCCTGCTGACCGAGCCCGGGCAGTTGGAGGAGGTCCGCCGCACCGGCAAATGGGGGCAGGCCTTCGAGGAGGGCGTGCGCTGGGTCGCCCCGATCCAGGCCTCCTCCCGGCTGGTGATGGAGGATGTGGAAATCCGCGGTTGCCTGATCCCGAAGGGCGACACGGTGATGACCATCCAGGCTTCCGCCAACCATGACGAGGATCTCTACGATCACCCCGAGCGCTTCGATGTCTTCCGCGCAAAGAACCCGCATCAGGCCTTCGGCTCCGGCCCGCATCACTGCGGGGGCGTGCATATCTCGCGCCGGACGGTGGGCGCGGTGATGCTGGAAATGCTGTTCGAGCGCTTCCCCGGCATCACGCTGCCGGACCCGGAGGTCGTGCAATGGCGGGGCTTCGGCTTCCGCGGCCCGATCAACCTTCCCGTCATTCTGAACTGACCCCGGCCCCGTGCCGGACGCTTCCGAGGAGCAACCCCATGAAGATCACCTATATCGCCGCCGACGGCACCGAAACACTGGTCGAGGCCCGCCCCGGCGACAGCGTCATGCAGGCCGCCGTCGCCAATGACGTGGATGGCATCATAGGCGAATGCGGCGGATCCATGATGTGCGCGACCTGCCATTGCTACGTTGACGATGCCTGGGCCGATGCCACCGGCGGCCGGGGGGAGGGGGAGGATGACCTGCTCGACTGCGCCGCCTCCGAAGTGAAACCGACGAGCCGCCTTTCCTGCCAGATCAGGATGCGGGAGGAGCTGGACGGGCTCGTCATCCATCTGCCGGAGGCGCAGATATGACGGCGCCGCTCCCTCCCGACGCGCGGGTGGTGGTGATCGGCACGGGGCAGGGCGGCTTTCAGCTTGCCGCGAGCCTGCGGCAGGAGGGGTTTGCGGGGTCCGTCACGCTGATCGGTGAGGAGCCGGGCCTGCCCTATCAACGCCCGCCGCTTTCCAAGGCCTACATGGCCGACGGGGATGCGGAGCGGCTGCTGCTGAAGCCCGCCGGATTTTACGCGCGCTCAGCTCTCACGCTGATCGACCGCACCCGGGCGAGCAGGATCGACCGGGATGCCCGGACCGTTCATACGGCGGATGGCGCGGCGCATCCCTATGACCATCTGGTTCTGGCGACGGGTGCGCGCCCGTTCCGCCCGCCGGTGGAGGGTCTGGACGGGCCGGATACGGTGGAGCTGCGCACGCTCGCCGATGCGGCGCTGCTGCGCGGGCGGCTTGCACGGACACGACATGCGATCGTCATCGGCGGCGGGTTCATCGGCCTTGAGTTCGCCGCGATGGCGCGGGCGGCCGGGGTTGACGTGACCGTGCTGGAAGCGGCGCCCCGGCTGATGGCGCGCGCACTGTCTCCCGCGCTGTCCGACTGGTTTCTGGCGGCTCACCGGGCAATGGGAACGGAGGTTCTGCTGGGCGTCGGCGTGGCGGCGGTGGAAACGGGGCAGGGCGTCCGGCTGACCGATGGACGCACCATCGCGGGCGACCTGATCCTTGCCGCGACGGGCGTGCGCCCGAACGTGGAACTGGCGGAGGAGGCAGGGCTTGCGGTGCAGAACGGCGTGGTCGTGGATGGGCGGCTGGTGAGCGCCGATCCCGCGATCTCGGCGCTCGGGGATTGCGCAGCCTTTCCGCTGACCGACGGCGCACGGGTAAGGCTCGAATCCGTACAGGCAGCCGTGGACCACGCGCGCCACATCGCCCGCCGCCTCGTCAAGGGTGCCACAGGGGACTACGCCGCCGTGCCGTGGTTCTGGAGCGATCAGGGCAAGCACAAGCTTCAGATTGCGGGACTGGGCGCCGGGGCGGATGAGGTTCTGTCCCTGCCGCAGTCTGCCGATCAACCGGTCATGCTGCTGTTCCGGGCAGGGCAGCTTGCCGCCGTTGAGACCGTGAATGCCCCCGTCCAGCACCTTGCCGCACGAAAGCTCATAGGCACTCCTCGCGAGGAACTGGAGGAGGTTGGTTTCGATCTCAAGGAAGCTCTCAGGACAACAGCGCGTTAGAAGCCTGCTGAGAAAGTCCTGAAGTGTCATGCTTATGTGTCAGAAATCGGAAAATCGCCCGGAAAACCCCGGAAATATATTTCCGGCTGGATTTCGTCAGATGGCGAACGATTTTCGCTCCAACACAGGCCAAAAAACCTTTTGCAGCGGCCCGTTAGAACGCTGCTGCAGAAAGATTTTAGGCCTGCGCAACCTGATGAAATTAACAAGGCAATCCAAACGCTTGGGAGGCCTCCGGGACAAATTAACCGATGTCACAGAATGACATGGACATCAGAACTTTTCTGGGCTTGTTAGCTATCAAGCTAGCACGCATGTCCTCTCCAACCCCATCAGTCACACAAGCCCTGCTTGTTGCCATCTGCCTGTTCGGTTCCATCAATCGGCTCGCGGTGTTGCGACTGGCCGGCATCGGCCTGACGCTCCCGTAGCGGTTCGCAAGGTGCGCCTTTTCGCGTCGTGTGCTTCATCTCGTCATCTCCCTGTGTCGAGGAAGAAACCCTTCGCGGCTGGCGATGTTCCCGGGTATCGGAATTTGACGGCACGCCGTCATCCTCCCTTCCGGCGTTTGGGGTCTGTCCATGGAGAGCATCCACCGGACATCAAGTCGCGGATTCGCAGACGGAAGCGGCGCGCGCCTTGTCCCTACTGGCATGGTGTGTCGGCATTGGAAGCCGGGGACGGTCGTGCAGCCACGATGATCCACAGTGACGGCCTTTCGGCGTTAACCCGTGTACCTGTCAGCCCCTCAAGTTCCCGGCCGGAAGGATGAAAGCCGTCGCTCGTTGCGACCGAAGCGGAAGCGCTACCGGGACGACAGACCAACCGAACGGCACACCTCGCAAAGTTAGCGCTCTGCCGTGACGTCCCTCTGCAAGGACAAGCGGAAGCCCGAGGGGGGACGTGACACCTGCGTTCCCGCAGGGGGAAATCTAACCCTTCGGGCGGGAGAGGCGCTCGCGCAGTTGCTCGGCAAGCGTCGCCAGCCGACCGGCAGCGACACTTCCCTTGCCCAGAATGCTCGCCAGCTCGCTCTCCACCCGCTCCCGAGCGCTTTCCCTATCCGGCAGCGGGGGAAGGATGTGGGCGTAGTAGGTCCGGTCGAGCAGGCGGTGCAGCAGCCGCTCCCCCGGAAAGGGGTCGTTGTTGTTGATGGCCCGCGCGGCTTTCAGCAGATTGCGGATGTCATATTGGCTCGGGTCGATATCGGTGACCATCTTGGGCAGGCCGAGCAGCGTATAAACCCCGATACGCGCGGTGCGGACCGAACTTTCCATGGTGAAGATGATGTCGTTCGAGGTTTCCACGAACTGCCCCATCAGGGCGAGATTGGTGCATCCCTCCGGCACAACGCGTGGCCTGTCGCCGGCTGCGCGGGGCATGAACTGCGCGGTGATATAGGGCATGAGCGACAGGCGCACCTTGGTCGCCGCAGCAATCGCGTCGATATAGTCATCGATGCCAAGATGGTAGCATAGCTCCGCGAGCACTTCTCGTCCGGTGCATTGCGGCATCGGCTTCTTGATGTGATTGCCGTCCTTGTCCATCAGCAGGGCATAGACCCAGAGCACGAGGACATCCTTCGGCTGATCGGGAAAATGCGGCTGGCGGTTGCAGGTGAAGCTCAGCACCCAATTGGAGTCGGTGAAGGTGATGACACCGCCCGTCACCGTTTTGCCGGAGTAGGGATCGTTGACGGACAGTTGCTTGAGCTTTTCCGTGAGCGGCGAGGGCCGGCAGGTGAGCGTGGCGGATTCCCACATGGACCCGGGGATGTTGCCGCAGAACTTTTCCGGCTTGCCGAAGACCGGTGACTTCCGCGCGAGGTTGAGCCACAGATCCCAGTCGCTCCCCTTCGGCGGCAGGCCGGGCCGCGCCTCGAGCTCCGGGGCGGTCGCGTCATCGCCATAGGCGGTGGCATCGGTCATGGAGCCGGTAAGCGCAAAGACCACGTCTTTCGGCCCGACGGGAATGACCTGCTCCCCACCCTCCACGGTGCAGCGAAGCGCGGTCACCCGACGCTGCCCGTCCTCCTCCTCCATATCCAGATCCTGCACGCTGACGCCAAAGCGGATCTGCACACCCAGTCCGCGCAGGTGACGGGAAAGCGGCACCACGAACGTATCGTGCTGATTGTACTTCGGGAAGATCAGGGCCGACATGTCGGCCAGCCCGTCGATCGCATCGAGGAACCGGTGCATGTAGAGCTTCACTTCGAGAAGGCTCTGCCAGTTCTGGAAGGCGAACATGGAGCGCCAGAAGAACCAGAAGTTGGTCTGAAGGAAGCTCTCGCTGAAATACTGTTCGATGGTGATGTCGTCGAGCTCCTCCTTGCGTTTCAGCAGCAGGCGAAGGAGTTCCCATTGATGCGCCCGTGTCAGGCCAAGCGTGGAGAAATCGCGGATCTGGCCGCGGTTGTGCAAGAGACGGGCCTTGGACCAGTTCGGATCGTTGTCGTTTATCAGCCGGTATTCATCCAGAACGCTGTATGGCTCCGGCAATTCCAGCGCGGGAATGTCCTGGAACATGTCCCAGAAATTGTCATAGGTCCAGTTCATCTCCCGGCCGCCGCGGATCAGGTAGCCTTCCTCCGCATTGCCCGAGCCGTCGAGGGAGCCACCTTCGATCTGCATCGTGTCGATGATGGTGATGTCCTCACCCTTCATGCGCCCGTCGCGGATCATGTAAAAGGCCGCCGCCATGCCCGCGATGCCGCCGCCGATGATCCACGCCTTCCGTCCTTCGACCGGCGTGACGGGCAATGGGCGGTTGCGCATGTAGGGGCCAGCGAAATCCGGGGGCGGCAGGGTATCCTGCGGCCCCTTGTGCCAGTAGCTTTTCCCGACATCCGCCTCAACCACCGGGGCGGACAGGGGCCGCTGCGGGCCGGATTTCGCGTTGGTCATGACCATCTCCACCATTCCCGCACGGCAGCCCCGCGCCCGGAGGACTTAGCGTCGGACCGGAGAGGGGCAAGCCGCGTCATCGGGCAGCACCGCCGGGCAGGGCAGCAGCTTCCGGTGGGGCTACTGCCACATGCCGCGCATCTTGCGGGCAATGTCGATCTTGGGCGGCGGCGCGGCCTCTGCGGCGATGGGGGGAGACCAGTAGGTCACGTCGAAATGCTCCAGCATGTCCCGCGTGATGAAACGGGTGCGGGCGGCATAAAGGTGACGGTCCCCGTTGCGGCTTTGCTGCGTGACATGGAACTTGAGCGGAATGCCCAGCGTCAGCCGGTCCTTCGCGCGCGTCATTGCGACGTAGAGCAGGCGGCGCTCCTCCTCCAGTTCAGCCGTATCGCCAACCCCGAGGTCGGAGGGGATGCAGCCATCGACCGCGTTCAAGACAAAGACGGAGCGCCACTCCTGCCCCTTGGCGGAGTGGATGGTGGAGAGGATCACGTAATCCTCGTCCTTGAGCGCCACGCCGGAAGGCCCGCTGGTGGCATCCGGCGGGTCGAGGGTGAGATCGGTCAGGAACCGCTCCTGCGAGGGATAGGCCATGGCGATCTGCTCCAGCTGAAGAAGATCGGCGCGGCGGAATTCAGCATCCTCGTGCAGCCGGTCCAGGTGCGGCTCATACCACAGCCGCGCCCGGCTCAACGCCTCCGGCCAGCCAAGGGGGCGCAGGGTCTGAACCAGTTCAGCCCAGCCGGTCACGCGGGCCGGAACCGGGAAATCGGACAGCGCCTGCAGCGGCCGCGGCGCTGTGGCCATCGCATCGAGCACCCTGCCCGCCGTTCCGGGCCCGAGGCCGGGCAGAAGCTGCAACGCCCGAAAGCCCGCCACCCTGTCCCTCGGGTTCTGCCCGAACCGGAGCACGGCGAGCAGGTCCTTCACATGTGCCGAGTCAAGAAACTTCAGGCCGCCGAATTTCACGAAGGGCACGTTGCGCCGGGTCAGCTCCACCTCCAGTTGGCCGGAATGGCTGGAGGTGCGGAACAGCACCGCCTGATCCCGGAGGCGCATCCCGTCTTCCCGGTTGGCGAGAAGCTGATCAACGACATGCCGCGCCTGATCCATCTCGTTCGCCACGGTGACGAGCCGGGGCTTCTCGGCGGAGGCACGGTCGCTCCAGAGGGTTTTGCTGAACCGCTCCCGCGCCTCTGCGATCACGGCATTCGCGGCGGTGAGAATGGGCTGCGTCGATCTGTAGTTCCGCTCCAGCGTCACCACGGCGGCGGGCGGCGTGAAGGCGGCGGGGAAGTCGAGGATGTTGCGCACGGTCGCCGCACGGAACGCATAGATCGATTGGGCATCGTCGCCCACCACCGTCAACCCCGCCCCATCGGGTTTCAGCCCCTGGAGGATGCGCGATTGCAGGCGATTGGTGTCCTGATATTCGTCGATCAGCACGTGATCCCACATCGCGCCGATATGGGCGGCAAAGTCCGGTTCCTCCATCACCTCCGCCCAGGCCAGAAGGAGGTCGTCGTAATCCAGCACGTTCTGCGCCTGCTTCGCCGCGACATAGGCTGCGAAAAGCCGCTTCAGGTCCGCCTCCCACATCGCACACCATGGGAAATGGCGTTTCAGGACATCCGCAAGCCCCTCGCCCGAGTTGACGGTGCGGGAGTATATGGCAAGGCAGGTGCCCTTGCCGGGAAAGCGCGCCTCGGTGCGCGACAGGCCGACCCCATGGCGGGAGAGGTTCATCAGATCGGCCGAATCCTCCCTGTCATGGATGGTGAAATCCGGTGCCAGGCCGATCTGCGATGCATAGTCGCGCAGAAGCCGCGCGCCGATCCCGTGAAAGGTTCCCGCCCAGGTCAGGGCATCCGCGGCATACCCCGCGGGGAGAGCGGAAGCCGCGATCCGCTCGACCCGCCGGGTCAGCTCCGCCGCCGCGCGACGCGAAAAGGTCATCAGCAGGATACGGCGCGGATCGGCGCCCTGCACAAGCAGATGTGCCACGCGATGCGCGAGCGTATTTGTCTTGCCCGATCCTGCCCCGGCGATGACGAGGAGCGGCCCCGCCCCATGCTCCACCGCCTGCCGCTGCCGGTCGTTCAGTTTGTCCAGATATCCCATGCGCGACTCCCGGCTTCGCGCGCAGGTTAACGGTTCGTGAACGGAAGGGGAACGGGTATTGCGGCGCCACCCGAGGGAGGCGCCGCGCGTTTCGCGTCACGGGTCGAGGGCGGTCACTGCAGGTGATGCGGTGCGTTCATGCCCCAGACGGGCGTGTCGATCCCCTCTGCCCGTGCCTTCAGCTGCAGGGCGAGATAGCGGGAATAATGCCGCGACTGGTGCAGGTTGCCGCCGTGGAACCACAGCCCTTCCTGCTGGGTGGGCTTCCACATGTTGCGCTGCTCCCCCTCCCACGGGCCAGGATCCTTGGTGGTTTCGGAACCCAGACCCCAGCATTTGCCGACCTTGTCCGCCACTTCCTGACTGATGAGATCCGCCGCCCAGCCGTTCATGGACCCGTATCCCGTCGCATAGACCACCAGATCGGCGGGCAGTTCCGTCCCGTCGTCCAGAACGACCGCATCTTCGCTCAGATGGCTGATCCCCTTGCCGGATTGCAGCTTGATCGACCCATCGATGATGAGATCGCAGGCCCCCACATCGATGTAATAGCCCGACCCGCGGCGGAGGTATTTCATGAACAGCCCGCTCTCGTCATCGCCGAAATCGAGCATGAAGCCCGCCTTCTCCAGCGCTGCGTAGAAATCGGCGTCGCGTTTCTTGATCTCGTCATACTGGGGCACGTGGAAGCTGTGCATGATCCGATAGGGGATGGAGGCAAAGATCATGTCCGCCTTGTCATGCGTGATGCCGTTTGCCACCGCCTGCTCGGAATAGAGCCCGCCAAGACAGACCTCCATCAGGCTGTCGGACCTGACGATATGGGTGGAGGAACGCTGCACCATCGTCACATCCGCGCCATTTTCCCAGAGCGCGGCGGAGATGTCATGGGCGGAGTTGTTGGCGCCGATCACCACCACCCGCTTGCCGCGATAGGCATCGGGGCCGGGGTGGCGGCTGGAATGCTGCTGCTCTCCCTTGAATACGTCCTGACCGGGGATTTTCGGGACATTCGCCTTGCCAGACATGCCGGTCGCCAGCACGAGCTGCTTGGGGTGAAGCACGATTTCCTCGCCGTCGCGCTCAACAGTGACGGTCCATTCCTTCCGCGCTTCGTCCCATTGCGCCGATTTGGCCGTGGTGCTGGACCAGTAGTTCAGCTCCATGACCTTGGTGTACATCTCCAGCCAGTCGCCGACCTTGTCCTTGGGCGCGAAGACCGGCCAGTTGTCGGGAAAGGGGATGTAGGGCAGGTGGTCATACCAGACCGGGTCATGCAGGCAGAGCGACTTGTAACGGCTCCGCCACTGATCTCCGGGGCGGGCGTGACGGTCCACGATGATCGTCGGCACGTTCAACTGCCGCAGCCGCGCCCCGAGCGCGATGCCGCCCTGTCCGCCGCCGATGATGAGCACGTAGGGCTGCTCCTCATAGCCCAGACGGGCGGTTTCCGCCTCCCGCTTTTCCTTCCAGCTCTTGCGGTCCGGGTCATGCCCATGCTCGGCACCCATCGGGCGGCGGAGGCCGCGGGGTTCCTCATGGCCCTTCAGTTCGTGGAGCGTCGTCAGAAGCGTCCATATCCGGCCGTCCTTCATGCGCAGATAGCCCACGCCGCGGCCCGTTGCCGTTTCGAACCGCAGCCAGCCCTCCGTGACATCGCCGTTCTCGCCGACCTCCTCCGCCGGGTCGAGATGCAGGGATTCAGGCTTGATCGCGGCAAGCTGCTCCGCCGCCATGGCGCGGATCTCCTCCCGCCCCTCGCAGGTGCGGATGTTCCAGGTGAAAGCGGCCAGATCGCGCCAGAAGCCCGTCTCCAGAAACAGATCCGCCACCGCATCCGCGTCCTGCGCGACAAGCGCGCGTTCCAGATCGCGGATGAGCGCATCGAATGCGGCATGTCTTGTCGTGTCGAGCATGGTGTCCTCCCTCTGCTTCGCCATGATGGCCGACCCTCCCCGGCCAGCCCTTCGCCGAATCGCCCCGTGAGGGTGCGTTGTGGCGGTGGGACAAGACTGGGGCGGGGGACGAGAAACCGGAAACACAAATACGACATCACATGTTTTCAACAGGTTAAACGAACGTGCGTTGCCGCGCCCTGCAACAGGTGTTGCATCGCCCTGCAACAGGCTTCCCAAGCGCCGCGCTTCCGCTAACCTTGTTCCGTCGGAGGAGGGGCCGGCATGGGGAGGAGGAGGGGATGGAGGATCTCCACCACATCCGCGAGATCGAGGAGGTCTCCCGTGGCAGGGCCGGGCAACGCGCGCCAGTGGTCGTGCAGAGCTGGCTGCGCTGTCTGAACCAGCACCGGCTGGATCCTGCGGCACGGTCGGAGGCCTATATCCTGCCCGACAGCGCGCTCCGCCTGCACAGGCAGCGCTCGGAGGATCTCATCGCGATCGCGCGGAGCGGTATCGAGCATCTCTACTCGCTCGTGGCGGGGCAGAACTACGTGCTCATGCTGGCCGACAGTGCAGGCGTGACCGTGGAATATCTGGGCGATCCCGCGCAGAAGGCGGCGCTGCGCCGGAGCGGGCTCTATCTGGGGGCGGAATGGTCCGAGGAGCGGGCGGGCACCTGCGCGCTCGGCGCCTGTATCGAGACGGGAGAGGCGCTCATCATCCATCAGAGCGATCATTTCGACCTCGCGCATACCGGGCTGTCCTGCACGGCGGCGCCGATCTACGATACCGGCGGGCGGCTGGCGGCGGTGCTGGACATCTCGCTCCTCTCCTCTCCCCTGCCGCGGGCCAGCCAGTCGCTGGCGCTGAACCTCGTCCGGCAATCGGCGCGGCGGATCGAGATGGCGAACCTCATGGCGGAAAGCAGGCGCGAATGGGTGCTGCGCCTGTCCGCCGGCGCGGATTTCCTGGATGTGGACCCGGAGGCGGCGGTCTCGCTCGATACAGCCGGCCGGGTGATCGGCATGACCAACGGGGCGGCACGGCTGATGGCGCGGGCGGCGGGGCTGGACTGGCGGGGTCCGGAGGCGCTGATCGGGCGGCCGATCTCGGATTTTCTCGACATCTCGCTGGACCGGCTGGAGGGGTTGACCCGGCAGCGTCAGGCGGCGGAGCGGTTCGTGGAGACGCGGGACGGTCATCGCCTGTTCGCCCATGCCATAGAGCCGCGGCCCGCCCCGCTCCGTGCCCCGCCGCGGCCGGAGCGGCTGCCGCAGGGCCTCCGGGGGCTTGCGGGGGCGGATCCGGTGATGGAGCTGACGCTCGGCCGCGCCGCGGCGCTCGCGGCCTCACCCCTGCCGCTGCTGATCGAGGGGGAGACCGGCACGGGGAAGCTGACGCTCGCGCGGGCGATACATGCGCTCGCGGGCAAGGGCCCGCTGGTCGTGCTGCCCTGTGCCGGACTGGCCGAAGAGGACGGCGCGCTGCTCTTTGGCCGGGCAGGGGAGCGGGGCGGCGGAATGATCGCGGAGGCCGGTGGCGGAACCCTGGTGCTCGACAAGGTGGAGGAGCTGCCGCCCGGATTGCAGCGCCGGTTTCTCCGCCTTGCGGCGGAGGAGGGAGCCTTGCCGGTCGGTGGGGTGCGGGCTGCGCCCCTGCCTTTGCGGATCATCGCGACAAGCCAGTGCGATCTTGGTCAGGCGGCGGCGGAGGGGCGCTTCCGGGCGGATCTGTTCCATCGGCTGAACGGCGCGCTCATCCGCCTTCCGGCGCTCCGCCATCGGCAGGATCTTCTCTGGCTGGCCGAACGCGCCTTCGCGGAAGCCTTCGCGACCCCGACGCCCCTGTCCGTGGAAGTGGTGGAGGCATTGTCCCGCTACGACTGGCCGGGGAACCTCCGGGAACTCGGGTATCTTGCCCGCGCGCTGGCCGTCACCGCTACCGGGCGGGCGGTGCTCCCTTCGGATGTCCCGCGTGCGGCCGCCCATGTGCCGCAACATGCAGAGGGGGAGGCGGCGCAGCTTCTCCGCGCGCTGGAGGACTCGGGGGGCAACATCTCGGAGGCGGCGCGGCGGCTGGGGGTGAACCGCTCCACGATCCATCGGCAGATGCATCGCTTCGGGTTGAAGGGTGGCGCGGGCCGCTGACAGCGGGGCGGGTGGCCTACCCGGAAAACCTGCAGCGGAAACCCGGAAGGGTCGAACCCTCTCCCCCTTGAGTCGTCGGGCAACGAAGGAGACGGCCTTCGGCGGAGCGGGCCGATCCGGCAACCCGTCATGGGCGCCGCTCTCCGCCGCAGACCAAGAGGCGTTCGGCCGGGCATTCTGTCGCGTTTCCCCGTTGAAAACGGCGTTTCCGCTCTGCTCCCCGCGACCGCAGACCGGAAATTTCACCCAAACGGCGGGTCGTCCTTTACAAGTCAGCGGGTTCCTGCTGAACACGCGAACGGCACCTTTCCATGAGGGCGCCGGTTCATGACAATGGATCTTCAATAAGAGCGGAGCGACCCCGGTCGTCAGCTGCCACAAAGAGCAGGAGCAGTTTCGAGGTGTCAGATCAAAACGTGCGGACAAGGCATGATCCCGCGCCGGCGGAGGGTGCCGCGTTTCAGGTGCGTGGCCGCTTCCTGACGGCGCTCGCGCTTCGCATCGGCACCGATCGCGCGGACGGCCCGTTCTATGCGCAACTCGACGAACAGTTGCAGCAGACGCCCCAGTTCTTTCTGGGGGCGCCGGTTGTGCTCGACTTCGTCAACGCCCCCGCCTTTGCCGATCTCACGGCGCTCCGCGACCTGGTCGAGAACCTTCGCGCGCGCGAGCTGCGAGTGTTCGGGGTGCAGAATGCCCCGGGGATGGATCCGGCAGTGCTGCAATCCCTTGGCCTGATCGTGCTGAATTCGGGCAAGGAAGTGCCGTTGCCGCGGGATGCCACGCCCGCACAGGCGGCAGACCCGCAAAGGGTGGACGCCCCGCCCCCCGTCGTGAACAAGGTGATCCGCTCGCCCATCCGTTCGGGGCAGCTCATCGTGGCCGAGCACGGAGATCTGACGGTCATCGGATCGGTCGCCTCGGGCGCGGAACTGGTCGCCGCCGGGAACATCCATGTCTATGGCGCTCTCCGGGGCCGGGCGATGGCGGGCTGCCACGGCAATACGGATGCCCATATCTTCTGCCAGACGCTGGATGCCGAACTCGTCGCGATCGCGGGCCTTTACCAGACCAACGAGGGTCTTGAGGACACGGCACGTCAGCGCTGCGCGCATATCTATCTGAAGCAAGAAAAACTCTGCATGGAGGTGGTCGGGTGACGACGGAACTGAAGGACAAGCCGCCTCTGGGGCGGGTTATCGTGATCACATCCGGGAAAGGCGGCGTCGGCAAGACGACATCGGCCGCGGCGATCTCGGCCGGTCTGGCAAAGCAGGGCTTCAGGACGGTCGTGATCGACTTTGACGTGGGCCTGCGCAACCTGGACATGATCATGGGCTGCGAGCGCCGGGTGGTGTTCGACTTCATCAACGTCATTCAGGGTGACGCGAAGCTCAAGCAGGCACTGATCAAGGACAAGCGGCTCGACAATCTGTCGATCCTGCCGACCTCGCAGACCCGCGACAAGGATGCGCTGACGCAGGAGGGCGTCGAAGAAATCCTGAAGGAGCTGAAGGCGGAGTTCGACTACATCGTCTGCGACAGCCCCGCCGGGATCGAGCGCGGTGCGCAGATGGCGATGTATTTCGCCGATGAGGCCGTGGTCGTCACCAACCCGGAAGTATCCTCGGTGCGCGACAGCGACCGCATTCTCGGACTGCTGAGCAGCCAGACCAAACGCGCGGAGACGGAAGGATCCGAGCCGATCAAGGCGCAGGTTCTGCTGACACGCTACGATCAGGCGCGTGTCGATATCGGCGAGATGATGACGGTGGAGGATGTGCTGGAGATCCTGGCCGTGCCGCTGCTGGGGGTCATCCCGGAAAGCAAGGCGATCCTGAAGGCCTCCAACGTCGGCACGCCCGTCGTTCTGGACGGACCCTCCGCCGCCGCGCAGGCCTATGAGGATGCCGTGACGCGCCTGACGGGCAACAAGCTCGAAATGCGTATCGCGCAGGAGCCCCGGCCCGGACTCTTCAAGCGGATCTTCGGGCGGGCGTCATGAACATTTTTGGTTTTGTTCGGAAAACCCGACCCGCCCCGTCGGCTCAGACGGCGAAGGAACGCCTGAAAATCCTTCTGGCGCATGAACGTGGCAGCGGCAGCAGCGCCGACCCCGATTACCTGCCGATGCTTCAGCGCGACATCGTGGCCGCGATCCGCAAATACGTGGCCATCGGCGACAAGGATGTCGAGGTCAGGATGGAACGCGGCGAGCAGATGTCGAGCCTTGAGATCAACATCGAGCTGCCGAAGGGCGCGACCCCCGCATCCTGAACAGCCCTGCCTCCTGAACAGCACAGGGCAACCGGCAGGCCGCTGCACTGCCGGTTGCCCGGGGCGCAGCGGGGCCGGATTCTGGTGCCCAGGCTGGCAGCGCTCGCCCCTTCCGGCGACGGCCCGAGCCGCATCACGCCATGGGTGTGCGACGGCTCCGCTTCGGCACATGGGCCTCACAGGCTGCTGAAAAGTTCTGAAGGCTGATGCCCAGGCTCTGGACATCGGGACATCTGGCCCCGGAATAATCGGGTAAACGTCCGGCTGGATGCCGTCAGATCGCAAAGGATTTCCGCTCCCGCACCGACCTGGAAAGCCGTTTTCAGCAGGCTGCCAAGGCGCTGGCGAAGAGGCGCGTGGTCCAGGCCGAAGGCCCTGCCACGTGCGGGAGAGCGACGACCCGCGAGGCCCGGGGTGCTACGCTGTCGCGGCGGATGAAACGCACCGCAGGCCGCCCTTGGCAGGCTGCTGGAACAACAGTGGGGCATCTCCCCGGTGCTTGCGTTGAAAGCCAGAAAATCTGTCCGGTCACGCGCCAGAACGTGCGGTTTCCGGGGCACTCCTCAACAATGTGGGAAAGAGCTCCGCCCCAGAGCAACCGCGGAATGCTTTTTCCAGCAGCCTGTTCGTGATTGCGGCATCCCACTCCGGCATTGCCAGCGTCAAAGCCTCCCCACCCCGACAAAGGCGGTGTACAGAGACAACGGCGTAGGGCGTCAGAGAGCGATGTCCTGCCGCATGTCGCGGGCGATCATCGCTTGTATGCGCGCCACGATCTCATCGGCGTGACGCCGGGCGAGCTTGTCGCAAAGGTCGATGTCCTGCGCTTCGACGGCAGCGATAAGGGCCTCGTGCTCAAGGATGTAGGGGTGGGGGTTTTCGGGCTGAAAACCGGGGTAGTAATACATCCTCAGGATGCGCCGCCCCTCATCCAGCAGCCTTGAGAACAGCGCGAGGTAATAGGGATTGCGCCCCGCCTCTGCGATGGCCACGTGAAAGTCGCGGTTCGTTGCGATCATCGCGCCCTCATCGCCCGCTGCCACCGCCATGGCGAAGTGCTGCTGCGCCGCACGGATGCGGTGCAGATCACCGGGCTGATGGAATTGGGCGGCGAGACGCGTCGTCACCCGGTACATCAGTGTCAGCGCGTCGAAGAACGTGTGCAGGTTGGGAAAGTCGATATTCGACACCATGGTGGAGCGGTTCGGCAAGGTGTCTATCAGCCCCTCCGCCGCCAGCCGGACCAGCGCCTCGCGGATCGGTGTGCGGGACATGCCGAAGCGTTCTGCGAGCTGTATCTCGTCTATGATGCTGCCGGGCGGAAGGTCGAGATCGAGGATCTGATTGCGGAGCAGGTCATAGACCAGCTTCACGCCCGAGCCACGCTTGCGGTCGGGCGGCGCGGCGGTGTTCTTCTGGGTCATCGTGCTCCTCCGCCTGTCGACAAAGGGAATACCGCGCAAGGCGGCGGCAATCAACCGCACCTCGAAGCCCGGGCAGGGAATGCGGCCACGGTGTCTCCGCCCGGCTGTCGGCACGAAGAGCAGTGCTGATCGCCGATGGCAGAAACGGCGACCTGTTACGGGAGGTGGCGCATGCACCCGTCCGCTCTGCCTGTGATGACGCATCATGGGGAAGTCGCCTTTCGACCTGCGGTGGAAGCGCCATCACCAGCTGCGCCAGCGCGGCTGGGAACCGATGGGCGGCATCGCCATCGCCTGTCGGTTTGGAAAGCCGAAGCTGGACGCCGGTCTGCGACGTCATCCCACGCGTTTGGCACGCGGCATGGCCGATCGTCTGGCGGCCGGTCCAGCGCATGGCGCAACACCCTCACGCCTGCCAGCCGCCATATGCACAGGGGCGGAGAGACCTCCGAAGAGAGTTCAGGTAGTCAGCGGCATGCGCTGCCGCTAGAGTCGTGCAAGGGAGGAACCATCATGCCGAAACGCCGATCTGAGCATCTACCACATGGAGCAGCGTCATGAACCCTGCGGAGTGGTTGCTGCGCAGCGCGAGAGTGTCGCCCGCGGCGCCAGCCCTGTGCCACGGCGCGAAAATCGTTGCCGATTATGCCGGTTTTGCCCGAAGGGCGGGGGCAATCGGGGCGGGATTGCGGGCGTCGGGAGTAGCTCCGGGGGATCGCGTCGCGCTTTTCATGACCAACAGGACAGACTATCTGGAGCTGGTCTATGGCGCGCTTTTTGCCGGGGCGCCGATCGTGCCCATCAACGCCAAGCTCCACCCGCGCGAGGCGGCGTGGATCATGGAGGATGCGGGCGCAACGGTCGCATTCGTCTCCGCCGATGTGGGCGCCGAGCTGGTCGCGCCCTCGGGCTGCCGGGTGATTGCCGTGGGCAGCGCCGAACATGCGCGACTGCTGGCCAGCGCGCCGCTGACCGCGCCGGAGCCGATGGCTGCCGGTGACATGATCTGGCTCTTCTACACGTCCGGCACCACGGGCAAGCCCAAGGGCGTGATCCTGACGGCTGCGAATGTGGAGGCGATGTGCTTCGGCTATCTGGCCGACGTGGATACCGTCTCCTCCGACGACGCGATCCTCTATGCCGCGCCCATGTCGCATGGCGCAGGGTTCTACAACTTTCCCCATGTCATGAAGGGCGCAAGGCATATCGTGCCCGAAAGCGGCGGCTTTGAGGCGGAAGAGGTGCTCGATCTGGCGGAACAGGTCGGCAACGTCTCCATGTTCGCTGCGCCCACCATGATACGGCGGCTCATCGACCGGGCGAAGGCGGCGGGGCGGAGCGGCGAAGGGCTCCGCACGATCATCTACGGCGGCGGTCCGATGTATCTCGCCGACATTCTTGAAGCCGTAGAGATGCTGGGGCCGCGCTTCGTGCAAATCTACGGTCAGGGCGAAAGCCCGATGACAATCACCGTTCTGCCGCGCGAAATGGTTGCGGACCGCAGCCACCCCCGCTGGCGCGAGCGGCTGGCCTCCGTCGGGTTCGCGCAGGCGCCGATGCAGGTCCGTGTCGTCGATGAAGCGGGACATGACGTGCCAAGCGGGGTGACAGGTGAAATAATTGCCTCCGGCGCGGCGGTCATGGCGGGTTACTGGCAAAAGCCGGAAGCCAGCGCGGAGACCCTGCGTGACGGCTGGCTCTGGACGGGCGACATGGGAATGATGGACGAGGACGGCTTCCTGACGCTTCAGGACCGCTCGAAGGACGTGATCATCTCCGGCGGCACCAACATCTATCCACGGGAGGTGGAGGAAGCGCTGCTTCTGCATCCCTCCGTCCATGAAGTCGCCGTGGTCGGGCGACCCGATCCCGAATGGGGCGAGGATGTGGTGGCCTTCGTCACGCCGACGCAAGGGGCGGAAATCGATCCTGCGCAACTCGACCGCCATTGCCTCGCACATATTGCCCGCTTCAAGCGACCCAAGGCTTACCGGGTTCTCGACGGGTTGCCCAAGAACAACTACGGCAAGATCCTGAAGACGGAGTTGCGCGCATTGCTCGCACAGGAATAGCAGGCTGGTGAAAACGCATTCCGGGGTGGTCGCGAGACCGAACTCCCCCCACATTGCTGGATATCGCCCCGGAAACCGCAAGCCTTGATCCCTGACCGGACCGATTTCCGGCTTTAGCAGGGTGCTGAAGTATTCAGAGGTTGCTCCGGGGCGGAGACCTTCCTTGTATGGTTGAAGTTCACCCCGGAAACCGCAGGTTTTTGCGCGTGACCGGACCGATTTTCTGGTTTTCAACGCAAGTCTGGCCAGACCCACGACTTTTCAGCAGCCTGTTAGCGTGAACGCGGCCGTTTGGCAGCCAGTTGAGGATCGGGCGCTTTCCCGTTGCAGGGGAGGGGCCTGCGCATTTATAAATCAAGCGATTGATTTTGGTGCGGGATGTGTCTCCTGCCACGTTCGGAAGGATGCGGATCATGGCAAAACCTGTCAGGCGCCGGGTCGGACGGCCGAGCCGCCAGGATATGGAGGCCGCTGCTCCGGGCTTCGACCGGCGTGAACAGATCGTCGCCGCCTCCGCAGCCCTGTTTGCCGAAAAGGGCTACGACCGGACGTCCATGCGGGATATCGCGGCGGCGACCGGTATCCTGTCAGGGTCGCTCTACTACTATTTCAGCTCAAAGGAAGCCTTGTTCGTCGAGGTTTTCAATGCCGGAATGGCAGTCTTGACGGAGGGGGCGCGGGCCGCGGCGGCAATGGAAGCGGTCTCGCCCTGGGACCGCCTGGAGCGGATCGCCGCGGCGCATTGTCGGGCGCTGCTCGAAAACAGCGGGCTGATGATCATGGTCGTGCCGCGTTTTCCCGAGGGAATGGATGAATACCGTGCGGCACTGGTGTCACGCCGGGATGCCTATGAGAGTATCATCGCGGATGCTGTCCGGGCGCTCGATCTGCCGCCTGACATCGATCCGCAGGTGTTCCGCCTGCAATTCCTCGGGGCGCTGAACTGGTCGCAAAGCTGGTATCGACCGGGGGTGATGAGCCCCGAGGAGATCGGAAGCCATCTGGTGCGCATGCTCCGGCCGCGATGATGTAATACCCAATAAAGACAATGTATTACGTGCAGCATAAGATTTTTCTTTATTTCAAGCAAGTGATTGGTAGAATAATTGGCAGGGGAGAGTCGCGAGGAGGCGGCTGCCTTGGAGCATGGCCGTTTCCACGGCCGGGGGGAGGAGAGGCATGCATCGTTTCGATGTGGTCGATGTCACATTGCCGGAGATCTGGGCCAGCCACGCGCGGCGTGATCCCGACAAGCCCGCCCTGGTCTGTGACGGCCAGGTGCTGAGCTGGCGGGAATTCAACTCTGCGATGAACCGGCTGGCAAATGCGCTGATCGGGGCAGGGGTCGGGAAGGGTGATCGGGTCGCGGTGCTGGTCTCCTCCTCCATCGACGCCTGCGTCGCGATGTTCGGCACGGTAAAGTCCGGGGCGGTGATGGTTCCGGTGTCGGGCATGCTGACATCGGATCAGGTTCTTACGCTGCTGTCGGATTGCGCGGCCTCTTTCGTGATCGCCTCCGCCGATCTGCGTCCGTTGGTCGATGCCATCGCAGACCGTCTGCCCGCGCTGCACAAGGACGGACGGATCGGCACGGATTTCGACGGCGGCGGCTGGATCGGGCTTGGCGATTTCTGCGCGCAGGCGGAGAGTGCGGAGCCGGAGGTCACGCTGCACGGCGATGACGTGTTCAGCATCATGTACAGCTCCGGCACGACCGGCTTGCCCAAGGGGGTCGTCCATACCCATGCCGCGCGCGTCTACTTCTGCCTGTCGAACGGTTTCGAGATGCGGTTCGATGGCTTGGCGCGGTCATTGGTCACCACGGCGCTTTATACCGCGGGGACGTGGCTTGTTGTGATGCCGACCCTGTTTGCGGGGGGCACGCTGCATATCCACCGGCAGTTCCGGGCGGAAGGCTTCCTGCATACGCTGGAGGCAGAACGCATCACCCACACCTTCACTGTGCCGAGCCAGATCCACGTGATCCTCGCGGGCGATGGCTTTGCCGCCCGCGATCTCTCTGCGCTGAAGATGATGCTGTCGGCGGGATCACCGCTTCGCCCGGACGTGAAGGCGCATCTGATCGGCCTGATCGGCGCGCGCTTCTTTGAGCTTTACGGCTTCACGGAAGGCTCCTCCACCCTGCTCCGGCCAGAGGATCAGCTCCGCAAGCCGCTCTCCGTCGGCACGCCGCTGATGGGGCAGGAACTGGCCATCGTCGATGGAGAGGGCCGACAGTGCGGGCCGGATGAACCCGGCGAAATCGTCGGCCGCGGGCCTGGCCTGCTGCGGGAATACCATGGCAAGGCCACGGAAACGCAGGCCGCGATCTGGCGGGACGCGGCGGGGCGCACCTTCATCCGCTCGGGCGATGTCGGGCGTCTGGATGCGGAGGGGTTTCTCTACATTCTCGACCGCAAGAAGGACATGATCATCTCCGGCGGTCTCAACATCTATCCGACCGATCTGGAGGCCGTAGTGGGTACGCATCCCGAGGTGCTCGACGTCACGGTGGTGGGGATCGAGCACGAGAAATGGGGAGAGACGCCGCTGGCGGTCGTCGTGCTGCGCGACGGCGCTCGGGTCTCGGCTGAGGTGCTGCTCGACTGGGCGAACGCGCGGCTTGCCAAGCATCAGCGCCTGTGCCGCATCGACCTGAGGGAAACCTTGCCGCGCAACGCGCTCGGCAAGGTGCTGAAGCGTGAACTCCGCGACGAGTATCGCCGCACCCCGCCCGCCTCCGGCGCGGCGGCCTGAGGATTTACCTGAGGATCGGCATGGGAGATCGATATGTCTGAAGCCCTGATCTACGATCATGTCAGGACCCCGCGCGGCAAGGGGCGGCCGGATGGCGCGCTGCACGAGATCACGCCGATCCAGCTTGCCACACAGGTGCTGGAGGCCGTGCGCGACCGCAACGCGCTCGACACGGCGCTTGTGGAGGATGTCGTCATGGGCATCGTGTCGCCGGTGGGGGAGCAGGGCTGCAACATGGCGCGCGTCGCAGCGCTGCAGGCGGGCTATGCCGAGACAGTGACGGGGCTTCAACTCAACCGCTTCTGCGCGAGCGGTCTGGAGGCGGTGAGCATCGCGGGCGCGCGAGTGAAATCCGGGGAGGCGGATGCCATTCTGGCCAGCGGCACGGAGTCGATGAGCCGGGTGCCGATCTTCTCCGACGGCGGGGCTTGCTACAGCGACCCGCGCACCAACTGGGACACCTGGTATATCCCGCAGGGCATCGGGGCGGATCTGATCGCCACGATGGACGGCTACAGCCGGGACGATCTGGACGGCTATGCGGCCGAGAGCCAGGCCCGCGCCGCGCGGGCCTGGCAGGGGGGATGGTTTGACCGCTCGGTCGTGCCGGTGCGGGACATTCTGGGAGAGGCAGTGCTCTCGCGCGATGAACATATGCGCCCCGGCACGACAGCGGCCGATCTGGCGCGGCTGAAACCGGCCTTTGCAGAGAGCGGGCGGCGGGACGGGCTCGATGCGGTCATGCTGCAGCGATATCCGCAGGTGGAACGGATCGCGCATCTGCATACGGGCGGCAATTCCAGCGGGATCGTCGATGGCGCGGCGGCTGTTCTGGTGGGCAACGCGGCCTTCGGCGCGGCGGCGGGCCTGAAGCCCCGCGCCCGCATTCGGGCTGCGGGCAATATCGGCAGCGAACCCGCGATCATGCTGACCGGGCCTGCGCCCGTGTCGCGCAAGGTGCTGGCGCGGGCAGGTATGACGGTGGACGACATCGACCTGTTCGAGGTGAACGAAGCCTTCGCCAGCGTCGTGCTCCGCTACATGCGGGAGATGGATGTCCCACATGACCGGGTGAATGTGGCGGGCGGCTCCATCGCCATGGGTCATCCGCTCGGCGCCACGGGGGCGATGCTCCTCGGCACGGTGCTGGACGAGCTTGAGCGGCGGGATCTCAACACCGCGCTCATCACGCTCTGTGCGGCGGCGGGCATGGCGATCGCCATGATCATCGAACGCGTCTGAAACCGGGGATTGCCATGACGACGATTGAATACACAACCGACGCGAGCGGCATCGTGACACTGACGATCGACGTGCCGGACCGGCCGTTGAACGTCCTGACACCCGCGTTTCTGGCCGATCTGACTCGGGCGGTGGACAGAATCGCCACCGATCCGGCGGCGATCGGCGCGGTCCTGACGTCGGGCAAGACCTCCGGCTTTCTGGCCGGGGCGGATCTGAAGGAGATGCTCGCCCTCCATGACAGCGGCATCGCGGCGCCGGAAGCTGCCCGCTGGGCTATGGATGCGGCGGCGGTCCTGCGCCGGTTGGAGACTTGTGGCAAACCCGTCGTGGCGGCGATAAACGGGCTGGCGCTTGGCGGCGGTTACGAAGTCGCGCTGGCCTGCCACCTGCGCATGGCGCTCGACACGCCTGCGGTGCGGATCGGGCTGCCGGAAGTCACGCTCGGCCTGCTGCCGGGCGGCGGCGGAACACAGCGCCTGCCGCGGATGATCGGCGTCGAGGCGGCCCTGCCGCTGCTTCTCGACGGCCGGATCCTGTCCGTTGCGGAGGCATTGCGGGCAGGTCTGGTGGATGAGGTCGCGGCTGACCCGGCGGCGCTCATGGAAGCGGCTCGGGGCTGGTTGCTCAGCCGCCCCTCCGCCATCGCGCCGTGGGATACGAAAGGATACCGCCTGCCCGGCGGAACCGGCCCGCTTGCGCCCCATGCGGCACAAAGCTTCATGGCCGGCACGTCGCGCCTGAAGGCCACGCGGCGGTGCTATCCTGCGCCGCATGCGATCCTGTCGGCGGTCTATGAAGGAACGCAGGTGCCGTTCGAGACCGGCATGCGGATAGAGGCCAAGTATTTCGGCACGCTGCTGGCGGACAAGGTATCGGGCAACCTGATGCGCAGCTTCCTGCGCACGAGCGCCGCGCGCAAGCGGAGCTTCGGCGATCCGGCACGCCAGCCGCTCGCGGTGCAGCGGATCGGCGTGCTGGGGGCGGGGATGATGGGCAGCGGCATCGCGCAAGTGGCTGCCGGAGCGGGGATTGATGTGGTGCTGTACGATACGGATCCGTCCGCCACCACCCGTGCCGTTGCCAGCGCGGAGAACGGGCGGCCCCGCGCGCAGGGCAGCCTGACGTCGGCGGGGGCCCTCACCGCCCGTATCACGCCCGCCGATGACGTGGCGGCTCTCTCCGGCGCCCAGCTGATCGTGGAGGCGGTCTTTGAGGATGGCGCCGTGAAGCGGGACATTCTGGGAAAGGCGCAACCGATGCTGGCGCCTAGCGGGTTCATTGCGTCCAACACCTCCACACTGGCGATCACCGGTCTGGCCAGGGCCATCGCGGATCCGGCGCGGTTCATCGGCCTCCACTTCTTCTCGCCCGTGGCACGAATGCCGCTGGTGGAGGTGATTGTCGGGGCCGAGACCGCAGAGGAGACGATCGCGGATGCGCTGGCCTTCGTGGCGAAGCTGAAGAAGACGCCGATCATCGTCCATGACAGCCCCGGTTTCTACACCAGCCGCGTCTTTTGCACCTATATCGACGAGGCGATGGCCATGCTGGCGGAGGGCGTCTCTCCGGCGCTGATCGAGAATGCCGCACGCATGGCGGGGTTTCCCGTTCCGCCGCTCGCCGTGACGGACGAGGTCTCACTCGACCTGCAGGCCCGCGTGATCGGTCAGGCAAAGGCGGATGGTCTGGACAGGCGGTTCCTGCGGGACCATGCGGCGCCGGTGGTTGCGCGGCTGAACGCGCTTGGCCGCCTTGGCCGAAAGGCTGGCGCCGGCTTTTACGACTATGCCGCGGAGGGGGGCAAGCAGCTCTGGCCGGGGCTGGCGGAGCTGTTCCCGCAAGCCGCCCGGCAGCCGACCGCCGAGGAGGTGGGCAAGCGGCTTCTGTATATCCAGGCGCTGGAGAGCGCGCGCTGTCTGGCCGAGGGCGTCATCGATGATGAGGTCACTGCCGATATCGGCTCGGTCCTTGGCATCGGCTATCCCGCATGGACGGGCGGGGCGCTGTCGCTCATCTCTACCGTCGGTCCAGAACGCTTTGCCGCGGAATGCGCAGGTTTCGCTCGGTCCTGTGGCGAGCGCTTTTCCCCCGAGGATGTTGTTATCGCGCGCGCGGTTGCAGCCGCGTCCCGGTCGCGTGCAGCCTGACGCATGTTTCAATCGGTCGATTGATCGAAATTCAGGATCGGGTAGTGTCATCTGGCAGGCGGGGAGGCCTGCCGAGGGAGGAAGAAAATGAAGAAGATCGCAACTTGTGCGGCAGCCCTGTCCATGGGGGCTACCATGGCCATGGCAGACATGACCAACGGGGAGATCACCGTCGTTGTGCTGACCGATATGAGTTCCAGCTACTCCGATACCTCGGGGCGGGGATCGGTCGCGGGGGCGGAGCTGGCGGTGGAGGATTTTGCCCGGGAGCATCCCGATATAAAGGTGCGCGTGCTGAACGCCGACCATCAGAACAAGGCCGATATCGGTGTGCTGAAGGCGCGGGAGATGATCGATACCCAGGGCGCGGATGTCTTTGTCGATATCTCCAACTCGGCAGTCAGCCTTGCCGTGCAGACCATCGTGCGGGACGCCGATCGCGCGGTGATTCACGTCGGATCGGCCACGGCGGCGATCTTTGGCGAGGCCTGCACACCCACGGGTGCCATGTGGCTCTATGACACGGATTCGCTGTCGGAGGGTCTGGGCCGCGCAATCATCGCCGAAGGCGGCGACAGCTGGTTCTTCATTAGCGCCGACTACGCCTTCGGCAAGGCCATGGAAGCCAGCATGACCCGCATCCTGGGAGAGATGGGGGGCACCGTGAAGGGGGCGGTACGCCATCCTATCAACAACACCGACTATTCATCCTTCGTCCTCCAAGCGCAGGAATCGGGCGCCAAGGTCGTCGGCTTCTTCAACGCCTCCGGCGACACGGTGAACTCCCTGAAGGCGGCGGGCGAATTCGGGCTCGCGCAGCAGGGCCAGAAAATGGCCGCGCCGCTCTTCTATATCCAGTCCGCCAAGGCGGTTGGCCCGGAGCTGGCGCAGGGGCTGCAATACATGGCGGGCTACTATTGGGACCGTGACGAGCCGAGCCGGGCCTTTGCCGAGCGCTTCAGCAAGAAGATGGGCGGCGGCGTGCCGTCAGAGGCCCACGCGGGCACCTATAGCGCCACGCTCCACTACCTGCGCGCGGCAGCCGCGGCCCAGAGCGACTCGGGCAAGACGGTCATGGCCAAGATGAAGGAAATGCCCGTCGACGATTTCTTTGCTCCGGGTGCGATGGTGCGGGCCGACGGACGGCTCCAGAACGACATGTATCTGGTGGAGGTCAAGAAACCGTCCGAAATCACCGGCGAGTGGGACATCCTGAAAGTCATCCGCACCATGCCTGCGCAGGACATCCTCATGCCGCTCGAAAAGAGCAAATGCCCGATGGTCAACAACTGACAGATACGGCGCGGGAGGGCTGGAGCCGGGGCTCCGGCCCTCCCGGCATCAGAGGGAGCGCGAGATGAGCTCTTTCATGATCTCGTTCGTGCCCCCGTAGATGCGTTGCACGCGAGCGTCGGTCCACATGTGGGAAATCGGATATTCCGCCATATAGCCGTAGCCACCGAACATCTGCAGGCAACCGTCGATGATGCTGCCCTGCTTCTCGGTGAGCCAGAGCTTCGCCATCGCCGCAGTCGTGTCGTCAAGGGTGCCGTCCAGCAACCGGCGGATACAATCGTCAACGAACACGCGGCCGATCCGCGCTTCCGTGCGATAGTCGGCGAGTTGAAACCGGATGGACTGATTGTTGAACACCGGCGCACCGAAGACCTGGCGCTCCTTGACATAGGCCGTGGCAAGGTCGAGCGCCGTTTCAATCGCCGCGATGGCCTCCACGGCGATGATGAGCCGTTCCTGGGGAAGCTGGGCGCGGAGCTGGGCGAAACCTTCGCCTTCCCGGCCCAGAAGATTTTGGGCCGGAACCTCTGCCGCATCAAAGAACAGTTCGGCGGTGTCTTGGGCATGCCAGCCGATCTTTTTCAGATTCCGCCCCCGACCGAACCCCGGCGTATCCTCCTCCACCCCGATGAGGGAGAGCCCGCGCGAACCCTCCCCCGGCCCGGTTCTTGCCACGACGAGCACCAGCCCGGCATTGTGGCCGTTGGTGATGAATGTCTTCTGACCATCAAGAATGTACCGGTCACCTTCCCGTAACGCCCGTGTCCTGATCGCCTGCAGATCGGAGCCGGTGCCGGGTTCCGTCATGGCGATGGCGCCGACCAGCTCACCGCTTGCCAGCCGCGGCAGCCAGCGCGCCTTCTGCTCTTCCGTGCCGTAGTGAAGGATGTAGGGCGCGACGATGCCATTATGGAGCGGGATGCCGAAATCGAGAAACCCGATCCGCGCCAGTTCCTCCATGATAACGACCTCGTGCCGGAAATCGCCGCCCGCGCCGCCATATTCCTCCGGCATGCTCGCGCAGAGCAGGCCTTGCGCGCCCGCCTTGAGCCACACCTCGCGGGGAACCGACTGGCCGTCGCGCCATTCCTGCATATGAGGAACGACCTCCTGCTGCAGAAAACGTTCAAGAGACCGGCGGAATTGCTCGATTTCGTCTGACATGGCTTGCCGTCCTCGGCCTTGGGAACTGTCAGACGAAATTTATCGGTCAATCGTTTGGTTTGTAAAGTCGCCGTTGGGGGGCTGATCTGGAAATGAGGTCGGGGAGGCTCCGGGTACACACTGCGCTTCTCTCGCGCGCTGTGCCTGTGTCGGGAGAAATGCCGCTGACCCATCGCCTCCGAGAGCTTGTGCGGGGCGATGGGCGCAGGCTATCGCTTCGCCGGAAGTCCCCCGGCGCAGAGGTCGGTCGCAGGCTGGTGGTGTCAGCCGACGCCGCTGAAGCGCCGTGCATCCGTTCCGGTCAGGACATCGACCTGATCTGTTCTATCCGTTCGGCCCCGCCCACATTCGGCGCAATTCTGTCCCATACCGGGCGGGCGCCTGCGACCCATGCCTCCAGGTCCGTGGGCTGGAACACCTGTGCGCCGCCCGCAGTCGCAAGGGCCATCGAGGTTTCCTCGTCCGCCACCATGAGGCCGTTGAAGTAATCGGCACCTTCGACCGCGGCTTCGGTCAGCACCTGTTTCTGCTCGTCATTCAGGCGTCGCCAGAAAGGCTGCGCAAAGTAGATGACACCGCCCGCCCAGACATGCGCCGTCTCCGTCAGGCAGGGAACAACCTCATAGAGTTTGAACCCCGCATAGGCGCTTTTCGTCAGGTCCATGGCGTCGGCAACGCCTGTCTGCAACGCGTTGTAGGTTTCGGCGATCGGGATCCCGATCGGGTTCGCGCCATAGGCTTTCCAGAGTTCGGTGTGCAGCGGACTCTGGATGACGCGCATGTTCAGCCCCTTCAGTCCCGAAGGATCGGTGATCGGGCTGCGCGTCAACAGATGCCTGGCGCCGTAGTTGATGTAAGCGGGGACGACAAAGCCCTGATCGGCGAGCTTCGCCCTGATGTCTTCGCCCACCTCGCCCTCCCCTGCGGCCTTCAGATGAGCCGCATCGCGGAAAAGGAAGGGGAGGTCGAAAATCTGCGCTTCCGGCACCCAGCCGGAAATGACGGAAATCGTGGAAAGTGACGCCTGCACGGACCCGAGCTTTGCCGCCTGGGCCACTTCCCGCTCTGCCCCGAGGGCCGCATTGGGGACGATATTGAAGCGGAAGCTGCCCGGCAGCTTCGCCTCCACCGTCGAGGCGATATGGTTCCAGATCAGGGTTTCCGGTTTGTCGGGCGCCATGAGCGAGGCGACAGTGACCGGCAACGCGGCTTCTGCCCGGCGGACCAGCGCAGGCGTGGCGAGGAGGCCGAGCACCGCGGCGGAGCCGGTCTTGAGGAAGGCGCGGCGGGAGGCGGGCTGAGGGGACGTGAACATGGGAGCATCATCCTTCAGAGGAGAGATTGGCCGAGGGCATAGAGGCAGAGCAGGCCGAGCGCGGCGGTGAGCGCGCCGACATAGGGGAGCACCGCGCGGAACAGGGCGGTCGTCGCCGTCCCGGTGACGCCCGAGACGACAAAGATCAGCACACCGAAAGGCGGGGTCAGGCCACCGATCATCAGGTTCACGACGATGATGACACCGAACGTGACGGGATCGATGCCGGCACTGATGGCCAACGGCAGCAGCAGCGGGGCCAGCAGCAGGATCGCCGCGCCGATGTCCAGAAACAGGCCCGCGATGAACAGCAGGACTACGGAGAAGATCAGCGCCGCGATCGGGCCGGAGCCGAACAGACCGGCGAGATGGCCGATCATCCCCGCGATATCGTCCACCGCGAGCAGAAAGGCGAATGGCGCGGCGGAGGCGATCAGCAGCGCGATCGCCGCGGCTTCCGTTGCAGACTGGCGGAAGGCGGTGAAGATCCGCGCGCCCCCCGTCCGGTAGTAGAGGCTGAGGCCGAACGTGTAGACCGCCGCAACCGCTGCGGCCTCCGTCGTCGTCACGATACCGAAGCGGATACCCAGCACCACGACAAGGCCAAGGCCGAAGGCCGGCACCGCCTGCACGGCCAGGCGAAGGCGCTGGCCACCGGCGACACGCGGTGCGAGCGGCGTATCGGAGCAGGTGATGCGGATGACGATGAAGAGCGCCACTGCAAGAAGCAACCCGGCCCAGAGACCGCCGACGAGCAGGCTGCCGACGGACAGGTTCGTTGCCGTCGCGAGGATCAGAAAAGCGATCGACGGCGGGATGACATTGTCGAGCATGGAGGTTGCGGCCACGATGGCGCCCGCTTTCTCCGGGCGGTAGCCGCGTTTGACCAACTCGGGCTGAAATGTCGAAGCGCTGAAGGCCGCGGCGGCGATCGAAGAGCCCGAGGCACCCGAGAACAGCACATTCGTGAGAAGCGCCGTTTGCGCAAGTCCGCCGCGACGATGGCCGACGAGCGAATCCGCAAACCGCACCAGCCTGCCGGCCACGCCGGAAAGCGTGAGCAACGTTCCCGCAAGCAGGAAGAAGGGCACCGAAAGCAGCAGGAACTTCATCATTCCCGAAAGGGCGGTATGCACCAACGCCGGCTCCGGCAGGCTCGACCCGAACGGAACGGCGATGAAGGCCGCCGCGATGAAGGCGTGGGGCAGGGGGGCCGCGACGATCAGGCCAACCGCCGCGACAAGCGCGAGAAAAAGGCTCGGCGCCATGCCGGGGTCGATGTAGAGATCGCTTGAGCCAAGCCAGAACAGCGCCGCGGCGGCAAGCGCAGCCGGCAGCAGGACCGCGCCCCGCTCCTCCGCCAGCAGGCGCAACGCCGTGAACAGGATGACCAGAGAGCCGCCGAGGGCAAAGGTGGCGAAGGGGATCCAGTCGGGCAGGCCGAGCGCCGGATTGGTGCCGCCGACCATCTCCGTCACGATCATGCCGCCATGGGCGATCACCAGCCCGGAAGTCAGGGTCAGCGCCTCCGCAACCACATCCGCGGCGGCGCGGAGTCTGGCGGGGAGAAAGCGATGCACCACGTCGAGCCGCATGGCGAGCGCCGATGTCAGCGCGACGGGCATGCCCAAGGCGAGAATGGCCACATGCAACCAGATCCCCGCATCCTCCGCCCCCAGAAGCGCGGATGAGAAACCATAGCGCAGCACGAAGCCCGCCATCACCAGCAGAAGGAGTGCCGCCAGAGCCATCGCGGCCAGCGTGGAAAGCAGGCCGGACAACCACGCCAGACTCCGGGCGGCCAGCCGTGCCGCACCCGGTTGCGGCTGTGCGAGGCTCTGGTCTGACATCAGCTTACCTTCGCGTCCAGATCGCGGTCAAAAAGCGTGTTCCAGGTGAAATGCTTCTTCTTGGGCGCTTCGTCCCGCGTCACGTCCAGCTTCGGCAGGACGAGTTCGCCGAAACGATAGGCTTCCTCCAGCAGCGGCATGCCCGAGAGGATGAACGTGTCGATGCCCACCTTCTGATACGCCTCCAGCGTACGGATCACCGTCTCCGGCGACCCGACGATGGCGCTCCCGGGGCCGGGCCGTACGAGGCCGATTCCGGCCCAGATGTTCGGCGCGACTTCCAGATCACGCAGATCGTCCGGTTTCACTCCCCCGTGCATCGCGCTCATGCGCCGTTGCCCGACGCTGTCGGTGCCGCCGACGAATTTCTGGTTCCCGGCGATGGAGGCTGCGTCCATCTGGTCATACATGTCTGCGGCGGCGGCCCATGCTTCCTCGTCGGTGCGGCGGACGATGACATAAAGCCGGACGCCATAGTTCAGCTCCCGCCCGTAATGCGCGGCGCGGGCCTTCACCTGCCGGATCTTGGCGTCCATCTGCTCCGGCGTCTCCCCCCAGGAAAGGTAGGTATCGACATGCTTCGCAGCGACGTCGATCGCCTTGTCCGAGCTGCCGCCGAACCACAGGGGCGGGGGCGTGATGGTATCAGAAACGGGCAGCGCGAGCTTTGCGCCCACGGTCGGGAAATACTTCCCCTTCTGGGTTACGCTCTCTCCCGCCATGATGCGGTTGTAGATCGTGAGGTATTCGTCCGCCATCTCATAGCGTTCGTCATGGCTCATCGTGAGGCCATAGGCACCCATCATCTTGGCATCGCCGGAGACGATGTTGAGAAGCGTGCGCCCCTTGGAAAACTCCTGCATCGTCGCCGCCATCTTGGCGAGCAGCGTGGGCGCGATCACGCCCGGATGAACCGCGCAAAGGAACTTCATCCGCTCCGTGAAGGGCATCAGGGCCGCTGCCAGCACCCACACGTCATGCGCGCCGGTCGCAAACAGCGCGCCGGTATAACCCAGATGGTCATAGGCCTGCGCGAGCTGGCGGTAATAGCCGTAGTCGAGCGTGCGGGAGCCTTCCGGCTTCCACGGATAATGCCCGTCGGGGGCGCACATATACCAAAGGACGTTCATGTCGCGATCTCCTGTCAGGCGGCGAGGGTGGGACGGAAGGCGGTGATGTGGAGCGGCGCGGCGAAGTCGCCATGGGCGTGAAGCACGTCGGCCTCTTCCTGCTGCTCGGCGACCAGCGCGGCGCTTGCCGGGATCACCCGCCAGTCGCGTCCGGCGATCACCGCTTTCCATTGGGCAAGCTGCGCAGGGGTGGCGGCGTCGCCGGCGAGCAGCCCGGCCGCCTGCTCGGGATCCGCGGCAACGGCCTCGCCCAGCTTCAGGAGGGCGGCCACGAAACCGTCAAGCTCCGCCTCGGTCGCACCGGAGCCCGCCAGCGTCCAGAAGACGGAGCGGTTGGGAATGGTGGAGCCACAGAGCGACAGCAGCCTTGCCTCTCCTGCAGCGATGGTCTGGTCGATCAGCGGAGCCATGGCGATCCAGACATCGACCTCCCCCGAGGCCAGCGCCTTGCGCGAGGCGGCGGGCGACATTTCGCAACGGACGACATCGGCAAGTTGCAGGCCCGCCTGCTCCAGGGAGCGCGCGAGAAGGTAGGTATGAAACGAGCCGTCGATCAGCGCTACCCGCTTGCCCTTCAGCTGCCCCATGTCGCGGACAGGACTTTCCGGCGCCACCAGCAGGGCGCCGTTTGCCGGTCGTGGCGCGGAGGCACCAAGATAAAGGACCGACCTTCCCTCAGACTGGGCGATCAGCGGCGGAGTGGAACCCGTTCCGCCGACATGAAGCCTGCCATCCGCGATCAGCAGGCCCGTATCCCTGCCTTCAGGATAGGCGACGAATTCGGTCGCCCGATGATCCATCGCGCCCGGCCAGAGCGACAGCAGCCGCAGGTGCAAGTTCATGGGGTGAACGCCGACTTTCAGCATCCTGTTGCTCCGCTCTACCGGTTTATGATTTTCTTAATTGGAACCTGCAGGACAGAAGGAGTCAACGAGGCCAACTGGCCAGCAAAGCATTAAAAATATTCACCCAAATATTTTGCATCCTACAGGATGATATGATCGACACTTAAGCTTTGTATGGATTATTTGCCCGATTTCCGATGGCTCATCTTGCGCCGGAACGCGGGGCAGGCATTGTTGTCGCAGCGGCGAGGGGGAGGATGATGGCAAAGGTCAGGCCGGAGAAGGTTTGTCACAGCGTCGATGAGGCGAGCGAACTGATAAAGCATCTCGCCAACCCGAACCGGCTGGCGGTGATTTGCTACCTCATCGAAGCGCCGCGTTCTGTCGCCGAGCTGGAGGAGGATCTTGGCATCAGCCAGCCCACGCTTTCGCAGCAGATCACCCAATTGCGCGAGGCCGGGATCATCACCGGCCAGCGGCAGGCGCGATCCGTCACGTATCGCATCAGGGATCAACGGATCATGCCGCTCGTTCATGCCCTCCGCATGGCTTTTGCGGAGCTGAACGACCTGCGTATGGAGCAGCGCCGTGCGGCGGCCCAGACCTCGGCCGAGGTGCTGCCGGACATGTTCGACTGATACGGGCCATCCGGGCGCAGCGACCGCGCACGACATCCGGCCCCGTGCTCGCGCCCCGGGGGACAATTCTGCTCCGCAGGCCGGGCCGTGTTCGTGACCCGCTTCAGCCCGGGCGCCGGAGAGCAGGCGGCATGAAGCGGCGCGCTTCCACAGATCACCCAAGCGGCGCGCAACCGCGGTTTCCCGAGGAACCCGCGGCGTGCTTCCCTGACGGTCAGTCGAACTTGCGCATCCGGCAGACAAGCTCGGGGCCGATCAGGGCGGAGATCTCGGGCGAGGTCATCTGCGCATGCAGGCAGGGCACGTCGAGCAGATCGAGGGCCTCGGCATAGGCTTGCCACATCTCCGGCCGTAGCGGTTTGCCGGCGTGGTCCTGCGCGGCGCGGATGTGGGTCAGGGTCGCGGCCATGGCCCTGTGGTAATGATTGCGGACAAGCCGGTTGGTATCCGTCACCGCGCGCACCACGCCGTCGAGCGTCCGCTCCGGCAGGCTGCCGAGGGCGGTATCCCCCGCGCGGAGAAACGCGACGACGGCTTCGCGGGTGGCAAGCTCCGGGTGGGCGTCCGGGTCGTAACCCGCGATGGCCAGAAGCGCGCGGAGCGCCGCCACGGGATCGGGGTCCTGCTCATCGCGCCAGCAATCCGCCGGATAGCTGTCGAGAAGCGCGACCAGACCCGTTTCACGCCCCATCTGCGTCAGCGCAACGGCCATTTCCTGTGCGATGAGGCCCCCGACCGACCAGCCTGCCAGATGCACCGGACCGTCCGGCCGAAGCTCCGCCACCAGGTGAGCATAGCGACGGGCCAGCGCCGCAAGGCTCTCCGGCATGGGCTTGTCGGGGTCAAGGCCGGGATGCTGAAGCCCCCAGACCTGTCGTTCCGGCGCGATCTGCCGGGCAAGCGCACGGTAGCCCCAGACGATGCCGCCCGCGGGATGGATCAGGAACAGCGGCGCCTTCTCCCTGTCGCCATCGGCCAGCAGCAGCGTCGTGCCAAGGCCGTCATCCCGAGGCCGCGCGGCATCCAGCGCGGCGGCAAAAGTGGAAAGCACCGGATGTTCAAAGAGAGTGCCCAGCCCGCAATCGCGGCCAGTCTCCTCCTCGATCCGAAGGACGAGACGGACGGCCAACAGAGAATCCCCGCCCAAGGCAAAGAAATCGGCCTCGGCCGGGACGGGGCCGGGAAGATGCAGAACCTCGGCAAAGAGGGTGGCGAGAAGGGCTTCGGTAGGCGTTCGCGCGGCGCGGCCGGTCGCCACGAAATTGGGTGCGGGCAGGCCTTTGCGGTCAAGTTTGCCGTTGGAGGTGACGGGAAGCGCATCGAGCGGCACTTCGGCGGAGGGTAGCATGTAAGCGGGCAGGCGCGCGGCCAACAGGGGCGAAAGCGCGCCCGGCCTGTAGGCTTCCGTGGGCACGAGATAGGCGACCAACCGTTTCTCTCCGGCATGATCCTCTCGCGCCACGACAACGGTTTCGCGCGCGAGGCCGGTCGCCATGATCGCCGCTTCGATCTCGCCCAGTTCGATCCTGAGACCCCGGACCTTCACCTGATAATCCGAGCGGCCCAGATAGACGACCGCGCCGTCCGGCCGGAGGCGCGCGAGGTCGCCGGTTGCATAGAGCCGCTCGCCCGGATGGGCCGGATCGGCGATGAACCGGGCATCGGTCAGGTCGGGGCGGCCGAGATAACCGCGTGCAAGCTGCATCCCGCCCAGATAGAGGTGCCCGGCAAGGCCGGGCGGCACTGGGCGCATCCGATCGTCCAGAACGTCGAGCCGGGTATTCCAGACCGGGAAACCGATCGGCAGCGGGTTGCTGCGGTCCTCTGCCGGCGCGGGCCAGTAGCTCACGTCCACCGCCGCCTCTGTCGGACCGTAGAGATTGTGCAGCTCTGCCGAAACGCGCCGGTGAAAACGGTCGCGCTGGTCGGCGGTCAGTTCTTCGCCCGAACAGAAGACCCGGCGCAACGACAGGCCTTCCGAGGCCGGAACCGCAAGGAAGGCCGACAGCATGGATGGCACGAAATGCAGCGTGGTAACGCCGTGCTCGCGGATCGCAGCCGCAATGGCCGACGGATCCCGATGCGCACCGGGGGGCGCCATGACAAGCGCCGCACCGGCGATCAGCGGCAGGAAGAACTCCCAGACCGAGACGTCGAAGGTCGCGGGCGTTTTCTGAAGAATCCGGTCGTCCGGCGCGATACCATAGTGCGTCCGCATCCAAAGCAGCCGGTTCACGATGGCGCGGTGTTCGATCACCACACCCTTCGGCTCCCCTGTCGAGCCGGAGGTAAATATGACATAAGTCATATTATCCGCGCTGATATCGATCTGCGGCGCGTCCCCCCGCACCGGCCAGTCGGAGACCAGCAGGAGCGGCGTTTCCGGCGGAAACAGGCCCGCATTCTCCGCCGTGGTCAGCACAACGACGGGTGCCGCCATCTTCAGGATGTGCGCGATCCGTTCCGGGGGATGGTCGAGATCGAGCGGCAGATAGGCTGCCCCGGCGCGCAGCACGCCGACCAGCGCCACAGGAAGCTCAGCGGACCGCTCCAGAGCCACCGCCACGATCCGCTCCGGCCCCGCGCCCCGGCGCACGAGTTCTGCGGCAAGCGCACCGCTGCGACGCTTCAGCTCCGCATAGGTCAGCGTATCGGTGCCGGCGGTGATCGCGGGCGCATGGGGCGTCGCCGCCATCTGCGTCTCGATGAGCGCGGTGAGCGTCGTTTCCGGCACCGGGGTCCGCACGGCTTCGGCGCGGGCATCATGGAGAGCGGTTTCCTCCGGCGTCGCCGTGGCGACATCCGCGAGCCGTTCGGCGACAAGGGCGTTCTGCAGGAACGCGACCATCCGCTCGGAATGGGCGGCTGCTTCATCGGCGGTGTAAAGCTCGGGATTGGCGTCGATCTCGAAGAGCAGGCCCGACCGTGCATCCCCCCGGAATGTCATCGTGAGATCATCCACCGCGCCTGCACCCAGAATGTGCAGACCCACCTCCAGCCCGGCAAAGACCGGCGGCAGGTCAAAGGGTTGCACGTTGACCAGCGGCCCGTAAAGCCGCCGCGTGCCGCCGATAAGCCCCAGATCCCGACGCAACTGCTCGCTCCGGTAGCGTCCGTGGCGCCGCGACTGCATGAGCTGTTTCGCCACGCCGGTCAGCCAGTCCGGCAGCGGCGCGTCCTCATCGGGCGTCAGGCGCAGCGGCAGGACGTTCATCACCATGCAGGGCAGCCGGGCGGCCTTGCTGCCCATGCGGGCCATGAACGGCACGCCCAGCACGGCCTCCCCTTCGGACCAGCGGGCCAGATAGGCCCCCGCAAGCCCCGTCAGCACATCGGGCCAGGTCAGCCGATGGCGCGCGGCAAAGGCGGTCAGATCCGCCTGAAGGGTACCTGGCAGCCAGCGGCTGTGACGCAGGAATGTGTGCCCCGAAACCGCACGCCCCGTCGCAGGGCCGGCCACTTCCGGCAGATCGGCAAGGGTCTGCCGCCACCAGTCGCGGTCAGCGTCCCGGCGCGGCGAATTCCGGTAGTCCGCATCTTCCTCCAGCGCATGGGCGAGCGCGGGAAAGGGCACAGGCGGCGGCGCGCCCGTCACCAGCCCCGAATAATGCTCCCCGATGCGGTTCGTGATCAGCACCATGCCGTAGCCATCAATGGCGAGGTGGTGAATCCGTTCGTAAAAGAGCTGTCGCCCCCCCGGCAGCAGAAACAGCGTGAAGGCCGCGACCGGCTCCTGCGCGAGGTTCAGGGGCCTGTCGCTGTCGGCCTTCATCAGCGCCAGCGCCTCGGCTTCGGCATCCGGGCGATGGGTGAGGTCCACGATCGTCAGCGCGGGCCCTTCGCTGTGCCGCCACTGCACCGGCCCCTCCGGCGTCGCCCGGAACCGCAGATGCAACGCCTCCGTTTCCCGGATCGTGCGGGCAACGGCTGTGCGGAAGGCGGCAAGGTCAAGCGCCCCGCTCAGCTCCAGATACTGCCCCGTGTTGAGGATCGGGTTCGCAGGGTCGAGCGCCTGCGCGTACCATAGCCCCTCCTGCGCTTCGGTCAGGGGAAAATCTTGCCCCGAGACGGGCGGCGGCAGGAGGCTCTGGTCAGTCATGTCACTGGGCAGCCTGATGCTCGGAGACGACGCTCCACCATCCGCCCAGCGTATCGTATTCGGCGAGCGCTCCGAAATCCGCGGTCAGCCCCGCCTGCTCCCAGCCGAGGATGAGTGTCATCAGCCGCATGGAATCCAGCCCCAGATCGGGCAGATTGTCATCGTCGCCGATCTCGGAGGGATCGACATAGAGCACATCCGCGATGTCCTTGCGCATCCGGTCGAGGGTCAGGGTCATGCGGTCTTCTCTCCATTCAGATATTCGGCACGTAAGGCCGCGCGCAACGCCTTGCGGCTGACCTTGCCGACGGCGGTGGCCTCGAACGCGGTCACGAAAACCACCTGATCGGGCACCTTGAAATCCGCGACACCCCTTGAACGCATGAAGGCGCGGATTCCGGCGGCCTTCGGGCGCTCCTCCCCGGCGGGAATGACAAAGGCGCAGCTGCGTTCCCCCAGATAGGCGTCGGGGATCGAAACCACCGCCGCGTCGAAGATCTGCGGATGCGCCAGCAGGTGATCCTCGATCTCCTCGGCGGAAATCTTTTCCCCCGCGCGGTTGATGTGATCACCCGCCCGCCCCTGCACCACCAGATAGCCCCCCGGCAGCCGCTTCACGATATCGCCCGTGCGGTAGAACCCGTCGGGGGTAAAGCTGCGGGCATTGGCGGCGGGTTCGTTGTGATAGGCGCGGATCGTGTAGGGTCCGCGGGTCAGCAGATGCCCCGCCTCGCCATCCGGCACGGGCGTGCCATTGTCATCGAGAACCAGAATCTCGTCATCCGGGCTGATGGGGCGACCTTGCGTATTGACGATGATCTCCTCGGGATCGTCGAGGCGAGTGTAGTTCACAAGCCCCTCCGCCATGCCGAAAACCTGCTGAAGCGTGCAGCCCAGCACCGGGCGGACCCGCGCCGCTGCTTCGGGAAGGAATTTCGCGCCGCCCACGCCCAGCACCCGCAGGCTGGACAGGTCATGCTTCGTTGCCGGCGCCGCCTGCATCCACAGCAGAGCCAGCGGCGGAACAAGGCCGGTGATCGTCACCCCCTCGCGCTCGATGAGGGCGAAGGCGGTGGCAGGGCTGGGATCCGGGCTCATCACGACCCGCCCACCGGCATAGAGGGCACCGAAAACGCCCGGAGAGCTCATGGGGAAGTTATGCGCCACGGGCAGCGCCGCCAGATAGACCGTATCGGCATCCAGACGACAGATCCCGGCGCTGGCGCGGAAGCTGTAGATGTAATCGTCATGTGTGCGGGGGATGAGCTTGGACAGGCCCGTGCTGCCGCCGGAAATCTGGAGAAAGGCAACGGTCGAGGGATCGACCTCGGGCAGCGCGACCGCTGTGCGAGGCAGGGCGTCCATGGCGAGATGCGGCCCCGGATCACCGATGACGATCACATGGGCAAGTGCCGGAACCTCGGCCTGCACCATGCTGGCCAGCGGCCGGTAGTCGAACCCGTCGAGCCGCTCCGCCACCACCAGCGCCCTGGCCCCTGAACGCCGGGCGAAGTGGATCAGTTCGGTCTGCCGGTGCGCGGGCAACGCATAGACCGGGATCAGACCCGCCAGAAACAGACCGAAGACCGCCGGAAAGAACCCCGCGACATTCGGGATCTGCACGATCACCCGGTCCCCCGGCATCAGCCCCAGCCCGAGGAATCCGACCGCCGCAGCCTCTGCCCGGGCCAGAAGCTCCCCATATGTCCAGCGTATCTCGCCATCCACCACGGCCATGCGCTCGGGATGACTGGCCGCCCGCTCCCGCAGGACGCCGCCCATCGTTTCGCCGCGCCAATACCCCTTCTCGCGGTAGCGTGCGGCAACCTCCTGCGGCCAAATCTGGCGGGGCGCGGTCTGGTCGGATTGCACCATGCGATACACCTGCTCCTCGGATGGCCATCAGGCCCGGCTTGGGCGGCATAACCGTCCATACAAAAACAGTCAACTTTGCGCGCGCAGAGGCTCGGCAGCGTTGCGGGGAAGCAGGATCAATGGCATGACCCCTTGACCTCCCCCTTTGACGAGATGCGCACCATGCCCTCCCCCACAGTTCCCCTGCGCGATACGCCAACCGTTTACGGCCGGGTCACGCGCGTTCTTCACTGGTCGATCGCCGCGCTGGTCTTGTGGCAATTGTTCGGCATGACGCTGCGGCTGATATTCGGTCGCCAGCCGGTCGTGTCCTTCTTCGTCGGCTCGCATCAGCCGGTGGGCACGGTGCTCTTCGGGCTGATCCTTCTCCGGGTGATCTGGGCCTTCGCCAACCGGGGGAACCGGCCCTCGCACGGGGCGGGTCTCGTCGGAGTCGGGGCGCGGCTCGGGCATCTGGCCCTTTACACGGTGATGCTGGTCGTGCCGTCGGTCGCGCTCCTGCGGGCCTGGGGGTCGGACCGGGTCTTTGCGCCCTTCGGCTTTCAGGTTTTCCCGGCCCGGACCACGCCGGTGGAGTGGGCCGTCGGGCTGGGCGATGCGCTGCATGGCGAGCTCGGCTGGGTTCTGGCGCTGCTCATCCTGGGCCATGTCGTCATGGTCGGCCTGCACGAGGGGATGTGGCGCGACGGGACCATGGCCCGGATGGCCGGCTCCCGCGCGCGGCGCGGTTAGCAGGCCGCTGAAAAAGTTCAGAAGTCTCATGCCTATGCTCCGGACATCGGGAAATCGTCTCTGGAATGCCCCGACATGCATGAATGTCCGTCTGCGGGTGGTCAGGGGGACGATTTCCGCTCCACCCCAGGCCTGAAAGCTTTTCCGGCAGCCTGTCAGGGGGTCAGCGCCTTCGCCTCCCTCTCCAGTTCGATCAGCAGCGGCGTTTTCTCCCGCCAGGCCTCGTACCAGCTTTCCACGGCGTCGCCGAAGATGTCCGGCCCGGCCTCCGCCAGCGGGGCGCCCGCCTCCGCCAGCTTCGCCCGGTAGTCTGCGTCGATGCCGGGATAGGTGGCGCGGATATGGGCGGCTTCCTCTCCGACCAGCCGGGTGATCAGGGCGCGGTCCTCCTCGGAGAACGTCCGCCATTTCCGCGCCGAGGCCACGGCGAACATCGGAAAGATCGCGTGCCGGCTATCCAGCACCACGGCCGAATAGTCCTGGAAGCGATTGTTCCAGGTGCCCTCAAGGTCGATCTGCATGCCGTCGATCTGGCCGTTGGCATAGGCGTCGAACAGTTCGGGCAGCGGCAGGGGCGTGGGGGCGGCGCCGGCACGGGTCCAGAAGTCCATCTCCTGTGCCAGCGGCAAGGTGCGGATCTTGCGCCCGGCAACGGTGCCCCCTTCGGCCAGCGGTTTGGACAGCAGCACGATCCGCATGCCCGCCATCCCGTATCCCAGACCCTTCAGCCCCAGCGCGCCGAGCTTTTCCTGCAACGCAGCGGCGGTCCGGCCCTCCAGCAGCTTCGCCGCGCTTTCCGCGTCGGGCACCAGATAGGGGGCGATGAGGATGCCGAAATCCGCATCGCGGTTGGCAAGCTCCCCCACCGTCAGAAAGGCCAGGTCCAGCGCCCCTGTCTGGAGCTGCTGGAGCATCTGGGCCTCGTTCCCCAACTGACCGGAGGGGAAGACCGCGAGTTTCATCCGGCCCCCCGTCTCCGCGGAAATCCTTTCGGCCAGCGCATTCGCGGACCGTGTCCACTGGTGCGGCGGCGGAGTGACCATGCCGATCCGAAGGTCCTGTGCGCCCGCCGGGCCAGCCAGCGTGACGGCAACGAGCGTAACGGCGGCCAGCAGCCCCGGCACCCATTTTGGAAAACGCATATCTTCTCCTCCTAGCCTGCGTTAAGGGCGGCGATCACCGTCATCCCCGCAAGGATCGCGATCACGCCCGCAAAGAACGGAACAAGCAGCCGTGACAGCCGCTCGGCGCTGACGCCCGTCAGAAGCGACGCGGTGTAGAGCCCCGCGCCAACAGGCGGGGTCAGAAGGCCCAGCGTCAGGTTGAGACAGAGGATCACCCCGAACGTCACTGGATCGATGCCATAGACATCGGTCGCGACCGGGAGGAGCACCGGCGCGACCAAAATGATCGCGGGGATGGGTTCCAGCACCGTTCCCAGCAGCAACAGCAGGATGTTGAGCAGGATGAGGAAGGCCAGCGGGGAGGACGCCACCTCCTGCATCCAGTTGGCCGCCTGTGCGGGCAGGCCGGCGAAGGTGACGACCCAGCCGATGATCTGCGCAGCCGCGACAAGAAAGAGCACGGCGCCGGAGGTGACGGCCGTGCGCACAAAGACCTGCGGCAGATCGGCAAGGCAAAGTTCCCGGTACACGAACATCCCGATCAGCACCGCGGCCAGAGAGGCGATGGCAGCGGATTCCGTGGGCGTCGCCACGCCCGTCAGTATGGACCCCACGACGACCAGCGGCACCACCAGCGCCGGGAGCGCCCGCCATGCGGCGCGGAGCCTCTGGCGCGCGGGTTGCGAGGGCACGCGGGGCAGGTTGTGCTTCCACCCCAGCCACGCGATGATGAGCGCAAAGACCGCCGCCATCGCCAACCCCGGTACGATCCCTGCGACGAAGACATCCGCCACGGGAACCTGTGCCACGGTTGCATAGACGATCAGGTTCATGGAGGGGGGAATGACGGGGGCAAGCAGCCCGCCCGCCGCCGTGACGGTGGTGGCAAGATCGCGGGGATAGCCCGCGCGCTCCATCTCCGGCACGGCGAGCCGCGACATCACGGTCAACTGCGCGACGGTCGATCCCAGAACCGCCGCCATCATCAGGTTGGCCAGCAGGTTGACATAGGCCAGACCCGCCCGGACCGGCACCATCATCGCCTCGGCCAAAGCGAGGAGCCGCCGCCCGATCCCCCCCGCGCCCATCAGCTCTCCCAGCAGGATGAAGAGCGGCAGCGCAAGGAGCCCGTAGCTTTCGATCCCCGCAAAAAGCTGCTGCGGGAAACTGTCGAGCAGCACCGCATTGCCGCCCGCGACGATCAGGATCAGGGCCACCCCGATCAGCACGAAGGAAATCGGTGCTCCGATGGCTAGAAGGAGGAGGAACGACAGCCCCGCGGTCATTGCTGCCTGCCCAATTCGGCCAGATCGGCGGCGATGGCGGCGAGCGCGTGGATCCCCCCCGTCACGCAGGTCACCGGCACGATCAGCCAGAACCAGACCTTCGGCACGCCCAGGGTCAGCGTGGGGTCGGTATAGATGAAGTTGAACGTGTCGCTGGCAAGCCCCGCGCCTGACCCTGCGCGCAACAGCCCCGGCAGATCGAACCAGCGCCAGACAAGCCATGCCATCACCAGAACGAAGGCCATCACGAGCAGGTCGGTCAGCAGCAGAAGCCACGCCCGCCCGCGCAGGCCCAGACGTTCAGGGAGCAGCGCGATCGCCATGTGGCCGCGTGTGGCGATCCCGAGCGAGCCGCCCAGAAACGCGACCCAGACCATCAGGTGCACGGCGAGTTCGTCCGTCCAGATGAGCGGGCGCCCGAGCGTGCGCGACACCGATCCCGCCAGCAGCGACAGGGCGATCACCGCCACCAGCGCCGCACCCAGCGCCATTTCCGCCTGCGCCAGGCGCCTGCTGATCCGGGCCGGAAGAGAGGCGCGGATACCGGGGCCATAATCGACGACATCGTTGTTCAGGCTCATTCGGCCGCCTCCTTTTGCGGAGGGGCCAGCTCCTCATCGACCAGCACCATCAGGCGGCCGCGCGAGCATCGCTCGACACGTGCGCTGACCCCATAGACCTCGGCCAGCATGGCGGGCGTAAGCACCTCCGCCGGGCGGCCGGCGCTGTAAAGGCGCCCCTGCCGCAGCATCACCATGCGGTCCGACCATTGGGCCGCGAGGGCCAGATCATGCAGCACGGCGATGACCGTCCGCCCCTCGGCGGCAAGGCGGCGCACCTCTGCCAGAAGCCGCGCCTGATAGGCAAGGTCGAGCGCGCTGGTCGGCTCATCCAGCAAAAGAACGCGGGGGTCGCGCACGATGGCCTGCGCAAGCCCGACCATCTGGCGCTGCCCGCCGGAGAGGCTGTCCACCGGATCGAGCGCGAGGGCGGCAATCCCCAGCCGGTCGAGCGTTGCCATCGCGACGGTTTCCGCCGCGCTCCGGCCCTGCTCGCCTCCCGCCCGCAGGGCTGCGATCACGCTCTCCAGCACAATGAGCGAAGAGCCGGTGAGCGACGATTGCGGCATGAAGCCGAGGAGCGCAGCCCGCTTCGGCCCGGGCAGGCGGTGCAGATCCTGACCGTTGAGCGTCACCTGCCCGCGATAGGGCAGAAGCTGCGCCACCGCGCGGAGCAGCGTGGATTTCCCCGCGGCGTTCGGCCCGGCAAGCACCGTCAGCTCGCCCTCCCGGAGCGGCGGCAGGGTCAGTCCGTCCAGCACCCTGCGGGCACCGAAATGAACGGAAAGATCGGTGACGGCCAGCCCGGTCATCGCACCGCCCTGCCCCGCAGGATCAGCCAGAGGAAGATCGGCAGGCCGATCAGCGAGGTGACAAGGCCGATGGGCAACAGAACTCCCGGCACGACGAGTTTCGACAGGGTGGAGGCGAGCGACATCACCAGCGCCCCGGTGAGCAGGCTGGCGGGCAGGAAGAAGCGGTGATCCTCCCCGACCAGCATCCGCGCGATATGCGGCCCCGCAAGGCCCACGAAGCCGATCACCCCGACCATGGAGACAGCGCCCGCGGCCAGCAGACTCACCCGGACGAGCGTCCAACGGCGGAGCGTGGTCACGTTGACGCCGAAGCTCCGCGCCTGTTCCTCTCCCATACGGAGGGCGGTGAGCCGCCAGGCCGCCCGTATGGAGAAGGGAAGCGTCACCACGAGCAGCGTCGCAAGCAGCGCCACGCCCGGCCAGCGGCTGGAAGCAAGACTCCCCATCGTCCAGAAGACGAGTTGCTGGAGCGCATCCGCGGACGCCACGAACTGCACCAGCGACAGAAACGCCGCCGCGGTGAAATTCAGCGCGATGCCGAAAAGGACGAGCACCTCCGTCCCGCCGCCGCGAAGCCGCCCCAGCGTCTGGAGCAGCGCGAGCGTGCCGAGCGCGAAAAGGAAGGCATTGGCCGAAACGCTCCACCCCGCGGGCAGGAACGGCAGGCTGAGGCCGAGCACGATGGCCAGGGCCGCGCCAAGCGCCGCGGCGGAGGAGACGCCCAGCGTGAACGGCTCGGCCAGCGGGTTCTCTAGCACGGTCTGCATCTCCGCCCCCGCCAGCGCGAGCGCGGCCCCGACGCAAAGCGCCATCACGGCCACCGGCAGCCGGACATCCCAGACGATGACCCTTGCCCCGCGCGACACATCCTCGGCGCCGGTCAGCACGCGCAATGTCTCGGCAAGGGGCAGGCCCGCCGGCCCGGTGGTCAGGTCGATGAGCAGCGCGGCCACGGCAAGCAGCCCCAGCAGCGCGACCAGCCCCGCACGGCGGCGGTTCCGCTGCCGGTAACGATCAAGCAGGAGCGCCGTCATGGCCGGGGCACCACCCACCAGGTTCCAGGCACGGAAACCGGGGCGAAGCGGGTCTCGATCTCGGCCAGCGTGGCGGCGGGATCGACATCGGCGAACAGGTCGGGATGGAAGGTGCGGGCAAGGTATTCGATCAGCGCGATATGCACGGGCGAGTCGTTGAAAAGGTGCCACACGCCCGCGGCATGCCCCCCCTCCACCGCGCGGAGAGAGGCGATGCCGGGCGCACCGACAAGCGTGTCAAAGGTCTGCTGCGCCGTTTCCGCATCGACCAGCGGCCCCAGCACCAGCCCCCCGCGCGCCGCCATATGCGTGCCGCCTGTGGCGATGTAGAAATCGGGATCGGCGGCGATCAGGAATTCGAGGCTAACATTGCCCAGAACGCCCTTCACCAGTTCTCCGCCGATATTCCGGCCACCGGCGGTCGTGATGAAATCGTGGAAGACGCCCGTACCGACGGTGGAGCAGCAGCCCTGCGGGGCGGCATGAACGTGGAAGAAAACCCGCGGCCGGGGAATGGCCGGATCAGCCAGCCGCTCGCGGATGCGGTTCAGGCGGATTTCGTAGAATTGCACGAAGTCTTCGGCCCGGTCCTCTGCGCCCGTCAGGGTGCCGAGCAGGCGGAGACTGGGGACCGAATTCTCAAGCGGGTGGGAAAAGAAATCAACGTAAGCCACGGGGATCCCGGCGGCTTCGAGCTGACCGCGCGCCACCTCCATCCCCTTGTCCTCCGCATCCATCAGCGACAGCACCACCAGATCAGGGTCCAGCGCCACAATGGTCTCCACCGAGATATCGCGGTTGCCGGAGCCGACAGGCCTGATCGTGTCTATCGCCGGAAACCTGGCGCGATAGGCGTCGAGGGTCGGCGCATCCAGCGCCTTGTCCAGCCGCCATCCGGCCACAAGCGCCACGGGATCGTCATGGATCAGGCCCAGAACGGCCATGTGCCGCCCCTCTCCCAGCACGATCCGCCTGGCAGGCTGCAGCAGGACCACCTCACGCCCCAGTATGTCGGTGGCCCGGACCTCTGCCGACAGGGGTTGGGCGACGACTGCGGCGGCCAGCGTGACCAGAGCGGCGAACAGGGCGTAAAGGCGGACCATGGTCAGGTCTTTCGTGCGGTGCCGGGTGTCCGGCTGGGAAATGCATGCGGCGGAGGCCTGCGCCTCCGCCGCCGTCTCATGGGGCGGGGTCAGTTCGTGGCGGGGGTGATCCGCCAGATCCGGTCGCCGACCGGGTCGTTTTCGCCGCGGGATTTGTTCACGGCATAGACATTGCCCTTGCCATCGGCACGGAGCTGGTTCGGCATGCTGCCCGCGTCGAGGTTGGCCACGATCCTGCCATCGGTATCGACGACAGTGATCGTTCCCGCACCCCGGTTGGCCACATAGGCCAGGCGGTTCACCGGATCGAAGGTGACGTTCAGCGCACCGGCGCCCACTTCGACATCATGGAGCACTTCGCCGCCGTCGGCCTTCACGATCAGCAGGTTGTCGGTTTGCTGCGAGGCCACGAAGATCAGCCCGTCCCGGGCGTCCAGCGCCACGCCGGAAGCGCTGCGGGCGCCGGGAAGCGGGAAGACTTCCGTCTCACCCGTCGCCAGCGTCACGACCGCCGCTTCGTCCGAACGCATGCTGACCGTGACGAGCTTGCCGCCCTTGGTGTCGAGATCAAGGCTCATGACCGAGAACTCGCCGCCGCGCTTGCCCGACTGGATCACGATGGGTTCCAGCTGCTCCAGCGTCCTGGTGTCGAAGACCTCGATGTTGCCGGTGCCCGTCGCGCTCGCATAGGCACGGGAGTTGGCCTCGTCGATCACTACATCGCGGGCATGGGCAACCGCCCCCGGCTCAAACTGCCTGACCAGCGACAGGTCGGACTGCCGATAGACTGCAATGGTGTTCTGCCGCGTGTTGGTCACCCAGACATTGCCGTTCGCATCATCCACCGCGACGCCGTAAACGGCGAAGACACCGCCGTCACTGCCATCTTCCCGCGCGGGAGCAGCGGCAGGCGATACCTGTGCCTTGACCTCGAGCGTCTCCGCGTCGATCTTCAGCAGGGCGGAGTCCTTCACCGGCGGGCGACCGACCGCAGAGGTAACGAAGGCGGCCTTGGCCGCATCACTGAACACGACCTGATAGAGCCCGCGCGTGACCAGACCGCTTTCGATGGCGAATTTTTCCGTACCGGAAACCGGCACATCGGGAGAGATCTTCACCTCCACGACAGTGGCGGCCGCAGGTTTCTCCGCGATGACGACGACCGGTTGCAGGCCGGTGACGGCATCGGCATCCAGCGTCAGATCGAAAGCGAACTTGCCCTCTGCATCGACAACGATCGGCCCGTCGGGGTTGAGCACCGTCGGGCCACGGAGCAGCGTGATCTGCTGCCCCGGGATCAGCCGGTCACCGGCGATCCTGACCTTGCCGCCTTTCAGGATGGCCGCGCCCGGCTCATCGGCGGTGGCGCGAACCATGCCCGCAAATCCGTCTGCGGAGGGCGTAAAGATCGTATCGGCCAGAACGGGGCTCGCCGCCGTTGCAAGGATCAGCGCCGTTGCACCCAGTGAGGCGCGCAGGCGGCTGAGAGGAAGAATGGCCATGTCGGGGCTCCTTGACGTCGTGTCATCAGTCATTTGGCTGGCCCGGGGACATATCCGGTCTGGCTCGGTTCGCGTGCAGCACTATATTTCCGACAAACTTTGTCAACCAACAACCGGTGCGAATCGCACCGGTAACGATATGAAGAGACGCCATGCGGCAGACGGGAAAGGCGGGGCCGGATCACGCCTTGCGACAAGCGGAGCTGCAGATACTGCGCAGCGAAAACCCCACACACGAGATGTCGGAAAGGACCGTGGCCACAGGGCCGGGGCACCGCATTTTCCTTGCCATCCCGAAGGCCGCCCCCCCTGAGAACGGATGGCCGATCCTGTATCTGCTCGACGGCAATGCCGCCTATGATTATCTGACAGCGACGCATCTCGCCCTTGCTCAGGGGCTGGTGATCGCCGGCATCGGCTATGACACCGACCGGCAGTTCTCGCGAGAGCGCCGCACGCTGGATTTCACCCCGCCTGACGGACCGGGCGATGGCATCCGGCCCGACCCTGTGCACCCCGGTCGGCTTGCCGGGGGGGGAGCAGTGTTTCTGGATCGGCTGACCGGGCCTCTGCGGGAGGCGGCGGAGCAGGGTCTGCGGATTGATCCGCGCCGCCGCACGCTGTGGGGCCATTCCTTCGGGGGGCTTTTCACGCTTTACGCCTTGCTCTCGCGGCCCCGTGCCTTCGCGCGCTATGCCGCCATCAGCCCATCGGTCTGGTGGGACGAGCCGCTGATGCAGCGCATCGCCGCGCAAGCCCCCGTCCTGGAGGCCCCCGTCCTGGAGACCCCCACCCGGGAGGCCCCGCCGCCGCTGCTCATCGCGCTTGGCGACCGCGAGAAGCGGTCGGGAAGCGACGGTCCGGTGCCGGATGGCCCTGCACCAGCCACGATGCATTTCCTCGAAACGTTACGGGAGTTTACTGGCCTCCGGCCTGCCCTGCATGTTCTGCGGGAGCATGTCCACATCCAGACCCTCGCAGGCTCGCTGCCACTGGTCTTTCCGTTCGCGGCTGCGGAGTGATCGCCCCTGACAGGGTGCCGAAAGGTCCGGGGCATGTTTATGCGCTGCAAATCGGTAAATCGGCCCCGGAATGACGCGAAACTGGTAGATTTCGGGCGGAATTCCCTGCGAACGCTTCCCGCTTCATCGCCGACGTGCCCTTTTCAGCAGCCTGCCAAGCATCGGAGATTTGCGGGGTCTGCCTACCCGGCGCGCGGGAGGAGCCCTGATCTGGCGGCGGCGTCCTGCACCAGCTGGGCGGCGTGCCGCGGGAGGCGCCCCCCAGTAACCCGTGCCACCAGATGGTCAGCTACATTCCGCCATACCACGCGTGCGGGAGGAGTCGCGGAACCACCCGACCACCAGCGTACCGGCTGCCTACGCGGCATGGCCCAGCACTTCTTGGGCGCCATCTACCCCCGGTTGGACGGTCGCGCGTGTTTTACGCAACCCTCTCGTTTTGCATCAAGTCGCGACACGCGCCCCCTCGCCATCGAGCGCGATCCCGCCCTGGCCGCCAATGTGCTCGAAACAAGGGCTGCGCGTCTGGGGTCACCTGCACGGATCACAAGGCCATGCCCGGTCAGGGTCTGGATGCCCGGGGCGGTGGCTGTGGGCCCATCCCTTCCCGATCCTTGACCGGATGCTCTGGACCATGCCAGTCCTGTCCGGCAACACGAGGATGACAATGGCCGTACCAACCGATGTTTTAGCCGGACTTCCGGTGCTGTTCGTCATGGCGACAGAGGCGGAATACGGCCCCGCCCTGCGCGCCCTCATCACGCCGCTCATCACCGGAGTCGGGCCGGTGGAGGGTGCGGTGACCCTGACCGCCGCCCTGGCCGAAATGCGGCAGCGACCACGGCTGATCGTTTCTCTCGGCTCCGCCGGGTCGCGGGCGCTGGAGCAGGCGCGTGTCTATCAGGTCTCCTCCGTGGCCTATCGCGACATGGATGCCTCGGCGCTGGGATTTGAACGCGGTCTTACACCGTTTCTCGACCTGCCCGCGCGGATCGACCTTCCGCATCTTATTTGCGGCCTGCCCCATGCCAGCCTGTCCACGGGGGCCAATATCGTCAGCGGCACGGCCTATGATCGGATCGCAGAGGAGATGGTGGACATGGAAACCTTTGCCCATCTGCGCGCGGCCCATCGGTTCGGCATTCCCCTGACCGGCCTGCGCGGAATATCGGACGGCGCCGCTGAATTGACGCACTACACCGATTGGACCCAGTACCTGCATGTAATAGACGAACGGCTTGCAGCCGCTGTTGTCATGCTCCGTGACGCGCTGGAAAGCGGTGCGCTGCGCCTCTGAGAGAGGCTCCCTTCCTCCCGTGTGCCTGCTCCCGCAATGCGCGGAGGCGTTGAACTCCGGGTAAGCCCGAAGCGGCTTCAACGGGTTTACTCCCTGCTCGCCTGCGAAAGGGCCGACCCTGACGCTGCCTCCACCCTCGGCGTGTCGCGGGCGGCCATAAGGGGCAAAAGCTGGGAGCTGGCCTCCGACGCTGTCATCACAGGGGGAGAATGCCCGCTCGACGGGGCAGCCGATGTTGGCAGGCTGCCGAAAAAGTTCATAAGTGTCGTCTATGTTCCGGAAATCGGGAAATCCGCCCGTGAATGACCAGAAATATGCGGATCTACCACTGTAATTTAACAGATGGAGAACGATTTCCGCGCCAGCCCAGACCTGAAAGCCTTTTCCACAGCCTGTTAGGGTAAGGGTGGCAAAAAGTCGGTGGAGAGGTCTGGCCGCTGCATGTTGTTATAGATCCGGCCATCACCAACAATCTTCGTGGCGAGGGGCAGGGCCGACAACCCGCAAATGAGGCGCCGCATGCGCAGGAAGGAGCATGCAACGCTGTCGATCAAGACGCGAGATCAAGCAGAGCCTGGCAGGCTTCTGAAAAAGGCTTCTTGGCCTGTGTCGGAGCGGAAATCGTTCGCAATCTGACGAAATCCAGCCGGAAATCCATACACTTCCGGGCCGATTTCCGGCACATAGGCATGACATTTCAGGACTTTTCAAGCAGCCTGCTAGGGCCATGAACACCCCCGCAGGCCCCTCCACGTCATTGAACACCGTTTCCGAAGGGCTGCTCTGGGACTTCAGGGAATGAGGACAGCCTTCGCCGCGCAGGAGTGCGGCCCTACCGGACAGGGCGGAAATCCAGCCCCGGGTCGATACGGGCGGGACGGTCTTTCAGCGAGAGCGTCGCGGTCAGAGGGGGGGTGTGGCTGATCACGCGCCCTCCCCGCAGCACGAAAAGCCGCGCCGGTTTGAGGCGGATGGCCTCCGTCACATCGGCGGCCTGCAACACCACCAGGTCGGCGCGGCAGCCCGGCGCCAGACCATAATCCGCAAGGCCCATCGCCCTTGCCGGGTTGAGCGTGATCGCCTCGAAAAGCCGGGTCTTGTCGGCGACGCTGCCCATCTGCGCGACGTGGACGGCCATATGCGCGACCTCGATCATGTCGGCGGAACCCATGGAATACCACGGGTCCATGCAGCAATCCTGCCCCAGCGAGACGTTGATCCCCGCCGCCATCAGCTCCGGCACCCGCGTCATGCCGCGCCGCTTCGGGTAGGTGTCGTGCCGTCCCTGAAGCATGATGTTGATGAGCGGATTTGGGATCGCGTGGATCTGCGCCTCCGCCATCAGCGGGATGAGCTTGGAGACGTAGTAATTGTCCATGGAATGCATGGAGCTGAGATGGGATCCGGTCACCCTGCCCTCGAGGCCGAAGCGGATCGTCTGCGCGGTCAGCGTTTCGATATGGCGGCTCAACGGGTCATCGGTCTCGTCGCAATGCATGTCCACCCGGAGGCCGCGCTCTGCGGCGATGCGGCAGAGCGCTTCGACAGAGGCGCGGCCATCCTCCATCGTGCGTTCGAAATGCGGGATGCCGCCGACGATCTCCACCCCCATGTCGAGCGCCCGTTTCAGCGCGGCTGCACCCTCCGGGGTGCGGAAGTAACCGTCCTGCGGGAAAGCCACCAGCTGCAGGTCGATGTAGTCCCGGACCCGGTCGCGCACTTCCAGAAGCGCCTCCGCCGTCACGAGCCGCGGATCGGAGGTATCGACATGGCTTCGGATGTGCAAAAGCCCCCGGCTCACCGCGAGGTCACAGTAGCGGAGCGCCCGTTCCACCAGCGCCTCCCTGGTCAACAGCGGGCGGAGCTCCCCCCAGAGCGCGATCCCCTCCAGCAACGTGCCCGACACATTCATCCGCGGCAACCCGAGAGAGAGGGTCGCATCCATGTGGAAATGCGGATCGCAGAAGGCGGGGCTGACAAGCCGGGCGGTCGCGTCGATCACCTGTCCCGCCTCGGCGGTGATCCCCGGCTCCACTGCAGCGATACGGCCGGCCCTTATGGCAATGTCGATGCCTTCCCGCCCATCGGGGAGGTTGGCGTTGCGGATGAGGGTATCGAACATCGGATGGCCTTTCAGCGTTCGCCGCGGCGGTAGGGTTGCATGAGCGCCTGCGGCACGCGGGCGCGACGCGCCATCACCGCCAGCGCGATGATCGCGAGCACATAGGGTATCATGAGAAATATCTGATAGGGGATCTCGCCGCTGAAACCAGCCTGAAGCCGGAGTTGGAACGCGTCGAAGAACGCGAAAAGCAGCGCCCCGGCAAGCGCGCGGAGCGGCCGCCACGAGGAAAAGACCACCAGCGCGATGCAGATCCATCCCCGCCCCTGCACCATGGTGGGGATGAAGCTGTCAAAGGCCGACAGCGTGAGGAACGCGCCCCCCAAGCCCATGAGCGCCGAACCCGCGATCACCGCGCCATAGCGGACGGCCATCGGGTTGATACCCTGCGCCTCGGCGGCATGGGGGTTTTCGCCGCTCATGCGGATCGCAAGGCCGAGCGGCGTGCGGAACAGGATCCAGCCCATCAGCAGCGCCAGCACAAAGGCGAGGTAGGTGGGCGCGGTCTGACTGAACAGCGCCTGACCGAAGAACGGCAGATCCGACAGGCCCGGGATCGCCAGCGGGGCAAAGGGTGTGATCTTGGGCGGGGTGCCCTGTATGGCGACCAGCAGGCGAAAGAGATAGTAGCTGAGGCTGGAGGCAAAAAGCGTGACCCCCAGCCCCGCGACATGCTGCGAAAGGCCGAGCGTCACCGTCAATACGGCAAGCAGCAGGCCGAAGAGCGCCCCCGCCCCCGCAGCCGCGATCAACCCCGTCCAGAGATCATGGCCCTGAAAGACCGTCAGCCAGCCGATCATGGCGCCGAAGGTCATGATCCCCTCGATCCCCAGATTGAGCACGCCCGCCCGCTCGCAGAGCAGCGCCCCCAGCGTGCCGAGGATCAGCGGTGTCGCGATCCGCAGCACCGCCGCCCAGAGGCCGGCAGAGGCGAGGATGTCGAACAGATCGGTCATCGACGGATCCTGTATTGCGTGAAGAAGAGAGCAACGAGCATCGACAGCAGGGCAAGCGACACCGTGACATCGGCGATATAGCTTGGAACGGCGAGCGCCCGGCTCATGGCATCGGCGCCCACGAACATCGTGGCGGTGAAGAGCGCGGCCAGCACCACCCCGAGCGGGCTGAGATTCGCCAGCATCGCCACCACGATGCCCGAATAGCCATACCCCGGGGAGAGCTCCGTGTTCACATAGCCCATGACGCCCATCACCTCCATCGCGCCCGCGAGGCCCGCCAGCCCCCCGGAGATCATGGCGACCCCGACCAGCGTCCGCCCGAGAGGCACGCCTGCGAATGCTGCCCCTGCGGGATTGAGGCCCGCCGCCCGCGCCCGCATTCCGAAGACGGTCCGCGCCTGCACCCACTGGATCAGCACCGCCAGCCCGAGAGCCACGATCAACCCGATATGCAGCCGCGAGCGTGCGACGAGAGCCGGCAGGGTTGCATTGTCATCGACCGGGATCGACTGGGGCCAGCCGAAAGCCATGGGATCTTTCAGCACCGTGTCGATCAGCATGGAGACCAGGAGGATGGCGACGAAGTTCAACAGAAGCGTCGTCACCACTTCATCCACCCCGAAGCGGAGCCGGAGCCACAGGGGAATGAGCAGAAGCACCGCCCCCGCCATGGCGCCGGTCAGGAACAGCAGCGGGATTTGAACGACTGCGGGCAATCCGGCAAAAGCGGTGCCGCTGGCCGCCGCGACCGCAATGGCGCCCATGTAGAATTGCCCCTCCGCCCCGATGTTCCACAGCCGCGCACGGAAGGCGACGGCGGCTGCAAGCCCCGTCAGGATCAGCGGGATCGCGCGTGTCAGCGTCTCGGTGATCGCAAGACGGGAGCCGAAGGCGCCGCTTGCGATCCGGCCGAACGCATCCAGCACCGGCGCGCCGGCCATGGCGATGAGCCCGCCGCTGAGCAGCAGCGCCACCGTGACGGCGATCAGCGGGGCGAGCAGGATGAGCAGGGCGGGGCGTTCTGCTCGGCGTTCAAACCGCATCCGCCGCCTCCCACGCGCCCGCCATCATCAGGCCGAGCCGCCGCGTATCGGCGGACTCCGTCGGAATGGCAGGCGACAGCCGCCCGCCCACGATGGCATGGATGCGATCCGACAGCGCCATGACTTCCTCCAGATCCTCTGAGATGAGCAGCACCGCGGTGCCTTGCCGCCGGGCGTCGAGCAGACGCGCATGCACGGCGGCAACGGCCCCCTCGTCCAGCCCGCGCGCCGGCTGCGCGGCGATGAGGATGCGGGGCGGTTCAATCAGGTTGCGGCCAAGGATGAGCTTTTGCATGTTCCCCCCGGAGAGCAGCCTGACGCGGCTCGTCGGCGTGCCGCCCCGTACGTCGAACCGGGTGATGATCTCCTGCGTGCGCCCGATGGCGGCCTGCTGATTGACGAGGCCGAAGCGCGCATACCGGGCCAGACGCTCCAGCACGACGTTCTCCCACAAGGTCATCTCCCCCACGGTGCCCTCATGGTTCCGGTCCTCGGGGATCCGGCCGATACCCGCCGCGATGGCCCCCGGAACCGTGAGCCGATCCAACCGCTCGCCATCGAGCAGGAGGTCGCCCTCCGTCCAGCGCGCCATGCCGCCCAGCACCCGTGCGAGCGGTGTCTGGCCGTTCCCGGAGACGCCGATGATGCCCAGAACCTCACCCGCGTGGAGACGGAAGCTCACGGATTTCAGCCGCTCCACGCCGCCGTCGCGCAGTGTCAGCCCCGCCGCCTCCAGAACGACGGGGCCAGGGGTCGCGGGCGCGCGGCGCGGGCGTTCGACGGCCCGCCCCACCATCAGCTCCGCCAGTTCGCCCTTGCTCGTCTCCGCCGCGCGTCGCTCCGCCACGAGCCTGCCGCCCCGTAGCACGGCCACACGATCGGCGGTGGCCATCACCTCCTCCAGCTTGTGGGAGATGAAGATGAGCGACAGGCCCTGCCGCGCCATCTCCTTGAGGGTGGAGAACAGCCGGGCGGATTCCTGCGTGGTCAGCACCGCAGTCGGCTCGTCCAGCACGAGAATCTGCGCATCGTTGTAGAGCGCCTTCAGGATTTCCACCCGCTGCTGCTCGCCGACCGACAGATCGCCCAGCCGCGCGTCCGGCGCGACGCTGAGACCGAACCGGTCGGAGATGGCCATGAGTTTCGCCCGCGCGGCCCCCGTCGCGGAGCGCGGGCGCCAGAGGCCCTCCGTCCCCGTCATGACATTCTCCAGTACCGTAAGATTGGGCGCGAGCGAAAAGTGCTGATGCACCATGCCGATCCCCGCCCGTATCGCCGCGCGGGGCCGCCCCGGTGGCAGATCCACCCCCATGACCCGGATATGGCCGGTATCCGGGGTGTAATGGCCGAAGAGAATGCTCATCAGCGTCGTCTTGCCCGCGCCGTTCTCTCCCAGCAGGGCGAGGATCTCTCCCCTGTCCAGGGTCAGGGTTATCACGTCGTTGGCCAGCGTGTCGCCAAAGCGCTTGGAGACATCGACGATTTCGAGAACGGCATCGCTCATGCGGCGTTCCCCATGGGGTTGGACCAGCGGCCCTCCGCCTCCAGAAGCGCCGCGAGCGCCAGCAGCACCGGCTCCGCCCCTATGGGCGCGATCATCTGGAGGGGAAGCGGCAGGCCGTCCGCATCCGCGCCAAAGGGCAGTGTGATCGCCGGACAGCCCGAGACATTGGCGAGTGTCGCGAGCGGGGCAAAGCCCGATAGCGCGCCAAAGTGCCGGTCTGTGTCGGTCTCCGTCACCGGAAGCCAGCCGACGGGCCGCGGCGGCCCCGTCAGCATCGGTGTGAGCAGCACGTCCACACCGTCGAACAGACCGGAGAGAGCATGGCCGACTTGCGGGAATTCGGCCAGAACCTGCCAGAAGGCCGTGGCGGCGGTTGCCTGCCCATCGGCGATCACCCGCTGCGTCAGCGGCTCTGCCCGTGCCGGATCCAACCCTGCCGCCGTGACAAAGGCTGCGAGGTTCACCGTGACGAGGGCGCGGAAGACCCGGTCGCTCGCCGCCGCCTGCGCGCGGATATCGGCCCAGCCGATGGGGGTGAGCCGGTGCCCATGGGCCGCCAGCGTCTCTGCCGCAAGCTCCACCGCCGCGCGACGCAACGGGTCCGTCGCCGGTTCGGTTTCGGTCAGCAGGCCAATTCGCAGGGGGCGGGGATCAACTGCAAAACAGCGCGGAGCCCGTGCTGCGCCGCTCAATACTGGGAAAATCCGGGCCGCATCGCGGACGGAGCGGCAGATGGCGAACTCGCTGGCAATCCCGCCCAGGTGGTTGCCAAAATCCGGCCCTTCGACCACCGATCCCCGGCCCGGTTTCAAGCCCACCAGTCCGCAACAGGCCGCCGGCACACGGATGGATCCGCCCGCATCCGTGGCATGGGCGATGGTAACGATCCCCGCTGCCACCGCTGCTGCCGCACCGCCCGAGGATCCTCCGGGGCTGAGCCTTGGCGCCAGCGGGTTGCGCGCGATGGGGCCGATGGCGGGCTCGCTGGCCAGCGACAAGCCGAATTCCGGGCTGGTCGTCAGGCCGAACGGCAGGAGGCCCGCCCGGCGAAATTCGGCGGCAAGGCAGGACTCCCCGGCCGCCATCGGCTCGATCATGCCGGATCCCAGCCGGAGGGGCAGGCCCGCGAACGGCCCGCCCAGATCTTTCGCGAGCGTCGGAACACCGGCAAAGGCCGCCTCGCGCCGGGGTGAGTCCGGGGCCAGCGCGTCGAACTCCGCGGCAGCTGCGCGCCCGGCGGTGACGTCCAGCCACGCCACGGCACCGAGAGCGGAAAGACGGTCGGCGGCGGACAGCGCCTCCTCCATCGCGGCGCCCGCAGAAATATCCCCGCGCAGGATCGCCTGGGCAAGTGCGGTGGCGTCGGACGGCACGATCAACCCTTGGTCGGGTCCGCGAAATTCTGCGGAACGGCGAAGGCCCCGCTGCGGATCTGAGCATGCACCGCCTCCATCGCGGCCTCCGCCTCTGCCGGTGCCACGCCTTTGACATAGGCGATATCGCTGCCGCCTTCCTTCATCAGCCCGTAGGCCGTGTAGTCGCGACCCGCAGGCTTACCCGCCTGAACATCCGCGATGGCCGCGTTGAGGATCGGGCGGAAGCCCCAGAGAGCATTGGCAAAGACGGTGTCGGGATACATCGGCGTGTAGTCGATGAGCGAGCCGACCGCCTTGATGCCACGCTCCTTCGCGGCATCGGCGGTGCCGATCCGTTCGCCGAACAGGATGTCCGCGCCCGCGTCGATCAGGGCCAGACCGGCCTCCCGTGCCTTGGGCGGATCGAAGAACGTGCCGATGAAGGTCGTGGTATGGCGGGCCTCCGGGTTCACGGCCTTCACCCCCTCTGCAAAGGCATTGATGAGGAGATTGATCTCCGGGATCGGGATGGCTCCCACGGAACCGAGCCGGTTCGTTTTTGTCATCTTGCCCGCCAGCATCCCGGCCAGATAGGCGCCGTCGTAATTCCAGGTGCCGAACACGCCGAAATTGTCGCCGGAGGGCTTGCCGCTCGACCCCATGACGAAAGCGGTGCCGGGATAATCCCCCGCCACGTCGCGGGCCTGTTTCTCCACCGGGAAGGTCTCCCCGACGATGAGTTTGGCGCCCTGCTCCGCATATTCGCGCATAGCCCGCGGATAGTCGGTCGCGGATACGCCTTCCGAGAACACGTACTCGATCGTCCCCTCCGCAGCCGCATCCCGGAGCGCCTTGTGAAGGACGGAGTTCCAGGCATTCTCCACCGGCGAGCCGTGGATACCGGCCACCTTGATCGGCGTCGCCGCACGAAGAAGCGCGGGCGCGAAGAGCGTGGCCGTGCCGATGACGAGCCCGCTTTGCAGCAGCCTCCGCCGCGTCGGTGTGGAGAAGGAGGTCATGACATGCATCCCTGTGGTGTTCTGGCTGTTTTCCGAGAGCTAGGAAGAGGTATCGCCCGCTGTCAACGCAGACCGCTCCCTGCCCGCCTGCATGGGAAGGGTCGTATCGCTGATTGCTTAATAATGCGCCAAATGAGCGATCGCTGGCTCGTTCATGCCCGAAGTCTCCGTCGTCGGCGGATAGTGCTGGAGCGCGACGAGATTTGCATAATGCATAACGCTCGGGCAGTTAGCTGTTGCATTGTGCAAAGATCATGGCCGCTCCACTTCCCTCACGGTTGTGCGACTGCGGCATCTTGCCGCCTCTTCAGGTCAAAAATACAGCGGACCTGCCGTGTTTGGCGGCGACCTACGCATTTTGACGAAGGCAACAACAATGACAGACATGCCGACCGGCATGACGCGTCGCAATCTGCTGACGCTGATCGGGACCGTGGCGGGTAGCGCCGCAATGTATAGCGCGATGAGTTCGATGGGCTTTGCACAGGCGTCCAATTACGACGGCCGCCTGAAGCTTGAAGGCGATCCGAAGGGCGCTTCCGTGCTGATCCTCGGCGCCGGACTGGCGGGCATGAGCGCGGCCTATGAGCTGCGCGCCGCGGGTTACAAGGTGCAGGTGCTCGAATACCGCGAGAAGGCGGGGGGCCGCTGCTGGACGCTGCGCTCGGGCGATACCTATACCGAACTCGGCGGCTTCACGCAGAAGGTGGATTTCGCGGAGGGGAACTACATCAACCCCGGCCCGTGGCGCATTCCGCACGACCATTATGCGGTGCTCGATTACTGCAAACGCTTCGGCGTGAAGCTGGAGCCGTTCATTCAGGTCAACCACAACGCCTATCTGCACAATACCAAGGCGTTCGACGGCAAGCCCCAGCGCTTCAAGGAGATCGCGGCGGACTACCGGGGTCATGTTGCAGAACTGCTGGCCAAGGCGGCCAATGCCGACAAGCTCGACGACCTTGCCACAACGGAGGATCTCAAGATCCTCGTGGCCTCGCTGAAGCGCTACGGCGGGCTGAACGACGATCTGGACTATGTCGCGGGAGAGGACAGCTCCGAACTCCGCGGCTGGAAGAAGGCACCGGGCGGCGGCGTGGATGGCAAGCCGGAACCGTCGGAGCCGATCAGCCTTTCCGAGATCCTGAAATCCAACCTCTGGCGCTCGCTTGTCACCGGCGAGTCGATCGACCATCAGGCGGCGATCTTCCAGCCGGTCGGCGGGATGGACATGATCGCGCAGGCCTTCCAGCGGGAGGTGGGCGACCTCATCACCTTCAACGCCAAGGTCATCCGCATCGCGCAGGACGAGAAGAGGGTGAGCGCGACCTACGTCCCCTCGCACGGCGCGGGCAAGGAAACGACGGTCACGGCGGATTACTGCATCTGCACGATCCCGTTCTCCGTTCTCGGCCAGATCGACCACAACTTCTCCTCCGAGATGACGTCGATCATCGACAGCACGTCCTATTATGCGGCGTTCAAATGCGGGCTGGAATTCAAGCGGCGCTTCTGGGAGGAGGACGAGCATATCTACGGCGGGATCAGCTACACCGATCTGCCGATCTCGCAGATATCCTACCCTTCCACGGGCTATTTCTCCTCCGGTCCCGGCGTGCTTCTGGGCGGGTATTGCTGGGGAGCCTCGGCCTATCAGTTCGCCGCCCTGCCCCCGGAAAAGCGGATCGAGAAGGCGCTGGAGATGGGCGCGCAGCTCCATCCCCAGTATCATGAGGAGTTCAAGACCGGCGTCGCCGTCGCCTGGCACCGGGTGCCGTGGGTGCTGGGCTGCTATGCCAACTGGAAGGACAAGGAGAACGACTATCCCAAAGCCGTTCAGATGGACGGCCGGACGCTGATGGCGGGCGAGCATCTCTCCTACCTGCCCGCCTGGATGGAAGGGGCCATCCTGTCGTCGCTGGACGCCGTGAAGCGTCTGCATTCGCATGTGACCAAGGCCTGAGCGCGAGGATGACCCAGATGAAGACGTTTCTGACGGCGGCGTTCGCACTGCTGGCCGCACCGGCGCTGGCCGATGACCCGGAGCTGTTCAAAAGCCCGACGGTTCTGACCCAGAAAAGCGGCGAGGCGATCTACAACGCGATCTGCGCGGGGTGCCACATGCCGCAAGGAGAGGGTGCTGTCGGCGCGGGCCACTACCCCGCGCTCGCCACCAACCCGATGCTGGAAGGCGCGGACTACCCGGTTTACATCGTGCTCCACGGCCAGAAGGCCATGCCCGCCATCGGAAGCCTGCTCGACGATGCCCAGGTCGCGGAAGTGGTGAACTACATCCGCACCCATTTCGGCAACGACTATCAGGAGCCGGCGACGCCGGAGATGGTCAAGGCCGCCCGCTGACCCGGCTGGCCCCGCGAGAGGCGGGGCCGCCCCTCCCGCCTGTCCCGGCGGGCAATGAGAGAAGGAAGTGAACAGATGAAGAAACTTGCCCTTGCCGCCGCGATCCTCGCGCTCCCGGTTGCCGCTCAGGCCGAAGACGTGGTGCGCCACCTCACGCCCGGCTCCACCTTCCCGATCGCCCGCGCGGTCGAAGTGCCGGCTGGCAAGACCACGGTCTATGTGTCCGGGATGGTGCCGAAGGTCACCAATGAAGCCGCGCCGAAGGGTTCGGTTGAGTCCTATGGCGACATGAAGACCCAGACCGTCAGCGTGCTGGAGTCGATCGAGGCGACACTGAAGGATATCGACCTGACAATGGGCGATGTGGTGAAGATGCAGGTCTATCTTGTGGCACCCGAGGGCGGCGCGGCCGACTTCAAGGGCTTCATGGAAGGCTATACGCAGTTCTTCGGCACCGAAGCGCAACCGAGGCTGCCCGCCCGTTCCGCGATGATCGTCGATGCGCTGGTCAACCCTGCATGGCTCGTCGAGATCGAAGTCACCGCCGTCCGCCCCTGAGGACGTGATGTGCCGCGCCTCACGGTGCAAACTCACAGGTTGCTGAAAAAACCGGCATCTACCCGGGCTTGCGTTGAAAGCCGGAAAATTGGTCCGGTCACGAGCCAAAATTGCGGGTTTTCGGAGCGCTCGCAATGTGGGGAAGAAAGCCGCCTCAGGGCAACCCAGATACTGCTTTCAGCAGCCTGCAAAGGAGGGCGCCGGGAACGGCGTTCTCCCGCCCACTGCAGAGCGACCTTTCGATGCGCGGGTGGCGACCCATCCGATGGCAATCCGATGGGCGCATCGCCAGCCATTCCATCTCACCCCGGGCAGGTTGGAGCACCCGCTACCCAGGTCAAACCAGTCCACATCCGATGCGAGCGGTCTGACTGCCGGTCAGCCTTGCGCTGCGAGCCAGGCGTCAATGCCGGCCTGCGCGACGGCCTGGTCCTGCGCGGGTGAACCGGAGGATATGCCGATCCCGCCGACAACCTCCCCGTTCCACACCACGGGCAAACCCCCTCCGACGACCATCAGCCGGCCCCCGATGGCGGAGTTGATACCATAGGCGGGTGATCCGGGCTGGCTCGCGCTCCCATAGTCATGGGTCGCCTTCTTTGCCGCGGAAGCCGTGAATGCCTTGTCGATCGCTATGGTTGTCGAGGTGACCTTCCCGCCTTCCATGCGCTCGAAAGCGATGAGCTGTCCGCTTTCATCCGTCACGGCGATGCACATCGGTACGCCGATTTCCCCTGCATGTGCGGCGGCACCCGCGATCAGCGTTCGCGCGTCTTCGATGTCCAGTCTCGTGAGTGTCTTCATTAAACTTCCTCAGTCTTCCTTGGGCGATGATCGCGCATACGGCTTTGCCATGAAGGGCCTATGACTGCCACAGTCGTGGCCGGCTTTCTTTTTGCTCGCCGCATCCCTGACATGTGCGGCAAGCCATCTCATCCCCGGCGGAGCAATCAGTTGCTCCATCAGCATCGCGGGACGATCCGCAGGCCGCTGATCGCCACGCGCCGTCCCATACCTCAGTTCACGAGCAAGGGATCGTTGATCCCCAGAACGTAGAACCCGATGCAGAGCAGGATCCCGGCAAAGCACAGGTAATAGATCGTCGGCAGAATGGTGATCCTGAGCGTTGCGCCTTCCCGCCCGAGCAGGCCCACCGTCGCCGAGGCCGCCACCACATTGTGGATCGCGATCATATTGCCCGCAGCCGCGCCCACGGATTGGCCCGCCACCATCAGGGCCGATGAAAGCCCGAGCCCTTCGGCGACCGAGAACTGGAACTGGCTCAGCATCAGGTTGCTGACGGTGTTCGATCCCGCAAGGAAGGCCCCGAGCGCACCGACTGCGGGGGCAAAGAACGGATAGACGGAGCCCACCTGCATCGAAACCCAATCGGCGACAAGGATCGGCATGCTCTGCAGATCGTTGGCATTGACGCCCGAGTTGATCATGACCCGCACCATCGGAACGGTGAAGATGAGCACGAAGCCTGCGCCGGCGATCGTGGTGGTACTCTCCCGCATTGCCGCGGCGAAGCCCGAAAAGGACATGCGGTGCAGGAAGAAAGTAATCACGCAGATCATGACGAGAATGCCGCCGGGCGAGAAAAGCAGCGAGAAATCCCCGTTGATCCCCTGTTCCCCCATGATGCCGTTGAACATGACATTGGCGGATTTCAGCAGGTCGCCGAACGGGGCGAATGTCCGGCTCAGGACAAGCACCAGCGCGAGGATCACATAGGGGGCCCAGGCCAGCGCCAGAGAAATCTTTTGCCGGGAAAGATTGTCGAGCTTGATGTCCACCTTGCCGAACCATTCCTTTGCCCAGGCCGACGTCTCCGGGAAATCCCAGGTGTCGCGCGGCACGAGGATGCGCCGCTTTGCCGCCAGCGTCATGAGCGCAAGCCCCACGAGGCCACCGATGATCGAAGGGAACTCTGCCCCGAGGAACACGGCTGCCAGCACATAGGGAACCGTCATCGCGAACGCTGCCATGATGGCGAACGGCGCGATGGAGAGCCCCTCCGTCCAGGATTTGTTCTTGCCGAAGAACCGCGTCATGATGACGACGAGAAACAGCGGCATGAACGTGCCGCAAATGGCATGGAGGATCGCCACTTCAGAGGTGATGAGGTGGAAGAAGTGCTGCCAGGTCGATCCGGTCGCAACGAGTTCGCCGGTGATGGCGGTCTGGTCCAGCCCGCTCTGCACACCGACGATGAGCGGTGTCCCCACCGCCCCGAAGGAAACGGGCGTGGACTGGATGATCAGACCGAAGACGACCGCCGCCATCGCCGGAAATCCGACAGCCACCATGAGCGGCGCCGCCACGGCAGCCGGCGTTCCGAACCCGGATGCACCCTCAATGAAAGACCCGAAGAGCCACGCGATGAGGATGACCTGAATTCTCCGGTCGGGACTGATGGACGTGAAGCCCGACCGTATTGTCGAAACCGCGCCCGAATGTTTAAGCGTGTTGAGCAGCAGCAGGGCACCGAAGATGATCCACAGCAGGCCGACGCTCTGTAAAAGACCCTGAATCGTGGAGGCGATCACGCGGCTTGGGCTGACCCCCCATGCGGTGAGAGCGACCACGACCGCGATGACATAGGTCAGTGGCATGACGTATTTCGCGGGCGCCCGAAAGCCCACCAGCAGGACGCCTGCCGTAAGAATTGGCAAAAACGCCAATAGCGCCAAGAAACCAGAACTCATCCCGCAACTTCCCCCCTGAATACCGCATAGACCGGCACCGCGCGCTTGGCGTGCGGGCTGCGGCAAATTTATCGTTGTGTCCCATCGCCCCTCCCAGACCGATGATAATTTTTGGTAAAATATTTTTACCCAGCGAGTCAAACGGTATGCCGGTTTCTCCCCTCTCGGAAACCGATTGCCTGCCCCACAGGCGTCAAGATATTGGTGTGCATGATTATCAGCGGAGGTCGCGTTGATGAGCGAGACCAAGTCTATCGGACCGGATCGGGCATCCGACTGCATACGCAAACACATTGAAAACCTGATCCTGGAAGGCTCGCTGAGGCCGGGCGAGCCGCTGCTGCCCGAGCGGGAGATGGCCGCCAGGCTCAACACATCCCGACCCACACTTCGGGATGCCCTCAAGGCGCTTGAGGCGGGTGGTCTGCTCATCAAGGAGGGGCGAACGGTCAAGGTCGCTCAGCTCGGCACGAAAAGCATCACCGATCCCCTGCTCAAGATGCTGTCCGATCACGGCGAGGTGGCCGACGACTATCTGGAGTTCCGCGATGTCGTGGAAAGTTCTGCAGCGGCAATGGCGGCAGAGCGCGCCAACGCACCCGAGATCAAGCGCATCAAGGATTGCGTGGCGCGTATCGAGGCCGCGCATGATACCGGAAGCCCGGCGGACGAAGTCGATGCCGACGCGGAGCTTCATATCGCGATCTACGAGGCGAGCCATAATCTGGTATTGCTCCAGGTCATGCGTGCTCTCGCGCAAAACCTGAGAACGGACATCCTCAACAATCGGCAGCGCTTGTTCACCGTTCCCGATGTCCGCGACGTGCTGCGCGATCAGCACCTTGCGATCGCCCGCGCCATTATCGAACGACAGCCGGACGCGGCGCGATCTGCAGCACATGAGCATCTGAGCTATCTTCGCCGCGCGATCCGGGAAGTCCATGAGGCACAGGTCAAGTTCGAACTCTCCCTGCGGCGCCGTGACAGCGGGGGGCTGAGCGCGCTCAAGGGCAAGGTGCGCACTTGAAGCTCGCAGGGATGATAGGAACGGCGTCCAGAAGGATGCCCAAGCTGGCAGCGATAATTCCGCAGCGTCGCCGGATAAGCGGCCCCTTGTAAATTGAGTTGAGGGGAAGACTATGAACGAGGCATATAATGCAGTGTTTTGTAGCTATGCAATTTTTGCAATGCAGCATTGGCCGCTCCGACATGACGAATCGACTTGCAAAATGCATGCTGCAGTGCAATATAAATCTCACAGGCGCCACGATGCGCCCACGGGTTTCCCAAGGCTCACTCCTCCTCCCCGAGCCTCGGAAAATGGCGGCGACCCCCTCCTCCTCCCTGGGGTCGCCGCTCCCCTCCCCACCATTCGAATTACGATGAAGACTAATATTGCGGCGCTCCGCGTTTGGAAGGCCGGATTGCTTGAAACAGGCGTCGCCGCTCAGCTTCTTGGGGTGCGCTGGTGCCGCAGACCGCGGGGCACGCGAACGCGCGTAAATCGATGTTCCACTCACGCCCGCAAATGCTCGCATTCCACGGAAGCGAGGGCCGTTGTTGGATAACCCGGAACTGGAATTTCCGGCTTCATCAGAGAAGCTGGCTGGTTCGGCTGCCGGGATTTGCCATCTCGATCGGGACTTTGTAGCCGATCGCGCCGTGAGGTCGTTCCTCGTTGTAGTATGTGAGCCAAGCCTCCATTTTTCCGCCGGCATCCGCAGGCGTCAGGGACCAAATCGGGGTTCAGGCATCCCCCCGAACGATCCGTTAGAAAGTGTGGAGGGGTCAGAAAACAGTCCCGTTGATCCGTTTTCCCCGACGCAAGACGAACGAGTGTCGGCGGGTTTGCCCGGACGGGAGCAATCCAGCGTAACGTCGTTGCTACAGGCCGAGAAGGTTTTAGGTCGCGGAAGACGAACTCGGAGTCCCGATCGGCGCGGATCGTCTTCGGATAGCCAAACTGGGCACAGGCCTCTTCGAGGGTTTCGACCAAATTCTCGGCCCGGTGCCCGCGCCGTAGACCTCATCGGCGAGACGCTGATTCAGGGGCTCGAGATCAGCGGCAAGGCTGGCTCCGTCAAACTTCAGCACGCTCTCGGGCCCATTCGCACCCTCCCAGGTCGCAAGGTCCTTTTCCTTTCCGCTGATCGAGGCGCCGTAGTAGTCGACCTCCTCCATCTCGGCGAAAAGCGATTGCATGATCTGTTGCTTGTCTTCGGGCAGCCGGCCCCACGAGGCTTCGGAGATCACCTGCTTGTCGAGGGCGAGGCCGAAGTCCGGTTCCACCACATAGGTGGCGACTTCATAGAACTTGCCCGCGACGCCGGGGCTGAGAGCGGTGAGAACGCCGTCCACGATCCCCTGTTGGAGAGCGAGATAGATTTCGTTGAACGGGATCGGCGTCCGCCACCCCAGACACGTCGATCTCGGGGCGGCGCGGCGCGCTAGAGCTGACGGCGCTCATCGAGCGGCGGGGGCAGCCGGGTCTGATCGTTTCCGACAACGGCACGGAACTGAACCGCCCCGGGTTTGCTGGAGGCTGATTTTGGTTAGTTACGCGGCCATGGGTTCAGTTTCCAGAGCTGCGTGGAAGTTGGCCTCGGCTTCTGCTGGCGGGATGTTCGCGATGGGCTCGAGGAGCCGGCGGTTGTTGAGCCAGTCGACCCATTCTAGCGTGGCATATTCGACAGCC
>NZ_NIPW01000014.1 GCF_002196855.1 Haematobacter genomosp. 1 | reverse complement strand
CGCGGCCTGCGTCCGGCCCGGACGCGCGCCAAGACCCCGCGCCATGGCATCGCCGAGCGACAGCGCCTCGATCCGCGGGGCGATCATCAGCGCGATCACCGCACCCCCCGCGCCCGCCAGCGCCATCGCGGCCAGCGGGCGGGCATGGGCCTGCGCCAGCGAACCGGCCACCCAGAACCGCATGACATCCAGCGCATCCTGCCGGATCAGCACCACCCCGGTGACGAGCGACAGCAGCAGCGCGTTCAGCGCAGCCCCCGCCAGCGTCATCCGCATCGGCCCCGCGCCGCCATGCAATCCGCCCGCCAGCAGGAAGACCGCCGCCGCCGCCAGCGCGGCGCCCGGAAAGGTCAGCGCGCTCGCCGTCGCCTGATCCATCCCGCCGAACAGCAGCGTGCCGCCGAGCAGGGCAAACGCCGCCCCGGCGTTGATGCCAAGAAGGCCCGGATCGGCCAGCGGGTTGCGGGTCATCGCCTGCAACACGGTGCCGGCCACGCCAAGCGCGCCGCCCGCGATCACCGCCGCCGCGATCCGCGGCCCGCGGACGAGCGCCAGCGCCACGTGATCGGCATTCGCCGGATCATAGCCGCCGCGGATCAGGTCGAGAAACACCGAAGGCGCGATGGGCCGCACGCCAACCGCCAGCGACAGCGCCGCCGCCAGCAGCAAAAGCGCCGCCGACCAGACGACCCCCCTCACGGGGCAAGCCCCGCTCTTGCCGCCGAAGGCACCACCGTGGCCGGATCGCCATCCACCGCCAGCACGATCTCCGGCTCGATCTCGCGCAGCGCATAGGGCAGCGACAGCACCGTGCCGAATGACAGTGCCCCCGTCAGCACGGTATCGGCCAGTATCTCCCGCCCCTCGCGGAAGGCGCGCATCGTCCGGCGCATGGGCAGCGCCGCAATGTCGGGCGCGCGGGCGAAATCGGAAATCCAGACGAGCAGGTCGGCGTCGATCGGCGTGAAATCCTCCGAGGAGATCGTCGTGTAAAATCCGTCGATGGCCGAAAGCTCCCGCAGTCCCGCGGGCTGGCCGAAGCCGATCTCCCGCAGAAAGCGCGCCCGCGTGTCATCAGCGGTGAAGGCTCCGGTCTGGCCGCTGTCCTGCCAGGCGGCAACGGCGGTCATGCCCTGCCAGTCGGGGTGACGGGCGCGGATCGCAGCGAACTCCGCCTCCAGCCCCGCCACCAGCCGCCCGGCCTCCGCCTCCCGGCCCGTGGCGCGGCCCAGAACCTCCGTCATCGCCTGCCATGACGTGCCATAGGCGGTCGTTCCCTCCGCCTGCATCAGCACCGGGGCGATCTGCGAGAGCAGCGCGTATTCATCCCCCGACATGCCGGAGCCGATCCCGACGATCAGGTCCGGGCGGAGGCTTGCCACCGTCTCCGCGGAAATCTCGCCGCCGATCACCACGGGCGACGCATCGCCCAGCCGGTCCTGCGCCCAGGGCCAGACGCCGTAGTTGTAATCGCCATACCACCGCCGGATCGCCACCGGCACGACGCCAAGCGCCAGCAGCGGGTCCTGCGTATTGGCGCCGAGCGAGACAACCCGCCGCGCGGGCGCGGGGAGCACGATCTCCCCCATCGCGTGGCGAAAGCGCAGCCCGCCCTCCCCCGCCGCCCGCAGCACCTGGGGCGCCGCAAGCACACCGGCCGCGCCCAGAAGCACCCTCCGCCGTGACAGGGGGCGGGGAGCGCAACGGGGCAAGGCCGGGAAAAGCGGCATGGGGGGTCTCCTCTGTTACCAGGTGTATTTCAGCGTCGCGGTCACGGTGCGCCCGTCGCTGAAATACTCGGTGCCGTAATAGTCGGTGACAAGGTAGTGCCGGTCGAACAGGTTCGACACATTGGCCTGAAGCAGCACATCCTCCGTCAGCCGATAGCTCGCCATCGCGTCGAACACGGCATAGCCGCCGACCCGTACCGTATTGGCGTCGTCGCCATAGGTGGCGTCCATGTAGCGCATGCCGCCGCCGATCCGCACATCGCCGCGCGCCGCCGTGCCGGGGAAGGTGTAGTCGGCCCAGATCGCGCCGATATGCCGCGGCACCCGCGCGGGCCGGTTGCCCAGGTTGCCCTGCACGCCGTCCTCGCGAATTTCCGCATCCCAATAGGCATAGGCGAAGGTGAGGTTGAGGTTGTCCATCACCTCGCCCTTGGCCTCCAGCTCCAGCCCGCGCACTCCGATCTTGCCGATCTGGCGGTAGTTCACCGGGTCCACCTGCACGCTGACATTGGTCTGGGTCAGGTCGAAGACGGCGGCCGTCAGCAGCGCCTCCGTGCCGGGGGGGCGGTATTTGACACCGGCCTCATACTGCTTGCCCTCCTTCGGATCGCTCGCGGGCGCCCAGGGGTCCGGCTCGAAGCTCTCCGAGTAGTTGGCGTAGAAGGACAGGTCCGGCGTCGCCCTGTAGGTCAGGCCCGCGCGCTTGGTGAAGGCGTTGAAGTCGCGATCCGCCCGGCCCGGCCCACGGTAATCCGCGGCGCCATAGTCGATATCCACATCGGTCCGGTCGTAGCGCCCGCCAAGGGTCAGGATCCAGCGGTCGTCGAAGGTCAGTTCCTGCTGGAGATAGAGCGCGTGGGTCGTCTGCTCCGGCCGCCAGTCTATATAGGGGCCGAGCGTCACGCAGCCCCGCCCGCAATGCGCGATGTCGAAGATGTCGAGCGGCCCGGCGGTGCCGACCTGCGCCAGCTCATCCACCCTGATCCAGCTGTATTCGTACCCCGCCAGCGTCCGGCCCCGCACATTGCCGAAGCTCGTGTCGAACTGAAGCTGGTTGTCGATGGCGAACTGCCGGGCCTTGCTCCCCACGAAGAAGGAGGTCCGGTCCGCCGTGGGATCGGTGGAGGCGCCATAGACCTGCCGGTAATCCAGATCGAGCCACGAATACCGCGCGTTCTGCCGGAAGGTGAGCCCGCCGCCGAAATCATGGCTCAGCAGATAGCCGAGGCTCTTCTGCCGCGTGTCGAACGTATTGAACTCCGGCTCGCCCAGAAACGTCCTGTAGCCCAGCCGGTCCGCCGTTCCCTTCGGAAAGCCCGTCCCCGGCCAGCCGTCCCGCCGGTTGTAGTCGCCCAGCAGCGTGAGCGAGGTGGCCTCCGTCGGCGCCCATGTCAGCGCCGCACCCAGATAGCGGCGGTCATCGGGGGAGTGGTCGTAGTAGCCCTCCGCCTCCTGCGCCTTGCCGGTCAGCCGGTAGCTCAGCGTCCTGTCCGCAGTCGTATCGCCGAAGTCGAACCCCGCCTCCGTATGGTCGTCGCCGAGCGTGGTATAGACCTCCCCGAACCTGTAGGGGCGCGGCATCTTGGTGACGGAGTTGATGACCCCACCGGGAGAGGACAGCCCGAACAGCGCAGAGTTCGACCCCTTCAGCACCTCGACCCGCTCCAGCCCATAGGGCTCCAGCCGCCCGAAGGTCCAGCCGAAGCCGCGCGTCGGCAGCCCGTCGCGGAAGGTCAGGAGCGTGTTCTGATCGAACCCCCGGATACGGATGTAGTCGTATCGGTCGTCGCTGCCCCATTCGTTGACCAGCACCCCCGCCGTGTAGCTGACGACCTGCTCCAGCGTCTGGGCACCGCGGCTTTCGATCTCCTTCTGCGTCACGACCGAGACGGAGGCGGAGGTATCGAGCGCATCGCTCGCCATCTTGTTGGCGCTCACCTGCAGCCGCGGGGCGAAGGTGACGGCATCGCCGCCCGCCTGACTGTCGATGACGACCGGACTCAGGCCCACGGCCCCCTGTGCCGCCACCGCCGCCGCCTCCTGTGCCATCGCGGCTGCCGGCAGCAATGCCGTCGCGCCGCATAATGCCGCGATCTGCCAGCCGCGATGTCCGTCTTGCCGATTGGATGCCATGCCGTCGTCCCCCGCAGGATGTGATCTCGGCTGGCGCGCGGGCGGTGTCCCTGGCTGGCGGTTTGGCGCCTTCCTACAGGGGACGCCCTGCGATGAAAAGCGTCATTGACGGCTTTTTCGGGGCTTTGCCCCCGCTCCGGCGGCGCGGAATCCCCGGTCGTCGAGGCCCGCCGGCGCCTGCATTCCGCGCTCAGGAAACTGCGCTCCCGCCGTGCCGAATGCGCCGCATCCCTGTCCTCCGGGCGCTCCGCCGCAATATCTCGAAAAATTGGGCTACAAAACCCGCGCCGGGAAGCGTAAGCACGTCCTGCTACGGAGGAACCAATTTCAGCAGCGCGCGGGCCCGCCCGTGCCAGCCAGACACATCTCATCCGGCTCCGCCCCCGCGGGCGCCGGAGAGCCAAACGGAAGATGATCCCATGCCCGCCTATCGTTCCCGCACCACCACGCACGGCCGCAACATGGCAGGGGCCCGCGGTCTCTGGCGCGCCACCGGCATGAAGGACGGCGATTTCGGCAAGCCGATCATCGCCGTGGTAAACTCCTTCACCCAGTTCGTGCCCGGCCACGTCCACCTCAAGGATCTGGGCCAGCTCGTCGCGCGCGAGATCGAGGCCGCGGGCGGCGTCGCCAAGGAATTCAACACCATCGCGGTCGATGACGGCATCGCCATGGGCCATGACGGGATGCTCTACTCGCTGCCCTCGCGGGAGATCATCGCCGACAGCGTGGAATACATGGTCAACGCCCATTGCGCCGATGCGATGGTCTGCATCTCCAACTGCGACAAGATCACCCCCGGCATGCTGAACGCGGCCATGCGGCTCAACATCCCGGCGGTCTTCGTCTCCGGCGGGCCGATGGAGGCGGGCAAGGTCGTCCTGCACGGCAAGACCGTGGCGCTCGACCTTGTCGATGCCATGGTCGCCGCCGCCGACGACAAGGTGTCGGACGAGGATGTGAAGGTCATCGAACGCTCCGCCTGCCCGACCTGCGGGTCGTGCTCGGGCATGTTCACCGCGAATTCGATGAACTGTCTGACGGAGGCGCTCGGCCTGTCGCTGCCGGGCAACGGCTCCACGCTCGCCACCCATGCCGACCGCAAGCGGCTGTTCGTGGAAGCGGGCCACCTGATCGTCGATCTGGCCAAGCGCTATTACGAGCAGGACGACGCCTCCATCCTGCCCCGCAACGTGGCCAACAAGCGCGCCTTCGAGAATGCCATGTCGCTCGACATCGCCATGGGCGGCTCGACCAACACCGTGCTCCACATCCTCGCCGCCGCCTATGAGGGCGGGATCGACTTCGACATGGCCGATATCGACCGGCTGTCGCGCCGCGTCCCCTGCCTGTCCAAGGTCGCGCCCGCGAAGAACGACGTGCACATGGAGGACGTCCACCGCGCGGGCGGCATCATGGCGATCCTCGGCCAGCTGGAGGCGGCGGGCCTTCTGCACCGCGACACGCCCACCGTCCACACCCCCACGCTGGGCGAGGCGATCGACCGCTGGGACATCTCCCGCACCCAGTCGGAAACCGTGCGCACCTTCTTCAAGGCCGCGCCCGGCGGCGTGCCGACGCAGGTGGCGTTCAGCCAGTCCTCCCGCTGGGACGACCTGGACCTGGACCGGGAGAACGGCGTCATCCGGTCTGCGGAACACCCGTTCTCCAAGGACGGCGGTCTGGCGGTGCTGAAGGGCAACATCGCGCTCGACGGCTGCATCGTGAAGACGGCGGGGGTGGACGAATCCATCCTGAAATTCACCGGCCCCGCAGTGGTCTTTGAAAGTCAGGACGCAGCGGTGAAGGGCATCCTCGGCGGGGCGGTGAAGGCAGGCGACGTGGTCGTCATCCGCTATGAAGGGCCGAAGGGCGGCCCCGGCATGCAGGAGATGCTCTACCCCACCAGCTACCTGAAATCCCGCGGCCTCGGCAAATCCTGCGCGCTCATCACCGACGGGCGGTTCTCCGGCGGCACGTCGGGCCTCTCCATCGGCCACGCCTCGCCGGAGGCCGCGCAGGGCGGTGCCATCGGTCTCGTCCGGGACGGCGACACGATTGCCATCGACATCCCGAACCGCACCATCGACCTCATGGTGGACGTGCCCGAACTCGACCGCCGCCGGGAGGAGCAGGACCGGCGCGGCTGGAAACCCGCCGAACCGCGCAAGCGCAACGTGACGACCGCGCTGAAAGCCTATGCGGCCTTCGCCTCCTCCGCCGACAAGGGCGCGGTGCGCATCCTCGGCGATCTGGCGGACTGATCCGCCAATCCCTCCGGGCGGCATCGTCTCCGACGCCCCGCCCGGAGAAGGTCTTTAACAGACTGCTGAAAAAGGCTTTTTGGCCTGTGGTGAAGCGGAAATCCTTCGCCATCTGACGAAATCCAGCCGAAAATCCATATACTTCCAGCCGTTTCCGGGCCGATTTTCAGGGTTCCGGCACATAGGCCTGACACTTCAGGGCTTTTTCAGCAGCCTGCCAAGGGACGGGTCGGAGCAACCGCGGTTTCCAAGCGACAGACGAGCCCGCGTGCAGGGCCGCGTCGGCGCCCGGCCCGACCGGCACCGGACAAGGCGCGCCTCTGGAATTCCCCCGCTCGCCCGCCTCCCCCGCTCGCCCTCCTCCCCCGGCTCGCCCTCCTCCCCCGGCTCGCCCTCCTCCCCCGGCTCGCGTCGATCAGGCTGGCGTCGATCAGGCTCGCATCCGCCCATCTGCCCCTGCGCTTTCCCATACTCCCGATCATGCGCTTGCCGCCTCCCCGCGGGCCGCATTCCACCGTCATCGTTCCGCCACGTTTCCGCAGCCCCGCTGACATGCGGAGCCGCTAGCAGGAGCCCCGGCACAACCCCATGAAGGAGTTCCTTGAATGCGCCCCTCTACCGCCACGGCGATGGCCGTCGCGCTCGCCGCCCTCGCGGCGCCTGCTTTCGCCGAAGAGACCTTTCCCGCCACGCTCGCGGGTCATGCCCTGCTGCCCGCATTCACGCTGATCGCCCCGCCTGCCGATGCGCCGCGCGACCTGTGGGTTTCGGGCAAGTTCACCGGCCCCGCGCGGAACGATCAACCGATGAGCGTGGCCGGCGATGTCGGCAAGGCCTACGGCAACCACCCGACCGGCCTCTCCCTTCCCTTCCTCGGCCAGTCGGTGCAGGGCATGTCCGGCCTCGCCATGAACCGCGCGCCGGACGGAAGCTGGTTTACGCTCACCGACAACGGCTTCGGCACCAAGGCCAACAGCCCCGACGCCATGCTGTTCTTTCACCGCCTCGCGCCCGATTTCGCCACCGGCAAGGTCACGCGGCTGGAGACGGTGTTTCTCCGCGATCCCGACCGCAGGGTGCCCTTCCGCATCGCCAACGAAGGCACCGACAGCCGCTACCTGACCGGCGCGGATTTCGACCCGGAGAGCATCCAGTTTCACGACGGCACCATCTGGATCGGCGAGGAATTCGGCCCCTCCCTGCTCCGTGTCGCCCCCGATGGCCGCATCCTCTCCGTCCACCGCACGAAGCTCGACGGGGCCACGCTCTCCGGGCCGGACAGCCCCGGCGTGACGGTGCCCGCCGAACCCGGCAAGGGCTTCCAGGTGCAGCGCTCCGGCGGATATGAAGGGATGGGCCTGCAACCCGGCACAGGGCTGCTCTGGGCCATGCTCGAAAAGCCGCTGCTGGCGGAGGGCGGCAAGACGGAGGGCGACTTCCTCCGCGTCATGACCTTCGATACCGCCGCCGGGGACTGGACGGGCGACAGCTACCGCTTCCGCCTCTCCGAAGGTGCGACCGCGATCGGGGACTTCAACTTCATCGACGCCACCCGCGCGCTGGTCATCGAACGCGACAATGGCGAAGGCGACGCCGCCCGCGCCTGCGCGCCGGGGTCCGACGACTGGTCCGCCTGCTACCCGCAGCCCGCAAAGGTGAAGAACATCGTTCTGGTCGATACCGCCAGCGTGGATGACCAGGGCTATATCCGCCGCGTCGCCCATGTGAACCTGCTCGACATCGCGGACCCGGAGGGCAAGGCGCTCCCCGCCCACAAGCCCGCCGAAGGTCCGTTCACCTTCCCGTTCTTCACCATAGAGAACGTCGCGCGGGTGGACGAGACGCATATCCTCGTCGCCAACGACAACAACCTGCCCTTCTCCGGCGGGCGGGAGATCGGGCGCGCTGCGGATAACGAGTTCATCCTGCTCTCCGTGCCGGAGCTGCTGGCGGCACGCTGAACATGAACGCGCGCCCCGGAGCGATCCGGGGCGCTGTCCTTCCTGCGCCGCCGATGTCAGATGAACATCTGCCGCAGCTTCTGGGAGGCAAGATCCATCACCGATACCGTGATGACCACGATCAGCAGGATGGCCGAGGCCTGCGGATAGTAGAAGCCGCGCACCGCCTCGAACAGCACCTGCCCGATCCCCCCTGCCCCGATGATGCCCAGAACCGTGGCGGAGCGGATATTGGATTCCAGCCGGTAGAGCGAAAAGGAAATCCACAGCGGCAGCACCTGCGGGATCACCCCGAACACGATCTGCTGCACGCGGGAGGCGCCCGTGGTGCGGATCGCCTCCACCGGGCGGGGGTCGATCGCCTCCACCGCCTCGGAAAACAGCTTGGCCAGCACGCCCGTGGTATGGACGAACAGCGCCATCACGCCCGCGAACGGGCCAAGGCCCACGGCCACCACGAACAGCACCGCAAAGACGATCTCGTGGATGGCGCGGAACAGGTCCATCAACCGGCGGACCGGCTGCAGCACCCACCACGGCGCCATGTTGTGGGCCGAGAGAATGCCGAAGGGCACCGACAGGATCACGGCGAGGAACGTCCCCCAGAGCGCGATCTGAATGGTGACGACCATCTCCTCCAGATAAAAGCGCCAGGCGGAAAAGTCCGGGTGCAGGAAGCCCCTCGCATATTCCGCCATGTTGCCCGCATCGGTGAACAGATAGGTCCAGCGGTCCATCTCCGCCGCCTGCCATGACAGCGCGAGCGCAAGCGCGAACCCTCCTGCAAGGGCAAAGCCGCGCCAGCGCATCGCGCGGGGCTCGGCAGCCTCAGCCGGGAGAGAGGGGGTGGCGATGTCTTGCATCTCGTCCTTCCGTAGATAGGGCCCGTCGTCGGGCCATGTTGCCTGACCTGCTCTCTGGCCGCTGCTCCCCGTTCGAAGGGAGCGGCGCGGAGAACGGGCCGATGGTGCCGAAGCGCTCCCGCAGAACCGGACCGGTCCGAGGGGCTTGCGGCCGTAATGCGACGGTGCCGGCGGCACCCGTTCCCGCGGTTGCCTCCCCGCCCTCACGCACGGCACAGTGCCCGCATAGCCGTCCCGCGCTGCCGGTAGCCGGTAGCCGGTAGCCGGTAGCCGGTAGCCGGTAGCCGGTAGCCGGTAGCCGGTAGCCGGTAGCCGGTAGCCGGTAGCCGGTAGCCGGTAGCCGGTAGCCGGTAGCCGGGAAGAGTGTCCCCTCCCCTGCCCCATGCCGAAACCCTCATTTTCGCCAACACCCGTGCCGCCGTCTCGCGGCTGGTCACAGGGTTGCCGAACCCCGGCTTCGCCGCCGTCGTGCTGTCCGGCGCGCTGTTCATGGTGCTGTCCGGCAGATTGCCGAAGGGCAAGCGATGCGCAATGGCCGTACCTGCGCCTGCCCGGTGCCCGACGCGGCTGCGCGCAGGCCCGACCTTCCGAACCTCGATCTCATCATTCATGCGGAGCGCGCGATGAACGAGGAAACCCTGCTGCATCGCACCCGCCGCGAGGGTTTCTCCGCAGCGACGTTCCGCCCCGCAGCTTCCCGTGATCCGCCCGGGCCGGTGCGCACGATGTCACACCGTCGGCCCGGGCAGCACCCTGCATCAGCCGGAGGTGGCCAGTTCGGCCTCATACCTGGCCTTGCGGGCATGCAGATCCTCCAGCTTCGCCGCCTTGTCGGCCGCTGAAAGGCTCTGGTCCGCCTCGGTCTGCACGATGGATTTCTGCAGCTCCATGACGCGGATCGGCAGCAACTGCGCATCGGAGGAGGGGCGGAAGGGCGCCCATTTCAGCCCGGCAAGAACTTCGCGTTCCCGTGCCACATCGCCTGTGGACCTGTCGGTGCCGTAGGTCAGAAAGAAGGTCCGCACCTTCTCCTTGGTCGCCGCATCCATGTCCTTGCGCCACACGATCGGGTCGGAAGGGATCAGCGGCGAGCGCCAGATCTCGCGGATCTTCGCGAAAGCCGCGGGCTGGTTCTGCTTGATGAGCGCCATGTTCTCCGTGTTGTTGGCCGCCGCATCCACCTGCTTGTTGGCAACCGCCATGGCGTTGCTTTCGTGGTTGGCATTGGTCACGTTGCGGAAACAGGTCTTGGGGTCGATCCCGCGCTGCGCAAAGACAAAGGTCATCGGCACCAGATAGCCCGACGTGGAGTTCGGATCGCCCAGTCCGAAATTCATGGTCTTGTCGCAGGTGAGCAGATCGTCCAGCGACTGGATCTTGCTGTCGGCGGGAACGATGACCACCGACCAGTAGCCCGGCTCGCCCGTCACGGCGACGGACTGGACGAACACCTCGCCATCCGCGCGGTCCACCGCCTCCATGGCCGACTTGTTGCCGTACCACGCCATCTGGACCTTGCCGAAGCGCATGCCCTCGATGATCCCGGCATAGTCGGAGGCGAAGAACGGTTTCACCTCCAGCCCGGTCTGCGCCTCCATGTCGGCAAGGAAGGGCTCCCACTGCGTGCGCAGGTTCTGCTGGCTCTCGGTGGAAATGATGCCGAAGTTGATCGGCTCGGCGGCAAGCGCGGGGCCGGTCAGGGCGGCGCTCAGCGTCAGCGCCGCTGCGGCCTGCAGGAAGGCTTTCATGAGGGGTCTCCGTTTCATGCAAGAGTAAGGACCGGGGCGGCCGCCGCGACGGGCGGCGCCTCCGGCAGAACCAGTTCCTCCGAGGCAGCTCCATAAAGCTCCGCCAGGAAGTCGTTGTTGAGCGCGGTCGTCGGCCCGTCATAGACCACGCGGCCATCGCGCATCGCGATGGTCCGCCGGCAGTAGCGCCGCGCATATTCCACCTGATGGAGCGAGACGAGCACCGTCATCCGCTCCCGCGCGTTCACATCGGCCAGCACATCCATCACCCGCCGGGCAGAGGCCGGGTCCAGCGCCGAGATCGGCTCATCCGCAATCAGAATGCGCGCCTTCTGCACAAGGCAGCGCGCGATGGCCGCCCGCTGCTGCTGTCCGCCCGAAAGCGTTGAGGCCCGCTGCCCCGCGACCTGCCCGATGCCGACGCGCGACAGCGCGGCCAGCCCCGCCGCCTTCTCCTCCGCCGTGAACAGCCCCAGCGTTCCGCGCAGCCGCGGCACCCTGCCCAGATGGCCCATGAGCACGTTCATCAGCACCGACATGCGGCCGACGAGATTGAACTGCTGGAACAGCACTGCGATCGACCCGTCCGGGCGCGACAGCATCCGGCCGCCCTCCTGCCCTGCGCGGCCCAGCACCTCGACCCGCCCGGCGTCGGCCCGTTCCAGCCCCGCGACATGGCGGATCAGCGTGGATTTGCCTGAGCCGGAGGCCCCGATCAGGGCGACCATCTCGCCCGTGCCGATCTCCAGCGTGACGCCATCCAGCGCCTGCGTGCGCCCGAAGCGTCGTGAAAGTCCGTTGGTCGTGATCGCCGCCATGCTGTCTCCGGGCCGTCGCAGTTTGTCGCGGCGGAACTTGACGGCAAAGCATGAGCGTTTCGTGTCAGAGAGATGTCACTCGGGTGACGATTGCCTGTCCCCGGTCAGCGCGGAATGGCACGGATCAGCGCCCGCCCCCCCGGCGCGACCCGCATCAGCGCGGCTTCGATCCGGGCGAGGAAATGCGTCTCTATATAACGCGCGTGAAAATCGCTCGGCGCCTCCAGCAGCAGTTCGTGGCCCCGCCACTCCGCATGGAGCGGTGCGAACCACGCGCGGTAGCGGCCGGCATCCTCGGCCCGAAGCAATTCCGCCACCGCCCCCCAGACCGGTCCCGCGCTTCCCGCCTCCGGGCCCTCCGGCTGCGGAAAGGGGATGACCTTGAGGTCCTCCGTCCCGCCCGGCTGGGCATCGCCGTCCAGCCGCTGCACGAGGTCCGGCCCGACGCGCTCCCAGACCATGCGCGTATCCTCGAGTATCCTGCGGATGCCCAACCCGTGCACCGCCACCCGGCCCCGCGCCGCGGCCCGGCGTTCGATCAGCCAGCCCCGCGCGCGGAAGGCCGCCATCTCGCGCTTGACGGTCCGGGGATCGACGGACCAGAGCCTCGCGATCTCCTCCTGGCCGACCGACAGCGTATCGCCCTGCCAGTTGTAGCGGGCGGTGATGAGGCAGATGAGGCGGAGCGTCTGCCGCTGCAGCGTCTTGTCCTGCGACAGGGCGTAGGTGCCCAGCACGGTGAGCAGGTCATACTTGTAGGTGGCGCTGCCGCGCCCTACCGCCTTGCGGATCAACATCGCTCTGCCCCTTCGACGGTTGTCCCGCCTTCGCCTTCAGCGTGGTCACGCCGGATGCCAACGCTGATCGGCGGAGATGTGGGAACGGCGTCCTTCTGCTCCTCCGGACGGTGACTGCCAACGCTTTTCGCCAGATTGACGCCATTAGCGTTGGATGTCCCGATTCTGTCAAGCAGGCTCTTGCTCCGGCCGCGCCATCCTCTGCCAGCCGTGCATTCAAAATCGGTTCCATTGGTATTGGGGGACACACTATATGTCACCCCATTGCGGGATTATGTCCCCTCAACTGCTAGCGGGCGCCCCGGTTTTGTCCCCCAGTTATCGGCTTCGCCCCGCGGTCCCGGGTGCCGTCGAAGACCTCCTCGCCCGTCCTGCGCCGAATCGGTGTCCCGCGGCAAAGGCCCAGTGTTGCAAGGGGAAAACGACTTTCCGCCATTCCTCTGGTTATTGTAACTTATATTTTGCGGTTCAGGCAAATCCCGCGTAATTCTGATCGCGATGATAATTTACGTTCAAAGAATGGATGCCATCTATGTTCACTCATGAGGATCTGGCCGCCCTTCAGGCGCAGTCGCTGAAGATGCAGGGGCACATTCGCCGCCAGACCTTCTCTCCCGAGCATGAGAAGACGCTCCGCCGCTTCTCCAGCTGGGAGGTGTCGGAGCTGATCTTCCGCATCAACCAGTCAACGTTCCGCGGCAGGCTCGCCCAGGATCCCGACCTTCCCGGCGGGGAAGTTGAGGAGGACGGCCGGCAGCGCTGGTTCTCGCTGACGGAGATCAATGAGCTGCGACGCAAGATGAAGGTGAACCGCGCCTCGCTGATGCCGCGGCGGCCGGTGCGCAAGCGGGCGATCCGTGTCGCCATCTCCAACTTCAAGGGCGGTGCGGGTAAATCGACCGTCGCCCTGCACATGGCGCATGCCGCCGCTCTCGATGGCTACCGCGTGCTGGTCATCGACTTCGATCCGCAGGCGACGCTTACCCACTCCATGGGCCTGCACGACGTGAGCGAGGAGCTGACCGTCTGGGGTATCATCGCGCGCGACCTCGTCCATGAGACGGAGCGGATGAACGCCGCGCCTCGCGCCGCAGAGTCCGGGACCGCCCTGCCCCAGCGCCGGTTGCCCCCTTCGGTGCGCGACCTCGGCATGGGCGACCTCCGCATCGGCGACTTCATCAAGCCGACGGCCTGGCCCACCATCGACATCGTCCCCTCCTGTGCCAACGCGGCCTTCGTTGAGTTCGCCTCCGCCCAGTACCGGCACCTCAACCCCGACTGGTCCTTCTTCGCCGCCGTGTCCCGCTATCTCGATGCCCTGCCGAACGAGGCCTACGACCTCATCATCTTCGATTGCCCCCCGGCGATCGGCTATCAGTCCATGAACGCGGTGTTCGCGGCAGATGTGCTCTATATCCCGTCCGGGCCGGGCTACTGGGAATATGACTCCACAACGTCTTTCATCGGGCAGCTGGCAGAAGCGCTGGCGGATCTGGCGACCGGCTTCGACGGCACCTTCCCTGCGGGGAAGATCGGCCTTCCCAAGGCCTTTCTCGACCTGCGCTTCCTCATGACGCGTTACGAGCCGAACAACGAGCTGCATCGCGCCATGTACCAGGCGTTCCGCAAGGTTTTCGGAGACACCGTCGCGCGGGAGCCGATCGAAATGACGCGCGCGGTGGAGCAATCCGGCCGCTTCCTCTCATCGGTGTACGAAATAGATTATCGTTCGATGACGCGGGAAACATGGCGCCGGGCTCGGACGTCCTTTGATCGCGCCTACGAGGAATTCAAGGACTGCTTCCTTAACGCCTGGGACAAACTGGAGGACGCGGAATGAAGAAGCGCCGCATCTTTGATATCGAGCTTCCCGATGACGACGGCCCGGGCTTCCCCGCGGGGAAGGACAAGGCCGGGGCAGGGGAGGCTGACAGGAGCGAAGGGACGCGCCGCTCCCCCATGGCGGCGGCAATCACCGAGAACGCCGACTCCCTTCGCGAGCGACGGGTGATCGAAGAAAAAATCCGGGCTGAAAACGATGCGCTGGCGGAGGAGCATGTCCGGCTGAAGAAGCTGGGGTTGATCGTCGACACCATCCCGCTCGACGAGATCGATGCCACGAAGCTGATGCGAGACCGCGCGCGCGGAGACGATCCGGAGTTGGAGGAGCTGATTGCCTCTCTGCGCGACATCGGCCTGTCCAATCCGATCCGCGTGGAGCGGCGGGGGGATGGGCGCTATGAACTCATACAGGGTCACCGGCGATGGACGGCGTTCAAACGCCTGCTGAAAGAGACGGGCGACAGCGAACGCTGGGGGCGTATTCCCGCAGGCATCTCCGCCCAGGGAGAGGAACTGGAGCGCCTGTACCGCCGCATGGTCGACGAGAACCTTGTTCGCAAGGACATTTCCTTCGCTGAAATGGCGATGGTCGCTCTCCACTATGCGGCCGATCCGGGGACAGCTGAGACCGACCCTGACAAGGCAGTTGCGGAGCTGTTTCACTCTGCTGGCTACCAGAAGCGCAGCTATATACGGCAGTTCATCAGGCTCATGTCTCGCCTGGGCGATGACCTGATCCACGCACGCCATATTCCAAGGGCACTGGGGTTGAAGCTCGCTACCGTTCTGGATGAGCGGCCGGAGCTTGCCGCGCAGATTCGGAGCAGCCTGGAGAACTGGGATAACCGCTCCGTGTCCGATGAGCTGGAGGTGTTGCGCAGCATCGCAGGGGAGGGGGGCGACGGTGGCGAGGTGCCGGCAAGCAGCCGGGCGACTTCAACACAAGCGCCGGCGGGTCGGGCGAAGACCACCTTTCAGCTAACCTCGCGGCTTGGCGTTGCGAAATGCATGGCGGCGAACGGGCGGCTCGAGATCAAGCTCCCACGGGACTTCTCGTCTCTGGATCGGCGTAAGCTTCAGGCTGCCGTGGCCAGGATGCTCGACGAACTGTCATGATCTTCCCCGTGGGGAAGCAGGCGAGTGCCGTTCCTCGCCTGCTTTTTACCTCGACAAGATGTTAGGCTATTCTTTGTCGATAAGTGTCTCTTATCGCGAATGATAGAGGATCCGATACAAGCGTTCAGTGATGGGCAAAAATACTGAATAATGCGCTTGTCCTCGTTGAAAAGTGTGAACAGTATGGAAGGAACAGGGCTACGAGAAGGAAGTGGGACGGATGCCTCCCGGTCCTCGGGCGTGTCGGCAACCATCGCGAAGACCGGGACGCTGCATGGCACACCAGCGCGCCTTTAACGGCTCTCCTTGGGTATGCTCTCGGTTCAGAAGGTGCTCTCGAAAGGGGGAAGATCAGGGCTGTATTCCTTCTTCAACCGCCTCTCTTTTGTTGTGGCGTTCTGAACCGCCCCGGGTTTGCT
>NZ_NIPW01000013.1 GCF_002196855.1 Haematobacter genomosp. 1 | reverse complement strand
CGCCGCCGCCATCGGACGGCTGATCTAGGGAGGATTACGGATGGCACTCATCACACTCAGGCAGCTTCTCGACCATGCCGCGGAACGCGGCTACGGCGTTCCGGCCTTCAACATCAACAACATGGAGCAGGGCCTCGCCATCATGGAGGCGGCCCGCGCGGTTGACGCGCCGGTCATCATCCAGGCGAGCCGGGGCGCGCGCAGCTACGCCAACGACATCATGCTGGCCAAGATGATCGAGGCGCTGGCCGAGATCTATCCCGAGATCCCGCTCTGCATGCATCAGGACCACGGGAACGACGAGGCGACCTGTCTCACCGCGATCCGTCACGGCTTCACCTCCGTCATGATGGACGGCTCGCTCAAGGCCGATGCCAAGACGCCCGCCGACTACGACTACAACGTGACCATCACGGAGCGCGTCTCCCGCATGGCGCATTGGGTCGGCGCCAGTGTCGAAGGGGAGCTGGGCGTGCTCGGCTCGCTGGAGACCGGCGAAGGCGAGGCGGAGGACGGGCATGGCGTGGAGGGCAAGATCGACCATGCCCTGCTGCTGACCGACCCCGATCAGGCCGTGGACTTCGTTGCCCGGACCGGGGTGGACGCGCTGGCCATCGCCTGCGGCACCAGCCACGGGGCCTACAAGTTCTCCCGCAAGCCGGATGGCGACATCCTCGCCATGAAGGTGATCGAGGAGATCCACTCCCGCCTGCCGAACACGCATCTGGTGATGCATGGCTCCTCCAGCGTGCCGCAGGAGTTGCAGGACATCATCAACGAAAACGGCGGCGAAATGCCCCAGACCTTCGGCGTGCCGGTGGAGGAGATCGTGCGCGGCATCCGTCACGGGGTGAGGAAGGTCAACATCGACACCGACTGCCGCATGGCGATGACGTCGGAGTTCCGCCGCATCGCAAAGACCACCCCGCGCGAGTTCGATCCGCGCAAATTCCTGAAGCCCGCCATGGACAGCATGGCGAAGCTCTGCCGCGATCGTTTCGAAGCCTTCGGCACCGCCGGAAACGCCTCGAAGATTCGCGTCATTCCGATGGACGAGATGGCCCGGCGTTACGCCTCGGGCGCGCTCTCATCCAGCAATTCCACCGCCAAGGCTGCCTGAGGAGGGCCGTGCCATGACAGAGATGAAGGAAATCAAGGGCAAGGAACGCTACAAGGCGGGTGTGCTCAAATACGCGCAGATGGGTTACTGGGACGGTGACTACGTGCCCAAGGATACCGACCTGCTGGCGCTGTTCCGCATCACCCCGCAGGAGGGCGTGGACCCGATCGAGGCCGCCGCCGCCGTTGCCGGGGAAAGCTCCACCGCCACCTGGACCGTCGTCTGGACCGACCGGCTGACGGCCTGCGACCAGTATCGCGCCAAGGCCTACAAGGTTGAACCGGTTCCGGGCCGTCCGGGGGAGTTCTTCTGCTACGTGGCCTATGACCTCATCCTGTTCGAGGAAGGCTCCATCGCGAACCTTACCGCCTCGATCATCGGAAACGTCTTCAGCTTCAAGCCGTTGAAGGCCGCGCGGCTGGAGGACATGCGCCTGCCGATCGCCTATGTGAAGACCTACAAGGGGCCGCCGACCGGCATCGTGGTGGAGCGCGAGCGTCTGGACAAGTTCGGCCGCCCGCTGCTGGGCGCCACGACGAAGCCCAAGCTCGGCCTGTCGGGCAAGAACTACGGCCGGGTGGTCTATGAGGGCCTGAAGGGCGGGCTCGACTTCATGAAGGATGACGAGAACATCAACTCGCAGCCCTTCATGCACTGGCGCGACCGGTTCCTCTACTGCATGGAGGCGGTGAACAAGGCGCAGGCGGAAACCGGCGAGATCAAGGGCCACTACCTCAACATCACCGCCGGCACGATGGAGGAGATGTATCGCCGGGCGGAATTCGCCAAGCAGCTCGGCTCCGTCATCGTCATGATCGACCTGATCATCGGCTACACGGCAATCCAGTCGATCTCCGAATGGTGCCGCCAGAACGACATGATCCTGCACCTCCACCGCGCGGGCCACGGCACCTACACGCGCCAGAAGGGTCACGGCATCTCCTTCCGCGTGATCGCGAAATGGATGCGGCTGGCGGGCGTGGACCATATCCACGCAGGCACCGCGGTCGGCAAGCTGGAAGGCGATCCGCCCACCGTGCAGGGCTATTACAACGTCTGCCGTGAGATGCATAACCCGGTCGATCTGGAGCGCGGCATCTATTTCGAGCAGGACTGGGCCGACCTCAAGAAGGTGATGCCCGTGGCCTCCGGCGGCATTCACGCCGGCCAGATGCACCAGCTCATCGACCTGTTCGGCGAGGATGTGGTGCTTCAGTTCGGCGGCGGCACCATCGGTCACCCGATGGGCATCCAGGCGGGCGCGACAGCGAACCGCGTGGCGCTGGAGGCGATGATCCAGGCCCGGAACGAAGGCGTGGACATCAGGAACGAAGGTCCCGAAGTGCTGCGCAAGGCCGCCAAGTGGTGCAAGCCGCTGGAAGCCGCCCTCGATACTTGGGGCAACATCAGCTTCAACTACACCTCCACCGACACGTCGGACTTCGTTCCGACCGCCGGGGTGAGCTGACGGCACCTGACGCCCCCCTTACCCCGGGGGGCGCACCGGAAACGGGCGGGGTGTCCCGCCGCCATCGCAATACCTCAAAGGAGGCCAGGATGCGTATCACTCAAGGCTGCTTTTCTTTCCTGCCCGACCTGACGGACGAGCAGATCACCGCACAGGTGGAATATTGCCTCTCCAAGGGCTGGGCCATCGGTGTCGAATATACGGACGAACCGCACCCCCGGAATACCTACTGGGAGATGTGGGGCAACCCGATGTTCGACCTGCGGGACGCCAAGGGCGTGATGATGGAGCTGGACGAATGCCGCAAGGCGTTCCCCGACAGCTACATCCGCCTGAACGCTTTCGACAGCACGCGCGGGTTCGAGACGGTCACGATGAGCTTCATCGTCAACCGTCCGAAGGTCGAGCCGCGGATCCGCATGGTGCGGACCGAGGTGGACGGCCGCTCCATCCGCTACACCCATGAGGTCGTCCGCTAAGGGTAACCTCTGCGTTCCCCCGGCTTCTTTCCCTGGTCATCCCCTCCGGCCGGGGGAACGCCCGATCCCTGCCAAACGGAGCAATCACCATGAACGCCGACACGCCGCTGACCGTCGATCTTGCTGCCGAATACGAAAGCTCCGGCGTCCGCGAAGTGCTGGACGAGCTGGACCGTGAGCTGATCGGCCTTGCACCCGTGAAGGAGCGCATCCGGGAAACGGCGGCGCTGCTGCTGGTGGACCGCGCGCGCCGCCAGATGGGGTTGAGCCAGGAAACGCCGACGCTGCACATGTCCTTCACCGGAAATCCGGGGACGGGCAAGACCACCGTGGCGATGAAGATGGCCGGGCTGCTGCATCGGCTGGGCTATGTGCGCAAAGGGCACCTTGTCTCCGTCACGCGGGATGATCTCGTTGGCCAGTATATCGGCCATACCGCGCCCAAGACCAAGGAAGTGCTGAAGAAGGCGATGGGCGGCGTGCTGTTCATCGATGAGGCCTATTACCTCTACCGCCCGGACAACGAGCGTGATTACGGGCAGGAGGCCATCGAGATCCTGCTGCAGGTGATGGAGAACAACCGTGACGATCTCGTCGTCATCCTCGCGGGGTATGCCGACCGGATGGACAGGTTCTTCCAGTCGAATCCGGGCTTCCGCTCGCGCATCGCGCATCACATCGAATTCCCGGACTACACCGACGGGGAGTTGCATCGCATCGCCGATCACATGCTGGAGGATCAGAACTACACCCTGACGGATGAGGCGTCGCAGGTGTTGACCGACTATATCGCCCTCCGCCGCCAGCAACCGCATTTCGCCAATGCGCGGTCCATCCGCAACGCGCTGGATCGCGCGCGGCTCCGGCAGGCCAATCGGCTGTTCACCACCTCCACGGGACCGGTGGACGCGGCCACCCTGAGCCGGATCGAGGCCGAGGACATCAACGTCAGCCGCGTCTTCAGCGGCGGGCTGAAGATCGGGGCGGAGACATGAGCACGTTCGACAGACGCATCCGTATCGCGCCCTCCATCCTCTCCGCCGATTTCGCGGATTTCGGGCGGGAGTGCGAGGCGATAGAGGCAGAGGGCGCCGACTGGGTCCATGTCGATGTGATGGACGGGCATTTCGTGCCGAACCTGACCTTCGGCCCGCAGCTTTGCACGGCGATCCGGCCCCATATCCGGGGCGTCATGGATGTTCACCTGATGATCGCCCCGGTTGACAGCTATATCGACGCTTTCGCGGCGGCGGGGGCGGATATCCTGACCGCGCATCTGGAGGCCGGCCCGCATATCCATCGGACCTTGCAGGCCATCCGGGGCGCCGGAATGCGGCCGGGGCTGGCCCTCAATCCGGGCACTCCGGTGGAGGCGGCGGCGGCGCTGCTCGACATGGTCGAACTGGTCTGCGTGATGACAGTCAACCCCGGCTTCGGCGGCCAGAAATTCATCGCGAGCCAGGTCGATCAGGTGCGCAGGCTCCGCGCGCTGATCGGTGACCGCCCGGTGCATATCGAGATCGACGGCGGCGTGACGCCCGAGACGGCCCCGCTTGTCGCCGCGGCTGGCGCGGATGTGCTGGTTGCGGGGTCTGCGGTGTTCAAAGGCGGATCGGTGGCCGATCCCGCCCCCTACGGCAACAACATCCGCGCCATACGCGCCGCTGCCGAAGCGGCGGTTCCGCGCAGAAGGGAGGAAGCCCATGTCTGACCATCGCTGGCCGCGCGCGCTCATCTTCGACGTGGATGGCACGCTGGCGGAAACGGAGGATCTCCACCTTGCCGCGTTCAACGAAACCTTCGCGGCCCGTGGCCTGCCGTGGCACTGGTCCCGCGACCAGTATCGCGACCTGCTGACGACAACAGGTGGCAAGGAGCGCATTTCCCGCTTTCTGGAGGAGATCGGCGAGACGCCGGAAGACTGGCCCGTGGCCGCGCTTCATGCGGAAAAGACGCGCAGGTTCGGCCTTCTTCTGGCGCAGGGCATACCGCTCCGTCCCGGGATCGCCGCGCTTGTCGCGGAGGCGCGCGCGGCGGGTTGCCTGCTGGGCGTGGCGACCACCACCACGCCCGCGAATGTGGAGGCCCTTTGCCGCGCAGGCTTCGGCGTGGGCGCGGGGGATGTGTTCGACGCCGTGGCTGCGGGCGACATGGTGCGGGCCAAGAAACCTGCGCCCGATGTCTACCGTCTGGCGCTCTCCATGCTCGGCGTCGCGCCGGGCGAGGCGGTGGCATTCGAGGATTCGCGCAACGGCGTTCTGTCGGCGCTGGGCGCGGGCATCCCCGTGGTTCTCTCGCAGGGGGTCTTCACGCAGGGCGAGGCCGCGGAAAATCCGACGTTGCAGCTGTCCTGCTTCTCTGATCTGGGTGGGCTGACAGGCCTTCGGACAAGGCTGAACAGACGAACCTGGGTGGCCGCATGATTGTTGTCTTCGACCTTGACGGAACGCTGATCGACAGTGCTGCCGACATTCACGCGGCCGTGAACCATGTGCTTGCGGAAAACAGCGTGCCGCCGCTGCCGCTGACGGCGGTGCGCAGTTTCATCGGTGAGGGGACGCGCGTTCTCATGCAGCGGGTGATCGCCGCAGTGGGCGCCGATCCGGCGCTGCTGGAGCCGTGGCACACTTCTTTCCTTGCGGAATACGAGCGCAATCCCGCCGTCCGCACCACCGTGTTTCCCGGGGTCAGGGAAGCGCTTGCTCAACTGCGCGACCGGGGCGCACGGCTGGGTCTTTGCACCAACAAGCCCGCGCGCGCGACGGGGCTGCTGCTCGAAGCGCTCGATCTCGCGGTTTTCGATCAGGTGACGGCAGGCGACACGCTGGCCGAACGCAAGCCGTCCCCGCTCCCCGTGCTCCACACGATCGACGTGCTTGGCGGTGGCGAGGCGGTGTTCATCGGCGACAGCGAGATAGACGCCCGCGCGGCGGAAGCGGGCAGGATCCCGTTCGGGATCTTCACCGGGGGCTACGCGCGCGAGGATCTGGACATGTTCCCCTCCCGGTTCCACTTCTCCGACTGGGCCGATCTTCCCGCGCTCATCAATCCTGCGTTTGTCGATCCTGCAACGTCGCCCGCCTGAGCGGCGCAGGGCGTTTTCCGTAAGGATCGGCAACGGTCGTCTGTCCCGCGCTCAGGGCTTCGCTCCCCAAGGGCCCCGCTCTCCGGGGGTAGGACTCTTTTCCCACTGGACCCTGCGCCCGGCTCCGGGAATGGTGGCGCCGTCAAGCAGGGAGAGGCCGATGGCGAACGGATCGATGACAGGGTGCGCGGGCGGAATCTGCGCAGCGCTGCTTCTCCTTGGCAGCCCGGCCGCGGCGCTGGACCTTGCAGTCGTCACCTCGCAGAACGCAGGAAAGGTCACCATACTCGACCTGCAGAGCGGTGCCGCCCGCAGCACGCTGGACGTGCCGGGAGATCCGGTTTCCGTCGCGGTGGACGGGCGCGATGCCCGCGCCTTTGTCGTCGCGGTGAAGTCCCGCATGCTGCACGTCATCGGGCTGGATGGGCGGGAGATCATGCGTCACCCGCTGCCCGGAGCGCCCTTCGGCATCGCCTATGATCCGATCTCGCGCCACGTTTTCGTCACCGATTGGGAAGGGCATGCGCATGAGGTGGATCCGGCCACCGGGGCGGTCGTGCGGAGTTTCGAGACCGGCGCCAATCCCTCCGGTGTCGCCGTGTCGGATGACGGACGCCTGCTCGCCGTGACCGACCGCGATTCCGACACGCTGAGCCTGTTCGATCTCGGCTCGGGGGCGGTGGTGGAGCGGGTCCCCGTCGGCCATCATCCCTTCGGCGTCACATTGTGGGAGGGGCGGGCCTATGTGGCCGATGTGCTCGACAACAGCGTGACGGTGGTCGATCTGGGGCGCCGCGCCGTGGTGGGCAAGGTGGAAACGGGCGAACGGCCCTATACCGTCGCTTTTGCCGCCGGCCGGGGGTTCGTGACGGATCAGTATGGCGGCACGCTCACCGTCTTTGATCCCGCGACGCTGGCGGTGACCGGTCAGGTGACGGTCGGGGACTATCCCGAGGGGATTTCCGTGGCTGCGGACGGGCGCACGCTCTTTGTCGCCAACTGGTTCAGCGACAGCGTGATGCGCATAGACGGCGAGACGTTGACGGTCGAGCAGGAGATTGCCATGCCGCCCGGCCCGCGCGCCTTCGGTTCCTTCATCGCCGATACGAACTGATCTCAGAACCTCGCGGGGGAGAGCGCGGCGACGGTGGCCGCGTCGAGTTCCGGCGCCATCCCTCCCACAAGATCGGCGGCGAGGCGGCTGGCTGCGGGGCTGGTCTGGAAGCCGTAGCCGCCCTGTCCGGCCTGCCAGAAGAAATCCGGCACGTGCGGGTCGAAACCGATGACCAGCACCCTGTCCGGCGCGAAGGTCCGCAATCCTGCCCAGCTTGACTCGACCCGCGTGACGGGAGCGGTCACCATTTCCTCATAGCGCGCCAGCCCCTCGGCCAGCACCATGTCATCGGGATAGGCGTCATGCGGCTCGGCCGGGTCTTCGTCGGCGGGCGAGACGATGAGCTTGCCTGCATCGGGTTTGGCATACCATGTCTCACCCGCGCCGAAGATCATCGGCCACCCGCTGACGTCATGGCCGCCGGGTGCGGGAATGCGCGCCATGGAGCGGCGATAAGGCGTGAAGCCGAGCGGAGCGACACCCGCGAGCGCTGCCACCCTGTCCACCCAAGCCCCGCCCGCATTGACGAGGATTCGCCCCGACCAACCCCGCGCGCCCGACTGCACCTCCCAACCGCCACCGGAGCGCCTGCGGATCGTATCCACCGGAGCGCCGGTGACGATCAGCGCGCCATTCCCCCGCGCCTCCCGCGCAAAGGCCTGCACGAGCCGGTCGGTGTCTATGTCGCGCGCCCCGTCGCCCACCGCGACATGCGCGACCGTGTCAGGGTTCAGGACGGGAACACGGGCGCGGGCTTCCTCCAGCGTGACGGGGGAAAGATGCATCTGTGCGGCATCTGCGCGAAACACGTCCTCCTCCCCCGCACGCCCGACGATCATCACGCCCCGGGGCGTGGTCAGCTCCCGTGCCGGGTCGAAGTGGTAATCCTTGCTCGCCCGGTTCAGCGCCACCACGGCCGGAGCGCCATAGCCCTCCTCATAGAGCGCGGCGGAGCGGCCGGAGGCGTGATAGGCCAGATGCGGCTCCGCCTCCAGCACGATGACCCGCCCCAGATACGAAAGCCGCGCCGCAGCCGAGATGCCGGCGATCCCGCCGCCGATGATAAGGAAATCACTGTCCATTCGTATGTCATGCCATGCCGGGGCAGGCCGGGAAAGGGGTCAGGTGAGCTTGGTGCCCATCCGCTCCAGCACCTCCCTCGCTTCCTCCCGCGGGATGAGGTCGAGGCCCAGAAACTGCGCCATCCAGATGCCCTGCACCGCCAGAAAGATCATGGTCGCCCGTTCGGGATCGGCGGAATTGGCGCGGAGCCGCTCCAGCAGGTCCCGCCCATAGTGTCGCGCGGGACCGAGGATCGCGGGGTTCTCCGCCGCTGCGGCAAGCATTCCGCTGGCCGGGGGCGCGCCTTCGGCCAGACGGTGAAGCATCTCGGCCAGATAGGCGCGGAGCAGACCGTCCGCCGCATCCAGCCCCGGACGCCCGGAGATATCGGAGTCGAACCGGTTCAGATGCGATGAGACCACCGCTTCCAGCAGCCGCGTTTTTGAAGGGAAATGGTAAAGCAGCCCGCCCTTTGACACGCCAGCGCGTTCCGCCACGGCATCAAGGGACATCTTGCGCGCGCCCTGCTTCCGCACGACCGCCTCCGCAGCATACAGAATTCGCTCTTTTGCAGTGCCTCGCGCGCGGTTCAGGGGAAATCCCTCCACTTGACAGAACCGTCTGGACGGTACAGTCAAAACGTGGCCGTTTTCAACACTATGTGATAGGATCGGCCCCGTTGGCCCGACCCGAGATCGGGCAGGGCCCCGTGCCGGAAAGGGTCCGAATGTTCAAGAGACTTGCCATTGCCGTCATCCTGCTTGCCATCGTTGCGGGCGGCCTTGTCGGGTTCAACCTGTTCCGGTCCAAGATGATCGCGGATTTCTTTGCCAACCGTCAGGTGCCGCCCGCGACGGTTGCCGTTTATGACGTGAAGCCGGTCACCTGGTCTCCGGTGATCGAGGCGATCGGGACGGCCAACGCGTCTCAGGGCGTCCAGCTGACGGTCGAGACGGCAGGGGTCGTGCGGGAAATCCTGTTCACCGCCAATGACAAGGTGGCGCAGGGGGAGACACTCCTTCGGCTGGACAGCCGTGTGCAGGCCGCCGATGTGGAAGCCGCGCGGACGCAGGTCGATCTGACCCGGCAGACCCTTGCGCGGAACCAGCAGCTTCAGCGCCGCGGCGTCTCCACCAATGTCTCGCTGGAGGAGGCGGAAGCCTCCGCCCGCGCGGCCGAGGCTCAGCTTGCCTCCACGGTGGCGGTGCTGGATCAGCGCAATCTCGATGCGCCGTTCCCCGGAACCGTCGGCATCCCGCGGGTGGACCTTGGCCAGTATGTCTCGCCTGGCACCACTGTCGCGACGCTCCAGGATCTGGAGACGATGCGCGTCGATTTCAGTGTGCCGGAGCAGCGTCTCCGGGAGCTTTCGATTACGCAGCAGCTCAACGTCTGGGCAGGTGGCATGACCGAAGGGCTGGCAGGGCAGGTGACGGGTATCGATCCGCGCGTCGATCCGCAAAGCAGGCTCGTTTCCGTGCGCGGATCGGTGGCCAACCCGGGCCAGCAACTGACGCCGGGCCAGTTCGTCCGCATCGCCGTGGCGCTGCCGGAAGAGAAGGGCGTGATCGCCGTGCCGCTGACTGCCGTCATCTCAAGCCTTTACGGTGACTATGTCTATCTCGTGCAGCCGAAACAGGACAATGCCGAGCAGCTGGAAGTCCGCCAGTCCTTCGTGACGATCGGTCGCCGCTCCGGCCCCGTCGCGGAGATCGTTTCGGGGGTGAAGGACGGGGATCGCGTGGTGACCGCCGGGCAGAACCGGTTGAGCAACGGTCAGCCCGCAGAGATCGACAACGCCATCAACCCCGCTGTTCAGGAAACCGAGGCCTATATCCGCTCCGGCGGCGTGGGTCGCGACCCGGTGGACAGCGATGCCACCGAAGCTGGCACCCAGGCGGGGCAGGATGCACCAGCGACGGGAAGCGGCACGAATGGGAACGGCGATGCGGGCCCCCAAGGCACGGGCCCCCAGGGCACTGGCGCTGATCGTGATGGAACGACCGGTGGCGGAACGACTGGCGGCGGGACGACTGGCCAATGAGCTTTTCGGACATCTTCATCCGCCGCCCCGTCCTGTCCACGGTTCTCGGCGCGCTCATCATTCTCCTGGGGATTCAGGGGCTGTTTTCGCTTCAGGTGCGGGAGTATCCTGAGGTCGATGAGACGGTGATCACCGTCACGACCACCTATCCCGGCGCCTCTGCCGATCTGATGCAGGGCTTCATCACCGCGCCCATTGCCCGGTCCGTCGCCACGACGGAGAACATCGACTATGTGAGTTCGAAGTCGCTGCCTTCCACCTCCATCGTGACAGTGAACATGCGGCTCGGCTCGGACCCGGACGCGGCGTTGACGGAAGTCATGTCGAAGGTGCAGGAGGTGCGCAGCCAACTGCCGTCCGAGGCCGAGGATCCGACGATCGTCAAGGGCACGGGGATGCAGTTCGCGACGATGTATTTCGCGTTCCAGAACCCCAACATGACCTCTGAACAGGTCACCGAATACATCGAACGCGTGATCCGGCCCCGCATGTCCACCATTCCGGGTGTGGCAGAGGTGGATGTGCTGGGCGCATCCGAATATTCCATGCGGATCTGGATCGACCCGATCCTGATGGCGGGGCATCAGCTTACCGCCGCCGATGTCTATCAGGCGATCACGACGTCGAACTTCCTCGCCGCGCCGGGCAAGACGCGGAACGAGCTTGTCGCCTATCCGATCACCATGCAGTCCACGCTGCAGACGCCCGAAACCTTCGGGGCTCTCCCGGTGAAGGCAGAGGGCGATGACGTGGTGCGGCTTCGCGACATCGCGCGGGTGGAGCTCGCCGCTGCCTCCAGCGACACCATCGTGAATTTCAACGGTGAGCCGGGGACGTTCATCGGCGTGTTCCCGACGCCCTCCGCCAACCCGCTGACCGTGTCCTCCGCCGTGCTGGAGGAACTGCCCGCGATCCAGAACACTCTGCCCAGCGGCATGACCATGACGCTGATGTACGATGCGACGGAGCAGATCTCCGCCTCCATCGAGGAGGTGTTCAAGACCATCCTGGAGGCGGTGGCCATCGTGGTGGTGGTCATCCTGCTGTTCCTCGGCTCCTTCCGGTCGGTGCTGATGCCGATTGTAACCATCCCGCTGTCGCTGATCGGGGTGCTGTTCATCCTCTATGTGCTGGGATTCTCCATCAACCTGCTGTCGCTTCTGGCCATGGTGCTCGCCATCGGGCTGGTGGTGGATGATGCGATCGTGGTGGTGGAGAACATCCATCGCCATATCGAGGAAGGGTTGAGCCCGATGCAGGCCTCCTTCAAGGGGATGCAGGAGATCATCGGCCCCATCGTCGCCATGACGATCACCCTGGCCGCGGTGTTCGCGCCGCTGGCTTTCACCGGAGGGTTGACCGGCGCGCTGTTCCGGGAATTCGCCCTGACGCTCGCGGGCGCGGTGATGATCTCCGGGTTGATCGCCCTCACCATCACGCCGATGATGTCGGCACGGCTGCTGAAGAAGGGGGAGGCAAGCCGCTTCCAGAAGTTCGTCGATACCACCTTCGAGAAGCTGGCCGACCGCTATGAGCGGCTTGTGCGGGGATCTCTGAGATACCGGCCGATCACGCTGCTGATGGTGATCGTTCTGGTGACGCTGATGGGCTTCCTGTTCACACGCACCTCTTCCGAACTGGCGCCGGAGGAGGATCAGGGCGCGCTCTTCTCGATCATCAACGGCCCTTCCAATGCGACGGTCGATTACACGGCCGCCTACGTCAACCAGATGCGTGACCTGACAAAGGATCTGCCGGAGCTGAAGGCCAACTTCTCCATCGTCGGTTTCGGGGGCGGCACCAATTCCGCCATCGCGCTCTGGGCGTTCAAGGACTGGGCAGACAGGGACCGCGGTCAGGCGGAGATCCAGCAGGATCTGCAGGCGCGGATCGCTCCCGTCACCGGGGTGGAGGCCTTCGTCTTTGCACCGCCGACGCTGCCGGGGACAGGGGGTGGACTGCCGATCTCCATGGTGCTGCAATCGACGGGGCCATCCTCCAACGTCTATGAACTGGCGGAGGAAGTCCGGCTGAAGGCGCAGGCTTCAGGCCAGTTCATCGTGGTGCAGAACTCGCTTGCATATACCCAGACGCAGGTGACCATCACCATCGACCGGGATCGCGCGGCAGCGATGAACGTGCCCGCCCAGACCATCGGTCAGACGCTGACGCTGCTGGTCGGCGGTAACAAGATCAGTCAGTTCGACCGGGATTCCAACAGCTACGACGTCATCATGCAGGTGCCGGACATCTACCGCAACAACCCCGAACGGCTGGGCGATTTCTTCATTCGCGCGACGACGGGGGACATGGTGCCTCTGTCCGCGCTGGTGGACATCAAGACCAACGTCTCGCCGACCGCCATCGAACAGTTCAACCAGCTGAACTCCGCCACGATCTCTGCCCTGCCTCTCCCCGGGGTTTCCACGGGAGACGGGTTGCAGACCATCGTGGGGCTCGCGCAGGATGTGCTGCCCGAAGGGTTCTTCATCGACTATTCCGGCCAGTCGCGGCTCGAGGTGACGGAGGGGAATACCATTCTCATCGCCTTTGGGGCGGCTGTCATCGTGATCTACCTCGTGCTGGCCGCGCAGTTCGAAAGCTTCCGCGACCCGTTCATCATCATGATGTCCGTGCCGCTGTCGATCTTTGGCGCCATCGTGCCGCTGAACCTCGGCGCCTCCACGCTGAACATCTACACGCAGGTGGGGCTGATCACGCTTGTCGGGTTGATTACCAAGCACGGCATCCTGCTCGTGGAATTCGCCAATCAGCAGCGGCGCGAGCATAACCTGAGCCGGGAGGAGGGGATCATCGTCTCTGCCCGTGTGCGTCTCCGCCCGATCCTCATGACGACGGCGGCGATGGCGTTGGGTGTGGTGCCGCTCATCACGGCGGCCGGTGCGGGTGCGGCCGCGCGCTATTCCATGGGGTTGGTAATCTTTACCGGGCTGATGATCGGTTCTGCCTTTACCCTCTTCGTGGTGCCGATGTTCTACAGCTACATCGCCGAGAAGGATCTGCCGCCCGAGCCGGAGAAACCCGATCCGGAAGCGATGGCAACCACCTCCGAAGCCCATTGAGCGGCTCGGGCCGCGGGGCCATGGCGAACGATCTGGTGCCTGAACTGGCGGTCACGGATTGGCGGCGGTCGCGGTGCTTCTACTGTGATCTTCTGGGGTTCGCGGTCGTCTATGAGCGGCCGGAGGAAGGGTTCAGCTATCTGCGCCTCGGGGCCGCCGATCTCATGATAGACGAGATCGGCAAGGGCCGAACCTGCGACGCGGGGCAGGGGCCGTGGCAGGCGCCGCTCGGCAGAGGCATGAATCTGCAGATTTGCGTGGCGCGGATCGCGCCCTTGCTCGCCGCCCTGGAGGGGGCCGGCCTCTCCCTCTACCTGCCGGTGGAAGAGCGATGGTATCGAACGGGCGCGGGGGAGGTTGGCAACCGGCAGTTCATCATTGCGGACCCAGACGGATATCTCCTGCGCTTTCACGAGCACCTTGGCCATCGGCCGGCCTGACATGCGCCGCGGGCGCTTACAGGCTGCTGCAAAAGGGCCTTCAGGACCGCATGCGAGCGAAATCTTTCCTGCTCTGACGAAATACACCCGGATACCGGTAGATTTCGGACCATCGTCGGGCCGATTTTCGACGGCGTAACCATGACCTGTCAGGACTTTTTTCAGCAGCCTGCTAAGGGTCTGACCTGTGCGCTTCGATCTTGATGACACTGGCAGACATGTTTGCGGATCGACAGGGTCAGTTTGACGGTACCGGATGCTGGGAGGGCTCTTGCACATCTCGCCACCGACGCCCTGTGAGGAGATTGGCGCGCCGCCCCGTTCAGGACGGAGCACGAAGTCTTGACGGTGCCCGAGGTCGGCCATTGGACAGCGGAGAGGAAGACGGGCACTCCTCCCAAGACGTCTGTCCGACTCCGGTGCTGTTCCGGCAGTGATCGGCGGATGCCCGTCGATCACTGCGATTGCCCGATCAGCTCGGGATCTTGCCCTGAATGCCCTCGACATAGAAGTTCAGCCCATGAAGCATGCCGTCATCCGGCACTTCGCCTTCCTTGAGCCAGACCGAGCCGTCCTGCTTGTTCAGCGGGCCGGTGAAGGGGTGATACTCGCCCTTCGCGATCTTGTCCTTCAGCGCGAGCGCCTCCGCCTTCACTTCCGCCGGGACCGCATCGGTGATCTCGCCGATCCCGACCGTTCCGCTGCCGATACCTTCCCAGTTCTGCGCCGTCTCCCACTTGCCGTCGAGCAGAAGCTGCACACGCTCGATGTAATAGGGGGCCCAGTTGTCGATGATGGAGGAGATCCGCGGCTTCGGCGCATAGGCCGACATGTCGGAAGCCTGACCGAAGGAGAAGATGCCCGCCTCCTGCGCCTTGGCCTGCGGCGCGGTGGAATCGGTATGCTGGAGCAGCACGTCCACGCCTTCGGCGATCAGCGCTGCGGCAGCATCGGCCTCCTTCGCGGGGTCGAACCAAGTGTAGGCCCAGACCACCTTGATCTCCACGTTCGGGTTCACCTTCTTCGCGTGGATGAAGGAGGCGTTGATGCCCTGGATCACCTCGGGGATCGGGAAGGAGCCGATGTAGCCGATCTTGTTGGACTTGGTCATGCGCCCGGCAAGCGTGCCCATGATCGCCCGGCCCTCGTAGAAGCGGGCGTCATAGGTGGCGAGGTTCGGTCCGCTCTTGTAGCCCGTCGCATGCTCGAACTTCACCTTCGGGAACTTGGCGGCGACATTCACCGTGGCGTCCATGAAACCGAAGGAGGTGGTGAAGATGAGCTGGTTGCCGGCAAGCGCGAGCTGCGTGATCGCGCGTTCGGCGTCCGCGCCCTCCGGTACGTTCTCGATGACGCTGGTGACGACGCGGCCACCGAAATGCGCTTCCATTTCCTTGCGGGCCTGATCGTGCTGATAGGTCCAGCCGCCATCGCCCGGAACGCCGACATAGATGAAGCCAACCTTCACCGGATCCTGCGCCAGCGCCATGCGTCCCATACCCCCTGCCGCCAGGGCAAGAACGGCACCGCCGGCCAGAAGTTCGCGTCTGTTCATTCAAGTTTCTCCCACTGAATGGAATTGGCCTCAGGACGAGGCATGGAATACCCGGCCGAGCGACCCGGGCGCGCCCCGCGCCCGCCGCCCGCCCGATATGAGGACGAGGACGATGATGGTGATGACGTAGGGTGCCATCGAAAGGTATTGTACCGGAATGTTCACCCCGCGCGCCTGCAGGTTCAACTGCAATACAGTGACGCCGCCAAAGAGATAGGCGCCGAGAACCGCGCGCCATGGCCGCCAGGAGGCAAAGACGACAATGGCAAGGGCGATCCACCCCGCGCCGGCCGTCATGCCCTCCGTCCATTGCGGCACACGCACGAGGCTGAGATAGCCTCCGCCCAGCCCGGCACAGGCTCCGCCGAACAGGATGGCGAGGAAGCGGATGCGCAGCACACGGTAGCCGAGCGCATGGGCGGCGTCGTGGTTTTCCCCCACGGCGCGGAGCACCAGCCCGCCGCGGGTTCGCGTCAGCCACCACCAGACCGCAAGCGTCAGAAGCAGCGAGCCGTAGACCCAGATGTCATGACGGAAGAGCATCGGCCCCAGCACCGGCAGATCCGACAGGGGGCCAAGGTCCAGCTTCGGCGTGCTCACCGGGCGCATGCTGCTGTAGCCCTGCCCGATGAGCGCAGAAAGCCCCAGCCCGAAGAGCGTGAGCGCAAGCCCCGTCGCGACCTGATTGGACAGCAAAAACAGCACCAGCACCGCGAAAAGCGCCGCGAGGAGCGCCCCGCCCAGAGCCGCTCCGAGCATACCCAGCACAGGGTTTGTCGTATGGATCGTGGTGGCGAAGCCGCAGACCGCGCCGCAGATCATCATCCCTTCCACTCCGAGGTTCAGAACGCCCGCGCGCTCCACCACCAGCTCACCGATGGCGGCGAAGAGGATGGGGGTCGAGGCGACCATCAGCATGGCGACAAGGGTCGGAATGTCGAAACCGGCAATGACCATCACGCGGTCTCCTTCGCGATGCGGATGCGATAGTTGGGCAGAACGTCCAGCGCGAGCAGGAAGAACAGCAGCATCCCCTGAAATGCCTGTATGGCGGAGGCCGGAAGGCCCAGCGTGGATTGCGCGATCTCTCCGCCGATATAGGTCAGTGCCAGCAGGAACCCGGCAAGCACGATGCCCACAGGGTGCAGGCGCCCGAGAAACGCCACGATAATCGCCGTGAAGCCGTAGCCGGTGGCGAAGTCGGGCGACAATGTGCCCGAGGGGCCGGACACCTCGAACATGCCGGCCAACCCTGCCAGCGCCCCCGAGATGCCAAGGCAAAGCACCACCAGCCGGTCCGGGCTCACTCCGGCGAAGCGCGCGGCCCGTGGCGCCAGACCTGCCACGCGGATACGAAAGCCCAGGATATGCCGGGACAGGATCACCCATGTCGCGACCACCGCCAGACCGGCCGCGATGACACCCCAGTGGATGCCGGTGCCGTCCCACAGCTCGGGGTTGGCGGCGGGCGGATACTGCTGGAGGTTGCGGCTGCCCGGGAAGCCGTAGCCTTGGGGGTTCTTCAGCGGGCCGAAAGCCACCCAGGACAGAATGTGCCCCGCCACATAGACCAGCATGAGCGAAACAAGGATTTCCGACGTGCCGAAACGGGTTTTGAGCACCGCCGGGATCATGGCCCAGAGGAACCCTCCCAGCGCTGCCGCGACCACCATCAGCGGGAATATGTACCACCCCTCCGCCGGGTAGAAGGCGAGAGCCACCGCAGCTCCGCAGATCGCGCCGATGATGTATTGCCCCTCGGCCCCGATGTTCCAGATGCCCGCCCGGAAGCCCAGCGACAGGCCGGTCGCGATCAGGATGAGCGGCGCCGCCTTTACGAAAAGCTGGGGACGGTAATACCAGGCGTTCTCCGAAAACAGCGGATCCCAGAAGATCGTGCGGATCGCCATGACGGGATCCTTGCCCAGAAGCGCAAACAGCAGCCCGCCGAATATCATCGTCAGGACCACGGCGAGGAGGGGCGTCGCAAGCGCCCAGAGACGGGAAGGCGTCCCGCGTTTCTCAAGCCGGATCATGCAAGACCTCGCCCGCGTCGGGATCGGCGGGGCGCATGCCATGGGCCCCCCCCCATCATCAGCCCGATTTCTTCGATCGTCAGGCCCTGCGTCGGTCGCGGCTCTGAAAGGCGTCCTTCGTTCAGCGCCGCGAAACGGTCGGCGATTTCCATGAGTTCGTCCAGATCCTGACTGATTACCACGAGCGCCGCGCCCCCGGCCGCAAGGTCGATCAGCGACTGCCGGATGGCCGCCGCCGCCGCCGCATCCACGCCCCAAGTGGGTTGGTTGACGATGAGGGCGCGGGGCGATTGAAGCACCTCCCGCCCGATGACGAATTTCTGCAGGTTGCCGCCTGACAGGGCACGGGCCGCGGTTTCCGTACCGGGTGTGCGCACATCGAAATCACCGATGATCCTGGCTGCAAAGCTGCGGGCGCGGGTCCAGTCGATAAAGCCGTTGCGCAGCAGGTTCTCCCGCGTGCCACCGGTGAGCAGGGCGTTTTCCGTCAGGCTCATCTCGGGCACGGCGGCATGGCCCAGCCGTTCCTCCGGAGCCGACAGCAGGCCGCGCGCCCGCCGCTCCTCCGGACCCATCGCGCCGATCGGGGTGCCTTCGAGGAGCACGCATTGCTGCGCTGATCGCGCCTCGCCCGAAAGCGCGGCCAGCAACTCGTCCTGACCATTCCCGGCCACACCGCCGATGCCGAGGATTTCCCCTTCGCGCACCGTGAATGTCACGTCCCGGAGGGTGGTGCCGAAGGCCGCGGGGGAGGACAGCGTAAGGTTCCGCACCTCCAGCACCGGCTTGCCGGGGGAGAGGGCGGGGCGGCTGGGGGTCTGCAGGGTGGTGCCGACCATCATCTCCGCCAGTTCGCGCGCGCTCCGCTCCGCCGGGGCGCATTCGCCCACCACCTTGCCCAGTCGCAGGATGGTGGCGGAGTCGCAGAGCGAGCGGATCTCCTCCAGCTTGTGGGAAATATAGAGGATCGACGTGCCCTCTGCCGACAGCTGGCGCAGGGTTCGGAACAGGATCTCCACCTCCTGCGGGGTCAGGACGGAAGTCGGCTCGTCCATGATGAGCAGCTTCGGATCCTGGAGGAGGCAGCGGATGATCTCGACCCTCTGGCGTTCGCCGGCGGAGAGATCGCCCACCAGGCGCGCCGGGTCGAGCGGCAGGCCGTAGGTCTCGCTCACTTCCCGGATGCGGGAGGAGAGAGCGCGCAGCGGCGGCGGGTTCTCCATCCCCAGCGCCACGTTCTCCGCCACAGTCAGCGCCTCGAACAGCGAGAAATGCTGGAAGACCATGGCAACGCCACGGCTCCGCGCCTCCCGGGGTTCGGCGGGCGCATAGGGCTGACCGGCAAAGGTCATCCGCCCGCTATCCGGCCGTACGAGGCCATAGATCATCTTGACCAGCGTCGATTTGCCCGCGCCGTTCTCTCCCAACAGGGCATGGACTTCACCGGCATCCACCACGAAGGAGACGTTGCTGTTCGCGACCACGCCGGGATAGGCCTTGGTCACGCCTTCCACCCGGAGCAATGGCATGGCTCCGCCAGCGGCGGTTTTGCTGTGTTCCCCGTTCATGCCCCAGTCACCAGGCGCTTTCCTTTTTTCGTGGATTGGCTTGCTTGCGCAGGCTTTAGTAGCTGTGCGGCAACGCCGACGGCAATGGCTTGCGGGTGTTTGCCAAGCGTTGGATCGCCTATCGGGCAGGCAATGGCGTCAATTTGTGCAGCCGCGTGCCCCAGCTTGGCCAGGCGAGACCGGAAACGCGCCCATTTCGTCGCGGATCCGATGAGCCCGCAGCGCGAAAACCCGTGCAGAAGCAGGGCATGGCAGAGCGCGAAGTCGATCTCGTGGGAAAAGGTGAGGATCAGGTGTTCCGCCTCTTTCGGCGCATGCCTGACCAGCCGTGCCGGCTCTGTGGCGACAAGCCCGCGCACCCCGTCCGGCAGGCTCTCCGGCATTCGGCTCTCGGAGGTGTCGATGAGCGTGATGTCGAAGTCTGGCAGCGGGGCCAGAACCGCGGCAATGGCCCTTCCGACATGACCGGCCCCCCAGATCCACGTGGCGCGGGGTTCTGCCGCAAGCGGTTCGATCAACCAGCCCTGGCTGAATGCCGGGCGCGGCAGCGTTCCCGCCCTGCGCGCATGGGCAAGGCTCCGGCGGAGCGCCAGCGGCATCTGCGCTTCTCCCTCCACGCGGCGGGCAAAGCCCGGCAGCGTGTGGGGCAGTTCGGTCAAGCGCGCCGCAGTCCAGACTTCCGTGACGAGGGTCACCGCCCCGCCGCAGCATTGTCCCAGCGCCGGGCCGAGCGGCAGGCGCTGCACCGCGCTCTCCGTTCCTCTGGCGATCTGTGCCCGGGCGGCGGCGATCGCCTGCCACTCCAGAGCGCCCCCGCCGATGGTGCCGGAGATGCCGTCGGCCCAGACCAGCATTGCCGTGCCCGCTTCCCGCGGGGCGGAGCCTTGCACCTCCGCGACGACGATCCGCGCGACGTGTCCGTGGGTTTCGGTGAACGTGGCAAGAAGGCTGCGATCGAAGCTCATTCCCGGCGCCTCCGTTGCTGTGTTGCCGGGGGCGGCCCGGGGCGTCGCGCCCTCTTGCCCTCAACCGTCACCGAGGGGTCGGTTCTCTTCAGCGGTTCGGGCCGGGGGTCGCGGGGGGCGTCCCCCGCGCCGCCGGAGGCATGCGCGCTCCGGGTCATGGCTGCCTCCGCTGCCGGGCGATGGCCGAGAGGATCCGCTCCGGCGTCGCGGGGGCGTGGAGGTCGGGATAGGCAGAGCCGTCCCCGCAGGCCGCGACGGCGTCGGACAGGGCCATCAGCGCCGATATGCCATGCATGAAGGGCGGCTCCCCCACCGCCTTGGAGCGATAGATCGTATCCTCCCGGTTCCGGCCCTTTTCCCACAGATGCACGTTGAAGTTGCGGGGCCGATCGGAGCAGGCGGGGATCTTGTAGGTGGAGGGCGCATGGGTGCGGAGCCGCCCCTTGCCGTCCCATACCAGTTCCTCCGTGGTGAGCCAGCCCGCGCCCTGCACGTAACCGCCCTCCACCTGACCGATATCCAGCGCAGGGTTCAGCGACGCGCCCGCGTCGTGCAGGATGTCCGTCCGCAGGATCCGGTTCTCTCCGGTCAGCGTGTCGATGACCACTTCAGTGACGGAGGCGCCATAGGCGAAGTAGAAGAACGGCCGTCCCACGCCGCGCAGCCTGTCCCATGTGATCTTCGGTGTGGCGTAGAACCCGGTGGAGGACAGGCTCACCCGGTGCTGATAGCAAAGCGCTGCCGCCTCGGCGAAGCTGTAGCTTTCGCCCGCCACCTCCACCCGTCCGTCGGCAAAGCGCACCTTGCCCGGCGTCGTCTGGTGGCTTTCGGCCAGATGGGCGGCCATCCGGTCGCGGATCGTGTCGGCCGCAGCCTTTGCCGCCATGCCGTTCAGGTCCGAGCCGGAGGAGGCTGCCGTGGCCGAGGTATTGGGCACCTTGCCGGTATCGGTCGCGGTGATCTTCACCCGGTCGGCCTCCACCCCGAAGGAAGCCGCCGTGACCTGCGCTACCTTCTGGAACAGGCCCTGTCCCATCTCCGTGCCGCCGTGGTTCAGGTGGATCGAGCCGTCCGAATAGACATGCACCAGCGCGCCCGCCTGATTGAGATGCGTGAGCGTGAAGGAGATGCCGAACTTCACCGGCGTCAGCGCGATGCCGCGCTTGAGCACCGGGCTCGTCCGGTTCCACGCGCGTATCGCCTCACGCCGGGCGGCGTAGTCGGCCATCTGTTCCAGTTCGGCGACCATCTCGTGCAGGACGAAATCCTCGACCGGCATGTGGTAGGGCGTGGTCTGCAGCCCGTCGGGATCGACGCGGACCCGCTCGACCGTCTGGTCGCCGGAGGTCACGCGATCCTCGGGGATCTCGGGGCCGGGCGTTTCGGGTGCCGGTTCCCCGATGACGACAGGATGTGCCTCGGGCCGGGCGGGCGCGTAGAAGTTGAGCTTTCTGACCTCCAGCGGATCGCGCCCCACGGCATGGGCGATGTGGTCGAGCACGCGCTCGATCCCCAGCATCCCCTGCGGACCGCCGAAACCGCGATAGGCCGTGGCGCTCTGCATGTTGGTTTTCAGCCGGTGCGAGGTGATCCGGGCGGCAGGGAGGTGATAGGCATTGTCGGCATGCAGCATCGCCCGGTCCGCCACCGCGAGCGTCAGATCCTGGCTCCAGCCCGCGCGCGTGTACTGGTCGAAGGCGATGCCGAGGATCCGCCCCTCGCCGTCGATGCCCGCGCGGTAGTCGATGCGGAAATCGTGCCGCTTGCCGGTGACCGTCATGTCGTCATCCCGGTCGTAGCGCATCTTGCAGGGCCGTCCCGTCGCCCGCGCCATCAGCGCACAGGCCACCGCCAGATGGTTCCCCTGACTTTCCTTGCCGCCGAAGCCGCCGCCCATGCGGCGCACCTCCACCCGCACGGCATTCATCGGCAGGTCGAGCGCCTCCGCCACCTTGTGCTGGATCTCCGTCGGGTGCTGGGTGGAGGAGTGGACGATCATGTCCCCCCCTTCCTGCGGCAGCACGAGCGCGGCCTGCCCTTCGAGATAGAAGTGCTCCTGCCCGCCCATCTCGATCCGGCCCGTCACCACGCGGGGCGCGGCGGCAATGGCGGCTTCGGCATCGCCCTTGGTCCAGGTCACCGGTCCCTGTTCGAACCGGCTGCCGGCGGCAAGTGCTGCCTCCACGCTGAGGATGGGCTCCTCTTCCGCATAGGTCACGCGGGCGAGCCTCGCGGCCTGCCGCGCCGCGCGGTGGCTCGTGGCGGCAACAATGAACAGCGGATGGCCGACATAGTGCACGGCGCCATCCGCGATCAGCGGCTCGTCATGCGCGCCGGGAGAGACGTCGGGGATCGGATGGAGATCCTCCGGCCCCATCACCGCCACCACGCCCTGCGCTGCACGCACCGGCGCGAGATCAAGGGATGTCACGCGCCCCCGCGCGACGGTGGACAGGCCGAAGGCCAGCGACAGCGTGTTGGCGGGCACGGGGATGTCATCCACGTAGCGGGCCTTGCCGCTGACATGCAGGGGGGCCGCGTCATGGGGGAGGGGTTTTGCCACGCTCATGGCTGCACCTCCAGAATGTTCACCGGCCGGCCCGCAAGGTCGTGGAAGTAGCGTGTGAGCATGTTGCCCGCCGTCTCCAGCCGGTAGGCGGCGGAGGCCCGCATGTCGGTCAGCGGCGTGAAATCTTCGGTCAGGGCGGGTATCGCGCGGGCGATGGTGGCCTCCGTCCACGGCTGGCCGATGAGCAGCCTCTCCACGCCGGAGGCGCGTTTCGGGATGCCCGCCATGCCGCCGAAGGCGATGCGCGCAGCGGTGACGGTGCCATGCTCCACCGCCACGTTGAAACAGCCGCAGACCGCGGAGATGTCCTGATCGAAGCGCTTGGAAAGCTTGTAGCAGCGCAGCCGGTCTGGCTGGCGGGGGTCGGGCTGGCGGGGAATGCTCACTGCCTCCACGAACTCTCCGGGGCGGCGATCCTGCTTGCGGTAGTCGAGGAAGAACGCCTCCAGCGGCAGCGTCCGCCGCTCCTCTCCGCGTCGCAGGTGGAGCGTCGCGCCAAGCGCGATCAGTGCGGGCGGCCCGTCGCCGATGGGGGAGCCGTTGGCGATATTGCCGCCGATCGTGCCTGCGTTGCGGATCTGGGTGCTGGCGAAGCGCCGGATCATCTCGCCGAGGCTGGGGTGGAACGGGGCCATCGCGGTTCCGAAGGCGGAGAGTGTGACGCCCGCGCCGATGCGGATCTCCTCCTCCCCGATCTCGATGCGCTTCATGTCGGCGATCCCGGCAAGGAACGCGACGGGCGCAGGATCGCGCAGGTCCTTCGTGACCCAGAGCCCCACATCCGTGGCTCCGGCGATCAGCACGGCTTCCGGGTGTTCCAGATACCACGTGGCGAGCGCATCGCTGCTGCGGGGCATGAAAACATCGTCTCCGCCGACGGGCTGCACGGCATCCTGCGCCGGGTCATGCATCCAGCCGGGCACGGGGGCGCTTTCCGCGGCCTCCGCCGCGCGCACGATCGGTGCATAGCCGGTGCAGCGGCAGAGGTTGCCCGCAAGCACCGTGTCATGGTCGCGCCGGCCGTTCAGATGCGCGACGGCCATGGAAACGACGAAACCGGGCGTGCAGAAGCCGCACTGGCTGCCGTGTTTCTCCACCATCGCGGTCTGGACGGGATGCGGCTCGCCCGCAGGCCCGGCGATGCCTTCGACGGTGCGGACGGCCTTGCCGTGAAGCTGGGGCAGAAACAGGATGCAGGCGTTGAGTGCGCATGCGCCGTCTTCATCGGCGACCATCACCGTGCAGGCGCCGCAGTCGCCCTCGTTACAGCCTTCCTTGGTTCCGGTAAGGCCGCGGTCCTCACGCAGCCAGTCGAGAAGGGTCCGGGTCGGCGGTTCGCCCGCAACCCTGACCGGCGTTCCGTTCAGCAGAAACGCGATCTCCATTGAATATGACCTGCCGCTTTACTCCCTGAAGCGTCTGGTGCCCCGTCCGATGCGGCGTAAGAGGGGCGCGCGTTCTTGAGGTCGAGGTAAGCGCAGCCCCTCCCCCTTGGCAACAGATATCTGCGCGCGGCGCCTGCCGGAGCGTTGTCTCGCGCCGGGAATGTGATCGCAATGCTCATAAAATGTCGCCGGATAAGGGAATTGGCTCTTTCCGCGTGCGATTGACGTTCGGGAACAGGGGTGGAAGGGTGGTCGGATGGCGCTCCTGTCCATTCATCATATCCAGCTTGCCTTGCCGGAGGGAGGCGAGGATGCCGCGCGCGCCTTCTTTCCCCACCTCGGCTTTGCGGAAGTTCCCAAGCCTCCGGCGCTTGCCGCGCGGGGCGGTGTCTGGTTCGAGGCGGGCAATGTCCGTCTCCATCTGGGGGTGGAGCAGCCGTTCCGGCCCGCCGCCAAGGCGCATCCCGCGTTCGAAGTCAGCGACCTTGCCGCCATGACCCTCCGCCTGCGGGCCGCGGGCATTCCGGTGCTGCCCGATGAGGGGCTGCCGGACCATGACCGGGTTTACCTGCAAGACCCGTTCGGCAACCGGATCGAACTGCTTGAGCGACGTCAGTAAGTAGAAATCTCGATCAGATTGCCGTCCGGGTCGCGGAGGTAAACGGACCGGATCGGCCCCTCGGCCCCCGTCCGCTCCACCGGACCCTCCTCCACCGGGGTGCCCGTCCGGGCGAGATGGCGGAGAACGTCGTCCAGCGGCTCTGCGCTGATGAAGCACAGATCGCCGGAGCCGGGGGTCGGGTGCCTGGCTTTCGGGTCGATCTCCTTGCCCCGCTGATGGAGGTTGATCTTCTGCCGGCCAAAGGCAAGGGCCCTGCGCCCCGCGCCGAAGGTCACGGCCTCCATCCCCAGCACGCGGGTATAGAACTCCACCGTCGTCTCCACCGAGGCGACGGTCAGCACGAGATGATCCAGACGTTCGATCCGCATGCCGGAACGCTAGGTGCGCGACGGAATGCTGTCCAGCACTTTGCTCCCCGCACGGGAGGGCGTAAGCTCCCGCCCATGACCGCTCCCCGATTCATCCATCTCCGCGTCCATTCCGAATATTCGCTCCTCGAAGGGGCGGTGCCGGTGAAGAAGCTCGTGAAGCTCTGCGTCGAGGCAGGGATGCCCGCCGTTGCGCTGACCGACACGAACAGCATGTTCGGCGCGCTGGAGTTTTCCACCCTGGCGAGCGGCGCGGGCGTGCAGCCCATCGTCGGCTGTCAGGTGTCCGTGCTGGCAGGGGCGGCCGCGCCCAGCCAGAAGGCCCGCCGCGCCGCGCCGGTCGTGCTGCTGGCGCAGAACGAGGCAGGCTACCGCAACCTGATGAAGCTCTCCTCCTGTCTCTATCTGGATGCGGGGGGGGAGCTGCCGTCCGTCACCGTGGAGGAGCTGGCAACCCATGCCGAGGGGCTGATCTGCCTCACCGGCGGGCCGGAGGGTGCGGTCGGCCAGCATCTGATCGCCGGTCACCGCGACAAGGCTGAGGTGCTGCTGGAGCAGCTGGCGGGCATCTATCCCGGCCGCCTTTACGTGGAGATCCAGCGCCATCCCGGAGAGGGGGGGGCTCCCGCGCTGGCGGAGCGGGCGACGGAGCAGGGATTTGTCGAGATGGCCTATGCGATGGGCCTGCCGCTCGTCGCCACCAACGATGTCTATTTCCCCAAGACCGAGATGTATGAGGCCCATGACGCGATGATCTGCATCGCGGAGGGCGCCTATGTCGATCAGCAGGAGCCGCGCCGGCGGCTGACCCCGCAGCATTACTTCAAGTCCGAGGCGGAGATGGTCACGCTCTTCGCCGATCTGCCGGAGGCGGTGGAGAACACGGTGGAGATCGCCCGCCGCTGCGCCTTCAAGGTGAAGAAGCACCCGCCCATCCTGCCGCGCTTTGCCGATGACGAGGTGGAGGAACTGCGCCGTCAGGCGTGGAACGGCCTGCGTGAGCGGCTGGCGGTGATCCCGCATTCCGCCAGCGTCGCGGAATATGAGGCGCGGCTGACCTTCGAGCTTGGCATCATCGAGCAGATGGGGTTTCCGGGCTATTTCCTGATCGTCGCCGATTTCATCAAATGGGCCAAGCAGCGCGATATCCCGGTGGGTCCGGGCCGGGGCTCGGGCGCGGGGTCGCTGGTGGCCTATGCGCTGACCATCACCGATCTTGATCCCCTGCGCTACAGCCTGCTGTTCGAACGCTTCCTGAACCCGGAACGGGTGTCGATGCCGGACTTCGACATCGACTTCTGCATGGACCGGCGGGAGGAGGTCATCCGCTACGTTCAGGAGAAATACGGCCGTGACAAGGTGGGGCAGATCATCACCTTCGGCGCGCTGCTGTCGAAGGCCGCGGTGCGCGACGTGGGCCGCGTGCTCCAGATGCCCTACGGACAGGTGGACCGTCTTTCCAAGATGATCCCGGTGGAGGGGGTGAAGCCCGTCTCCATCGCCAAGGCGCTGGCGGATGAGCCCCGCCTGCGCGAAGCCGCCCGGGCGGAGGAGGTGGTGGGCCGTCTGCTGGGCTATGCCGAGCAGATCGAGGGGCTGCTGCGCAACGCCTCCACCCATGCTGCCGGCGTGGTGATCGGGGACAGGCCGCTCGACGCGCTGGTGCCGCTCTATCAGGATCCGCGGTCCGACATGCCCGCCACCCAGTTCAACATGAAATGGGTGGAGGCGGCGGGCCTGGTGAAGTTCGACTTCCTCGGGCTGAAGACGCTGACGGTGATACAGAACGCCATCGACCTGATCCTTGCGGGCGGCGGTGAGCTGCACCGCTCCCCCGACGGGCGGGAGCTTTACGTGCCGAAGGAGGGGGCCGCGAACGACATCGGGCATATCCCGCTCGACGACGTGCCGACCTATGAGCTTTACGCCTCCGCCAAGACGGTCGCGGTGTTCCAGGTGGAAAGCTCCGGCATGATGGATGCGCTGCGGCGCATGAAGCCCACCTGCATCGAGGATATCGTGGCGCTGGTCGCGCTCTACCGGCCCGGCCCGATGGAAAACATCCCCACCTATTGCGAGGTGAAGAACGGCCTCCGGCCCATCGAGTCGATCCACCCCTCCATCGACCATATCCTGGCCGAGACGCAGGGCATCATCGTCTATCAGGAACAGGTGATGCAGATCGCGCAGGTGATGGCGGGCTACAGCCTGGGCGGCGCCGACCTGCTCCGCCGGGCCATGGGCAAGAAGATCGCCGAGGAGATGGCGAAGGAGCGGCCCAAGTTCGTCAACGGTGCCGTGGAGAACGGCGTGAACACGAAGAAGGCGGGCGAGGTCTTCGACCTCCTGGAGAAATTCGCAAACTACGGCTTCAACAAGTCGCACGCCGCCGCCTATGCCGTGGTGAGCTACCAGACCGCCTGGCTCAAGGCGAACCATCCCGTGGAGTTCATGGCCGCCGTCATGAACTGCGATATCCACCTGACCGACAAGCTGAACGTCTACAAGCGCGAGGTAGACCGGCTGGGGATCGAGACGGTGCCGCCTTGCGTGAACCGCTCGCTCGCCACCTTCAGCGTGAAGGACGGGCGCGTCGTCTATGCCTTGGGTGCGCTGAAGAACGTGGGGGTGGAGGCGATGCGCGCCATCGTGGAGGCGCGGGGCGACAGACCGTTCCGCGACCTGTTCGATGTCGCCCGCCGGGTGGACCTGAAGCGGATCGGCAAGCGTCCGCTGGAGATGCTGGCGCGCGCAGGGGCCTTCGACACGCTGGACCGCAACCGGCGCCGGGTGTTCGACAGCCTCGATGCGCTGGTCGCCTGGTCCGCCGCCGTACATGAGGCGCGCGTCTCGGCGCAGGTGTCGCTGTTTGGCGAGGCGGGAGACGATCTGCCGGAGCCGCGGCTGGTGAACTGCGACGACTGGCTGCCGGTGGAGCGGCTGGCGGAGGAGCATCAGGCCATCGGCTTCTACCTCTCCGGCCACCCGCTGGACGACTACATGCCCGCCCTGAAACGCAAGGGTGTCCTGACGCTGGAGGCGCTGACCCGGCAGGCCGAACGCGGGCCGACCGTGGCGAAGCTTGCGGGTTCCGTTTCCTCCCGGCAGGAAAGGAAATCGGCCAAGGGGAACCGTTTCGCCTTCGTGCAGCTTTCGGATCCGACAGGACTGTACGAGGTGACCGTGTTTTCGGAGACGTTGGAGGCGACGCGGCAGTTTCTGGAGCCGGGATCGGCGGTCGTGCTGACGGTGGAGGCGACGATGGAGGCCGACACGCTGAAACTGCTGGCGCGGGGCGCTGCGCCCATCGACGGCGTGGTGGCCGATGCAGGAACCGCCGGGCTTCGCATCCATCTGGAGGAGGCGCGCGCCGCGCGTTCCGTCGCCGCGCTGTTCGAGCGGATGGCGGAGCAGCGCATACGCTCCCGCGCGCCGATCGAATTCTGTGTGACCGACCCGGAGACGGGCCGGGAGATCGTCATCCGTCTGGGCGAGGATTATCCGGTGTCTCCGCAGATCAAAGGCGCGATCAAGGCCATCGGGGGGGTGAGCCTTGTCGAGGAAGTCTGACGCGCGCCCGGGGGAAGCTGAATCGGATGACACGGAACCGGGTGCGGCGGAATGATGCGTGCCGTGTTGATCGGTCTGGCAATCGTCGCGCTGGCCATTGTCGCGGCCATCGTTGTGCTGCGCGTGATGTTTCCGCTACCCTCGCTCGACGGACGGACGGAAACGCAGGCCGTTCCGCCTTCCGCGGAGACGCCGCTCGGCAGGTTCATCGTCGGAGAGGCGGCCGCCCATGGCAAGGAGAGCGGCATAAGGGCGATCTTCAGCGGCCCCGATGCTTTTGCGGTGCGGATGGCGCTGGCCGATGCGGCGGTGCAGACGCTCGATGTCCAGTATTACATCTGGCAAAACGACCTGACCGGCACGCTGTTGCTGGACTCGCTTCGGCGGGCAGCGGACCGGGGGGTGCGTGTACGGCTGCTCGTCGATGACAACGGCGTACCCGATCTGGACCCGGAACTGGCCGCGCTGAATGCGCTTCCCAATGCGGAGGTGCGGCTTTTCAATCCGTTCACGATCCGCAATCCGCGCTGGCTCGGCTATTTCTATGATTTCGTCCGGGTGAACCGGCGGATGCACAACAAATCCTTCACGGCGGACGGTATCGCTACCGTCATCGGCGGGCGGAACGTGGGAGACATCTACTTCGAAAGCGGGCCGGACGCGCATTACCTCGATCTCGACGTGCTGGGGGTGGGGCAGGTGGCCAAGGACGTGTCGGTCGATTTCGACGGCTACTGGGCCAGTGGCTCGGCCTATCCGGTGGACCTCCTCGTCCCAGCGCCGGAGGATCCGGGCGCCCTGTTGGATGCCAGGATCGCCGCCGCCCGCAAGGACTCTGCGCATGATGCCTATGTCGCGCGCGTTCACTCCGATCCGGCGGTGAGGGAGCTTCTAGACGGGAGTTACAAGGTGGATTGGGTGCCCGTGAAACTGGTCAGCGACGATCCCGCGAAGGGGCTGGGCAAGAATGACCGCAGCGGGCTGATGGCCGTCCGGCTGGGCGAGATACTCGAAACGCCCCGGCGTTCACTCGACCTGATCTCCGCGTATTTCGTGCCGGGAAACCGGTTGTCCGAGCAGTTCGAGGATTGGGCGCGTTCCGGCGTGACGGTGCGGGTTCTCACCAATTCACAGGATGCGACGGACGTTCTGCCCGTGCATTCCGGCTATATCAAGCATCGCAAACCTCTGGCAGAGGCGGGGGTGCGGCTCTACGAACTGAAGTCGGATGCGGGCAGCAACCAACGGCGGCAAACGGAGAATTTCGGCTTTCTCGGCTCCTCCATGACCAGCCTGCACGCCAAGACCTTCACCGTCGATGCGGCGCGGATCTTCATCGGGTCGTTCAACTTCGATCCGCGCTCGGCCTATCTGAACACGGAAATGGGGTTCCTGATCGAAAGCCCCGATCTCGCGCAGCGCATGGGCAGCGCCTTTGACTCCCAGATCCCCGATGAGGCCTACAGCGTGGTTCTGGAGAATGACCGGATCGTCTGGCTGGATCCCGTGCCGGGCGGCGAGCCTGTCACCCATCTGACAGAACCGAACACCACATGGCTTTCGCGTGCCACGGTCCGGTTCCTGAGCTGGCTGCCGATCGACTGGCTGCTCTAGCCCTGTTCTGCCAAAAGCCAAAAGATTCGGGGTTCTCTTTGCAGCAGGTTTGCAATGGGAGCTTTGGATCGACCGATGCCTTGGGGCGTGCAAAGGGGAGCGGATCGGCGGCCATAGCTCTAGCAGGCTGCTGAAAAAGTCCTGAAGTGCCATGCCTATGTGCCGAAGAGCGGAAAATCGGCCCGGAAACGTCGGGAAGTCTATAGATTTCCGGCTGGATTTCGTCAGATGGCGAACGATTTCCGCTCCAACACAGGCCAAAAAGCTTTTTTCAGAAGCTTGCTAACCCTGTTCTGCCAAAGCCAAAAGATTCGGGGTTCTCTTTGCAGCAGGTTTGCAATGGGAGCTTTGGATCGGCCGATGCTTTGGGATGTGCAAAGGGGAGCGGATCGGCGGCCATAGCTCTAGGGGATGAGTGAACAGGCCAATCAGGCCGCGACAGGAAGCACTCCCCTCAAAAACAAGGCTGCATCAGCCGGTTTTCGGGGGAACTCCGAAGCGGCGCTTTCCCCCCTTCTCAATCTGTCGATCACCGGTTTTCGAGGAGAGAGGCCACCATCCGCGGCATTCCCGGCGCGCGGCTCTGGATCAGCGATCCTCCACAGGTGCCGCGTCCAGCCGGAGCTGCATCAGGACGAGATCCAGCCAGCGCCCCTGCCGCACGCCCACCTCGGGCATCATGCCGACATGGGTGAAGCCGAGTTTCTCGTGCAGCGCGATGGAGGCGGCATTGCTCGCCCCGATGGCGCCCACCATCACATGTTTGCCCGCCTCCCGCGCGGCTTCGATCAGCGCCTGCATGAGCATCCGACCGACGCCGCGCCCGCGCGCCTCAGGCGCGAGGTGAACGGAATGCTCCACCGTCAGCCGGTAGCCGGAGAAGGGCCGGAAATCACCGAAGCTGGCATATCCCAGCACGCGGCCCTCTTCTTCCGCCACCAGAACCGGATAGCCCTGTGTCCGGCGGGCGGCGAGCCACTGGGCGCGGTTCTCCGCGTCCACGGGGGCATCGTTCCAGATGGCATCGGTGGTGGCGAGGATGTCGTTGTAGATTTCCGCCAGTCGCGGCAGGTCGGCGGCGGTCGCTTCGCGAAGGATCATCGCGGCAGTCTTTCATAAGTGACGGGAAGGGTTTCCAGCCCGTGGAAGTGATAGACATCGGCGTAGCGCGGCGGGTGGGAGAATTGAAGCCCCTTCAGCCGTGCGAACAGGATCGGCAGGGCGATTTGCAACTCGAGCCGGGCAAGCGGCGCGCCGACGCAGAAATGGATCCCTGCGCCGAAGGCAAGCTGCGGCCCCGGTGCCCGGCGCGGGTTGAAGCGCGCGGGGTCCGGCCAGACCGCGGGGTCGCGGTTCGCGGCGGCGAGCAGGCAGCCCACCTGTTCGCCGGGGCGGAAGCGATGGCCGAACAGCTCCGCCTCCTCCCGGCACCAGCGGGTGAAAAGGTGGAGCGGCGGATCATGGCGCATCACCTCCTCAACCAGCGGGGCAACGGTCTCATCCACCGGCACGATCCCCCGGGGTATAAGCGCATTGAGCGCGTTGCCAAGGGTGTGGACCGTTGCCTCATGCCCGGCGTTCAGAAGGAGGATGCAGGTGGAGATGAGTTCTTCGGTGGAGAGCCTGTCCCCCGCCGCCTCCGCCGCGATGAGGAGGGAGAGGAGATCGTCGGCCGGCGCGGCGCGGCGCTTTTCCACATGCGCCCGCAGGAAGGCCACGAAGTCCTCCGTCGCGGTGATGGCGCGGGTTTCCATCTCTGGCGTGCGCCCCGCCTGATACATGCCCACCATGGCGTTCGACCAGCGGAGCAGATCATCCGCCCGATTCTCCGGCACGCCCAGCAATCGCCCGATGACGATGACCGGGAGCTTCTGGGCAACGGCGGGAAGCAGGTCCGCCCCGCCCTTTGGCAGCGCGTCGATCAGGTCATGGCAAAGCGCGGCGATCTCCGGCCCCAGGGCCGCGATCCGCCGGGAGGTGAAGGCGCGCAGCACCAGCCCCCGGAGCCGCGTGTGTTGGGGCGGCTCCAGCTCAAGCATAGAATGCGCCTCCACCGCGTAGAACGGCGCCAGATGCGCCGGGATTTCGGGTGCGAAACCGGGCGGCGGCTCCCGCCCGAAGCGGCGGTCGCGAAGGAGGGCATTCACCTCCGCATGGCCCGCTGCGCAGAGAAGGGCGTAATCTTCCCACAGGAACAGCGGCCCCGCGGCGCGGGCCCGGTCATAGAACGGGTACGGATCCTGCACGAAGGCGGGATCCGTCGGGGACTGGCGGAGGGCTTTCATCCGGCGGCGGAAAGCGCCTCGACGATGGGGGCGAAATCCTCCGCCTTCAGCGAGGCGCCTCCGACCAGCGCCCCATCGACATTCGCTATGGCGAAGACGCTCGTGCAGTTGCTGGCCTTCACCGATCCGCCATAGAGCAGCCGCATCCCGTTGCCCGCAGTTCCGTAGCGGATGGCGAGGCGGCTGCGCAGAAAGGCGTGAACCTCCGCGATCTCGGTGGCGGTGGGGGTGCGGCCGGTGCCGATGGCCCAGACGGGTTCATAGGCGATGACCGTGTTCTCCGCGCTCGCGCCATCGGGAAGCGAGCCTTCGACCTGACGCCCGATGACGTTCAGCGTCCCTCCCGCGTCCCGCTCCTCCTCAGTCTCACCCACGCAGACGATGGCGACGAGGCCTGCCGCCCATGCGGCCTGCACCTTGGCGCGGACGACCTCATCCGTCTCGCCGTGGTCGCTCCGGCGCTCGGAATGGCCGAGGATCACATGGGTCGCGCCGGCATCGGCCAGCATCCCGGCGGAGATGTCGCCGGTATGCGCGCCGGAGGTCAGCCAGTGGCAATCCTGCCCGCCCACGGCGATGGCACCCTCTGCCTTGTGGACAAGCGGCGCGATCAGCGTGGCGGGGGGGCAGATCAGCACGTCGCACCCCGGTTCCGGGCAGGCGGCGATCAGCCGCTCCACCTCGGCCAGAGAGGTTCGAGTGCCGTTCATCTTCCAGTTACCAGCCGCAAGCTTCCGCATCCCGTCTCTCCGTCATGGCTTTTCTCCAGCAATAGGCGATCACCGGACGGCGCGAAAGCACCCCCTTCGGCGGAGGCCGCGATTGCGCCGGTGCGTGGCTTCGGCTATTCGCGGGCGCATGTCACAGAACCGCCCCGCCCTTCCGCCCGAAATCGCCCGCCGGCGCACGTTTGCGATCATCTCGCACCCGGACGCCGGCAAGACCACGCTGACCGAGAAGTTCCTGCTGTTCGGCGGGGCGATCCAGATGGCGGGTCAGGTCCGGGCGAAGGGGGAGGCGCGGCGCACCCGTTCCGACTTCATGAAGATGGAGCAGGACCGGGGCATCTCCGTCTCCGCCTCCGCCATGTCGTTCGATTACCGGGAATTCCGGTTCAATCTCGTGGACACGCCCGGCCACTCCGATTTCTCGGAGGATACCTATCGCACGCTGACGGCGGTGGACGCGGCCATCATGGTGATAGACGGCGCAAAGGGCGTGGAGAGCCAGACCCGCAAGCTGTTCGAGGTCTGCCGCCTGCGCGACCTGCCGATCCTGACCTTCTGCAACAAGATGGACAGGGAAAGTCGCGATACCTTCGAGATCATCGACGAGATCCAGGAAAACCTCGCCATCGACGTGTGTCCGGCCAGTTGGCCCATCGGTGTGGGGCGCGACTTCCTTGGCTGTTACGACATCCTGCACGACCGTCTGGAACTGATGGACCGGGCCGACCGGAACCGGGTGGCGGAATCAATCAAGATCAGCGGGTTGGATGATCCGAAGCTGGCCGATCACGTCCCCGCCGACCTGCTGGCAAAGCTGCGCGAGGAGCTGGAGATGGCGCGCGAGCTTCTGCCCGCCTTCGACCGGGAGTCGCTGCTGAACGGCTCGCTGACGCCGATCTGGTTCGGCTCCGCGATCAATTCCTTCGGGGTGAAGGAACTGATGGACGGCATGGGCGAATGGGGACCGGAGCCGCAGCCGCAGAAGGCGCTGGAGCGGCAGATCCTGCCCGAGGAAACCGCCGTGACCGGCTTTGTCTTCAAGGTGCAGGCGAACATGGACCCGAAGCACCGGGACCGCGTGGCCTTCGTGCGGCTGGCATCGGGACATTTCGAGCGTGGGATGAAGCTCCTGCACGTTCGGACAAAGAAACCCATGGCGGTGTCGAACCCCGTCCTGTTCCTTGCCGCTGACCGGGAACTGGCGGAGGAAGGCTGGGCGGGGGACATCATCGGCATCCCCAACCATGGCCAGCTTCGGATCGGCGATGCGCTGACGGAAGGCGAGGCGCTGCATTTCACCGGCATCCCGTCCTTCGCGCCGGAACTGCTGCAGACTGTGCGCGCGGGTGATCCGATGAAGGCCAAGCACCTTGAAAAGGCGCTGATGCAGTTCGCGGAGGAGGGCGCCGCGAAAGTGTTCAAGCCGATGATCGGCTCCGGCTTCATCGTCGGCGTGGTGGGCGCGCTGCAGTTCGAGGTGCTGGCGAGCAGGATCGAACAGGAATACTCGCTGCCCGTGCGGTTCGAGGGCTCGCAGTTCACTTCCGCGCGCTGGGTCTCCGGCCCGAAGGCGGAGCTGGAGCGGTTCGTCAACATCAACAAGGGTCATATCGCCGAGGATCACGACGGCGACGTGGTATTCCTGACGCGGCTGCAATGGGACATCGACCGGGTTCAGCGCGACTTTCCCGATCTGAAGCTGACCGCGACCAAGGAGATGATGGTCTGAGGTTCAGACCGCATCCGTCCAGACGCGGAACCCTTTCAGCTCATGCGGGCCATAGCTGGCAAGCATGGGCACATCCGCCGCATCCCGGCCGCGCGCGATGACGATGCGCCCGATGCGCCGCGCGTTGTTGCGGGGGTCGAAGGTCCACCAGCGATCCCCGAGCCACACCTCCATCCAGGCGGAAAAGTCCATCGGGCTGGGCTGGGCCGGGATCCCGATATCGCCGAGATACCCGTTGACGTAGCGCGCGGGGATATTCAGCGCGCGGCAGAAGGTGATGGCGAGATGCGCGAAGTCGCGGCAGACGCCCGTGCCGTCCGCAAGGGTCTGGGAGGCGGTTCGGGTGGAACTGGCGCGGGCATAGTCGAAGGCGACCTGCAACTTGCCGTAGTCGAGAATCGCCTGAACCCGGCTCCTGCCCGGCGGGAGGTTTCCGAACAGATCCCAGGCGCGCTGGCTCATCATGTCGGTTTCGCAGTATCGTGAGCCGGTGAGGTAATAGAGCGCCTCAGGCGGAAGGGCCGACACGGGATTTTCGCCCGCATCCTCGTCCGCCGCATCGGGAAGTCCGTCATCGCGGATCAGCCCGTCGAGCAGAACGGTCGTATCGCCCGCAGGCGCGGTAAAGCGGCGGCAGAGGTTGCCGTGGGCGTCCAGATAGCTTTCGACATCCTCAATGCTGCCGCGAACCTCTGCCGCCACGGGGGCCAAAAGGTCCGCCTGCCGCTCGGGATGGACGTCCAGCATCGTCACAATCGGCGTCGGCATGACACAACCGATGGTCAGTTCACAGCCGAACCGGATGGTGAGGGGATGCCGGGCGTCCAACACGGGTCAGCCTTTCCGCGCTTCCATGCTGATCTCCGCCTTGAACAGCTTGGAGACCGGGCAGCCGGTTTCTGCTTCCTTGGCGGCAGCGACGAGGGTCTCCTCATCCGCATCCGCGCGGATCACCACGACGAGATGCGCCTTGGTGATCGCACCCTGGCTCGGGTCGAGCGTGATCTTGGAGGTCGTGTCGATTTCGTGAGGGGTGATCCCCTTCTTCCCGAGGATGCTGGCGAGCGCCATGGAAAAGCAGCCGGCGTGGGCCGCACCCAGAAGCTCCTCCGGGTTGGAGCCGCCGCTTTTCTCGAACCGTGTCGCATAGCTATAGGACTTGTCCGTCAACGCATTGCTTTGCGTGCTGAGCGAACCGTGGCCTTCTTTCAGCGATCCGTTCCAGACTGCGGTGCCGTATTTCTCGATCATGGGAACTCTCCTTGTTACGGGACAACGCGGTGCCCCGCTCATTGGTTTCACCGTCGCGGGCATCCGGCAAGCGGCGAATGCGGCCGCTGAGGAGCATCTGGGCCGCGATTGTTGACCTTCCAGTGGAATTACTGTAAGCAATTGCGTCCGCTCCTGCGGACCCGAGCCGGGACGCATGGAACGGCGTCCTCCTGACCGCGCGGCCCGATGCCGCCGAACCACTGGACGCCAATGACAAAATTTTCAGATCTCAATCTCGACCCGAAGGTGCTCCGTGCCGTCGAAGAGGCGGGCTATGAGACACCGACCCCCATTCAGGAAGGAGCCATTCCGCCTGCGCTCGAAGGGCGCGACGTGCTGGGCATCGCCCAGACCGGCACCGGCAAGACCGCTTCCTTCACCCTGCCGCTCATCACCCGGCTTGACAAGGGCCGCGCCCGCGCGCGGATGCCGCGCAGCCTCGTGCTCGCCCCCACGCGGGAGCTGGCGGCGCAGGTGGCCGACAACTTCGACGTCTATGCCAAATACACCAAGCTCACCAAGGCGCTGCTGATCGGCGGCGTCTCCTTCGGGGAGCAGGACAAGCTCATCGACCGGGGCGTGGATGTTCTGATCGCCACGCCGGGGCGGCTTCTCGACCATTTCGAACGCGGAAAGCTGCTGCTGACCGGCGTGCAGATGATGGTTGTCGATGAGGCGGACCGGATGCTCGACATGGGCTTCATTCCTGATATCGAGCGCATCTTCTCTCTCACGCCCTTCACCCGGCAGACTCTGTTCTACTCCGCCACGATGGCGCCGGAGATCGAGCGGATCACCAAGACCTTCCTGTCCAACCCGGTCCGGGTGGAGGTGTCGCGTCAGGCGACGACGTCCGAAACGATTGAGCAGGGGCTGGTCGAGTTCAAGCCGAGCCGCAAGGACCGGGCCGTGGTCTTCAAGGAGAAACGCGCCGTCCTGCGTGGTCTGCTGCGGCAGGAAGGCGCGGCCTGCACCAACGCGATCATCTTCTGCAACCGCAAGATGGATGTGGATGTGCTGGCGAAATCGCTGAAGCAGCACGGGTTCAACGCTTCTCCCATCCACGGCGATCTGGAGCAACGGCAGCGGATGCAGACGCTCGACGGCTTCCGCGACGGCTCGATCAACATTCTCGTGGCCTCCGATGTGGCGGCGCGCGGTCTGGACATTCCGGCGGTGAGCCACGTGTTCAACTTCGACGTGCCGAGCCACCCGGAGGACTACGTCCACCGGATCGGGCGGACCGGGCGCGCGGGGCGGAAGGGCAAGGCCTTTACCATCGCGGTTCCGTCTGACGACAAGTATCTCGCCAATGTAGAAAGCCTGATCAAGCAGCCGATCCCGCGGATCGCGAACCCGATCTCCATCGCCGCTGTGGAGGAGAATGAGGCCGCAGGCGAGCCGCGCAAGGAGAAACCCACGCGCACCCGGACCCGTGGCGGTCGCCGCAAGGCAGACGCTGCGGAACCCGTGGAATCGCCGAAGGCCGAGGCGGAGACCCGCGTCGAGAAGTCCGCCGAGAAGCCGGCCGAGAAGCCCAGGGCCAAATCCGCCCCGCCGGAGGAGCCGCGCCTGGAAGCCGAAACCCCTGCGCGTGAGGAAAAACCGCACCGCTCCCGCGAGGGTCAGGGCCGTCGCGACCGGAAGGAGAAGCGGGACGATGGGCCCGTCGTCGGCATGGGGGATCACGTGCCGGAGTTCATGCTCCGCTCCTTCGCCACACCCTCGGGCAACTGACGCAAGGCTTGGGGGCTGCCGTTTCGGCCTCCGCGCCTGCTCCGTGCGGCTGGCCTCCCGCGCCGCCGGATGCTACGCCTTCTTCAGGGAATGATGGAGAAGCGGATGGATCTGGGTATTCGGGGCAGGAAGGCGCTGGTCTGCGCCTCGTCGAAAGGGCTTGGGCGGGGGTGTGCCGAGGCTCTGGCAGAGGCGGGGGTGGACCTCATCCTGAACGCGCGCGGCGCCGAGGCGCTTGAGGCGACCGCCGCCCATATCCGCGACCGTTATGGCGTGGAGGTGACGACCGTGGCCGCCGATATCGTCGATCCCGAAGGGCGCGCGCGTGTTCTGAAGGCCACAGGAGAGGCGGATATCCTCGTCACCAACGCAGGCGGCCCGCCCCCCGGCACCTGGACGGATTGGTCGCGCGACGATTTCATCAAGGCGCTCGATGCGAACCTGCTCACGCCGGTGGCGCTGATGCAGGCGCTCGTGCCCGGCATGGCGGATCGCGGTTGGGGCAGGGTGGTGAACATCACCTCGCAATCCGTCCGCGCGCCGATCGCAGCCCTCGGACTGTCCAACACGGCACGCACGGGACTGACCGGCTTCGTCGCGGGCACATCCCGGCAGGTCGCGGGCAAGGGCGTGGCCATCAACAACCTGCTTCCCGGCATCCACGATACCGACCGGGCGATCGCCCTCGACGGCGGCATGGCCAAGCAGGCGGGCATCTCTCTGGAGGAGGCACGTCAGCGCAGGTATGCCAGCATCCCCGCCGGACGCTATGGCACCGCGGAGGAGTTCGGCGCCGCCTGCGCCTTTCTCTGCTCCCGGTATGCAGGCTTCTTCATCGGGCAGAACTTCATGCCGGACGGCGGCCTGAACAACCTGACAATGTGAAGGGTGATTCCCCGTTGCCGGTAGGCCGGTGACGGGGGTCTGCAGGGCTCTTCGGGGCACACTGAGCGCGCGACATACACTTTTTTAAGTCTTTTCAGCTATCCAGCACCCTGAACGATTTTCCGTGATTATGCGGTTGAGGGGGCTTTGAAAGGACAAAAGGGGGGAGTAAGTCTGTCAGTCAGCACGTTGACACCCGGCCGTAGGAACGGGAAACAGGCGCAGTGACGCCTTAGAAGGAGTAAGCCATGGGTCGTTTCGGAGTGACCGAAATCCTCATCATCGGTGTGGTGCTGCTGGTGCTCTTCGGGCGCGGCAAGGTTTCCTCGCTGATGGGTGAAGTCGGCAAGGGCATCACTGCCTTCAAGAAAGGGGTGAAAGACGGGACGGAGGAGATCGAATCCGCTTCCGCCGCCGCGGCGCGTGACGTAACGCCCGCGACCACCCCGGAGCAGGAAAAGACCAAGGTCTGACCCTGCGAACCTGAAGGCAGCGGAACATGTTCGACATCGGCTGGAGCGAACTCGTCCTGATCGGCATTGTGGCGCTGGTCGTGGTCGGGCCAAAGGATTTGCCTGCCATGTTCCGCACACTGGGCCGTGTGACGGCCAAGGGGCGCATGATGGCGCGTGATTTTCAGCGCGCCATGGAAGACGCGGCGGATGAGGCCGGGTTGAAGGATATTCAGCGTGACCTGAATTCCATCCGCTCGCCCATGCAGTCGGGTCTCGATGCGGTCAATCGCAAGTTGGACGACTGGGACGACCGTAGCCGTGCAAACCGCACGACCACGTCCGGCGTGACCACGCCTCCCGCGGCGAATGGATCCGCGCCGCCCCCTGCAGCCCCGGTCCCCCCTGCAGCCACCGCTCCGCTGGAGACGCCGTCAAACGCTCAGGGAACCGATCCCGCGGCGGTCGCGGCAGCCGCGCCGCGCGCGCACGCGTCCGAACCCGTATCCGAACCCGCCGTGGCGAAAGCCTCGGCCGAAAGCCCCGGAGACGGGACCAAAGTATGAAGTCCGAAGATATCGACGACTCCTCCGCCCCGCTGATCGAACATCTTGCGGAACTCAGAAAGCGGCTCATCTGGTCAGCACTCGCTTTCGTGGTAGCGATGTTCCTGGCATTCACCGTCTGGAACCCGATCTTCAACTTCCTGACTTGGCCAGTCTGCGGCGCTCTGGCGGAACGGGGGCAGGATTGCGGGCTTGTTCTCATCAAGCTGCAGGAAGGCTTCTTCGTCGCCATCAAGATTTCGATGTTCGGCGGTCTGGTCCTGTCATTCCCGATCATCGCCTATCAGCTCTGGCGCTTCGTTGCGCCTGGACTTTACCGGTCCGAAAAAGCCGCTTTCCTGCCGTTCCTGATCGCTTCCCCGGTGATGTTCATCATCGGCGCAGCTTTCGCCTTTTTCGTGGTCATTCCGATCGCGTTCAATTTCTTCCTGACCTTCCAGCAGGTCGGAACGCCCGGCGTGCCGATTCCCGCGGAACCGGGCAGTGTGACGCCCCATACCGCCGGCATCACCTTTCAGGGCTCCGTCGCGGAATACCTGTCGCTGACCATCAGCTTCGTGACGGCATTCGGCCTGTGCTTCCAGCTTCCGGTCCTGCTCGTGCTGATGGGAAAGGCCGGGCTGATCACCTCCAAGGGGCTTGCCAGCGTGCGGCGCTATGCAGTGGTGGTCATCCTGATCGTGGCAGCCATCGCCACGCCCCCCGATGTGATGAGCCAGTCCATCCTGTTTGCCGCGATCTACCCTCTCTATGAGATCTCCATCTTCCTCATCCGCCGGATCGAGCGCCGGAAGGAGGCCGAGATGAAGGCGGAGGGGCTCTGGGTGGACGAGGACGAAGACGACGGGAAGGACAAGGCATGACGATGCAGACACTCGAACGGATTGCCGCGGCTCTGGAACGCATGAGCCCGCCGCCCGCCGCGCTCCCGGATTTCACGCTCGCCGATGCCTTCGTCTGGCATGTCGGGCCTGACCGGCTCGAGCCGGTGCCGCATGTCGCGCGCGTGGACCTCTCCCTCCTGATCGGCGTCAATCGTGCACGAGACGTCCTGCTGGAGAACACCCTGCAATTCGCCCGGGGACTGTCGGCCAACAATGCGCTGCTCTGGGGCGCGCGGGGCATGGGCAAGTCCAGTCTGGTGAAGGCCGTCCAAGCCGAAGTCCGCCGCCAGGGGTGGCCGCTGAAACTGGTCGAGGTGCAGCGCGAAGACCTGCCGTCCCTGTCACGGTTGCTGAACTTCCTGCGCAAGTCGGAGGAGCGGTTCCTCCTGTTCTGCGACGATCTTTCCTTCAGCCACGACGATCAGCATTACAAATCCCTGAAGGCGGTTCTGGATGGCGGTATCGAAGGCCGTCCGGAGAATGTCTTGTTCTACGCGACCTCCAACCGGCGGCACCTGATGCCGCGCGACATGATAGAGAACGAGCGGTCCACCGCGATCAATCCCGGCGAAGCGGTGGAGGAGAAGGTTTCTCTCTCCGATCGATTCGGCCTGTGGCTTGGCTTTCATCCCTGTGATCAGGACGAGTATCTGGCCATGATCCGCGGTTATTGCGACGCATATGGCGTGCCCGTGGCCGAGGATGAACTCCGCGCCGAGGCTATCGAATGGCAGGCGACGCGCGGGGGGAGGTCGGGCCGCGTCGCGTGGCAGTTCTTTACCGACCTCGCAGGCCGCAAGGGCGTTCCTCTGCGCGCCTGAAGAAACGCTTTTCTCCAGCTTTATAAACTGCTTACCTCCTCCCGTAGCAAGAGGAGTCGCAGGTGGACAGGCTCGAAGCCGATCGGATGTTCGTGGCGGTTGTCGAGGCGGGCGGCTTTGCCCGCGGTGCCGAACGGCTGGGCGCGAGCCCCGGACAGGCGTCCAAGCTGATCGGCAGGCTGGAGCAGGCTCTTGGCGTGCGTCTCCTTCACCGGACCACCCGGGCACTTCATCCGACGGATGCGGGCCGCGCCTACTACGAGGGGCTTCGCGATCTGCTGCTGGAGTTCGATGCGCTGGACGCGGCGGTTCGGACTGCCTCTCAGACCGCGGCGGGGCGGATCCGTGCCTCCGTGCCGCTGTCCTTCGGCGTGTCCGCACTCACGCCGGTGCTGCTCCGCTTCGCGCAAGCCTATCCTGAAATCGTGCTCGACGTGTCCTACACCGACCGTCAGGTCAATCTGGTGGAGGAGGGCTATGATGTGGCGGTCCGCATCGGGCGTATCGGTGATTCACCCTCGCTGATCGGGCGCAGGCTGTCGGAGACGCGGCTTCTGCGCTGCGCCGCGCCCCATTACCTCACCGATCATCCCCGGCCCGAGGTGCCGGATGACCTGCGCGGCCACCGCTGCATCCTTGATACCAATATGGCGGAACCCTTTCGCTGGAAGTTTTGCGACCCCCGGACCGGGGAGGCGCTCGAATATCCTGTGACCGGCCGCCTTCGATTTGCGAATGCGGAAGCGTGCCTGCGCGCTGCTGAGGCGGGCGAGGGGGTGGCGTCGATTCCCGCCTTTCTCGCCATGGACAGTGTGCGCAAGGGCCATGTCACGCCCTTGCTGGAAGCATGGGAGCCGGAAGCGCTCTCCATCTTCGCGCTCTATCCGCAAGGACGGCATCTCGCGCGGAAGGTGCGGGTTTTGCTCGACTTTCTAGTGGCGGAGTTCCGGTCGCCAGCCTGGGAATAACTTCCATATTGGGATGAATATCCCGCCAATATCGCCATTTATTGCCGTAACGGATAGGGCCATATTCTGCGCATGAAATCGAATCCCTGAAGGATCTGTCATGCTGGATACTCGAACGGCACCCTATGCCGCGCTGCTGCTTCGCGTCACGCTCGGTGCCCTGTTTCTTGCCCATGCCGGGTTGAAGCTGTTTGTCTTCACCCCCGCGGGAACCGCTCAATTCTTCGCATCGCTCGGTCTGCCGGGCGGGCTGGCCTATATCACCATCGCGTGGGAAATAATCGGTGCGCTGGCGCTTATCCTTGGCATCTATACGCGCTGGGTTGCTGTAATCATGACCCTGCCGCTGATCGGCGCAATCGCGACCGTCCATGGGCCGGCGGGCTTTTTCTTCACCAACCCGAATGGCGGCTGGGAGTTTCTCGCGCTCTGGATCGCCGGTCTGCTGGCCCTCGCGTTGATCGGTGATGGCGCGTTTGCCGCGAAACCCTCGCGGTCGGCTTCAGGGGAGAGAGTATGATGGAAATGGAACATGGTCCCGACCATGACCCGGTGAGTGTCGCAAGCGTCGCTCTCCGCGTCCGGGATTTGGATACGGTCACGCGATTCTACGAGACGGTTGTCGGTTTGTCGGTCCTGAGCAAGGATGCCGTGGGCGCTGTTCTTGGTACAGCGGGGCGCGGGCTTCTGGAGCTGCGCAAGGATCCGAACGCCCGCCAGCGGATGCCGCAGGAGGCAGGTCTCTTTCATACGGCCTTTCTGCTGCCCGACCGGGGCGCTCTGGGAGGCTGGTTGCGCCATGTGGCCGACCTTAAGACGCCGCTTCAGGGTCTCTCGGACCATCTGGTGAGCGAAGCCGCCTATCTGGCGGACCCCGAGGGAAACGGCATCGAGATCTATGCCGACCGTCCGCGCAGCCTCTGGCAGTGGCATGACGGGCAGGTGGCAATGACCACCGAACGGATGGATGTCGCCGCTGTTCTGGAAGCCGCAACGCCCTGGACCGGCGCGCCGGAGGGGTCGATGGTCGGGCACGTGCATCTGCAGGTTGGCGCTCTCCCGGAGGCCGAGGCGTTCTACGCAGGCCAACTGGGTTTCGACATCACCACGCATTACCCAGGCGCCACCTTCTACGCGACCGGTGGCTATCACCATCATCTGGCAACGAACGTCTGGAACAGCCGTGGCGCGCGCGTCAGGCAGCGTCCGTCCACCGGGCTCGAGGAAGTTCGACTCGCGGTAAGGGAATCCGCTCGCATGAAAGGGGTGGAATCGCTGCATCTGGATGATCCATGGGGCACTACGATTCGTCTCGGTCTCTCGGCCTGATCCTGCTCTTACGCGTGCGTTGTAATATTGTGTCTTTGAGTGGATGGTTTGCGCATTGTGTTCTGTGGATAAGTGGTGTTGTGAAGGTAATATGAAAAATGTGGTCTGTTTGCTGCATTTTCTGCTTGCGGGATTGTTTGTGATTACCTAGATACCGCTTCA
>NZ_NIPW01000012.1 GCF_002196855.1 Haematobacter genomosp. 1 | reverse complement strand
GCAAGCGCCTCCGGCACGGCACGGGCGCGGGCAAGATCGGCGGCGACGGCCGCCTCCCGCCCGTCCATCTCCCGGGCACGGTCCTCTGCCGCGGCGAGCCGTTCGGTCCAGCGCGCCTGTTCGCGCGAAACCTCCACCGCCCGCCGCTCCCGCGCAGTGCCCTGACGGCGGATATCCTCCGTGGCGGCACGGCGGTGCAGCGTGGCGGCCCGCGCCTGCTCTACCGCGCGCCGGGCGGCGGCGGCATCCTCGCGCAATCCGTCAAGCGGCGGGAAGGCGGTCATGGCCGCACGGGCCTCCTCCACCTCCTCCGCCGCGCGCTCCGCCTGTTCACGATGCGTGCGGGCGGCGAGGCGGGTCGTCTCCATCCGGCCTTCCGCCACCGAACGCTCCGTTTCCGCCCGGTTCAGCGCCCGGCTTGCCTCCGCCAGCCGCTGCTCCGCCTCCTTGCGGGCCATCCGGGCGGATTTCTCGGCCGCGGCTGCGGCGGCAAGGGCGTCCGCCAGCGCCTCATGCCCCTCGCAGAGCGCCTCCGCCCGCGCCTCCGCCTCCGCCAGTTCCACCCGCAGCGTGGCGAGGCGGTTGCGCTGTGCCAGTTGCCGCGCAGCATCCGACACGCCGTCCCCCGCGACACGGACGAGCCCGTCCCAGCGGAAAAGATCCCCCTCCCGCGTCACGAGCCGTACTCCGGGCATGAGCGCCGGGAGCAGCGCCGCCGCACGATCAGCCGTCACCACGCCGATGCGCGCCAGCCGGCGGGCAAGCGCCGGCGGGCCATCGACATGCCGGGCCAGCGGCTCCACCCCCTCGGGCAGTCCCCCTTCCCGCAGCGGCGGCAGGTGACGCCAGCCGGACCCGTCGCTCTCCCGCTCCGGCAGGTCTAGGTCATCGGCGAGCGCCGCGCCCAGCGCCTTTTCATAGCCTGCGGAGACGGTAACCTGATCCAGAACCCGGGCGCTCTTGCCGCGCGCCTGCTCCACCATCCGGCCGAGCGTCGTGACTTCGGCCGAGATCGCGCGCACGACGGCTTCGGCGGCAGTGCGTTGGGTCCGGGCCTCGCTCTCCTCTCCCTGAACGCGCCGGAGCCGCGTCTCCGCCGCGACGATTGCTTCCTCCGCGATCTCCACGGCACAGGCACCTGCCTCCTGCCCCTCCGCCGCAGCCTCCGCGGCTTCGACGGCGCGCGCCCGGAGATGCTCGGCCTCCTCCGCTTGCACGGTGGCGCGGGCGGCGTCCCGGAGGCTCCGTTCCGCCATGGTCTCGGCGGCGGAGAGCCGCCTCTGGCCGCTCTCATGATCGGCGACGGCACGGGCCAGCGTTTCCGTCAGCCCGACGAGCCGCGCCTCTGCTTCGGCCAGCACCTCTGCCGCGGCCTCTGCCGACTCCTCTGCCTCCGCCAGACGTTCCTCATGGCCATCGCCCGCCTGCAGAAGCGCGCGCGCCTCCTCCTCCAGCCGCCGGAGCGTTTCGCCCGCGTCCCGGTGGAGCGCGGCTTCCCGCTCCCGGTCGGCGGCAAGCTGGTCCGCCCGCGCGCGCAGGGTCGCAACCGCCTCTCCCGCGCGTGCCTCCTCCTCCGCAAGGGCCGCCTGCTGGAGACGCAGACGTTCCACGACAGCGGTGGCGATGGAGGCCTCCTCCCTCAGCCCCGGGATTTCGGCGGCGAGGTCCGTGCGGAGGGTGGCGGCTTCCTCTGCCGCGGCCCCTGTCTCCGCGGCCTTGCGGGAGGCCTGCTCCGCCCCGGTCCGTGCGGCTTCCGCGGCGGCGACAGCCTCCTGCCAGCGGGCAAGCAACAAGGCGCCCTCCGCCCGGCGAAGCGCTGCGCCGATCTCCCGGTAGCGGGCCGCCTGCCGCGCCTGCTTCTCCAGCACGCGCATCTGCTGGAGGAACTGCTCCAGCATGTCATCGACGCGCTCAAGGTTCTGGGTGGTGGCGGAGAGCCGCAACTCCGCCTCATGCCGGCGTTGATAAAGGCCGGAGATCCCCGCCGCTTCCTCCAGTATCCGCCGCCGGGCCTGCGGGCGGGCGTTGATGAGCTCGGCGATCTGGCCCTGCCGGACCAGCGCGGGCGAATGCGCGCCGGTGGAGGCATCCGCGAACAGCATCTGCACGTCCCGCGCCCGCACATCCTTGCCGTTCACCCGGTAGGCCGAACCCTGATCGCGGGTGATGCGCCGCACGATGTCCAGCGCATCGGTGTCATTGAAGGCAGGCGGGGCCAGCCGCTCGCTGTTGTCGATGCTGAGCGCCACCTCCGCAAAGCCCCGCGCGGAGCGGGAGGCCGCGCCCGCAAAGATCACATCCTCCATCCCGCCGCCGCGCATCGCGCTTGGCCGGGTTTCCCCCATCACCCAGCGCAGCGCTTCCAGCAGGTTCGACTTGCCGCAGCCGTTCGGCCCGACGACCCCCGTCAGCCCCTCGGCGATGACGAGGTCGGTCGGATCGACGAAACTCTTGAAGCCGTTGAGCCTGAGCCGTACGAAGCGCAAGGAGAACCTTCCCTCTGGAGTGGAGCGGGCATCCTAGGGCGAAACCTGCTGCCTGTCGATCACATCCCCACCGGCGGCAGTCAGACCCGGAATTGCCACAACATCTGGACCCAGACATGATTTCGATCGCCGCCGAAAGCCCCCTCACGCCGGATGGACGCGCCCTTGTCGCGGAAAGTCAGGCGCATATGGAAGCGGTGTTTCCGGGGGGCGGGATCTTCACCCTGACGGCGGAGGAGATCGCCGCCTCCCCCGGCGTCTTCCTGATCGCGCGGGAGGAGGGGCAGGCGCTCGGTTGCGTGGCGCTGGTGGCCAGGCCGGGTTACGGAGAGGTCAAGCGGCTCTGGATGCGCCCCGCCGCCCGCGGGCGGGGCGTGGCACGCAGCCTCATGATCGCGCTCGAGCAGGAGGCCCATGCCGCGGGCAGCCGCCTGATGCGGCTGGAGACCGGCCCGGCGCTGCCTGCCGCCGTGGCGCTCTATCGCGCGCTCGGCTACCGCGAGCGGGGGCCATTCGGCGACTACGATCCCCACCCGGACAGCCTGTTCATGGAAAAATCCCTCCCGCGGGAGGGCCGCTGCCTCTGTGGCCGCATCCGTTACCGCGCGGAGGGAGAGGTGCTCTGGCAGCTCCATTGCCACTGCGAAAGCTGCCGCAGGGCGACCTCCTCCCCGATGACCAGCTTCTTTGCAGTCAGGGACGGCGGCTGGCGCTGGACGGGCGAAGAACCGGCGAGCTACGCCTCCTCCCCCGGTGTCACGCGCTATTTCTGCCCCACATGCGGCTCCCCCATGGGTTATCGTCCGGCAAAGGGCGGCGAGATTCATTTCTACGCCTGTTCGCAGGACGATTCCGCCGCCTTCGCGCCCGAAGGCCATGACTTCGTGGAGGAGCGTCTGCCCTGGCTTCACCTGTCCGATCCCGGATCCTGACCTCGGCGGCATCGGTCGGGCGAAAGGCCCGCAGAGATCGCAACGCCCTCCGCTTCGGCGCTCCCGCATCCTCACACAGGCAAACCTCCGGCCCATGACACCCCGTATCGCGACCTCCGCAGATTTCCCGCAGATCCTCCGGCTGATCCGGGAGAGCTTCGCCTATATGGACGCGCGGATCGACCCGCCCTCCTCCATGCACCGGATGTCGGTCGCCTCCATCGCCGAGCAGGCGGAAACGGGGGAGGTCTGGCTGATCGACGGGCCCAGGGAGCTGCAGGCCTGCGTCTTTCTGACACCACAGGCAGAGGCACTCTATCTCGGCAAGCTCGCGGTGGCGGCGGCGGCGCGCGGACAGGGCCTCTCCCGGCGGCTGGTGGCCTTGGCGGAAACACGCGCCCGTGCGCTCGGCTACGCGGCGCTCGAACTCCAGACGCGGGTGGAACTGGTGGAGAATCACGCGATCTTTGCCGGGATGGGGTTCCACCGCGTCGCGGAGACAGCCCATCCCGGCTATGCGCGCCCGACATCCTTCACCTGGAGAAAGACCGTAAGCGCAGAAGCGTTGCCTCCCGCAGTTTGAGCCTCCCCGACGCCGGACGCGCAGACCCTGCGGAGCTTTCCACCATGCACGCCGTTCCACGCGATGCGTCCCGGAGCGCCTGTGCCCGGCCCGGCTCCCCACGCTCGCCGGATCGCTCTGCAATACCGGGTCGTGGAGAAAGACCGTCAGCGCGCAAGCGCCGCCCTCCCGTCGCCTGAGCCTCCCCGGCTGCTCGACGGGATGGGGACCGCCCGGAGCCTGCCGGGAGCTCTGTCAGAACGTGCGGAGCTTTCCACCATGCACGCCGTTCCACGCGATGCGTCCCGGAACGCCGGTGCCGGCCCGGCTCCCCCGCTCGCCGGATCGCTTTGCAATACCGGATCGTGGAGGAAGGCCGTGAGCGCAGAAGCGTTGTCTCCCGCAGTTTGAGCCTCCCCGACGCCGGACGCGCAGACTCTGCGGAGCTTTCCACCATGCCCGCCGTTCCACGCGACGCGTCCCGGAGCGCCTGTGCCCGGCACGGCTCCCCGCGCTCGCCGGATCGCTCTGCAATACCGGGTCGTGGAGAAAACCGTGAGCGCAGAAGCGTTGTCTCCCGCAGTCTGGTGAGGCCCCCGCCACACCTGCCGGACCAGCCCCGGCCCGTCTTGCGCCTCCCGCCCCGGCGGGCGTAGCTTCCGGGGGAGCCCATACGGCAGGCGCGTCCGCTTACCCCCTGCCGCTGCGGGCGTAGCCTCTGGCCATCCGCAAAAGGTCGCCCTCCATGATCCTGCCTCTGTTCCTCATCCTCGCCTGCCAGCTTGTCGGCGAGGCGCTGGCCCGGCTGTTTCCGATCCAGGTGCCCGGCCCGGTCGTCGGCATGGTGCTGATGGCCGTGGCGCTGGTGCTGTCGCCCCGGCTGGTCCGGGCGATCCGGCCCGTGGCGACCGGCATCCTCGGCAACCTGTCGCTGCTGTTCGTGCCTGCCGGTGTCGGCGTGATCGGGCATCTGCCGCTGCTGGAGAGCGAGGGGCTGGCCATCGGCGCGGCGCTTGTCGGAAGCACGATTCTCGCCATCGCGGCCGGGGCCGTGACCTTCGTCGCGGTCGCGCGTCTGATGAAGGGGGCGCGGCATGACTGACTTCGCGGAGATCTGGAGCTACCTGTCCCACGCGCCGCTGCTGTGGCTCACCCTCACGCTCGGCGCCTATGTGATCGCGGACGCGGCCTTCCGTGCGTCGGGGCGCAAGCCCTTCGTGAACCCGGTGTTGCTCTCGGTCATCATGATCGGCGGGCTGCTGCTGGCGACGGGCACGCCCTATCCGGTGTATTTCGAGGGCGCGCAATACGTCCACTTCCTGCTCGGCCCGGCGACAGTGTGTCTGGCGCTCCCGCTTTACGACAATCTGCCGAACCTGCGGACAGCCCTTATCCCCCTTGTCGCGGCTCTGGTCGTCGGATCGCTGACCGCCATGGGGTCCGTGCTGGTCATCGCGCATCTGCTGGGGGCGAGCCACGAGACGCTGCTGTCGCTCGTCCCGAAGTCGGTCACCGCCCCGGTCGCCATCGGCATCACGGAAAAGATCGGCGGCTCCCCCACCCTCGCCGCGGCGCTGGTCCTGCTCACGGGGATCATCGGGGCCATCGTCGTCACGCCGCTGCTCAACGCGCTCGGCGTGCGGGACTGGCGGGCGCGGGGCTTCGCGGTGGGGGTCGCGGCGCATGGGGTGGGCACCGCACGGGCGTTTCAGGTCAACGAGACGGCGGGCGCCTTCGCCGGGATCGGCATGGGGCTGAACGCCGTGCTGACCTCGCTCATCGCGCCGTGGATCGCGCGGGTTTTCCTCAACTGACCGGGGCCAGACCCCGCACACGCGCGGCAAGCCACATCAGATCGGCATCCTCGAAGCCCAGCGTCTCCAGATGACCGACGGTATTGTGCAGGTACTCGCTGTTCGGGCCGCGCCCGCCCGCCGCGGCGGCGATGATGCGGGCCTGCTCCTCCAGCGGCAGGTTCGCGCAATACTGCACATGGTCGGGGTCGATGACATAGGTCAGCGCCTCCACCCGTCTGCCATCCTCCAGCGTCACGAGCTGGGAGGTCTCGAGGTAGGCGGAACTGACAAGCTCCCGCTCCCTGAGCATCGCGAGCACCTCCGGCGCCTCCTCCGCGGCAACCGCCAGCGCCACACCGTCACAGAAGGCGCCCCCCTGCCGGTCGAGCGCGAGGACGAGCCCCGGCGCCTCCACCGTGCCGCGATGGTGGATGGAGCGCATGCAGAAGCACCTGTGCCAGCCTTCCAGCCGCGCGCGTTGCCGCGCAACCGGGCGGAACCCCGGCTCCCACATCAGCGATCCATACCCGAATACCCAGAATGCGATCTCCGCCACCTGCGTCCCCATCTGTTGCTTCGCCGCCTCCCGATATAGACAGAAGGAGCACAGCGTGAAGGGAAAGACCATGCGCTTCATCCTCGGCTTCGCCCTCCTCCTGCTGCTCGGCTGGACGGGATGGTGGTTCTTCGCCGCCTCGAAGGTGGAGCATGGTGCGACGGCCTTCATCGCGGAGCAGCAGCAGCGCGGCATGGCGATCGGACATCAGGGCCTGTCGGTCCGGGGGTTTCCCTACCGCTTCGATCTGGAACTGACCGCGCCCGACATCCGCGACCCCCGCAGCGGATACGGCTGGCAGGCCCCCTTCCTGCGGTTGCAGGCGCTGGCCTATCAACCCACTCACATCATCGCCACCCTGCCCGACAGCCAGACCATCCACCTCCCTGACCAGACGCTCGCCGTCACCTCCGCCCGGATGCAGGGCAGCATCCGCACCCGCCTGCCGCCCGGCATGGCGCTGCAACGGCTGGTCACGGAGGGGGAGGCGGTGACGCTTGCTTCCGACCGGGGATGGTCGCTGGCGTTGCCGAAGGTCGTGGCGGCCCTGCAGCCGACAGAGCAGCCGGGCGCCGCGGCCGACACCTATGACCTCTCGCTTTCTGCCGCGCAGCTTGCGCCGGGCGGCACACTGAGGCTCGACATCGATCCGCGGAGCCGCCTGCCGGATGCGATAGAGGCGGTGACGCTCGATGCCTCGCTCACTCTCGATGCGCCGCTCGACCGGGCGATGTTCGACCGGAACGGCGTCACGCCGGAGATTCGGGCGATCGGCATCCGCGATGCGGGCGTCATCTGGGGAAACGCCAACCTGCGGCTTTCCGGCGATCTGGCCATGGGCGCCGAGGGATTGGCGGACGGAACGCTGCATCTGCGTGTGAGCGGCTGGGAAACGATCCTGAACATCGTCATCGCGCTCGGCATCGTGCCGGAGGAGAACCGTTCGGTGGCCGAAGTGGCGCTGCGCGTCATGGCGGGAACCACGCTCGGGGCAAAAACGCTGGACGTGCCGCTGCGCGTCTCTTCCGGCGTGGTTTTCCTTGGCCCGGTTCCGCTGACGACCATCCCGCCCGTGCTGCGCGAACGGCGGGGATAGGCCCCGTCACCGGGGTGCTGCTGGCAGGAGGCTTTGGCGATAGGGTCAGGCGACCGGTGATCCTGCATGCCGACGCGCTGTGCACGGAGCCGGTCGCAACCCCGCCGGGTCAGGACGGAAATCAGCCGCGTCCGGCGTCCATGGTGCACCCCTCATGATCCTGATGCTTCGCGTCCGGGCGCGCCTGACGGAAGCGGTGGACTTAAGAGGCGTTGAGAAGGTAGTCCTAGGTTGCTCCGGGGCGGAGACTTTCCCTATATGGTTGACGATCTACCCCGGGAACCGCAGGTTTTGGTTCGTGACCGGACAGATTTTCTGGTTTTCCAACGTAAGGCCGATAGACCCATGTCTTTTTCAGCACTCTGTTAACAGGCTGCCGAAAAAGCTCTGAAGTGTCATGACCATACTCTGGAAATCGGGGAATCAGCCCCGGAATCACCAATAATGCATGGATTTCGGGCTGGATTTCACCCCGCCAGACCCAGAGATCTTTCTCAGCACCCTGTTCATGCCGGCTGAGAAGGCTTCGAGGCCTGTGATGGCGCGGCAGTCCCTCGCACTCCGATGAAATCCGGCCGAAAATCCTGCACATCTTGGCGATGCCCCGGGCCGGCTTCCCAAGCATAGGCATGGCGCTTCAGGCCTTTTCAGCTTTTCAGGCCGCCGCGGATCGCCGCGCGCGGCCACGGCCCGGCGCTGGACGATGCCCGTGGCGACGGGGCAGTGCACTCCGCCGCCAGCACGCCACCCGCTCAAGCCACCCGTCCCGGCCAGACGAACGGCACGCCGCGTCAGCGGCAATAGGCGCTGCCGTTGCGGCGGACGGCGGTGTCGAAATGCAGATGGTCTTCATGATAGCCGTCGGATCCGGGGCCAAGAGTGGTCCCGAAGATCCCGCAGGCCTTGCTGTGGGCGGTCTTCAGGATCTGCCCCGCCTGCCCCCTGCCCCAGTCCCGCGCGACATTGAGCGCCTGACCATTCGCCAGAACCACTGCCGCGACATCCACCGCCTTGCCGCGCCCATGTTCGGAGATCTTGCCGCCCGCCAGATTGTTGCGCGGACGGCAGGCATAGGTCCCGGCGATCTGGAGCGATTTCACTCCGCCCCCCTGCCGCCCGACGGCAGGCTTCAGCGCCGTCCTCACCCATTGGTCAAGGGCGGTCGCCGTCGGGCAATCCACCATCGCCGGTTGGCTGAGCTGGACGCCATCCACCGCCGTGACCTCCACCGCTTCGGGAATGCCGCAACCGGTAATACGGGAGGTGACAGGGGCGATCCGCCGTCCGGTCAGCTTCGGAACCCCGCAAAGGCCGGAGCCTTGCCGCGATGTGGCACCGGGCGGCACAGGGGCGATGAAGGACACGTTCTGCACCAGCGGCGCGGCCTCCCGCATGCGCTTCGCCGCGATCTGCGGCGGGCGGGGCATGGGGCGGAGCAGCGCGTCCAGCAGCGCCATCCCTTCCCCCGCCGCAACGGCCTTCCCCTGCGAAGCGGCAAGCCCTGCGGGCCGGGGCAGCGGGCGCGTTGCGGAAAGCACCGCCCCGCCCGGACCGGGCGTTGCCGGGGTGGTGCCGGATGCGAAAGGGCGCGTCTTCGGGACGTCGGACCGCAGCGGCCCCGCAGCGGCGGCACCCGCCAAAGCGATGCCCGTGAGACAGAGCCAGAGGGCGAGCGCGCGCCGCCGCTTCACTCAGTCGCCCGCCTTCGTGCGCCCGAAGTCGGGGGCGGCGGTATCCTGGCCCGCCTGGATGATGCCGCGCCGAATGGCACGCGTGCGGGTGAAATAGTCGAAGAGCATCTGGCCGTCCCCCATCCTGATCGCGCGTTGCAGCGCGAAAAGCTCCTCCGTGAACCGCCCGAGGATCTCCAGCGTGGCCTCCCGGTTGGTGAGGAAGACATCGCGCCACATCGTCGGATCGGAAGCGGCAATGCGCGTGAAGTCCCGGAAGCCTGCCGCAGAGAACTTGATTACCTCGCTATCGGTGACCCTGCCAAGATCATCTGCAACGCCGACCATCGTATAGGCGATAAGATGCGGAGTGTGGGAGGTGACGGCGAGGACGAGGTCGTGATGCTCCGCATCCATCGTCTCCACATTCGCGCCCATGCCGCGGCAGAGCGCCTCCAGCCGTTCCAGCGCCGCGTCCGATCCGCCCGGAAGCGGCACGAGGATCCACCAGCGATTGCGGAACAGCTCGGCGAAACCGGAGCGGGGGCCGGAATGCTCCGTCCCGGCAAGCGGGTGGCCGGGGATGAACTCCACCCCCGCCGGCACGAAGGGCGCCACGGCGTCGATCACCGCCTGCTTGACCGAACCGACATCGGTCAGCGTCGCGCCGGGCTTCAGATGCGGGCCGATCTCCCGCGCCACATCGCCCATGCCGCCCACCGGAATGCAGAGCACGACGAGATCCGCATCCTCCACCGCCTCCGCCGCCGTCTCCGTCACCCGGTCGCACAGGCCGATCTCCAGCGCCGTGGCCCGCGTTTCCGCGCTGCGGGCATAGCCGACGATCTCGCGCGCGAGGCCGGCCTTCCGTATCGCATGGGCCATGGAGGAGGCGATGAGGCCAAGCCCGATCAGCGCCACACGATCATAAAGCACCGCCATCAGACCGCTCCGCCTTCGCGCGCCTTGAACTGGCCGACCGCATGCGCCACGCGGCGGCAGGATGCCTCGTCTCCCACGGTGATGCGCAGGCAGTTGGGCAGGCCATAACCGGCCACGCGCCGCACGATCAGGCCCTGCGACTGAAGGTAGGTGTCACAGGCCTGTGCCTCCGCCTCGTCCGCGAACCGGGCAAGGATGAAATTCGCCGTCGAAATGTCCGAGGGCACACCCTTCTCCGCCAGCGAGGCCGCGAGCCATGTCCTCAGACGGGCGTTCTCCGCCCGGCAGCGCGCGACGTAATCCTGATCGCGGACAGCCGCCTCCGCCGTCTCCAGCTGCGCGCTGGACAGGTTGAACGGCCCGCGGATGCGGTTGAGCACATCCACGATCTCTTTCGGACCGTAGCCCCAGCCGATCCGCAGACCGCCAAGGCCATAGATCTTGGAAAACGTGCGCGTCATGAAGACATTGGACATCCGCGTCGCCAGAGCGGCCCCGGCATCATAGCCTTCCACATACTCGGCATAGGCGCCGTCCAGCACGAGGACAGCCCCCTCCGGCAGGCCGGAGGCCAGCCGCTCCAGCTCCGGCAGGCCGATCATCGTGCCCGTCGGGTTGTTGGGGTTGGCCAGATAGACGAGCCGCGTCCGCTCCGTGCAGGCGGCAAGGATCGCATCCACATCGGTCGTCCGCTCCCGCTCCTTCACCGCGACGGGCGTGCCGCCCGCGGCCAGCGTAGAAGTCCGGTAGAGCAGGAAGCCGTGTTCGGTGAACACAACCTCATCCCCCGGCCCGACATAGGCCTGCGCGAGAAGGTTCAGGATCTCGTCCGATCCCACGCCGCAGATGATCCGGGACGGCTCCAGCCCATGCACCTCGCCGATCGCCTGACGGAGCGCCGCATGATCCGTCGAGGGATAGCGGTGCAGCCTGTGCACGGCCCGGGAGAAGGCCTCCTTCGCGCGATCGGAAGGGCCGAAGGGGTTTTCGTTGGACGAGAGCTTGATCGCATCCGTCTGACCTGCGACATGCGATGCTCCGCCTTCATAGAGAGCGATCTCCATGATACCGGGTTGCGGGCGGATGTCGGACATGGGGCACCTCTCGCCAGAATTGCGCACCGGTCTTAAACGCGCGACCCTTTTTCCGCCAGCGACAAGTTGGCCGATGTGGCGCGCCGGCATCGCCTCGCGGGCTCTCGCGGGGCCTCGGCGCTTCCTGTCGAAGCGGGCGGTCCGAGGCCGATCATGCGGCGGGGCGGAGGCTTCTCCGCCGCGCCACTGCGAAGCGCGATCCGTCGTCAGTCTGCGACCAGCGTCGCCAGCCGGCGGAGCGCCAGAAGGTAGCCCTCCGTCCCGCAGCCCGCGATCACCCCGTCGGCCCGGAGCGAGACATAGGAGTGATGGCGGAAGCTCTCCCGCTTGTGGACGTTGGAGATATGCACCTCCATCACCGGCCCCTCGAAGGCATTCAAGGCATCGAGAATCGCCACCGACGTGTGGGTATAGGCCGCGGGGTTCATGACGATGCCCACCGCCTCCTCCCGCGCGGTATGGATCCAGTCCACAAGCTCCCCTTCGTGGTTGGACTGCCGGAAGACGATGGAAAGCCCAAGCGAATGCGCCAGCTTTTCGCAGGCGGTCTCCACATCGGCGAGCGTTTCGTGTCCGTAGATATCCGGCTGACGGCGACCGAGGAGGTTGAGGTTCGGGCCATTGAGAATATGGATGGTTTTCATGGTGCGGCTCCCTTCGGCCCCCTGCTTATCCCATGTTCCGGCCCGCGTCAGTGGGTCGGTGCAGGCTTCCGCACGGAGGCGCCGGCGGCGACGCAGGTGCGTGCCCGGCGCGGAGGAAGGGAGATGCCGAACGCGCCCGTGCCCCGGCGCGGCCAGACCGGCGCCGGATGTCGCATGACCGCCCGCGGCTGCCTGCGAAACCCATCGCGCCCTTGACCCTTGCCGCGTGCCGGAGAAAATGACGCATGTTCCCGTTTCGCGATCACAATCCCGCCTCCCGTCAGCCGATCGTCACCTGGCTGCTGATCGCGCTCAACGTCGCGGTCTTCGTGATGATGTTGCCGCTGATGGCGGACCCGGCGGGGCTGGCTGCCTTCTACGACCGCTGGGGACTGGTGCCCGCCCGCTTCATGGCGGGAGAGAGACCGGAAACCGCGTTGACGTCGATGTTCCTGCACGGAGGCTTCCTGCACCTCCTCGGCAATATGCTGTTCCTCTATGTCTTTGGCGACAATCTGGAGGACCGGATGGGGCGGCTGCCGTTTCTGGCGTTCTACATCGCCTCCGGGCTGGGTGCGGGAGCGTTGCAGATCGCGGCGGGGCCGACGTCTTCCGTGCCGATGGTGGGCGCCTCCGGTGCCATCGCCGGGGTGATGGGCGGCTATCTCCTGCTGTTCCCGAAGGCGCGGGTCGATCTTCTCGTCATCTTCATCTTCTTCATACGGATCATCACTCTGCCCGCCTCCCTGGTGCTGGCCTACTGGTTCGTGATCCAGATCGTTGCCGGTGCCTTCACTGCGGAGGCGGATGCCGGGGTCGCGCACTGGGCGCATGTGGGCGGCTTCGTCGTGGGAGGTCTGCTCGCGGTGCCGCTCTGGCTCCGGCTCGGCGGCCCGGCGTTCTGGCGGGCGACGGAGGGTGCTCCTCCACATCCGGCGGCCGCGACCCGGCTCCGGCGGACGCACGTTCCGGTGATCCGCCGACGCCGCTGACGCCCGCCCCGGCCCCCGGGGTTGGAGCGTCCCCGCTCCATCCCTACCTTGAAAACAACCGCACGTCGCGGATCACCGGAGGACCCCAATGACAGACATCAAACAAAAACCCCTCCCCGTGCAGAAGACCGAGGCCGAATGGCGGGCACAGCTCTCCGATCTTGCCTATCGCGTCACGCGGGAGCAGGCGACGGAGCGCCCCTTCAGCCACGACGCCTTCCCGCAGGGTGCCGCCATCTATCGCTGCGTCGGCTGCGGCACGGAACTGTTCGATCAGGCGGAGAAGTTCGACAGCCACTGCGGCTGGCCCGCCTTTACCGCCCCGACTGAGGGCGCTCCCGTGGGCGAGAGCGTGGACCGCAGCCACGGCATGGTGCGGGTGGAGGTGCATTGCGACAACTGCGGCGCGCATCTCGGCCATGTGTTCCCCGACGGGCCGGGGCCGACGGGGCTGCGCTACTGCATCAACGGTGTGGCGCTGGTCCACGAGCCGAAGGAATGACCCTCGTCCGCTGACGCGCCGGCAGCCGGTGAGGTCGCGCCACGCGGCGCGGTCTTACCGGTCTTCGGGCAGTATCTGGTCAAGGCTCGGAGTGCCGAGGTTGCGCAGGAGCTGGGTGACGAAGCTGACGTTGGAGATGCCGGATTCGGTCACGCGGCGCGACAGGACGACGACATTGCCGTCCTGCAGGCCGAATCGCTCGATATTCGCGACATGGCCGCTCGGGGCAAAGGAAATCGCCAGAACCTGCCGGTCCACGTTCTCCGGCGCCAGCGCGCCATAGTTGCGGAAGCGGTCCTGCACGAAATACCAGGCGGAATCACCCATCACCCCGTGCGTGCTCGGCTGTCCGATGGACTGGGCGACCGTCTCGCGCGTATCGACGCCAACGCGCACCTGTTCCAGCTCATGTTCCGTCGGAACATAGCCATGGTCGCGATAGACGGGGCTGCAGGCCACCAGGAACGGCAGGGCGAGGCAGGCAACGCTCCGCCACGCCAGATACCGGAGCTTGACCATTCCGTCCCCTTGTCTTTTGCTTCCAAGCGTCCCCATGGCTTACAGAAGGTCACGCTCTGGTTCAAGGAAGGAAGATATACCCTTCGTCGGATGCAGCAATGCGGTGCTTGCGCCTGCCGTTGCTTCGCCTATCTGGAGGGATGAGCTGCGGCGAACGCTGCATCCTGCCACCGCCCGCCACGGGCCTCGAGATCGCGGAGCGCCCATGCCCCTGTCCTTTTCCCATCCGATCCGCATCAACAGCCTCGGCCCGCGCAAGCCCACCCGGTTCGATTTCAAGCCGGATGGGGAGGAGCTTGCCGACCTTGCCGCCGCCGTTGGGGCCTCCAGCCTCTCGGGTGTGCATTTCCGCGGCGAAATTCGGCCCCTCGGCCGGGAGGACTGGGTGCTTGAAGGGCATCTGACGGCAGAAGTCGTTCAGCCCTGCATCGTGACGCTCGATCCGGTCACCACCTATGTCAGCGAAGATGTGGAGCGGCGGTATCTCGCCAATCCGCCCGAACCCCCGGCGGAAGAGGCTGAGATCCCCGAGGATACCGATGCGGAGCCGCTCGGGTCCACCATCGACCCGGGCGCGGTCATGGCAGAGGCGCTGGCCCTTGCCATGCCGCTCTATCCGCGGGCGGACGGCGTGGAGATCGGCGAACAGGTATTCACCGAACCGGGTGTTGCGCCGATGCGCGACGGCGACGTCAAGCCCTTTGCCTCTCTTGCGCAACTGCGTGAAAAGCTGGCAAAGAAGGACTGAACCGCCGGGTCCGCCCTGATGGCGGACCAGAAAGGGCTTGCGCCCACCGCGAATCCGGCTATGTTCCCGGCCTCGTTTAACCGCTGGCTGCCACGCTCCCGGAAGGAAGAGGGCGGCTGGCTCATGTGCTATCAAAGGGGCCTGTCCCCCAGAGTCGAGGTTGTGACATGGCTGTCCCTCAGAATCGCGTTACCCGCTCCCGTCGCAACATGCGCCGTGCGCATGACGCGCTCGTCGCCGCCAATCCGAACGACTGCCCGAATTGCGGCGAACTGAAGCGCCCGCATCACGTGTGCCCGTCCTGCGGCCACTACCACGAACGTGAAGTGGTTGCCGCCGGTCAGGACGTCGATCTGGACGAAGACGCGGCATAAGTCGCAGTCGGGATACGGCAGAAAGCCACCACGAGTTACGGACCGCATGGAGCCCCAGACGGACACCACACGCATCGTCATCTCCGTCGATGCGATGGGCGGTGATCGCGGCCCCTCGGCGGTCGTCGATGGCATCGTGGAGAGCGCTGAAAAGAATCCCGACGTTTCGTTCCTCGTTCACGGGAACGAGGCGGAGTTGAAAAAGCTCGTTGCGCGCCGCAAGCCCCTTGCGGCGCGCTGCGAGATTCGTGCGACCGAACGGGTTGTCACGATGGATGAAAAGCCGTCCTACGTGATGCGGAACGGCGCGGGCACCTCCATGTGGTCCGCCGTGGACAGCGTGCGGAACGGAGAGGCCGCGGCGGCGGTCTCCTGCGGCAATACCGGCGCGCTCATGGCGGTCTCCATGCTGCGGCTCAGAAAGTTGCCGGGCGTGAACCGCCCCGCGATCGCCAGCGCTTGGCCCTCACGAAATGCGCATGAGTTCAATGTCATGCTCGACATGGGCGCCGATGTGCGCGCCGATGCCGAAGATCTGGTGCAGTTCGCCGTCATGGGCGCCTCCTACGCCCGAAACGCGCTCGGCCTTGCGGAACCCCGCGTCGGCCTGCTGAACGTGGGCACGGAGGAGAACAAGGGTCGGGCAGAGCTGAAGGCCGCGCATGAGCTGATGCCCACCGCCGCCGGTATCAGCAACTTCGCCTATATCGGTTTCGTCGAAGGCAACGACATTCTGGGCGACAGGGCCGATGTGATCGTGACGGACGGCTTCACCGGGAATGTCGCGCTCAAGACGGCGGAAGGCACTGCCAAGCTGGTGGCCGATTCGCTGCGCGAAGCGTTCCAGAAGACACCGCTCTCCCGCATGGCGGCATTGCTCGCGATGCCATCGCTCAAGCGATTCTCCCGCCGGATGGACCCGCGCCGGTCGAACGGCGGCGTCTTTCTCGGGCTGAACGGGCTGGTGGTGAAGTCGCACGGATCCGCCGATGCGACGGCGATGGCCGCGGCCATCAACCTCGCCATCCGGCTCGCCCGTGCGGGGTTCCAGGATCGCCTCGCCTCCCGCGTCGCCACGGCGCTCGCCACCCTCCAGACCGGCGAGACCGCCGGATCCACCAGCAGCGGAGCCACCGAATGACGAGACGTGCCGCCGTCCGGGGCGTGGGGCATTACCTGCCCGCCCGGATCGTCCCGAATGCCGAATTCGAGGCGACGCTCGAAACCTCCGACGAATGGATCCGCAGCCGGTCCGGCATCGAACGCCGGCATTTCGCTGCGGAAGGGGAGGCGACATCCGGCATGGCCGCCGAGGCCGCACGGGCAGCGCTTGCCGATGCGGGCCTGCAACCGGGCGACATCGACGCCATCATCGTCGCGACCTCCACCCCCGATCTCACCTTCCCCTCCGTCGCCACCATGGTGCAGGAGCGGCTCGGCATGACGACGGGCTTTGCCTATGACGTTCAGGCGGTCTGCGCGGGCTTCGTCTTTGCGCTGGCCAATGCGAACGGCATGATCCTGTCCGGTCAGGCGGAGCGTGTCCTCGTCATCGGGGCGGAGACGTTCAGCCGCATCCTCGACTGGACGGACCGCGGCACCTGCGTGCTCTTCGGCGACGGCGCGGGCGCTCTCGTGCTGGAAGCCACGACCGGCAATGGCCTGCCCGGCGACCGCGGCATCCTTTCGGTCGATCTGCATTCGGACGGGCGCTACCGCGACATCCTCTACGTGGACGGCGGCGTCGCCACCACGGGGACCGCGGGCGTGCTGAAGATGCAGGGCAAGGAAGTCTTCCGTCAGGCGGTGGAAAAGCTCGCCGAGACGGCCCATGCCGCGCTCGCCAAGGCGGGGCTGGAGGCGCAGGACGTGGACTGGATCGTGCCGCATCAGGCGAACCTGCGCATCATCAAGGCCACGGCACAGCGCATGGGCCTGACGATGGAAAAGGTCGTGGTGACCGTACAGGATCACGGCAACACCTCCGCCGCCTCCATTCCGCTCGCCCTGTCGGTGGGCAAGGCGAACGGGCAGATCAAGCGCGGCGATCTCGTCGTCACGGAGGCGATCGGCGGCGGGCTTGCCTGGGGGTCGGTCGTCATCCGCTGGTGACCGGCATGTTGACTTGGCCGGCTTAATCCCTGACAGTCATATGGATTTCCAGTGATCTGTTGCGAGGATAGACCATGAGCCAAGGCACTCTCACACGCATGGATCTGAGCGAGGCCGTCTTCCGCGAGGTCGGCCTGTCTCGGAACGAGTCGGCCGCGCTCGTCGAGAGCGTGCTTCAGCACATGTCGGACGCGCTGGTGGCGGGCGAGCAGGTGAAAATCTCCTCCTTCGGCACATTCTCCGTGCGCGACAAGTCCGCCCGCGTGGGCCGCAACCCGAAGACCGGGGATGAGGTGCCGATCCTGCCGCGCCGGGTGATGACCTTCCGGCCCTCCCACATCATGAAGGATCGCGTCGCCGCCGGAAACCGGGGCTGATCTTGGCGATCGGGGTCGAGAAATCACCTGAGGCGTTCCGCACGATCAGCGAGGTCTCCGACGAGCTCGGCGTGCCCGCCCATGTGCTGCGTTTCTGGGAAAGCCGCTTCACCCAGATCAAGCCGGTGAAGCGGGCGGGCGGGCGGCGCTACTACCGCCCGGAGGATCTGACCCTCATCGCAGGAATCCAGCGGCTGCTGCATGAAGAAGGGCTGACCATCCGTGGCGTGCAGAAGATCCTGCGCGAACGGGGCATTCAGCATGTCATCGCGATCGGCCTGGGGGAGGAGATGGGCACCGCCTATGATGCCCCCCTCCGCCCGACCGCGATGGTCCGCACCCTCCGCCCGCGCGAGGCACGCGCCGCGCGGGAGCCTTCGCCGATTCCCGACCCCATCCCCGAACCCGGCCCGCCACCCGAGCCGGAACCGGACCCGGATCCCGCCCCTGGGCCGGGCCTGCCGGTCGCTGCAGGTTCGGTGGGAGATGCGCCCCCTTACGCGCCGCATCCCGCAGCGGTTCTCTGGCTGGATACGCATGCGCTGCTGGCCCGCCTCCGCCAGTTGCCGCTCGCGGCCTTGCCCGAAGCGGCCCCGCTGCAGTCGCGGCTTCTCGCGCTCCGGGACAGGATGCGTCAGGCGGGGTGACATCGCCCCGCAGGCGCCGCCCGTCTCCCGCGGGCGCCGTGACTTTTGCGCGCAGAAACTGCGCTTTGCCGCTTGCCCCTGCCAGCAAAGTCGCTATGTATGCGCCCGTCGGGCCGTGGCGCAGTCTGGTTAGCGCGTCCGTCTGGGGGGCGGAAGGTCGCGAGTTCGAATCTCGCCGGCCCGACCATTGAATTCCGCAGCAGATTGGGGATGACCGGGGTGCATGATGTGACATTGCCCACCGGCGTTCTCCCTGATCGCGCGATCTCCCGGATGATTGCCGATGGCGTGATCTCCGCCGGAGCACCCGTTCTCCCCGCCCAGATACAACCCGCGAGCCTTGATCTCCGCCTGTCCGGCACCGCCTATCGCGTGCGCGCCTCTTTCCTTGCAGGCCGGGGGCGGACGGTGAAGGACCGGATCGCCGAATTCGGCATGCATGAGATCGACCTCCGCCCCGGCGCGGTGCTGGAGAAGGGCTGCGTCTATCTGGTGCCGCTGGAGGAACGTCTCGCCCTCCCCGACGGGATCGCCGCCGTTGCGAACGCCAAAAGCTCCACCGGGCGGCTTGACCTCCTTACCCGCATGATCACCGACGGCGGGACAGAGTTCGACCGGGTTGCCCCCGGCTATGAGGGGCCGCTTTACGCTGAGATCTGTCCCCGCTCCTTCTCCGTTCTCGTGCGGCCCGGAATGCGCCTGAACCAGATCCGGTTCAAACGCGGCAATGCCGTGCTCACGGATGCGGAACTCGCCGCGCTCCACGCGAAAAGCGCGCTCGTCGCCGGGGGGAAGCCGGTTATCGACCAGGGGCTCGGCTTCTCGGTTGATCTGAAGCCCGACAGCGGAACGCTGGTCGGCTACCGGGCCAAGCCCCATGCCGGGCTGATCGACCTCGACCGGATCGGCGGCTACGACCCGGCCGATTTCTGGGAGGAGCTGCACAGCACGGATGGGCGGCTGATCCTCGATCCGGGCGCGTTCTACATCCTCGTCAGCCGGGAGGCGGTGCACATCCCGCCCGATTGCGCGGCCGAGATGGCCCCCTACCTCGCGATGGTGGGGGAGTTCCGCGTGCATTACGCAGGTTTCTTCGATCCGGGCTTCGGCCATGCGGCGGCGGGCGGCGCCGGTTCCCGCGGCGTGCTCGAGGTGCGTTGCCACGAGGCGCCTTTCGTGCTGGAACATGGTCAGATCGTCGGGCGGCTGGTTTATGAGCGGATGGCCGAGCTGCCGGACAGGCTCTACGGTGCGGGCATCGCCTCCAATTATCAGGGCCAGGGGCTGAAGCTCGCCAAGCATTTCCGCTGAGGTTTTACGCAGCGGAATCCCTCCGCGCCGGGTTGCACCCCGCCGCCGCGGTCAATATGTCAAAGGCAGAAACGAACCGGAGCGGTCAGGGACCGGCGGTGCGGGTCAGTTGACCTTGCGTCTTGCCGTGATATGTCCCGACCAAGCAAAGGATTGCCCGATGAACATATTCAACACCATTCGCGCCCTTGTCGTCGACAGCCTCGGGGATCTGACCGCTGAGGGCCTTCTGCCTGCCGGGCTGGACACTTCCGCCGTGACGGTGGAGCCGCCGCGCGACGCTGCCCACGGCGATCTGGCGACGAATGCCGCCATGGTTCTGGCAAAGCCCGCCAACATGAAACCCCGCGACATCGCCGAGGCGCTGGCGGCGAAGCTGACGGTCGATCCCCGCATCGCCGCGGCCGAGGTCGCCGGTCCGGGCTTCCTGAACCTGCGGGTGCACCCCTGGGTCTGGGACACGGTGGTTCGCGGCGCGGTGACGGACGGCGCGGATTTCGGCCGCTCCACGCTCGGCGAGGGCAAGAAGGTCAACGTGGAATTCGTCTCCGCCAACCCGACGGGGCCGCTGCATGTCGGCCATACGCGGGGCGCGGTGTTCGGGGATGCGCTTTCGCGTCTGCTGGATTTCGCGGGCTATGACGTCACGCGCGAATATTACATCAACGACGGCGGCGCGCAGGTCGATGTGCTGGCGCGCTCCGCCTATGAGCGCTACCGGGAGGCCAACGGCCTTGACCCCGAGATCCGCGAGGGGCTCTACCCCGGCGATTACCTGATCCCGGTGGGGGAGGCGCTGAAGGCGAAATACGGCACCTCGCTGCTCGACAAGCCCGAAGCCGAATGGCTGGACGAGGTGCGCGACTTCGCCACCGGTGAGATGATGAAGATGATCCGAGAGGATCTGGCGCTCCTCGGCATCGAGATGGACGTGTTCTTCTCCGAAAAGTCGCTCTATGGCACCGGACGGATCGAAAGCGCGCTGGAGCGGCTGCAATCCGAGGGGCTGATCTACAAGGGTGTGCTGGAACCGCCGAAGGGCAAGACGCCCGACGACTGGGAGCCGCGGGAGCAGACGCTGTTCCGCTCCACCGCCTATGGCGATGACGTGGATCGCCCGATCCGCAAATCCGACGGCGCCTGGACCTATTTCGCCCCCGACATCGCCTATCACTGGGACAAGATCTCGCGCGGCTTCGACGTGCTGATCGACGTGTTCGGTGCCGATCACGGCGGTTACGTGAAGCGGATGAAGGCAGCGGTTGCTGCGCTTTCCGCCAACAAGGTGGAGTTCGACGTCAAGCTCACCCAGCTGGTGAAGCTGTTCAAGAACGGCGAGCCGTTCAAGATGTCCAAGCGCGCGGGCACCTTCGTGACCCTGCGCGACGTGGTGGATCAGGTCGGCCCCGACGTGACCCGCTTCGTGATGCTCACCCGCAAGAACGATGCACCGCTGGATTTCGACTTCGACAAGGTGCTGGAGCAATCCAAGGACAACCCGGTCTTCTACGTCCAATACGCCAATGCGCGGGTGAATTCCGTGCTGCGCAAGGCGGCGGAGATGGGGATCGACGTCGATGACGTGACGCTCGCCGATACCGACCTTGCCCCGAACCGCCATCCGGCGGAGACGGAACTGGCGCGGAAGATCGCCGAGTGGCCGCGGCTGGTGGAAATTGCCGCCCGCAACAACGAGCCGCACCGGATCGCCTTCTATCTCTATGAACTGGCGTCCGAACTGCATGCCTTCTGGAACAAGGGCAATGACGAGCCTTCGCTCCGCTTTGTCCAGGAGGATGACGTCAACGCGACGCAGGCGAAAATCGCCCTTGCGCGGGCCGTATCCGTTGTCATTTCCGCGGGCCTTGGTATCCTTGGCGTCACGCCGGTCGAGGAAATGCGCTGAGAACAAGCGCGCCGCCGGCGCGGCGGGCAGCAGGACGCCTCCTTCCCCGTTGCGGGGAGGAGCGGCTCCGTCGGTATGAGAGGCGGAGCCATGGCGGATTACGAGTACCAGACGACGGAAGACCCTCCGCAGGAAGGGCGAGCGGCGCGCCTGCAAGGGTTCGTCAATCTGGCGGGAACGGTCGTTTCCGTATCGCTGCTGATCGGCCTGGCCGTCTGGGGCTACCAGCTTACCATGCGGGATGTGACGGGCGTGCCGGTCATCCGTGCGCTGGAAGGCCCCATGCGCATCGCGCCGGAGGATCCGGGCGGGCTGACGACCTCCTATCAGGGTCTTGCCGTGAATGCCGTCGCGGCAGAGGGGTCGGCCGCGCCGCCGCCTGATCGTCTCGTCCTCGCTCCGCGCCCCGTGACGCTGGAGGAGGAGGATCGTCCCGCCGCCGCCTTGCAGGCCGAAGCCGTGCAGGAGAAGGTTGCCGCCGCCGTGGATGATGCTGCGGTGGACAATGCCGTGGCGCAGGCCGTGGCTGCCCTCCCCGCTGATATCTTCGCGCCCGAAGACCCGGCGGAGGAGCCGCTTGCGGAGGAACCGCCGCCGCCCGCCGCCAATCCGCCCGCCTCCAATGCCCGGCTCTCCGCCGATCTGCGCCCCATGCCCCGCCCGCCGCGCCGCACGGCAGTCGCGCCGGTGGTGCAGCCGGTCGCCCAGCCGGTGGAGGCGTCGAGCCTCAGGACCGGCGATCAGCTCGTGCAGCTCGGCGCCTTTGACGATGCCGCGACGGCGGAGCGGGAATGGGCGCGGCTGCAATCGAAATTCGGTGCGCTGCTCCGCGCCCGCTCCCGCGTCATCCAGCCCGCGGAAAGCGGCGGACGCACCTTCTATCGCCTGCGCGCCGCAGGCTTCGCCGACGATGCGGATGCGAGACGCTTCTGCACCGCCCTTCTGGCCGAACAGGCCGCCTGTATTCCCGTAACGGTACGCTGATGCCCGGAGCCACCATTCTGGGGTGCGAGGGATTCGCCCTCCTGCCCGACGAACGCCAGTTCTTCCGCGAGGCCGACCCCTGGGGCTTCATCCTCTTTGCCCGCAATATCGAGACGCCGGAGCAGGTCCGCCGCCTGACCGACGATCTGCGCGATGCCGTGGGCCGGGAGGCGCCGGTGCTCGTCGATCAGGAAGGGGGGCGCGTCCAGCGGCTCCGCGCGCCGCACTGGGCGGAGTGGCTGCCCCCGCTGGAGCAGATGGCGCGGGCGGGCACGGAGGGCGTGCGCTCCATGTGGCTCCGCTATCGGCTGATCGCGGCGGAACTCCGCGATGTGGGGATCGACGCGAACTGTGCCCCCCTTGCCGACATCGCGGGGCCGGCGACGCATCCCTTCCTCCGCAACCGCTGCTATGGCGAGGATGTGGCGACCGTCACCGCGGCCTCCCGCGCCGTGGCGGACGGACTGCTGGAGGGCGGGGTGCTTCCGGTGCTGAAGCACATCCCCGGCCATGGCCGCGCAACGGTGGACAGCCACCTGTCGCTGCCCACCGTCACCGCGCCGCTGGAGGAGCTTGAGGAAACCGATTTCGCCGTCTTCCGCGCGCTCAACGATCTGCCGATGGCGATGACGGCGCATATCGTGTTCCCCGCGCTGGATGGGGAGCGCCCGGCGACCTGCTCGCCCATCGTGATGCAGACGATCCGGCAGGACATGGGGTTCGGCAATCTCATCATGTCGGACGACATCTCCATGCAGGCGCTGGCGGGCAGTCTGGAGGAGCGGAGCCGCCTGGCAATTGCAGCGGAATGCGATGTGATCCTGCACTGCAACGGCAAGCGCGCGGAGATGGTGGAGGTGGTCACCGCCTCCGGCCGGATGGAGGGGATCGCGGCGGAGCGCGGGAAGCGGGCGCTCGCGGCCCGCCACGCGCCTGATGCGGCCGATCTCCCCGCGCTCCGGGCGGAGCTTGACCGGCTGCTGGCGGAGCCGGTGAGTGGCTGAGACATCCGGCAAAGGGCGGGCGAAAGCCCCCCGCACAGGCACGCCGGAGGCCGGGGCCGAACGCGGCCAGGCAGGTGACGCGGCATCCGCCCCTTCGCTTCCGGCAAAGGCCCCGGCAAAAGCCCCGGGCGCGCTTTCCGCAGCCGCTGGCCCGAAACAGCCCCCCGCCCCTCTCGTGACCGCCCCGGCGGGCAGGGCCAGCGCAATCCTTCTCGCCGACAACTCCCGCGCTCAGACGACCACCACCGCATCGGTGGACCCTGACGCGGCCGGCTCCGTTGCCGAGCGGCGCGCGGCAGAGGCGCTGATCGTCGATGTGGAGGGTTTCGAAGGCCCGCTCGACCTCCTCCTCTCCCTGTCCCGCAGCCAGAAGGTGGACCTGCGCCGCATCTCCGTGCTGCAACTGGCAGAGCAGTATCTGGCCTTCGTGGAGGAGGCCCGCGCGCTCCGTATCGAGCTTGCTGCCGATTATCTGGTGATGGCCGCGTGGCTCGCCTACCTGAAATCCCGCCTGCTGCTGCCGCCGGACCCGGAAGCGGACGGCCCCTCGGGGGAGGATATGGCCGCGCATCTGGCCTTCCAGCTGGAGCGGCTTCAGGCGATGCGGGAGGCGGCGGAGCGCCTGATGGCCCGGCCCCGCGTCGGCATGGACATGTTCCCGCGCGGACGGTCCGAACCCGTCGTCGCGGCGCGCACGACGCGCTATACGGCGACGCTGGCCGATATCATGCAGGCCTATGCCCGGCTCCGCACCAAGGAGGAGTTCCGCCCCTATGCCTTCGACCGGGAGAACGTATTTACCATGGAGCAGGCGCTCGCCCGTCTCCGCGACCTGATCGGCTATGGCGGAAGCTGGATGGATCTGCGCCGCTACCTGCCCGATGGCTGGGTGGAGGACCCCGGACGCCGCCGCTCCGCCACAGCCGCGACCTTTGCTGCGACGCTGGAGCTTGCACGGCAGGGGCGGCTGGAAATCAGGCAGGGCAGCACCTTCGCGCCCATCCAGATCCGCGCTCTCGGCGAGGGGCGCGCATGACCGGGCTGTTTCCCCCACCCGCGATGGAGGAGCAGGAGCGGATGGTGGAGGCCATGCTCTTCGCCTCTGCCGATCCGCTCACCACCCGCGCGCTGGCAGAGCGGATGCCGGACGGCTGCGATCCGGCGGAGGCTGTCGCCCGCCTTGCCCGCCGCTACGAAGGCCGGGGCGTGGAACTCCGCCGTGCGGGCGAGGGCTGGGCCTTCCGCACCGCGCCGGACCTCTCCGGCCTGTTCCGGGACGAGGTGGTGGAGACACGCCGCCTGTCCCGCGCGGCGGTTGAGACGCTGGCGATCATCGCCTATCACCAACCCGTCACCCGGACGGAGATCGAGGAAATCCGTGGCGTCGCCCTGTCGCGCGGCACGCTGGACCAGTTGTTCGAGCTGGGGTGGATACGCTTCGGCCGCCGCAGGCTGACCCCGGGACGCCCCGTGACCTTCATGGTGACGGAGACGTTTCTGGATCACTTCGCCCTTGCTTCCGCCCGCGACCTTCCCGGTCTGGCGGAGCTGCGGGCGGCAGGTCTGCTCGACAACCGCGTGCCGCTCGACCGTGCAGACGCCCCGGACAGGGCGGAGGAGCAGTCGGAGACAGAGGAGGAGCCGGAGGACCGCCCCGCGACGCTGGACGACCTGTTCGGTGCCTGACCGGAGAACCTGACGGGGGAACCCACCCCCTCGCACCCGGGCCAACCTCCCCGGGTCAGGCCGGAGCGCGGCACTCCCCGCCGGTGCTGCCGTCAGGCCGTCTCCCCGAACAGCCGCGCATGTTCCTGAAGAGCGAAACGGTCGGTCATGCCCGCGACATAGTCGAGCACCACGCGGGCAAGCTGCGTCTCATCCGCCGCGCGCGCCACATCCACCTGCCATTCCACAGGCAGAAGTGCCGGATCGTTCATGAAGAGCGGAAACAGGTCACGGACCACCTGCGTCACCCGCGCCCGCTCCCGCATGACGGAGGGGGCGCGATACATGCGCTGGAACAGGAAGGACTTGATCGCCTTCAACTCCTGAAAGAGCGGCTTGGAGAAGCGGATGATCGGCCCCTCCATCGCGCGTATCTCGTCCACCGACTGGGGCTGCGCCGCAGTGAGCCGGTTTCTCGCCACGGCGATCACATCCTCCACCATGACGCCGAACACCCGCCGCAGCGCCTCGTGCCGCCGCCGCGTGGGGTCGAGGCCGGGATAGAGGCGATCCACCTCCGCAAAGGCCGGGCCGGTCAGCGGCAGTTCCATCAGGTCGTTCTCGTCGAACAGGCCGGAGCGCAGCCCGTCGTGCAGGTCGTGATGGTTGTAGGCGACATCATCGGCCACCGCCGCCACCTGCGCCTCCGCGCTGGCATGGGTGGACAGGTCGAGGTCGTAGCCCGCGTTCACCTCTGCCAGAGCGTAGGAATAGGGCGGCTCCACCGGGCCATTGTGCTTGGCAAGGCCCTCCAGCGTCTCCCATGTCAGGTTCAGCCCGTCGAAATCGGCGTAGTGCCGTTCGAGAGACGTGACGATCCTGAGCGCCTGCGCATTGTGATCGAACCCGCCATAGGGCGCCATCAGTTCCGCCAGCGCATCCTCGCCGGTATGGCCGAAGGGCGGATGGCCGAGGTCATGCGCCAGAGCCACGGCCTCCGCCAGTTCGGTATTGAGATCGAGCACGCCCGCAATGGTCCGCGCCACCTGCGCCACCTCAAGGCTGTGGGTCAGCCGCGTGCGGTAGTAATCGCCTTCGTGTTCGACAAAGACCTGCGTCTTGTGCTTCAGCCTGCGGAAGGCGGAGGAATGGATGATCCGGTCCCGGTCCCGCTGAAAGGGCGAACGGAAAGTGGACATCCGTTCGGGGTGAAGCCGCCCCCGGCTTTGGTCGGGGAGGCAGGCATAGGGCGCGAGCATGGGTCTGCCTGTTCTTGTGCCGTCTTTTGCCCCCACCTATATTGCAGGGATGACCGGAATGATACGGGTTTTCCCATGAGTCTGACCCTTCCCCCCAAAGTGACCGACCGGGCCTTTGCCCGCATCGCAGAGATCAACGCCGCAACGGGAGAAGGAAAGGCCCTCCGCGTGGCGGTGGAGGGCGGCGGCTGTTCGGGCTTTCAGTATGACATCCGGCTGGATGAGGCGACTGCCGACGATCTGGTCATCGAGAAGGATGGATCGCGGGTGCTGGTGGACAGTGTCTCCCTCCCCTTCCTCTCCTCCGCGGTGATCGACTTCTCGGAAGCGCTGATCGGCGCGCGGTTCACCATCGAGAATCCGAACGCCTCCTCCTCCTGCGGCTGCGGGACAAGCTTTTCCCTCTGAAGGCGCTCCGGTTTCCGGCCCCCTGCGCGCGCCCCTGCGGTTATGAACCTCCGGCGCGTGTTGTGCTGCAAATCCGGCCGTCGCGTCCTCGCTGCGCGCCGTATGACCTTTCCCCGCGCCGGAGTACCGAACTGGCGCGTGACAGAAGGCCAAGCCGGATGGCGCAATACCCGCACCCACGGCAGGCGCCCGCGCTGCCTCTGACCAATTTGCGCCAGACCCGGCCAAGACCCATAAAAGGGCTTCCGCTCAGGCTGCCGAAAGGCTCACGCTCACCATGTCGCGTCCCTCCGCCTTCGCGCGGAGCAGGGCCTGATCCGCGCGGCGGATGATCTCCGCCGCCCCCTCGCGCGCGGCACCGGTCGCCACGCCGACGGAAAGCGTCACGCGCACATCCTCGGCCCCGTCGGGCAGTGACACGGGGCCAGCGGCGGTCACGCGGCGGATATCCTCGGCCATCTGTTGCGCCTGCGGCAGGGCGGCATCCGGCAGCAGCACCAGAAACTCCTCGCCCCCGATACGCGCCAGAACACCAGAATTGCCGATCGTGGCACCGATGCGGCGGGCAAGCTCCACCAGCACGGCATCCCCTGCCGCATGCCCCCAGGTATCGTTCACTACCTTGAAACGGTCTATATCCAGCGCAAGCACCGCGAAATTCCGTCCGGCGGCAGAGGTCCGCGCGATCTCCGGCAGGATGTGACGACGGTTCGGCAGGCCGGTGAGCGGATCGGTCACCGCCAGCCGCAGCCCGGCACGAAGGGAGGCGCGGCGGCGATCGGCCAGCCGCTTCCGGCGAAGCTGTGCCTGAAGGCGGAAGGCCAGCTCGGCCTCCGACGCATCGGCATCCACCACATCCGAGGCGCCGAGATCGAACGCCATGGCCCGCGCGCTTCGCGACGACTCCGGGAACTGGATGCAGATCGCCGCATCCCTGCTGCTGGGCCGGGAGCGAAGGTCGGACATGAGCTGCAGCGCCTCCTCCTCCCGTCCTTCCACGGCGGTCAGAAGGTAGAGGTCGGCCGCCTCCTCACTGCCCAGCGCATCCGCGCGGCTGAGGTGCTGAGTCCGCCCCCCGCCCAGCGCCCTCGCCAGACGCGGGCAGAGATCGCCGGAGGGGGCGCCAAGTGTCACGACGGCGATATGGGCCGCGGCCTCAAAGGGATCCGCGGCTTCCGACAGGCCGAAGCCCGGCACCTCCTCCTCGAAGTCGCCCGCGCGATCGCTGGCCCGGAGGAGGCTGCGAAGCCGCGCAAGCAAGATCATGTCGTCCACCGGTCGCGGCATCGCGTCATCCGCTCCGGCGCGCAAGGCGGCCAGCCGCTGATCCCCTCCCGCAGTGCCAAGGACGATGACCGGCAGGCGGCGGGTTCGGGGATCCCTGCGGAGCGTGCGGCACATCTCGGCGCAGGAGGGCGTCGCAAGGCCGACATCGAGCAGGATGGCGTCCGGCCTGAGGCTCCGCGCGAGCGTCAGCCCCTGCGCCGCCGTCTCCGCCTGAATCGTTTCATAGCAGGCAGAGGCAAGGCGGACCTTGAGGACGATACGGTTCGTCGCCACCCCATCCACGATCAGGATTTTTCCGACCATTCCAATATCCGCCCGCTGCTTGCCGACTGCTTATCGACCTTTTACGAAATTGGTTAAAATTTCCTTTCCGTATCAGGAGACATTTATGCAAAACGAGCGTGAATCCGCCGAGACGCTGGCCATCGCCGCGCTCGGCTGGCTGGCCGCCGATGAAGACCGCTGGCAGCGCTACCTCGGCGCCACCGGGGCTTCGGCGGAAAGCGTGGCGCGGTCGGCTCGCGAGCCGGAGCTTCTGGCGGCAGTCATGGACTTCCTTCTGACGGAAGATCAACTGGTGCTGGGATTCGCTGCAGAGGCAGGCGTCCGGCCAGAGGCCATCCTGCGGGCCCGCCGACGGCTCCCGGGTGGCGAAGCGCTTGACTGGGCGTAAGGCCACCGGACGTAGGGCCTGACTGGGCGTAAGGCCTGACTGGGCGTAAGTGGGCATACGGGAGTCTGACGGAGCGTGGGTCAGCCCGCTCCCGCTTCCCGTCCGACTGCCCGCCCGGGAGCGTCGCGCCAATCGCCTTGCCACGCCCAGCCGGAGCGGGCAGGGTTTCCACCTTGCTCGCGGAGAAACAGCTATGCCCCCCACCATCCCCGATATCGCCGCGATCGTGTTCGACAAGGATGGGACGCTTTTCGACTTCAACGAAAGCTGGTCCGCATGGTCTTCGCGGTTGCTTGAGGATCTGGCCGGAGGGGACAGGGCGCTCGCCTCGTCCCTGGGAGCAGCCATCGGCTACGATCTGGAGGAGCGCCGCTTCGCGCCAGACAGCATCGTCATCGCAGGCACGCCGAAGGAGATCGCGGCGAAGCTGCTGCCTTTGTTGCCCGGTTCCAACATGGCGGGGCTGGTCACGCGGATGAACCTGCTGGCCGCACAGGCCCCCCTGCGGGCCGCCGTGCCGCTTGGCCCGCTGCTCCGGCAGCTGAAGCGTCGCGGCCTGATCCTCGGCCTTGCCACCAACGATGCGGAGGCGCCGGCCCGCGCTCATCTGACGGAGGCCGAGGTGCTTGACCTGTTCGACTTCGTCGCAGGCTCCGACAGCGGGCATGGCGGCAAGCCGGAGCCGGGCATGCTTCTGGCCTTTGCCCGCGCCTTCGATCTGGATCCCCGCCGCGTCGTGATGGTGGGCGACAGCCTCCACGACCTCTCGGCCGGGCGGGCGGCCGGAATGCGGACGGTGGGCGTGCTGACAGGACCGGCTCGGAGAGAGGACCTGGCCCCGCTGGCCGATGTCGTTCTGGAGAATATCGGCGGCCTCCCCGCCTGGCTGGAGGGCGAAGCGCCCAAGACCCACCCGGAAACCGGCAGGGAATCGGTCTCCTGAGCCACGCTTGCCGCCAAACCGACACGACCGTGTCGCGAACAGGCCATCCTTTCCCGTAAGGGGAGAGCATGTCTCTGGCGAGAGGTTGCAGATGGGAAATGCGTCAATGGCGAGCGATGCCGTGCCGGGACAGATGCCGTGGTCTATGCCGGAGAACCCCGATCCGCCCCTCGCCCCGCTTTCGCCGGAGGATGTCATCCGCATTCGCCGCGCCGCGTTGCGCCTGCTGGCGGAGCGCGGTGTGGAGCTTCCGGGGCTGGAGGGAGAGGGCGGTCTGCGTCAGGCGCTGGACACCGCCCGGGTGAGGGTGGAGGGAAACGTCGCGCGTTTCGACCCCGATTTCGTGTCGGACATGGCACGCCTTGCCCCCGCGACTTTCCGGCTGGAGCCGCGCAACCCCGCGCGCGCAGTCACCGTCGGCGGGCAGCACATGCTCTTCGGTGCGGTAGCCTCCGCGACCGAGGTCTGGGACCTGCAGCGCGGGCGCAGGAGCGGCGATCTCGCGGCCTGCGAAGATCTGCTGCGCCTTGCCCAGAGCTTCAACTGCATCCATTTCCTTGGCGGCTATCCCGTTGAGCCGCAGGACATTCCCCCTCCCATGCGCCATCTCGTCTGCGCGGAGGCGGCCCTTCGTCTGACGGACAAGGTTATTCACGCCTATCCGCTCGGCCCTGCCGCGGTGCGGGACGTGATGACGCTGGCGCGGTTCGCCTCCGGCCTGGAGGAGGCGGATTTCGCCGCGAAGCCGCGCCTTTATGTCAATATCAACTCCGCTGGCCCGCTCATCTTCGATGCGAGCGTGCTGGCCGCCACTCTCTGCGCCGCGCGGGCCGGGCAGGCGGTGATGGTGACCCCGCTCGTCATGGCGGAGGCCGGCTCGGGGGTAACGGTCGCCGGCATGGTGACGCTCGCGCTCGCGGAGGCGCTGGCGGTGGTGGCCCTGGTGCAGCAGGTCCGCCCCGGAACGCCGGTCATTCTGGGCGCCCTGTCCGCATGTCTCGGTCCGACCTTCGGCGCACCGGTATTCGGCACGGCAGAGAGCCTTCGCATGACGGAGGCGCTGGGGCAGATCGCACGGAGCCTTCACCTGCCCTTCCGCGCAACCGCGGCGTCCACCGCGAATATCGCCGATGCGCAAGCGATGGCGGAAACAGCCAACAGCCTGTGGAGCGGGGTGCGGTCCGGCGCGAACCTGCTCCATCACGCGGCGGGCTGGCTGTCGCGAGGGACGGCCGCCAGCGTGGAAAAGTTCGTTCTCGACTGTGAGCAGATCCAGCTTGTCCAGCGCTACTGGCAGACCTCCTCCGGTGGGACGGAGGAGGATCTGCTGGCGGGGCTTCCCGGCGCGGGCGGCACGGGGACTGGCACGGGGGCTGCCTTCCCCGAACCTGTCGCCTCCGACTGGCGGCCCTACCCGGTGTGGGAGGAGGACGGCGCGCTCTGGGCCAGCGAGCGGGCGGCCAAGCGCGCGCGGCGCATCCTCGACGCCTATGAGCCGCCCGCCCTCGATCCGGCCCGGGCGGAGGCGATGGCGGATTTCGTGACCAAGCGCAGCCGCGAACTGGACGCCAGCCTCGACTGACAGCGCTCCGTGATACTTTCTTAACCCGGCTGTGAAATGCTGCCTCTGAACCGGGGGCCCTTCCATGCACGGACTCTTCAACCGATCTCTGCACTCCTACCTGCGCAATACCTTCGGCAACGACTTCTGGGCCGCCCTCGCGGCAGAGGCCCGAATCGACGCGGAAGGTTTCGAACCGATCCTGGTCTATGACGACGACATCACCTGCCGCTTGCTGGACATCGCCGCCGAACGGCTGAACCGGCGGCGATGCGACCTGCTGGAGGATTTGGGCACCCATATCGTCTCCGGGCAGGACGGCGGAGCCTTTCGCCGCCTGCTGCGGTTTTCCGGTGTCAGCTTTCTCGAATTCCTCCGCTCCGTCGATCATCTGCCCGGCTGGGGGCGTCTCGCACTGCCGGAACTCGATCTGCCGAGGCTGGAGATGGAGGAGCTCGGCGGCGGTCGCTTCCGGCTCACCTGCCGGTTCCGCCTGCCCGGCGCAGGCTATCTGGCGAGCGGCGTATTGCGCGCCATGGCGGACGAATACGGCGCCCTCGTCCTGATGGAGGAGGTGCAGGATCTGCCCCAAGGCGGAGAACGGATAGAGATAGATGTGCCGCACTGGTCCCACACGCCCGGCCGGCATTTCGATCTTGCGGGGTGAAGGATGGACCGTACCCCTTGCCACATGCGCTTCAGCCGCGACGCCCTCGCACGGCTCATGCCGATGTTCCTGTGGATCGCCGCCGACATGAAGGTGCGCGCCGCAGGGCCGACGATCGCCCGTGTCACCGGGCCGGAGCCGCTTGTCGGACGGCCGTTCGGAGAGGTGTTCAGCCTCCGCAACGGCTCCCGCGGCATCCGGCTGGAGGATATTGCCCAGTCGGACGATCCGCGTCTCTACCTTCAGCTCCCCGGACGCGGAGGCCGCGAGCTGAGAGGCATCGCCGTGCCTCTGGGCGGGGGCGAAGTGTTCCTGAACCTCTCCTTCGGCGTCGGCGTGGCCGAGGCCGTGCGCATGCACGGGCTGACGCAGGCGGATTTCGCGCCGACCGATCTTGCGGTCGAGATGCTCTATCTGATCGAGGCGAAGAACGCCGTGATGGGGGAGCTGCGCGGCCGGAACGACCGCCTCCGCAGCGCCAAGACCCGCGCAGAGGCAGAGGCGCTGACGGACCCGCTCACCGGCCTCGGCAACCGGCGCGCGATGGAGCGGGTGCTGGAGGATGTGATCCGCGCAGGCACGCCCTTCGCGCTCGTGCATGCGGATCTGGATTTCTTCAAGCAGGTCAACGACACGCTGGGCCATGCCGCAGGCGACGACGTGTTGCGGGAAACGGGTCGTATCCTGACCACGCGGCTCCGCCAGCAGGATCATGCCGCCCGTATCGGGGGCGACGAATTCGTCGTCGTGCTTCCGGGCGTCACTTCCGCCGCGCCGCTGGAGGATATCGCCACCCGCCTGCGCAATCGTTTCTCGCGCCGGACGCTGGATGGTGCGCCTGCGGTCCGGCTGGGCGCAAGTCTGGGGGCGGTGATCGTTCCCGCCCGGACCGCCGCCACCGGTACGGAGATTCTCGATGCCGCGGACCGGGAGCTTTATGCCTCCAAGCAGGCGGGGCGGGGGCAACTCTCCGTCAGTTTCCTTCCGCCCTGAGCTCCGGCACCCTCCGCCGCTCCGGGCGGGCCCGGATTGCTGAGCGCCATCGGCGGAGATTTGCCGCACTTTCCCATCCGTCAGCAGGAGTTTGCTAACGCTTTCCCAGCCATCTTGCGAAGTGCCGAGGATCCCGGATTCTCCCTGGATTGCGAGATCACGGCAAAGCAAGCCGGCGGCGTCTGAGGGACATTATGAACGGAAAACGAGTCGGAAAAACCGGCCAGATGGCCTTTGTTCTCCTGACGGCCGCAGTTCTGGGCGCCTGCGCCGCGCCTGCCCGGGAAATTGGCAGCCGTCAGGGGATGGAGCCGGGGCGGGAGCAACTCGCCCTGATGGAAGTCAAACAGAAGCAGGCGAAGGGGCAGCGCGTCTGGTGCGTGCCCTTCGCGCGCACGGCGAGCGGCATCAACCTTCGGGGGGATGCAAAGACGTGGTGGAACAAGGCGGAAGGCCAGTATGGCCGCGGCAATGCGCCGGAGGTCGGTTCCGTCATGGCTTTCCGCGCGACCCGGGGGATGCCGCTTGGCCATGTCGCGATGGTTTCCGAGCTGGTCTCGCCGCGCAAGATCAAGGTGGATCACGCCAACTGGAGCCGTAACGAAGTATCGCTGCGCATGGCCGTGATCGACGTTTCCGCCAAGAACGACTGGTCCGCCGTACGGGTGGAGAGCCGTCCTGAAAGCTTCGGGCGGGTCTATCCGGTCACCGGCTTCATCTATCCGCAGCAGCACAAGTAACCGCTCCTGCCGAACGCATCCGCCGAACGGAAAAGGGCGCCCATCGGGGCGCCCTTTCCTGTCTCGTCCGAACCCCTGGGGTCAGGAGGCTTCGGTGATGAACTTCACCGCGTCGCCGAAGGTCTGGATCGTCTCGGCCGCGTCGTCCGGGATCTCGATCCCGAACTCTTCTTCGAAAGCCATGACGAGCTCGACGGTGTCGAGGCTGTCCGCCCCGAGGTCGTCGATGAAGGAAGCGTTCTCGGTGACCTTGTCTTCTTCGACGCCGAGATGCTCGACGACGATCTTACGAACGCGATCTGCGATGTCGCTCATTTCAAGTCCTCATATGGTGTCGGGAAGGTTCCCGTCTTTGTCACGTTCCGGGCATGCCGGACCCCTGCACGTACGGGAGTTCCCGGTCAGGTCAGCGGCCTAATATCACAGGAGCGGACGGAGGCAACTGCTTTCCGGTCCACGGCCTGCTGCTCAGATCATCGCCATTCCGCCGTTCACATGCAATGTGGTTCCAGTGACGTAAGCGGCCTCCGGGCTGGAGAGATAGAGGACGGCGGCGGCGATTTCCGCCGGACGTCCCATCCGGCCAGCGGGGATCTGGGCGAGCAGTGCGGATTTCTGCGCCTCGTTCAGCTTGTCTGTCATCGCCGTTTCGATGAAGCCCGGCGCCACCGCGTTCACCGTGATCCCGCGGGACGCCACCTCGGCGGCCAGCGCCTTCGACATGCCCACCATGCCCGCCTTGGAAGCGGCGTAGTTGCCCTGCCCCGCGTTGCCTGTCGTCCCTACGACGGAGGAGATGTTCACGATCCGGCCCCAGCGCGCCTTCATCATGCCGCGCAGCACGCCACGGCAGAGCAGGAAGGTGGAGGTCAGGTTGACGTCGATCACCGACTGCCACTCCTCATCCGACATGCGCATGAACAGGTTGTCGCGCGTGATGCCCGCGTTGTTGACGAGGATGTCGACACTGCCGAGCGCTTCCACCGCGCGCTTGGGGAGTTCCTCCACCTGCGCCCGATCAGAGAGGTTGCAGGGCAGCACCGGAGCATTTCCGAGCTTCGCCGAAAGCGCCTCCAGCGGCTCGACCCGCGTACCGGAGAGCGCGACCTTCGCACCCGCATTGTACAAAATCTGGGCGATCTCGGCACCAATGCCACCCGAGGCGCCTGTTATGAGCGCATTTTTCCCTTCAAGGTTGAACATCTTAGCCTCTTGTTTATCTTTACGTGCATACGATAGGCAGACGCATCAGCGAGTTGCCCTTACGGCAACTCCTATCCTGCGAGGGAGAGAATCGCGATGGAGGAAATCAGCATCTCGCTAGATGGCGCAAGGCTGACCCCGGCCCTGTCGGGCACCGCCATCGCGGCGGGAATCGGTCTCACGTTGCTTTTGGTTCTCTCCTGCGCAGCCGCCGCCTACTTTCTTGGACGATCGCGCCGCAAGACGCCATCCCCCATGGCCGACCCGCTGAAGCAGCTTGAGGCGGTGCGGAATGTCGAATTCACCGTAAAGCCCCTCCTTCCGCGGAGCACCGCGCATGTGCTGCCGCTCGTCGAAGCGGCGTTGGCAGAATATGCTCCCGAACACCGCGTCATGGCCCAGGTCGCTCTGCAGGAGGCGATTCAGCCGGTCACCACGACCTCAACCAGCGCCCTGCTTCGTGCCGACCTGTCCATCAAGTCCAAGCGGCTCGACATCGCCGTGATCGACGACATGGGACAGCTTGTCGCAGCTCTGGGCTGCGCGGGGTCGCATTGCAGCCCGATGCGCGATTCGATCCGGCGGGAGGCCCTCCAGAATGCCGGAATACCCTATCTCGACCTGAACGAGGTGCAGGACGAGCTCGCGATCTGCAGTTTCATCGCCCAGAAAGTGGCAGGCGCGACGGCGCCGAGGGCGCTCAGCTCCGCCGCCTGACCCTTTACTTGAGGGAGGCCGCAGCCGCGGCGACTTCCTCTGGCGTGCCTACGGTTCGCGTGACGCTTTCCTTGGCAATGCGGCGAATCATCCCCGAAAGGGCTTTGCCCGCGCCGATTTCCCAGAACTCGGTCACGCCCTGACCCGCCATCCACTGCATCGATTCGCGCCAGCGGACCGATCCGGTGACCTGCTCCACCAGCAGCTGCCGAATCGCTTCGGGGTCGGTTACCGCCTCTGCCCGCACGTTGGAGACGACGGGCACCGCCGGGGCTGCGACCGCCACCCCGGACAGCGCTTCCGCCATTGCATCGGCGGCGGGCTGCATCAGGGAGGAATGGAACGGCGCGCTGACCGGCAGAAGGATCGCCCGCTTGGCTCCCCGCCCCTTGGCAATCTCGACAGCCCGCTCGACCGCCGCCCGTGTGCCGGAGATGACGACCTGCGCCGGATCATTGTCGTTGGCCGCCTGCACGACCCCGCCTTCCGCCGCAGCTTCCGCGGCAACCTCGGTCGCGGCCGCAAAATCCAGGCCCAGAAGGGCCGCCATCGCACCCTCTCCTACCGGAACAGCCGCCTGCATCGCGCGGCCCCGCAGCTTCAGGAGCCGCGCCGTATCCGCAAGGCCGATGGCCTCCGCCGCGCAAAGCGCCGAGTACTCACCAAGCGAATGCCCCGCGACATAGGCCGCAGCGCCGATCGCCACGCCCTCCGACTCCAGCGCCCGCATCGCGGCGATCGAGGTCGCCATCAGCGCGGGCTGGGCATTCTCGGTCAGCGTCAGCTCATCCTGGTTCCCTTCCCAGACGAGGCGGGACAGGGACTGGCCGAGCGCCTCATCCACCTCCGCGAACACCGCGCGCGCGGCGGGATAGCTCTCCGCCAGCGCCCGCCCCATGCCGATGGTCTGGGCCCCTTGCCCCGGAAACACGAATGCGCGCATGTCTATCTCCCTTTTGCGTCTCGCGGATACCCGCTCCCGACCCGTCCTGCAACGCCTGGCACCGCGCTTTGCCCTTGTTCTGCGACGCCTGCCGTGTATAAGGCGACCTTCCTTCCGCTGGTCACGAAACCGGCGCAGACTCTCGTGGGCGGATGCGGAAGGTTAAGTCCCGCCCTATGAAATGCGCCTGACAATGGAGCCTACATGCCGCTTTACGAGCATGTCCTCATCGCGCGTCAGGATCTGTCCAACGCGCAGGCCGAAGGCCTCATCGAACATTTCTCCACGGTTCTCGCGGATAACGGCGGCAAGGTCGTTGAAAACGAGTACTGGGGCGTCAAGACGATGGCCTACAAGATCAACAAGAACCGCAAGGGGCATTACGCCTTCCTGAAGTCCGACGCGCCCGCCGCGGCGGTGCAGGAGATGGAGCGTCTCGCCCGTCTGCATGACGACGTGATGCGCGTGCTGACCGTGAAGGTCGAAAAGCACGAGGATGGCCCGTCGGTGCAGATGCAGAAGCGCGACGACCGTGAGCGTGGCGACCGCGGTGATCGCGGCGACCGTCCGCGTCGTTTCTGATCTCGAAAGGATATTGATCCATGGCCAACAAACCCTTCTTCCGCCGCCGCAAGGTCGATCCGTTCGGGGGCGATAACGCGCCCAAGATCGACTACAAGGACACCCGTCTGCTGCAGCGCTACATCTCCGAACGCGGCAAGATCGTGCCCTCGCGCATCACCGCCGTCTCCGCGAAGAACCAGCGCAAGCTCGCCCAGGCGATCAAGCGGGCGCGTTTCCTTGCGCTCCTCCCCTACGCTGTGAAGTAAGGAGAGAAAGATGCAAGTCATTCTCCTGCAACGCGTTCAGAAACTCGGCCAGATGGGCGAAGTTGTGAACGTCAAGGACGGGTACGCCCGCAACTTCCTGCTGCCGCAGGGCAAGGCGCTCCGCGCCACCGAAGGCAACATCGCGAAGTTCGAAAGCCAGAAGGCGCAGCTCGAGGCCAACAACCTCGAGACGAAGAAAGACGCCGAAGCGATGGGCGAGAAGCTCGACGGTCAGACCTTCGTGCTGATCCGCTCGGCTTCCGATGCTGGGGCGCTCTACGGCTCCGTCACCACCCGCGACGTGGCGGATGCTGCGACCGCTGACGGTTTCACGCTGAACCGCGCGCAGGTGTCGCTGGATCGCCCGATCAAGGATCTCGGCGTCCATCCGGTCACCGTCGTTCTGCACCCGGAAGTTTCCGTCTCCATCGCCGTGAACGTTGCGCGTTCCGCCGAAGAAGCGGAACTTCAGGCGTCCGGCAAGTCGATCCAGGAACTCGCTGCCGAAGCCGAAGCGGCGGCCGATTTCGAGATCGCGGAACTGTTCGACGACCTCGGCGGGGCGGCCTCCGACGAGGAGTGATCCTCTGGAGCCGACCTGTGGAAAGGCCGCGTCCCACGGACGCGGCCTTTTGCTTTGCTGCCGGGTATCCGCCCTTGCCAAGTCCCGTCACATTGCCGCGGACAATTCAGCCTCCGTCCATCGGCAGGGTGTAGCGCACATCAGCTTTCACGTGCGATACAACGGATAATGCTTCTCCAATTGCGGTGAGGAGTTCTCGCCCACGAATAGTCATCTCAGGGGGCCTCTCGTTGCCCTCCGGCTTTGTGTCGATGCACCCTCACATGATCCAGCGCCTTGCCGCCCGTCTTGTTTGGGGGCCGTAGGCGTGGCGCCGTGGTCTTTGCCGTTCCGATTGCGCCCGTAACCTCTGACACCGTGCTGCCCGGCGGCGCCGCGACGGGCTCCATCCTCTCGTCGCCGCGCGCTGTTCATCCGCGATCTTGGGCAGCCTTGCGAGAGCGGTCATCTCCTCCGAACCCGGCGCCATGATACCATCCCCTCATGGAGAGGGAATCGCGTAGGCGCTCTGCGGTATTGATCGGGGAGGTCAGCGGAGGGGCGTGTTCCCCCTCGCGATGCACCCGGAAGCCCAATCGGGCCGGATACCATGGGCTATCCCGCCCTTCACGGGACCGCGCAAGGCACTCAAAGGACGTGAGCACCCCTCCTTTCCCTCTTTGGCAGGATTGTCGGGCTGCCAGCCATAACAACATCCCTCGTGCAAGCTGCGCTGTGCCGCAACGCGAGCTGCGGACTTAAGTCGCCGAGTCGTCGTCACGGACCGCATCTTGCGGATGCGGTCGCCTTCCACATTCCCGAACGCTCCCCCCCCGACTGGCAGACGCGGCATCAACGAGAAAGGCCGCGCCTTTCGGCGCGGCCTTCGGATCATGCGACGACGGCGGGGATCAGACTTCGTCCAGCGCCTCGATGGCCTTCTGGAGATCGTCCTTCGTGATCTCCTTGTCCGTCACCTTCGCGCCTTCGACGATGTAGTCAACGACCTTGTCCTCGAAAATCGGCGCGCGGAGCTGCTGCTGCATCTGCGGGTTCTTCTGCACGAATTCGAAGAACGCGCGCTCCTGCCCGGGATACTGACGGGCCTGCGCGAGCACGGCCTGCGTCATCTCCGCGTCGGTGACGTCGATGTTCTCCTTGCGGCCCAGTTCGGCGAGCAGCAGGCCCAGACGCACCCGGCGCTCGGCGAGCTTGCGGTGTTCATCACTCACTTCGATGTTGCCGTGGTCATGGGTGTGCACCTCCGGGTGCTCCTCATGCCAGAGCTGGTGGGCGATCTGGTTCGCCTCGGCTTCCACCAGCGTCGGCGGAAGGTCGAAGGCGACCTTGCCGTCAAGCTGGTCGAGCAGCGCGCGCTTCAGCACCTGACGCGCTGCGCCGGTGTATTCGGCTTCCAGACGCTCCTTGATCTGCGACTTGAGCTGCGCGAGATCCTCGGCGCCGAATTTCTTCGCCAGCTCGTCGTCGATCTCGGCGGTTTTCGGTGCCTTCACGCCCTTCACGGTGACGGTGAAGACAGCGGCCTTGCCGGCCAGATGCGGGGCGCCGTATTGCTCGGGGAAGCTGACGTCCACGTCCTTCTCGTCACCGGTCTTCACGCCGACGAGCTGCTCCTCGAACCCCGGGATGAAGGAGCCGGAGCCCAGAACCAGCGGATAATCCTCCGCGGAGCCGCCCTCGAAAGCTTCGCCATCCACCTTGCCGACGAAGTCGATCACGACCTGATCGCCATCCTCGGCCGCGCCGTCCTTGTCCTCGTAGGATTTGGCGGTTTCGGCGAGATTCTGCAGAGCCTCATCGACGGAAGCGTCATCGGCCTTCACGACCAGACGCTCCAGCGCGATTTCCCCCCGGTCGAAGCCCGGGATCTCGGGCAGCGCCTCATAGGTGAAGTTGACGACCACGTCGTCGCCTTCCTTCCAGGTCTCGCCGTCCTGCATCTTCACGTCGGGCTGGAGGGCCGGGCGGTCGCCGGACTGCTCGAAATGCTCCTTCATCGCGCCGTCGATGGTGTCCTGCATGGCATCGCCCAGCAAACGCGGGCCGAATTGCTTCTTCAGCATCGCCATCGGCACCTTGCCCTTGCGGAAGCCTTTCAGCTCAACCTCGGGCTGCGCTTCGATGAGCTTTTCCTGCACCTTGGCTTCCAGCTCGGCTGCCGTCACCGTGATCTGGTAACCGCGCTTAAGGCCTTCGTTCAGGGTCTCGGTGACCTGCATATATCCGTCCTTTTCCTCTCTGGTGCGGGTGAAGGGACTCGAACCCCCACGCCTTGCGGCGCCAGAATCCAAATCTGTTCACCTCGCGATTGGGTGGCCTTTTATTGAGGTTTTGGGCGGATGGGAAGAAGAAAGCAGCGTTACGCGATCAGGGTGGCCACAACTTTGGTCACAGGTTTTGTGCCAGTTGACGAGGCACACCGAGCACTAGATACAGACACGAGTGCGGGCGTGGCGGAATGGTAGACGCAGCAGGTTTAGGTCCTGCCACCGCAAGGTGTGGGGGTTCGAGTCCCTTCGCCCGCACCAGCCAACCCTCCAGTCGCGTCCGGTCGTGCTCTTCCCGCCCTTCCCGGAGGTCCGGCACACAGCTCCCACCGGGCCCTTCCAGCCCGTGATTTCCTGTCAGGCTTCGGCAGGACGGCGAGAGGAAAAGCGGTTTTACCGCCCCTCCGCGCCACCCTTCCTTTTGGCACCCACACCCAGCGCGCGCAGGCACTCGGGCACCCTGTCGGGCAGGTCTTCCGCGATGAGGCCGGGGCCGAAACGGCGCGCCGCATCGGCATGCAACCAGACAGCGGTCCGCGCGGCCCGACCGGGAGGGAACCCGCGCGCCAGCAGCCCCGCGATCAGCCCGGCGAGCACATCCCCCGACCCCGCCGTGGCCAGCCATGGCGCGGCCTCCTCCGCCACCGCGGCATGGAGCCAGACCGCACCGGACGGCTCCGCGATCACGGTGACCGCTCCCTTGAGCAGAACGGTGGCCCCCGCCCGCGCCGCCGCTTCGCGCACCAGATCAACGCGGCTTTCGCCCTGGGCCAGACGGTCGCCAAGGTCGGGGAACAGCCGGGCGAACTCTCCCTCATGCGGGGTCAGAACGGCGGGGGTGGCAAGCGGCATCCTCCCGCCGCTCTGCCAGCGCGGTCAATGCATCCGCGTCCAGAACCACGGCCGGGGCGGTGAGGGCCTGCGCCAGCACGCTCGCCGCCCGCGCGACGCCAAAGCCGGGGCCGAGGCAAAGGGCGGTGACACGACGATCCGCCAGCAGCGCGGGGAGTTCCGCGGCCGCCCGGATCATCACCGCATCAAGACGCGCCGCGTTCTCGGCCACGGCCTCCGGCGGACAGACCAGCGTCACCAGTCCCGCTCCCACCCGGAGCGCGCTCCGCGCCGCCAGCCGCGCCGCGCCCCCCGCGCCCACCGGACCGCAGAGGATCAGCGCATGGCCGTGACGGAACTTGTGGCCGGCGGTCGCCTTGTCCAGCGTATCGGCCTCTGGCCGCTCCAGACGCCTGACCGGGGGGAGATCACCACGCCATGCGTCGTTCTCCGGTCGCAGCCCGATGTCCACGACGGCGAGCCGGCCGGCAATCTCCGCCCCCGGCAGAAGCAGGTGGCCCCGTTTCGGCGCGTGAAAGGTCACCGTCAGGTCCATCGGCGCGATCTCCGCCCCCTGCCGGCCAGTATCCGCATCCACCCCCGACGCGATGTCCACGGCGACCCGCAGCCAGCCCTCCCGCCGCGACAGACGGTCGAGCAGCTCCAGCACGGGCGGACGGTCCCACAGGCCCCGGAAGCCGATGCCATAGACCGCGTCGATCACCACGCCGGGCGGCTGTTGCGCAAGGCTATCCGCCTCCCAGCGCGAGGTTTCCGAAATTTGCCGCCAGCGCCGGAAGTTTTCCGCGGCCGCAGGGGACATGCGGTCGAGCACGCCGAAATGCGCCGCCTCCACCTGCCAGCCCAGCCCGTGCAGCAGCCGCGCCACGACATAGCCATCCCCGCCGTTGTTGCCTGGCCCGCAGGCCACAAGCGCGCGTCGCGGCAGGCCGCCCCGCCGCATCCCCTCCTCCAGAATGGCGGCAACGACCCCCTGCCCCGCCCGCTCCATCAGGTCGAGCGGAGTTGCGGCGCCGGACCGGAAAGCCGTGTCCTCGATGGCGCGCATTTGGGCAGATGTCAGAACTTCTGTCATAATTCATGCCAATCTGTTTTCATTTCGCCCGCTGCGTAATCTTAATGCACATTTTATGTGCGATTATTTGCCGATTTTCCGCTATCCCTCCGAAGCTTTCGGGAGGCGCATTGTCCCGCCGCCGCGAAAATGGTCTGACAGCAACGGTATAGTCCGAGGGAGTCGCCACACCATGAAGAAAGTCGAAGCGATCATAAAACCCTTCAAGCTCGATGAGGTGAAGGAAGCGCTTCAGGAAGTCGGTGTTCAGGGGCTCTCCGTGATCGAAGTCAAGGGGTTCGGGCGCCAGAAGGGCCATACCGAGCTCTATCGCGGTGCCGAATATGTGGTGGATTTCCTGCCCAAGGTGAAGATCGAGGTGGTTCTGACCGACGATCAGGTCGATGCCGCCGTCGAGGCGATCATCTCCGCCGCACGGACCGACAAGATCGGCGACGGGAAGATCTTCATCTCGCCGGTCGAACAGGCCATCCGCATCCGCACGGGTGAGACCGGCGACGACGCCGTCTGATCCGCCAGAAGAATACGCCGGGAGCGCGCGTGGCGCCTCTCCGGCCAAGGACTGCTCAACAGAAGGAAACGACGCCAGATGAGCAACGAGAAGGTTCTCCAGATCCTGAAGGACGAGGATGTCGAATATGTCGATATCCGCTTCACGGACCCGCGGGGCAAGCTCCAGCACGTGACGGTCATGGCGGACCAGGTCGATGAGGACTTCCTGACGGAAGGCTTCATGTTCGACGGCTCCTCCATCGCCGGCTGGAAATCCATCGACCAGTCCGACATGAAGCTGATGCCGGACACCGAATCGGGCTATATCGACCCGTTCTACGCGGAAAAGACGCTCTGCATTCACTGCAACGTCGTCGAGCCCGACACGATGGAGCCCTACTCCCGCGATCCGCGCTCCACGGCGCTGAAGGCGGAAGCCTACCTGAAGTCCACGGGCATCGGCGACACGTCCTACTGGGGACCGGAAGCCGAATTCTTCGTCTTCGACGACGTGCGCTATGCCGTGTCGATGAACAAGGTGGCGTTCGAGGTCGATGCCGTCGATGGCGCCTGGAACACCGACACCGCCTACGAGATGGGCAACATGGGTCACCGTCCCGGCATCAAGGGCGGCTACTTCCCGGTGAACCCGATCGACCCGGCGCAGGATCTGCGGTCCGAAATGCTCTCCACCATGAAGCGGATGGGCATGAAGGTGGACAAGCACCACCACGAAGTGGCGTCCAACCAGCACGAACTCGGCCTGATCTTCGGTTCGCTGACCAAGCAGGCAGACGAGCTGCTCAAATACAAATACGTCATCCAGAACGTCGCTGCCGCCTATGGCAAGTCGGTGACCTTCATGCCGAAGCCGATGCGCGGCGACAACGGCACCGGGATGCACGTGAACATGTCGATCTGGAAGGACGGCAAGCCGCTCTTCGCCGGTGACAAATACGCGGACCTCAGCCAGGAAGCCCTGTGGTTCATCGGGGGCGTCCTGAAGCATGCCAAGGCGCTGAACGCGATCACCAACCCGTCCACCAACTCCTACAAGCGCCTGATCCCCGGCTTCGAAGCCCCGGTTCTGCGCGCCTACTCCGCCCGCAACCGCTCGGGCTGCGTGCGTATTCCGTGGTCGGAATCGCCCAAGGCCAAACGTGTGGAAGCCCGCTTCCCCGATCCGTCGGCGAACCCCTACCTGTGCTTCTCCGCGCTGCTCATGGCGGGCATCGACGGGATCAAGAACAAGATCGACCCGGGCCCGGCCTCCGACAAGGACCTTTACGATCTGCCGCCGGAAGAACTGGCGACCATCCCGACCGTCTGCGGCTCGCTGCGCGAGGCGCTGACCGAACTGGAAGCGGATCACGAGTTCCTGCTCGCGGGCGACGTGTTCACCAAGGACCAGCTCGAAGGCTACATGGCCCTCAAGTGGGAAGAAGTGTATAACTACGAGCACACCCCCCACCCGATCGAATACCAGATGTATTACTCCTGCTAAGGCAGGATGGGACAGTGATACCGAAACCCCCGGAGGCGAGTCCTCCGGGGGTTTTTCATATGCCTTGGGGAGGAGCGGATGGAGGACAACGAGACCGTGGTGCTGACCGGGTGGCTGCTCTGCGCCACGATGGCGGATGCCGATCTGGCCGCGGCGCTGCTGGATGAGCACACCCGGCTCAGCCGCGCGGAGCCGGGTTGCCTGTCCTTCGAGGTCGTGCGTTCCATGTCCGATCCCATGCGCTTCGCCGTCAGGGAAGCCTTCGTCGATCGCGCGGCCTTCACTGCACATCAGGAGCGGGTGAAGGCCTCCGACTGGGGGCGACAGACGGCCCATATCGAGCGCGACTACCGCATCGAACGCGGGGAATAGCAGAGACCCTGCCCTGACGGGGGGCCGGCAGGGTGCAACCCACTCGACCGTGGCGGGCTGCTGACAAGATCCTGAAGTGTCGTGTCATGTGCCGGTAATCGGAAAATTGAACCGGAAATCCTTCGAAAGATATGGATTTCCGGCTTTTTTGTCAGATTTAGAACAATTTCCGCTCAAGCGCAGGCCAAAAGCCTTTTCAGCAGCCCGTCAGGTCTGTCCAGGCCAAGCTGCATTCTGAAGCACGACGCGATAGCCGTCGGGATCCTCGAATGTCCTGCCGCTTCTGTCCCAATAGGGGTTGAAAGACGACACCGGCTCATGCCCCTCGCGCCGCAGACGCCCGACGGCCGCCTGCCATTCCGCGGGGTCCGGGATGTAGAAGACCAGCAGATTGTCCTGTGTCGGCGCACGCCCCGCTGGATGACCAGACTTCCGCGTGAACTCAAGGTGATAGGCCAGTCCCGGCCTGCCCAGCATGACGCCATCGAACCCGTCGTGCGCCTCGAAACTGGCGATGACCTCAAATCCCAGACCATCACGGTAAAACGCGACCACGGCCTCCAGATCGTCACTCGGCCGCGCGATGCGAAGCGCCTGCGCCTCCATCACGCGAACCGTTCGTTGCTGAACATGCGAAGGCCCCTCATGCACAAGGGCCGGGCCCGAAACACGGACCCGGCCCCCCGGAGATATCACCTGATGATGTCACACCTGATCGACGGAGAGCGCCACGAAGCGCGGCTCACCCTCGCGGCGGATGAGGAGGAGAAGCGATTTGCGCCCCGCGTCCTTGGCCTCGGAAATCCGGGCCTCCAGATCCTTCGGCGAGGAGACCTTCTGCTGCCCCGCCTCGGTGATGAGATCGCCGTTGCGCAGACCCTTTTCAAAGGCTTCGCTGCCATCGTCGATGCCGGTGATCACCAGACCGTCGGTGCCGTTCGGCACTTCAAGCTGCTTGCGCATTTCGGGCGTCAGCGTGGTGACGGTCATGCCGAGAAGCGTCTGCTCCTTCTGCGCCTGCGGTGCAGCGGCTGCGGGAACCACCTTCGCGCCTTCGGCTTCCTCACGGCGGCCAAGCGTCAGCTCCACCGTCACAGGCTTGCCCTCGCGCGTGAGGGCGACCTCCACCTTCTTGCCGACCTCCGTGGCGCCGACCTGACGGACGAGTTCGCGGGTATCGTTCACCTTCACTCCGTCGAACTGGGTGATGACATCGCCCGATTTGATCCCGGCAACCTCCGCCGGCCCCTGCGGAACATCGGTCACGAGGGCGCCGCCCGCGCTCGCCAGCCCCATGGATTCGGCGATATCCGGCGTCACGTCCTGAATGCGCACACCAAGCCAGCCGCGCCGCGTCTCGCCAAACTCCTTAAGCTGATCGACCACGCGGGACACGACCGCCGAGGACATGGCGAAACCGATCCCGATGGACCCCCCGTTGGGGCTGAGGATCGCGGTATTCACCCCGATCACCTCACCATCCATGTCGAAGAGCGGCCCGCCGGAGTTCCCCCGGTTGATCGCCGCGTCGGTCTGAATGTAGTCGTCATAGGTGCCCTGCAGCGCCCGCCCTCGGGCAGAGACGATGCCGGAGGAAACGGAGAAACCCTGCCCCAGCGGGTTACCGACGGCCATTACCGGCTCGCCCACGCGGATCCGGTTGGAATCGCCGAATTTCACGAAGGGAAGCTGCTTGGCATCCTCCACCTTCAGGAGGGCGATGTCGGTGTTGGGATCGGTGCCCACGACCTTGGCATCCAGCTTCTCGCCTGCGTAGGTCTCGATCTGGATCTGGTCCGCGCCCTCGATGACGTGGTTGTTGGTGACGATGAAACCGTCGGCGGAGATGATGAAGCCCGAGCCGAGCGCTTGGCTCCGCCGCGGAACCGGACGGGCGCCTTCTCCGCCACCTTGGCCGGGGGGCATGAAGTCACGGAAGAAATCCTCGAACGGCGATCCCGGGGGAACGCCGGGGATCCCGCCCTGCGTGGAGGTGGCGACGGTGGATGTGGTGGTGATGTTGACCACCGCCGGGCTGACCCGCTCCGCGAGGTCGGCAAAGCTCAGCGGGGTCCCGTTCGGGGCGGTCTGAGCGAAGGCGGGGGGCGCGAGAACCGGCACCAGCGCCGTGCTCAGGCCCAGCCCGGCGACCAGCCCAAGGGCCAGCAAGGCGCGCGCCGGGGCACTGCGCAGCGATTGTGATTTGACGACCAAGGACGACACTCCGAGCTCCTTCCTCTTCAGGGTTCGGCGAAGCAACTAGCTCCCGAACCGTCTCCTCCTATGTGGGACCTGTGCGCTTTCGCCGCAAATCAACGACCGTCGCGGTGTCTCAATTCGGTGTGAAACTTCGTAACATGAAGGGTTTCACGGGTGGTTGGAGAGAGCAAGCGCTTCGTGAAGGCCCGAATGAAAAGGCCTACCAATGAAAAGGCCGGTCGCTGGGACCGGCCTTTTCCATCAGTTCGCGGGTTGGGTGCCGCTGTCGCTTCGGAAGAACTCGAAGAACTCGCTTCCGGGGCTCATCACCACGGAGGTGTTGTTCTGCTGAAGCGCATTCTCATAGGCGGTGAGCGACCGGGTAAAGGCGAAGAACTCCGGGTCACGGCCGAATGCCTCGGCATAGATGCGGTTCCGCTCTGCATCGGCCTCACCGCGGACGACCTCACTCTGACGGCGGGCGTCGGAGACAAGCTCCGTCACCGTCCGGTCGGCCAGCGCCTGAATACGCTGCGCGGCCTCGTTCCCGCGCGCGATCTCGTCGGCGGCCTCCCGCTCCCGCTCCGCCCGCATCCGGGCAAAGGTCGCGGCGAGGTTTTGCTCCGGCAGGTCGGTGCGGGTCAGGCGCACGTCGATCACCTCGATCCCGAGCGCCTGCGCCTGCACGCGGGCCTGATCGCGGATGCGGTTCATAAGCGGGGTCCGATCCTCCGAGAGCACCGCCCCGGACGGCACGGACCCCAGAACCTCACGGATTTCCGCATTCAGGATCCGCTCCAACCGCGCCTGTGCCGCGCGCTCGCCCTCGACGCCGACGGCCTCGCGGAAGCGCACCACATCGGCGATACGCCAGCGGGCGAAGGCATCGACGACCAGACGACGGTCGTCGAGCGGCGTGATCTCCGCCGGTTGCGTGGGCAGGCTCAGGATCCGCCCATCATAGCGGACGACTTCCTGAATGAAGGGGATCTTCACATACATCCCCGGGTCCTCGCGAACCGCCTTCACCTCTCCGAACTGGAGGACCAGAACCCGTTCCCGCTCATCGACGATGAAGATGGAGGACAGGCCCAGAACGGCCAGAAGAACAACGACGACAATGCCGATGGTGGAGCGTTTCATCAGTTGTTCCCCCCGTTCGTCGTCGCGGCCCCGGCAGCGCCGGCGGCGGGCATCTGCGGCATGGCCCGGTTGCCCAGCGGCAGAAGCGGCAGCACGCCCTGCCCGTTCTCGCCGTTCACGCCATCGACGATCACCTTGTCCACGCGGCCGAAGACGCGCTCCATGGTTTCCAGATACATCCGGCGACGGGTTACGTCGGGCGCATTCCGGTATTCGTCATAGACGGAGACGAAGCGGCTCGCCTCACCCTGCGCCACGTTGACGGCCTGCGCGCGGTAGCCCTCGGCCTCTTCCAGCACGCGGGCGCTTTCCCCCCGCGCCCCGGCAAGCACGCGGTTCGCATAGGCATCCGCCTGATTCTGGAGCCGGTCGCGTTCCTGACGCGCCGCCTGCACCTGACGGAAGCTGTCGATCACCTCGGACGGCGGGTCGGCGCGGTCGAAGTTGACCCGGATGATGTTGATGCCGCTGTCATAGGTGTCCAGCGTCGATTGCACCGCCTGTTGCAGGTCGGAGGCGATGATCCCCCGGTCCCGGTTCAGGATCGGCGCCATCTGCGAGCGCGCGATGATGTCGCGCATGGCGCTTTCCGAAACGGCGCGGATCGTGTCCATCGGATCGGCGAGGTTGAACAGGTATTTCGACGGATCGTTGATGTTCCAGACGACCTGGAACTCCGTATCCACGAGGTTCTCGTCCTGCGTGAGCATCAGCCCGTCGGAGCGGCGGGAATTGGCGTTGGAGCCGATGTCCAGCGTGCGCTCGCCGGTGACGGAGAAGATCTCCCGTGTCACCACCGGCCAGGGCGCGAAGTTCAGACCGGGTTCCCCGGTCTTGTAGTAGCGTCCGAACAGCAGCTCGACCGAGCGCTCTTCCTGCCGGACCGTATAGAAGGAGAGCGCGAGCCAGCCGATGAACAGCGCGCCGATCGCCAGAAACACGCCCTTGCGCGTGATGCCCAGACCGGGGCCGGACTGGCGCGGGCCGCCGGAGCCGGTCCCGCGACCGCCCATCAGCACGCGGAGCTGCTCCTGCCCCTTCTTCATGATCTGGTCGAGTTCGGGAATCTGCGGACCTTCACCGGGGCGCCGGTTCCCGCCGCGGGGATCGTCCCCCCGGTTGTCGCCGCCACCGCCGCCTGATCCTCCGCCCCCCCAGGGGCCGCCGGAATGTCCTGCCATTAATCCGGTTTCCTTCCTCTCCGCCTCGGTTCCGCACTGGTGCGAGGTGCCAACTGTGGACTATCGCCGCTCATGTCAAGCGCCGGAGGGTGCGTCACCATGACCGGGAGGGCGCCTTCATGGTGACCAGTTCCTCCGCCATCGTGGGGTGAACGGCCACGGTTCTGTCGAAGTCTTCCTTGGTCGCGCCCATCTTCACCGCAATCGCGGCAAGCTGGATCATCTCCCCCGCTTCCGGTGCGACGATGTGACACCCGAGCACGCGGCGGCTCTCGCTGTCCACCACCAGTTTCATCAGCACCCGGTCCTCCCGCCCCGCGAAGAGCGTCCGCATCGGTCGGAAGGCGGTGGAGTAGATCTGCACTCCGCCCCGTTCCCGCCCTTCCTGCTCCGTCATGCCGATCCCGGCCATTTCCGGTTGGGTGAACACGGCGGAGGGGACAAGGTCATGATCCGCCTTCGTGGGGGTACCGTGGAACACGGTCTCGGCGAACGCCTGCCCCTCCCGGATGGCGACGGGGGTGAGGTTCACCCGGTCGGTCACGTCGCCTACCGCATAGATGGAGGGGACGGAGGTCTGCGACCACTCGTCCACCGCGATGGCCCCGGACTTGCGCAGCCGCACGCCCAGCGCCTCCAACCCCAGCCCGCCGGTCGAGGGCACCCGGCCGGTGGCGTAGAGCACCCGCCCATAGTCCCCCTGTCCCCCATCGGCGAAGGCGACGCGCACGCCATCCGCAGCGGGGTGCAGCGCCGCCACATCCGTCTCCGTGCGGATGTCGATGCCCGCGCCCCGCATCGCGGCGGAGACATGGCCGCGGACCTCCTCATCGAAGGCCCGCAGGATCTGCGGCCCACGGTAGGCCAGTGTCACATCCACGCCCAGACTGTTGAGAATGCAGGCGAATTCGCAGGCGATATACCCTCCGCCCACCACGAGGATGGAGCGCGGCAGTTCCTCCATCAGGAACATGTCGTTGGAGGTGGAGGCAAGCTCCCGCCCCGGGATCTCCGGGATGAAGGGCGCGCCGCCCGTGGCGATCAGGATATGCTTCGCGGTGAACCGCTCACCGCTGTCGAGCCGGACGGTATGTGCATCCTCCAGCACCGCGCGGGCAGGATGGATGGTGACACCCGCCCGCTCCAGATTGGCGCGGTAGATCGCCTCGAGCCGGTCCAGCTCGTCATGCAGCGCCTTGCGGAAGCGGCTCCAGTCAAAGCTGCCGATGCTCGCATCCCAGCCGTAGGCCCGCGCATCCTCCACCACCGCCGGAAAGGAGGAGGCGAAGACCATCAGCTTCTTCGGCACGCAGCCGCGGATGACACAGGTGCCGCCCACGCGGTATTCCTCCGCGACGGCAACCCTTGCGCCGGACTGCGCCGCCACACGGGCCGCGCGCACGCCGCCGGAACCCGCGCCGATCACGAACAGGTCGAGGTCGAAGGACATGCGACTGCTCCTAGAGATCCGCGAAGATGTTGTCGCCCTCGCCCAGATCGCTCCGTTCGATGGAGACGGTCCCGGCATCAAGGTCGCGCAGTTCCACCCGCCCGTCGGCATGGCCAATAACCACGGTATCGCAGATGTCGATGAAAAGCCCGTTCTCCACCACGCCGGGGATCTGGTTCAGCATGAGCGCCAGAGAGCCGGGATTGCCGATCCGTGCGAGCGAGAGATCGAAGATATGGTTGCCCTCGTCCGTGACGAAAGGCCGCTCCCCCGCCATCCGCAAGGTAAGGGTGCGGCCCATCACGTCCTGCCCGGCCAGAACCTCCTCGATCAGCGTGCGGGTGGCCTGCATGCCGAAGGGGATCACCTCCACCGGCAGGTCGAAGGCGCCGAGCATGCCGACTTCCTTGGCCGCATCCGCGATGACGATCATCCGGTCGGAGGCCGTCGCCACGATCTTCTCCCGCAGCAGCGCCCCGCCGCCGCCCTTGACAAGGTTGAGCGCCCCGTCGAATTCATCCGCCCCGTCGATGGTCACGTCGAGCCAGCCGGCCTCATCCAGCGTGGTGAGCGGGATGCCGAGTTCCCGCGCCAGATCCGCCGTGCGCGTGGAGGTCGGCACCGCCGTGACGCGAAGCCCCTCCTCCCGCACCACTTCGCCCAGCCGTCGCACCATGAAGGCAGCGGTTGAGCCGGTGCCCAGACCCACCTTCATTCCGTCCTCGATGAAGTCCACGGCGCGGCGGGCGGCAACGACCTTGGCCCGGTCGATGGGGGAGAGGGACATGGCAGGCTCCTTGCTTTGCCTGCCGTTATAGCAAGTTGTGACCGCCCTGCGAGAGCCAATTGCCGGGACGGCCGCGCAGGGGTCATGGTCCTTTCGGCGGTCAGCGCAGGAAGGCCAGCAGATCCGCCGTCAGCCGCTCCTTGTGAGAGGCCTGCAACCCGTGCGGCCCGCCCTCATACTCCACAAGCTGGCTGTTGGCGATGCCACGCGCCGCGACACGGGCGGAGGCGTCGATCGGCACCGTCTTGTCGCCCGTTCCGTGGATGATGAGCGTCGGCATGGTGAAAGCCGTCAGGTCGGGGCGGAAATCCGTGGTCGCAAAGGCTTCCGCACAGGCCAGCGTGGCCTTGAGGCTCGCCTGCATCGCGAGATTGCAGGACCATTGAACAACCTCGTCGCTGACGCCGCCGGTCAGCAGACCACCGCCCTGCATCAGCGTCTTGCCGTAAAAGGTCTTGAAGAAGTCGGCGAAGAAATAGGCGCGGTCCTCCCTCATGCCCTTTGCCATCTCGTCGAACACCTCCTGCGGCGTGCCGTCGGGATTGTCCGGGGTCTTCAGCATGTAGGGCACCACGGAGGAAACCAGCCCCGCCGCCCAGATCCGCGCGGAGCCGTGACGGGACAGGTAGCGCGCGACCTCTCCGCCCCCCATGGAAAAGCCGACGAGCGCCGCATCCCCGGCGCCGGTGGCCGCCAGAACATCCGCCAGATCGTCGGCCAGCGTATCGTAGTCATAGCCCGTCCACGGCTGCTCCGACCGTCCGAAGCCGCGCCGGTCATAGGCGATCACCCGATGGCCCGCGGCAGCCAGCGCCATCCCGGTATCGTCCCATGTATCCGAAGACAGCGGCCAGCCATGCAGCAGCACCACAGGCCGCCCCTGTCCCCAGTCCTTCACATAGAGCCTGGTCCCGTCGCGGGTCTCGATCATCGCCATCTGCATCTCCTGTGCTGTCCGAAGCGAACGGGCCGCTGCGGGGTTTGTTCCTTGCCCCGCATTTCCGTTGACAGGGCGCAGGGCGCGCCTAGATTGCGAACGCTTCTCAATTTCAGGCACCTCCCCATGCCGGACAATTTCAGACTGAGCGAGATCGGCTCCGGCTCCGGCTGGCGGCAGGACCGGGGGGAGGCCGCGCTCTCGGACGTGCATTCGAGCGTCGCGGTGCCCAAGGGCCGCTGGCGGCGCTTCGCCGCCTTCATCGGGCCGGGCTACATGGTCGCCGTGGGCTATATGGACCCCGGCAACTGGGCGACCTCGCTCGCAGGGGGATCGCGCTTCGGCTACACCCTGCTGTTCGTGGCGCTGCTGTCGAACATCATGGCCATCGTGCTCCAGTCGCTCTGCGCCCGGCTGGCCATCGGCTCGGGCCGCGATCTGGCGCAGGCCTGTCGGGATGCCTTTCCGCGATGGGTTTCCGTCCCCCTCTGGGCTGCGGCGGAGATCGCGATCATCGCCACCGACATCGCCGAAGTGATCGGAACGGCCATCGGGCTGAACCTGCTGTTCGGCGTGCCGCTGGAACTCGGCGTGCTGCTCACATCGCTCGATGTGTTCCTGATCCTGTGGTTGCAGCGCAAGGGCTTCCGCTGGCTGGAGGCGTTCGTCATCGCCCTTCTGGGGGTGATCACCTTCAGCTTCTGCGTGCAGATCCTCCTTGCCCATCCCGACTGGGGCGGCGTGCTGCGCGGTTTCTTCCCCACGACGGAAGTCCTGCGGAACCCGGAGATGCTGTATCTCGCCCTCGGCATCCTCGGGGCCACCGTCATGCCGCACAATCTCTACTTGCATTCCGCCATCGTCCAGACCCGCGCCTATGGCGATACGGTGGCGGAGAAGCGGGCCGCGCTGACCTATTCGACGCTGGATTCGACCATCGCGCTGATGTTCGCGCTGCTCATCAATGCCGCCATCCTGATCCTTGCCGCCGCGAGCTTTCACGGTGCGGGACATACCGAACTCGCGGAGATCGACGATGCGCACAAGCTTCTCGGCCCGCTCCTCGGCTCCGCCATCGCGCCCACGCTCTTTGCCGTGGCGCTTTTGTGTTGCGGGCTGAACTCCACGGTGACGGCGACGCTCGCCGGTCAGGCGGTGATGGAGGGGTTTCTCCAGATCCGGCTGAAGCCGTGGATCCGGCGGATGGTCACGCGCGCCATCGCCATCCTTCCCGCCGTCGCCGTCACCCTGCTTTACGGGCCGCGCGCGACGGGGGAGTTGCTGATCCTGACGCAGGTGGTGCTCAGCCTCCAGCTTTCCTTCGCCGTGGTGCCGCTGGTGCTGTTCACCAGCGACCGGCGGAAGATGGGCGCCCTCGTCGCTCCCCGCTGGCTCGGCATCACCGCATGGACGATCGCGGCGATCATCGTGGCGCTGAACGCCAAGCTGGTGCTGGATTTCCTCGGCTGAAACGCAACCGGCGAGAACCGGCGAGCCCCGCCCCTCCGCAGCCACGTCTCCTCACCGAACCGCTTCCGGGCGCGTGCCCGACACCAGTCCCCGCCCTTCCGGCACCGAACAGAACGGGCCGATTCGAACGGTGGGGCAGCATGGGTGGGGCAACATGACAGCCCGCACCACCCGTTTCCGGGATGAGCAGCGGTCGGTGTGGCCCGGCGCACCGGATGACACGGCCAAACCGGGCGATACGGCCATATCTGGCGACACGGTCAGACCGGCGCGACCCTGTCCGGCACCGGTCCCCCGTCTGGCCACCGGTCTCGCCACCCACGTGGCCACCGGTCTGGCCATCCATCTAGCCATCAAACACGGATGCCATCAGGAGCGCGGCGCGCGCGGCGGCTCCACCCAGTTGGCGGAGGGGGAGATCGTGACATCCTCCTCCCGCGTGTCGATATAGGTGGCAGGCGTTCCGTCGGGATAGAGCGGCACGCCGTCGGCCCCGCAGGCCGACAGCGCCAGCAGTGCCAGAAGCGGCAGAAGCCTCACGCCAGCTTCTCCTTCCAGCGGGCGATCTGGCGGCGCACCTGATCGGGCGCGGTGCCGCCATAGCTCTGGCGGCTGCGGACGGAATTGTGAACGCCCAGAACCGCGAACACATCGTCGCGGATGCCGGGGTGCACCGACTGCATCTCGGCCAGCGTGAGTTCCGGCAGATCGACGTCCTTCTTCTCCGCCATGGCGACCAGCGTGCCGGTGACATGGTGGGCATCGCGGAACGGCAGACCCAGTTCCCGCACCAGCCAGTCGGCAAGGTCGGTCGCCGTGGAGAAGCCGGAGGCGGCGGCGGCCTCCAGCACCGGGACATTGGCGGTCAGGTCGCGCACCATGCCCTCCATCGCGGCGAGCGACAGGATCAGGTTGTCGGCGGCGTCGAAGACCTGTTCCTTGTCCTCCTGCATGTCCTTGGAATAGGTGAGCGGCAGGCCCTTCATGATGGTGAAGAGCGCGACCGTCGCGCCGAGGATCCGGCCCAGCTTGGCGCGCAGAAGCTCCGCCGCATCCGGGTTGCGCTTCTGCGGCATGATGGAGGAGCCGGTGGAGAACCGGTCAGACAGCCGCGCGAAACGGAACTGGGCGGAGGACCAGATCACCAGCTCCTCCGCAAAGCGCGACAGGTGCATGGCGCAGATGGAAGCGGCGGAGAGGAATTCCAGCGCGAAGTCCCGGTCCGCGACCGCGTCCAGCGAATTGGCCATCGGCCGGTCGAAGCCCAGTTCCTGTGCCGTCATCTCCCGGTCGATGGGGAAGGACGTGCCGGCCAGCGCGGCGGCGCCGAGCGGGCTTTCATTCATGCGGGTGCGGGCATCCTGAAAGCGCCCCATGTCCCGCCCCAGCATCTCCACATAGGCCATCATGTGGTGGCCCCAGGTCACGGGTTGCGCGGTCTGGAGATGGGTGAAGCCCGGCATCACCCAATCCGCCCCCTTCTCCGCCTGGGAGAGGAAGGCGCGGATCAGCAGTTCCAGCCCGGCGATCACCGCGTCCGTCTGGTCCCGCACCCAGAGGCGGAAGTCGAGCGCGACCTGATCGTTTCGGCTCCGTGCGGTGTGCAACCGGCCCGCGGGCTCCCCGATGATCTCCTTCAGCCGGGCCTCCACGTTCATGTGGATGTCTTCCAGATCGGTGCGGAACTTGAAGGCGCCGCCCTCGATCTCTGACAAGACCGTGAGCAGCCCTTCCCCGATCGCCTGCGCATCGGTATCGGAGATGATGCCCGTCACCGCCAGCATCGCGGCATGGGCGCGCGAGCCGCGGATGTCCTGCGCCGCAAGCCGCTGGTCGAACCCGATGGAGGCGTTGATCGCCTCCATGATCGCGTCCGGCCCTGCGGCGAAGCGGCCACCCCACATGGAGTTCGCGCCCGTGTCGGAAGTGCCCTTGTCGGTCATACTGGTCATCGTGGCCTCTGGAGGAAACATGCGCATTCGATCCCTTTTCCTATACGCGGCCCTCGGGCTTGGCGTAAACACGCCTCATGTCTTCGCGGCCGATCTGGCGGCGATGGAAGCGGCCCGCGCGGGCGACATGCGCAAGCTCACCCTCTCCGCCAACCCGCCCGACATTTCCTCCGCCGCGCTGGAGGATGAGGCGGGCAACCCCCGCTCCATCGCCGAATGGCGGGGGAAACCGGTGCTCATCAACTTCTGGGCAACGTGGTGCGCCCCCTGCCGGGAGGAGATGCCATCCCTCGAGCGGCTTCAGAAGAAGATGGCCGATACGCCTTTCGAAGTGGTTACCGTGGCGACCGGTCGCTCGGATGCGCGGGGCGTGGACAAGTTCCTCAACGAGATCGGCGTGACGGAACTACCGCGTCTGCGCGATCCGAAGATGCAGATGGCGCGCGACATGGGCGTGCTGGGACTTCCCGTCTCCGTTCTGGTCGATGCAGACGGCAGGGAGGTCGCCCGCCTGATCGGCGATGCCGACTGGGACACGCCGGAGGCGGCGGCGGTCATCGAGGCGCTGATCCGGCCCCCGCACTGATCCCCTGACGGAAGCAGGCGGCGACATGATCGTTGACCAGCCCCGCCGACTGCATGAAGGCATAGACCGTGGTCGGCCCGCAGAAGCGGAATCCCGCGCGGGACAGCGCCTTGGACAGCGCGATGGAATCAGCCGTCTTCGGCGGCACCTGCGCCATGGTCTCCGGCGGCACGTGGTCGCGGGGCGCATGGCTCCACACCAGATCGGCGAACGGCTCCGCCCCGCCAAGGGCAAGGTAGGCCCGCGCATTGCCGATGGTGGCCTCGATCTTGCCGCGGTGCCGGACGATGCCGGCATCCGTCAGCAGACGGGCCACCTCCGCCTCCCCCCACCCGGCGACAACCGCCGGATCGAACCCGGCAAAGGCCTGCCGGAACGCCTCCCGCTTGCGCAGGATGGTGATCCACGACAGCCCGGCCTGAAACCCTTCCAGTTGCAGAAGCTCCCACAGCGCGCGCCCGTCCCGCAGCGGAACGCCCCATTCCGTATCGTGATAGGCGACGTATAGCGGATCGGCTCCGCACCAGCCGCAGCGGGCAGGCGATGTCTCGACGCTCATATGCAACGCTCCTTTTGAGAACGAAAAATGAACTTTTTCGCGTCAGGGTCAAGCTGGGGGATGTGAATGCCGTCGGTGTTGCGCTCTCTTTGGCGAGCGGCCATAGATTGGACAAGCGCCGGTGCTGCACGCATCCCGGCCCAAGGGGAGAATTGCCATGACCAATGTCGTGATCGTTTCCGCCGCCCGTACTGCGGTTGGCAGCTTCAACGGCTCTTTCGCATCCACGCCTGCCCATGAGCTCGGCAAGGTCGTGCTGGAGGCGCTGGTGGAGCGCGCGGGCATCGCGCGGGAGGATGTGTCGGAAACCATTCTCGGCCAGGTGCTTCCTGCAGGGCAGGGCCAGAACCCGGCCCGTCAGGCGCATGTAAATGCCGGACTGCCGATCGAATCAGCCGCCTGGGGCATCAATCAGGTCTGCGGCTCGGGCCTTCGTGCCGTGGCGCTCGGGGCGCAGCACATCCAGCTTGGCGATGCCACCGTGATCGCGGCGGGCGGGCAGGAGAGCATGTCCCTTTCCCCCCATGTGCAGCATCTGCGCGCGGGCACCAAGATGGGCGACCTCAAGTTCATCGATTCGATGATCCGAGACGGGCTGTGGGACGCCTTCAATGGCTACCACATGGGCCAGACGGCGGAGAATGTCGCCGCCAAGTTCCAGATTACGCGTGAAGCGCAGGACGAATTCGCCGTCGCCTCGCAGAACAAGGCCGAAGCCGCGCAGAAGGCCGGGCGCTTCCGGGATGAGATCGTTCCCGTCGTGCTGAAGACCCGCAAGGGCGATGTGACGGTGGATGCCGACGAATACATCCGCCACGGCGCGACGATGGAGGCGATGGCCAAGCTGAAACCCGCCTTCACCAAGGATGGCACCGTCACCGCCGCCAATGCCTCCGGCATCAATGACGGCGCGGCGGGCGTTCTGCTGATGACGGAGGAGGAAGCGGCGCGGCGCGGCCTGAAACCCATTGCGCGCATCGCCTCCTGGGCCACCGCCGGGGTCGATCCGGCGATCATGGGCACCGGGCCGATCCCCGCCTCGCGCAAGGCGCTGGAGAAGGCGGGCTGGAAGGTGTCGGACCTCGATCTGGTGGAGGCGAACGAAGCCTTCGCGGCGCAGGCGCTGGCGGTGAACAAGGAGATGGGCTGGGATCCGGAGATCGTGAACGTGAACGGCGGCGCCATCGCCATCGGCCACCCGATCGGCGCTTCGGGTGCCCGCATCCTCAACACGCTGCTGCACGAGATGACCCGGCGCGACGCGAAGAAGGGTCTCGCGACGCTCTGCATCGGCGGCGGAATGGGTGTGGCGATGTGTCTCGAACGCGGATGAGCGGCACAGGACTACCATTACCGCACAAGTGATTTTTCTGGAGAGGGGGGAAGTTATGTCCAGAGTCGCATTGGTGACGGGTGGCACGAGGGGGATCGGCGCAGCCATCTCTCTCGCGCTCCGGGATGCGGGCTACAAGGTTGCCGCGAATTACGCGGGCAACAGCGCCGCCGCGGAGGAATTCAGCCGCGACACCGGCATTCCCGCATTCCGCTGGTCGGTGGCCGATTACGAGGCCTGCAAGGCCGGAATCGCGGAAGTGGAGGAGGCGCTCGGCCCGATCGACGTTCTGGTGAACAATGCCGGGATCACGCGGGACTCGCTCTTTCACAAGATGACGCCCGATCAATGGCGCGAGGTGATCGACACCAACCTCAGCGGACTGTTCAACATGACCCACCCGCTCTGGCCGGGGATGCGGGAGCGGAAATTCGGCCGCGTGATCTCCATCTCCTCCATCAACGGGCAGAAGGGGCAGGTGGGGCAGGCGAATTACTCCGCCGCCAAGGCAGGCGATCTCGGATTCACCAAGGCTCTGGCGCAGGAAGGCGCGCGCGCGGGCATCACGGTGAACGCCATCGCACCGGGCTATATCGCGACGGAGATGGTCATGGCCGTGCCGGAGAAGGTTCGCGAGAGCATCGTGGCCCAAATCCCCACCGGGCGCCTCGGCCAGCCGGAGGAGATCGCGCGCTGCGTGGTGTTCCTCGCCTCCGACGACGCGGGCTTCATCACGGGCTCGACCATCACGGCCAATGGCGGACAGTTCTTCGTCTGACGCAGGCGGGGCGCGTCCGCTCGACGCGCCCCGCAGCCGCGCCACGCTGGTCGGCCTGTCGGCAGTGCTCCTCTGGGCGCTGCTGGCCCTTTTCACCATAGGCTCGTCGCCGGTCCCGCCGCTCCTGCTGAACGCGCTGTGTTTCGGCATCGGCGGGATGGTCGGCGTGGTCTGGATGGCCGTCTCCGGCACGGCACATCGGCTGCGGCAGGTGCCGCTCGCCGTCTATGCCTTTGGAACGGCCGGGCTTTTCGGATACCATATCCTGTATTTCTCTGCCTTCCGGCTCAGCCCGACGGCGGAAACGGGGCTGATCGCTTACCTCTGGCCCCTGTTCATTGTGCTTGGTTCCGCCCTGCTTCCCGGCGAACGGCTTCGCGCGGCCCATGTCGCGGGCGCGCTGCTTGCCTTTGCAGGCGCGGCGCTCATCGTGCTGGGCAGAGGGTCGGACGGTTCGGCATCCGGGCTGGGGCAGATGCTGGCCTTTGGCTGCGCCCTGACATGGACGGCCTATTCCCTCATCTCGCGCAGGCTTGGCACCGTGCCGACGGAGAGCGTGGCCGTATTCTGTATTGCCACGGCAGTGCTCTCCGCCGTGGCGCATGTGATATTCGAGCCGACCATCTGGCCTGACAGCCCTATGGGCTGGGCCTCTGTCCTTTTGCTGGGACTGGGGCCGGTCGGCATCGCCTTCTATACGTGGGACGTGGGAATGAAGCGGGGAGATGTGCAACTGCTGGGTGTTGCAAGCTATGCAGCCCCGTTGCTATCCACGCTCGCGCTCATCATCGCAGGCATCGCCGAAGCCAGTGTCACCCTGCTCGTCGCTGCGCTGCTGATAACCGGCGGAGCAGCTCTCGCCGCCCGCGCCGGCAAGGCGCGCCGGAAGATCAGTGCGTCGAAAGACGTTTGATCTCCTCCTTGAGACGCATCTTCTGCCGCTTCATTTCGGCAATGTGGAGCGCGTCCGTCGCGGGACTGCGCTGCGCCTCCTCGACGCGCGCCGACAGCGCGGCGTGCTTTTTGCGGAGCTCTTGCAGGTGGGAACTGACTGCCACGGTCTTCCTCCTTTGGTGATCCACAGATGGATAGGAACACAGGAGACGAGTCGTGTCACGCCCGGAATGAAACGGCGATATGACGTAACGGCGACAGGATGAGCATATTTGTTACTGAAATGGCAGGTTTTTGCCATCACGAAGAATTTCAGAGACACCATTCTTGAAATTTTCGCCATCTCTCTCGTGGCTTACCCCTTCATGCAGCACGAAAGGCGCAAGCAGGCGGAACGCCGCCCGGCTGCCTTTTCGTGCCCGGCAGATGATCCGCCGCGCCGCGCGCCCCTCCCGCGGGGCGAGCGGCAGAACCACGATACCCCCCGTCCGCGCGGAGAGCGCGGCGAGCAGTTCCGGCAAACGATCCGCCGCCTGAATGATGCTGAGATACCCCCCGGGAGCAAGCCGCTTCAGCCCCGTCTCCACCCAGAGGTCGAGGGGCGTTTCCTCCCGGAGTGCGGCCTCCCGCCCCGGATCGCTGGCGCGGGTGCCGCCTTGCGCGCGATAATAGGGCGGATTCGCGATGACGTGGTTGAAGCTTTCCGCCTTCAAGGGTGGGGGAAGCGCGGCGATGTCGCCCTCCGTCACCACCATCGGGATGCCGTTGGCCGTGGCATTTCTGCGGGCGAGATCCGCATAGGCGGCCTGACGCTCCACCCCGGCCAGACGCAGCCCCGGCACACGCCTGCCCAGACACAGGCTCGCCACGCCCGCCCCGCAACCGAGTTCGAGGACCGACTCACCCTCCCGCGCCGGCACCGAAGCGGCGAGGAGCACCGGATCGACAGCCGCACGATAGCCGTCCCGCGGTTGCAGGATGCGGAGCCGGCCGCCGAGAAACCCGTCGGACGTGAGGTCACCATCCGCGAAGCGCGGCGGAGGGACACCGTTCACAGGCTGCGTCATCTGCTGGCCGCCTTCATGGATCAGTCGCTGACCGTGAGGCCATTGTCGATGAGCACGCGGCGCGCATGGCTCAGATCGCCGTCCCGCACCATGAAGCGCCGCGGCAGAATGCCCAAGGATCCTTCGAGAATGCTCATGTGGACGTCCAGTGGAAACGCGGCTATACCCTCGCCCTGAAGCAAGGCCACGGCAAAGGGGATGACGGTTGGGTCGCTTGTTCGCAGCACTTCTCGCATGAGCGGAGTAAACGTGACTTCCCCCCGGTTGTCGAGGCCGGGCGTGGAACCGGCGCGCGTGCGCCCTCTCGATGCGCTGAACGCCTATCTGGCGGAGGATATGGCGGCGGTGAACCGTCTGATCCGGGAGCGCATGGCATCGGAGAATGCACCGCGGATCCCGGAGGTGACGGCGCATCTGATCGAAGCCGGGGGCAAGCGTCTGCGCCCCATGCTGACGCTCGCCGCCGCGCGGCTTGCCGGTTACGACGGGCCCTATCACATCCATCTCGCCGCGACGGTGGAGTTCATCCATACCGCGACGCTGCTCCATGACGACGTGGTGGACGAGAGCCGCCAGCGCCGGGGGCGTCCGACGGCGAACCTGCTGTGGGACAACAAATCCTCCGTTCTCGTCGGCGACTACCTGTTCGCCCGCGCCTTTCAGTTGATGGTGGAGCCGGGGTCCATCCGGGTGCTGGACATCCTGTCCAACGCCTCCGCCACGATCGCGGAGGGCGAGGTGCTCCAGCTTACCGCCGCGCAGGATCTGGCGACGACAGAGGCCACCTACCTGAAGGTGGTGCGCGGCAAGACTGCGGCGCTCTTCTCCGCCGCGACGGAATCGGGCGCGGTGATCGCGGGCGCGCCGGAGGCATGGGTCGCGGCGCTCCGCGACTACGGGGATGCGGTGGGGATCGCCTTCCAGATCGTCGATGACGTGCTGGATTACGGCGGCTCCACCCAGGAGATCGGCAAGAACATCGGCGACGACTTCCGGGAGCGGAAGCTGACGCTGCCGGTCATCAAGGCGGTGGCAAAGGCCGGCGTGCCGGAGCGTGGCTTCTGGACCCGCGTCATCGAAAAGGGCGACCAGCGGGACGGTGACCTGGAAGAAGCGCTGCGGCTGCTCCACCAGCATGGGGTGCTGGAGGAAACGCGAGCAGAAGCGCGCGCCTGGGCCGAGCGGGCGAAGACATCGCTTGCCCCCCTGCCCGATCATCCGGTCAGGGCCATGCTGTTCGATCTTGCCGATTTCGTGGTCGCCCGGATCAACTGAGCGCTACAGCGCAGGCGGCTCCCGCAGTGCGGGGGCGGCGGCGATCCACCAGCCCGGCCTCTGCACTGCCTGCGCCGCGGCTTCGGCCGCCGCCTCCCCATCGAACAGGCCGAAGCAGGTGGCGCCGGAGCCGGACATCCGGGCGAGGCGGCATCCCGGCTGCGCCGCCAGCATGTCGATTACATCCGCGATGACGGGCGCACGGGCGCGGGCCGGTTCTTCCAGATCGTTGCGCGTCTCCGCCGCCAGCCAATGCCCCAGCGCCGCGGCATCCGCGAGACGGGGGAGCGGCGGCAGGGGCGCGTTGTCCCGCCGGGCGAGCGCGGCAAAGACCGCGGCTGTCGGCACTTCCACGCCGGGGTTGGCCAGCACGAGCCAGAAATTCGGCAGGCCGGACAATGGCTCCACCTTCTCCCCGATCCCTTGCATCCGCGCGGGTCGGCCGCCGAGGCACACCGGCACATCGGCCCCCAGCGACAGCCCCGCCCCCGGCACATCCCGCCCCGTCATGCGGGCGAGCGCACGGAGCGTCGCCGCCGCGTCGGAGGAACCGCCGCCGATCCCCGCAGCGGCAGGCAGCCGCTTTTCCAGTGTGATCGCCGCTTCCGCTCCCAGCAGGCGCGCGGCACGCAGCACGAGGTTGCCCTCCCCCCGCGGTACATCATTCGCGCGCGGTCCCGTCACGGTGAGGGAGAGCGGCCCGGGCGCGACCGTGACCCTGTCCCCCACCCCGGCAAAGACCACCAGACTGTCGAGCAGATGGTAGCCATCGGCCCTTCGCCCCGTCACATGCAGGGCGAGGTTCACCTTGGCGGGTGCGAATTCCCCGATGGTCGCTTGCGGCACCACGGGAGGATCAGTCTGCGTTGCCGGTCCGCACGATGGGAGGAGCACCCTCCTCCTTCAGCACCGCATCGAGGCCGATGGAGAGCTTCTTGCGGATGCGCGCCGCCTCATCTTCCTCCGGGTTGAAGGAAAGGGCGCGGCGCCACTGGAAATCGGCCTCCAGCTTGCGCCCGACGGCCCAGAAAACGTCTCCCAGATGGTCATTGACCACCGGATCGACCGGCATCAGTTCTGCCGCACGCTCCAGATGGCCGACCGCCTCGTCATAGCGGCCCAGCCGGAAGAGCGCCCAGCCAAGGCTGTCGGTGATCGCGCCATCATCGGGACGGGCATCCACCGCCCGCTGGATCATCCCCAGCGCCTCGTCCAGATGTTCATGCCGCTCCACGTAGGAATAGCCGAGGTAGTTCAGCACGGCGGGCTGATCCGGCGCCAATTCCAGCGCCTTGCGGAAATCGGCCTCCGCCTTCGGCCACTGGCCAGAACGCTCGAACGCAATGCCACGGGCAAAGAAAAGCGGCCAGTGCTGCGGGCCCGGCGTTCCCAGCAGGGCGATGGCCCGGTCATAGCTTTGCGCGGCTTCGGCGAACTTCTCCTGCCGGCGGAGCATGTCGCCATAAGCCACCTGCACGGACAGCACATCAGGAGAGGATTTCGCCAGCTGTTCCATCGCCTCCAGCGCGGCCTCCGTCCGGCCCCCGTCATAAAGCGCGGAGGCCCGGCCCATTTCCGCCACGTGGAAGGCCGGATCGTTGCGGGGGATGCGGTTGTAGGCGACTGTCGCAAGGTCATACTGGCCCTGCTTTTCCAGAATGCCTGCAACCATCAGGATCGCTTCGGTAAAATCGGGGCGGAGGTGCTCTGCCATGCGGGCATAGACGAGCGTGAAACCATCCTCGCCGCCACCGTTCGCCAGAACGCCCGCAACGCCGTGAAATGCCTCGGCCATCCCATCGGACGCGGAGCGCACCACGTCGAAGGGCAGCGTTTCGCCGGCCTCCAGACGCGCCCGGAAGCCGTCCATCTCCGGGTCGCCCTGGAAGGTGCTGTCGATCAGGGCGATGGCGTCGGCGTCGCGGTCAAGCTGGCTCAGCACCTCCACCTGTGCGACGACGCCCCGGCGCGTGATGCTCGCCACCCGCCCGGTCTCGCCGCCCAGAATGGCCTGAGCGCCCTCGAAATCGCCCGCGGCGGCGAGCGCCAGCGCCTTGTGATAGAGGGCAAAGGCCTTGAGCGGCTCGTTGCCCGCAACCTTGTCGAAGGCGGCCTGCGCATCCGACATCCGGCCAAGCCCGAACTCCGCCCAGGCGCCCGCGAGCCCGTCGATCAACGGGCTGATCTTCGGCCCGCCCTGCACATCGGCCTTGACCGCTGCCCAGTCCTTCCGACCGATCATGTCCACGAGCAGCAGCAGATCCGCGAGCTGGCTGTCCTGCCCTTCGCGCTGCATGGACTGCGCCACCTTCAGCGCGGCGTCGAATTCCCCCCGGCCGATATCGGAGAGGAGCGCGAACTCCTGCAACTGGGCATTGCCCGGATCATGGGACAGCGCCTCATGGAAATAGGTGCCGGCAGCGCGGTAGTCCCGCTCCCCCGCGGCAGCGCGACCGGCGAGGTATGGCCCCGCGTAGCCATCCGCCCATGCGGTCGTTGCCCCGAGAAGCAGGGCGGTACCGCAGAGCAGGGAGGCGGCAAGACGGGAAAGCTGGAACATCAGGAGCACCACAGATCGAACGTTCGGGTGACCGTATCCGTGGGGCGCCAGCAAGGCAATCGCCCCGCGCAGGCGGGGCGGATGCTCGCCCGAATGTTACATGTTCGGATAGTTCGGCCCGTCACCGCCCTGAGGCGTTGTCCAGGTGATGTTCTGCGGCGGATCCTTGATGTCGCAGGTCTTGCAATGGACGCAGTTCTGGAAGTTGATCTGGAAGCGCGGCCCCTCCGCCCCTTCGATCACCTCATAGACGCCGGCGGGGCAATATCGCTGCGCGGGCTCGGCGAATTTCGGCAGGGTGTAGCTGATCGGGATCGTCGGATCCTTCAGCTTGAGGTGGCAGGGCTGGCTTTCCTCATGGTTGGTGAAGCTGAAGGAGACATTCGTCAGCCGATCGAAAGACAGCACGCCGTCGGGTCTGGGATAGGTGATCGGCGCATAGCCCGACGCCTCCGCCGTGGCGGCGGCGTCGGTCTTGGGATGCGGCATGGTGCCGAACAGGCTCGCCCCGAAGAGCGAGTTGGTCCACATGTCGAACCCGCCGAGACCAAGGCCGAGCATCCCCATCTTCGACCACAGGGGCTTCACGTTGCGCACCTTCTTCAGGTCGCGACCGATCTCGCCCGTGCGGACTTCGGTTTCGTAATCCGAAAGCTCGTCGCCCGTGCGGCCCGCGGCAATCGCCTTCTGCGCCGCATCCGCCGCCGCGATGCCCGACAGCATGGCGTTGTGGCTGCCCTTGATGCGCGGCACGTTCACCATGCCCGCCGAACAGCCCAGCAGCGCCCCGCCCGGGAACACCATCTTCGGCAGCGACTGGTAGCCGCCCTCGGTGATCGCGCGGCCGCCGTAGGCCACGCGCTTGCCGCCCTTCAGAAGCTCCGCCACCATCGGGTGATGCTTGAAGCGCTGGAATTCCATGTAGGGGAAGACGTAGGGGTTCTTGTAGTTCAGGTGCACCACGAAACCGATGAACACCTGGTTGTTTTCGGCGTGATAGATGAACGATCCGCCGTCGGCGTTCTTGCCGAGCGGCCAGCCCATCGTGTGGATGACCGTCCCCTCGCGGTGCTTGGCCGGGTCGATCTCCCAGATTTCCTTCATGCCGAGGCCAAATTTCTGCGGCTCATGCCCGGCGGAGAGGTCGTAGCGGGCGATGATCTCCTTGGCCAGAGAGCCGCGCACGCCTTCCGAGATGAAGACGTATTTCCCGAGCAGTTCCATCCCCGGTTCATAGCTGTCGCCGATGGAGCCGTCGCTTTCACGCCCGAACTCGCCCGCGACGACGCCCTTCACCGTGCCGTCCTCCCCATAGACGATCTGGGAGCAGGCCATGCCGGGGAAAATCTCCACGCCCAGCTCCTCCGCCTGACCGGCAAGCCAGCGGCAGAGATTGCCGAGCGAGATGATATAGTTGCCGTGGTTGGACATCAGTTTCGGCATCGGCCAGTTCGGCAGCCGGATCTGGCCGGATTCGCCCAGCATGTAGAAGCTGTCGTGCTTCACGGCCACGGTGACGGGCGCGCCCTTGTCCTTCCAGTCGGGGATCAGCTTGTCGAGGCCCACCGGATCGAGAACCGCGCCCGAGAGGATATGCGCGCCGACTTCGGACCCCTTCTCCAGCACCACGACGGACAGGTCGGGATCGAGCTGCTTCAGACGGATCGCAGCGGACAGACCGGCAGGGCCGGCCCCCACGATGACCACGTCATACTCCATCGATTCCCGTTCGATTCCGTCGCTCATGCTGGTCCCCCCTTGCCTGCGGATGCAGGCGAACTGGCTTTTGTCAGGGGCCAGCGTTACCGGGCCGTAGCCAACGGGTCAATCGTCACGGGCTGCCTGACAGCAATGCCCTTGCGGCAAAGCGCCGCCGACGGCGCGATCTCTCCGTGTGGATCAGGCTTGCAATCCACGCCCGTCTCGGTTCAGGTGCAGCAGAAATGACACGCATGCACCCGCGCGCTTTACCGAGCGCGTCCGGGTGCTTTTGTTCCAGACCGGGAAAGACGACGATGGAAAAGATCCTTATGACCCGCAAAGGTCAGTCCGCGCTGGACGAGGAACTGCGCAATCTGAAGTCGGTCGAGCGTCCTGCCGTGATCCGCGCGATTGCGGAGGCGCGGGAGCATGGCGACCTCTCCGAGAATGCCGAATACCACGCCGCCCGCGAACGGCAGAGCTTCATCGAGGGCCGGATCGGCCAGATCGAGGCCATTCTCGGGCTGGCGGAGGTCATCGAGCCGTCCCGCCTGTCCGGCCCGATCAAGTTCGGCGCAACGGTCACCCTCGTCGATGAGGACACCGAAGAGGAAAAGACCTACCAGATCGTGGGTGAAACGGAGGCCGATATCGAGAACGGCCTTCTCAACATCCGTTCCCCCCTCGCCCGCGCGCTCATCGGCAAGGATGAGGGAGACACGGTCGAGGTCAAGACACCCGGCGGCGAACGCAACTATGAGATCGTGACCGTCCGCTATATCTGAGGAGGGCGCCGCAAGCGCATTCCGCATGCCTGACACACCGCAAGACGACCAGACTTCCCCCCGCCCGGCAGGACTGCCGCCGGAGGGGAGCGCCTTCCGCCAGCTTCCGCTGATCGACATTGCCGCGGCAGCGCTCACGCTGCTGTGGCTGGTGATCGCGGCGGTCTTTTTCTTCACGGGCGACGGGAGCGAGGGCGGGCGACCGCTTTCCGCGCTGGTCGCCGCGCTGGCGGTGCTGATGCCCGTCGCGCTGATCTGGCTGATCGCGACCAGTCTGCGCACGGTCCGCCGCCTGCGGGAGGAAGCCGCCAGCCTGCAGCAGGAGATCGATGCCCTCCGTCGCGGCGCAACGGCCCAGCCGTTGCGCCAGCCGCCGGTTGCGCAACCGCCCGTTTCGCAGCCCTCTGCGGCGCAGGTACTTCCTCCGCTCACGGCAGGCACAGCCGCGCGCGCGGCGCAACCGGCGCGCCGTCAGCCCGCCCCACCCCGCGCCGTGCCGCAGCAGGCAGCCCCCGAAGCTGCGGAGCAGGAGCCGTTGCCGCCAGCGGATTTCATCGGCGCTCTGAACTTCCCCGATTCGCCCGACGATGCGGAAGGCATACGCACCCTTCGCCGGGCACTGGAGGATCCGACCGCCGCCAAGCTCATCCGGTCGGCGCAGGACGTGCTGAACCTTCTGGGCGCGGACGGGATCTACATGGATGATCTCGTGCCGGAGGAACTGCCCCCCGGCGCGCTCTGGCGGCAGTTCAGCGAGGGTGCACGGGGCCAGTCCGTCGCCGGTCTCGGTGCGATCGAGGAGCCGAACGTGCTGGCGGCGACAGCCACACGGATGCGGAGCGATCCCGTCTTCCGCGACGCGGCGCAGCACTTCCTGCGCCAGTTCGACCGCAGCCTGTCTGACTTCGCCCCCACCGTGCCAGATGAAATGCTGGCAATGGTCGGCATGACCCGCACAGCCCGCGCCTTCATGCTGCTCGGCCGCGTCGCGGGCACATTCGACTAGGCCGGAACCATCCGCACCGGCGGTCCCGTCAGCGGCCATCGGACACAGCGACGCAATATCGGTGTGTCAGCGGGCGGCGGGTGGTTGCAAAGCCGAACCGCGTCTCCTTATGGTGGCGCGGTGTCGGCGGAGGCGACCAGCGCCAATGTTTCTCAATCCATGGTTTCGTCGGGGGGTGGTTGCGGGCCTGCCCTACCTCATCGTTGTCGTGCCCTTCGGGCTGCTGTTCGGCATCACGGCCCGCACGGCGGGGTTCAACCTGATCGAGATCATGGGGTTTTCCATCCTGGTGATCGCGGGCGCCTCGCAGTTCAGCGCCCTGCAACTGATGAATGACAATGCGCCCGTGCTGATCGTCATTGCGACGGGCCTGGCGGTGAACATCCGCATGGCGATGTATTCGGCCTCTCTCGCGCCGCATCTGGGCGGCATGCCGGTGTGGCAAAGGGCGCTCGCGGCCTACAGCCTGACGGACCAGTCCTATGCGATCAGCGCGTTGCGGTTTGACACCGGCGCGCCGATGCGGCTGCGCGACAAGGTGGCCTATTACTTCGGCGCGGTGCTGTTCACTGCGGTGCCGTGGCCCGTCTCCACATTGGTCGGCGCGACGGCGGGGGGCTTCATTCCGGCCGACGTGCCCCTGGATCTCGCCATCCCGATCACCTTCCTCGCCATGATCGCACCGCTGCTGCGCAACCCCGCCCATCTGGCCGCGGCAGTGGTATCGGTCGTCCTCACGCTTGCGTTTTCGTTTATCCCCTACAACCTCGGCCTGCTCGTCGCGGCTGTTTTCGCGATGATGGCGGGCGCGGCGGTGGAGCAGCTTCTGGCGCGGCGGAGGGTGCGGGAATGAGCTATGGCAAGCTGGAGATCTGGGGGATCATCCTTGCGCTCGGGGCGGGCACGTTCCTGCTCCGCTTCTCCTTCCTCGGGCTGATGGGAAACCGGCCCTTCCCGGACTGGCTGCAACGCCACCTGCGCTACACGGCGGCGGCGGTGCTGCCGGGGCTCGCGATGCCCATCGTCCTTCAGCACGCGCCGGACGGCGGGCTGGATCCGCTGCGCCTGATGGCGGCGGGGGCGACGATCGTGGTCGGGATGATCACGCGCAGCACCCTTGCCGCGATCCTGGGCGGCGGCGTGGCGCTGGTACTGCCCTATTTCTTCTGACGGCCCTCACCGATGACAAGCACCGACGGCCAGCACTGAAGGCCGTGAAGGATGATCGGTCAATCACGGTCAGCGAATCGGATCGGGATGGTCCTGCTGCCGAAGCGGGTTCGAATTGTCCTCGTCGTCATCGTAGAAATAGGTCGTGACGACGCCCGGCATCTCTCCGAATTCCTCCATCAGCGTCTTCGGGAAATAGGTCCGCCCGATCCCCTCAAAGCCCGGAAGCTGGGACAGGACGCTGCTGACAGCGCGGGCGCACATCGCCTTGGGCGTCGCGCCATAGGCCTCTGCCAGCCGCTTGGCCTCGGCCGCGACGGCAGGTGTCACCACGAGTTCCTGACGGACCACGTGATAGGCCGGGCGGGCGTGGTAGTTGACATACCAGTGCTCCACGCCTGCGGTGATGCCGTAATGGACATCGTTCCGCTCGGGCACCTTGCTATGTGTCCAGCTTCCGGCAGGGTCGAAAAGGACGCGCTGATCGGCGTTGATCATCAGGCCGGAGTGCTCTCCCGCCCCGGTGTTGTTGTTGATCGCGGTATAGAGCGTCAGCATGGGCGGCCCATCGAAACGATAGGTCGCCGCCTGCACCGCCGCATCGGGTGCCCATGTCTTTTCCGCCGCGCCGCAGGCGACAAGCCACAGCGGCATCGACACCACGGCCACAAGCCGCAGCCAGCCTGCAGCGTTCATCGGACGGCAACCTCCGCCCCGCAGAATGCCCGCATGATCAGAGAGTGGTCAGCGCGAGAAAGATGAGGAGGAGCAGAACAACCACCGTCCCGTAGGTCATGAAGCGGATGAAGCCCTCGAAGGTCTTCTCCTGCGCGGAGATATCCATCGTGCCATGCTCGTGGGCGGGGGATTGGGCGTGGTCCTGCATCATCTCGCCTTCCTGTCAGTTCTTCGTTCCGAAGCGATAGCTTATCGGGAGGCCCCTGTCACCACCGACGGAAGGACCAGCCGCGTCACTGGCACAGAACGTTGCCGTTCTGCCCCGCAGTTCTGAGGCCGCAGATCCTACCCCCAGATCCTGGCTCCCAACCCCTGGCTCCCCGGATCCCGGACCTCATGTCAGGTGCGCTTCCAGAGCCACGCCTCGCTCCCCGGTTCGCGGTAGCGCCGCGCCCTGCCCGTTTGGGTCAGGTGGTTGAGATGGGCGACCGCCTCCCCCAGCGCGAGCGTATACTCGCTCTCGCCGATCGGGCGGCGGAACAGGAAGGGGAAGCACTCCGCCGCACGACGCGGGGTGGCAAGCGCCTCCTCCAGACGGTCGAGCGCCGCGACATGGCCGGAGATCATCTGCGCGAGCCGTGGCCCGGTCCCGAAGAACGGCAGCTTATGCCCGGAAAGCGCCAACTGCCCCTCGCGAGCATAACGGCCCAGACGCGTGCAGCTTTCCAGCCAGTCGCCCACCGGATCGGCCTCCGGCTCCGTCGCATAGACGCCGAGATTGGGCGAGATGGTGGACAGGATCTGATCGCCCGCAATCACGAGGCTGCCGTCACTGCTCCACAGCGTCGCATGCTCCGGCGCATGGCCGTTGCCGATATGCACCTCGAAATCCCGCCCGCCGATGTGGATGGCATCCCCCTCCGCGATGCGGCGGAAGGTGCCGGGGATGGCATGGACGACATCGGAACTGTTGTAGGGCCGGTCGTTCGCGCGCTTGTCATAGATCGCCGCATCCATGCCACAGGCCCGCCAGTAGGAAAGCTGTGTCTCCGGCGGGCGATCATGGGCCTCCAGCCGCAGCATCCGGGCAAAGAGGAAGGCCGTTCGCGTGGTGACCAGCTCCGCCCCGTGCTTCTCCACGAACCATCCGGCAAGGCCGATATGGTCCGGGTGGTGGTGGGTGCCGATCACCCGGCGGACGGGCCGGCCCGCCAGCGGGCCCGACAGGACGGCCTCCCACATCTCACGCGTGGGGGGCGTGTCGAAACCGGTATCGACCAGTGTCCAGCCATCGCCATCGTCGAAGGCATAGGCGTTCACATGATCGAGGCGCAGCGGCAGTGGCACCCGGATCCACAACACGCCCTCGGCGATTTCGGCCACGTCACCCGGTGCGGGCGGCGCCTCCAGCGGATAGCGCAGCGCGTTCAAACCGCCAGTTCCTCTGCCGTGACAGCATAGAGCCCCGCAGCCCCCTCATGCGCCTGCCGCAGGAGCGAAACATGGTCGGGCAGCATCCGGCGGATGAAGAAGGTGGCCAGCGCCTCCCGTTCTGCCGGATCGGAGCAGGCGGCCCGAAGGTGGTAGGATCCCCCCAGCACCAGCGCGAAGGCCCGCAGATAGGGCACGGACCCGGCAAAGCGGTCGTTCACGGGCTGGGCGACGAGCCAGTCCGTTACCTCACGGAGCGACTCGGCGGCGTTCCAGACCTCCTCAGCCAGTTGCGGATGGTCGGGTTTCGCGGCCTCCGCCCCGGACTGTATCTCGTCGATCAGGCGGTTGATCGCCTCCCCCCCGTCCATCATCTTGCGGCCGACGAGATCGGCGGCCTGAATGCCGTTCGTCCCCTCGTAGATGGCGCAGACCCGCACGTCGCGGGCAAGCTGGGCGGCGCCCGTCTCCTCGATGAAGCCCATGCCGCCGTGGATCTGGATGGAGGTCTGCGTGACCTCGTTGCCGGTATCGGTGGCGAAGGCCTTGGCGATGGGGGTCAGAACACCGGCGCGGGCCTCCCACTCCGCCTCGCCCGTGGCCTTGGCCATGTCGAGGGCGAGAGCACAGTCCAGCACGATGCAGCGGGCGGCGAAGGTCTGCGCCTTCATGCCGGCCAGCATCCGCCGCACGTCGGCATGGTCGATGATCGTGCCCCCGCCCGGCACCGGCGTCTTGCCCTGCCTGCGGTCCAGCGCATAGGCCAGCGCCTGCTGGCAGGCAGCCTCCGCCACGCCGACCCCCTGGGTCGCCACACCGAGACGGGCGTTGTTCATCATGGTGAACATCGCCTTGATGCCGCCGTGCCGCTCGCCGATCAGCCAGCCGGTCGCATTGTCGTATTCCATCACGCAGGTCGGCGAGCCATGCAGGCCCATCTTGTGCTCCAGCGACACGACGCGCACGCCGTTTCTGGGTCCGGGTTCGCCGTCCTCATCGAGGAGCAGCTTCGGCACGAGGAACAGGCTGATCCCCTTGACGCCCGGCCCGCCATCGGGGAGCCGCGCCAGCACGAGGTGGCACACATTGGGCATGAAATCCCCGTCGCCCCAAGTGATGAAGATCTTCTGCCCCGAAATCGCGAAGGTGCCGTCGCCGTTGTCCACCGCCTTCGTCACCAGCGCGCCGACATCCGACCCCGCGCCGGGTTCGGTGAGGTTCATCGTGCCGTTCCATTCCCCGGAGGTCAGTTTCGGCAGGTAAAGGCGCTTCAGCTCATCCGTGGCGTGATGCTCCAGCGCCTCGATCTGGCCCTGGGTGAGCAGGGGGTTCAGGTGCAGCGACAGGCAGGCGCCGGAGAACATCTCGTTCACCGCCGTGGCCAGCGTGATCGGCAGGCCCATCCCGCCGAATTCCGGGGCCGCCGACATGCCGACCCAGCCGCCCTCCGCGATGGCGCGATACCCTTCGGCAAAGCCGGGAGAGGTGCGGACGACGCCGTTCTCCAGCTTTGCGGGCGTCAGGTCGCCCGCCCGGTTCAGCGGCGCGAGGACATCCCCCGCCAGCTTGGCCGCCTCATCGAGGATCTGCTGCGCCAGATCGCGCGTGGCATCCGCATAGGGCTCTGTGGCGGAGAGGCCCTGAAAACCAACGATATGATCGAAGATGAAGGTCTGATCCTTCACCGGCGCGCGAAAAGCCATCGAATTCTCCCCTCGCACCTTGGCGGCGACCGCCCGGGCGCGTATCTCGGCATCAACTGGCACGAAGGCTAAACAAAGCAACATGACCGGCAAGCCCCAACGCAGCGTCACTGGAACCACACGCCGTCTCACCCCCGACGGCGCGGGGATAGAGACCGCGGCACGCCTTCTGGCAGAGGGGGGGCTGGTGGCCCTGCCGACGGAAACGGTCTATGGGCTGGCCGCCGATGCGCGGCAGGATCACGCGGTGGCGCGCATCTTCGAGGCGAAGGGGCGGCCCCGGTTCAATCCTCTCATCATCCATGTCGCCGATCTGGCAGGCGTGGGCCGCTATGCCCGACTGACACCGGAGGCGGAGCGGCTTGCCCGCGCCTTCTGGCCGGGGCCGCTGACGCTCGTCCTGCCCCTGCTGCCGGAAGCGGGGCTGTCTCCGCTGGTCACGGCGGGCAATGACAGCGTGGCGGTGCGGGTGCCCGCGCATCCCGTCGCACAGGCGTTGCTCCGCCGGTTCGGCGGGCCTCTGGCCGCGCCATCCGCCAATCCCTCGGGCCGGGTCAGCCCGACCCGCGCGACCCATGTGCTCGACGGTCTTGACGGGCGGATCGAAGCGGTGATCGACGGCGGAGAGGCCGCCGTGGGGGTGGAATCGACGATCGTCGGGCTGCTGGAGGCACCGCTGCTGCTCCGCCCCGGCGGGCTGGCGCTCGAGGATCTGGAAGCCGCTTTGGGCCGTGCGATCCCCGCGCCCGCGGCCGATCCGGCGCGGCCCGTCGCGCCGGGGCAGCTCTCCTCCCACTACGCGCCGCGGGCCGAGATGCGCCTCGCCACCCGCCCCGCGGCAGGGGAGGCATGGCTCGGCTTCGGGCCCCAGGATGCGGGTGCCACGCTGAACCTCTCTCCCGCAGGCGATCTGACGGAGGCTGCGGCCAACCTCTTTCACTACATGCGGGAAATCGACACCGGCCCGGGAACGGTCATTGCCGTCTCTCCCATCCCGGAAAGCGGGTTGGGCCGCGCGATCAACGACAGGTTGCGCCGGGCCGCCGCCCCGCGGCCCGTGACCGATCCGTTTGGCCGATCAGCTTAGCAGGCTGCCGAAGAAAGGCTTTCAGACCCGCGTTGGAGCGGAAATCCTTTACTGTCTGCGAACACCCGCCCGAAACACGCTTCGGATAAGTCCGGGTCCGATCTGCCGATTCCCGCAGCGCAGGCATGACCCTCCCGATCTTTTTCACCACCCTTGTCAGATCCCATGATCTGGCTGTGCGGTGACTGGCTCAGGAACCCTTCGGGCCGCATTCTCTGTTCAAAGGCTGCGCCGGATTGGCCGGTGGCGCGCCTCAGGAATGGGGGACCGGATGCTGAGCCGCATGCTCATCGGACGGGATGCCCGCAAGGCGACGACATCGGTCGCGCTCGCACAGGAGGGACTGCGATGGCGAGGTCCGCCACTGCGGCCACCGCGCCGAACGCCGGAACCCTCAGGCCCTGCCGCCGAAGGCCGACAGGCTTATCGGATCCACGCCCATCGACCGGATCGCGGCAAGCCACTTCGTTCCGTTGTCGGCGGCGAAGACGAGGTCGGGAAGCGCGTTGCACACCAGCCAGTCATCGCGGAGAATCTCGTTCTCCAACTGACCCGGACCCCAACCTGCGTAGCCCAGCGCCAGGAGCGCCTGCCCCGGCCCCGTGCCGCGCGCGATCTCCCGCAGGATATCGGGCGTGGTGGTCATCGCGAAGTGGGGGCCGACCTCTATCGTCCCGGCCTCCTCCTCATCATCGATCTGCGGAGAATGGAGGACAAAGCCGCGGGCGGCTTCCATCGGCCCGCCGACATGGATAGGGCAGCGGCCCCCGAAGTGGGGTATGGAAAGCTGGTCCAGCAGCGCCTCGAAACTGATATCCGCGGCCGGCTTGTTGACGACAAGCCCCATGGACCCCTGCGGAGAATGGGCGCAGATCAGAATCACGCTCCTTTCAAACCGCGGATCGCCCAAACCGGGCATCGCGATGAGGAGCTTGCCCCCCAGGTCAGACATATGCGTGGTCCTGCTGCTCATGAGCATAAGATGGCGCATCGGACTATCGGCACAAGCGGAGATTGCGTCGCATGGGAGACAATGCCATCTCGTCGCCGGAATGTGATTTCAAGTCCCGCGACATCCCGCCGACAGTCCCGCCATGATGCTCAGCCCGCTCCGCCTTCTCGCCTTTTCCGCAGCGACGCTGCTGCCTGCCCTCGCGGGACATGCCGCCCCAACGCGTCCGCAGGACGTGGTGCAGGCAGAGGTTCTGCCCGGCTGGCGGCAGGCCGACGGCAGCCATGTCGCGGCCATCCGCCTGACGCTCGCCGACCAGTGGAAGACCTATTGGCGCGCCCCGGGGGATGCGGGCATCCCGCCCAGTTTTGACTGGAGCGGGTCGGAGAATCTGGCGGAGGTGACGCTGCACTGGCCCGCGCCGCATGTGTTCGAGCTGAACGGAATGCGCACGGTCGGCTATACGCGCGAACTGGTCCTGCCCTTGGAAATCCGCGCCCGGAACGCAGATCAGCCCATTTCGCTGCGGAGCCATGTCATGCTGGGGGTCTGCCGCGACATCTGCGTGCCGGTCGATCTTCGCATTGACGCCGTCCTGCCGGTGACGAAACAGCCGGACCCGGCAATCCGCGCGGCCCTGGCCTCCGGCCCGCTGGATGCGGACATGGCCGGGGTAAAGAGCCTGCGCTGCCATGTGGAGGTAATCCCGGATGGCCTGCGCGTGACGGCCTCCTTTCAGGCACCGCCGCTTGGCGGACGGGAACTTGCGGTGTTCGAGACACCGGACCCCTCCGTCTGGGTGTCGGAAAGCGATACGCGGCGGGAGGCCCATGGCGTGACGGCATCCGCGGATCTCGTTCCCCCTCCCGGAGAGACGCTGGCGCTGGACCGCTCCCGGCTGCGCATCACGCTTATCGGCGACAGGGGCGCGGTGGATATGCTGGGCTGCCCGGCAGGCTGACATCGCGACATAATGTCGCGCCATCATGGCAGCTATGCACAAAATTATGGCAAAATCATGATGCCGCGCCTCGCATGCCCTGATCCTTTCTGTTAGGGAGCGTGCCCGCCGCTTCGCCGGCAGGTCTCAGTATGATCCCAGTATGATTGGAGTATCCATGTTTCGCAGCCTTCCGCTGATGTCGCTTCTGCTTGCCACCCCCGCCTTCGCGCATGATTTCCGCGCCGGCGATCTGACGGTCGGGCATCCCTATGCTTTCGAGACGACCCGAGACGGGCAGGCGCCGCAGGGTTATTTCTCGGTCACGAACACGGGCGCGACCGATGACCGGCTGATCGCCATTCGTCCGGCGCAGGGTGAAGCGAGCCTCCGTACGGCGGAGCGTTTTCGGAACATGGTTTCCACCACCTCCGCAGGCCCCATCACCATTCCCGCCGGAGAGACCGTGAAGCTGAGCCCCACCGGCCTGCATGTGAGCTTCACCGCGCCCAAAGCCCGTCTGTGGTCCGCTGCCGACCGGATGGACGCGGTTCTGGTGTTCGAAAACGCCGGGGAAGTCCCGGTCGTGTTCAATGTGGAGGCCCGCAAGGCCGGCATGGGCAACGGGCACTCGCCCAACTGATCCGGCTCTCCGCGAAGGGGTAACCCCCTTCGCGCTTGACAAGGATCGGCGGAGCGGATCATCCATGGTCTGCTTCGGTTCCGGCAAGTCCGGATGAAAAGGGAACTGCGGTGCGCCTTCGGGCAAGACCGCGGCTGCCCCCGCAACTGTGAGCGGCGAGCGACGGCCCATAATGTCACTGGAGGTCCGCCTCCGGGAAGACCGGCCCGAGCAATGACCCGTGAGCCAGGAGACCTGCCGCAGCGCTCACCCATTTCCGGCGCGAGGGGCGTCTGGAAAGCGGCCCTTCCGCAGAGGTGACGTCACCGGCCTGCGGGACTCCCATCAGGCCATTCTGCAATTCGCGGGCCGCCATGCGGCACTGCGTTGGAAAGGCCCCTGCGATGACCTTCAACGGCATCAGGATACTCACAGTTCTTACCGCCCTCGCGCCGCTGGCCGCTCATGCCCAGGCCGGCTCTCCGGTGATGCTGGACAGCATCGTGTTGTCGGGCGGGCTTACCCCCATTGCCGCGGGCGCCTATGGGCGCGCCTTCACCGTGATAACCGCGGCGGAGATCGATGAGCGCGGCATCCGCACCGTGCAGGACGCGCTCCGCGGAGTGCCGGGCGTCTCCGTCACCTCTGCCGGTCCGAGCTTCACGCAGGTCCGTATCCGGGGCGCCGAGGCGAACCACACGCTCATCCTCATCGACGGGGTTCCGGCGACGGGCGGCAATGACGAATACATCCTGACCGGGCTGGAAACCGCGAATGTCGAGCGAATCGAGGTGCTGCGCGGCCCTCAGTCGGTCTATTTCGGCTCTAACGCGTCTGCGGGGGTCATCAACATCATCACCCGGCAGGGAGAGATCGGCACGCATTACGGCGGCGCGGTAGAGGTCGGCAACGGGTATGCGGCCTCCGGCTGGGTCACCCAGCGGACGGAGCGGGGCGGGCTGTCCTTCAACATCTCGAAGCGGGACGATCACGGCTACAACCCCGCCTTCACCGGCAGCGAAAAGGACGGGACGGACCGCCGCACCATCGGGTTGACCGGCGACTGGCAGGCGACGGAGGCCCTGAAGCTCGGCTTTACCCTGCGCCATTCCGAGGAAGACTACGGCTATGACGCGACCAACTATGCCGCCACCGGCTATCGCGATTACCTGATCGACGATCCGCACCTCACCGGGGAGCGCAAGGAGTTCACCGCCTCCCTCTGGGCCGAATACGAAATGCTGGAAGGACGGCTCGTCAACCGGCTGGAATTTCAGAACTCGGTCTTCCGGCAGGGCACGACGGAGGCCGCAGAGACGCGGGGGGAGACGCGGGCGCTGAAATACCGGCTCAGCTACGGGCTGGACGGCCGGCCGGTGGCCGAGGCGCGGCACCTGGTCAACCTCATGCTCGAACGGTCGGAGGATGAGAACGACACGGCCCGCGACTACGATCGCGCCAACAATTCGGTGGCCGTGGAATACCGCGGCTCCTTCGACACGGGCGTGGATGTGCAGGCGGGCCTCCGCCATGACGATTTCGACACGTTCGAGGATTTCACGAGCTGGAACATCGGCCTGTCGTGGCAGATCCCGGACAGCGCCTTCCGGGTACATGCCTCTGCCGGGCGGGGGCTGGTGAAACCCTCCTATTACGAGCTTTTCGCCAATGACGGCTACACCCTCGGCAATCCCGCTTTGAAGCCCGAGCGCAACACCGGCTACGATATCGGTATCGAGACGGAAGTGCTGAACGGACGCGGGCTGATCGACGTCACCTACTTCAACGAGAAGATGGAGGACGAGATCACCTATGTCTATGGCGCCGCCCCGGACGGGAGGGCGAGCTACATCAACCAGCAGGGCAAAAGCCCGCGGGAAGGGGTGGAGATCGCCGGACGGTTCGATGCGACGGAGGATCTGCGTCTGTCGGTCCGCTACACCTATCTGGACGCAAAGAACCCTGACGGCACGGTGGAAGTGCGCCGCCCCCGGCATGAGCTTGGTCTGGGCGCCACGCAGCAGGTGCTGAACGGTCGCGGATCGCTCACCGCCGATATCCGTTACGTGGCGGGCAATTACGACACGCAGTACTGGGGTTTCTACGAGACGAAGGAACTGGGCAACTACACGCTCGTCAACCTCGCCGCCGGTTACGATCTCACAGAAAATCTCCGCGCCACCGCCCGCGTGGTGAACCTGTTCGACAAGGAGTACATGGACGTCTGGGGTTTCCGAAACCAAGGGCGGCAGGCCTATCTCGGGCTGGAGGCGAAATGGTAGCACGGCTCATCGGGACGGCGCTTCTCACCTTCGCGGTTTCCGCGCAGGCCGCGGAGCTTGCCGCCCGGACGGAGACCGACGCTTCGATGGCGCCCGCGTTCCCTGCGGCCGCCGTCCTTACCCCATTCTCTCGACCTTTCCTGACGTCGATGCCCGTGCCCTATACGGGGCTTGAAGCGGGGCGCATCGCGGCTCTCGGCACCGCTTCGGTCAGCGCATCGGCGGTTTCAGAAACATTCGCCCTCACCGGGGCCACCGGAGCGGGGCTTGAAGCGGGGCGGCTCAAGGTTCCCGGAACCGTTTCGGGCATCGCATCGGAAGCACCCTTTGCGGCACCCCTGGCGGTTGCAGAAACCCTCCTCACCGGAGTCGCCGGACGCGCCGCCCTTATGCCGGAAGGAGGGCCGGATGCCGCACCGGGGAGGGGCGCGTCTCTGACTCCTCTCTCTGCCGCGCGGCAGGATCGCGTCACGCGACAGCGCGTCATCGGTCGCGCATCTTTGGCCCTTGTCTCTGCCGCGCAGCGGGGGCCGACCCCCCTGTTCGCAACCTCTGCCGCTGTCGCGGGCCTTGCGACCGGAACAGCGCAAGACGCTTCGGCAGACAGCAGGACGCCCCATGCCCTGGCCCCGAGCGCCGCTCGCTTGGACACGTCCGCCCCTCCGGTATCCGCAGGGGAGAAACACGCCGGAGCGGAGGACCCTGCGTCCAGCCCCGCAGCAGGGACCGCCGCCGTCTCCGGCGGGATGGCACCAAGGCGCGTCGTCTCGGTGAACCTCTGCACCGACCAGCTTGCCATGATGCTGGCGGCACCGGGGCAGCTGGTCTCCATCAGCCATCTCGCAAGCGATCCCCGCTCTTCCGCCATGACGGAGGAGGCGGCCCGCTACCCCCGGAACCACGGGCTGGCGGAGGAGATCGTTCTGCTGCAACCGGACCTCGTGCTGGCGGGGCGCTACGGCTCCGCGGCAACCACCGCTCTCCTGCGCCGCATCGGCGTGCCGGTCGAGGTGTTTGACCCGGAGACCAGCCTCGCCGGTATCCGCGACAATGTCCGGCGGATGGGCGCGGCTCTGGGCCGGACGGCGGAGGCGCAAAGCCTCGTCAAGCGGTTCGACGCCGACCTCGCCGCGCTTGGCCAACCGCCCGCCGACCGGCGCCGCGCGGCGCTGTATTATGCCAACGGCTATACGGCGGGCGATGGCAGCCTCGCGGGAGAGATCCTTGCCGCCGCGGGGCTTGCCAATATCGCGTCGGAGCTTGGACTTCGCGGCGGCGGCATGGTGTCGCTGGAACAGCTGGTGCTCGCCGATCCCGACCTGATCATCCGGGGGGAGCGTTATGCCGGATCGTCCCGCGCCGAGGATCTTCTGGATCACCCTGCCCTTGCCGCACTGGCCGGGGCGGCGCAGGGGGCGCTGGCCGATGCCGACTGGGTTTGCGGCACGCCGCATGTGATCGACGCGGTCCGGCGGCTCCGGGACAGGGCGGCGTATCCGTGACTGCCCGCCGCCTGCTCCCTGCCCTCGGCGCGGTGGTGGCGCTGCTGTTCGCGGCCTCGCTGCTCATCGGACAGGCGGAGGTGCCGCCGCTCGATGCCGTCCGGGCGCTTCTGGGGCGGGGCGATCCCCTGCTGGTGATCGTCATGCAGGAGATACGCCTGCCCCGTGCATTGCTCGCGGTTCTGCTCGGGGCGAGCCTCGGGCTCTCCGGTGCGGCGATGCAGGGTTTCCTGCGCAATCCGCTGGCGGAGCCGGGGCTGATCGGCACCTCCGCCTCGGCGGCGCTCGGCGCGGTGCTGGCGCTTCAGACGGGGCTGGCCGCTGCCGCGCCCGCGTTCTTCATGGCGGCACCGCTCGCCGGGGCGCTGCTCTCCTTCGTGCTGATCCTGATGCTCGCGGGCAGTCGCGGCGGGGCCATGCCGCTGATCCTCGCCGGGATCGCCATTTCGGCGCTGGCGGGGGCGATGACTTCGCTGGTGCTGAACCTCTCGCCCAATCCCTTCGCGGCGAACGAGATCGTCTTCTGGATGATGGGATCGCTCGCCGACCGCTCCATGCTGCATGTCTGGATGGTGCTTCCGTTCTTCTGTCTCGGCACCGGGCTGATCCTTGCCACCCGCCGGGGGCTGGAGGCGCTCACGCTCGGGGAGGAAACGGCGGCGACCATGGGGGTCTCGCTTCCCCGGCTGCGGCTCATGCTGCTTGCCGGTGTGGTGGCGCTGATCGGCTCCGTCACCGCGGTGGCGGGCGCGGTTGGCTTCGTCGGGCTGGTCGTCCCGCATCTGCTGCGCCGCGCGGTGGGCGCCAGTCCTGCGCGTCTGCTTCCGGCCTCCGCGCTTGGCGGCGCTGCGGTGATCCTTGCCGCCGATATCGCCGCCCGGACAATCGCGCCGGGGCGGGATCTGAAGCTGGGCGTGCTCACGGCGCTGGTCGGCGCGCCGTTCTTCTTCCATCTCATATGGCGGCTGCGGCGGGAGACGACATGACCTTGCTGACAACCCACGGCCTGACCGTCCGTCGCGGCGGCCGCACCGTTCTGGCAGGCATCGACCTCTGCATTCGTCCGGGAGAGTTCGTGGGTCTTCTCGGCCCGAACGGCGCAGGCAAGACCACCCTGTTGCGCGCGGCCCTCGGCCTTCTGCCCAGCGGCGGGAGCTCCTCTCTCGCCGCGCTCCCCACTTCGGAGCGGGCACGGCAGGCTGCCTTCATGCCGCAGGGCCGGGAGATCGCGTGGCCTCTGTCGGTGGAGCGGGTGGTGGCCCTCGGCCGCGCGGCTCATCCGGCGGGGGCAAGGGACCGGCAGATCGTGGAGGAGGCCATGGCGCTGCTGGACCTGACGGAATTCCGCGAGCGGCCGGCCACGGAGCTGTCAGGCGGGGAACAGGCCCGCGTCCTCATCGCACGGATGATCGCACAGGACACGCCGCTCATGATCGCGGATGAGCCGATCGCCGGGCTGGATCCGGCCGCCCAGATCCACGCCATGGACGTGTTTGCCGGAATCGCTGCCCGGGGCGGCACCGTGCTCGCCTCGCTCCACGACCTTGGCCTTGCGGCAAGGCATTGCACCCGCCTTATCCTGATGCATGCGGGCAGCATCGTCGCCGAGGGAGAGCCGGAGACGGTCCTCTCCCCGGAGACCGTCGCGCGGGTGTTCGGCATCACCGCCTTCACCGCCCGGACACCGCAGGGCATGGTATTCCAGCCGCTCTCGGTGATTTCCCGCCAACCCTCGCGCTGAGGGTTCGGTAAGCCCTCCGCTGCGTCAAGGCCAGCCGTCCGGGCCACCTGCCCCACCCAATCTTCGGCGCAAGCCCCTGCCTTTCCCGCCGCCACCCCGCTACATGTTCCAAGCCGACAAATCTCTCCGCAAGGCCCCTTGCAAACCCCTCCGTCATCGGTTAGTCCGCCTCCCACGGTCGGAGCGTAGCGCAGCCTGGTAGCGCACCTGCTTCGGGAGCAGGGGGTCGGAGGTTCGAATCCTCTCGCTCCGACCATTCCCGATTTTTGGCGTTTCAGAAAGTCTTGCCTTTTGTTTCAAGAAAGGCGGTCTTTCTGGCTGGCAGATGAACCGCAACGCGTTCGCTATCCTGTAGTCCAGTTCGTGACTGGCAGCGTATTTGTCTGCTTAACTTTATATCCGCGGCGTCGAAGCCGGCCCTTACCGGTCACTCGCAGGCGGTGCTATGCTGCAGTGCAGCCTCCCCGAACTTGCCGTTTGTGCTGCGCGGACCAATCTTTACCAGTCAGTGCAAGCGAAGCGGGACGAAGCAGGCCTTCGCCGCAGGTGCTAAGTTCTCGCCGCACGTGCGAGGGCCTCGGCGCGCCGGGCGGGAGCCAGACCTTCGCTGCAAGCTGGACTGGCGGCGGCTTTGCGCCAGGAGCGGAGCTTCGCCGATCAGCCGACGCCTGTCAGGACTTGGTCAGTTTCGGGCCAATGTAAAGCACTTTGAGCTGTGTAGCCGTCGCCGGTACGGGCCAGTCAAAATGCAGGCGGAAAAATCTGTGGCTAATCTTGCCGTGAAAGTGCGCGAATATGGTACTGCCGCTTTCCGGGTCGACGAAGGTCATTTCGTTTTCAAAGTTGCGCTTATTGCTTGCCGATTCCGGCGAGAACAGCGCACGCTCACCCTGAAAATGTGTTTGCAGTATATCCTTCGATATCGGTCCCTCTTTGCCGTACTCGTCGCGTCCGCTCATGTAGGCGTCCAAATACCCGAGCAGGGCGTAGAACCGGTCGCGGATCGTCGCATCGAAGGGCTCCCGTGCTAGACGGGCGTCTTCGTATAACGCATTTGGAAGGAGAAGGTTGGGAAAGCGCATCCGGGCGGCCTCAACCATCTTCCTGCCAATTTGTCGCGGGCGCCTGCTTGTTAAGCACATGCGTGACCGCAGCATCCATCTCCCAAAAGTTTTCAACTGGATAGTCCGCTAACGGTTCGTCTTCGAAACCGTGGACAACGGGGAGCGGTGATCGTGCGAAGTCTGGCGTGCCGCCGGGAAAACTCACAGTCGCGGCGGACTCGCCAGCCTTGATGCGGCGCGCGGCCTCTCCCACGCCGCCTTCAGTGACTTCGACGCCAAGACAGTGAAATAAGTCCTGCTCTTCAGCGAGGCGATCATCGTCGATGAATGGTCCATTGCGGCCGACCCAAGCGAGTATGGCTCCGGCGGTCGGTGATCCGCGCCAGCCTTGCACGACGTGCCGCACGCTACGCCCATGTAAGACCGGCCGTTCGGCCAGCGCCGGGGTGGTGCGCATCGAGCTGATTTTCAGTCGAGTACTTCTGATGATCGGTCGACATCCGGACATAGGCAACCGCAGGCACATCCGTATCCGGCGGCACTTCGCTCTTCGCGGAATTGATCGACGGTCGACTGCTCAAGCGCCTGTTCCTCATTATTTCAAGCAAATTCATCCAATTCGTGCGAAACTTCTGTTGGATTCCATCATCCATGTAGCGCGAGGGAGGTCGGAATGTCGTTTCCGAAAAAGGGCAAGTTCTTTCCAAACGAAAACGGGTATGCGGAGGACGGCCAGCATTTGGCCGAAAATTGGTTCGCAGATGAAATCGCATCAGCCTTGAAGCGATTCCTCGGAAATAGTCGGGCGGGGGCGAAGGTCGTCCCCTCTTGGACCGGAGCGAATGAAAAGACGGTAAAAAACTGGTTCGCCGGCAGATTCGGTCCGAGCGGAGAGCATCTGGTCGCGTTGGAAAGTCATTCTGATGAGGTGCTGGGAGTGTTCCTCGCGATGGCTGGACGGCAAGGATTGATGGTGGGTTTGAAGCTCGCGGCCGCAGAGCAGGCAATCGAGGAACTCCTCGCGGCAGTCCGCCGGCTGCCGACCGACGATCGTAACAATCCATCGCATGACGAGACGGACTTTACGGCCCGCAAATAAATGTCGAGAACCTCGGGACCCGCGTGAGATAAACATGAAGCGATCCCACGCGAATGACAACGCTGGGAGGTCGTAATTTGAAGGTGGTCTGAAAGATGGGCCAGATAGACGCGTGCGGTGCGTCTAAAATGAAATAAAAGGCAGCCGGCAAAAAACATACTGGTCAAAGCTGCTGTATTCGTTCAAGATTCTTAGGAGACAAGATTCTTAGGAGAACAGAGCAAGGCTTGGCGAAACTCCATACGATTTTTTGTCAATTCGCTCAAATTCTTCCGAAGAGCCCGCAGGCCACGCCGGGGATCGCAGCGTCGATGCCATCAACGAAACCTTGCCCAAGCGACCGCTTCGCCGTCACTACAAGACGACGACGCGCTCCTTACCCATGAGCTGGCCGAGGAGCGGGCGGCCATCATGGAATATGACGGCGGGCTCCCGCGTGCGCAGGCCGAAACCCTCGCACGCCGGGCGCATGGCCTGGCTTCTGCGTTTCGGGCTGGGGGCCGGTTTCCCTCGGCCTGCTAACCCCCCGCGCAGCACCCGCCCGCTTGCTTCAAACATTGATTTCTGTATTCGCAGCGGGTGCAGCCCTCCCCGCGCCCCGGTCGGGCAGGCATCCTGTCGCGCCGCATGGTCCATCCGCTCGCATCTGAGCGCCAGCACCGGCGGAGACATGAACATGATGAGATGTGGCAGGCGGCGGATGCCGCAGGCGCCCGCCCGCCAGTTCCGGACCTTGCGAGCCTCCATCCCGCCCAGCCGATGGCAGTGCCACCCCCCGGGGGGGGGTGGTCGGAAAATCTGGCATTCCGGCCCGGGACCGGCGGGGGGGACCGCCATTTTCATGCGGGTGATTTACGGAAAAAGGCCCATTCTGAGGGGGCAAATCGAGGGAAAAACCAGGGTGTTGCGGCACCTGAAATCAGATATATTGAATGATTTCAAATGGATAGGTGGTTACAGCCATCTGATTTTTGTAACCGCTTTTGAAACCTGCGCGTTATGAAATTATGTAGTTATTACATATATTTAGATATATGGGTTACAAGGTACAGAGGTTACAGCGATTTTGAAGAGCCGCCATTTGCATTTGCTCCCTTCCGCTGCCGTCCAAGCGCGCGCAGCTCGCCTGACCATCGGCCCCAGCCCCTCCCTGCGCGCCGTCTTCTCCCCAACCCGCCCCTGACTTTCACGAAGATGCGGGGAGGCCAACTGGCGGGACGGAACCTCCTCCTGCGCCCTCCCGGCGCGAGGTGATGGTTATCCGGGGTTTACGCTCCATCCCCCGCGCACCGCGAAATCGCGCGACGTGGTAGCCCGATGGTAGTCCGCAAAAGCAAAGGGCTCAGACGTTTCCGCCTGAGCCCTTGTATCTAGTGGTGAGCCCAACAGGATTCGAACCTGTGACCCACTGATTAAAAGTCAGTTGCTCTACCAACTGAGCTATGGGCCCACTCTGTGAGGCGGGTAACTAGAAACATGTGGGGGCGGGGTCAAGGGCAAAACCGACGTGGCACTGGCAAAAAGTGCAGGGCTCGCGTATATCGTCGCGCATGAAGGACAACAGCACCCCCGACGGACTGCCGTTCATGAAGATGCACGGCCTGGGCAACGATTTCGTCGTGATCGACGGTCGAGGCCGGACGGCGCATGTCACGCCGGAACTGGCGCGCGCGCTTGGCGACCGGCACCGGGGGGTCGGCTTCGACCAGCTTGCGGTGATCGAGGCGGAGGACGGCGTCGATGCGCGGCTGACCTTCTGGAATGCCGATGGCTCGCTTTCCTCCACCTGCGGGAATGCCACGCGCTGCATCGCGCGGTTCCTGATGGACGAAACCGGCAAGGCGCGGCTGGCACTCCGGACGGAGCGCGGGCTGCTCACGGCGGAGGATGCGGGCGGCGGGCTGACCCGCGTCAACATGGGAGCGCCGTTGCTCGACTGGCGGGAGATCCCGCTGGCGGAGGCGATGGACACGCTTCACCTGCCGATCGAGAGGGATCCCGTGGCCACCGGCATGGGCAATCCGCATTGCACCTTCTTCGTCCCCGATGCAGAGGCGGTGGAGCTGGAACGGCTTGGGCCCCGGTACGAACACCACCCCCTCTATCCCGAGCGGACCAACGTGGAATTCGTGAGCCTGCTCGGCCCGGACGCCATCCGGCTGCGGATATGGGAACGCGGAACGGGCGTGACGCTCGCCTCCGGCTCCTGTTCCTGCGCGGCGGCGGTGGCGGCGGCGCGGCGCGGCCTGACGGGACGGCGCGTGTCGGTTCATGTCGATGGCGGCGTGCTGGAGATCGACTGGCGCGATGACGGGGTGTGGATGACCGCACCGACAGCCTATGTGTTTGACGGGGTGCTCACCCCGGCCTTTCTCGGAGCCCTGTGATGGATGCCCGCGCGCCGATCTTCGCCACTCTCGGCTGTCGTCTGAACGCCTACGAGACGGAGGCGATGCGGGAGCTGTCGGCCGCCGCCGGGCTCGACAATGCGGTGATCGTGAACACCTGCGCGGTGACGGCAGAAGCGGTGCGCAAGGCCAAGCAGGAGATCCGCCGCCTGCGCCGGGAAAACCCGGATGCAGCGGTGATCGTCACCGGCTGCGCGGCCCAGACGGAACCCGAAACCTTCGCCGCGATGCCGGAGGTGACCCGTGTCATCGGCAATCACGAAAAGATGCAGGCCGACACCTGGCGCGGCATCGCGCGCGCTCCCGATTTCATCGGCGAGACGGAGCGTGTCACGGTCGATGACATCATGTCGGTCCGGGAAACCGCCGGTCATCTGATCGACGGTTTCGGCCGCCATCGCGCGTATGTGCAAGTCCAGAACGGCTGCGACCACCGCTGCACCTTCTGCATCATCCCTTATGGCCGGGGCAATTCGCGCTCCGTCCCGGCGGGCGTGGTGGTGGAGCAGATCAAGCGGCTGGTGGATCGCGGCTTCAACGAGGTCGTGCTGACGGGCGTGGACCTGACGAGCTGGGGGGCGGACCTGCCCGCAGAGCCGCGGCTCGGCGATCTGGTGCAGCGCATCCTGCGGCTTGTCCCGGACCTGCCGCGCCTGCGCATCTCCTCCATCGACTCGATCGAGGCGGATGAGGCGCTGATGCAGGCCATCGCCACGGAGCCGCGCCTGATGCCGCATCTGCACCTGAGCCTGCAGGCGGGCGACAACATGATCCTGAAGCGGATGAAGCGCCGCCACCTGCGCGACGATGCGATCCGCTTCTGCGAGGAGGCGCGCCGCCTGCGCCCTGACATGGTGTTCGGCGCCGACATCATCGCCGGTTTCCCAACGGAGACCGAGGAGATGTTCGCCAATTCGCTGAAACTGGTGGACGACTGCGGCCTGACCTTCCTGCATGTCTTTCCCTATAGCGCCCGCAAGGGCACGCCCGCCGCCCGCATGCCGCAGGTGGACGGACGGTCGATTCGCGACCGCGCCGCCCGGCTCCGCGCCCGGGGGGATGAGCGCCTGCGCCTCCATCTGGCGGAACAGGCGGGCCGGGAGCACAGGGTCCTGATGGAGAACCCGCGGCTCGGGCGGACGGAGCAGTTCACGGAAGTGCGCTTTGCGACCGATCAGCCGGAGGGTCAGATCGTGCCGGCTCGGATCACGGGCCATGACGGAACGCGGCTGACAGGCTGACAGGCTGACAGGCTGACAGGCTGACAGGCTGACAGGCTGACAGGCTGACAGGCTGACAGGCTGACAGGCTGACAGGCTGACAGGCTAATGAAAAAAGCTTTGAAGTATCCTGTCCATGCTCTGGAAACTGGAAAATCGGACCTCGGAATGACCAGAAACATGTAGATTTCCGGTTGGATTCGTCAGATTTCCACTCCAACGCCGACAGGAAAGCCTTTCACCAGCCTGCTCATGTCCGGCTGCGGGCCGCCGGCGCGCGTGGGAGGGCGCGGCCTCCTGCGGATGGAAAGGTGATAGCAGCGTCACCGCCCCGCCATAGTGATCGGAGCGCTCTCCGGGAGCAGGCCAAGCGCAGGCATTGCCGGGCCTGCTCCGGCAGCGGAGGCGACTCGGAGCCCCAGCTCTCGCTGGCGCCGCGCTGGCCATGAGATGTCGCTCCAAATGCGTCGGGACGAGCGTAAAGTGTTGTGGGTGACCCTCTGAGACTGACTACCCATGCGGATCGACAGACCCGTGCACGGCGACCAGCAATCGCGCGGCCGGAATAGCGGACACCGGAAAATGCTCGCGGCTACGCACCGGCGGACCGCAGGTTGCTCCAAGCACCCGAAGCTACCACCACGTGACCGGAACCGGCAGGACGTCACCGCAGCGCCGGAGCCGGGGGAGCATGCCCCTGTGGACCGGGGCGATCTCCGGGCATTACAGCTAGCCTATCCTGATGGCCGCATCCCGCGCGCGTGGAGCGAAACAGCCGGCGGATCGCTGACGCTGTGCGGCAAGCGCGGCATGGCGCGGGCAGCCCTGCGGGCACTGGATCCCTGCCCCGCGCTCGCCTAGGCTCCGCGCGAGCCAGAACGGATGGAACCCATGCGCCTTTACTACAGCCCAGCATCCCCCTTTGCCCGCAAATGTGTGGTTACCGCCACAGAACTCGGAATCACCGGGCAGGTGGAGCGCGTGACCGTCGCCACCAATCCGCTGGGCACGGGAGAGACACCGATTCCCGGCAATCCTCTGGGCAAGCTGCCGACGCTTGAGCGGGACGACGGGCCTGCGATCTATGACAGCCCGGTGATCTGCCGCTATCTGAACACGGTTGCGGAGGGCACGCTCTATCCGGTGGGAGAGCGGCTCTGGACCACGCTCACGCTCGAGGCGCTGGCGGATGGCATCATGGATGCGGCCCTGCTCATGGCGCTGGAATACCGGCTCCGGCCGGAGGAACTGCACTATGCTCCCTGGCTGGAGGGACAGTGGCAGAAGGTGTCCCGCGCGCTCGATACGCTGGAAACCCTATGGATGAGCCACCTGCACGGGCCGCTCGACATCGGCCAGATCGCGACGGGCTGCGCGCTCGGATATCTCGACCTTCGTCACGGCGCGCGAGACTGGCGGGCGGGGCGGCCGCAACTGGCGCACTGGTTCACCGGCTTCGACCAGCGGCCCGCCATGGAGGCGACGCGCCCCTGACAGTTCACAGGCGCCGCTGTTGCACAAGGCTCGCGCTTGGCAACGAAAGCGGGATGCCTTCTGGACGCACGGATATTTGACCGTTAGAAACCTTGCAGGCGACCCCGGGGACAACCCGGGGGCGACAGCATGTGCTGACGGCTAGGTAGGGAGGATTCCGTGTCCCAAGCAGAAGATCATACGACGAGCCGAAGGGATTTCCTCTTCTACGCGACGGGGGGTGCGGCGGTCGTGGCAGGGGGCGCGGCGGTCTGGCCGCTCGTCAACCAGATGAACCCCTCCGCGGATGTGCAGGCGCTTTCCTCCATCCACGTCGATATCGCCAATGTGGCGGAGGGCACGCAGCTCACCGTCAAATGGCTGGGCAAGCCCGTGTTCATCCGCCACCGCTCGCAGGCCGACATCGAATCGGCCCGCGGGGTGGAGATGTCGCAACTCGTGGACACCAATGCCCGCAACGCCAACAAACCGTCGGATGCGCAGGCGACCGACCAGAACCGCGCGCTGGACGATGCGGGACAGTGGCTCGTGATGATGGGTGTCTGCACCCACCTGGGCTGTGTGCCGCTCGGCAACGGCGCGGGCAATTTCGATGGCTGGTTCTGCCCGTGCCACGGCTCGCACTATGACGCTGCGGGACGCATCCGCCAGGGACCGGCGCCGGAAAACCTGCACATTCCCGTCGCCGCCTTCACCGACGAAACCACCATCAAGCTCGGGTAAGCCAGATGTCCGGTATTCCCCACGACCATTATGAGCCGAAGACCCGCTTCGAGAAGTGGCTTCACACCCGTCTTCCCGTCGTGTCGCTGATCTATGACACGATCATGATCCCGACCCCCAAGAACCTCAACTGGATGTGGATCTGGGGGATCGTGCTGGTCTTCTGCCTCGTGCTCCAGATCGCGACCGGCGTGGCGCTGGTGATGCACTACACGCCGCATGTCAGCCTCGCCTTCTCCTCCGTCGAGCATATCATGCGTGACGTGAACGGCGGCTACATGCTCCGCTATCTGCACGCGAACGGGGCGTCGCTGTTCTTCGTCGCCGTCTATCTGCACATCTTCCGCGGCCTCTACTACGGCTCCTACAAGGCCCCGCGGGAGGTGACGTGGATCATCGGCATGCTGATCTACCTCGCCATGATGGCCACGGCGTTCATGGGCTATGTGCTTCCCTGGGGGCAGATGTCCTTCTGGGGCGCCACGGTGATCACCGGCCTGTTCGGCGCGATCCCCGGCATCGGCGAGTCGATCCAGACCTGGCTTCTGGGCGGGCCTGCGGTGGACAATGCCACGCTCAACCGCTTCTTCTCGCTTCACTACCTGCTGCCCTTCGTCATTGCCGGTCTGGTGATCGTCCACGTCTGGGCCTTCCACACCACCGGCAACAACAACCCGACCGGGGTCGAGGTGCGGCGCGGTTCCAAGGAGGAGGCGAAGAAGGATACCCTGCCCTTCTGGCCCTACTTCGTCATCAAGGATCTGTTCGCGCTCGTCGTGGTCCTGCTGGTGTTCTTCGCCATCGTGGGCTTCATGCCGAACTACCTCGGCCACCCGGACAACTACATCGAGGCGAACCCGCTCGCCACGCCCGCGCATATCGTGCCGGAATGGTACTTCCTGCCGTTCTACGCCATCCTGCGCGCCTTCACCGCAGATGTCTGGGTCGTGAAACTTGTCCACTGGGTGACCTTCGGCATCGTGGATGCCAAGTTCTTCGGTGTGCTCGCCATGTTCGGCGCGATCGCGGTCATGGCGCTGGCACCGTGGCTGGACACATCCTCCGTCCGCTCGGGCCGGTTCCGGCCGATGTTCAAATGGTGGTTCTACCTGCTCTGCGTCGATTTCATGGTGCTGATGTGGGTGGGGGCCATGCCGGCAGAGGGGATCTACACCTGGATTTCGCTCATCGCCGCGACCTACTGGTTTGCGTACTTCCTTGTCGTCCTCCCGCTGCTCGGCGTGATCGAGAAGCCGACTGCCGCACCCGCGACCATCGAGGAGGATTTCAACGAGCATTACGGCAAGCCCGGCGCACGGCCCGACCTGTCGATCCCGAGCGATCATCCGGCGGAGTGAGGAAGACATCATGCTGAAGAAACTCGCGCTCGCCACGGTCGCCACCCTCGCCCTCGCCAGCCCGCTCATGGCGGCGGAGGGTGGGCATGTGGAGGACTTCTCCTTCTCCTTCGAAGGTCCGTTCGGCGCCTATGACCGGATGCAGCTTCAACGGGGCTTGCAGGTCTATACGGAGGTCTGCTCCGCCTGCCACGGCATGAAGTTCGTGCCGATCCGCTCGCTCTCCGACCCCGGCGGCCCGGCGATGCCGGAGGATCAGATCCGCGCCTATGCCGCGCAGATGACGATCACGGATGCCGAAACCGGGGAGGATCGTCCGCGCACGCCTGCGGATCACTTCCCGCCCCACCAGCTTCCCAACGCCCCCGACCTGAGCCTCATGGCAAAGGCCCGCGCCGGGTTCCACGGGCCCTACGGGCTGGGGATCAACCAGATCGCGAAGGGCATCGGCGGACCGGAATACATCGCCTCGCTCCTCACCGGATATACGGGCGAGGAGAAGGTGGAGGCGGGCACCACCTTCTACGAGAACCATACCTTCCCCTCCGGCTGGATCGCCATGGCGCCGCCCCTTGCAGACGGTCAGGTCACCTTTGCCGACGGCGCGCCGAACGATGTGCGCGCGATGGCGCAGGATGTGGCCGCGTTCCTGATGTGGGCCGCGGAACCCAAGATGATGCAGCGCAAGACGGCTGGCTGGACGGCGGTCATCTTCCTCGCGTTGCTGGCGGTGCTGCTCTACCTGACCAACAAGCGCATCTGGGCGCCGGTCAAGAAGGCCGCGAAGGACGCCTACAAGAAGGTCTGACCCGGACCGGACATGGACACAAAACGCGCGTCCCCCCGGGGCGCGCGTTTTCATTTCCGCCGCTGGCCGAGATAGCGTGCGAGAGCACTGGGCGGATCGGCCAGCAATGCCGCCGTCGGGCGCGGGGGAAAGGCCGATCCGCTGTCCACGACGATCACCTCATCCGCCAGCCGCTCCGCATCGGCGGGATCATGCGTCACCATCAACACGGTCGCCGCGGTCTCTGCCGCGATGCGGACGACAAGGGCGAGCATCTCCTCCCGGAGGGCGGGGCCGAGCGCGGCGAAGGGTTCGTCCAGCAGCAGGAGCGGCCGCCGCCGCAGGAGCGCGCGGGCCAGCGCCACCCGCCCCGCCTGCCCGCCGGAAAGTGCTGCGGGTCTGCGCGCGCCCAACCCCTCCAGCCCCACATCGGCAAGGGCTGCGGCGACCTGCCGCCGCTCCGGTTCACCAAGCCGCAGATCCGGGCGGAGACCCAGCCCGACATTCTGGCTGACGGTCAGATGCGGGAAAAGGTTGTTGTCCTGAAACAGCACGGTCATCGGCCGGGCACCCGGACGCAGCCCCCCGATATCCTCACCCGCCCAGAGGATGCGGCCCGAAGCGAGCGGCAGGAACCCGGCGATCGCGTTCAACAGCGTGGACTTTCCCGCCCCCGACGGCCCCATGACCGCGACCCGCCGCCCGGCCTCCACCGTGAAATCGGCGGAGAGAACGAAGTCGCCCTGCCGGATCGTGACCTGTTCAAGCCTCAGCACCGCGTCCCATCCTGTCGATGATCCAGAAAATCCCGAAGCTCAGCGCAAGCAGCAGCACCGCAGCCGCCGAAGCCTCCGCCATCCGGTAGGCGCCCATGAGCCGGTAGATCTGCAAGGGCAGGGTCGCCTCGTCCGCGCGGGCGAAAAGCGCGATCACCCCCAGATCCCCCATGGAGAGCGCCGCCGCCAGCCCGCCCGCAAAGCAGAGCGGCCGCCGAAGCCGCGGCAGCGTGACGAGACGGAGTCGCGACACCCCGCGCATCCCGAGGCTCTCCGCCAGACGGGCATAACCTGCCTCCTCCGCCCGGACGGCGGGAAGCAGGATGCGAAAGGCAAAGGGCAGCGCCATCACCGCATTGACCGCCGCCGTGACACCGAGCGACAGCTGCGCCGGATCGACCAGCGGGTTCAGCAGGATGAACAACCCCGTGCCCATCACCAGAGAGGAAGAGGCGAGCGGCAGCATCCCCGCCGTCTCCACCCATCGCCGGCGCGGCGATGCGAGCAGGGAGAGCGACAGCGAGAGGAGGAGCGTGAGCAGTGCA
>NZ_NIPW01000011.1 GCF_002196855.1 Haematobacter genomosp. 1 | reverse complement strand
CGTGAAGCGGATTTCCTCCCGTGCATTCTTGCGGATGGTGCCCAGTTCGATCATGCGGCACCGCCTTTCTGCACGCGGGCTTTCAGGATGTATCGGGCATGGTTGCCCGGATACGGGCCGCCGTGGGCCTCGTGCCGGGTTTCAATGGGAACGCCCATCTTGCGCAGCTTGTGGACATAGGCGCTCCAACGCGGCCCCGGATCGGAAATAGGCGTGCAGCCCTTTTCCCCGGCGCGCATAAGGTTCTCCATCGCCCACAACTCGCGGCCTTCGATGAAAGCCGAGAAAGGCGGGGAGCCTTCGGGATAGATCGTGAAATGAGCCATGCTTGGCCTCGAATATTGCGGGCCGGGGCGCTGAGCGCTATCCTTGGACTGTTCCCACAGCCGCATCAGAATATCGCCGCCGCCCCAATGCCTCGGGGTGGCGGTTTCTCAGGCGGCAGCGCTCCGGCGGCTTTCCAGCCAGTCGGCAATGGCGCTCTCCGGCCACGCCACGGCTTTGCCGGTCAGCTTCACGGGGCGCGGGAATAACCCCTTGCTCATCAGGTCGTAAATCGTGCTGCGGCTGAGTCCGGTGATTTCTTCAACGGCGCGGCGGCGAAGGTGCTTCTGGGGCATGTCGGTCTTCCCTGCATATTTGAGGAACATGCAGGAAAGCTGGCAAAGCATTCAGAGAACAAATAGGCGGGGAGGTAACGAAAACTTAGCCTAGGCTTTCGGGGTAATCTGGAGGAGAAGGCCGCAAAAATCGAACATGCAAGCCGACATTCCTAGCAATATCTCTTATTATCAGTAACTTATAACCACCCCCAACTTAAGCGAAACCACCCCCCGTTGCTGATCTAAAATGGAAAATCCTCGTCTTGCGAACTTTGGTTTTCGGTCCGATCAGAGCAGATTGTGGTGTAGTTTTGCGGTTCTTTTGGCAGCACAACTCCACTTCCGCCCCCCGGCGTGTCGCAAACCATGGTTGGCGTTGCGCCACCTTTGAGGTTCCAGTTGGCGATCTTGGCAATTTCTTCCGCCGCTGTTTCTGATACCACGCCATCTTCCCCAAGCCCGAACCTAACGCCATTTGAAATAACCCAATCCTTGAGGCTCTGCTTTACGCTCTTGCCTTTGCGAGGCGATGCAACGTCTTTCCACGCTGCCAGCGCACAAGCAAGCTTGGCGGAGTAGCGCGGGTTGTCCGCGTTCATAATCCCGTTTTCATCACCTTGTGGAAAGAAGAATGGGGGGAACACACCTCTGGCCTTAAGCCATCGTTTTAATTCGTCGGTTTCTACGTAGGTTTCGTCCCAGTCGGGCGTAGATCGAACAAATATCTCAGAATCAATCTTCCACTGACCGTTGACTGCGGCCATCAGCTTTCCGCCGTTCTCGATGCAAAGAAGCAGAGGCAGTTGCGGGATGTGTAGCTCGTCGGACTGATAGCTCCCCGTGTCTTCGGAGCCATTTCTGATTCTGCTTGGAAACGCCATTCGCGCTTCTAGCTTGTTTGAGAGGATTGAAGCTTTCATGCTTTGCAAAACGGCGCTGAACCGGCTTAGCTTCTCTCCCGTCCTATCGGGGCGGAAAAAATACGAATCGTATTGCTCATCGTAACCTCGCTCGCCCGGCCAAAGTCCGGCGATGAGCGTCGCGGCATTGATGACCGAGAAGCAGTCGGCAAGCCGCCACAAATCCATCTCAGAGACGCCATAGTAGCCATAATCTTCGTCGCTCATCCAATCCTCACCACGTTTGCGGGCTTCTCGGCCAGATACCCGGCCCAAGCGTCCATCATCTTCCTGCGTTTCTCGAACACGTCGCTGCGCGCATAGGCCCGTTCCACGGCATCGCCGGACAGGTGGGCCAACGCGGCCTCTGCAACCTCCCTCGGGAAGTTTGTCCGCTCCTGCGCCCAAGTGCGGAACGAAGTGCGGAAGCCGTGCACGTCAGCCTCGAAGCCCAATTCCTTCACAAGCTTGGAAAGGGTCATGTCCGACAGCGGGCGCCCCTGCTTCGTGCCTGGGAACACCAGTGCGGAACCGTCGCGCAGCGCCTCGGCCTCATCGAGAATGGCGAGCGCCCTCGGGGACAGCGGCACCCGATGGGGCTTCTTCATCTTCATGCGGGCGGCCGGGATTTCCCATACCTTGGTCTTGCGGTCTATTTCCGACCAGAGCGCGCCGCGCGCCTCACCGGAGCGAGCGGCGGTCAGCACCAGAAACTCCAGCGCCAGCTTAGTGCTGCGCCCGGCGCCGGAACCCTTCACCACGTCGAGACAGGCGGCTACGTCGCTATGGGCCAGCGCCTTCCGGTTCGCCTTCGTCGGATCGGTCTTCGGCAGGGCCTGCCCGATGTTCTCGGCCGGATTGTCGTTCCTCCAGCCTTGGGCCACGGCCCATTTCATCACCGTGCCGATGCGTTGCCGCACCCGCCGCGCCGTCTCGGCCTTCGTGGTCCAGATCGGGGTGAGAACAGCCAGCACGTCAGCAGATGACACATCGGCCACCTTGAGCTTGCCCAGCTTCGGAAAGGCGTAAGTCTCCAACGTGGTGATGAACTGCGCTGCGTGCTTCGGGTTGCGCCAAGTGGGCTTGTGCATCTCATGCACCTTGCGAGCCGCTTCCTCGAACGTCAGCACGGCGGCCGCCTCGCGCTTGACCTGCAAGGGGTCGCCACCGGATCGGGCAAGCTTGCGGTTATCCAGAGCGGCGGAGCGGGCCTCTGCGAGGGACACCAGCGCCGGAGAGCCCAATCCAAGCTCACAGCGCTTTCCGCGAATGGTGATGCGCTGCACCCAGAACCGCGAACCGTTCGGATCCACGCGGAGGTATAGCCCGTGGCCATCGAAATACTTGCCGGGCTCCGTCGCGTTCTTCACGGCCTGTGCGGTCAGGGCCTTCTCAGGACGGCGGGTAAGGTGCGGTGCCAATATCTTCCCCCGATGCTTCCCCCAATACGGGGCGGAACAGGAAGAACGATACCGGAACATTCCGGATCATGAAAGTAGCATTTTGTTCAATTATCAAAGGCAAATCCGGAAAGCCCCGGAACAGTGAGGTATGGCGGATGGCAGACACCTCTTCCGCCACCCCCTTCAAAACGATCGGAGCGCGCGGCTTTCGCTCAGGTGGTGCGGAAGTTGCGGCCGAGCAGGGATTGCGCGGCTGTGGCGGGGTTTGGGAGTGCAAGGGACTCCTCGGCCTCCTCCAGAACGGCGGCGAGCGCGGGATCCTGTTGTGAACTGTCGCGCGATAGGCTGATCCCCTTCAGCCCGAGCGACCAGGCCAGCGTCTGGAGGTCGAGGCAGTCGGAGGCAGCAGCCTTGGCGGGCAGGCGGAGCGCACCGCCGATACCGCCGGAAACAAAGGGCTGTGCCGCGGCCATCATGTGGATCTGGCAGGTTGCATCCACTTCGCCTTCGCCAGTGGAACCCTGGCAGTGGAACACGTGCAGATCCGCCGCCTTCAGGAAGGGCGCGCCCTGCAAAGTCCCCGTGCCGAAGACATAGGCATTCGCTGCAGCGATCTGGGCGGGAGCGAAGCCGAGGTGCGCCAGCAGGTCGAAAGCCGGATCCGCCAGTTGTGCCGCCGGCAGCCCCAGCACTTCCCGACAGAAGCCGAGCCCCAGCGTCCAGGGCGTCAGGGCGAAACGGATATGCGTGGCGGAAACGAGCGCCGCCTCCACCCGCGCCAGTTCCCCGGCACCCAAACCCTGCCCCAGAAGGCTGGTGTGGTTGATCCAGGGCGCGTTTTCCAGACTGCCGTGGCCGATGACATGTGCGGTGATCGCGGCGATCTCCACACGGGGATGGCCAAGCGCTGCAAGCCCGTCCTCCACCGCCGAGGCGAGCACGCGGCGCGGCTGGCCGTCGGGGGAAGGCTCCCAGTGGATCAGCGCGGTTGCCGGAGCGATGCCGGTCGTCTCGCAATCCAGCAAGCGGTCCGTGACGGGATCCTGCCGGAGCGCCGTAACCTGAGCATGGCGGAACCCGTGCCCCGCTGCGGCTGCGACCGCATCGTCCCAGCAGAGGCGGGCGCGCGCGACGATGTCCGGCTGGGGGCAACGGTCTGCATCCAGAGGGCGCGGCAGGATACCGAGCCCTTCGAAAGCGCCCACTCCCCCCGCGGCGCGGCGATGGTTCTTCACCACGCGGAGCATCGAACAGGCATTCCGCGGCCAAGCCGGGAACGCACCCTTCTCCGCCGCAATCTCGGCAGAGGCGGCATAGGCGGCCCCTGTCATCAACGCCGTGATCGCGGAGACCATGGCGCGGCCCTCCGCCGTGGCGTAGCCGCTACCCATGGCCATCAGAAGACCACCCGCATCGGCGTGCCCCAGCGCCAGCGGCCGGTAGTCCTGTGACCGGGCGGCAAGCAGCGCATCGCCCCGCCGCATCATGGAGAGCGAGAGATCGAGCGTCAGCACCCAGAGCCGCGCCGCGTGGGAAAAGGCTGCGGTCCTGAATCCGTCCTGCCCCAGAAAGCCGCCGAGGTTCAGCGTCGCGGGCATCGCGGCAGTGTCGGAAAGGAACATGAAGCCCCCGTCGGGGGAGGTGCCGTCGATCCCCCCCTCCTGCGCGCAGGTGTTCCAGCCGTTGATCGTATCCCCGAACAGAGCCCCCGGCTCGGACGTGGCCCAGACGGCGCGGGCAAGGCGGTCCTGCAACCGGCGCTCCCGGCCGGCACGGGCGGCGGGCTTGGTCGCCGCGCGCATGAAGGCGTCCGACAGCCGGATGGCGGTCGCGGTGCGCGTGCCGGAGACGGTTGCGGCCGCTTTGCCGTCCCAGTCAGCCTCGAACGTGGCGATGCGCGGCGCGCGGCCCTCGACCGCCTCGGCCAACGTCCGTTGAATCACGCCCTCGGGCACCAGCGCGCGTTTCGCAGCCCGTATGGCCGCCTGCAACGCGGGATTGCCGGCGATGTCCGGTCCCGCCCGGCGGAGAGCGAGGCGGATATCGCCTGTCAGCGCCGCGATCAGATGGGATCCCGCCGTCAGACTGGCGAGCTTATGCGCCTCCGCCGATTTCCATTCGATGAACTCTGCGGCCTCCGGGTGATCCGCGTCGCACAGGGCGAGCCGCGCCGGGCGGCGGACGTTCCCCTGCCCCTGCGCAAGCCCGACCAGCCGGTCACCGGCCTCAAGCTGCGCCATCATCCCTGCCGGACCGGCGGGCAGCGTCGCGACGTTCACCCCGTACCGCACGCCCGCGCGGACAAGACGTGCCTCCCGCGACCACATGTCGGGGGCATCCTCCGGCTCCGGCATGGAGAGGATGGCCAGACCCCCGGCCTCGGGCCTTTCGAGGGAATCCGTCCTGCGCAACTCGCCCGCGGCAAGGTCCACCGCGATGCCATCGCGACCCGCTTCCTCGATGCCATAGGCCCAGTGCAGGCCGGTCTGCCGACACTGGGCGGCGTCGGGTGCCGCCATCTGCCGCGCAAGCATGTGCCGCATCTCGTCGTGATAGGCCCGCGCGTCGGCCTCGGCAGTGAAATACCCGGCCTTCCATCCCCAGTAGGCCCACGCTCCCGCGAGGCGGTCGAACATCTGCCGGGCGGAGGTTTCTGCCGTGAAACGGCGGGATTCGGTCAGGTGGGACAGGGCCGCCTCATCCGCGACGGAGCGCCACAGGAACTCCGGCACACCCTCTTCCGGCACGCGGCAAAGCCGGGCGGGGACACCGCTCCGGCGGAGACAGTGCTGCGCGAGGATGTCCGCCGCGATCTGGCTCCAACCCTCCGGCACCTCCAGCTTGCGGCAGCGGAACACCACTTCGCCCGACGGATTTCGCTGCTCGGACCGGGTCACGCGAAAGGCGATGCGATCATAGACGTCGCGCCCCTCGACCGTGAACTGCCTCTCGATCCTCATGCTTGCGTCTCCGTCGCCGACCGGTTATCCCCCGCCTCCCGCGCCGCAGATATGGCTCCGCCATCTGCCTCTGCGGCAAGCCGGGGGCAGTCTCATCGCGGATCGGGGCTAGTGGAGCCTTCCATGACCACCACAAGATGTAGTGGTCCGCTTCTTCTTGCCTACAAACTGCCCAAGCGGCGTCAGCCGGTCAACGGATTTCGCAGGTTTTCCACGGGTTTATGGCCTTGACCGGCTTCCGGCAAATTGCGGCCGAGTCGTCTCCGCCTTCCCCACAGAGTTATCCACAGGCGGAGTGGAGAACCGGCGGCCGTGGAGAGAGAATCAGCCGCGCCGATCGAGCATCGCTTCCACCTTCCCGGCGTCCATTCCCTGCGCCGACGCCTGTGCCACGACCTTCGCCCGAAGGCCGGGCTCCCCCCTGACGAGATGGAGGAAGTGCTGCTCGCTGAGCATCATCAGCGCGCAATGCGTGATCGCCTGAACCTGCGCCGTCCGGCGCGGGCGGCGGGCGAAAATCGCCAGCTCTCCGAACATGTCCCCCCTGCCCAGCCGGATCTGCTGCGGCGCCGCCCCGTCAAGCTCTACGGCTCCCGAAGCGATGAAATAGACTGCATTGGCCGGATCGCCGCGATGAACGATGACTTCCCCCGGCTCGACATAGATGTTGACCAGCGCCCGGGCGAGCCGCGCGCGCGTCTGCGGCTCCAGCCCCTGAAACATCGGGATCTGGCTGACGAATTCCTGTCGCTGAAGCAGGAGGTCGAGCTTGGGGCGCGCCTGATTGGCCTCCCGCCGGTCGGCAAGACCGCGCGTGAGCGAGCCGTAAAGCTCCGCCCCGATCAGCCCGTCGGCATAGGCGGTTTCGTATTCGCTCTCCTCGAACCGCAGGGCCGCGCGCCGGATGAAGCGGCGCTCGAACTCCTCCGAAAAGCCGGGATACTGCAGCCGCAGCCCTTCGATATCCCGCTCCAGATCCTCCTCGCGCCGCGAAAGGACCTCGTGGAGGATATCCGTCACCCGCTGGCCGTGGATGCGCAGGATCTTGGTGTTCACGAAATCATGCAGGTCGCGCAGGAACATGCGGGTGCTGAGCAGCACCTCGAACCGGCTGCCCATCAGTCGCTCCAGAGGAAACGAAATGCCGAGCTGCCGGTGGAGCCTAAAGGCCAGAAGATAGGCCCGGCCGGGGGCGAGGTTGGCCCGCGCCTGCGTGCGGTAGGCCCCCCTGCCCCCGGCGCGGGTCGCCTCGATCAGCCGGTCCGCATCCAGCAACAGCCGCTCCACGAGGGCCGACGACACCTCCCTGTCGCGAAACGCCTCCAGAATGATCTCCTTCTCGCGGCTGGCAAGCGTGACGAGGCTCAGCGTCAGCCGGTCACGGTCGAGGATCTCATCGGCGGCCTCCGCCGTCTTGACCGCGCCGTCGATCCGCGCGCCGAAGCTCTTGGCCTCCGAGCGGACGATCTCCCGCGTCAGATGCTGCCGCTGGGTCAGGTCGGCAACCTCCTCCCGCACCGTCTGCAACGCGACCGCCACCACCTGGTCGCGGAGCGCCTCGTCTATCGGCGTCAGACGGTCCAGCCCCAGACGCCCGATCAGCCAGCGGAGCGTCGTCCCCTGAACGAGCAGGGTGAACAGCACGAACCCGGTGGCAAGCACGGCAACGGTATGCTTGGCCTCCGCCCCGACAAGCTCATGCTCCGTCACCGCGAGCGCCAGCGCAAGGGTGACCGCCCCGCGCAGCCCGCCCCAGAGCATCACCGTGCGATAGGCCGGGGCGACGGGGGGTGACAGATGCAGCCGCGTCATCAGCGGGAGCAGCCCGAACAGCACCAGCGCCCGCGCGACCGTCGCCGCGACGATCAGCACCAGAAGCAGCAGCCCATCGTGCCAGCTCACATCATGCAGGAGCCGCGGCACGAAGATCGCGGCCAGAATGAAGATCAGCGAGCCGGACCAGTGCGAGAGCAGCTCCCACGTATCGGTGAGATACCGCCACTGCCCCGGCGGCATCCGCGAGGGACCGAGAAGGTTCACCGTCATCCCGGCAGCCGCGACCGCGATCACCCCCGAAACATGCAGGGCATGTTCGGCGAGGATGTAGGTCAGATAGGGCAGCGCGAGCGAGACGGAGATCATCGCCATCGGGGTGGACCGCAGATGCTCCATCGCGACGACGGCAATCACCGCCAGCGCATAGCCCGTCAGCGCCCCCGCGACCAGAAGCACGACGAAATGGACCACCTGATGGCCCACGGTGACCTGCGGCGCCCAGGGCAGGATCTGCGTGATGAACACGCTGAACAGCGCGATGGCGGCGGCATCGTTCATCAGGCTCTCGCCTTCCGCGAGCCGTGAAAGACGCGCCGGCGCGCCGATGTCGCGGAAGATTCCGACCACCGCCGAGGGATCGGTCGTGGCCACGATGGCGCCGATCAGCAGACAGACGACCAGCGGTTGCGAGGTGAACGGGTCCAGCGACAGGCCGATCACGAACGTGGCGACGACCACGGCCACGATGGCCATGACCGTGATCGGCACCCAATCCTCCACCATCCGCCGCAGGTCGAGCGTCAGTGACACCTGAAAGATGAGCGTCGGCAGGAAGATGTACAGAAACGCCTCGGAGGTGATCGGCAGGCTCAACACGGAAAGGGCGAGCGGGTTCAGCGCGTCCGTGATGTCGGTGGACAGCAGGAAGCTCGCCCCCGCGCCGATGGCGATGCCGAGCATCGCCAGAACCACGGTATAGGAAATGCGCAGACGCGCCGCCAGCGGCTCCCCCAGCGCGATGATGACGAACAGACCCGCGAGCACGGAGAGAAAGGCGATCAGGTTCATTCGCTCGATCCGCGCGTGGGAGGGGCTGCGAACCGCCATTCGCCCGACCGGTAAGGGGGGTGTCAGGTCAGCCCGTTCAAGGCGCGATTATCACTGAGCCCGGAATAAAGACAAGCGGCGATCACGCCTGCATATCAGATGGTTGTGAGGTGCTCCGCGACGAACTGTCCCTGCGGCAAAGGAACGCCGCCCCCGCGTCGCGTTGCGCCGTGCATGTCTTGTCCTGAATTCAGGGTATTACCCTGTGTGCAGAGACCGGGCCGTCCGCCGCAAGGGATACCGCGAGGATCCCAGGGGGGATAGGTGCCAGCGGGGGCACGCCCGTTGCGCTTCATTCGCCTTTGCGGAGCCAGACAGCTTTCCCGGCCGTAAGGGGGCTGCCTGTCCCTCCGCCTTGCCGGCGCGATAAGGAGTGGCCGCTCAACGTGACATTCGCCGAAATGGGAAGCGGGCCGGGCCGGTGCCGAACGCACATGTGCCGCAACCTTTCGGCCCGCTCAGACGCGAGCGCAGGCGCCGGAGCTTGTGAAAATCAGCCTACTGCTCTGCGCCGGGAGTATCGAATGGGTTTCCCCTGCGGCACGTCAAGCCGCCTGTGGTCGGGGCGAGAGGATTCGAACCTCCGGCCTCTGGTACCCAAAACCAGCGCGCTACCAGACTGCGCCACGCCCCGCTCGCACGGTTCCTACAGAGGCGCGCGAAATTTGGAAAGGGGCGTTTTGGTAAAAAGCGGGTTCAGCTTCCGCAGGGCCAGGCGCCGCCCGGCCCGAAGGCGGGATGACGCAGCACACCGCCTTGGACAAGGCCGAGCCGTCGGGCAAGGCCGCCGTTGATCTCCAGCACCGCCAGCACGCCGGAACCGCCGTCAATGGCCGTTTCGTCATGCGGGCGGGCGTTTTCGTGGATCCGCGTGATGACCCCGCGTGCATCGAGAAAGATCATGTCCAGCGGGATCAGCGTATTGCGCATCCAGAAGGAGACATGTTGTGGATATTCATAGACGAAAAGCATCCCGCTCGACTTCGGCAGGCTCGCCCGGTTCATCAACCCGTAGGCGCGGCTGTCGGGCGTGTCCGCGAGTTCAACGGAAAAGCGGGTCTCTCCCCGCGGGCCGCGAATTTCCACTGTGTCGGGGCGGCAGACCGTCCCAGCTCCGGCGGAGCCGGCGGCTGCGCTCAGCGCCAGCGCGAACAGAAGTGATCTCACAGCGTGACGACCTTCTGGTGCACCGCAGCCTCCCACGAGGCGATGCGGACCGCCATGCGCCCGCGCCGACCTTCGACCACACCAAGGCAGACCGCTTCCCCTGCCTGAAGATCGGACAGCCCGGAATGGCGCAGCACCTCTATGTGAACGAACACATCCTCGGAGCGGCCGAAGACATTCGCAAAGCCGAACCCCTTTGCCTTGTCGAACCATTTGACCCGCGCAGGCTCCAATGGCCTGCTCAGCAACTCCTCCATCGGAGCGGAGGCCAGATCCTCCAGCACCGGCAGCGGCACCGGGGGGGGAGGCGACACCTCCATCACTTGCGCGGCCTGCATTCCACGGGGGGTGGCGTGGCAGAGGATCTCGATCCCTGCTCCATCCGCCACGGAAGACTGACCGAAGTTTCGCAGAACATTGGCGTGCAGCAGGATATCCGGCCCGCCCTCATCAGACACGACGAAGCCGAACCCCTTGTCGGGATCGAACCACTTGACCCAGCCGCGAACGACGCGGGTGTCTTTGTCCGTTTCGGTCATGTCAGAAGTCGTCCCAAGGTCTTCTGTTTTTTGCGCAAGTTGGACGGTATTGCCTCGCAAGTTCAAGAGAATTATCGTGCGCATCGACACAATGACCGTGAAACCCTGCGTTCCAGTGCTTTCGCGGTCTGGATGTCGGGCATTTCATGGATACAACCGCTGTATTTCCCACTCGCCTTCCATCCCGGCGCGACTCCAGCGGTAGCGATCATGCAGACGGAAGGCCCCATCGGCCCAGAATTCCATCTGTGAGGGGAATATGTCGTAACCGCCCCAGAATTCCGGGCGGGGCGGGCGCGGTCCCAGCCGTGCGGTGATCTTCGCGACCTCCGCCATCAGGGTGCCCCGGCTGTCCAGCGGGCGCGACTGTTGCGACGCCCATGCGCCAAGCCGCGACTGAAGGGAACGGGAGGCGAAGTAGATGTCCGCCGCCGCACCATCATTGCGGACCACACGGCCCCGCACGCGCACCTGCCGGCGCAGGCTTTTCCAGTGCAGGACGAAGGCGGCTTTGCCCGTCGCCTCGATCTCCTGTGCCTTGGCGGAGCCGTAGTTGGTATAGAAGGTGAAGCGGTCCGCGCCGATTTCCTTCAGCAGAACCATGCGGACATCCGGCAGCCCCTCCGCATCCACGGTAGCGAGCGCGATGGCGTTGGGGTCGTTCGGCTCTGTCGCTTCGGCCTCCGCCAGCCACCGGCGGGCAATGGCAAAAGGGTCTTCGCCGGCGAAGATACCGTTTCTGTCTGTCATGTCCGCTTGAATCCTCGCCCTTCATCGAAGCTGCCCGCGCCGCTTCCCGATCCCGCCGAACTCGGGGGATCGTCGGGCTGCGCATCCTGCCACCCTTGATGACCAAAAGGCAATCGCCTAAAGGTCCGGGAATATCGGGCCCGGTGCCCGCTAACCTCCGGTATCGAAGCAACGCAGGGAGTATTGGGCGATGACGGGTCTTATGGCGGGCAAACGCGGGTTGATCATGGGCCTGGCCAATGACAAATCCATCGCCTGGGGTATTGCCAAGGCGCTGGCCGATCAGGGGGCGGAGATCGCGCTGTCCTATCAGGGCGAACAGCTTCTGAAGCGGGTGCAGCCGCTGGCCCAGCAGATCGGCGTGACGGAGATCATCGAATGCGACGTGGCGGACGAATCCTCCATGGATGCGCTCTTTGCCCGGCTGGAAAAGGTCTGGGGCAAGATCGACTTCCTCGTTCATGCCATCGTCTTTTCGGACAAGAACGAACTGCGCGGCCGCTACGTGGATACGAGTGCTGAGAATTTCCGCATGACGATGGACATCTCGGTGTTCTCCTTCACCTCCGCGGTCAAGCGCGCCTCCGCGCTGATGACGGAGGGCGGGAGCTGCCTGACGCTGACCTACTACGGCGCGGAAAAGGTCATGCCCCACTATAACGTCATGGGCATCGCCAAGGCCGCGCTGGAGGCGTCCGTGCTCTACATGGCGGAGGATCTGGGCAAGGACGCGATCCGCGTGAACGCGATTTCCGCCGGACCGATCAAGACGCTGGCCGCCTCCGGCATCGGCGATTTCCGCTATATCCTGAAATGGAACGAGCTGAACTCCCCCCTCCGCCGCAACGTCACGCAGGAGGAGGTGGGCAAGGCTGCGCTCTATCTTCTTTCCGACCTCGGAACCGGCACAACGGGCGAGACGCTGCACGTGGATGCAGGCTATCATGCCGTCGGCATGAAAGCGGTGGACGCGCCGGATATCGACGCGACCGCCGGTCGCAAGGAGAGCTGACATGACGCTCGCCGCGTTCCTCGCGGTCTGGTTCGTCCATCTGCTGGCCGCGATCTCTCCCGGTCCGGCGGTGCTGATGGCCGCGCGGGTCGGGCTGACGGAGGGCGCGCGGCGGGGCGCATGGCTCGCGGTCGGGCTGGGGCTGGGCGCGGTATTCTGGGCGACTGCGGCGCTCTTCGGGCTGGCGGTGCTGTTCCGGCTGGCGCCGAGCCTGCTCTGGGCGCTGAAGATCGGGGGCGCGGCCTATCTCATCTGGCTCGCCATCAAGATGTGGCGGCATGCAGGCGATCCGGCCGACATGACGATTGCGCCGGCGACCGCAGCGGAAGGGAATGCACCCCGCTCGCCGCTGTCTGCGGTGTGGCTGGGCATCGCGACCCAGCTTGCCAATCCGAAACCCGCCGTTTTCTTCGGTGCTGTCTTTGTGAGCACGATCCCGCGCGGGGCCTCGGCCCTTTCGCTGGCTCTCGTGCTCATCGCCGTTTTCCTGAACGAGGCTCTGTGGAACGCCTTCGTCGCCCGCATCTTCTCGCTGGACCGCGTGCAACGCGGCTATGCCGGACTGAAACCCGTAATCGACCGCACCTTCGGCGCCTTTCTTGTCGCCCTCGGTATCAAGATTGCCGCCACCTGATTGGGAGCCGCCATGAACGACCGTCTGCCGCATGAAAAGGGATTTCACGTCAGCTGGGATCAGTTGCACCGCGATGCGCGCGCGCTGGCATGGCGGCTCGACGGCAAGGGGCCGGAGTCGGAGGCGGGCGGCTGGCGCGCCATCGTCGCGATCACCCGCGGCGGCATGGCGCCTGCCATGATCATCGCGCGCGAACTGAACGTGCGGGTGATCGATACCGTCTCCGTCAAATCCTACAGCGACCAGTCGCAGGGGGATGCTCATGTCATCAAGGCTCCGCAGCCCGAACTGATGGGGGACGGCACCGGCATTCTCGTCATCGACGATCTGGTGGACAGCGGCAAGACGCTGGAACTCGTCCGCAGGCTCTACCCCAAGGCGCATTTCGCCACCGTCTATGCCAAGCCGAAAGGGCGCGCGATGGTGGACAGCTACATCACCGAAGTCAGCCAGGACACCTGGATCTTCTTCCCCTGGGACATGGCCCTGCAATACGTTCAGCCCTATCGCGGCGTGGACTGAAGGAAACCGCGGCCGGCCACTGGCCGGGGGCATCGCCCGCCCTACATCCTCCTGCGCCGGGGCGCGTCGGTGCGCGAAGCGTCTCGGCATCCGCACCTATCGGGCTGGAGGCCAGAATGGCGAAGCAACGCAAAACCGTCGAAGACATGTCGAGCCAGCCGTGGCTCCATCAGGAAGGCCGGATCATTCAGGAGTTCGGCACGGCGCGACAGTTTCCGCTGGGCCTGTCGCACAATGCACGGCTCTACTCCTGCGAGCGGCTGAACCAGGTTCTGGCCGACACGCAAATCCTGCACGCCTTCTACAAGAAATCTCACTGGCTGATGCGGGGCGCGACCTTTTACCAGCTCCACCTCCTGCTGGACAAGCATGCGGGTGAGCAACTCGAACTGATCGACATGGTCGCGGAGCGGATTCAGACGCTGGGCGGCATCGCCGTCGGCGACCCGCGCCATGTGGCGGAGATCACCCGTGTTCCCCGCGCTCCCAATGGTGCGGAGGAAGTGCCCGCCATGCTGTCCCGCCTGCTCGAAGCCCATGAGATGATCCTGATCGACGCCCACGACGCGGCGGAGAAGGTGCAGGAGCAGGGCGACGACGGCTCCAACGACGTGCTCGTCTCCAACGTGATACGGACGAACGAGCTTCAGTGCTGGTTCCTTGCCGAGCATCTGGTGGACACCCCGCTCGTCCGCGTCTGACAGGGTGGCAAGGCGCGGTATCGCGGCGCGCGTTCTTGGCCGTTGGCGTATCACATGGCTCGACGCGCTGGAAAGCGCGGCGGGCGCAACGCTGGCGTGGGTCATAGCGCATGGGGTCTTCGGTCACGACCGGCCGGTCTTTGCGGCGGTAAGTGCGATCGTCTGCCTGTCGCCCGCCCTGCCCAGCCACGCGCGGCAGGCCATCGGCCTGATGTCGGGCGTGGTCACGGGGACGGTGGTGGGGGAACTGGGCCTGCTGCTGGTGCCGGACACCTATCCGGTTCTCCGTCTGGCCATCGTCAGCTTTGTCGCGATGATGGTTGCGACAAGTTATGGCCAGCCCGCCGTCGTGCCGATTCAGGCCGGGGTCTCGGCGCTTCTGGTGCTGGCCATGGGGCCGCAGACCGCGGGCCTGTCGCGCCTGATCGACGTGGCGACCGGCACCGGCGTGGGCCTTCTGTTCAGTCAGGTGCTGTTCACGCGCGACCCGGTCACCCTGGTCCAACGATCCGCCGCCGCGATGACGGCACAACTGGCGGCCGGTCTGCGGCAACTGGGCGGTGCCATCGGCAAGGGCGACGTGCCCGGTGCGGAGGCCGCGCTGAAAGTCATTTCCCAAACCCACGGCCCGGTGGTCGCGCTGGGAGAAAGCACCGCCGCCGCCCGGCAGGAGGCGCGGTGGTCGCTCCGCGGCCGATTGTCCGCCGAACGGGTGAGCCATGTGACGGAGATCTACGATTCCCAGTCGATACGGCTCTACGCCTGCGCCCTACTCATGGCGGAGGCAGGCGTTGACCTTCTGCGAAAGGAAGGCGCCGCGCCCGGTGTGGCGGGCATGCTCTCCGACCTTGCCAGCGGGCTGAAAACGGGCATTTCGCCTCGGCTCCCTCAGGGCGTCGATCCGGGATGGGAGCCGATGCTGATCCATCTTCTGCGCGTCCGATCCGCAATGCTGGCCTTTCGCGCCAGCGACCCGACCGAGGGGGTCATCCCAGCGGGCCCGGACGATGCTCCTCCGACAGCATGACATTCGCCTCCACCTGCCCCACCCCCGGCAATGTCATGATGCGCCGCCGCAGGATGCGCTCGAAATCGACGATGTCACGGGCCACGACGCGCAGACGATAATCGAAGACGCCCAGCACATGCTGCACCGTCAGCACCTCCGGGATGGCTGTCACGGCACGCTCGAAATCGTCGAGGCTAACCCGCCCGCGCGTGGCGAGCTTGATGCCCAGAAACACCGTCACGCCGAAGCCGAGCGCCTGATGGTCCAGCAGCACCCGACGCCCCCGGATCGCGCCCGCCTCCGTCAGCCGCTTCAACCGCCGCCAGGCCGCGGGCTGGCTCAAGCCCAGCCTCCGGCCCGCCTCTCCCGCCGACAGTCGCGCATCTTCCGCCAGAACGCGCAGCAGGCGCCGGTCCATATCGTCAAGCTCGATCACAGCGGCAGCGTCTCCGCATCCTTGATGACGGAAACGAGCATCAGCGCCTCGATATCCGCGATATGCGGCAGCGTCAGGATGCGGTTGCGATAAATCTCCTGATAATGCGCCATGTCGCGGGCGATGACCGACAGCCGCACGTCCACACGGCCCAGGAAGGTCTGGATCGCCACGACCTCCGGCACCTCGCGCGCGGCGGCGAGGAACTGGTCGAATGCGCGGGGATCGGTCTTGTCGAGCGTGAACCGCAGGCTCACCTCCACCTCCCAGCCGAGCGCGCGCCAGTCGATGATCGCCTGCTCCCCCTGCACGACCCCCTCCTCCCGCATCCGCTCCAGCCGGCGGGAAAAGGTGGCGGCCGTGACGCCGGCCCGCTCCGCCAGCCGAAGCGCGGGCGCGTCGGGATCGGCGAGGTAGTGGCGAAGAATGCGTCTGTCGGTATCGTTGAGCATGAATATATCCATATTCCTCAACATGAAGAATTGAAACATCGCTTATTTGCGAATGTTTCGCGAGTTTGCATTCGCCATGCAGCCGGCATGTCTATGATCTGCCCCATAAATCAGCAGAAGGAGGCGCCCGATGCGCGTCTATTACGATCGTGATTGCGACATCAATCTCATCAAGGACAAGAAGGTCGCCATTCTCGGCTATGGCAGCCAGGGCCACGCCCATGCGCTGAACCTGCGGGATTCCGGCGCAAAGAACGTCGTCGTCGCGCTGCGCCCCGGTTCGGCTTCCGCCAAGAAGGCCGAAGCCGAAGGGCTGAAGGTCATGGAGATCGCGGAAGCAGCGGCCTGGGCCGACCTCGTGATGTTCACCATGCCCGACGAGCTTCAGGCCGAGACCTACAAGAAATACGTTCATGACAATCTGAAGGAAGGCTCCGCCATCGCCTTCGCTCACGGCCTCAACATCCACTTCGGCCTGATCGAGCCGAAGCCGGGCGTCGATGTCATCATGATGGCGCCGAAGGGGCCGGGACATACCGTGCGCGGTGAGTTCGTGAAGGGCGGCGGCGTGCCCTGCCTTGTTGCCGTGGCGAACGATGCGTCCGGCAAGGCACTGGAGATCGGCCTGTCCTATTGCTCCGCCATCGGCGGCGGCCGCTCGGGCATCATCGAGACGACCTTCAAGGAAGAATGCGAGACCGACCTGTTCGGCGAGCAGGCCGTGCTCTGCGGCGGCCTGGTCGAGCTGATCCGCATGGGCTTCGAGACGCTGGTCGAAGCGGGTTACGAACCGGAGATGGCCTATTTCGAGTGCCTCCATGAGGTGAAGCTGATCGTGGACCTGATCTACGAAGGCGGCATCGCCAACATGAACTACTCGATCTCCAACACCGCGGAATACGGCGAATACGTCTCCGGCCCGCGCGTCCTTCCGTACGAGGAAACCAAGGCCCGCATGAAAGAAGTGCTGACCGACATCCAGAACGGCAAGTTCGTGCGCAACTTCATGCAGGAGAATGCCGTCGGCCAGCCCTACTTCAAGGCGACCCGCCGCATCAACGACGCGCACCAGATCGAGCAGGTCGGTGAGAAGCTCCGCGCCATGATGCCCTGGATCTCCAAGGGCAAGATGGTGGACAAGAGCCGCAACTGATCGCGGCCAGAGTTCGGATATGGAAGGGGCGCCCTCCGGCGCCCCTTTCGCATGGAGGCCGCCGCGCCTCGGGAAGCCGCATGGGGCGTACACAGCGCCGTCCCGTTGGGGGCATCGCGAAATCCTGCTGGCCTTCGCGGCGGCCAGATGAAATCCTGCCGCGGAGCAGACGCCACAAGGCGTGATTCGGGTCCAACGAGACCAGCGGGCAGCACATATCATGAAACAGGCCGTCTTCTGCGTCATCGCAGCAGTCATCGCGATCCTTCTGGCGGGCATGGTCCGCGCGCAGGAGGAGGAGCGCGGCGCAGTCACCAATCTGCCTGTCCCGCGCTTCGTTTCGCTCAAGACCTCGGAGGGAAACGTGCGGCGCGGGCCCTCGCTCACGCATCGGATCGACTGGGTGTTCACCCGGCGGGACATGCCGCTCCGGGTCGTTGCGGAGCACGGCAACTGGCGGCGGGTCGAGGACCGGGACGGAGTTGGCGGCTGGATCCACTTCGCGCTGTTGTCGGGGGTGCGTACCGTGCTGGTGGAGACCGATATGGTCCCGCTTCGCGCCCGACCGGAGGAAGATGGCCGCGTCGTCGCAGAAGCGCAGGCGGGCGTCATCGCGCGGCTCGGCAAGTGCCTGCCCGACTGGTGCGAGATCACCGCCTCCGGCTCCGACGGCTGGGTTCCCAAGGCGACGATCTGGGGGGTCGATGCGCAGGAAACCCGCGACTGACCCTGCACCGGCCCCTGTAACTTCGGCGGTTTTGCCCTTATACATGACCTCCCACTCAGGAGTGCAGCATGGACAGACCGGCGACGCGCGAAAATATTTCCGCGGGGGTGGCCTCCGTCTCCGTCGCGCTCATCCTCGTCGCGCTGAAGCTGTGGGCGGTGGTGGAAACGCGATCGCTTTCCATCGCGGCGAGCCTTGCTGACAGTTCGCTCGACCTGCTGGTGTCGCTCGGCGGGCTGGCCGCGATCCTCTATGCCGCGCGCCCGCCGGACGAGGATCACGCCTTCGGCCATACGTCGGTCGAGGATCTGACCGCGCTCGGCCAGTCCACCTTCATCCTGATGTCCGCCGCCCTCATCGCATGGAACGGGTTCGCGCGGCTGTTCGGCCCGAAGTCGCACGACCTGTCTGCGCAGCAGGGCGGCATCGCCGTGATGGTCCTCTCCATCGGGCTCACCATCGGCCTCGTGCTCTGGCAGCGACGCGTGGTGCGGCGGACGGGAAGCAAGGTCGTCGCGGCGGATTCGGTGCATTACATCGGCGACCTCATTCCCAACATAGGCGCCATCGTGTCGCTGTGGGTCTCCGCCCGCTATGGGCTTGGTCAGGTGGACAGCATCGTGGCCATTGCGGCGGCCGCTGTCATGGCGTTCGGGGCGATCAGGATCGGGCGGGATGCGTGGAACGCCCTGATGGACCGCCGCGCGGACCCGGCGCTGATCGAAGGCATCGCCGCGATCACGCGCGACTGGCCCGGCGTGCGCGGTTTCCACGACCTGAAAACCCGAACAAGCGGCAGCCGCGTCTTTGTGAACCTGCACATCGAGCTGGACGGCGATCAGCCGCTCCGCGATGCCCATGCCATCAGCGCGGCGCTCAAGCGGCGCATTCTCGAAGCCTATCCGCAAACAGATGTCATCATCCACAAGGACGTCGCGGACTGAGCGGAACAGCCGCGGCGACGCCCGCGTTGTTCCCCGCCCTGACACAGGAGGCGCACCATGTCCCTCACCCCCGAACGTCTGGAAGCCATGATCGTTGCGCACCGCAAGGTGCTCCGCGATCTGATGGCCAACCTGCCGCGCGACAGGCTTGACGATCTGCGCCATCGGCTGACGCGTGGAGAGACCGTTCAGGACGGCGCGGAGGACCCCGGCGTTATTCCGCAGGAGGCGTTCTCCTTCGAGGCCGCCGTGGCGGAGGAGACGCGCCTCCTCCTCCGCATGGTCAGTGATATCGTCGATCAGCCGACCCGTCGGCGGCCCAGCGACCGCTAGGCCGCGTCGTCCAGCCCTCGTCCGCGGAGCAATGCCTCCACACCGGGCATCCTGCCCCGGAAGGCCGTGTATTCCTCCGCCGGATCACGGCTTCTCCCGGCAGACAGGATGTTCTGCTCCAGCCGCCGCGCGATTTCCGGGTCGAATGGATCGCCAGCCTCGCGGAAGGCATCGAACGCATCCGCATCCATCACTTCGGACCACATGTAGCTGTAGTAGCCCGAAGCATATCCCTCCCCCGCAAAGACATGGCCGAAATGCGGTGTGGCGTGGCGCATGCGGATCGCATGGGGCATGCCGACCTCCGCCAGAACCTCGGCTTGCTTCGCCATCGGATCGGCAGGGGGCGGACCCTCGTGAAACGCCAGATCGACCAACGCAGAGGCAAGATACTCCACGGTTGCGAAGCCCTGATCGAAGTTCTGCGCGGCCAGCAGACGTTCCAGCATCTCCCGGGGCATCGGCTCGCCCGTGCGGTAGTGGCGGGCGTGGCGCTCCAGCACCTCCGGAACCTCAAGCCAGTGCTCGTAGAGCTGGCTCGGCAGTTCGACGAAATCCCGCGCGACGGAGGTGCCGGAGACGAAGCCGTAGGTCACATCAGACAGCATCTGATGCAGCGCGTGGCCGAATTCATGGAACAGCGTGCGCGCGTCATCATAGGACAGCAGCGCGGGCTGCCCCTTCGCGGGCTTGGCGAAGTTGCAGACATTGACCACGATGGGCCGCACCTCACCGCCCAGCTTGCGCTGACTGCGGAAGGCGGAACACCATGCGCCCGAGCGTTTGGAGGGCCGGGCAAAATAGTCGCCGATGAACACGGCCATATGCCTCCCGTCGCGCGTCACGTCCCACGCGCGGGCGTCGGGGTGGTAGAGCGGCACGTCGAGCGGCTCGAACTTCAGGCCGAAAAGCCGCCCGGCCGTCTCGAAGGCCGCCTCCACCATGCGGTCGAGTTGCAGGTAAGGCTTCAGCGCGGCCTCATCCAGATCGTGCTCCGCCTTGCGCCGGCGGGCCGCATAGAACCGCCAGTCCCAGGGTTCGAGCCGGCCGTTCACCCCATCCTCATGCAGCAGGTGCGTCAGGGCTTCGGCGTCTGCCTCCGCCTTGGCGCGCGCGGGGGTCCATACGCGGGAAAGCAGCTCCTGCACCCGCTCCGGCGTATGGGCCATCTCGGGTTCCAGCTTGTAGGCGGCGTAAGAGGGGTAGCCCAGCAGTTCCGCACGCTCATGACGGAGTTTCAGAGTTTCGGCGACAAGCGCGCGCGTGTCGTTGGCATTGCTGTTCGACCCGCGCGCCGTCCAGGCCTCGTAGGCGCGCTGGCGGAGTTCTCTGCGGGGAGAGAGTTCGAGGAACGGCACGATGAGCGAGCGGTTGAGCGTGAGGGTCCAGCCCTCCCGCCCCCGCTCGGCGGCAGCGGCGGCCAGCCCTTCGACCAGAAACTCCGGCAGGCCCTCCAGATCGTCCTCCGCCAGATCCATGGACCAGTCGCGCTCCTCCGCCAGAACCTTCTGACCGAAGTCGGTGCCCAGAGAGGCCAGACGCTCCTTGATGGCGCGGAAACGGTCGGCGGGCGCGCCTTCCAGCTCGGCGCCCGCACGGACGAACATCTGATGGTAGAGGTCCAGAACACGCAGCTGCTCCGGCGTGAGAGTGAGCTGCTCGCGCTGTTCCCAGACAGTGCGCACCCTGTCGTAGAGCGTGCGGTTCATCAGGACTTCGGAGGAGAACTTGGCCATCTTCGGCGCGAGATCGCGCTGCAGCGCCTCTCGCGCAGGATTGGCGTCGGAGCCAGCGAGATTGTAGAACACCCCCGCCACCCGGTCGAGCCGCTGCTCCGCCAGTTCCAGTGCCTCGATCGTATTGTCAAAGGCGGGCGCTGCGGGGTCGGCGGCGATGGCCGAGATATTGGCGCGCGCCTCCGCCAGAGCGGCGTCGAAGGCCGCGGCGAAATCGTCATCCGTGATCCGGTCGAAGGGCGGCAGGCCGAAGGGCGCGGTCCAGGATTCAAGCAGGGGATTGGTCATCTGGGCTCTCCTTAACAACGGGAAGCTAAGCCGGGTCGGAGAGGCTTTCCAGCCCCGGCGAACGGAAACGCAGGAACACGATCTCCCCGGCCTTGAAACGCGGCATTCCGGCCTTTGCAGAAACGTTCAGATGCCGCCGCAGACCGGACAGCCCGGCCGGCGATGGACCGCAATCATGCGCGTCTCGCCGTAAAGCCCGTCGTACAGCAGAAGCCGCCCGCGCAGCCCCATGCCCGCGCCTGTCAGTTCCTTCAGCGTCTCCAGCGCCATCATCGTGCCCAGAACGCCCGGCAGCGGCCCCGCGACCCCACCCTCCGCACAGGTCGGGGCAAGACCGGCGGCTGGTTCCACCGGAAAGAGACAGGCCAGACAGGGTGCCCCCCGCGCAGGATCGAAAAGGGAGATCTGCCCCTCCCACTGACCGACCGAGGCGGAGAGGAGCGGCACCCCCGCTTCCACCGCCGCACGGTTGACCAGCGCCCGCGTGGCAAAACCGTCGCTGCCGTCGAGCACAAGGTCCACGCGCGGGATCAGCTCCGCGGCCAGAGTGTCGTCCAGACGCCGGTCCACCGGCGTCACCGCGACGCCCGCATTGAGCGCATGGATCGCGCGGGCGGCGGAGGCGACCTTGGACATGCCGATATCTTCCGTTCGGTGGATCACCTGCCGCTGAAGATTGGAGAGGTCCACCCTGTCGTCGTCCACAAGCGTGATCCGCCCGACTCCCGCCGCCGCCAGATAAAGAAGCGCGGGGGAGCCGATACCGCCCGCCCCCACCACGAGCACATGCGCATTCCGCAAGCGCCTTTGCCCCTGGCCGCCGACTTCCCGCAGAATGAGATGCCGGGAATAACGCTCCACCTCCGCTTCCCTCAGCGCGGCCGCTCCCAGGGCGGGGGTTCCCATCTGTGCAGGCGCCTCGACCCCCTGCACTGCGGACCGCGCCCGCATGCGGAGCCGGCCCAGCAACTGCGCGTAACCCCAGACCGCAAGACCCGCCCCGCCCAGCACGAGCCAGGCACCGACGGACCATCCGAGCCAGCCCCGGAGCGCCGCCCCCTCCGGCAGCACCACCAGCAACGCGAGAACCGCAACGTAGAGCAGGCCGATGGCCTGCCAGCGTATCTCCCGCCGGATACCGAAGGCCGCGGCAAGACCCCAGATCGCCGCCGCGAGGAGAAGGACGACCAGCACCGCTCAACCGCGACCGGTGGAGCCGAAGCCTCCCTCTCCCCGCGCGGTGGCGGAGAGTGTCTCGGCAGGCTCGAACCGGGCCTGAACGACCGGCGCGATGACAAGCTGGGCGATCCGGTCGCCATGATGCACGGTGTAGGGATCATGGCCGAGATTGACCAGCAGCACACCAAGCGGACCACGATAATCGGAATCGATCGTGCCCGGCGTATTCGGCAGGGTGATCCCGTGCTTCAGGGCAAGTCCCGAGCGCGGACGGATCTGCATCTCGAACCCCTCCGGGATCTCCACACGAAACCCGGTCGGCATCACGACACGCCGCATGGGATCGATGATGAAGCCGGTCTCCCTGTCCTCCGGTTGCAGGTTGGCGCGGACATCAGCACCTGCCGCCCCGGCGGTCTCATAGGAGGGCAGCAGGATGGAGCGGTCGGCCCAATCCTCCCACAGAATACGCAGCACGGGGGTCATCTTCATCCTTCCTGTCACTTGAGCGCTTCGGCGATCCGCCGGGCGAGACGGGCCGCGACCTCCTCCTTGGGGAGACGCGGCCAGGGTTCCTGCCCATCGGCACTGATGAGCGTTACGGCATTCTCCGTCCCGCCCATGATTCCGGTCGCCGGACTGACATCATTGGCCACGATCCAGTCGGCCCCCTTTCGGGCAAGCTTCGCAGTCGCATGGGCGATCACGTCGTTCGTCTCCGCCGCGAAACCCACAACCAGCCGGGGACGGCCCACGCCCATGCGGCCCACGGTCGCCAGAATGTCCGGGTTCTCCCGGAAGGAGAGCGCGGGAAGGCTGCCATCCGCCTGCTTCTTGATCTTCGCCTCGCCCCGGTTGGCCACCTGCCAATCCGCCACGGCTGCGGCAAAGACTGCGGCGTCGGCGGGCAGAGCACCCTGAACCGCGGCCAGCATCTCCTCTGCGGTCTCCACACGGATGACAGCGACGCCGGAGGGCGGCGGCACGCTGGCCGGACCGGTCACGAAGGTCACCCGCGCGCCCATGTCGCGGAGCGCGGCGGCAATGGCCGTCCCCTGCGCACCGGAGGAGCGGTTGGCGATATAGCGCACCGGGTCGATCGGTTCATGGGTGGGCCCGGAGGTGACAAGCACATGCCGGCCCGAGAGCGGCCCGCTGTCGAACACCGAAGCGACGGTCGCCACGATCTGCGGCACTTCCACCATCCGGCCGGGACCGTATTCGCCGCAGGCCATGGGTCCGTCCACCGGGCCTGCGAACAGGATGCCATCCGCACGGAGCTGCTCCACATTACGGCGGGTCGCGGGGTGCTCCCACATCCGCACGTTCATCGCGGGAACGACAAGCACCTGCTTGTCCGTCGCGAGCAGCAGCGTGGAGGCCAGATCATTGGCGAGTCCGGCTGCCATCTTGGCCAGCAGATCCGCGGTCGCGGGACAGACGACGACCAGATCGGCAGCACGGGAAAGCTGGATATGTCCCATCTCCGCCTCATCCGTGAGGTCAAAGAGGTCTCGGTAGCACTTCCGTGCGGCAAGCGCGGAGGCCGAGAGCGGCGTCACGAAATGCTCCGCGGCGGGTGTGAGAACCGGTGTCACCTCTGCCCCCCGGTCCCGCAACCGCCGGATGAGGTCGAGCGCCTTGGTCGCGGCCACGCCGCCACCGATGATCATCAGGATATGTTTGCCGTCCAGCACGTCCCGCCTCCGCCGTCCCGTTTCATCTATCCCCGTTCGATGCGGCGGGAGCAAGCCGCGATCACGGTTTGCGGAGCGAGGCGCAAGGATCGTCGCGCGGTTCCGGCGGCGTGACGATCCACAGGTCGAAGGGTTGCTGCGCCGCCGCGCCCTCCTCCACCTGACCGACGGAGATCACGCGCAGATCAGGGGCCGCGGTCTTCAGCATTGCCGGAACGGCCCCCGCCCGCACATGCCCTGATCCGGCGATCACCACCACGGGCGGACCATGCTCCGCCAGCGCCCTCAGCGTCGCGCGTGCCAGAGCTGCATCCCTTAGCCGCTGGGCATCCACCATCATGGGGAGCAGGTCACCCGGCAGCATGTCGCAATGTGCGAGCCGCTGCTCCTCCTCCGCCGCCTGCTGTGCCTCCGCGGGGAGCGGCCGATCAAGCGCGAAGCGGTGCGCCTCCGGCCCGAACAGCGCTGCGGCGCCCTTTTCCCTCAGCCCCGCCATATCCTCCCGCGTCACGCCTGCGCCGAGGATCGCCGCCTCCGGGGCAGCCGCGAAAATGGGCCAGTAGAGCGAGAAATCCGGCCAGCCGCTTGTCGCCCAACCTGTGGCAAGCGCCAGCGCGTCTGACGACTGGCGGGCCTGCGGGGTGACGAGATCCGCCTGCGCCGGCGTCAGCATTTCAAAGACAAGCGCCTTTGGCTTCAACGCGGCGACGGCACGGGCCTGATTTTCATGATGGCGCGGATTGTCATGCACCTCGCCCAGCAGGATCACCTCTGCCGGGGGCAGGTCATCCAGCCGCGCGGGCAGAACGGCATCCGCCGCGACCGGAGCCGCGGCGATGAAAAGCACGGGGGCAAACCACTTCATGAGAAGAAGTGGTGCACCTCCCGGTTGCGGGTTTCAAGGCTCTTACGAAGCCGGGCGAAGGCTGCCGTCTCGATCTGCCGCACACGCTCCTTGGAAAGCCCCAGTTCCGTGCCGAGGCTGTCGAGCGTGCGGGGCTGCGGGCGCAGGCGGCGCTCCCGCACGATATACCGCTCGCGTTCCGAAAGATCGCCCATGGCCGTCATCAGCCAGTTGCGCAGGCGCAGCGTATCGTGGCGGGATTCGTAAACCTCCTCGGCGCGGGGCGTGTCATCCTCCAGCGCGTCGATCCACTCCCGGCCTTCTTCCGCGCCCTGAACCGCGTTCAGCGACTGATCCTGCCCGGACATGCGGCGCTCCATCTCCGTCACATCGCGCAGCGAAACGCCAAGCTCGTCGGCGACGGCCTGCAGAAGTTCGTTCCCCGCAAGGTCCTCACCCCGCTGACGGGCTTCCCGCTCCAGCCGGGCGCGGACGCGGTGGAGGTTGAAGAAAAGCGACTTCTGCACCGTCGTGGATCCGGTGCGGACCAACGACCAGTTCCGCATCACGTGATCCTGAATGGAGGCCTTGATCCACCACACGGCGTAGGTGGAGAAGCGCACGCCGCGATCAGGGTCGAACTTCTCCGCCGCTTTCATGAGACCGACGATGGATTCCTGCAAAAGGTCTCCCATCGGCACGCCATAACGACGGAATTTCATTGCCATGGAGATCGCGAGCCGCAGATAGGCGGTGACCAAGCGATGCAGAGCCGCTTCATCGCCCCGGTCCCGCCAGGCTTCGGCGAGCGAGCGTTCTGTATCGGCGTCAAGCATCTCTGCGGTCATCGCGCGGCGCATAAGGCCGCTTTCTCTGATTTCCAGCATGGTTCACCTGTCCTTCCGGGTGGCCCCTCAGGGCTCTTGCCTTGCGGCGTTTCCGTGCTACGCAGGCTGAAAACTCGTCAGATCGGAAAAAGTTCACGACATATGCAAAAAAAACTTTTTCTGATTTTGGGCGGCGCGGATTCCGGGAAGTCGGTTTTTGCAGAGAACTTGGTCAAGCAACTGGCCGGATCGAACGCGCGCCTTTGCTATATCGCGACCGCCGCTATCGAGGATGAGGAGATGGCGGAGCGGGTGGAGCGCCACAAGGCGCGCCGCGGCCCGGAGTGGCGCATTGTGGAGGGGAGAACCGAGGCCACGCTCGCCGCATTGGCCAAGGACGAAGTTGCCCTGCTCGACTGCGCGACGCTCTGGCTCTCCGGTCAGATGTTGGCGGAGACGGCAGGAGAGGCGGACCTTCCCACGGCGTTTTCCGGGCTGGAAACCGCGCTCGCAGCGGCACGGGGAACGGTGGTGATCGTCTCCAATGAAACCGGGCTGGGCATCGTGCCCATGCACCCCCTTTCCCGTGCCTTCCGTGCGGCGCAGGGGCAATTGAACCAACGGCTCGCGGCGCTTGCGGATGTGGCGGTGCTTGTTGTCGCGGGCCTCCCGCTGGTGCTGAAGGGAGAGCTTCCGTGAGCCGCTGGTGGTGGATACGCCACGGGCCGACCCATGCCAAAGGGATGGTCGGCTGGACCGACCTACCCGCCGATCTCAGCGACAGCGGAACCATCGAGCGTCTGCTCGCCGAGCTGCCGGAGCAGGCCCTCGTCGTCTCCTCCGATCTGAAACGGGCCGTGGCGACGGCGGACCTGATCCCGGGAACCCGCCTTCCGCACGAGGCCGGCCTGCGGGAAATCGGCTTCGGAGACTGGGAGCAACTCACGGCGGACGAGATATCCGCGCGCGATGGCACGCTCGCCCGCCGCTTCTGGGAACAGCCGGGCGACATCGCACCCCCCGGCGGGGAGAGCTGGAACATGCTGTGCCGTCGCACGGCGGAGGCGGTGGACAGGCTTACCCTGCTTCATCCGGGCCGCGACATCATCTGCGTCGCGCATTTCGGGGTGATCCTCTCTGAACTTCAGCGCGCGAACGGCAAGTCAGCGACCGAGGCATTCAGCCAACCGGTCGCGCCGCTATCCCTCTTCCGCATCGATATCGTTGACGGTCAGCGCCGCTGCCTGTTCGCCAACCGCAGATTCGATCACAAATCTTGATGAACTAGCCGACAAATATGCATTTTCATGATTGAACGCCGCCCTGCTATCTGAAGCGGCACGAAGGGAGATTGCGATGTATGAGCTGTTGATCGGAGACCGGGCTTATTCGAGCTGGTCGATGCGGGGCTGGCTGCTGTTCGACGCGTTCGGCATTCCGGTGAAGGTCAAGGCGGTGCGGATGTACAGCCCGGATTTCGCCGCCGCCATTGCCGCCTTCCCCCCTGCACGCACGGTTCCGGTGATCCGCACGGCAGAGGGCACCGTCATCTCCGACACCATCGCCATTGCCGAGGAACTGGCCTCGCGGGAGCCGGGTGTCGGCATCTGGCCCGCCGGGCCGGCCGCTCGCGCCGTCGCCCGGCGGCTGGTGGCGGAGATGCACTCGGGCTTCGCGCCCCTCCGCGATCATTCCACCATGAACCTCCGGGCCTCCTATACGAACAGCAACCCGCCGGAGGGCGTACTGGCCGACCTCGCCCGGATCGAAACCATCTGGTCGGACGCGCGCGCGGAAACGGAAAGCAAGGGCTCGTGGCTCTGCGGTGCCTATTCGGCAGCGGATGCCTTCTATGCGCCGATTGCGGCACGTATCGCCACGTACAACCTTCCCGTGGGACCGGAGGCGCTGGCCTATATGCAGGCGCATCTCTCCCACCCCTCCTTCCGCCGCTGGCGCGCGATGTCGCTGGTCGATTTCCCCGATCAGGAGGTCTATCGCCGCGACTATCCCCGCCGCCCATGGCCCGGCCCCGCGCCGATCCCTGCCGAGGCGGTCGGTCAGGGTCCGGCAGAGAACGAGACCTGCCCCTATTCCGGTCGTCCGGTCACGCATTTCCTGAAGGCCGAGGGACGCGTCTTCGGCTTCTGCAACGCCTTCTGCCGCGACAAGACGGTGGCGGACCCGGAAGCATGGCCCGCCTTCATGGCCCTGCTTCGCGGCTGACTAGCGGCGGCGAGGCCAGGCCCAGAGGCAGATCAGCTCCGTCGCGACATGCGCTCCGGCCACCGCCGTGATTCCCGCCGTGTCATAGGGCGGCGACACTTCGACCACGTCGCCGCCAACCATGTTGATGCCCGCAAGCCGCCGCAGGATGATCGCCGCCTGCGCCGAAGACAGACCGCCCCAGACCGGCGTCCCGGTCCCCGGAGCAAAGGCGGGGTCGAGGCAGTCGATATCGAAGCTGACATAGACCGGCCGATCGTCCACGATGCTGCGGACCTTCTCCGCCACGGCGCGGGGGCTGGTCTCATGCACGTCGAAGGCGTCAATGACATGGAGGCCGAGAGTATCGGTATTTGTCGTGCGAATGCCGACCTGCACGGAATGCGCCACGTCGATCACCCCCTCCTTCACCGCCTTGTAGAACATCGTGCCGTGATCGACGCGGCCCGTATCGTCATCAGGCCATGTATCGGAATGCGCGTCGAAGTGGACAAGCGCGAGCGGCCCGAACCGCTCCGCATGGGCGCGCAGAATCGGGTGGCTGATCGAATGATCGCCGCCGAGTGCGATCACCGCTGCCCCCTGATCGTGGATGCCGCGGATATGCGCGGCCAGCGTCTCGGGAAAGTCCGCAGGCCGGGCATAGTCGAAGGCCAGATCGCCATAATCGGCGATGGAGAAATCCGACAGCGGATCGAACCCCCAGCCATAGGGCGGGTCGAAGGCCTGGAGCGTGGACGCCTCCCGGATCGCACGCGGGCCGAAGCGGGTGCCGGGGCGATGGGTCACGGCCTGATCGAAGGGCACGCCGGTAACGGCCAGATCGTATCCCGCCAGATCCTTCGTATAGCGCCGCCGCAGGAAGGAGGTCGCGCCGCCGAAGGCATTTTCATACGAAAGACCCCGCGCATCCCTGCGTGTGATCGCCGTGTCCACTTCGGTCTTCGCGTCTTCGAGCGCCATCGCCGCCTCCGTCATGCTGCCGGAGTGCAGGGTAGCCTTGCCGCTGGCGAAAGCCAGCCCCGCAACGGATGCGCAACTTGTGAAAAGCCCACCCCACCCCACCGACAGATCGTTGCGCTTTTGGGTTGACGATGCCGTCCACCCATGCGATGAGAACGCCATCCGAGGGGGCGAGACATGAACGGTCTTATCGTAATCGTAGGAAGTTGGCGCATGGTCCGTTAAGGAAGCCATATTTCCGTCCCATGCGCCCCCCGAGTATCACTCCGGGGGCTTTTTCATTTGCCGAGACGAACGGCGGAGGAGCTAAGATGACAGCGGAGAAACCCGGCCAGATGGAGGGCGCACGTTACGCCCGAGGCCCCGCGAACGGTGAGGCGCTGACCGGCGCGAAGATCATCGTGCAGGCATTGCGCGATCACGGGGTCGAGGTGATCTTCGGCTATCCGGGCGGCGCGGTGCTGCCGATCTATGACGAACTGTTCCAGCAGAACCAGATCCGCCATGTCCTTGTCCGGCACGAGCAGGCGGCGGTGCATGCCGCCGAAGGTTATGCGCGGTCCACGGGCAAGCCGGGCGTGGTTCTGGTCACTTCCGGCCCCGGCGCCACCAATGCCGTTACCGGGCTGACGGATGCGCTGCTCGATTCCATTCCGATCGTGGTGATGTCCGGTCAGGTGCCGACCTTCATGATCGGGACCGATGGCTTCCAGGAGGCCGATACCGTCGGCATCACCCGCCCCTGCACCAAGCACAACTGGCTGGTCAAGGATACCGACAAGCTGGCGGAGACGCTGCACCGCGCCTTTCACGTCGCCACCACCGGCCGCCCCGGCCCGGTGCTGATCGACATCCCGAAGGACGTGCAGTTCGCCACCGGCGCCTATCGCCGGCCGAAGCCCAAGGACAGCGACCCCTACAAGCCGCAGGTCCGGGGCGACGCCACGCAGATCCTGCGGCTGGTCGAACTGATCGAGACGGCGGAACGTCCGGTTCTCTATACCGGTGGCGGGGTCATCAACTCCGGCCGGGAAGCGAGCCGCCTGCTGCGCGAATTCGCCGATGCGACCGGCTTCCCCGTGACATCGACCCTGATGGGCCTCGGGGCCTATCCCGCGTCCGGCAAGGGCTGGCTCGGGATGCTCGGCATGCACGGCCTCTACGAGGCCAACCTCGCCATGCATGGCTGCGACCTGATGATCAATCTGGGCGCGCGCTTCGACGACCGGATCACGGGGCGGCTGGCCGATTTCTCTCCCGGTTCGATCAAGGCGCATGTCGATATCGACCCCTCCTCGATCAACAAGACCGTCCGGGTGGATCTGCCCATCGTGGGCGACGTGGGCGCGGTGCTGTTCGATATCCTCCGTATCTGGAAGGAACGGGGATCGAAGGTGAACCGTGAGGGCCTGGCCGGCTGGTGGCGTCAGATCGCGGAGTGGAAGTCGGTCAACTGCCTCGCCTATCGCGGGTCGGAGACGACGATCAAGCCGCAGTATGCGCTCGAACGGCTGGAAGCGATGACCCGCGGAATGGACCGCTACATCACCACCGAGGTCGGCCAGCACCAGATGTGGGCGGCGCAGTTCCTGCATTTCGACGAGCCGAACCGCTGGATGACATCCGGGGGGCTGGGCACGATGGGCTACGGTTTCCCTGCCTCCATCGGCGTGCAGATGGCCCATCCCGATGCGCTGGTCGTCAATGTCGCGGGCGAGGCGTCCTGGCTGATGAACATGCAGGAGATGGGCACGGCCATGCAGTTCCGCCTGCCGGTCAAGCAGTTCATCCTGAACAACGAGCGGCTGGGCATGGTGCGGCAGTGGCAGCAGCTTCTGCATGGCGAGCGGTATTCGCACTCCTGGTCCGAATCGCTGCCGGATTTCGTCAAGCTGGCGGAAGCCTTCGGCGCGAAGGGCATTCTGTGCACCGATCCCGCCGATCTGGACGATGCGATCCGCGAGATGATCGCCCATGACGGGCCGGTGATCTTCGACTGCATGGTCGAGAAGCATGAGAACTGCTTCCCGATGATCCCGTCGGGCAAGCCGCACAACGAAATGCTGCTCGGCGATGCCGACCCGGCGAATGCGATCGGCGCCCAGGGCGCGGTTCTGGTCTGAGGAGAACGATCATGGCGCTGAACCTCATGCAGGGCTCCTCCGGGCATTCTGCCTACGATCTTCGCGATCCCAATGCGGATGTGAGCGAGCGGCACACGCTGACCGTGCTGGTGGACAACGAATCCGGCGTTCTGGCGCGGGTCGTGGGGCTGTTTTCCGGGCGGGGATACAACATCGACAGCCTGACCGTGGCAGAGACGGACCACACCGGCCACCTGAGCCGGATCACCATCGTCACCACCGGTACGCCGCAGGTCATCGAGCAGATCAAGGCGCAGCTCGGCCGCATCGTCCCGGTGCATGAGGTGCACGACCTGACCGTGGAAGGGGCCGCGGTAGAGCGGGAACTTGCGCTCATCAAGGTGAAGAACACCGGGGAGAAGCGGGTGGAGGCGCTGCGGCTGGCCGACATCTTCCGCGCGAAGGTGGTGGATTCGACGCTGGAGAGCTTTGTCTTCGAGATCACCGGCACGCCGGAGAAGGTCGATGCCTTTGCAGACCTGATGCGTCCGCTGGGGCTGATCGAACTCGCCCGGACCGGTGTCGCTGCGCTGCGCCGCGGCAGTTGACGGAGAAAGCGGGGGAGCACGCTCCCCCCGCACCCCCTGTCCGGTGGGATTGAAGGAAAACAGGGAAATCAGCCGGTTAGGCTGGCGAACCTTCAAATATCTCCCGTTGAAAACGCTGCGAAAAATCGGGATTTGGCGAACCTGATTTCGCCCCAAAAAGTGGAAAACCCCGGTGCGCTGGCGGGCGCGACCGGGGCTGATAAAAAAGCTTCCGAGCTTCAGTCGAAAAGCTATCCCGATCCCGACGACGACGCAAGCCCGCCGCGTCTGCTTCAAGGTAACTGGAACAGTGCCCGCTGGCGCTGGCTCGAAGCAATGCTGCGCGAGCGCGATCTGCCCGCCGCCGCAAAGAACCTTGCCACAGTGATCGTGACCCAGGCAGCCGACCATGCGACCGGCGACTGCCTGTGGCATAACGAAGGCTTCGCGGAGGCGCTGGCGGTCTCTGTGGACACCGTGAAGCGCGCCTTCCGGTCTCTGGCGAACGCGGGCTGGCTGATCCGCAGCGATGGACGCGGCCGTGGCAAGCGCGCCGTAATGGTCTTCATGATGCCGGGCAATATTGCTCAGGCCGCTCCGGGAAAACGGGGCAACCATGCGGCGGCAGCTCCCGTAAAACAGGGCAACACCGCACCTATTTCTCGTCCTGAAAACGGTGCAACTCTGCGGGTTGCCCATCCAAAAACGGTGCAGCCCTGCTCCGAAAAGGGTGCAGAACTGCACTTCCCCCCCCACACCCCCCTATAAAGATACTCCAATCTCTTTCCAAAATACGCGCGCGCCAGAGCGGCCGAGGCCCGATCTGCGAGCCGTGGCGTATGACGGATCACGGCGCGTTGAGGCATGGAATGACTGGCTCGGAAGTGAGGGTTTCCCGAGTTTGGGCCAACTCGGCATCCGCAGCAGCGACCAGTCGGGAACGGGCTTCGACGTCCCCTACACCTCGCCACCCCGGCCCATCGACGAAATGCAGACCTCGATTGCGAAGAGATGGGCTGCATGGGCTCTCGGTGTAATGGAGACCCGCCGTGACGCTGCGTGATCGCCGGTCAGCCATGAAGCCGTGCCGCATTGCCCGAGGTCTTCGCTGATGGCGTCTTGGCCCTACAACACCTCTCGGTGGTCGAAGCTCCGGCTTGCCAAGCTCGATGCTGCCCCGCTCTGCGAAATCTGCATCCGCCGCGACCGGATCGAACCGGCAAGCGTGGTCGATCACTTTACCCCGATCCGGCAGGGCGGCTCTCCGTTCCCCGAGCTGTCTGGCCTGCTCTCACTCTGCGAGCGCTGCCACAACGAGAAGACCGCTAGCTTCGATCGGCAGCACGGCCCGGCCTTCCGTCGCCGTTTCAAAGGCTTCGATGCTGACGGGAATCCAATTGATCCCTTCGATGCGTGGCACGGGGAGGGGGCGGTGCAAGGACGGCAAATCCCCGGCTCCGAACCGATGGGGAACTGTCGCGCAGATTTAATTAAGAAATCCGAGGCTTGAGAGATGGGGCAGCGTGGGCCGGGAGCCAAACCGAAGCATCTGGAACTGGTTGATACGAAGCAGGGGAGCCTCTTCACCTCCGAGGAAGGCCGTCCGATGCGGCGGCAACTGCCGTGGGAGGTGCCGGGCCTCTCGCGCATCGGGCGCGTCGTGGCGTTTCTGGAGGATCTGCCGATCACGCAGGGCTCCCTTGCCGGTTCCAAGCTCCAGGTGCGCCCTTTCCAGCGCCGGTTCCTCGAAGCCGTCTATGCCGAGGATGAGGACGGCACCCGGCCGGTGCGCACCGCCGTGCTGTCGATGCCCCGGAAGAACGGCAAGACGCAGCTGGTCGCCGGTCTCGCTCTCTGCCACCTCCTGGGCCCAGAGTCGGAGAGCCGGGGCGAGGTCTATGCCGCCGCCAACGACCGCTTCCAGTCGGGCAAGACGTTCAACGAGATTATCGCCATCCTCGACGCGCATCCCGAACTGGACGCCCGCGTGAACGTCACCAAGTTCCGCAAGGAGATCGAGGTGCTGACCGGCCAGGGCAAGGGTTCCATCTTCGCCGCGCTCTCCGCCGATGTGGCGGGCAAGCACGGGCTCTCGCCGTCCTTCATCGTCTATGACGAACTCGGCCAGGCCCCGAAGCGCGACCTCTACGAGGCCCTCGACACCGCCATGGGCGCGCGTGACAATCCGCTGATGTGCGTCATCTCCACCCAGGCGGCCGACGATCACGCCATCATGTCGGAGTTGGTGGATTACGGGCTGAAGGTGAACGCGGGCGAACTGGACGACCCTGCCTTCCACCTGACCTTCTACGGCGCGACCGATGCGGACGATCCGTGGCACCCCGACACCTGGGCGAAGGCCAACCCCGCCCTTGGCGACTTCCGCAGCCTGTCGGACGTGAAGCGCCAGGCGGCGCAGGCGCAGCGCATGCCTTCGGCCGAGCATAGCTTCCGCAACCTGATCCTGAACCAGCGGGTGAGCGCGCATGTCCGCTTCATAGCCAAGGCGGAATGGGATGCAAACGGCGGCGCGCTGCGGGCAGACCTGGCGGGCCGGACCTGCTACGGCGGGCTCGACCTCTCGGCCTCGCGCGACCTCACCGCCTTCGTGCTGGTGTTCCCGGATGAAGCAGGCAGCTTCGACGTGCTCTGCCGCTTCTACCTCCCCGAGGCGGGCCTGCGGGACAAATCCGAGGCTGACCGGGTGCCCTATGACGTCTGGGCACGGCAGGGCATCCTCACAGCCATTCCAGGGGCCACTGTAGACCCGTCCTTCGTCGCCCAGGACATTGCCGAGGCGGCGGCGGAGTTCGACCTGCAAGGCCTCGCCTATGACCGCTGGCGCATCGAGGATCTGAAACGCGAGCTGAACGCCCTGGGCGCGGAGCTGCCGCTGGCCGAGTTCGGCCAGGGCTTCAAGGACATGGCCCCGGCCATCGACCTCATGGAACGGCTGGTGGCCGAAGGGCGGCTCCGCCACGCCGCCAACCCGATCCTGACCATGTGCGCCGCGAATGCCGTCATAGAGCGGGATGCGGCGGGCAATAGGAAACTTGCCAAGCATAAGAGCACGGGCCGGATCGACGGGATGGTGGCGCTGGCTATGGCGCTTGCGGTGTCAGGCCGGGTGGAACGGGAAGAACTGCCGGCATGTCTGGCGGAGTTGATGGATTAGTGAGCAACAGCTCCACCGCCCATTAGGGGTCAGCTATCGCGCGCGATTTTGCCTGCCGGAGTGATTTGATAATAGTCATGGGGATAAGTCGGATCCTCATTCAGTTCAATCCAGCCCTCTTCGAGCATAGATGCGCGGGTTTTGGGGCCCGCGTCTGGGAAGTTGCCCCAAGGTTCAGGAATGTCGAAGACGAACGCGTTCAGAACGTCACGCTCGCGCGTGTTGGGCTTTCTCACGTGGTATAGTCCTTCTTCAATCTCACGCCGGCACCGCCGCCGTTCTCTGGGATAAACTCGACGCCAGCGGCTTCTAAGGCCGTCTGGATCGTTTCAATGGTGCTGGCACGAAGCTCATCGCCGCGCTCCAGGCGTGCAATGGTATCGGGCGAAACCGAGGCCAGCTTGGCAAGCTCCCTCACCCCCAAACCAGTTGCCGCACGGGCCATCTTACACTGCAATCCGTTCAAGTCGTAACACCGTTATGATTTAGATTGACCGACATATTGCCGCTAGCGTATCGTAACGATGTTCTGATTTTATCGCAACGGAGCCTAGACTGCCGAACCTCACTTCGGCAGCCGCCCCCGGCTCGCCTTCTGCCACCCTTGCAGAAATTCACGACCTTCTCACCCTTGCCTTGGACGCGGGCGAAAAGGAACAGGGTTATTCCGACACCGAACGGGAGACCCGCAGCTACACGCGGCGCGCGCGGGCGCGGATCAGCCGGCTACTTGACGGCGAATCGTGATCAGGCTTTGCCTGCGTTATCTCCGCTTCCCAAGGGCATAGAACGTGACCAGATACGACCGAAACCTCCCCGGCAGCGTGCAGAGGGTCATCGACCCGCACGCGCAGATCATTGAAGCCATCAGCATTCTGCAAGCCTTCTGCGATGCACGCGCGGCGGAACAGGCGCAGCTTAGTGCCGCAGAACATCCGGTCTTCGGCGACAACCATTTCGCGTTTCAGGGCATGGAGCGGGCGATCAAGATGCTGATCGACGTGCTGCCGGAACTTGAAGACCGTCTGTTCGCCCGGCAGCCAGAGAAATTGATTTGAGCGCAATTTCGTCTCTTGACGCATAAATGCGTTGAAGGCACATATGCCTTATGAAGCTCAACCCGCTCATCTCCTATGCCTCTCTCCTGACTGGCGAGCCCTTGGGTTCGGTCAAGCTCACCGCGCGACTTCTCCGAGAAGCTGGGATGCTTTCATCCGGGGGAAGGGGAAAAGGGGGGGCCGAGATGACGCCGCGAGATGTTGCCACGCTGGTTTATGGCATCCTCGCTCCCGGTGAGACGACTGCGGTTGTTGAGACCCTCACATTCATTGAGAGGGCGGGGTTCATGACATGCGAATGGTTCAATTGGGGCCAGATTGAACAGGTTGTGAATGAAGGACAAGAGTTGGGGGCTGCGACCTACCTAGGCCGGTGCCCCCCGCTTATGGGAAGCCCGACCGAACGTCCCAATGCCCTTGACGCATTCTCTCGTGTGCTCGCGCTTGTGGGCACTGATCGCCCTACTTTGAGAATAGACGATGTGAAGGTGTCCCGTGGCCCTGACGGCGTTGGAGTCGACATCAGTTATTCGGAAGAAATGCCATTTGGCGTTGCCGTTGATGCCTTCATTGCCGGAACGGAGGACAGCTCGGATGTTCTCAGATTTCCACAATTCAAACCCGACACAATCATGCGGTGGCAGTTTACTGCGGAGTTCACCTGTTACGTCCGTCAAGCCAGCCAAGTGTGGAATACACGCCGGTTGCAGGGGGGCGTGGTTCAGGAACTTGCGATGGACGCGCTGCAAACCTGATCAACCGGCCAGCGGGGCCTGTCGCCAAACAATCCCCCGCTGGCCTTCTACCCTCAAACCCTTGGAAAGGAATCAGGATGCCCACTCTTAACACGCTGCGGGAGACGCGTGCAGCAAAGGTCGCGGAGATGCGCGGCCTTTCAGACGCGGCGCTTGCGGCCAATCGCGATCTGGACGAAGGCGAGCGCCGGCGGTTCGATGTGCTAGAGACCGAAGTGCGCGGCCTCGCCGGACGGATCACCGACGCGGAGAAGATCGCGGAGTTCGAACGCTTCGAAGCCTCCGGCGAGCGCGTCACGGGAGCTGATATGTCGCGGGAGCTGCGCAGCTACAGCGTGGCGAAAGCACTGTCCGAAGGCATGAGCGGCCGCCTGACCGGCATTGAGGCCGAGGCGCATCAGGAGCTGTCGCGCGGCCGCGAGGTGCGCGGTGTGATGGTGCCCACCGAAATCCTCATGGAAGCCCGCGCGCTCACCACCACGACCCCGGCCGGAGCGGCGGGGGGCAACCTTATTGGCACGACGATGGGGCCGCTCATGGATCGCCGCCGCTCGGCGCTCAAGGTGGAGGACATGGGCGCGACCGTGCTGCGCGGGCTGTCCGGCAATCTCGATCTGCCCCGGCTCGCGGGCAGCGGAAGCGCCGGATGGGTGGCGGAGCACGCGCCCGCCTCCCGGTCGGACGCACGCTTTGGCAAGGCCAGCATGTCGCCGAAGACCGTGGCGGCCGAATACGAAGTGTCACGCCGGATGCTGCTGCAAAGCTACACGGCGCTGGAGCCGATCCTGCGGGCCGACCTCGGCTCTCTCATCGCCCGCGCCGTCGATGCGGCGGCGATCAAGGGCGGCGGCGTCAACGAACCGAGCGGCATCCTCAACACCATCCTGCCGATCTACACCAGCGCGAGCATCGTCACACCGGAAATCACCTCCGACATGATCGCCCGGCTGGAAACGGACGATGTGACCGGCACCACGGCCTTCCTGACCCATCCGCTGATCATGCACATGGCGCGCACCTGGTTCACCGGCATGGGCGAGGTGGTGCCGCCCGGCTCGCCGGTCGAGTCTATGTTCCACGGCAAGCGGGTGGAGACCTCGACCAACGTCCCGAACATCGCAGCCGACAATGTGCCCGAGGGCAGCGCCGGGAACGTCTTCCCGCTGATCTACGGCGAATGGGCGAGCCTCTACATCGGCTACTGGTCGGGCGTGGATATCCTCGTGAACCCGTATCATGCCGATGTGGCCTCGAAGGGCGGCGCGCTGATCCACGCCTTCCTCGATGCCGATGTGGTGGTGCGCGACCCGATGCGCTTCAACGTCGCTCCGCTTGACGCCTATAAACGCATTGTAACACCCGGAGGCTCCGGCGCATGATCTCCCTCGACGAGGCCAAGCTTCACCTGCGTATCACCGAAGACGACCTCAACGCCGAGATCGTCCAGATGATTGCCGCCGCGACGGATCATCTGGCCTCGATCGGGATCACATCGTCCTGCGATCCCGTGCCGCCTGCTGTGAAGCGGGCGGCTCTCCTGCTTGTCGATCACTTCTTCCAATGGTCGGGCCGGATGGGTGACGACACCGCACCGCCGTTCCCACCCGTCATCAACCGCCTGATCGCGCCGTATCGGGAGATCGCCCTGTGACCGTCGAACGCCGCGCCATCGCGACCGAGCTGCGCGCCACCGGCCGCCGGCTGGAAGGCTACGCCGCCACCTTCGGCGCGGAAGCCCGCATCGGCGATGCCTTCACCGAAACCATCGCCCCCGGTGCCTTCCTCGCCTCGCTCACCTCCGGCCGCGACATTCTGGCGCTGCTCGACCACGATCCCGGTAAGGTGCTGGGTCGCACCCGTTCCGGCTCGCTCCGCCTGACCGAAGATACCCGCGGGCTCGCCTTCGACCTCGACCTTCCCGACACGCAGGCCGGCCGCGATGTGCTGGCGCTTGCCGAACGGGGCGACCTTGGGGGCATGAGCTTCGGCTTCACCGTCCGCGACCAGCACCGTCAGGGCGACCGCCGCGAACTGCGCGCCGTGGAGCTGATCGAAGTCTCCGTGGTCTCCGCCTGGCCGGCCTATCCCGGCACCGTGGTGCAGGCGCGGGCCGCGCTCTCCGGCCGCCCGCAGCTCGCCCATGCCGCGCGGATCGTGCGCATCATGGAGGCGTTGCAATGAGCCTCATGTCCCGCATCCTCGGCCGCGAACGCCGCGCGCAGGAGACCGTGGCCACCTCCGATCCCTACCTCGCCGAATTCTTCGGACAGGGCGGGGGGCTGGCGGCCGTCGATACCGCCCGCGCGTCCGGCCTGCCGGTCGCGCTGCGTTGCATCACGCTGATCGCCGAGCTGATGGCAAGTGTGCCGCTCTTCGTCTACCGCTCGACTGACCGGGGCGGCCGTGAACGCGCGAACGACCATCCGCTCTATGGCGTGCTGCACGACGCGCCGAACACGTTCCAGACCGCCTTCGACTTCCGCAACGCGCTGATCGTCAACCTGCTGACCCACGGCAATGCCTACGCCGAGATCGAGCGCAACGGGCGGGGCCAGGTCACGACACTGCGCATGATCGACCCGCGCGGCATCTCGGTGGAGAAGCTGCGCAGCGGCCGGCTGCGCTACATGGAGACCGGCGCACCGGGCAAGGTTATGCTGCAAGACGAGGTGTTGCACCTGCGCTGGCGGCTGGCCTCCGATGGCGTCATGGGGCTTTCCCCGGTGCATCTGGCTCGCGAGACCTTCGGCCTTGCCGTCACGCAGGCGGAGACGGCGGGCAAGCAGGCGCAGAAGGGCTTCCGCCCGGAAGGCGCGGTGGTCTTCGCCCAGTCGATCAATCCGACGCAGAAGATCGACGTGCTCGACAAGCTGCGCCAGAAGATCGAACGGAACGACAGCACCTCGGGCGTGCTGGTGCTCGATGGCGGGGCCGATTGGAAACCCTTCGCCTTCTCCTCGAAGGATGCCGAGTTCCTTGAGAGCCGGAAGCTCACCAACCTCGACGTCTGCCGCATCTTCGGTGTGCCGCCCTCGGCCGCCGGCATCACCGACAACGCGACCTATTCGAACATCGGCGAGGAAAGCCGGGCTCTGGTCCAGCGCTGCCTTGCCCCGATGGCGAAGCGGATCGAACAGGCGATGAACATGGCGCTGCTGTCCGAGGAAACGCGCAAGAGCTTCTTCGTGGAACACGACCTTGCGGGCCTGCTGCGCGGCGACCTTGGCGCGCGCTATGAGGCCTACCGCACCGGCCGGGATGGCGGCTGGCTCTCCCCGAACGAAATCCGCCGCCTCGAAAACCTCCCCGAGATCGACGGCGGCGACGAATACCTCTCGCCCCTCAACATGCAGCGCATCGGGCAGAAGGAGGGGCAATCGTGAACCCCCGCCAGACCATTTTTAAGCAGTTGGATGTGACACGCGCCTGCAAGGGCGTAGTCTCGGCGGGACTGTCGGTGGGGCGGGTTGAGATTGACCGGGATGGGAAGATCGTCGTGGTGACGCATGAGGCGGCACCCGCCCAGCCCGATAACCCGTGGGACGCCGAATGAAGAAAAAACCCGAGTTTCCCGGAGCGAAACCCTACAATGACCGCCACGGCAAACGCCGTTGGCGGTTTCGCGCGAAGGGTGGTTTCCAACGGGAACTCGGCACGTCCTATGGCTGCCCCGACTTCATCAGCCGTTACGAGGCGGCGGTGAAGGAGCATGAGACCGGTAAGAAAGGGGGTGTGGCAGCGGATCGCACGATCCCCGGATCGCTCAATGACCTCATCGCTTCGTGGTATCGTTCCCCCGACTTCCGCAATCTGGCCGACGTCACCAAGAGGCTTTATCGAGGGCAGGTGGAACCCTTGCGCGTGAAGCATGGCAACAAGCCTTCGGCGCTCATGGAGCGGCGGCACATCATGAAGATCCTCGCGGAGAAAGTGGACACACCGGTTGCAGCGAACCACCTGCGCAAGCGACTTATTCAGCTTCTCGATCACGCCGTGGCGCTGGAATGGCGGAAGGATAACCCCGCCCGGCTGGTGAAGCCGTATCGGGTGGCCAGCGAAGGTATCCACACTTGGGACGAGGGGGAGATCGCCCGCTTCTACGAGGTCCACAAGGACGGCACGGTTGCCCATCGGGCAATGGTGCTCATGCTCTATACGGGCGCGGCGCGGGTCGATGCGGTGAAGCTTGGATGGGCGAACATCAAGCCGACCGAAGACGGATACCGACTTCTCTACCGCCGCCAGAAGACCGTGAAGACCAATGGTGAGATGGTGAATATACCGATCCATCCCGATCTCTGGGCCGTCATAGAGCCCCTGCCCAAGGATCGTCCCTTCCTCGTCACTGCCTACGGCAAAAGCCGCTCGCCGACCGGGCTGGGCAAGAGGCTGCGCGCCTGGTGCGACGAGGCGAATCTCTCTGAATGTTCCTCCCACGGGCTGCGTAAGGCGTGTGCGCGACGGCTTGCTGAGGCGGGGGCTACGGCCAACGAGATCATGTCAGTCACCGGCCACAAGACGCTCTCCGAAGTGCAGCGATATACCGCCGCAGCTATGCGTGAAGAGCTGGCGGATGCAGCTATGCAAAAGCTGATCTCACGGCCGAATCGTGAACAGACCGTGGTGAACCTTCCGCACAGGTTCGCCAAAAACAACGACAACAACATGAAAATAAAGGATAAATAGATGGGGGAATGGATGTCCGGTGGGCAGCGCCCCCCGGATCCCCCGATCCGCTGCCGGGGAGAGCTGGCAGGTTGCGGAACGGTGACGTCGGGGGTCGCGGGGGGCGTCCCCCGCGCCCGGGTTTCAGCTTTCGGCACCCTGGGACAGGCGCGCGCGGATTGCCGCATCGTCCGCGCCCAGAAGCGGTGACGCCCGGTCGAGCGCCAGATCGCTCGACGAAAAGCTGATCGGCGTCCGAAGGCCGGGAATACCCTCCGCCTCGATCCTCATGCCACGCGCCGCGACCTGCGGATCGGCGAAGACATCCGCCAGCGTGTTGATCGGTCCCGCGGGCACTGTCGCGGTTTCCAGCGCGGCCAGCAGGTCGTCCCGCAACCATTTCCGCGTCGCTGCGGAAATCGCCTCCGTCAGCTCCGCCCGCCGCTCCAGCCGGAGGGCATTCGTCGCATAGGCCGGGTCCGCGCCCAGGTCGGAGCGCCCGATCACATCGCAGAAGCGCCGGAACTGTCCGTCATTGCCGACGGCAAGAATGAACCAGCCATCCGCCACGGGATAGGTCGCATAGGGCGTGATGTTCGGATGCGCATTGCCCATCCGGTGCGGCGCGACACCCGAAACGAAGTAGTTCATCGCCTGGTTGGCCAGCACCCCGGTAAGACAGTCGAAGAGCGCGAGGTCCACGTGCTGCCCCCGCCCCGTCTTCTCCCGCTCCGTCAGCGCGGCCTGAATGCCGATCACCGCATAAAGCCCGGTGAAGATGTCGGCAAAGGCCACGCCGATCTTTTGCGGCTCGCCCGTCGGATCGCCGGTCAGGTCCATGATCCCGGCCATGCCCTGGATCATGAAGTCGTAGCCCGCGCGATTGCGGTAGGGCCCGGTCTGTCCGAAACCGGTGATGGAGGCGTAGATCAGCCGCGGATTGAGCGTGGCGAGGCTTGCGTAATCCAGCCCGTATTTCGCAAGGCCGCCCACCTTGAAGTTCTCGATGACCACATCCGCCTCTGCGATCAGCCGGCGGACGAAATCCAGATCCGCTGGATTGCGGAAATCCGCGATCACGGAGTGCTTGCCCCGGTTGCAGGCGTGGAAATAGGCGGCGGACTGTTCCGACCCGCCGTCGGGCGTCTCCCGGTCGAGGAAGGGCGGGCCCCAGCGGCGCGTGTCGTCACCTTCCGGCGCTTCCACCTTCACCACCTCGGCCCCAAGATCGGCCAGCACCTGACCAGCCCAGGGGCCGGCCAGGATGCGTGCAAGCTCGACGACCTTCAGTCCTTCGAGCGGCGCCCCCATCAGAAGAACGCCTGAAGGCCCGTCTGCGCCCGGCCGAGGATCAGCGCGTGCACGTCATGCGTGCCCTCATAGGTGTTCACCGTCTCGAGGTTCACCATGTGACGGATGACGTGGAACTCCTCGGAGATGCCGTTGCCGCCGTGCATGTCGCGGGCCATCCGGGCGATGTCCAGCGCCTTGCCGCAGTTGTTGCGCTTGATGATGGAGATCATCTCCGGCGCGGCCTGCGCCTCATCCATCAGGCGGCCGACGCGGAGCGACGCTTGAAGGCCCAGCGAAATCTCGGTCATCATGTTGGCGAGCTTCAGCTGGAAGAGCTGCGTCTGCGCCAGCGGCTTGCCGAACTGCTTGCGGTCGAGGCCATATTGCCGTGCCGCGTGCCAGCAGAATTCCGCGGCCCCGAGAGCACCCCAGGAAATGCCGTAGCGCGCGCGGTTCAGGCAACCGAACGGGCCCTTCAGCCCTTCGACATTCGGCAGCAGCGCATCTTCACCGACTTCCACATTGTCCATCACGATCTCGCCGGTGATGGAGGCGCGGAGCGACAGCTTGCCCTGAATTTTCGGAGCCGACAGGCCCTTCATGCCCTTTTCCAGCACGAAGCCGCGGATCTTGCCGCCATGGGCCTCCGACTTTGCCCAGACGACGAACACATCGGCGATGGGGGAGTTGGAAATCCACATCTTCGACCCGATCAGACGATAGCCGCTCTCGGTCTTGATCGCCCGCGTCTTCATGCCGCCGGGGTCGGAACCCGCATCCGGCTCCGTCAGGCCGAAGCAGCCGATCCACTCGCCGGAGGAGAGTTTCGGCAGGTATTTCTTGCGCTGTTCCTCCGACCCGTAGGCATAGATCGGATACATCACCAGCGACGACTGCACCGACATCATGGAGCGGTAGCCCGAATCCACGCGCTCCACCTCACGCGCGACCAGCCCGTAGGAGACATAGCCCGCGCCAAGCCCGCCGTATTCCTCGGGGATCGTCACGCCGAGCAGGCCCGCCTCTCCCATCTCTCGGAAGATCGCCGGGTCGGTATGCTCCTCGGCGAAGGCTTTCTGCACGCGCGGCATCAGCCGGTCCTGCGCGAAGGCATGGGCCGCATCGCGCAGCATCCGCTCCTCCTCCGTCAGCTGCGTCTCCAGCCGGAAGGGGTCATCCCAGGTGAAGGCGGTCAGGTCCGGCGCGTCCTTGGCCTTGAGCTTGGGTTTTTGCATGTCGTTCATGGCGGGTCTCCTCTGCTTGCCGCAGGATCTACTCCTCCCGCGCGAAGGATGCTAACGATGTTTTCTGGCATCCCGATGAGTTTTCCTCATACCATGCGACAATCCTACCTGCCCTCCATCCAGGAGCTCGCCACCTTCGCCGCCTGTGCGCGCACCGGCGCCACGACCCGCGCCGCGGAGGAGCTGAACCTGACGCAGAGCGCCATCAGCCGCTCTCTCAACACGCTGGAAGATCGGCTGGGCGTGCGGCTGTTTCACCGGGTGAAGGGGCGGCTCGTGCTGGCCGATGCGGGGCGGGTGTTTCTGCCGGATGCCGAGCGGCTGCTGGCGGAACTCAATCAGGCGGCCGTTACGGTGATGGCGTTCGGCGGTCATGGCGACGTGATCCGGCTGGCGGTGCTGCCCTCCTTCGGCTCGGCATGGCTGGTGCCCCGGCTTGCGGCATTCCGGGCGCTCCGGCCGGATGTGACCTTCGACATCACCTCGCGCCTGACGCCGGTCGATTTCACCGACGATCCGTTCGATGCGGCGATCCAGCGGGCGGAGCATCGCCCGCCGGATGCCCATGTGGCGGAGCTGATGGAGGAGCAGCTCGTCGTCGTTGCCAGCCCCGCCGTCGTCGCGGGGCCGCTGCCGGATCTGGCCCTCGCCCGCTTGCCGCTTCTTCAGCAGTCCACGCGGCCGACCCTCTGGCTCGACTGGTTCCGCGATGCCGGGCTGGATGTGCGGCCGATCCTGCGGGGCGCGCGGTTCGAGCATTTCGGCATGCTGGTCACGGCGGCAGTTGCCGGCCTTGGCGTCGCGCTGGTGCCCGAGGTGGTGGCGGAGGAGGAGCTGCGCCGCGGCAGGCTGCTCCTCGCCTCGGAACGCAGGCTGCGGGTGGCAAGCCCCTACGCCATCCTCTACCCCGACAGAAGCGCCGCCAACCCGGTGTTCGCGGCGTTCCGCGACTGGCTTTTGGGTGAGGCGCGGTCCTGACAGGTTGCTGACGAGTGGAGCATTGACCCGGGCTTACGTTGAAAGCCAGGACATGGGTCCGGTCGAGAGCTGGTCTTTCAGGCGATCTCCCGAAAAGATCTCCGCCTCAGGGTAATCCCGGAACGCTTTTTCAGCGCCTGCTAGAACAGCGCGCCGCCGATCCCCGTGCCGGGGGTGGCCTCGGCCCCGAGTTCCGATACCTGCTTAGGTGCGGTGGCGGAGTTCTCATCAGGGGTCACGCTGGTATCCACGCTGACCACGACGGAAAGGCCGGGCACGAGGTTCTGTACCAGCGGCTGACCAGGATCGAGTTCGATCCTCACGGGGAGACGCTGGGCCACCTTGGTGAAGTTGCCTGTGGCGTTATCGGTCTTGAGAAGACTGAACTCATTGCCCGTTGCCGGCGCAAAACCCGTGACACGCCCCGTCAGTTCGGCATGGTTCATCGCATCCACCGTGATCCGCGCGGGCTGCCCCACGCGCATTTCGGCAAGCTGCGTCTCCTTCATGTTCGCTACGACCCAAAGCGCCTCCGGCACCAGCGGCATGAGCTGCGTTCCCGCCGACACATACTGCCCCGGCCGCGCGCCCACCTCGCCCACACGGCCATCCTGCGGCGCACGAATTTCGGTATTGTCGAGGTCGATACGGGCGAGTTCCACTGCAGCCTCCGATCCTGTGACAGCGGCCTCCAGCGCCTGACGCGCGACAATCGTGGACTGCACCTTCTGTTTGGCGGTCTCCAGGGCGGCCTCCGCCTGATGCTGGTTGGCGATCGCCTGATCCAGAGCAGCGCGGGTGGTGTCGCCGTCCGCCTGCGTGGCGACGCCCTTGCCCAGCAGCGGGGTGATACGCTCCCAGTTCGCAGTGGCGACCTTCACCGAGGCTTTCGCCCCCTCCAGCGTGGCCTCCGCCGCGTGGACGCTCGCCTCCGCCACGACGCGGTCCTGCGCGTTGGAGGCAAGGCTCGCGCGGGAGGACGCAAGCGCCGCCTCCGCCTGCGCAACCTTCTGGCGGAAGATGCGGTCGTCGATCTTCACCAGCGGCTGGCCGGCCTTCACGGTGTCGAAGTCATGCACGAACACCTCGGCCACATGGCCTGCGATCTGCGGCGCAAGGAACGTCACCTTGGCGCGGGTATAGGCGTTCTCCGTGGTTTCTATGGCGGTGGTGAAGGGCGGCAACTGCCACGCATAGAGCACCAGCCCAATGGCAGCGATGCCGGTGACGAGGGCAATATGCGTGGCGCGGGAACGGATGATTTCATGTGGCATGATAAGATACTCGGATAACTGGGTCAGCGGGGGGGCGGCGTCAGTTCGGCAGCGCCCCGCCCGGGGGCGCCGTCGCAGCCGCACGCCGCCGAAGCCAGGCGTTCAACGCCATGTGCCCCAGCAGAAGCCCCAGTGCGATCAGCGCGATGATCCCCACGATGAGAAACACGTCGTTATAGGCCAGCACCGTCGCCTCCCGCTTGATGACGGAGGAGAGGAGCCGCGTCCCCTCCACCTGCCGTTGCAGGCTGTCGGGAATGACATTGGCGTAGCTGGCGCCGTACTGCTGGATCCGCTGGGCGACCAGAGGGTCCGAAGGCGACATCAGCTCGGACAGGCGGAGCGTGTGCAGGTTCGTCCTGATCGTCACCAGCGTGCCGAAGATGGCGGAGCCGAGCAGACCGCCGATGCTCTGGGTCATGAGAAAGACGATGATGAAGCTCAGGATATAGTTCGGCCCCTTCTTCAGCGCGGACATCAGGCCGCTCGCCATCGCGGGGGGCAGGAACAGCGCCGTGGCATAGGCGATCATCGCCTGGCTCAGGATCAACTGTTCGGGCCGGGTCAGGCTCGTCGCGTGACTGTCCATCAGCGCGCCGGTGGCGATCAGGATGAGGGCCACGACGTGCATCATCTCCTCCCGCCCGGGCTTCAGGATAGCCGCCGACGTCAGCCCGCCCAGCAGCGAGCCCAGAAGGATGATGCCATACATCACCTGCATCTGCGTATTGGACAGGCCGAGCGCGATGAAGAACTGAGGCACGCCGGAGCTTTGTTCGGCCAGCACGATGCGGAACAGAAACAGCGCACAGGCGAAATGGACGATGGCGGGGCTGGTCAGCCAGCGGATATCCAGCAGCGGCGACTTGCGGTTCAGCTCGATCACCGCGGCGGTGGTCAGGCACAGGGCGGAGAGGACCAGAACCCAGCCGATCCATGGCGCCTCCAACCACCAGTAGAGCCGGCCGGTGACCAGCACGACAGCCACGCAGCCGAAGCCGACGGCGATCAGCAGATAACTGACCACATCGCCGCGGCTGATCACATTTGCCCGCGGCATGGGGCCAAGGGGCAGCTTGTACACCAGACCCAGCGCCGCGATGGCGAGCGCCAGTTCCAGCACGGTCAGCGCATGCCACCCGCCCCAGAGTTCGATGAGATAGGGTGACACGATCCGCGCAATGGGTGCGCCGAGCGTGATGTTGGTGAGCGCAAGCGAGAGACCGACGCTCATCTTCTTCTCCGGCGGCATCGGTTCCAGCATGTAGAGGAAGGCGAGGCTCGACATCGGAGAGGCGGCCATCCCGCTCATGAAGCGGACGACAAGCGCCGAATGCAGGTCGGAGATCAGGAAATTCAGCAGCGCGGCGACGACGAAACCCAGAATGGAGATCTCGGCAAAGTTCCTCAGCCCGAACTGGTTCCTGATCTTGATGAGCGCCACGGCGAGAGAGACGTTCGGCGCCATATAGGCGGCCATCAGCCATGTGGCTTCCGTCTGCGTGGCCGACAGGTCGCCCGCGATCTGGGGAATGTTGGCCGACACGAGGTTCATGCCGAAGCTCTGGGTGAGAGACAGAAGCGTCGAGGCGACCATATAGGCCGCGACGAGATGCGGCGGCTTCGGAACGAAAGGGGGCCGCGCCGGTTGCTGCGGCACATCGGAGGCGGTTTGCGGAACCACCTCGGCAGGCTGTGCCCCGGACTGCGCACTTGCGCCGCCTGTGACCGGCTCCCGTGGGGCGGCCTCCGGTTCTGCCGTTCCCTCCGCCTCATCGGGCAGGGCGCGTTTTATGATGGCGAGATCGTTCATGATCAGCCGTCCAGCTTGCCAGAGTCGATGTTCTGCATGATGACACGCAGCACGCGCGTCGCCGTTTCCAGATCGGCAGGAGAAATGCCTTCAAGCATATCTTCCCGCAGACGACGGGAGAAATCGGTCAGCCCGCGCGCCTTCATCCGCGCAGTATCGGTGAGATAGACGTTCTTGACGCGCCGGTCGCTCTCCTGCGCCTCGCGGCGGATGTAGCCCAACTTTTCCAGACCGTCGAGAATGCCCACCATGGAGGGCTGTTCCACCTCCAGCTTGCAGGCAAGCTGGCTCTGGGTCTGGCCGTCCCCCTCGCTCAGCCGCAAAAGGACGCGCGCGCGGGACAGGGTCAGAGCCTGCGCCCGCACGCGGGCATCGAACAGCGTGCGGATCTTGCGACTCACCTTGGTGAGTTCGTCGATGAACCAGGCGTTGCGCTGATCGGCGGGGGTGGGTTTCGTGAGGCTCTGGGGCATGGCCATAAAGACATAGGTGGATAACGATTAGCCACCTATGTATAGGCACCTATGCTTTCCGGCAAGGCCCAGCGCAATATTTTCCGCAGCGCGGCATTCGGCAGGGAATGGTCAGCAGAAGCCTACCCGCAACTAGGCACGAACGAAGCGGCGAGCCGGGCGACCTGCTCCCGGATATCGGGAATCGCCGTGATCTCCCAAAGGGCCGCGCGGCTTGGCGGGCCGACCGCATGGATCGTCTGGGACACTGTCCCGTCCCGCGCGATGAGGGCCCCCTGTGGCGTCACGTCCAGCCCCAGCCGCAGCGGGTCGATCCGCGCCAGCCCGGAGCCGAGCAGCCCCGCGACCAGCGGCGAGGCGGAACGCTCCGGGTCGCGCCTGATCCCCCGGCAGTCTATGACGGCGGCGGTCGCGATCTCCTCTACCCCGCCGCCCGGCAGGCTCAGCCGCGCTGTCCCCGCCACGAGACTCCGCAGCCGCGCGCGCTGCAGCCGCAGCACCCCTTCCGCCATCGCGGCGTCAAGGCGGGCGCGTGAACCGGGCGGCATCCGGTGGCGATGGACATCCCACCAGACCGCCCCATGGCGCAGAAAGACCCGCCGGCCAGCCTCCGGCATGGCCCGCCACAACGTCTGCACCTCCGGCCGCACCGCATCCACAACGCCCCGCCAGTCGCCCCCCGCGGCGACCTCCCGCGCGACGGTGTGGCGGAGCCAGCGCGCGATGGTCGCGGGCCCCTCTCCGACAGGAACGTCATCGGGAAGTGTCGCCGCGCGCGGCGGCTCCTCCAGATGGTGCCTCGACAAAAGACCGCGTCGCGAAATTGCCAGCATTCCGCCGCGATGGCCCGCTTCCAGCAGGCTCAACACCTCATCCACCATGGTCAGCCCCGTGCCGACCAGAAGCACCAGCCCCTCCGGCGTCCCCCCCTCCCGCCACGGCTGGCGCATCCCGGGTTCGGCCTCCGGCACCGCATGACCCGTGGCCAGCACCAGGCGATCCCCGGCCAGCACTTCACCCCCCGCGCAGTGCAGGGTGACGCCCACGCCCTCGCTCTGCGCCGCCACAGCCTCCTGCCGCAGAATGCGGAGACGCGGATCGTCCTGCCACGGCGCGAGCAGATGCTTGAGATAGCGCGCGTAATCCGCTCTCCGCTCGAAAGCGGCAGGGTCCGCCGCGCCTCGTTCGCGCAGCAGCCAGTCCACGAAATCGCCCGGCATGTCGGGGAAAGCGGACATCGCGGCACTTCGGGTGTTCAGCAGATGCGCGGGATCGCGGGTGGAATAGGCAACCCCCTCGCCCACCGTATTCCGCTCCACCAGACTCACCCGGGCGCCCCGGCGCAGAAGCTGCGCGGCGAGGATCGTACCCGTCGCACCGCCGCCTGCGATGAGGATATGCGGGATCCCCGTCATTCGGCCACGAGCTGCCCGAACCGGTCGGGCGTGCGGATGAGGTCGGCAAGCGTCAGGCTTTCCAGCAGGATGAGATACGACCAGAACAGTTCCCCGAAGACCCGGCGGAGACGGCATGTTTCCTCATCCGTGCAATCCTCGCAGCGCTGATAGGCCTTGCGGGACAGACAGGGGAGCGGCGCAATCGGCCCGTCGATGGCGCGGAGCAATTCGCTCAACGCCACGGTTTCCGGGGGTTTGACGAGCATGTAGCCGCCCCGACGCCCGCGCAGGCTCACCACGGTGCCGGTCTTGCGCAGATCGAGCAGGATGTGTTCGAGAAACCGCTTGGGCGTGCCCGCCCGGCGGGCGATCTCCTCGATGGACAGCGGATTATGTCCTCCCTGCCATTCATCGGCGAGCACCATCAGCGCCTTGAGCGCATATTTCATCCGCTGCGTGATCATGCCCCTTGGTAGGCTGGCGCGCGCCGCCGATCAAGCGCGGCACGCGCAACACGGGAGCGGGATCAGCGTTGATCCAGTTCCTCCCGGTCAAATGCCTTCAGCCTGCGCAGGAGGGAGGAAGTATCCCACCGCCCGCCGCCCATCGCCTGCACATCCTTGTAGAACTGATCGACCAGAGCGGTCAGGGGCAGAGGGGCGCCGATCTCGTCGCCGGTCGCGAGACAGATGCCCAGATCCTTGCGCATCCAGTCCACGGCGAAACCGAAGTTGAAACGGTCGTCCAGCATCGAGTCATGCCGGTTGACCATCTGCCATGATCCCGCGGCGCCCTGACTGATGACCTCCACCACCGCGCGCCCGTCAAGGCCCGCCTTCTCCCCGAAGGACAGCGCTTCCGAAAGGCCCTGCACCACACCCGCTATGCAGATCTGGTTCATCATCTTGGCAAGCTGGCCCGAGCCAGTCGGCCCGATCAGGCGGCAGATGCGGGAATAGGCGGCGATCACCGGCTCCGCCCGCGCGAAATCCTCCGGCGCACCGCCGCACATGACGGACAGGATACCGTTTTCGGCTCCCGCCTGCCCGCCTGAGACCGGCGCATCGACGAAAGCGATGGACTGCTCCGCCGCCGCCGCCGCAAGCTCCCGCGTCACCCGCGCAGAGACCGTCGTGTGATCCACAAGCACGCTGCCCGCCGCCATCCCCGCGAAGGCGCCCTCCGGCCCGAGACAGACAGACCGCAGGTCATCGTCATTGCCGACGCAGACCATCACGAATTCGGCACCTTCCGCCGCCGCGGCGGGCGTGCGCGCGGCCTGCCCGCCATAGGTTGCGACCCAGGCGGCCGCCTTGGAATACGTGCGATTATAGACGGTGACCGCATGGCCCGCCTTTGCCAGATGCCGCGCCATCGGCGCCCCCATCACACCCAGACCCAGAAATGCGACCTTCATGTCCCCTCCTCACGATTGCGCGTCTCACCGCTTTGACTTAACTACGGGCTCCATCGCCCGCGTCAACTGAAGGCCCCCATGCTCATCGCATTCCGCTGGCTTGTGCGGATTCTCACAGCGCTGATCCTGGTGACGGCTGCGACGCTCGCGGGCCTTTACTATGTCACGTCCCGCTCCCTGCCCGATTACAGCGCGTCCTACCGGCTTTCGGGCGTGCATCAGCCCATGGAAATCGTGCGCGACACCGCAAGCGTGCCGCATATCTTCGCCAAGACGGATGAGGACGCCTTCTTCGGGCTGGGCTTCGTCCACGCCCAGGACAGGTTGTGGCAGATGACGATTCTGCGCCGCACCGCGCAGGGGCGGCTGTCAGAAGTCTTCGGGGCGCGCACGGTGCGGACCGACGAGTTCATCCGCCGTCTCGACCTTTACGGCTTGGCGCAAGCGTCGTTCGAGGAGCAGGACGAGCCCACGAAACGCGCGCTGGAGGCCTATTCCCGCGGCGTGAACGCCTGGATCGAAACGGTGAACGCGCAGGCTCTGGGACGCGGCGCACCGGAGTTCTTCCTGTTCCCGCCCGAGATCGCCCATTGGCAACCGGCGGATTCGCTGGCGATTCTGAAGCTCATGGCGCTGCAGCTGACCGGCCAGATGGAGCGGGAGGTGCTGCGCGCCCGCACATCGCTGCTGATGCCCGCGAACCGGGTGCAGGACATCCTGCCGGACGTTCCCGGCCCCGGCATCGCCGCCCTGCCGGACTATGCCAGCATCGTGCCGAACGTGACGCCTTCCTATGCCGCGCTGTCGGGGCCGGAGAGCGCCTTCGATCCCGTGCATCCGCAGGTTTTCGCCGGGGCCTCCAATGCCTGGGCGGCGGCGCCCTCCCGCTCCGCGTCGGGGGGCACGCTGCTGGCCAACGATCCGCACCTCAACTTTTCGGCCCCGACGGTGTGGTATCTCGCGCGGCTTGACCTTGCAGGCGGCGGGGTGATCGGCGGGACGATCCCCGGCATCCCGCTGGTGATCGTCGGGCGGAACGCCGATCTGGGCTGGGCGCTGACCTCCTCCTACCTCGACGATCAGGATCTGCATATCGAGCGGCTGAACCCCGAGAACCCGGAGGAATACCTGACTCCCTCGGGCTACAAGAGCTTCGAGACACGCCGCGCGATCCTGTCGATCAAGGACGCGCCCCCCGTCACGCTCACCCTGCGCTGGACGGAGAACGGCCCTGTCCTGCCGGGCTCCCATTACGATCTGGGGACAGTCACGCCGCCCGGCCACGTGATGTCGCTGACCTGGACGGCGCTCACCCCGCATGACCGGACGATGACCGCGGGCCTCCGGCTGATGACCGCGCGTTCCGTTACGGAGGGGCTGGCGGCAGGGGAGCTTTACACCGCGCCTTCGCAGAACCTGATGCTGGCCGATGCCCGTGGCATCGCCATGCAGCTCGTCGGTGCCATGCCCCTGCGCGATGCGGCCCACCAGACGCAGGGCCGGATGCCCAGCCCCGGCTGGATCGCGCAGAACCGCTGGCAGGGGATATTCCCCTATGCGGAGAACCCCCGGTTCGTGGAGCCGGAGGGAGGCATCCTCGGCAATACCAACAACAAGATCATCGACGCCCCCTTCCCCCGGCACGTGAGCTTCGACTGGGGCGACAGCCAGCGCATCGAGCGGTGGAAGCGTCTGATGCAGACACGGGAAGTCCACACGCGGGAGAGCTTCATCGAAGCGCAGCTCGACACGGTGAGCCAGGGCGCGCGCACGCTTCTGCCGCTCATCGGCAAGGATCTGTGGTTCACCGGCGAGCCCGCCGCAGAAGGCACCACCGAACGGCTCCGCCAGAAGGCGCTGAACCTGCTGGCCGAGTGGAACGGGGAGATGAACGAGCATCTGCCCGAGCCGCTGATCTATGCCGCCTGGATGCGGAGCCTGCAGGAAAAGCTCATCCGGGATGAGCTCGGCCCGTTGGCGGACAGCTTCACTCATGCCGATCCGCTGTTCATGGAGCGGGTATTCCGCAACATCGACGGCGCCGGGAAATGGTGCGACATCATCCAGTCCTCCCCGGTGGAGACCTGCACGGACATTGCGCGGATGGCACTGGACGATGCGCTGCTGCGGCTCTCCGAACGCTATGGCCGCAATCTGGAAAGCTGGCGCTGGGGCGACATCCATCAGGCGGCGCATGACCATCCGGTGCTGGGGAACGTGCCGCTGCTGCGCTATCTCGTGAACATCCGGCAGTCCACTTCGGGCGGGGACGATACGCTGATGCGCGGGTTGACCAGCGGCACGGGCAGCAATCCCTATCTCAACGTCCATGGCGCGGGCTATCGCGGGGTCTATGATTTCGCCGACCCTGACAGTTCGGTCTTCATCACGGCGACCGGGCAGTCAGGGCATCCGCTCTCGCGCCACTATGACGATATGGGGGAACTGTGGCGGCGGGGAGAGTATATCCCGATGTCGCTGGACCCGGCCCTTGCCCGCGCTGCCGCCGTGGGGATTACCCGGATAACGCCCACCCCCTGAGCGGGCAACTGGCGTGGGCACATGGCCTGCCGCCGATACCCGCCTGCGCGGAGGGGTATCATCCGCCCTGCGGGCATACCGACCGCGGGCCTGAAGGAAACCTGCACGGGGAGCAGCCGCCATGCGCGCTTGCATATCCACGCGGTAGAAGACTTGGCCGCCCGTCGCCTCAAGATCGCTACACGCGCGCGCATACCCATGCCCTCAGCCGGCTCCCGAAATTCCGGCACAATCGCCATCCGCGCGCGTATACCCACACGCAGGCGGGCAAGGGCGGCCATCGACAATGGACCAATGAAACAAAAGCTTGGTTCGGGGGCTTCAGGCCAGACCCTTTAACACGCTGCTGAAAAAGGTTTTTGGGCTGGTGGTAGAGCGGAAATCGTTCGCAACCTGACGAAATCCGGCCGGAAATCCATATACTTCTGGGCGTTTCCGGGCCGATTTTCCGATCTCCAAGGCATAGGCATAGCACTTCAGGAGGTTTTCAGCAGCCTGTTAAGGCGAGATCTTTCAGCGGTCGATCTGGCTGACCAGCCTGCGGGTCAGCGCCTGCACGGTCTTGCATGATAATATGCCCGCCGATCCGCCCCGTAGCGCGTCAGCCTTGCCCGATCGCCGCGTTCATGGAGGCAGGCAACCCCGTACCTCCGCATAAAATGGCCTGCCAATCCACTCCCTGCAGCGGCTCACCTTGTGGCCGGGTCGCCGCGTTTGTGAAGGCGGGCGACCCTCCCGATACCTCCCAGCGCATTATCCCAGCGCGTAGCCCGCGCCGCGCACGGTGCGCAGGACGTCCTCTCCGCCGTGGATGCCAAGCGCCTTGCGAAGCCTGCCGATATGGACATCCACCGTCCGGGTATCGACATAGATGTCCCGCCCCCAGACCCGGTCCAGCAGCTGCTCCCGGCTCCAGACCCGCCCCGGCTTTTCCATCAGCGTGGAGAGCAGACGGAACTCCGTCGGGCCGAGTTTCAGCAGCTTTTCTTCCCGCCAGACACGGTGGCTCTCCGGGTCGAGCCGGATGCCGCCGAACTCCAGCACCTCGCCCACCGAAGCGGGACGCGTGCGGCGGAGGAGCGCGCGGGCGCGCGCCATGAGCTCCACGATGGAATAGGGTTTGACGACATAGTCGTCTGCGCCGGTTTCCAGCCCGCGCACCCGGTCCACCTCCTCCGAGCGGGCGGAGAGCATGAGGATCGGCAGACTGCGCGTTCCGGGACGGCCCTTCAGCTGACGGCAGACCTCGATGCCGGAGACATTTGGCAGCATCCAGTCCAGCAGCACCAGATCGGGCGCTTCCTCATCCACCAGAAGCAGCGCCTCCTCCCCGTTGGAGGCCGGGATCACCCGGAACCCCTCCGCCTCGAGGTTGTAGGCCAGCACCTCGCGCTGCGAAGGCTCATCCTCCACGAGAAGGACACTCGGCTTCGTGCTCATCCCCGATCCTCCATGATCGGCTGGGCCGATGTCGCATCCGCCTTGGGCCGGTTGTCGGAGGGCATCTCGCCGGTCGCGAGATAGATCACCTGCTCCGCGATGGAGGTGACGTGATCGCCGCAGCGTTCGATGTTCTTGGCGATGAAGTGAAGGTGCATGCAGGCGGTGATGTTGCGCGGATCCTCCATCATATGGGTCAGGAACTCGCGGAACAGCGCGTTGTACATCTGATCCACGTCCTGGTCGCGGTCGCGCACGTCGCGGGCCAGTTCAACATCGCGGTGGATATAGGCGTCGAGCGCATCCTTCAGCATCTGCTCCACCGCCTTGGACATCCGCCGGATGGATCCGGCAGCGCCCGAGATCTGCGGCATCTGGCCGAGCACGACGGATCGCTTGGCGAGGTTCTTCGCATAATCGCCGATCCGCTCCAGATTATTGGAGATCTTGAGCACCGTCAGCACGGTGCGCAGATCGGTGGCGATGGGGGCCCGCATGGCGATGACGCGGGCGGCCTCCAGATTGATCTGCTCCTCAAGCTGATCGACCTGCTTGTCTGTGGCGCGGACATGGGCGGCGAGCTCGTCGTCGCGTTCCTCCAGCGCCTGCACGCTGTCGAGCAACTGCGTCTCGACGATGCCGCCCATCTTCATGATCATCGCCTGGATCGCTTCGAGATCGCGGTCGAAGGCGGACTGGATATGTACCTCAGGCATGGTCGCTCCCGCTCAGCCGATGCGGCCCGAGATGTAGCTCTCGGTCCGGGGGTCTTTCGGATTGGTGAAGATATCCCCGGTCTCGCCGAATTCGACGAGATGGCCGAGATGGAAGAAGGCGGTCTTCTGGCTCACCCGTGCCGCCTGCTGCATGGAGTGGGTCACGATCACGACGGAGAAATTCGCGCGAAGCTCGTCGATCAGTTCCTCGACCTGCGCAGTCGCGATGGGGTCGAGGGCGGAGCACGGTTCGTCCATCAGCAGAACCTCGGGCGAGGTCGCCACCGCCCGCGCGATGCAGAGCCGCTGCTGCTGGCCTCCCGAAAGCCCGGTGCCGGGCGCGGCAAGCCGGTCCTTCACCTCGTTCCAGAGGGCGGCGCGGCGAAGCGACTTCTCCACGATCTCGTCCAGTTCCGCCTTGGACCGGGACAGGCCATGGATGCGGGGCCCATAGGCCACGTTGTCATAGATCGACTTCGGGAAGGGGTTCGGCTTCTGGAACACCATGCCGACCTTTGCCCGGAGCTGCACCGGATCGACGCGCTTGTCGTAGATATCCTCGCTGTCGAGCAGGATCTCCCCCTCCACCCGGCATCCCTGGATCGTGTCGTTCATCCGGTTCAGCGTTCGCAGGAAGGTGGACTTGCCACAACCGGAGGGGCCGATGAAGGCGGTCACCATCCGGTCGCGGATGTCCACGCTCACATCCTTGATCGCGTGGGTATCGCCATAGAAGACCTGGACGTTCCGGGCGGCGATCTTGTTGCTGGTGTCGTCCACCAATCTCTCCGTAATGCGCATGTCGTTCATGAGCTTACTCCGTTACCAGCGGCGTTCGAAGCGCCGACGCAGCACGACGGCCACGATATTCATCACGAGCAGGAAGGCGAGGAGCACGATGATCGCGCCCGAGGCCCGCTCGACGAAGGCGGGGTCCGCCCGTTGGGTCCAGTTGAACACCTGCACCGGCAGGGCGGAGGCAGGATCGAAAAGCCCTTCCGGCGGGGCTGCCGGGAAGTCCCGTACGAAGGCCACCATCCCGATCAGCAGAAGCGGCGCGGTCTCACCCAGTGCCTGCGCCAGACCGATGATCGTCCCCGTGAGGATCCCCGGCATGGCGAGCGGAAGGACGTGGTGGAACACCGCCTGCATCCGGGACGCGCCCACCCCGAGCGCCGCATCGCGGATGGAGGGCGGCACGGCCTTCAGCGCCGCCCGGGTGGATATGATGATCGTCGGCAGCGTCATCAAGGTCAGCACCAGACCGCCCACGATGGGCGCGGATTGCGGCAGGCCGACGAAGTTGATGAAGATCGCAAGGCCAAGGATACCGAACACGATGGAGGGCACCGCGGCGAGGTTGGAGATGTTGACCTCGATCAGATCGGTCCAGCGGTTCTTCGGCGCGAACTCCTCAAGATAGATGGAGGCGGCGACACCGATGGGAAGGGCGAGCACCAGCACGATCAGCATCATGTAGAGCGAGCCCAAGATCGCGATCCCCAGTCCGGCGCTTTCGGGGCGCTGGTCGGAGGCGTCGGAGCCGGTGATGAAGGAGGGGTTGAACTTCAACTCCAGCAGCCCTGCATCGCGCAACGCGGCGGCGAGCTGCAGCTGCCCCGGTGTGACCATGCTGTCCGTCTCCGCCGTCTCGCGCGTCACGCGGCCCTTCATATAGCCGTCGATGCGCCCGTTCGCGAGAACGTCGAAGGACACGTCGGTGCCGATGACCTCCGGGTTGGCGAGCACATGGTTGCGGAGCTGCGCGGCGGCGTCTCGGGAAATGATGCCGGCGGCTTCCTTTTCCGACAGCCCGTCGATGGCGATGCCGCGAGCGGCCAGCGCCTCCCGCATCGCCCGCTCGATCAGCGGCGCATAACCGAAGGTCGTGACCTTTGCGATGGCGGCAGGGTCGCGCGCCCCCGAAGGGTCGAGCTTGTCGGCGTCAAGATGAACCGTCAGTTCGACATAGGTCTGGCGGAAGGAGGAAAGGCCATTGCCGAGCACGGATGTCAGCAGCCCGACAAGCGCCAGCACGCCCAGCAGACAGGCGATGAGGCCATAGGAGCGGAACCGCGCCTCCGCCGCGTTCCGGCGGCGCGTCCGCGCATCCTGCTTCAGAAGGGAACGCTGGGTGCTCTCGCGGCGCGGCGCGGGCGTCGATCCGGCGGTTGCGTCGGTCATTCGTATTGCTCCCGGTATTTGCGCACGATGTGGAGCGCGAGCACATTGAGCCCCAGCGTCATCACGAAGAGCGTCAGACCCAGCGCGAAAGCCACCAGCGTTTCGGGCGAGGCGAAATCGGTGTCGCCGGTCAGCTGGCTGACGATCTTGACCGTGACGGTGGTCATCGCCTCGAACGGGTTGAGCGACATCTGCGCAGCCGCCCCCGCTCCCAGAACGACGATCATGGTCTCACCGATGGCGCGGGAGGTGGCGAGCAGCACCGCCCCCACGATCCCCGGCAGCGCCGCGGGCAGCACGACCTGCCGGATGGTTTCCGACTTCGTCGCGCCAAGCCCGAAGGAGCCGTCGCGCAGGCTCTGCGGCACCGCGTTCATGATGTCGTCGGAGAGCGAGGAGACAAAGGGGATCAGCATGACCCCCATCACCAGCCCCGCCGTCATCACCGAAGAGCCGGACGTGCCAAGCCCGGTCGGCTGGGCGATCCAGTCGCGCAGCAGCGGCCCGACGGTGATCAGGGCGAAAAGGCCATAAACAATGGTCGGGATGCCTGCGAGAATCTCGATCAGCGGCTTGGCCACCGACCGGAAGGGCTTGGAGGCGTATTCCGACATGTAGATCGCCGCGAACAGCCCGATCGGAACCGCTACGGCCAGCGCGATGAAGGAAATGTAAAGGGTGCCCCACAGCAGCGGCAGGATGCCAAGCTGGCTCTGCCCGTGGAAGGCGGGCGCCCAGGTCAGGGAGAAGAAGAAGTCCTGCCAGGGGTATTGGCTGAAGAAGTTCATCGTCTCGAACAACATCGACAGGACGATGCCCAGCGTCGTCAGGATGGCGATCGTGGAGGCGAGGATCAGCATGAGGAGGGAGAACCGCTCCACCACGTTCCGCGCGCGGAAGTCAGGCGAGACGCGCTTCAGCGACAGGGCAAGACCGGCAAGGGAGAGCAGGACGGTGATGACCACGACGACGGTGAAACCCTGCCCCCGCGCCCCGTCGCCCGCCGCCAGCAGGGGAAGCGCCAGCAGCCCCACCAGCAGCCACAGCAGCGCGGGGACAGCGGTGGACAGCGCCACGAACCAGCCGTGGAAGGCGGGTAGCGAATGCAGCATCCGGGAGTCGGGACTGCTCAACGCCCGACCGCGGCCGAGCAGAAAGCCCGCCGCGGCGAGGGCCAGCACGATGAGGATAATCCAGGGGAGGGACATGGCGCGCGTTCGAGCCTCTGAAAGGAAGGAGGGCGGCTCGCGCCGCCCTGTCCGGGTGTCAGTTCATCGCCGCCTGGGACGCGACGGCGGCCTGCGTGTCGGCCAGTTTCGGATCGGGCACAAGCCCGTATTGCGCGAGCGGACCGCCCGGACCCGCAATGTCGTCCGAGACGAAGAACTCCGCAAATTCCAGCAGGCCGGGGATCTGGCCGATGTGCTGCTTCTTCACGTAAAAGAACAGCGGGCGGGAAACCGGGTATTCGCCGGTGGAGATCGATTCCACCGAAGGAACGATCCCGTCCATCGTGGCGACCTTCAGCGTATTGGTGTTCTGCTCGTAGAACGACAGGCCGAACACGCCGATCCCGGCCTTGTTGGACTGGATGCGGGCCAGCGTCTCGGTATAGTCGCCGTCGATGTCAACGGAGCGGCCATCGGTGCGCAGGGTGGTGCAGGCCTTCAGCGCCTCATCCTTGCCAAGGGCATCCGTCATCGCCTTCAGCGCGCCGGTGGCCTCGCAGCCCTCCTGGATGACCTTCTCGATGAAGACCTCCCGCGTGCCGTGCTTGGTGCCCGGGACATAGGCCACGATCTCCTGCTTGGCGAAGGCCGGGTTGACCTGATCCCAGCTGGAAACCGTATTGGCAACCAGCTTGCCGTCCACGAAGGTCTGCGCGGCCAGTGCCTTGTACCAGTCGGCGGGGGTGAAGGCGAAGTCCTGCGCGGAACGGTCGGAGGCGAAAACGATCCCGTCGTAACCGATGCGCACTTCCATGATCTCGGTCACGCCGTTGGCCTTGCAGGTCTCGACCTCGGCCGGACGGATCGGACGGGAGGAGTTGGCGATGTCGATGGTATTGTCAGCCACGCCCTCGCAGAACTGCTTCAGGCCTGCGGAAGAACCGCCGGATTGCACGACCGGGGTCTTGAAGTCGAAGTTCTCGCCAAAAGCCTCGGCCACGATCGACGCATAGGGGAGAACGGTGGAGGATCCGGCCACCTGAACGACATCACGTGCGGAGGCGGCACAAGCCCCGGCCGCGATTATCGCGACGACGGAGGCAGTGTTACGGACGATGGACATGGAAAACTCCTGTTAGCCCGATCAATATGGCGACCGCCGTGAAGCGACCTTCCGCAGGTCTCCTAAGACCAGGATGCGACCACTATGTGACACAAGAGTAACAGTTTCATGACATCGCCAAAAGCAGGGGAGCGTTCTGGCACAGGCGGGTCCCCCGACCCACGAAATAACGGGGGAGACCCACTCCCTCTGAACCCGGTTCCGCGAGGTTTACCGGACAGGGGTATTCTTCATGAAGGGCGCGGAAACCAGCAGGTTTTTAAGCCGCTCCCCCGAGGGCACCGTTTCCACACCAATCCGTTCGATCAGCAGTCAGGCGCAACCTTCTTGACGCCCATGAGGTCTAACCCGGAGGCGGTCTTCGGCTGCCAGGTTTTCGATTCCGGCAAAGCGCCCGCAGGCACCGTTCCGGTATTGGAGCCGCCCGTACCGCCGCTCCAACCCGTAGAACCGGCATTCCCCGGTGCGGTGCCGCTGGATGGCCCCTGCGCCACACCCGTTGCCGGTTGTGCCACACCGCCCTCGCACTCTCCGGCCGTGCCGACCTTCGGTGTCTCCACGGCGGCCTGCGCCGCAAGGATCGCAGGACTGAAGATCAGGGTGGCGGCAAGCAGGCTGCTTCGGATGATGGACATGCGAACTCTCCCCAATTTGAGATAACGCCCTCTCAGCTCTCCGGTTCCATGCTGTCTGATCTGGGCAGCAGGACGGTGAATCGGCTTCCCTCCCCCTTCCGGCTTTCGATCTTCAGGCGGCCCCGGTGACGGTTGACGATATGCTTCACGATCGCAAGGCCAAGCCCGGTCCCGCCCTTCTCGCGGGAGCGGTGACTGTCCACACGGTAGAACCGCTCTGTCAGGCGCGGCAGGTGGAGGTCATCTATCCCCTCTCCCCGGTCGATCACGTCGATCCGCGCAACCGGTCTTTTCAGCACCGGGTCGCGCGACTGGCCCGAAAGCGCCACCGTCACGCGACCCGGGCCGCCATATTTCAGCGCGTTCTCGATGAGGTTGGTAAGCACCTGCGTCAGCTGGTCAGCGTCTCCCGGCGCGGTAAGCGGCTCGGCGGCGCCGGTCAGCTCGATCTCCGCGCCCGCCGCTTCCGCCACCGGCCGGAGGCTGGCCGCCGCGGAACGCACGAGCGCGGCGAGATCGACCGGTGCGGTCGGCCGGACGCGCTCCTCCGATTCCACGCGCGTGAGCGACAGCAGATCCGCGACGAGCCGGTTCATCCGCTCCGCCTCCCGCGCCATGATGGACAGGAACCGCTCCCGCGCCGCCGCGTCATCCCGCGCCGCCCCGCGAAGTGTTTCGATGAAGCCGAGAAGCGCCGTCAGCGGCGTGCGCATCTCATGGCTGACATTGGCGACGAAGTCGCGCCGGATGCGGCTCGCCTGCTCCACATCCGTGATCTCCTCCAGCGAGACGAGCACCCGCCTGTCCAATACGGGCGTGGTCACCACCCGGAACGAGCGGTCGAGCGACGGACCGGCGATGAGCATTCGGCCCTGTGTCTCCCGCCCGGTCCGGCGCGTGGCCTCGATACAACTCGTCACGGCAGGCTGCCGGATCACGGTGAGGTAATGACGCGCCTCGACCGCCAGCCCGAACAGGCGGACCGCCGCGTCATTGGTGGCCAGGATCCGGTCCGCCTCATCGATCAGCAGGAGGGGAATCGGCACGCCCGCGACCAGCGATTTCAGGGCCTCGTCCGCCGTCGCGCTGCTCATTGTTTTAATCCTTTCGCTGCTTTAAACGACGCTCACGCCTGTGTGACGCGCGCGAATCGACATCGCAAGTCGCTCCCGAACATCTCCGCTCAGAAATTGCTTGTATCGCTCACATTATCGAGAATACTTTTGCGTGTGACCCACACAAGGGTTTAAACCTTTGGATGTGCAGTCTTTTGGCAGGGCAGATGACATGGTAACTTTCGAATGAGCTGCCTGTCCGCGGCGCCTGATTGGCTCAAGCAGCCAAAAGACGCGATCGGACCCGAATCCGATCGGCTTTTGCTGGTTGAGCCCGGCCCCTCGCTCGCACCGCTCATCCAGCAGTTCCCCGGCGGCGTTTCCATGATCTACTGCCGGTTCACGACGATCAGCCCGGAATTCGTCCGCCGCATCGCGCCGGATTGCATCCTGTCCCCCATCGTCGCCCGCCAGTTCGATATCGTCGATCTCGTTCGCCTGCTGGATCGGTGCAACTATCGGGGCTCCGTCGTCGCCGTGACTGACCCGCTGCCCGCCCCGACCATGGTGCTGAGCGAGTTGCGCCGGTTCAACCGACGCCTCGACATGAGCCTTCTGGAGCTCGCCTCCGCCGGAGGCCGCCGACTGCACACCTGAGGCTCACCGCTGGGATGTCTGCCACGCGGGATTTACCCACGGTTCCGCGTTGGAGGGCGGCAAGGGCACCCGGCCCAGCAGGTGATCCGCGGCCTTTTCCCCGACCATGATCGACGGGGCGTTGAGATTGCCGTTCGTGATGCGCGGGAAGATGGAACTGTCGGCAACGCGCAGCCCCTCCACACCGATCACCCGGCACTCCGGGTCCACCACCGCCATCGGATCCTCCGCCCGCCCCATCCGCGCCGTGCCGCAGGGGTGATAGGCGCTTTCCACATGCGCGCGCAGAAAGGCGTCCAGCTCCGCGTCGCTGTCCACGGCCGGGCCGGGCTGCAGCTCCGCCTTCACATGGGGGGTCATGGCGGGCTGGCCGAAGATCTCGCGGGTGAGCCGGATGGCCCTGCGGAAGTCGCGCCAGTCCTCGTCTTTCGACATGTAGTTGAAGCGGATGCGAGGCGGTTCCGCCGGGTCGGCGGAGCGCAGGGTGACCTCCCCCCGGCTGCCGGACCGCATCGGCCCCACATGGACCTGAAACCCGTGCCCCTCCGCAACCGCCTTGCCATCGTAGCGCACGGCGAGCGGCAGGAAGTGGTACTGGATGTCGGGATAATCCACCCCGGCGGCTGAACGGATGAAGCCACAGGCCTCGAACTGATTCGACGCCCCCGGCCCGGTGCGGGTGAAAAGCCAGCGCGCCCCGACATAGGCCTTGCCCAGCAGGTTCCAGTACCGGAACAGCGTGATGGGCCGGGCGGCCGCATATTGCATGTAGATCTCGAGGTGATCCTGGAGGTTCTGCCCCACCCCCCGCCGGTCCGCGACCACCGGCAGGCCGAGGGCCGAGAGCGCCGGAGCAGGCCCGATGCCGGAGAGCATCAGCAGCTTCGGCGTATTGATGGAGGAGGCGGCCAGCACCACTTCCCGCCGCGCCCGGATCACTTCCGTGCGTCCATGGCGCTGAAGCTCCACCCCCACCGCACGGCGCCCCTCGAACACCACGCGCCGGGCAAAGCCCCGCACGAGCCGGACATTGGGACGGCGCAGGGCGGGTTTCAGATAGGCATTCGCCGCCGACCAGCGCCGCCCGCGCCAGATCGTCGCCTCCATCGCGCCGAACCCCTCCTGCTGGCGGCCGTTGTAGTCCGCCGTCACGGGATATCCCGCCTCGGCACCCGCTTCGACAAAGGCGTCGAACAGCGGGTTTTCCCGAGACCCGCGCGTGACATGCAGCGGGCCGGAGGCGCCCCGGAACGCGTCCGGCTCTCCGCCGTGCCATGTCTCCATCCGGCGGAAATAGGGCAGCACATCGGCATAGGCCCAACCGTCCGCGCCGGAATCGCGCCAGTGATCGAAGTCCTTCGCATGACCGCGCACAAAGACCATGCCGTTGATGGAGGACGAGCCTCCGATCACCTTGCCCCGCGGCACGGCAAGCTTGCGCCCGGCCAGATGCGGCTCCGGCTCCGACTGGAACCCCCAGTCATAGCGCGACATGTTCATCGGGTAGGACAGCGCGCCGGGCATCTGGATGAACGGCCCGGCGTCGGTTCCGCCGAACTCGATCACGATGACGCTCGCCCCCGCCTCAGACAGCCGGTAAGCCATGGCGGAGCCGGCGGAACCCGCGCCCACGATGACGAAATCCGCCGTCTCACCGCCGTCGCCGTTCTTCAGGAAACGGCCACCCACACCGCCCGGAATGCCGCCGGTCATAATGCGCTCTCCTTCAATACGGGGCTTCGACGGGTCCGAGCCCGACATAGACGGATTTGATCTGGGTATAATGCTCCACTGCCGCGCGGCCGTTCTCCCGCCCCACGCCGGAGAGCTTCATGCCGCCGAACGGTGCCTCCACCGGGGTCAGGTTGTAGGCGTTGATCCAGCAGGTGCCTGCCTCGAACCCCGCCGCCATCCTGTGCGCCCGCGTCATGTCGGCGGTGAACACCCCCGCCGCAAGACCATAGGGCGTGGCATTGGCGCGGGTGAGCGCCTCCTCCTCCGTCTCGAAGTCCAGGACAGCCATGACGGGGCCGAAGACTTCCTCCCGCGCCAGCGTCATCCCGTCGGTGACCCCGGCGAAGACGGTCGGTTCCACAAAAAGCCCCGCATTGCCCCATTGCCGCCCGCCGGTCACGAGCTGCGCGCCCTCCGCCTCCGCGCGGGCGATATAGCCCATCACCTTGTCGAACTGGGCCTGCGAGACGAGCGGCCCCATCTGCGTCGCCTCATCCAGCGGATCGCCGAGCAGGATCGCCCTGCTCCGCCGCACAAGCCGGTCGAGAAACGCCTCTCGCACGGATTTCTGCACGAAGACCCGCGTGCCATTGGAGCAGATCTGGCCGGAGGAATAGAAATTCCCCAGCATCGCCGCGCCGACCGCGCTGTCCAGGTCGGCATCCTCGAACACCACGAGCGGGGATTTCCCGCCCAGCTCCATCGTGACGGAGCGGATACCCTCCGCCGCCGCGGCATAGACCTTGGCGCCCGTCGCGACGGAGCCGGTCAGGGAAACCTTGTCCACCCGCGGATCCGTCACCAGCGCAGCCCCCACCGCGCCCCGCCCCTGCACGACGTTGAAAAGGCCGGGCGGCAGGCCCGCCTCGATGAGGATCTCCGCCAGTTTCAGCGCGCCAAGCGGTGTCGTCTCGGAGGGCTTGAAGACCATCGCATTGCCAAGGGCCAGCGCGGGTGCGGCCTTCCAGCAGGCGATCTGCGTGGGGTAGTTCCATGCGCCGATGCCGACGCAGACCCCGACCGGCTCCCGCCGGGTATAGACGAAATCCTGCCCGAGCGGGATCGTCTCGCCCGTCACGGTCGGTGCGAGGCCCGCGAAATACTCCAGCGCATCCGCCCCGCTCGTCGCATCGGCGACGAGGGTTTCCTGAATGGGCTTGCCCGTATCCAGCGTCTCCAGTTCGGAAAGCGCGCGATTCCGCTCCCGCATGATCTGTGCGGCGCGGTGGAGGATGCGCCCCCGCTCCACCGGGCGGAGCACGGCCCAGTCGCGCTGTGCCCGCCGCGCGGCATTCAGCGCGCGGTCGAGGATCGCGGGCGTTGCCTCATGCAGGCGGGCAATGACTTCGCCGGTTGCCGGATAGATCACATCGACGGGCGCGCCCGAGGTATCCTCGACAAAGGCGCCGTCGATGAAATGGCTTGCTTGGGGCTGTGCCCTCATCCTGCAATCTCCTTTTCCAGATGCCCCATGACGGCCCGCGTCGCCTCCGCCCCGTCAGGCGTCCCTTCGCCCAGCGCCTCGCGCAGATAGACCCCGTCGATCATCGCGCCGATGGCATAGGCCGCTTCCTCCGCCCGCTCACCCACCAGCGGCCGCAGCTCACGCAGCAAGTTGGAATGCAGCCTACGACGGTAGATGTTCAGCAGGCGCCGCGCTTCCGCGCTGTTCTGAGCGAGCACGTAGAAGTTCAGCCAGGCATTCACCGTCTCACGCTGAAAGCTCGTCGGCGAAAAACCGGCCGAGACGATGGCGTCCAGCCGGGCGCGCGGCGCATCAGCCCCGGCCAGCGCCGCGCGGACCTCTACACCATAGCTGGTCAGCACGAACCGCATGGCGGCGAGAAAGATCCGCTCCTTGCTGCCGAAGTAATGGAGCGCCAGCGCCGAGGAGACGCCCGCCCGCCGCGCGATCTGCGCCACGGTCGCGTCGAGCCCCCCTACGCCTCCGATCTCCGCTATGGTCGCTTTTACCAGCGCGGCCCTTCGAATAGGCTCCATTCCACGTTTCGGCATGTTGACACCTCTGCTCACCGGCGTACAACTACGCGCATCATGATTGAATAGTCAATCAACAACAAATCACGAAGGAATCCAATGTCCATCGTTCGCACAACGCTCCTCACGTCAGCCCTCGTCGCAGCCGCGCTGCCCGCCGCCGCCAACTGCGACAAGGTCACATTCGCCGATGTCGGCTGGACCGACATCACCGCCACGACCGCTGTTGCGACCACGGTCCTGCAGGCGCTCGGCTATGACACGGAGATCAAGCTGCTTGCCCTGCCGGTGACGTTTGCCTCGCTCGCGAACGGGCAGATCGACGCGTTTCTAGGTCTCTGGATGCCCTCGATGGAGGCGGACATCACACCCTACCGGCAGGCAGGCACGATCGATGAAATCCGAACGAACCTGACCGGGGCGAAATACACGCTCGCCACCAATGCCGCGGGCGCGGCGGCGGGGATCAGGGATTTCAAGGACATCGCGACGCATTCCGACCTGCTTGACAGCAAGATCTACGGGATCGAGCCGGGTAATGACGGCAACCGGCTGATCCTCGACATGATCGAAAAAGGTCAGTTCGGACTGAAGGATTTCGACCTTGTCGAAAGCTCCGAACAGGGCATGCTGGCGCAAGTGCGGCGCGCCGACGGCCAATCGCATCCAGTGGTCTTCCTCGGCTGGGAACCCCATCCAATGAACTCCAACTTCGACCTGACCTATCTGTCGGGCGGCGATGAGGTGTTCGGGCCCGATTTCGGCGGCGCCACGGTCGGCACGCTGGCGCGGAAGGGTTATGTGGCGGAATGCCCCAATACCGGAAAGTTCCTTGAGAACCTTTCCTTCTCGCTTGAGATGGAGAACGAGATCATGGGCGCCATCCTTGACGACGGAGCGGAACCCGCAAAGGCCGCGGAAACCTGGCTCAAGGCGCATCCCGAAGTCATGTCGCCCTGGCTGGAAGGCGTTACGACCAAGGACGGCGGCGACGCACAGGCGGCGGTCGCGACGGCTTTCAAGTGAGCAGTTCCCCCTCCTCTCCTGAGCCAGCCGAAGGACCGACAAGCTGATGGACTGGATAACCTCGACCAAGATCCCGGTCGGACGCACGGCAAAGCTTGTGTTCGACTGGCTGAACCTGCACGCGGCGGCGTTCTTCAACGCGCTGTCCACCGGAATGCAGGGGTTGATCGACGGAATATTGTGGCTCCTGCTGACGCCACCCCCGCTGGTCATCGTGGCGATCTTCGTCGCCATTGCCTTTGCCATCCAACGCAACTGGAAAGCGCCGCTGATCGTGCTGGTGGGCTTTCTCTTCGTGATGAACCAGGGCTACTGGCAGGCGACGATGGAAAGCCTGACACTGGTGCTCTCCGCCTGTGTCGTCTGCATGGCGATCGGAGTGCCCGTGGGCGTCTTCCTTGCGCACCGGCCAAGGCTTTACGCCTGGGTCGCCCCGGTGCTGGACCTGATGCAGACGCTGCCGACCTTCGTCTATCTCATCCCGGCCATCGTGTTCTTCGGCATTGGCATGGTGCCCGGCCTGATCGCGACGGTGATCTTCGTGCTTCCCGCGCCGATCCGGTTGACCTATCTCGGCATATCCTCGACGCCCTCGTCGCTCACCGAGGCGGCGACGGCCTTCGGGGCCACGTCGCGGCAGAAGCTGTGGAAGGTGGAGCTTCCCTATGCCACCCCGCAAATCATGGCGGGCCTGAACCAGACGATCATGCTCTCGCTCTCCATGGTGGTGATCGCGGCGCTTGTCGGTGCCAATGGGCTTGGGGTGCCGGTGGTGCGGGCGCTGAACACGGTCAATACGTCTCTGGGCTTCGAGGCGGGATTCGTCATCGTCATCGTGGCCATCCTTCTTGACCGGATGCTCCGCGTGGAGCGCCGCAAATGAGCGCCGCACCAACGAACAGCGCCGTCGAGTTCGACAATGTCTCCATCGTCTTCGGGGACAATGCGCGCGGCGCTCTGCCGCTGATGGACGCGGGGATGGACCGTGCCGAAGTGCGCGCGAAAACCGGCCAGATCCTTGGCGTGCACAACGCCTCCCTGACGGTCAATACCGGCGAGATCGTCGTTCTGATGGGCCTTTCCGGCTCCGGCAAATCAACCCTGCTCCGCGCGGTGAACGATCTGAACCCGGTCACACGCGGCGAGGTTCGGGTGAACGACGGCAACCGGATGGTTGCGGTGAACGGCGCGGATGCCCGAACGCTCCGCAATCTGCGGCTGCATCGCGTCTCCATGGTGTTCCAGCAGTTCGGACTGCTGCCCTGGCGGACCGTGCGGGACAACGTGGGCCTGGGGCTGGAACTCGCCGGGCTCAGCGCCGCGGAACGACGGGCCAAGGTGCAGGAGCAGCTGGAGATCGTCGGCCTGGAAGGCTCGGCCGACCGGCGGGTGACGGACCTGTCCGGCGGCATGCAGCAGCGGGTGGGCCTTGCCCGCGCGCTGGTGACGGGGGCCCCGATCCTGCTGATGGACGAGCCGTTCTCGGCCCTGGACCCGCTGATCCGCACCAAGTTGCAGGATGAGCTTCTGGCCCTTCAGGAGCGGCTGAAACGCACGATCCTCTTCGTCTCCCACGATCTGGACGAGGCCTTCAAGATCGGCAACCGCATCGCCATTCTGGAAGGCGGACGGATCGTGCAGACGGGAACCCCGCGGGAGATCTACTCCAACCCCGCGTCGGACTACGTGTCGGATTTCGTTCAGAACATGAACCCGCTTGCCGTGCTCACCGCCTGTGACGCGCTGGAACCGCTGACGGAGAGCGCGAGCGGCGCCCTCCCGGCTGGCCTGCCGATCCGCAAGGCGATGGCCGCGCTCGAGGCAGCCGGCCATGCGATGCGTGTCATGGACGGGGCGGAGACGCTGGGCCAGATCAGCCCCGCCAGCATCTCACGCAGGCTGCTCACGCCGAACGATCAGGCGCTTTCGGTAATGCCCGCCGGGGTCTGACCTCGTTTCAGCCGCGCTTCGCGCAGCGTGACATAGGCGACGGCGGAGATGATCATCGCCGCGCCCACCACGACCCAGATATCCGCCGCCTCCCCAAAGGCGGCGGCGCCGATCAGCGTGGCCCAGATGAGTTGCAGAAACGTCACCGGCTGGGTGACGGAAACCGGCGCAAGGCGGAAGGCCCGCGTCATCGCATAATGCCCGAAAGTCGCGCAGCCGGCGACGATCGCCATGCCGCCGAGTTCGGCAAGGCTGGGCTGCACCCAGTTCATGAGCGCCAGCGGTGCAAGCAGAACCGTCACCGTCACCGACATCCATGCCACGACGAGAGCGGGGTTCATTTCCTCGGACAGACGCTTGGCAAACAGGAAGGAGGCGCCGAAGCAGGCGGTGGTGGTCAGCATGGCCAGATGGCCCGGCTCGACCTCGCGCACGCCCGGACGCAGGATCACCATGACGCCGACGATGGCGACGAGGATCGCAACGATCCGCCGCATCGCCAGCCGCTCGCCAAAGAACACCGCCGCCCCCAGCGTCACGTAGATCGGGGTGAGATAGTTGATCGCCGTCACTTCCTGCAGGGGGATGGAGGTCATGGCGTAGAACCAGCAGATCACCCCGACGGCATGCAGCCCGCCCCGCGCCCAGATCAGCCCCATGATCCGGCGGGTCGGTCTCTGGCGCAGGAATGCAGGGGCGAGCGGAAGCAGGAACAGAAGCCCGAAGCCGAACCGCAGGAAGGCCGATTCCGCCGCCGGCAGGCCCTGCCCGAAAATCTTGACGAAGACGTTCACGCCGACGAAGGACAAGCCCGAGACGAACATCCACAGCATGCCGGTCAACGGCTGGCTGTCGGTTTCCGGGGAAATCGGGGGAACGGTGACGGTGGCCATACCCCTCTTCTGGGCCGCGCCGCCGGACTTGGCAAGTCCGGGACGGATTAGCCTGCCTGCTGTGGCAGAAGACCCTCAGCGGCGAACCAGAAACGCGCCCGACCGGAGCTGAATTCCCCCGCTCGGCAGGTCAGCGGGGATAATGCCCCGCACCCGTGCGGTGCCGGATCAATTCGACACCGCCAGAATTGAAAGGCCCGGCCCTTCAGAGTTGAGCCATCACCTCATCCGAGATCTCGAAGTTCGCGGTGACGGTCTGCACGTCGTCGTCATCCTCCAGATTGTCGATCAGGCGCATGAGCTTCTGGGCGGAGTCGAGATCCAGTTCGGTCGTGGTGCTGGGCTTCCAGACAATCTTCGCGCTCTCCGCCTCACCGAGCGGGGCTTCCAGCGCGCCGGAAACATCCGCCAGTTCGTCGAAGGCGCACCAGATGATATGGCCGTCCTCGGAGGTCTCCACATCCTCGGCGCCCGCTTCGATCGCGGCCTCCATGACGGTGTCGGCATCGCCCACGCTCAACGGATAGGTAATCTCACCCTTCCGCTCGAACATGAAGCTCACCGCGCCGGTCTCGGCCAGGTTGCCGCCCGATTTGGTAAAGAGCGAGCGGACATTGGAGGCGGTGCGATTGCGGTTGTCGGTCATCGCCTCGACGATGACGGCGACGCCGTTCGGGCCGTAGCCCTCATACCGGATCTCCTCGAGGCTGTCGGCATCCGCGCCGCTCGCCTTGGCGATGGCCCGCTCGATCACGTCCTTCGGCATCGACTGGGTCTTGGCCTCCTTCACCGCAAGGCGGAGACGGGGGTTCTTGTCGGGATCGGGGTCACCCATCCGCGCCGCAACGGTGATCTCGCGTGCGAGCTTGGAGAAAAGCTTCGAGCGGGCCGCATCCTGCTTGCCCTTGCGATGCTGGATGTTGGCCCATTTGGAATGGCCGGCCATGGCATGCTCCGTCTGGATGTCTGAAATTTGCCGCATCTCTAGCGAACGGGGCCCAAGGGGGCAAGGGCGGCGTGGGTGCCATGACCCAAGTCTGACGCAGCACGTTACCGCCGCACGTCACCGCAGAACGCGATCAGCACGACGGATGCGAGCCTTGGGAGCTTCCGACATCGGATCGTCCCGTGACGGTTTTGCATGGGCGGCGTCGGTCCTGCAGCGATACCGAACCGCAAACGCCTCGAATACGGCCCGCTGATCCCTTTGCAGGGGAGGCCGACCGCCTCGGCCCGGACCCTCTTTTTCCCGATGAGGGAGCGTTGCTTCGGATTCGTGCCCGCCTGCGCGGGCTTCTACTTCCCTGCCTCTCGCCGGAGCCAGACGCCCAGCCCACGGGAGCGACACAAGCTCCACTGCAAGAATTGGCCGCCAATCCATATGCGGTGCTCCAGAAACGGTTGCCCCCGCAGGACAAGGACAGCTTATGGACCCGCCTGATCCAGCCGCCCGCCGACCCGGACCATGGCCTGGCGCACGGCCTTTCCGGTTGCGTCATCCGTCTCCACGAAGATGCCGCAGAGGGTCGCCGGGCCGTTGCCCGGCTCGAACCGCCCGCTCGCCATCCCGGTGATGAAGCGGCGGAGCGGCTCCATCTTGTTCATGCCGATCACGCTGTCGTAGTCGCCGCACATGCCCGCGTCCGACTGGAAGGCCGTCCCGCCGGGCAGGATCTGGGCGTCCGCCGTCGGCACGTGGGTATGCGTTCCGACGACGACGGAGGCGCGCCCGTCGCACCAGTGACCCATCGCCATCTTCTCGCTCGTCGCCTCGCAATGCACGTCGAGCAGGATGGCCGTGGCGGCAGCGCCGAGCGGGTGGGCCTTGAGCACCGATTCCACCGCGGAGAATGGATCATCGAACGGGCGCTTCATGAACACCTGCCCCAGCACCTGCGCCACGAGGATGCGCCGCCCGTCGGGGAGCGGGAACAGCCGGAAGCCGCGCCCGGGCGCGATCTTCGAATAGTTCAGCGGGCGGATGATGCGCGGCTCCTGCTCGATGAAGGACATCATGTCCTTCTGGTCGAACGCATGATCGCCCAGCGTCAGGCAATCCGCGCCCGCCGCCAGCAGCGCCTTGGCGTGGTCGGGCGAAAGCCCTGCCCCGCCTGTCGCGTTTTCGCCATTCACCACGACGAAATCGAGTTTCCATTCCGCCCTGAGACCCTGCAGCCGCTCCGCAATGGCGGTGCGGCCCGTCCGGCCCACGACATCCCCGAGAAAAAGTATCCGCATGATCTGTCCCTAGACCCGCTTGGCGCGAAGGGCAAGTTCAGAGCGACCTGAGCCCGAGCGGCGTTTCGAACCATGCCGTCATGCCTGGCGCACCGGGCTGAACCGTGACACGCGCGTCCGCGAGGAAGGGGGCCAGCGCCACCGCCAGCCCCGGCGCATCGGGATGGCGCAGCTCCAGCCGCACGAGTTCGATCCCCGTATTGCCCAGCCGCTGCACCGGATGCGCCACACCCTGCCATTCGATCAGCGCGGGAAAGATGCCGTCGAAGGGCAGTTCGCCATCGTCCGACAGGCTGAACCGCCAGGCGAGATCACCCCGGGTCAGATCCTGCGGCGTGCCCGCGCCCGGCGGCGCATGGCGCAGCGACGCCGTCAGATCCGGCACCGCCAGCACCCAGTTGGTCAGCCGTGCGGGCCCCGCAAGCCTGTCGAGCCCGAACCAGCGCGGACGGTCGGGGCGCGGCAGATGCGGCGCGGGAGAGATGACCTCCAGATACGCCTCGCCCGCGCCCAGCAACCGGTTGTGCGTGGCCATCAGCGCATGTTCCCCGCCGCCAGCGGGAGCGACACCGAGGTTCGCCTCAACGAAAGCCGCCCCTTCCTCCAGCGTCGCGGAGGAGACGACGAGATGGTCGATGACAGCCACCTACTCCGCCGCCTCGCTCTGCCGCGATGCGCGGATGAGATCGAGGATGTTCTTCGCCGCATCGGGAATGTTGGTGCCGGGGCCGAAGATCGCCTTGACGCCGTTGTCGTAGAGATACTGGTAGTCCTGCTGGGGAATGACGCCGCCGCAGACGACGATGATGTCACCCGCGCCCTGTGCCTTCAGCGCCTCCACCAGCTTCGGAGCCAGCGTCTTGTGTCCGGCCGCCTGGCTGGAGATGCCGACCACGTGCACGTCGTTGTCGATGGCGTCCTGCGCGGCTTCCTCCGGCGTCTGGAAGAGCGGCCCCACATCCACGTCGAAGCCGATGTCGGCGAATGCGGTGGCGATGACCTTGGCCCCGCGGTCGTGTCCGTCCTGCCCCATCTTCACCACGAGCATCCGCGGGCGCCGGCCCTCCTCCTCCGCGAAGGTTTCCACGTCGCGCTGGATGGCGGCGAAGCCTTCATCGCCCTCATAGGCAGCGCCATAGACCCCGGCGAGCGTCTTGACCTCCGCCCGGTGGCGGCCGAACACCTTCTCCATCGCCATGCTGATCTCTCCCACGCTAGCCCGCGCACGCGCAGCCTCCACCGCCGCCTCGAGCAGGTTGCCGCCTTCCGTCGCCCGGCGCGTGACCTCGGCGAGAGCGGCCTCGCAGGCGGCCTCGTTCCGGGTGGCGCGGATACGCTCCAGCCGCGCGATCTGCGACTCGCGGACCTTCTGGTTGTCGATGTCGAGGATCTCGATCGGATCCTGCTGGGCAAGGCGATACTTGTTCACCCCGACGATCACGTCCTCCCCCCGGTCGATCAGCGCCTGACGCCGCGCGGCGGTCTCCTCGATGCGGAGCTTGGGCATGCCGGTGGCGACGGCCTTCGTCATGCCGCCCATGGCCTCCACTTCCTCGATCAGCGCCCAGGCCTTGTCGGCCAGTTCCGCCGTGAGGCTTTCGACATAATAGGACCCCGCCAAGGGATCGACGACATGGGTGATGCCGGTTTCTTCCTGCAGGATGAGCTGGGTATTCCGCGCGATTCGTGCAGAGAACTCGGTCGGCAGCGCGATCGCCTCATCCAGCGCGTTGGTGTGGAGCGACTGGGTGCCCCCCAGCGCCGCCGCCAGCGCCTCATAGGCGGTGCGGATGACGTTGTTGTAGGGGTCCTGCTCCTGCAACGACACGCCGGAAGTCTGGCAATGCGTCCGCAGCATCAGGGAGCCGGGCTTCTTCGGCGCGAACTCCTGCATGATCCGGGTCCAGAGCAGCCGCGCCGCGCGGAGCTTTGCCGCTTCCATGAAGAAATTCATGCCGATGGCGAAGAAGAACGACAGCCGTCCTGCGAAATCGTCCACGTTCATCCCGGCGGCGATGGCCGCGCGGACATATTCCCGCCCGTCCGCCAGCGTGAAGGCCAGCTCCTGCACGAGGTTCGCCCCCGCCTCCTGCATGTGATAGCCGGAGATCGAGATGGAGTTGAACTTCGGCATCTCTTTCGAGGTGTATTCGATGATGTCCGCGATGATCCGCATCGAAGGCTCGGGCGGATAGATGTAGGTGTTGCGGACCATGAACTCCTTCAGGATGTCGTTCTGGATGGTCCCGGAGAGCACGGCACGGTCATGCCCCTGCTCCTCCCCCGTGACGATGAAGTTGGCGAGGATCGGGATCACCGCGCCGTTCATCGTCATCGACACGGAGACCTTGTCCAGCGGAATGCCGTCGAACAGGATCTTCATGTCCTCGACCGAGTCGATGGCCACACCCGCCTTGCCGACATCACCCACCACGCGGGGATGGTCGCTGTCATAGCCGCGGTGGGTGGCAAGGTCGAAGGCCACCGACACGCCCTGCTGTCCCGCCGCCAGCGCCTTGCGGTAGAAGGCGTTCGATTCCTCCGCCGTGGAGAAGCCCGCATACTGCCGGATCGTCCATGGCCGGCCGGCATACATCGTCGCCCGCACCCCCCGCGTATAGGGTGCGATCCCCGGCAGGCTACCCATATGGGGCAGGCTGGCCGTGTCCTCCTCCGTGTAGAGGGGCTTCACGGGAATGCCTTCCAGCGTCTGCCACGTCAGCGTATCGGGGTCGCGCCCCTTCAGCTCTTTCGTGGCCAGGGCGCGCCATGCATCCGTTTTGGCATCCGGCTTGTCGGTCATCTCTCTCCCTCCGCGCGGGGGCTGCGGCACAGGGCCGCAACCGGGATCATCGCGCTTTTAGCTGTGAATTGCACGTGGGCCTGCCTATATCTTGCGCGACTGGAGGCCCCATGATCCGCATCGCGACCGTTGTCCTTGCCGCATTGCTCGCGGCCCCCCTGATGGCGGAGACGCTGACGGCGCCGGTTCTCAGCACCGAACACCGGGCGCTGGCGGCGGGCACCGGCGCGGATCCGCTTCCGGCCGAAGGGGTGAAGCTGTCCGAATTCGCCTGGACCCATCGCCCGCTGGTGATCTTCGCCGACAGTCCGAACGACCCGGCCTATCTCCAGCAGCGGCAGATGCTGCTCTCCAGCCCGGAAATTCTCGCGGACCGGGAGATCGTCGTCATCGTGGACAGCGACCCCGATCAGCGGTCGGACCTGCGGATGCGGCTGCGCCCGCGCGGTTTTTCCCTCGTGCTGCTCGACAAGAACGGCTCCGTCCTGCTCACCCGACCGCTGCCCCGCACGGTGCGGGAAATCGCGGCGGCGGTGGACAAGACCCCCCTCCGCCGTCAGGAAGTGCAGGAGCGCCGGAGCACTCCGCGGAGCCAGTAGCCCGGTCACTCGAACTCCATGATGATGTCGTCCACGGCCAGGCTGGCGCCGGGTTCGGCGGCGATGTGCTTCACGACGGCCTTCTTTTCCGCGCGCAGGATGTTCTCCATCTTCATCGCCTCCACCACGGCAAGCGCCTGACCTTCCTGGACCTCCTGCCCCTCCTCCACAAAGATGCGGACGATGAGCCCCGGCATCGGGCAGAGCAGGAATTTCGACGTGTCGGGCGGCAGTTTCTCCGGCATGAGCCGGGCCAGCTCGGCCTGCCGCGGGCTGCGGACGTGAACCTTCATGTCCGCACCCTGAAAGCGGATGCGGAAGCCGGAGGTCGTATACCCCACCTTCAGCGTCAGCGGCTCTTCGTCGATGGTCACATGGGCGAGCGTTTGCCCCGGCCGCCAGTCGGAGATGACACGATGCTCCGCACCATCCTCGAAGGTCACGGTGGAGCCGTCACGATCCGCCTCAACGTCGACGTTCAGGTCCTCGCCCTGAAGCGACACAACCCAGCTGTCGCCCACCTTGCGCTCGTGATTGTCCATTCGCCCGGAGATGCGGGAGCGGCGGATCTCCGTCACGCGGAACATCGCGGCCGCGGCAGCCGCCACCTTGCGCGCCAGCGGCTCCGGCAGCGTCACGCCCTGAAACCCCTCGGGATATTCCTCCGCGATGAAGGCCGTGGTGATGTTGCCGCTGCGGAAACGCGGGTGGGCCATCACGGCCGACAGGAACGGCAGGTTGTGACCGATCCCCTCCACCTCAAAGGCGTCGAGCGCCTTTTCCATGCCCTCGATCGCCGCTTCCCGGTCAGGGGCCCAGGTGCAGAGCTTGGCGATCATCGGGTCGTAATACATGGAGATCTCGCCGCCCTCATAGACGCCGGTATCATTGCGAACCACCGCATCCGCGTGATGGAACTCCTCCGGCGGACGATAGCGAGACAGCCGCCCGATGGAGGGCAGGAAGTTGCGGTAGGGATCTTCGGCATAAAGGCGGCTTTCCATCGCCCAGCCGTTGATCTTCAGGTCTTCCTGCCGGAAGGGCAGAGGCTCGCCATCGGCCACGCGGATCATCTGTTCCACAAGGTCGATGCCGGTGATGAGTTCGGTAACCGGATGCTCCACCTGCAGACGGGTGTTCATTTCGAGGAAGTAGAACTTCCGCTCCGCATCCACGATGAATTCCACCGTGCCTGCGGAGGTGTAGCCCACCGCCTTGGCCAGCGCGACGGCCTGTTCCCCCATCGCCTTGCGGGTTTCCGGGTCAAGGAAAGGCGACGGCGCCTCCTCGATCACCTTCTGGTTGCGCCGCTGGATGGAGCATTCGCGCTCATGAAGATAGACGCAGTTGCCGTGTTTGTCGGCCAGAACCTGAATTTCGATATGGCGGGGCTGGGTGACGAACTTCTCGATGAAGATCCGATCATCCCCGAAGGAATTCGCCGCTTCGTTCTTCGACGATTCAAAGCCTTCGCGGGCTTCCTCCGCGTTCCACGCGATCCGCATCCCCTTGCCGCCGCCGCCTGCGGAAGCCTTGATCATCACTGGGAAACCCACTTCCCCGGCGATGCGCACTGCCTCATCCGCGTCGGCGATCAACCCCATGTAACCCGGCACGGTGGAGACGCCCGCCTCCTGCGCCAGCTTCTTGGAGGTGATCTTGTCGCCCATCGCCTCGATGGCGGAGGACGGCGGGCCGATGAAGACCACGCCCTCCTTCTCCAGCGCCTCAGCGAACTTGCGGTTCTCCGACAGGAAGCCATAGCCCGGATGCACGGCCTCCGCGCCGGTCTGGCGGATGGCGTCCATGATCTTGTCGATCACGATGTAGGACTGGTTGGCGGGCGGCGGGCCGATATGGACCGCCTCGTCCGCCATCTTCACATGCAGCGCGTTGCGGTCGGCATCGGAATAGACGGCGACCGTCTTGATCCCCATCTTCCGCGCCGTCTTGATGACGCGACAGGCGATCTCTCCCCGGTTCGCGATCAGGATTTTCTTGAACATTCTCCGTCCCTTCCGTCACATCCCTCAGGCGAGCCGCGGCGACAGGCCGGACTGCCATGACATTCCTCACATGCCGGGGATCCCGCCTGAAAGGCCGACCCGCTCCGGGGGGATACGGGTCGGCAAGTCAGGAAAGGTTGACGGTCTGGATGGACCGGAGCGGCAACCCGCCCGCGATCAACATGCCTTCTCCGTCACCCGGCGCAATGGCCTTCGACAGGCGGACTTCCACAATGCGCGGGAGTCCGCCTGCCCTTTTTCAACCCTCATCCTCCCCGTCGCCCCAATCCTCCCATTCCTCCTGGACGGGGGCTTCCGGCGCCGCGAAAACCTGCGGGAAGGAGCGGCGCGCCTTCACCGGATCGATGCGCAGCAGCGCCTCGTAGCTTTCCGGGTCGAACGGGTCTTCGGCCGGAAACACCTCCTGCATGAACAGCCACGACAGCCGCCCCGCATCGAGGTTTCCCCGCTCGAACGGCTCCTCTCCGAACTGTTGCCAGAGGGCAGCCATGAAAGCCTCGTCCACGGCGCGATCGACCTTCCTTCGGTCGGCATAGCGCTTGCGGGAGATGAGTTTCGTCGCGCCCTCCTTGTTGGCGCGGCGCACGGTAAACTGAAAATCGGTGCCGGGGTATCGACCCGGAAATCCGCGGTGTTTGAGCATCAGAACGCCTCCCAGATGCAGTGGCCGTTCTCGATCCGGTAGGCCTCGAAGAACTGGACGACGCCGGGATCGGCGTCACCGAAGGCAATAGCGCGATCCGCGACGGAGATCACCACCTGCGCGGGCGATTCAGCGAGGCGGGACATGCGCGGCAGCGCGAAGGCTTCGCAGAGGGCGCGCATGTCCTGCTCCATGCCTTGCTCCTCCATGCCTTGCTCGCCGATCGGCCTGACCACGAAACGAAAGCGGAAGGTCAGCCCCTCCGGCCCCTCCGTGTCGCTGAGCATCTCCTGAAAGGTCACGGCCGCGCCGGAGGGAACGCGGATCGCCTCCGCGCCTCCCATCACAGGTAGTGCCACAAGTCCCGCCATGAGAACGCCCACCCCGATCCCCGCGTCAGAGCGGGATGTTGTCGTGCTTCTTCCACGGATTGGCGAGCTTCTTGCCCCGCAGGCTGGCAAAGGCGCGCGCCACGCGGCGACGGGTGGAATGGGGCTGGATCACCTCGTCGATGAAGCCCTTCTCTGCCGCGACGAACGGATTGGCGAACCGCTCCTCGTACTCGGCCGTGCGCGCCGCGATCTTCTCCGGGTCGCCAAGCTCCGAGCGGTAGAGGATCTCCACCGCGCCTTTCGCACCCATCACCGCGATCTGCGCCGTAGGCCAGGCATAGTTGAAGTCGCCCCTGAGATGCTTGGACGCCATCACGTCATAGGCGCCGCCATAGGCCTTGCGGGTGATGACCGTCACCTTCGGCACCGTCGCCTCGCCATAGGCGAAGAGCAGCTTCGCGCCATGCTTGATGACGCCGCCGTATTCCTGACTGGTCCCCGGCAGGAAGCCCGGCACGTCCACCAGCGTCAGGATCGGGATCTCGAACGCATCGCAGAAGCGCACGAAGCGGGCCGCCTTGCGCGAACTGTCGATGTCCAGACAGCCCGCAAGCACCATCGGCTGGTTCGCCACGACGCCAACCGTCGTGCCTTCCAACCGGATGAAGCCGATCAGGATGTTCTTCGCGTAATCCGCCTGCACCTCGAAGAAATCGCCCTCGTCCGCGATCTTGAGGATCAGCTCCTTCATGTCGTAGGGCAGGTTCGGATTGTCCGGGATCAGCGTATCGAGGCTCGACTCCACCCGCGCGGGATCATCGAAGAACGGGCGGACGGGCGGCTTCTCCCGGTTGTTGAGCGGCAGGAAATCGAACAGCCGCCGGATCTCGATCAGCGCCTCCACGTCATTCTCGAACGCGCCGTCAGCCACGGAGGATTTGCGCGTATGCGTGCCGGCGCCGCCCAGTTCTTCCGCCGTCACGACCTCGTTCGTCACCGTCTTGACCACATCGGGACCGGTCACGAACATGTAAGAGGAATCGCGGACCATGTAGATGAAGTCCGTCATGGCGGGGGAATAGACCGCACCGCCCGCGCAAGGCCCCATGATGACAGAGATCTGCGGCACCACGCCGGAGGCCAGCACGTTCTTCTGGAACACGTCCGCATAGCCTGCCAGCGAGGCCACGCCCTCCTGGATCCGCGCGCCGCCGGAATCGTTCAGACCGATCACCGGCGCGCCGTTCTGCATCGCCATGTCCATGATCTTGCAGATCTTTTGTGCATGGGTTTCGGAGAGCGAGCCGCCGAACACGGTGAAATCCTGGCTGAACACATAGACCATGCGGCCGTTGATCGTGCCCCAGCCCGTGACGACCCCGTCGCCCGCGGGCCGCGACTCCTCCATGCCGAAGTCGGTCGAGCGGTGCTTGACGAACATGTCGAACTCCTCGAACGAGCCCGCGTCCAGCAGGACGTCCAGCCGTTCGCGGGCGGTGAGCTTGCCCTTGGCGTGCTGTGCGGCGATGCGCTTCTCGCCCCCGCCCAGCCGCGCCTCCGCCCGGCGTTCCTCCAGCGCTTCGAGAATGTCCTTCATCTTCCCCTCCGGCTTTTGTGGCACCCTATGCGGGGCATCGAGGGCGGGAAAGAGCTTTCAAGGATATTTGCAAATATGTTTGGCAGAAACAAATGCAAATTGCAAATTTAGCAAATATAACAATCGCAGGAGCGACACCAAATGTCGCTATTCGTCAATCATGCCGCTTTTGGAATGGACGCGCGGATGCAGGGGCTCTAGCAGCCGGATATGACCGCGACATTCCCTCCCCCTCGCAGCACGACACGTTTCCTTGACCGGAAATCGCCGCCCCATATCGGTACGCTGATCTTCATGGCAGCGCTGCCCGCGCTCACGACCAATATCTTCTTGCCATCCCTCCCGACGATGGCGCGGCATTTCGGCACCGATTACCACGTGGTGCAGCTTGGCGTGTCGCTGTTTCTGGTGGCCAATGCGGTTCTGCAACTCGCGATCGGCCCGATTTCCGACAGGTTCGGCAGACGGCCGGTGCTGCTCGCCTCCGTCGCGGGCTATCTGGTCGCGACGCTCGGGGTCATGCTCGCGCCGACGGTGGAGCTGTTCCTCGCCTTCCGCATGTTACAGGCGGTGATCGTGGCGGGGATGGTGCTCTCCCGTGCCATCATCCGGGATACGCACCCGCCGGAACGGTCAGCCGCGATGATCGGCTATGTCACGCTCGGCATGTCCATTGCCCCGATGATCGGGCCGACGCTGGGCGGCCTCCTCGACCAGACCTTCGGATGGCGGGCGAGCTTCACGCTCCTCCTTATCGCGGGCGGGGCGCTTCTTGCCCTTGCATGGGCCGATCTGGGCGAGACGGCGCCGCTTCGGAGCCACGGCGGTTTCCGGCAGCAATTCCGCGCCTATCCCGCCCTTCTGTCCTCCCGCCGCTTCTGGGGGTTTTGTCACGCCGCGACCTTTTCCTCCGGGGTGTGGTTCGCCTATGTCGGCGGTGCCCCCCTTGTCGCGAGCGACCTTTACGGGCTTACGCCCATGCAGCTCGGCATCGGGTTCATCTGTCCCGCCGTCGGTTATGCCTTGGGCAACTTCCTGTCGGGCCGGCTGTCGCTGCGCTTCGGGATCGAGCGGATGGTGGTATTCGGCAATGTCGTCTGCATGCTTTTCGCGCTGGCCCTTCTGGCGCTGGAGGTGTCCGGCCTGCTGAGCGTCACGCTCTTCTTCGGCATGATCGCAGGCGTCGGTGTCGGGAACGGCCTGACAATGCCCAATGCCATGGCGGGAATGCTGTCCGTGCGGCCGGAGCTGGCGGGCTCTGCCTCCGGGCTGGGGGGTGCGGTGACGCTGGGCGGGGGCGCGGCCTGCGCCGCCCTTGCCGCCTTCCTGCTGGGGGGCGGGGAGAGCGGGGCGATGCCGCTGCTGCTGTTCATGGCGGTGATCGGTCTGCTCGGCCTCCCGCCCCTGCTCTGGCTGCGCCGCTAGGGCTTGCAGCTACCTTTGCAAAGCTTATGGTGATATTTGCAAAGAGGAGGCCGCCATGGCGATGCAAAAGCTGTATGCCGGGGTGAAGCTGCGGGAGACGCGCACCCGCCTTGGCCTGACGCAGAAGGTCTTTGCCGAGAAGCTGGGCGTCTCCCTTCCCTATCTGAACCAGATGGAAAACAACCACCGGCCCGTCTCCACCGGGGTGGTGCTGTCGCTGGCACAGGAATTCGGGCTGGACGTTACGGAGCTTTCCACCGGCGAGGGGGAGCGCATCGTCTCCGACATGCGGGAGGCGCTGGCGGATCCGGTCTTCAGCGAGTCCACGCCGCCGCTGGGCGATCTGCGCCTCGCCGCCTCCAATGCCCCCGTGCTGGCGCGCGCCTTTCTGGACCTGCACCGCGCCTATCGGCAAAGTCAGGAACGTCTCGCCTCGCTGGAGGATGTGCTGGGGCGGGAGGGAAGCGCGCTCCGCCTGTCGCCTTGGGAGGAGGTTCGCGACTTCTTCCACTATTGCGACAACTACATCGACGCGGTGGATCGTGCAGCGGAACGCTTGACCCATGGGGTGGATGGCAGGCGGCGCGACCCGCACACCGCGGCGGAGGAAGTGTTTGCCAGCCTCGGCTACCGCGTGGAAATGACCGACACGCCGGTCCTGCGCAGCGCGGATCCGGAGCGGCGGATCATCACGCTCTCCACCACGGCCCCGCCTGCGACGCGCACGTTTCAGCTGCTCCACCAGCTCGCCCTGCTGACCCAGCGCCCGCTGCTGGAGGCGACGCTCGACCTCGCCCGGTTCCAGACGGAGGAGGCCCGCGCGCTTGCCCGCACGGGAATGGCCAATTACTTCGCGGGGGCGGCGCTGCTGCCCTATCGTGCCTTTCTTTCCGCGGCGCGGGAGACGCGGCATGACCTTGAAAGACTGGCTGACCGCTTCGGCGCCTCCATAGAACAGGTCGCACATCGGCTCTCCACCCTGCAAAGGCCGGGGGAGAAGGGCGTGCCCTTCTTCTTCGTCCGCGTCGATCAGGCGGGCACGATCACCAAGCGCCACTCCGCCACGCGGCTGCAGTTCGCCCGCTACGGCGGCTCCTGCCCGCTGTGGAACGTCCATCAGGCGTTCGAGACGCCGGGCCGTTTCCTGCGCCAGTTGATGGAGACGCCGGACGGCGTTCGTTATCTGTCCATCGCGCGGGACATCTCCAAACCGGCAGGCTCCTTCGGGGCGCCGGTCCGCCGTTATGCCATCGCGCTCGGTTGCGAGATCGGCCATGCGGAAAGCATCGTCTATGCCGACGATCTGAACGTCGCGCGGCAGAAATCATATGAGGTGGTCGGCATTTCCTGCCGGATCTGCGAGCGGCGCAACTGCCACCAGCGATCCGTGCCGCCGCTGGAACGCCGACTGCGGATCGACCCCGATCACCGCGGCATCCTGCCCTATGAGATCGGCGGCTGACCGGGGGCAGGTTTTCTGCGCCCCGGTCAGCTTATATCATCCCGGTCACCTTACTCCGCCCCGGTTCGCCCCGGTTCGACGAAGGATCACCCGGCGGGCGTCACGCAGCGGCTGGCCGCGTCATCCCAGACCTGACCCGTCACGCAATTCTGCGCCGAGACATGTTTCGCCCCGCAGGCCGCGGCCGCGATCCCCGGCCCCAGCGCCGCGATAAGCGCAAGGGCGGTGGCAGGAAGCAGTTTCGTCTTCATCTCCGTCTCCCTTTCGTGGTGGAAGACGCAAGGGTCCGGCCAAAGGTGATTCGTTGCAATATGCAATCGCCCCCTGGCCGGACGGCATCACGCCTCGCCAAACACCCGGCGGAAGATCGTGTCCACGTGTTTGGTGTGATAGCCGAGGTCGAACTTCTCCTCGATCTCGGCGGGCGACAGGGCGGCGGTGACCTCCGGGTCGGCCAGCAGCTCCGTCTTGAAATCCGCGCCCCGCTCCCAGACCTTCATCGCGTTCCGCTGGACGAGACGATAGGCGTCCTCCCGGCTCACACCGGCCTGTGTCAGCGCCAGCAGCACCCGCTGCGACATGACCAGCCCTTTGAACTTGTTCATGTTCCTGAGCATGTTCTCTGGATACACAACCAGCTTTTCCACAACGCCAGCAAGCCGGTTCAGGGCGAAGTCGAGATGCACCGTCGCATCCGGCCCGATGCCCCGCTCCACGGAGGAATGCGAGATGTCGCGCTCATGCCAGAGCGCCACGTTCTCCATGGCAGGCGTCACGGCAGACCGCACGAGCCGCGCCAGCCCCGTCAGGTTCTCCGTCAGCACGGGGTTGCGCTTGTGCGGCATGGCGGAGGAGCCTTTCTGCCCGGGGGAGAAATATTCCTCCGCCTCCAGCACCTCGGTCCGCTGCATGTGCCGGATTTCGATGGCGATATTCTCCATCGACGAGGCGATCACTCCCAGCGTGGCAAAGAACATCGCGTGCCGGTCACGGGGGATGACCTGCGTGGAGATGGGTTCGGGCTTCAGCCCCATCTTCTCGCAGACATATTCCTCCACCCGCGGGTCGATATTGGCGAAGGTGCCGACCGCGCCGGAGATGGCGCCGGTGCGGACCTCCTCCCGGGCCGCCACCAGCCGATCCCGGCCCCGCGCCATTTCCGCATAGAAGCGGGCGAAGGTCAGGCCCATCGTGGTGGGTTCCGCGTGGATGCCGTGGCTGCGGCCGATGCGCACCATGTCCTTGGTCTCGAACGCGCGTTTCTTCAGCGCGGCCAGCACCTTGTCCATATCCGCCAGCAGAATGTCCGCCGCGCGCACGAGCTGCACGTTCAGCGTCGTGTCCAGCACGTCCGAGGAGGTCATGCCCTGATGCACGAACCGCGCCTGCTCCGCGCCGATATGTTCGGCCAGATGGGTGAGGAAGGCGATGACGTCATGCTTGGTGACGGCCTCGATCTCGTCGATCCGGGCCACGTCGAACTCCACGTCCCTGGCCTTCCACACCGCTTCCGCGTTTTCCTTGGGGATAACCCCGATCTCGGCCTGCGCGTCGGAGGCATAGGCCTCGATCTCGTACCAGATGCGGAATTTCGTCTCAGGCGACCAGATGGCCACCATTTCGGGGCGGGAATAACGGGGGATCATGGCGGCTCCTCGGGCAGCTTGGAAAATGGCTCGGATCGGAACGGGGGCGCCGCGCATCCGGCACGGCTGACGGGGGCCGTTTAGGCCCTGACGGCCGGTTCGGCAAGCGCCGCCTCTGCGAAAGCCGCTTTGAGACGCCCCGATCCTGCGCCAATATGGCGCACCGTGCTCCCGCCCGGAGCCTTCAGCTTCCAGCCCTCAGCCAGGTTTGCATCGTCCATGACCGACACGCCCTCCCTGCCCCCCGTTTTCCATGATGCCCTGCCCGTCGCCGCATGGATGGATGAAAAGACCCGCCGCCTTCCCGGCATCCAGCCCCTCGCGCCCGGAGACTGGCTCCGCGTGGACGAGGCTTTCGCCGGTCAGATGGCGCTCCGCGACAGGCTGATCGCCACGCGGCGGGAGGACGTTCTGGCGCTGGCGGAAAACACCCGGCCCGCGGCGGAGGAGTTGCTGGAGCGTGTGCTATCGGAGATCGCAGTCCATCCGGGTTACGTCGTGGAGGCGGAGACTGTTCGTCGCCCTGACGGCGTCGAGGTGGCGATCGACCGGCGCGATCCGCTCGCCACGGCGGGGCGGCTCGTGCAATGCGACCTCTGTCTGCTCGACAATCCCGGCGGCGGGGAACACGCGCTGCTGGGTGCGGTGCTCTGCTTTCCGGCAAGCTGGACGCTGCGGGAAAAGTTCGGGCGCGGGTTGCTCTCCATCCACACGCCGGTACCGCGCTATGACGCGGACGTGGCCAAGCGGGTGCAGCGGCTCTTCGACGCCGTGCGGCCGGAACAGCCGCTCTGGCGGGTGAACGCGCTTTCCTACGGATCGGCGGTTCTCCATCACCCCCGCCCCGAATACGCCCCCCGGTCCGCGCCGGGGCCGGAAAGCTATGTGCGTGCGGAACGGCAATGCATCCTCCGCCTGCCCGCGACGCGCGCGGTGGTCTTTTCGATCCACACCTATCTGCTGCCGCGCGCGCGTCTGTCGGAGGAGCAGGAAGCAGGCCTGATCGCGCATCCGTTCCACCGCTTTTCGGCCTGACGTGCAGGACGCATTAACCATTTGTAAACCGCTTCGGGGCAAGGTCGGGCCGTAATCAGCAGGAAGGTTTCCCGATGACGGCCCGCGCCTATACCGTCGCTTTCGAAGGGGTGGAGGCACGGATCGTGGAGGTGCAATGCGCCCTTTCTGCCGGGCTGCCCGCCTTCTCCATCGTCGGTCTGCCGGACAAGGCCGTGTCGGAGGCGCGGGAGCGTGTGCGGGCGGCGCTGGCGGCCATGTCCATCGCCCTGCCCAGCCGCCGCATCACCATCAACCTCTCCCCCGCCGACCTGCCGAAGATCGGCTCGCATTTCGACCTGCCCATCGCCATTGCCCTGCTCGCCGCCCTCGATATCGTGCCGAAGGACGCGGTGGAGGGGGCGGTATTCATCGGCGAACTGTCGCTTGACGGCCGGTTGCAGGCGGTGAGCGGGGCACTGCCTGCGGCCATGGCAGCGGCCACGGAAAACCTCGGTCTCGTCTGCCCGAAGGATTGCGGGCGCGAGGCCGCCTGGGTGGAGGCGGCGCAGGTGATCGCACCCCGTTCGCTCCTGGAGCTGGTGCGGCATTATACCGGCCAACAGCCCCTTCCCCCCGCCGAACCGGGCGAGGTCGTGACCCCGGCGAGCAGCCGGGATCTGGCCGATGTCAAGGGACAGGAACGGGCGAAGCGGGCGCTGGAAATCGCCGCCGCGGGCCGGCATCACCTCCTGCTCATCGGCTCTCCCGGGTCGGGGAAGTCCATGCTGGCCGCACGGCTTCCCGCCCTCATGCCGCCGCTCTCGCCGGCCGAGGCGCTGGAGACCTCCATGATACACTCGCTTTCGGGCCTGATCCGGGAGGGAGGGCTGTCCAGAAGCCGCCCATTCCGTGAGCCTCATCACACTGCCTCCATGGCTGCGATCGTGGGCGGTGGGCGCACTGCCGCGCCGGGGGAGGTCTCGCTCGCCCATAACGGCGTGCTGTTTCTGGACGAGTTTCCCGAATTTCCCCGCGCCGTGCTGGAAACGCTCCGCCAGCCCCTGGAGACCGGGGAGATCATCGTCTCACGCGCCAATGCCCACAGCCGCTACCCCTGCCGGTTCCTGCTGGTCGCCGCCGCAAACCCCTGCCGATGCGGCTTCCTCGCCGAGCCTGCCCGGGCCTGCGCCAAGGCGCCCGACTGCGGCGCGGACTACCTCGCGCGCATTTCCGGCCCGCTGATGGACAGGTTCGACCTTCGGGTGGACGTCCCGCCCGTCGCCTATGCCGACCTTGACCGACCGGAAACGGGCGAAGGTTCCGCTCCGGTGGCCGCGCGCGTCGCAGCGGCGCGGGCGCTGCAGACCCGGCGCTACGAAGGGAAAGCAGGCATCCGCTCCAATGCCGATGCGGAGGGCCGTCTGCTGGAGGAGATCGCAACGCCGGACAGTTCCGGCAAAACGCTTCTCAATCGCGTGGCGGAGCGGTTCGGGCTTTCCGCCCGCGGCTATCACCGCGTGCTGCGCGTGGCCCGCACCATCGCCGATCTGGCGGGTTCCGAGACCGTGCGGGAGGCTCACGTGGCAGAGGCGGTGAGCTACCGCCTGAACCTTGGCAGCGGGGAAGCCAGTCCGTCGCGCATGAAGGCTTAGGGAGGCTGCTGAAGGGCCTCTGGTCTGCGCGTGGCGGAAATCGTCCGCGATCCGGGAAATCCAGCCCGAAATCCAAGCATTGCTGCTGGGTCCGGGACTGACTTCCCAATTTCCAGAGCATGGACCGGACACTTCAGAGCTTTTTCGGCAGCCTGTCGGACTGCGGATCTTCAGGCGGGCTGACCCGTGTCGGCGGCCTCCCTGCGGCATTCTTCGTGCGAGGGTTGCGCCATATGGGCTGACACCGAGCCTCGGGACTGGGAGAGAGCACCACGGTCGCCGGGCTGGGCGTCGGGGGGCCGATTGCTGCTGCGGGCGCGCCCGGCACGCGCGGCGGTGGAATGGGATCCGCATGGGCTCGAACCGCCTCGATCCTATCCGCAAGCTGGTGCAGAAACTGGCCGCGCGCGGGACATGGCAGCGGTCCTGTTACGAGACCGGTCCCGGCGGCTATGGTCTCCACCACAAGCTTGTCGACAGGGAGCATGGCTGCACCGCCGTTGTGCTCTCGCTGATGCGGTGAAGCCCGATCAACAGACCGAAGCAACCTCCGGACTGGACTTCGGTCACAGCGTCAGCCAATCCGCGCATGAGAGCCTGTCTGGCAGTCGCCTCGGCTCCCCATGCATCCACATCGGGACGCCCGCGGTCGAGCTGGAAGAAGGCGTTGCGTAACGGGTTGACGACCATCGTGAGCAGACGGACCAGAAGGCCCATCAGCCCTGCATCGGAGCGAACATCGTTCGCAATCTGACGAAATTCAGCCGGAGACCCGCGCAGTTCGTGTCATTTCCGAGCCGCTTTCCCGGCTTGCAGAAAGGGGGCTGCCAGAAAGGGGGTTCCAGAAAGAGGCATGGGACTTCAGGGCTTGTCAGCAGCCTTTTGGACCGGGCGGGGCCACCTGTGATGGAGCGGGCCGTTCGGCGATCCGCGTGAGGATAAGGCACCGGTGCCCTGACCGGCCCGCATCGGGACACGCCGGTGGTCCCGGCGACACCCTGGGGAACGGCTCCCGCGACCCAGCCGGAACGCCCGCTCTCCGGCCGTTCAGGTCGCCAGTCGCTCCTTGATCTCTTTGCGCAGCGCGGCGATCTCCTGCGCGGCGGGGCTGCTCCGCGCGGCTTCCAGCGCCGAAAGCCCCTGCCCCAGCGTCTCGGCATAAACCACCCGGTTGCCGAGCGTCGCGCCTGCAAGATCGGCGTTCAGGGAACGGGCGGCTTCGGCCACTTCCGCTGCGAGACGCGTACCGGGTTTCGTGCGGTTCAGCACCAGCACCGCCGTCCGCTTCACCCGCTCCGCCAGATCGAGCACCCCTTCCGTCGCCCAGAGATCGACATGCGAGGACGCCACCGGCACAAGCACCAGATCCGCCTCCCGCAGCGCGGGACGAAGGTCGGAGTCCACTTTTGGCGGGGTGTCGATGATGACGTAATCCGCCATCCTGCGCAGCTTGTCGCATTCATAGGACACGCCCCATGCGGAGGCCGTCGAGAATTCCAGCCCCGCGTCCCCGAGCCGCTCCCGCCGCGTCATGAACCAGCGGCCAAGGCTACCCTGCGGATCGGTGTCGATCAGCGCCACCGAATTCCCCTCCGCCGCCAGCGCGACGGCAAGGTTGGCTGCAATGGTGGTCTTGCCACTGCCGCCCTTCTGCTGCGCGACGGTGATGATCCTGCCAGTCATGCCTGTCCCCTTCAGCCCCTGCCCCAGCCTATCCACCATGCCGCAGCGCGGAAAGGAAAACTTGCGGACCGCCCGAGGTCAGCGCAGCCGCGGCGGCTTCAGGGGGTCCATACCGGGGGGAAGCGGCGTCGTCTCCACCTGCACGGGGGTGGCTTCGGGGAGGTCGAAGCGCAGGCCCACGCGGGCAAGACGCGCCGCGATCGGGTCGGAGAGGTCGAAGAAGGCCACGTCCAGCGCCCCGGCCTCGATCCCCGAAAAGGCCAGCGCCTCATGCGTTGCGCGAACCAAGGCCTGCGTCGCACCGGGAGCTGCGGCCATGAAGGCCAGCATGTGGCTTGGCCGCCCGTCCGCGTAGCGCACCCCCACGAGATAGGCGGACCGGGCAAGCCCGGCAGCCAGCGCCAGCTTGGTATCCAGCGCCGCGACAAAGCTTTCCGGCAGGCCACGCGGCGGCAGGATTTCCTCCGGCCGGGCCTCCAGCTCCTCCGCCTCCCGCTCCAGCGTCTCCGCCAGCCAGCGGACCGCATCGGCGGGCATCAGAAAGCCGGAGGCTGCGCCAAGATTCAGCGCCATCCCCAGACCCTCCCCCGCCAGCATGCCCGCGACCACCCGCCCGGGCAGGGCGACATAGGGGGCAACACCTTCCGCAAAGGCAGCCAGCCGGTCCTCCCGGTCAAAGGCCGCGATCATCGCGCCGTCCTCAAGCGGAAAGATGCGGGGACGGACGGTATCGTCCTCCGTCTCCTCCTCGAGCAGCAGGTAAAGCTCCGAATCGGCCACCCGCTCATAGAAGGCAAGCCGAAGCGCATCGTCCTCGGGACGGGCCTCCATCGCCTCATGCGCCAGATCGATCGCCGTCTTCTGCATCGCCGCTCCTTCAGCTTCCATCCAGCACCTCCCGCACCCGCGCCCGGAGCACGGGAAGCAGCTCCGCCGCGAACCAGGGGTTCCGTTTCAGCCACCCGGTATTGCGCCAGGAGGGATGAGGCAAGGGAAAGACGCGCGGCGCATGGGCGCGCCAGCCCGCGACGGTCTCCGTCACGCCGCCTTTCGCGCCCAGATGCCAGCGATGGGCATGGCCACCGACCGGCAACAGAAGCGGCATCTCGCCCAGCGCCTCAGTCACCTGATCGTGCCATGCGGCCGCGCAACGCGGCGGGGGTGGCAGGTCAGCGCCCTTGGCGTCATAGCCGGGAAAGCAGAAGGCCATCGGCACCACGGCGACGCGGGAGAGATCGTAGAATTCCTCCTCCGACATGCCCAGCCACTCACGAAGCCGCCTGCCGGACGCATCCCAGAACGGCCGCCCCGCCTCATGCACACGCAGGCCGGGCGCCTGACCGGCGATAAGGATCCGCGCCCCCGGCCGGAACCAGACCACCGGACGCGGCTTGTGGGCCGTCGCGGTGCGTGCGAAATCCTCCGCGCACAACCGGCAGGATTCGATCTGCCGGACAAGCTTCGGCGCGGTTTCGGGTGGCAAGATCGACATGCGATACTAGGTAGGCATCGGGACGCGCGGCGACAATCGTTGCGTTTACCCGATGGTAGGAAGTTCATGACACATCGCGCGGGACGACGCGAAAAGTCGGACAAGCAGGCAAGGAGAGGGGGCTGGCGCCCGGGTTGCACGAAAATGTTGCATCCAGATGGTACACAAGCCACCATACCCCTGTTCGGACAGGTGATTTCAGAAATGAGTATTCGGGTAAGACGGTTTCGCACCCGCTCCGGGGAAGCGCTCGGCCCGCTGGCGCCGCTGGGGCCCGGCAGCATCGCGGCAAATGCTGCGGAGAATGGGATGATGCAGGCCCAGCTGCCCCTCGACGGGGCAGCACCAGCGGCTGTCCTGCAGATGGGACGCGCGCCCGCAGAGGAGCGGGACGAGCGGATTGCCGCCGTGAGGCCGGTCAGCCCGGACTGGCGCTCCGCGTGATCTTACCTATTTTGGCGTCAACAGAATTCAGCGTTACGGAGACGCCGGAATGACAACGTTTCGTATTGGAGAGGTGGAGGTCGGCAACGACCTTCCCATGGTCCTCATTGGCGGTCCCTGCCAGTTGGAGACGGCGGATCACGCCCAGATGATCGCCGGCCGGCTGAAGGAGATCTGCGACGGGCTGGGCATCGGACTGATCTTCAAGTCCAGCTTCGACAAGGCCAACCGCTCCTCCCTCACCGGCAGGCGCGGCGTGGGGATGGAAGCCGGACTGAACATTCTGGCGGGCGTGAAGCAGATCTTCGGCCTGCCGGTGCTGACCGATGTCCATGAGAGCTGGCAGTGCGAGGATGTGGCCGCGGTGGTGGACGTGATCCAGATCCCCGCCTTTCTCAGCCGCCAGACCGATCTGCTGCTTGCCGCCGGGCGGACGGGAGCGGCCGTGAACATAAAGAAGGGGCAGTTCCTTGCCCCCTGGGACATGCCGAACGTCGCCGACAAGGTCGCCTCCACCGGCAACGACCGTATCCTGCTGACGGAGCGGGGCACCACCTTCGGCTACAATACCCTGGTGACGGACATGCGATCCCTGCCCCAGATGGTGCGGACGGGATATCCGGTCATCATGGATGCCACCCATTCCATCCAGCAGCCGGGCGGCCTCGGCACCGCTTCCGGCGGCCAGCGCGAATTTGCGCCCGTCATGGCGCGGGCGGCCATCTCCCTCGGCATCGCGGGCGTGTTCATTGAGACGCACCAGGACCCCGACAACGCGCCATCCGACGGTCCGAACATGATCCGGCTTGATCGCATGCCCGCGCTTCTGGAAAGTCTCAAGGCGTTCGATATGCTTGCCAAAGCCGACCCGATCCGCATCTGACCCCCCAAACGAGAGTTCCGTATGAAACCCTTGCCCGTCTCCAAGCCCAACACGTGGGAATTCCTGCGCGATCCGATGATCGCCCCCACCGGATTCCGCGAATATGACGCGCGGTGGAAGTATCCGCAGGAAATCAACCTGCCCGGCATGACGGCGCTGGGTCTGGGCCTTGGCACGCAGATGTGGAGACGCGGGATCGAGCCGGTAATCGCCGTCGGCAACGACTATCGCGACTATTCGCTCGCCATCAAGAACGCGCTGATCCTCGGCCTCATGCAGGCGGGGATCCATGTGAAGGACATCGGCCCCGCGCTGTCTCCCATGGCCTATTTCAGCCAGTTCTACCTGGATGCGCCCGCGGTGGCGATGGTCACGGCCTCTCACAACCCGAACGGCTGGACCGGCGTGAAGATGGGGTTCGAGCGCCCCCTCACCCATGGCCCGGACGAGATGGCGGAGCTGAAGAACATCGTCCTGAACGGTGAGGGCGAGGCCCGCGAGGGGGGCAGGTACGAATTCGTCGATGGTGTGAAGGAGGCGTATCTGGACGATCTGGTCGGCGATTTCCGCATCTCGCGCCCGCTGAAGATCGTCTGCGCCACCGGCAACGGCACCGCCTCCGCCTTTGCGCCCGAAGTGCTGAAGCGCATGGGGGTTGAGGTCGTGCCGCTGCATAACGAGCTCGACTACACCTTCCCGAACTACAACCCGAACCCCGAAGACATGGAGATGCTCCATGACATGGCCCATGCCGTGAAGGCGTCGGGCGCGGACATGGCGCTCGGCTTCGACGGCGACGGGGACCGCTGCGGCGTCGTGGACGATGAGGGCGACGAGATCTTCGCCGACAAGGTGGGCGTCATCATGGCGCGCGATCTGGTGAAGCTCTATCCCGGCGCAACCTTCGTGGCGGATGTGAAATCCACCGGTCTCTTTGCCTCCGACCCTGACCTGATCGCGGCGGGCGCGAAGGCCGATTACTGGAAGACCGGCCACAGCTACATGAAGCGCCGGGTCAAGGAACTGGGCGCTCTCGCGGGGTTCGAGAAGTCGGGCCACTACTTCCTCGCCGAACCGATCGGGCGTGGCTACGACGACGGGATGCGCGTTGCGGTGGAGATCTGCAAGCTCATGGACCGCAATCCGGGCGCCAAATTCTCCGACCTGAAGAAGGCACTGCCCAAGACCTTCTCTTCGCCCACGATGTCGCCCGCCTGCCCGGATACGGAGAAGTATCAGGTGCTGGGCCGGATCGTGGAGAAGCTGGTGAAACGCGGGGAGGAAGGCGGCTCCCTCGGCGGTGTGAAGATCAAGGAAGTGGTGACCGTGAACGGTGCCCGCGTCATCCTTGAGAACGGCGGCTGGGGGCTGGTGCGGGCGTCCTCCAACACCCCGAACCTCGTCGTCGTGGTCGAAAGCCCGGAAAGCGATGAGCAGCTCCGCGCGATCTTCCAGGATCTGGACAGCGTGATCCGCACCGAACCCTCGGTCGGTGACTACGACCAGACGATCTGATCGGAAGGGGCCGGCTTATCGGAAGGGGGCCGGTCGCCCGGCCCCTTTATCTACCCGCGGATCACGCGCAGCGCGACACCGCGGAGCGCCATGACCACACCAAGGATCAAGGCATTCGCGACCAGCCCTGTCGCGAAGGCGGCCATGAACGGTTGCCCCTGATGGAGCGTCATCGGGATCAGCGCTGCAACGAAGGCGATCCCGGCAAGCGATGGCACGAGCACCCCGGTGGTCGCCCGCGTGTTTGCAATCGTGAATGTCAGCGCGATGAGCAGCCCGATCCGAAACGGATCGGCAAGCTGGCTCATGAACAAGTTCAACAAATTCAAGTCATCCTCCCCAAAAGTCTCCCGCGGAGGATACTGCACGGTCGCCCCTCAAAAAGAAACGGAAAACAGGGAGCTGCGATCAACGACCCTTGCGCCGGGTCTCCATCCGGGAGCGTTTGCTGACGATCCGGCCCGCAGCCATGGTTCCCCGGCAAGGCGAAAGTGAAGGGCCGCTCTGCGCAAGCGGTCCTGAAGCCCCCGCACGGGTTGGCCCGCGGCGCAGCATGACGCCGACCAGGATCGGCCCCTGCCCCAGCAACCTCTGCCCCCCAACCTCCGCCTCCGAAAGGACAAGCCAGAGACGGGCCCTGAACAAAGGGAACCGCCCAGCGGCAAGCACTGGCGCGCGCTCCCCTATGCAAGCAGGGGCCGCAGCGCGGCCTGCAGCGCGCGCAGAGGGGGCAGGAAGCGCCCCGCCATTTCCACCGCTGGAACCTGCGCCGCCGGCGCGCCGATGTTCAGCGCGGCAACGACCTGTGACCGGTCGTTCAGAACCGGCACGGCTATGGAGCACAGGCCGATTTCCAATTCCTGATCGATCACCGCATAGCCCTGCTGACGGACACGTGCGAGTTCCTGCATCAGCAGAGCGGGATCGGTGAGCGTGCGCGCGGTATATGGAGGACGGTCGGCGGACCGGATCAGGGCCTCCGCCTGCCCTTCCGGCAGCGCGGCCAGCAGAATGCGGCCCATGGAGGAGCAGAACGCGGGCAGACGGCTGCCCGCCATCAGGTTGATCGACATGATCCGCTGCTGGGCGGCACGCGCGATGTAAACGATCTCCGCCCCGTCCAGCACGGAGACGGAGGAGCTTTGCCCGACTTCCGCCGACAGCCTGTCGAGCCGGGGCTGGATCACCGTGGCAAGCGGCAACCCCTGCAACCATGCCTGGCCGAGCCGCGCGACCTTGGGGGTGAGGGCGAAGAACTTGCCGTCATGCTCCGCATAGCCGTGCGCGACGAGCGTGAGGAGACAGCGCCGCGCCGTTGCCCTGTCCAGGTCGGCCCGCTCCGCCACTTCGGTAATGGTGAGCCGCGGCACCCCGGCAAACGCTTCGATGACCCGCAGGCCCTTGGCAAAACCGCCCATCAGGTCGCGCGCATCGGTCATTTCCGGCCCTCAAATGCGATAATCGAACAAATATCGCATAACGCACAAACCTGTTGCTGTCGAGCAAGGCTGGGCATAGGGTCGCGCGCGACGGCCCGCCCGGACCCGTTCCGACCCCGAAGCGCGCGGCCCGCAGGAAGGAGACCCGCATGGACAAGACACTCCCGAGCACGGCGGAAGCCGTGGCGGAGATCGGTGACGGCGCGACGGTGATGATCGGCGGTTTCGGCGGATCCGGCGCACCGCTGGAACTGATGGCGGCGCTGATCGCCCGCTTCAAGGAAACCGGCAGCCCGAAGAACCTGACGATCGTCAACAACAACGCCGGAAACGGCCGCGTCGGTATCGCCGCGATGATCGACCTCGGCATGGTCGGCAAGATGATCTGCTCCTTCCCGAAATCCAGCGACCCCCGCGCCTTCACGGAGCGCTACCTCGCGGGCGAGATCGAACTCGAACTGGTGCCGCAGGGCACGCTGGCCGAGCGGATCCGGGCGGGCGGCGCGGGCATCCCCGCCTTCTACACGCCCACGGGCTACGGGACGGAGCTCGCCGAAGGCAAGAAGATCGAGGAATTCGACGGACGCCCCTATGTGCAGGAGCGCTGGCTGAAGGCGGATTTCGCGCTCATCAAGGCCCGCGATGCCGATAGGCTGGGCAACCTGACCTACAACATGGCCGCCCGGAATTTTTCCCCCATCATGTGCACCGCCGCGGCCACGACCATCGTGCAGGCGAGCCATATCGTGGAACCGGGCAGCATCGACCCGGAGAACGTGATCACCCCCGGCATCTTCGTGGACCGCATCGTCCATGTGGCCGAACCCGAGCAGGAAGAGGTGCTCATCCGCGCAGGAGTTTCCCAGGAATGACCGTGAACGTTCGCGACGACATCAAGCTTTCAAATGCCCAGATCGCCTGGCGCGCGGCGCAGGACATCCGGGACGGCGCCTATGTGAACCTCGGCATCGGCTTCCCGGAGATGGTGGCGCGCTACCAGCCGCCCGGACGCAAGGTGATCTTCCATACCGAGAACGGCATTCTCGACTTCGGCGCCGCCCCGCCCGAGGGGCAGGAGGACTGGGATCTCATCAACGCGGGCAAGAAGGCGATCACGCTCAACCCGGGCGCGTCCTTCTTCCATCATGCGGACAGCTTCGCCATGGTGCGTGGCGGTCATCTGGACGTGGCGATCCTCGGCGCGCTTCAGGTGGCGCAGAGCGGCGACCTTGCCAACTGGCGGGTGGGCGACAAGGGCGTTCCCGCCGTCGGCGGCGCGATGGACCTTGTCCACGGCGCGAAGCAGGTCTGTGTCATCACCGAACACGTGACCAAGAAGGGCGAGCCGAAGCTGGTGGAGAGCTGCACCTTCCCGCTGACCGGCGTGGCCTGCATCACCCGTGTTTACACCAGCCATGCGGTGGTGGACATCAAGGACGGCCATTTCGTCCTGCGGGAGAAGCTGGCCGCGATGACTTTGGATGAACTGCAAGCGATGACCGGCGCCAGGCTGGTGATCGACGGGCCGGTCGGCGATCTGACCGTTCCGGCACTGTGAGGAGGACAGAATGACCGAAGCCTATATCTGCGACTATATCCGCACCCCCATCGGCCGTTTCGGCGGGGCGCTTTCCTCGGTCCGCGCCGACGATCTGGGCGCGATCCCGATGAAAGCGCTGATGGAGCGCAATGCGGGCATCGACTGGGAAGCCATCGACGATGTGATCTACGGCTCCGCCAACCAGGCGGGCGAAGACAACCGTAACGTGGCGCGCATGTCCCTGCTGCTGGCGGGCCTGCCGGTTGCCGTGCCGGGCACCACGATCAACCGGCTCTGCGGGTCGGGCATGGATGCCGTCATCATGGCGGCGCGCAGCATCAAGGCCGGCGAGGCCGAGATCATGATCGCGGGCGGCGTGGAATCCATGTCCCGCGCGCCCTTCGTGATGCCGAAGGCGGACACGGCCTTTTCCCGCAATGCCGAGATCTATGACACGACCATCGGCTGGCGCTTCGTCAACCCGCTGATGAAGGCCCAGTATGGCGTCGAGTCCATGCCGGAGACGGGTGAGAACGTGGCGGAGGACTTCCACGTCAGCCGTGAGGATCAGGACGCCTTCGCCCTCCGCTCGCAGGCCAAGGCGGCCGCCGCGCAGGAAAACGGCCGGCTGGCCAGGGAAATCACCCCGGTGACCATTCCCCAGCGCAAGGGCGACCCGAAGGTGGTGGACAAGGACGAACATCCCCGTGCCACCACGATGGAGGCGCTGGCCAAGCTCGGCACGCCGTTCCGCAAGGGCGGCACGGTGACGGCGGGCAATGCCTCGGGCGTGAACGACGGGGCCGCGGCGCTCATCATCGCCTCCGAAGCGGCGGTGAAGAAATACGGGCTGACGCCCATCGCCCGGGTTCTGGGCGGGGCTGTCGCCGGCGTTCCGCCGCGGATCATGGGCATCGGCCCGGCCCCTGCGTCCAAGAAGCTGATGGCGCGGCTTGGCCTGACGGAAAAGGACTTCGACGTCATCGAACTGAACGAGGCCTTCGCGAGCCAGGGCCTTGCCACGCTCCGCGATCTGGGCATCGCGGATGACGATCAGCGCGTGAACCGCAACGGCGGCGCCATCGCGCTCGGCCACCCGCTCGGCATGTCGGGGGCCCGGATCACCGGCAGCGCCGCGCTGGAACTGCGGGAGACGGGCGGCAAGCGCTCCCTCTCCACGATGTGCATCGGCGTGGGCCAGGGGATTGCCGTGGCGCTCGAACGCGTCTGAACGACGGCGGAACGCAACGAAAAGGGGCGGCAGGATCACCCGCCGCCCCTTTTCTCATTCGGTGACCCCGTCAACAGGATCGTCCAGCCGCCTGACGCGCACCCGGTCGATGGCGTGGCCGTTCATGGCCGTTACCTCGAACTCCAGCGCGCCCGCGCTCACCCGCTCGCCTACGGCGGGCAGATGGCCCAGCTGCCACAGGATGTAGCCGGCGAGCGTCGAATACCGCTCCGTCGCGTCCTCCAGATCGGTTTCCAGCAGGGTGGAAGCCCGCCGGATATCGACCCAGCCGCTGACCAGATAGGAGCCGTCGTCGAGCCGCTCCATCGTGGTCTCGTCCTCGTTCTCATCGGCGAAGTCTCCGGCGATGGCTTCGAGGATGTCGGTCGGCGTGGCGATGCCTTCGATCGTGCCGAATTCGTCCACGATCACCGCCATCTGCACCGGCGTCTTGCGGAGCTGCTCCATGACGCGGAGCGCATCGACACTCTCGTGCAGAACCAGCGGCTGCTTCAACGAACGATCAAGGTTGATCGCCCCTTCCGCCAGCACGTCGCGCATAAGATCGCGGGTGAGCGCCACGCCGACGAAGTTCTCGATGCTCCCCCGCGCGACCAGATACCGCGAATGCCCTTCACGCAGGATCTGCTCCTGCAACGCGGCGACGGGCGTGTTCAGGTCGAGCCAGTCGATCTCCGTCCGCGGTGTCATGACGGAGGTCGCGGGGCGTTCCGCCAGCGTCAGCACGCCCCGGATCATCTCCTGCTCCTCCGCGCCGAACAGGCCCCCCTCGCTCGACTGCTGGGCGATCACCTCGGCGTCGCCCGACAGTTCGCCCGACGACCGCGACCGCCCGCCCAGCATGCGCAGCACGGCATCCGCCGCCCTGTCCCGCATATCGCCGGAGGTGAGCGACCGCTCCCGGTTGCGGCGGCTGATCTGGTTCAGCGCCTCGACCATCACCGAGAAACCGATGGCGGCATAGAGATACCCTTTCGGCAGGTGATAGCCGAAGCCCTCCACCACCAGCGAGAACCCGATCATCATCAGGAAGCCGAGGCACAGGATCACCACCGTCGGATGGCGCGAGACGAAGGCCATCAACGGCTTGGCCATCAGCAGCATCACGCCCACCGCGATGATGACCGCAATCATCATGACGGAGACATGCTGCACCATGCCGACCGCCGTGATCACGCTGTCGAGCGAGAAGATGGCGTCGAGCACGATGATCTGCACGATGACCTGCCAGAACACCGCATGGGCCACGCGCTGTTCCTTGTGCGCCATGTGGCCTTCCAGCCGTTCATGGAGCTCCATCGTGCCCTTGAACAGCAGAAAGACGCCGCCGACGATCAGGATGATGTCGCGCCAGGAGAAGCCGAACCCCAGCAGCGAGAATACCGGCTGGGTCAGGGTCACGATCCACGCGATGGAGGCCAGAAGCCCCAGTCGCATGACCAGGGCCAGCGAAAGGCCGATGATCCGCGCCTTGTCCCGCTGATGCGGCGGCAACTTGTCGGCGAGAACGGCGATGAAGACGAGGTTGTCGATGCCGAGAACGATTTCCAGAACGACGAGCGTGGCAAGTCCCACCCAGGCCGACGGATCGGACATCCATTCAAAGAACATTAGGAAAATCCTGTTGGAGTGTTCGGTGCAGCATATGCGCCCCGGCCCGCTTCACGGCAGGCGGAACTCTATCGCGGAAACCGGATATGTCATGACATGCGAACAGGGGGGTCTCCCCCCTTCGTCGTGGTCCCTCTCCGGGACTGTCGCCCTCCGGGGGAGGAACCGTGTCTGAATGCGAGGGCATTCTTCCGCTCTTGATGCTGCCCGCAAAATCTAGCGCAGCCGCGCGCTTGCTGCAACCGGCCTGCGGCAATTTGCTCCGACACCCTCGCCGGAGGCACCCGCCGTTCCGCCGCAGGACGCTCCTTTTCCTCACCCCGCCCCTTCCAATGGCCCTTGCAAAGCCACAATGCAGCGGGGCGCAAAAAGTGCGATTTTCCGTCTTGCACCCCCCCGCGGCCTTCGCTAAACACCGCCGCAGTTGGGGCGTCGCCAAGTGGTAAGGCAGCGGTTTTTGGTACCGCCATTCCCAGGTTCGAATCCTGGCGCCCCAGCCATCTACCGTAAAGCATCCATGTCGCTACGATGCCCCCCTGATCTCGGGGCGCGCCTTCACCTGTCAATGAGCGATGAGGGAATAGCCGCCCAACCTGCGCGCAGGACGGGCGGGGGCGACTGGTTCAGACGACTTCCACGCGCACCGGACCATCCGTCACCTCGCCGACAAGGCTCGCACGGTCATAGCCTGCGGCGCGGATGCGGGCGAGCATTGTCTCTGCCGCCTCCGGCGCGACGGCGACCAGCAGCCCGCCAGAGGTCTGCGGGTCGGTGAGAAGCTTCACCCGCCAGTCGGGCACACCCTCCGGCAACAACACGTCCCCGCCATAGCTGGCCCAGTTCCGGGCCGATGCGCCGGTCGCCAGCCCGCCTTCGGCCAGCGCTTCAGCATGGGCAAGGAACGGCAGATCACCCATCCCGAGGCGCAGCGCCAGGCCCGCGCCCTTTGCCATCTCCAGCCCATGCCCCAGAATGCCGAAGCCGGTGACATCGGTGATCGCATGCACCGCCGGGTCGCGGGAAAGCTCTCCGCCGATCCGGTTGAGAAGCGTCGTCGTCGCGATCATCTCTTCATAACCGCCGGGCGGCAGGACGCCCTTCTTGATGGCGGCGGAATAGATGCCGACGCCCAGCCCCTTCGTGAGGATGAGCTTGTCGCCCACCCGCGCGCCGCCGTTGCGACGGATATCCTCCGGCGTGGCCAGCCCGATGACGGCAAGACCGTAGATCGGCTCCGGCGCGTCGATGGAGTGACCCCCCGCAACAGGAATGCCCGCCTCCGCACAGGTCTCCGCGCCGCCCGCCAGAATGGCCCGGACAGTCCCGACGGAGAGCTTGTCGATCGGCATGCCGAGAATGGCGAGCGCCATGATCGGCCGCCCACCCATGGCGTAGATGTCGGAAATCGCGTTTGTCGCGGCGATACGCCCGAAATCGCGCGGATCATCCACCATCGGCATGAAGAAATCCGTCGTGGCGATCACGCAGGTCCTGTCATCCACCTGCCAGACCGCCGCGTCGTCCGAGCCTTCGTTGCCCACCAGAAGCTGCGGGAAGGCCTGCGCCAGCGGCTGTTCGGCCAGCAGGTCGCGCAGGACGGAGGGCGCGAGCTTGCAGCCGCAGCCGCCTCCATGCGCGAGCGAGGTGAGCCGGGGTTCGGAAAGGATCTGGTCGGACATGGCGAAAGCTCCGTTCTCAACCCGCGAAGTCTCGCACGCGGCCGGGCCGGGGTCGAGGCCTGCTTTGCCTCCGGCACTCTCCCGCTATATTCCTGTGTGGAACACATGAAGGAGGGACGCCATGCGTCTTTTGTCCTGCGCAACCCTGGCCGCGGTGATCGCGGGAGGGGCCGCCTTTGCCCAGCAGCGCGACGTGACGGGAGAACTCACCTACCGGGAGCGGGTCGCCCTGCCGGACGGCGCTGTCGCAAGTCTGGAGCTGCGCGACGAGACGGGACGGGTCGTCGCGGCGCGGGATATCGGGACGGAAGGGCGGCAGGTGCCGATCCCATTCGATATCAAGGGACCGACCGATATTCCGCTGATGCTGCGCGGCGCCATCCAGCTCGGAGGAGAGGTGATGTGGGTTTCCGATCCCGCGCCGATCGCCACGGGAAGCGGCCCGGTGGCCGTCCCTCCTCTCATGATGCATCAGCACCTGTCGATGGGCTTTGCCTCCACCTATCGCTGTGGTGACCGGCTGGTGGAGATCGGCTTCATCAACGACGGTGCGCGCCTGCGGATCGGCGCGGATTACTACGATCTTCATGAGGCCAGAACCGCCTCCGGCGCGAAGTACGAGGCGGAGGACGATCCGGGAACCTTCGTCTGGAGCAAGGGGCCGGCCGTCACCGTGAGTATCGGCGGCGGGGCGCTTCCCGAATGCCATATCGACATAGACAGCACCGCCAATGCCGATTTCGTGGCACGGGGCAATGAACCGGGCTGGAGCCTCACGCTGACCGATGGCAGCTTCACCTTCACCCCGCAGGAGGGGGACAGCGTCTCGGGGCGCCTTTCCGCGGCGGAGGTGATGCCGCAGGGGCGCCGCTACACCGGCGGAAAGGGCGTGGTTCTGGCAATCGCCGACGCGCTCTGCCGGGACTCCATGACCGGGATGCCCTATCCCCGCCAGGTGACGCTGATGGCCGGGGAGCGGGAGTTCAAGGGCTGCGGCGGCGCGCCCGAAGACCTTCTTACCGGGCAGGACTGGGTGGTGGAGGATATCGGCGGCGGCGGCATCATCGACAGTTCGCACGTCACCCTTACCTTCGCCAACGGGCGTGTCTCGGGGCGTGCCGGTTGCAACAGCTACTTCGCGGGCTACGAACTGACGGGGGAGTCGCTGCGCTTCCGGCAGGCGGGCGCGACGATGATGGCCTGTGCGCCCGCCCTGATGGATCAGGAGCGCAAGTTCCTCGACGCGCTGGCGAGCGTCACGGGCTTCGACTTTTCTGACGATGGGGCGCTGCTGCTGAAGGCGGGGGACGAGACGGTGCTCAAGGCCCGCCACTGAACACGGGGGATTCGTCCTTCACCGCCTCCATCGCGACGAAGGTCGAGGTGGAGGCGACATGCGGCAGGGTGGACAGCTTTTCCCCCAGCACGGCGCGATAGTCGGCGATGTCGCCTGTCCGCACCTTCAGCAGATAGTCGAAGGAGGCGGCCATCATGTGGCACTCCTCCACCTCCGGGATCAACTGCACCGCGCGGTTGAACGCTTGCAAGGCCGCCTCCCGCGTGTCCGAAAGCCGGACCTCGACAAAGGCGACATGGGCAAGGCCGAGCCGGATCGGATCCAGCACGGCGCGGTAGCCCTTGATGTAGCCCGCCTCCTCAAGCCGCTTCACCCTCGCCTGCACGGGCGATTTCGACAGGCCCACCTTGCGCGCCAGTTCCGTCACCGGCAGCCGCCCGTCCACCGACAGGGACCGCAGGATGGCCCGGTCGAAACGGTCCAGATCGTCGCTTTCCATATCGAACCGGGGCGCGGCCACTTTTCGGTCCATCGGCCTGTCCTTGTGCTGACTGCAGGCGATCCGCCTTCTCGAAGGGGTGTATCATGGGCAGATAACGGGAGAAAGCGGATGCGCGACACGGTGATGGACCTCCAGATGAAGATCGAAGCCCTGAGGCTGGCGGAGGAAGGCCCCCTCCTCTCCCGGCTGGCGGAGGAGGCGCACCTGTCGCCCGGCGACCGCGCCCGCATCGCCGCCAGAGGGGCGGAGCTGGTCCGCCTGATCCGCCAGAGCGCGAAACCCGGCCTGATGGAAGTGTTTCTGGCCGAATACGGCCTGTCCACGGATGAGGGTATCTCGCTCATGTGTCTGGCGGAGGCGCTGCTGCGCGTGCCGGACGCTGAAACGATGGATGCGCTGATCGAGGACAAGATCGCCCCGTCCGACTGGGGCAGGCATCTGGGCAAATCCTCCTCCAGCCTCGTCAATGCCTCCACCTGGGCGTTGATGCTGACAGGGCGCGTGCTGGATGAGCGGGAGCCGGGCGTGGCGGGCCACCTCCGGGCCGCGGTGCGGCGTCTCGGAGAGCCGGTGATCCGGGGCGCCGTCTCCCGCGCGATGAAGGAGATGGGGCGCCAGTTCGTCCTTGGCGAGACCATCCAGTCCGCCATGAAACGCGCCGAGGGGATGGAGGCGAAGGGCTTCACCTATTCCTACGACATGCTGGGAGAGGCCGCGCGGACGGAGGCGGACGCCCGCCGCTATCACCTCGACTATTCCCGCGCGATCACGGCGATCGCCGCCGCAGCGAAGGGCAGCGACATCCGGTCCAATCCCGGCATCTCGGTGAAATTCTCCGCCCTGCATCCGCGCTACGAAGTGGCAAAGCGCGCGCGCGTGATGGAGGAGCTGGTGCCCCGCGTCCGGGCGCTGGCCGGTCTCGCCCGCGCGGCGAACCTCGGCTTCAACGTCGATGCGGAAGAAGCGGACCGGCTGACCCTTTCCCTCGACGTGATCGAGGCGGTTCTGTCCGACCCCGCGCTGAAAGGCTGGGACGGGTTCGGCGTGGTCGTTCAGGCCTATGGCAAGCGGTGCGGCCCGGTGATCGACCGCCTCTACGACCTTGCGACCCGGCTCGACCGCAGGATCATGGTGCGTCTGGTGAAGGGCGCCTACTGGGACAGCGAGATCAAGCGCGCGCAGGTTCTGGGGCTGGACGGCTTCCCCGTCTTTACCCGCAAGGCCGCGACCGATGTGAGCTATATCGCCAATGCGCGCAAGCTGCTCGGCATGACCGACCGGATTTATCCCCAGTTCGCAGGCCACAACGCCCATACCGTCGCCGCCATCCTCGACATGTCGACCGACCGCGACGCCTTCGAGTTCCAGCGCCTGCACGGCATGGGAGAGCGTCTCCACGACATCGTGCATGAGCGGGAGGGCACGCGCTGCCGCATCTATGCTCCGGTCGGGGCGCATCGCGACCTCTTGGCCTATCTCGTCCGCCGTCTGCTGGAAAACGGGGCGAACTCCTCCTTCGTGAACCAGATCGTCGATGAGGACGTGCCCGCCGAAACCGTTGCCGCCGATCCGTTTGCGGAGGTGGAGGCGCATCTGGCCGATGCCCACAACCCGGTGATCCGCCGCCCTGCCGGGATATTCGAGCCCAGCCGTGGCAATTCACGCGGCTTCGATCTAACCGATGCGGGCGATCTTGCCCGGATCGAGGCCGCGCGCGCGCCGTTCCTTGCCGCCCGGTTCCGCGCTGCGCCGATCCTCGCCCGGGCGGTGGAGGGTGGCGATCCCGTCACCGTGATGAACCCCGCCGATCCGACGGACGCGGTCGGCACCGCACTGTTCGCCACGCCCGATCAGGTGGAAGCGGCTCTCGATGCGGCCCGACCATGGAACGCCCCCGCCGAAGACCGCACCGCCGTGCTGAAACACGCGGCCGATCTCTACGAGGCCGATTTCGGCCGCCTCTTCGCCCTGCTCGCGCGGGAGGCCGGAAAGACGCAGGCCGATGCAGTCGCCGAACTGCGGGAGGCCGCGGATTTCCTGCGCTACTATGCCGAAGGTGCGGCGGCCCTTCCCCACCCTGCCCGGGGCACTTTCGCCTGCATCTCTCCGTGGAACTTCCCGCTCGCCATCTTCACCGGCCAGATCGCCGCGGCGCTCGCCGCCGGAAACGCAGTGATTGCGAAGCCGGCAGAGCAGACCCCGCTCATCGCCGCGCTTGCGGTGGAGCTTCTGTTGAAGGCGGGGGTTCCCGCAACGGCCCTGCAACTGCTGCCGGGCGACGGCGGGGTGGGCGCGCGGCTCACCTCCGATCCGCGGATCGACGGTGTGGCCTTCACCGGCTCCACGGACACCGCGCTGGCCATCCGCGGGGCAATGGCGGAACATCTCTCCCCCGGCGCGCCGCTGATCGCGGAGACCGGCGGCCTGAACGCGATGATCGTGGATTCCACCGCTCTCCCCGAGCAGGCCGTCCGCGACATCGTCGCCTCCGCCTTCCAGTCCGCCGGGCAGCGCTGCTCCGCGCTCCGCTGTCTTTACGTGCAGGAGGATGTCGCGCCCAGCATCACGCATATGCTCTTCGGCGCGATGGATGAGCTTGCGCTCGGCAACCCATGGACGCTGGCCACCGATGTCGGCCCGGTGATCGACGCCGAAGCCGCCGCGGGCATCGCCGCCCATGTCGCCCGGGCGCGCAGCGAAGGGCGGCTGCTGAAAGATGTCTCCGCCCCCGGAACCGGCCATTTCATCGCGCCCGCCGTCATCCGTGTCTCCTCCATCGCCGATATCGGCGAGGAGGTCTTCGGCCCTGTCCTGCACCTCGCCACATTCCGCGCGGGTGAGATCGATGGCGTGATCGATGCGATCAACGCCACCGGTTACGGGCTGACCTTCGGCCTGCACACCCGGATCGACGACCGGGTGCAGGAGGTGGTGGAGCGTATCCACGTGGGCAACATCTACGTCAACCGCAACCAGATCGGTGCAGTCGTCGGCTCGCAACCCTTTGGCGGCGAAGGTCTTTCGGGCACCGGCCCCAAGGCGGGTGGGCCGAACTACCTCGCCCGCTTCACGCGTTTCCCCGCTCCCGCGGCGGGCAGCGCCGACAGCGCGGGTGCGGATCTCGCGTCTCTCCGCGCCGCGCTCTCCCGCTCCTCCGCTATCGCAGAAGATACACGGCTGATGCCGGGCCCCACGGGCGAGTCGAACCGGCTCGGCCTCCGTGCGCGCGGGCCCGTCCTCTGCCTCGGCCCCGGCGATGCCGCCCGGGCGGATCAGAAGGCGGCGGTGGAGCGTCTGGGGGGAAGGGCAGTTTTGGTCAGCGGGCACCTGCCGCCTGATGCGCTTACCGGGATGAACGGATTCTCCGGCGCGCTCTGGTGGGGCGATGCGGCAGGGGGGCGTGCCTATGGCAGGGCGCTCGCCGCGCGCAAGGGGCAGATCCTGCCCCTCATCACCACTGAGCCGGACGCAGGTCACGTGCTGATCGAACGCCATCTCTGCGTGGATACCACCGCTTCCGGGGGCAATGCGGCTCTCCTCGCGGACGTCGCGGAATAAGCTTCGGGAGGGTGCGGAAAAGTTGTCTTTTGCCTCTGGACAGCCCCCGCACCCCCCGCTATACCGCCCCCGTGTTCCGGCGTAGCTCAGCGGTAGAGCAGTTGACTGTTAATCAATTGGTCGTAGGTTCGATCCCTACCGCCGGAGCCATAAATACCCTACAAGATCAAAGGGTTATGTGGCAAGACACACTCTCCGCCCTGTAGTGTATCGCTACGCTGTGTCAGGATTGTGCAGAGTATCATCCTTGCAGGACAGCACTGACGAAACCGGTGGTTCGCATATCTTCCTTTTCGGACTGGCCATGCAGGCGGTAGCCGGACTTATCGGAGCGGAGAGAGGCCAGTAGCAGCGGTTTGAAGGTAACGGAAGGATGGCCGGTATCTCCAACCCGTGTCGTAATTCTTGATCTGGACCGGCGTCCGGTTAGCGCCTCGTGCGGTCACCAATCCTGATTTGCGGGCTGCCCCGCCATACTCCCGGATCAGAGATTTTGCCTGCGCTCGTTCAGAACCGCTTTGGTTTCGCCATCCGGACCGGATGTGCCCTCAAGGCGAGGCCAGATCGTCCAACGTCAGCGCAGGACAGACTGTCCAGCCGCCGATCACCGGTTACTGGTAGCATCGATCCGAGATTGCAGGCGTTGATGAACTACCGAAAACGTCAGAAGTGCCATACGATGCTGTCCCTGAGCGTGGTGTAGGTTCTGGCTCAGGTGGTCACCGGCGATGTTCCGGTAGGGTCTGGTTGCTGACACCAACCTGGACCGGAGATTTCCCGGACGACCACTGACATGATGACCCTGCGCGACCTCGTCGAGAAGACCCCTGACGCGGACCTGCTGCGTGAGATGATTGGCTTTGCCGCCGAACGGCTGATGGATGGAGGTCGGCGCTGCCACTGGCGCAGCCTGTGGCGAGAAGGACCCGGCGCGGCGGGCGCAGCGCAACGGATACCGCGACCGGGACTGGGAGACCCGTGCCGGGACCGTCGAGCTGCGGATCCCGAAGCTGCGGAAGGGCAGCGACTTCCCGGGCTTTCTCGAACCCCGACGGATGGCCGAGAAGGCCCTGACGGCGGTGATCCAGGAGGCCTATGTTCAAGGCATCCCGACGCGCTCGGTTGATGACCTGGGCAAGGCGATGGGCATGTCGGGCATCTCGAAGAGCCAGGTCTCGCGCCTGTGCGAAGAGATCGACGGCAAGGTGAAGGCCTTCCTGAACCGGCCTTCCTGAACCGGGCGCCCTGAACCGGGCGCTCGAGGGCGATTGGCCCTATCTCCGGATCGACGCCACCTGCCTCAAGGTCCGGCGCGGAGGACGGATCGTCTCTGTCGCGGTATCCGTTGCGCTGCGCCCGCCGCGCCGGGTCCTTCTCGCCACAGGCTGCGCCAGTGGCAGCGCCGACCTCCATCCATCAGCCGTTCGGCGGCAAAGCCAATCATCTCACGCAGCAGGTCCGCGTCAGGGGTCTTCTCGACGAGGTCGCGCAGGGTCATCATGTCAGTGGTCGTCCGGGAAATCTCCGGTCCAGGTTGGTGTCAGCAACCAGACCCTACCGGAACATCGCCGGTGACCACCTGAGCCAGAACCTACACCACGCTCAGGGACAGCATCAGATACGCTATCGCAGGCGACGCTCGCGCAGCAGGGGCGTCAACCAAAAGACGTTCGCCAGCCGGCACAAGCTGGCGACGGTCGAGGGCCTGAAAGGAGTCGCCCTTGACGATGCTGACCGGAGTTGGGGGGGGTGCGCTTGCTGTCACTTTTCGGAGCCCGACACTTCTGCCGTTTATACAGGGCCCTTGTACTTATACAGGGCCCTTGTACGGGGTAGAGTCCCCTGAGCATTGGACAGCCTTTACCGATAGTGCACCGGGCGCATGGATTCACGCCAGTTCGAACAATTGCAACGATCTCACGGCAGCGCGCAAACTCCCCCGCCGGTACGCGGCTTGGCACCCAGCGTCGCTCTGGACCCCGGCGGGCCAAAGTGCTTTACCCATCGCGACTGAAGGAGCTTGCCATGGCATTCGGAACCAATATCCGCACTTACTTCAACGGCACCTGGCATGACGGCGACATTCCGGTGATGCGTGCCGCCGATCACGGCATGTGGCAGGGGTCGAGCGTGTTCGACGGTGCCCGCCTGTTCGAAGGGATCACGCCCGACCTCGACACCCACTGCGCCCGGCTGAACCGCTCCGCCGAAGCGCTGATGATCACGCCGAACGTCGATGCGGGCGAGATGGTGGACATCGTGCTCGACGGGCTGAAGTCCTACGGGCCGAACGCGGCTGTCTATATCCGGCCGATGTACTGGGCGATCCACGGCAGCGAGCTGGGCGTCGCGCCGCTGAAGGGCGAAACCGGCTTCGCCATCAGCCTTGAGGAAGTGGCCATGCCGCCGATCACCTCCTCCACCACGCTGACCACGACCTCCTTCCGGCGCCCGGTGCTGGCCGACAACGTGACCAATGCCAAGGCGGGCTGCCTCTATCCGAACAACGCGCGGATGCTGGTGGAGGCGCAGGCCAAGGGCTTCGGCAATGCGCTGGTGCAGGACGCGCTCGGGAATGTCGCCGAAACGGCGACGGCCAACGTGTTCATGGTGCGGGATGGCGAGCTGTTCACCCCAATCGCCAACGGCACGTTCCTTTCCGGCATCACCCGCGCCCGTCACATCGCCAATGCCCGTGCCGCGGGTCTCACGGTGCATGAGACCATCCTGACGCTCGACGATTTCCGCAAGGCCGATGAGGTCTTCCTGTCGGGCAACTTCTCCAAGATCACCCGCGTCTCCGCCTTTGAGGACACCACCTACAAGACCGATGCGATGACCCGCCGGATGCGTGACATCTACTGGGACTGGGCCCATTCGACCGCAGCAGCGGCCTGAACCCTCCGGCCGGCGGTTTCGCCGCCGGCTTGCCGCGATGCTCTCTGCGGGCATTGCGGTGGCGACGCTCGGGAGCACGATCCTCGTGCTCCGCGACACTCCCCTTACCGCGCCTTTCGTGGAGCGTTCGACGGCGGAAATCGCCCGCGCAGCGGATCGCGCCATGGCCCGCGCCGTCACGGCGGACTGGCTTCTCCCCCGGCTCGGCGATGCAATCCGGGCGGGGGACGAGGACGCCGTTTCCTTCTATGCCGCTCTTGCGCAAGACCATCGCATCCCTCTGCCCCCGCCGCTTGGCGAGGAGCTTGCCGCCTTCCGCGCCGCGCGGGAGGGCGGTTTCGCGCGGCTCTCGGAGTGCGCGGTCTGCGCCTATGACGTGGCCCGTTGCCCGAGCATCGAACTGCTCGCGATCTGTGCCTTGCCGGTGGAAATGACCCCGCTCGGCGACCTGAACGCCCTCCGCCGGGGAGGAGCGGCATATCTTTCCGGCCAACCGCTCGACCGGCTGGAGACGGGTCTGGCAATCGTCGGGCTTGGGGCGACGGGGGCGGCGCTGGCCACGGGCGGGGGCGGTCTTGTCGTCAAGGCGGGCGCGACGACGCTCCGCCTTGCGCAGAGGCTCGGGAGGATGACGCCCGGCCTTGCCCGCGCGCTGGCGGAGAGCACCCGCCTGCCGCTGGGCAGCGGGGCGCGGGCCGCCCGTTCCGCAGACGTGACCGCGGACCTGCTGCGGCTGGGCGGAAACGCGGGGGTGGCGCCGACGCTGCATCTTCTTCGCCACATCGACAATGCAGAGGATGCGGCACGGATCGCGCGCCTGTCCGATGCGGCCGGCCCCCGCACGCGGGGCGTGGTGGAGGTGCTGGGCAAATCCCGCGCGTTGCGGCTGACGGTCCGTCTGGCTGACAGGGTGCTGGCGGCGATGGCGCTGATATATGCGCTCATCCTGCAAGTCGCATTATGGGCGGCGGGGCGTCTGGGGCGGGCGGCCCTCCGCGCGTTGGCTTGACGGTTGCGGCGGACGCCCGGCTTTGACATCATCGAACGGCTCTCAGAAGGGATCGGGAATGCGCAAGTTTCTGGTGGTGCTGGATGACACCAAGGAATGCCTCAACGCCATGCGGTTCGCCACGCTCCGCGCGGCGCATACCGGGGGGGGCGTGCAGGTCATCTCCATCATTCCGCCGGAGGAGTTCCAGCACTGGATGGGTGTGGCTGACATCATGCGGCAGGAAGCGCGCGACCGCATAGAGGCGCATTTCGAGGTTTTCGCCAAGTGGATGCGCGACAAGCACGGCGTGGATCCCGAACTGGTCATCCGCGAGGGCGAGCCGGTAACGGAGATCCTCGCGCAGGTGAAAGCCGACCCGGAAATCGGTATCCTCGTTCTGGGCGCGGGGGCGGAGAGCGCGGATCCCGGCCCGCTCGTCACGCAGATGTCCCGCAGTTCCGGCTCCCTGCCGATCCCGATCACCATCGTTCCGGGCGGCATGTCCAAGGAGCGGCTGGAAGAGGTGGCCTGACCGCTTCGCCGCAGGACGGTTTCGTCCCTCGGTGTTTTGTCACTCGGTGCTCCACCGCCCGGTTTCGTTCCTCGCCTCAGTGGCTTCATCACTCGGGGCTTCACCACTCGGGGCTTCGCCGCCCGGCGGCTTAATCATGTGGTGGCTTCGCCGCCCGGGGCTTCGCCGCCCGGCTGCTTCATCATGTGGTGGCCTCGTGCTTCCGTGCTTCGTCCCTCGGTGGCTTCGTCGTCTCGCGCCAGGGCGGGTTGACGGACTTCCCACCCCTTGCGGCCCCCGCGCGGCACCCTTGCAGACCCCGCGCGGCCACGGCCACCCTGCGCTTTGGCGCTGTGTTCGCTTCCGCGAAATGGCCCCGCATCGCAGCGGTCATGGGTTTTGCAATGGCCGTTGATCGGGCGGGGCCGTCCGCCACAGCCAGCCAGCGCGGTTACCCGTTATCCATGCGAGAGCTTTCACCTGTCGCACGGTTTTCTGGACGCCGGGAGCCCAAGGGGCGGACCGGCACTGACCACGCCAACAGACGGATGAAAATGGCTTTCGGCAGACCTTGCGAAGAACGCCCACCCAAGCAGGCCGCAAATCCGGGACGTCCCGGCCCCCGGACCTGATTTCCCGGATCTGCACGGGCGCGATCCCAGACTTTTCCGCAGCCCGCCCTTCGGCAGCGTGGTGGGTTGGCGCCGGCCGGACCGGCGCCCCCTGCATCCGTCCCGTCAGGCGACGGCGGTCGTCGCCCGCTCCACTTCCTGCTTGCGCAGGAGGAAGCGCTGGATCTTCCCGCTCGGCGTCTTGGGGAGATCGTCCACGAACTCGATTTCCCGCGGGAAGGCATGGGCGGACAGCCGTTTGCGCACATGCTGCTGAAGTTCCTCGGCCAGCGCGCGGCTCGCCTCGAACTTCGGGCTGAGGACGACGAAAGCCTTGATGAGCTCCGTCCGCTCCGGGTCGGGCTTGCCCACCACGGCAGCTTCCACCACGGAGGGATGCTCGATCAGCGCGCTTTCCACATCGAACGGCCCCACACGGTAGCCGGAGGTAGTGATGACGTCATCCGCGCGGCCCACGAAACTGATCGTGCCGTCCTCGTTCAGTTCGACCGTATCGCCCGTCAGGTAATATTTCCCCTTGAACGCCTTGGTTTCCTGCTGGTGATAGCCGCCGAACCAGAACATCGGCGAGGCTTCGCGATCCATCGCCAGAATCCCCGGCTGCCCGGCCCCCAGCTCCTCCAGCGTCTCGGGGTTCACCACGACGAGCCGGTGCCCCGGCATCGCGAAACCCGCCGAGCCGAGCCGCACCTCATGCGACAGCCCGTGGAAGTTGCAGAGCACCATGCCGAGTTCGGTCTGCCCGTAGTGGTCATGGATGACGGTCTCCAGCTCGCTCGCGCACCAGCGGATGACCTCGGGCGTCAGCGGCTCACCCGCGCTGGAGATGGCGCGGACCTTGCCCTTCAGCGCCGGGCCGACACGGTCCCGCGCGGCGAGCAGCATGCGGTAGGCGGTGGGCGAGCCAGCCAGCACATCCACCTCCCGCCGCTCGATCACGCCGATGGTGCTCTCCACCGTGAAACCCCCCTCATAGAAGGTCGTCGGATGGCCCATGCAGAGCGGGCCGGAGAGAGCGTAGTAAAGCCCGTAGGCCCAGCCGGGATCGGCGACGTTCCAGAAGGAATCGCTGTCTTCCAATCCGATGGCCAGCCGCATGTACTGCGTAAAGGGCACCAGCGCCTTCAGCGGCACGAAGAGCGCCTTCGCAAGCCCGGTGGTGCCGGAGGTGAACATCATCAGGAAGGGATCGTCGCCGTTCCGCATGACGGGCGCGAAGGTATCGGGCTGAAGCGCCATCTCCGCCCAGAAGCTGTAGTCGCCCCGGCGGATACCCTCTCCCCTCGGGCCGCCCACCGTCACCACCGGCGGCAGCCCTTCGACGCCCTCCAGCTTGTGGCGGTTGGTGGGATCCGTCACGATCACCTTCGCCTCGGAAGTGGCAAGCCGGTGCTCGATCGCCTTGGAGCCGAAGGCGGTGAACAGCGGCACATAGACCGCGCCCGCCCGCCAAGTTCCCAGCAGCACGACAAGCAGTTCCGGCGTGCGCGGCAGAAGGCAGGCGACCCGGTCCCCCGGCTGCACGCCCTGCGCTTTCAGAAAGCCCGCAAAGCGCGCCGCCTGCTTGCGAAGCTCTGCAAACGTATGGGTGGAGGAGGTGCCGTCCCGCCCTTCGTAGAACAGCGCGATCCGCCCGGGAAGCGCGTGCCGGTCGCAGCATTCCACGCAGGCGTTCATGGCATCGAGCGTGCCCGAAAGCGTCTCCCGCACCAACGTATCATAGTCGAAGGTGGCGGTGGCCTCCTGATGGGTCTGCATGACTTTCCTCCCTTGGCCGCCAGGGCAAGGCGGCCTTCTCCCGCGAAAATTGTAGAAGCGGCGCGGCTGGCCTGCAAGTGGCGGTCAAATTAACTTGATTTGGGGGGCCAGCCCGCCTGATGACTCTAGGTCTACCGCTTTTCAACGAGGTTGAAATCATGACACTCTCATCCGAAGCTGACGACCGCGACGCCATCCGAAAAAATTGGGGATGGTTCCTGGCTCTTGGTGTGCTGGTGCTTGTTTTCGGTATTATTGCTGCCGGTAATCTTTTTGTCGCTACTATCGCTTCCACTTACCTGATCGGGATTCTGATGATCGTCGCGGCCATCGCGCAGATCGTTCAGGCGTTTTCCGTTCCGGGATGGGGAGGCAAGATCTTTGCCGTTATCGCCGCTGCTCTCTACGGATTTGCCGGGTATTTCGCATTCTCTCAACCGCTTGCGGCAACGGCGACCCTGACGCTCGCCCTTGGCGCTCTCCTGCTGGCCTCAGGCGTGATCCGGGTCTTCATGGCCTTCAAGGAACGGCCCCTTGCCGGCTGGGGCTGGATGCTGTTCGGTGCCGTGGTAACAGCCATCGCGGGCCTGCTGATCCTCTCCGGCTGGCCGGGAAACAGTGTCTGGGTGCTGGGCATGGTACTTGCCGTGGACCTGATCGCCTCCGGGATCAGCTACATCATGCTGGCACTCGGTCTGAAGGACGTCTGACGTCACCCGCGCCGGCCGAGGAAGAACGCTTTCAGCAGCCGTTCCGCCTCGCCCGCGCCGATGCCGTCATAGACTTCGGGAACATGATGGCTCTGGGAATGCGCAAAGATGCGCGGACCCTGCGCGATACCGCCGGACTTCGGATCGCCGGCTCCATAGTAGAGCCGCGCGATCCGGGCCTGCGAGATGGCGGAAGCACACATCGGGCACGGCTCCAGCGTGACATAAAGGTCATGCCCCGGCAGCCGCTCGGACCCGAGCGCCGCACAGGCGGAGCGGATGGCGAGTATCTCCGCATGGCCCGTCGGATCGGCCAGTTCACGCGTCCGGTTGCCCGCACGGGCGACGATCCGCCCCGCCGGATCGACCAGCACCGCGCCCACGGGAACCTCCCCCCGGAGGGATGCTGCCTCTGCTTCGGCGAGAGCTATATCCATATGGCTGCGGAACGGAGACATGCGCCTAGGTGAAACCTTTCGTGCGGCGGTGCAAGCCCGCTTCCGCTGAGGCGGCTTTGGATGTAAGGCGACGCGATGACACAGGAACAAAAGACGGGCGAGCGCATCGCCAAGGTTCTGGCGCGGGCGGGGATCGCCTCCCGCCGGGACGCAGAGCGGCTGATCGCCGCGGGAGCCGTAACGGTGAACGGGCGGGTGATAGACTCGCCCGCGCTCGACGTCACGCCGAAGGACCGGATCACGGTGGAGGGTCGCCCCCTTCCCGCCGCCGAGCCGCCGCGGCTATGGCTCTATTACAAGCCCATCGGGCTCGTCACCACCGAGCGGGACGAAAAGGGCCGCGAGACGGTTTTCGAGAACATGCCGGAGGAGTTGCCGCGTGTGCTCTCCGTCGGGCGTCTCGACCTCAACTCCGAGGGTCTGCTGCTGCTCACCAACGACGGTGAGATCAAGCGGCGGCTGGAACTGCCCTCCACCGGCTGGCTCCGCCGCTACCGCGTCCGGGTGAACGGCCGGCCGGAGGACAGCGTGCTGGACCCGCTCCGCAAGGGGATCGAGGTCGAGGGCGAGCGGTTTCAGCCGATGCAGGTCGTGCTCGACCGTCAGCAGGGGGCGAACGCCTGGCTGACCGTCGGGCTACGGGAGGGAAAGAACCGCGAAGTCCGCCGCGCGATGGAGGCGGTAGGCCTTGCCGTGAACCGGCTCATCCGGGTGAGCTACGGTCCCTTCAAGCTTGAGGATCTGGAGCCGGGAGAGGTGCGGGAGGTCCGCTCGCGCGTTCTTCGCGACCAACTCGGCCTGAAGCCGGAGCCGGAACAGACCGTCGCCATCACCCGCAGGCTCGGCACGAAGGCGGAGAAGGACAGCCCCCCCGGCAAACCACGCAAGCTCTCCTCCGGGCCGCGCGACATGACGGGCGCGACCGACCCCTCGCGCTCGCTCCGCGTGACGAAGCCGATGCCGCTCCGCTCGGAAAACGTCCGGCCCCAGCGGGGCGAGGGCGGCAAGCCGCGCGAGCGTAGCGGGGGCGACGCCCCGCCCCGCCCCCTCCGCAGCGATGCGCCGAAACCCGCCCGTTCGGCCTGGGGTGAGGACAAGCCGCGCAAGCCGCGCGCAAATGCCTCCGCGGATCGCGGCTTCGCCTCCGACACGCCGCGCAAACCGCGGTCCGAAGGCTTCCGCAGCCATGGCGGCGGCGAGGGCAAGCCCCGCTCCGAGGGTTTCCGCAGCCATCGCGATGCATCGCGCGACGATCGTGGGACTTCCCGCGATTTTCCGCGTGATGAGGACAGGCCGCGCCGCGAAGGCGGTGACAGGCCGCGCCCGCACGGCGACGACCGCAAACCCCGGAGCGGCGGGTTCTCCCGCGACAATGCCAAAGGCACGGGCGAACGCGGCAGCAAATTCGGCGCGAAGCCCCGTGCGGAAGGCTTCCGCAGCCACAGCCGGAATGAAGAAGGTGCAGAGCGGCCGCGGTCAGGGGAAGGTGGACGGTTCGGGTCCGGGGAAGGTGGGCGGAGCGGCAAGCCACGCTTCGAAGGGCGCCGCGAGGATTCCGACAGGCCCCGCGCAGGCGGCCCGAAACCGGCAGGCAAGGGCTTTGGCCCGCGTAGCGGCTCGGGTGAGGAGCGCGGCGAACGCGGCCCTCGGTCCGGCTTCGGCAAGACGCCTTCGCGCGCGGGCTCCGAAAGTGAGCGCGGGCAGCGCTCGGGGTTCGGCAAGAGCAGCTCCGAAAAGTCCGGCAACCGGAGCTTCGGCAAGGGCGACGGTGAACGCTCCGGCGGCTTCGGCGGAAGCCGAGGCAGTAGCGGCGGCGGACGGAGTGAGGGCGGACGGAGTGGCGGTGAGCGGAGTGGCGACGGGGAGCGGGGGTTCGGCAAGGGCCGCGCCGCTTCCGGTGAAAGCCGCTTCGACAAAGGCCCCCGCCCTTCGCGCGGTGGCACGGATCGCCCGGGTGCGGATCGCCGTGGCCCGGATCGGGGAGAACGTGGCGGGCCTGATCGCAGCGGCCCCGGCAGCCGCCCCCGTGGGCCGAAGGGTCCGCGCCGGGGCGAATAAGGCCGCGAACACGTCTGGCGACGGAGAGCCTTCGGGCTCCCGGTCGTCTACGGGGCAGGTCTGGTGACGGAGAGCCCTCAGCCTCCCGTTGCGCTGTCGGAACACCGCCTGTGCCTATCGCCCGCGACAGGAGGGGCGGCACGCCATCTGCCCGACCTGTCTTGACGCGAGGCGGCGCTCCCGCGATCTTCGGGGAAAGGCGGCGGGAGGGGAAAGTCACGGATGTCTGAACGCTTCACCCGCGAAGAACTGCTGGAAGCTGCGGCGCTTGTGCAGCGTCAGCTTTCTCCCACCCCGCAGATCGGCTGGCCCCTTCTGTCGCAGGCGACCGGCGTGGAGGTCGTGGTCAAGCATGAAAACCACCTGCCGACCGGCGCCTTCAAGGTCAGGGGCGGCATCACTTACGTGGACTGGTTGCGCCGCACCCAGCCCACCGTGCCGGGTCTTTGCACCGCGACGCGCGGAAACCATGGCCAGAGTCAGGCCCGCGCCGCGACAGCGGCCGGCCTGCGGGCGCTGATCTACGTCCCGCACGGCAATTCACGCGAAAAGAATGCCGCCATGCGAGCCTATGGCGCGGAAGTGGTGGAGTTCGGACGGGATTTTGACGAGGCGCGGGAGGAAGCCTATCGCGTGGCCGCGCGCGACGGGTTGGCGGTCGTGCCGCCCTTTCACAGGGAGCTGGTGCGCGGCGTGGCCACGGCGGGGCTTGAGTTGCTGACGGCCTGCCCCGACCTGCACACCGTCTATGTTCCCATCGGCGCAGGCTCGGGCATCGCCGGGATGATCGCGGCGCGGGATGCACTCGGCCTTGGCACGCGGATCGTCGGCGTGGTCGCCGCGGGCGCGCCCACGGTGAAACTGTCGCTGGATGCCGGCAGGCCGGTGGCGACCAACCGGGCAGAGACGATGGCAGACGGACTTGCAGTGCGGGTTCCCGTCCCCGAGGCGCTGGCCATCATCGCGGAAGGCGCGGAGAGGGTCGTGTCCGTGACGGATGACGAAATCGCGCAAGCGATGCGGCTTTACTTCCGCACGATCCATTCCGTCGCCGAGGGGGCGGGCGCCGCGCCGCTGGCCGCGTTGCTTGCGGAGCGGGAGCGGATGGCAGGGCACCGCGTGGGAGTGGTCCTGTCGGGCGGAAATGTGGACAGCGACCGCTTCGCCACGATTCTCGCAGGCAGCGTTCCACCACCCTGAGGCGGCTTGATTTCGCCGCTGGAATCCATAGGTGTGACAGGTTCACGACGGAATGACCCCATGATCCGCTACACGCTGAAATGCGACCGGGACCATGCCTTTGAAAGCTGGTTCCAGTCCGCCGGAGCCTTTGATGCCCTGGAAAAGGCGGGGCAGCTCGCTTGCCCGAGCTGTGGGTCGTCCACGATCGGCAAGGCGCTGATGGCCCCCGCCGTGAAACCGGCGGAGCAGGAGGCCCGTCCCCTCACCCCGCAGACGGAGCAGGAGAAACTTCTGGCGGAGGTTCGGCGGCATCTGGAGGAGAACTCCGAATATGTCGGCATGAATTTTGCGAGCGAAGCACGTGCCATCCACGCGGGCGATGCGCCGGATCGCGCGATCTATGGTGAGGCACGGGCCGACGAGGCGCGCAGCCTGATCGAAGACGGCGTGCCCGTGGCCCCCCTGCCCTTCCTGCCCACGCGCAAGGCCAACTGACCCGGGGCCGGAGCAACGGCAACCTGCAAGACGCCATCGGGCTCGCAGGGAGCCCAGCCATCAAGCAAGTCATCGGCCAATCCCGGAGCGCGCCCCTGTCCTTCCTGCCCAAGCGTAAGACCAACTGACGCCGGTCCGAAGCCACCGGAACAAGACCCACGAGCACGACGACCTGCGTCGGGCTCGCAGGGAGCCAAGCCATCGGGCAAGTTAGGCAGTCCCCCGGCTCCACACCTGGCAGAGACGCGATCCTGCCCCGGCTGCAAGGATCGCCACGTTTGGCAACGGCAACGGCAACGGCAACGGCAACGGCAACGGCAAGGTCTGGCAAGGCGGGAAACCGGACACCATCGGAATCTCGCGCCAGTGGCTGTCATTGCCTGACCGCCGGGAAGGAAACCGTGCCGGAGAAGGCCCGCAGCGACTTTCGCCCGCCTTTGCAGAAGGGCCGATGGATCGCAGCGCAGGCTCCTCCCCCCAATGGTCCCTTGCCCTTGCTCCGCCGCTCACTTATGACCCCCGGCTGACGGGCGCGGGAAGACGAACGGGGGGCAGGATGCCGCTTCTGGTGATGAAATTCGGGGGAACCTCGGTCGCGGATCTCGCGCGGATCAGGAATGCCGCCGAAAAGGTCAAGCGCGAGGTGGAGCGGGGCTATGACGTGATCGTCATCGTCTCCGCCATGTCGGGCAAGACCAACGAGCTGGTCGGCTGGGTGGAGCAGACCTCCCCGCTGTTCGACGCGCGGGAATACGACGCCGTCGTCTCCTCCGGCGAGAACGTGACGGCGGGCCTGATGGCGCTGACGCTGCAGGAGATGGACGTTCCGGCACGCTCCTGGCAGGGCTGGCAGGTGCCGATCAACACGACCTCCGCCCATTCCGCCGCACGGTTCGTGGACATTCCGCGCCGCAACATCGACCAGAAATTCGCCGAAGGCATGAAGGTCGCCGTGGTCGCGGGTTTTCAGGGGCTGTCGCCCGAAGGGCGGATCACCACGCTGGGCCGGGGCGGCTCCGACACGACCGCCGTTGCCTTTGCCGCGGCCTTCGACGCGGAGCGCTGCGACATCTATACCGATGTGGACGGGATCTACACGACCGACCCGCGGATCACGTCCAAGGCACGCAAGCTCGACAGGATCGCGTTCGAGGAGATGCTGGAGCTCGCCTCGCTCGGCGCGAAGGTGCTCCAGACCCGTTCGGTCGAACTGGCGATGCGCTACAAGGTGAAGCTGCGGGTGCTCTCCAGCTTCGAGGATACTGACGAAAACTCCGGCACCCTGGTCTGCGACGAGGAGGATATCATGGAATCGCAAGTCGTCTCTGGCGTGGCCTACAGCCGCGACGAAGCCAAGATCACCCTCTTCACCATCGAGGACCGCCCCGGCATCGCCGCAGCGATCTTCGGCCCGCTGGCGGATGCGGGGGTGAACGTGGACATGATCGTTCAGAACATCTCCGAAAAGGACTATGACGAGGCGCATCCGGGCGCGGTTACCGACATGACCTTCTCCGTCCCGGTGAACCAGGTCGCACGGGCGCGCAAGGCGATGGAGGATGCCCAGACGAGCAGCCTCATCAACTACGACGAACTCATCATCGACGACGAGGTGGCCAAGGTCTCCGTCGTCGGCATCGGGATGCGGAGCCATGCGGGCGTGGCGGCGAAGATGTTCGAGGCGCTGTCGGCGCATGGCGTGAACATCAAGGTCATCTCCACCTCCGAGATCAAGATTTCGGTGCTTATCGACCGGAAATACATGGAACTTGCGGTTCAGGCGCTGCATGATGCCTTCGAGCTGGAAAAGGCCTGAGCCGCGACCGGAGTGCGATGCCCGACCTGAGCGAGAGTGATAGCCGCAAGCTGTTGCGGCGCCTTCGCGATACCCTGGCGCTTCCTGCGGCGGGGCAGGAACGGCTGGACCGGGTGACGAGCCTCATCGCCTCCTCCCTCAAGACGGAGGTCTGCTCGGTCTATCTCTTCCGGGATGACGACACGCTGGAGCTTTGCGCCACGCAGGGCCTCCGCCCGGAAGCGGTTCACCAGACGCGGATGCGCCTTGGCGAAGGGCTGGTCGGCCGCGTCGCCAAGACGGGCAAGTTCATCAACACCGCCAATGCGCCCGCCGAGAAGGGCTTCCGCTACATGCCGGAGACGGGGGAGGAGATCTACTCCTCCTTCCTCGGCGTCCCGCTGCAACGGCTGGGCGACCGGCTGGGCGTGCTGGTCGTGCAGTCGAAACGCGCGCGCGAATTCTCGGAGGATGAGCTCTACGCGCTGGAAGTCGTGGCGATGGTTCTGGCCGAGATGTCCGAACTCGGCGCCTTCATCGGTGAGGGGGAGGCGCTTCAGGCCCCGCATCAGGGGCCTGAAGTGTTCCGCGGCGCCACCGGGCAGGAAGGCGCGGCCGAGGGGCGGGTTTGGCTTCACGAACCCCGCGTGGTCATCACCAACCCGGTCAATGACGATCCCCGCAGGGAAAAGGCCCGCCTGCGTGCCGGGGTGGAGCGGCTGTCTGCAGATGTGGACCGGATGATGCAGGCCATCGGCGCGGCGGACAAGGAACAGCAGCAGGTGCTGGAGGCCTATCGCCTCTTTGCCAATTCCCGCGGCTGGCGGCGCCGGATGGAGGAGGACATCGACCGCGGCCTTTCCGCCGAGGCCGCGGTGGAGAAGGAGCAATCCACCATCCGCGCGCGGCTCCAGCAGTCGCAGGACCAGTATCTGCGCGAGCGGCTGGACGATATAGACGACCTCTCCAACCGGCTTTTGCGCATCCTGACCGGACAGGGACAGGAGACCGGCGCCGAGATGCCGGAAAACCCGGTGCTCATCGCGCGCAACATCGGGCCGGGCGAGCTGCTGGAATATGACCGCAAGCTGAGAGCGGTCGTGCTGGAAGAAGGCTCGGTCGGCAGCCATGCCGCCATCGTCGCGCGCGCGTGGGGCATCCCGCTCGTCATCCGCGCCGAAGGCATCGTCACGGAGGCGCTGAACGGCGACCCGATCCTTGTGGACGGAGACTCGGGCGTGGTCCACCTCCGCCCGGAGGAGACGATCGCCGCCGCCTTCCGTGACAAGATCGCCATGCAGGCAAAGGCGCTCGAACGCTATGCCGACCTGCGCCCCCTGCCCGCGCTGACCAAGGATGGCAGGCGGATCGCACTGCACATGAATGCGGGTCTGATGGCCGACCTGCCCTCCCTCACCCATTCCGGCGCCGAAGGGGTGGGGCTGTTCCGCACGGAGTTGCAGTTCCTGATCCGCAGCCATGTGCCGGGACGGGAGCAACTGGCCCGGCTCTACTCCCGCGTGATGGATGCGGCGAAGGGCAAGCGCGTGGTGTTCCGCACGCTCGACATCGGGTCTGACAAGGTACTGCCCTACATGAAGCCGCAGGACGAGCCGAACCCCGCGCTCGGCTGGCGGGCGATCCGTGTCGGGCTGGACAAGCCGGGCGTGCTCAGGATGCAGTTGCAGGCGCTGATCCGCGCGGCGGCGGGGCGTCCGCTCAGCATCATGTTCCCCTTCATCGCGGATCCGCGCGAATTCTATGAAGCGCGCGAGCTTCTGATGCGGGAGATGGCGCGAGAGGCGCGGCTGAACCGCGTCCTGCCCGCGCGGCTGGAAATCGGCGCGATGCTGGAAACACCGAGCCTCGCCTTCGCCCCACGGCAATTCTTCGAGCAGGTGGATTTCCTGTCCATCGGCGGCAATGACCTGAAGCAGTTCTTCTTCGCCGCCGACCGGGAGAATGAGCGGGTGCGTCGCCGCTATGACACGCTGTCCAGCGAGTTTCTCGGGTTCATCGCCCGGATCGTGGAGCGCTGCCGCGAGATCGACACACCGCTGTCCTTCTGCGGTGAGGATGCGGGACGGCCGGTGGAGGCTGCGTGCCTCGCCGCCATGGGGCTGGACATGCTGTCCATGCGCCCCGCCTCCATCGGGCCGGTGAAGCATCTGCTGCGCCGCACCAACCTCACCGACCTCGCCGGTGTGATCGCAGAGGCGCAGGCGGAGGGCGCGCAGAGCGTGCGGCCCATGGTGATGAGCTACCTTGCCGGGCTGAAGGACTAGCACGGGGCGGGAGGTGCCCTGTCGCTGAAATGCTGCTTGGGGGGAGCCGCCCGCGGAGCGAGCGGCCTGTGCGGCCATCCCCAGATTGTTGAGCCGCCGCTTTCGGGGCCAGCGCCCCCAAGATCCCCGCCACCTGCCGGTCACTGGAGGCAAACCTCCCCGCGACCCGTCAGGATAGCCGCTTCGGCTCCATCGCGGCGGCAAACGCGGCGGCGACCGCCACCGGGTCGTTGTCCCGTGCAAGACGTTTCAGGCCAAAGCGCACGCGGGCCATCTCCTGATAATAACCGACAAAGGCGAAGTTGATCGAAGCGCCCGCCGCAGCCCCGATCAGCGGCACGCTCTGCGCCGCGATCTTCTGGCCGAGCACCACGGAGAACGGGGCCGCCGCGCTGGCGATGAGGCGCTGCACCGTCGGCCCCGTGATGGTGAACCGCGCGGTGAGAAATGCGGTATTCACACCGTCATCGAGCTTCAGCGGCCCGCCGCTGGCGAACACCTGAAGACAGTCGAGCAGCGTGCGCTCATCGCCGGGATCGAAGCCGTTCTCCGCCGCGATCCTCTGCAGGCCCCGGAAGATCACGGTGATGGTGACGGGCAGTTCCATGATGGACGTGCCGATGCCGCCCATGCCACCCACCGCACCGGAAAGCGTCGCAGCCGCCCGGTGGGCGCCCGCCCCGAACGGACCCTTTCCGCCGCCGGTGCGCGCGGCAAGCCTGTAGGCGCGCTCCAACCCCTTGCGGGTGATCTTTTCGATGCGATCCTTCACCCCGTCGGGAAGGCGTTCCAGCCCGTTCTCCACCACGCCGCCAGCTGCGTTGACGAGGCTCAGGAGGAGCGAACCCGCCTCCTGCTGGCGGCGAGCCAGCGCCTCGATCTCCGCCTTCACATGCGGGGGGAGATCATAAATGCGATCCCCCGGAAGGTCTTCCACGGGAGAGGCGGATTTCACGGTGTCATCGTCGCGCGCGTGTGTCATGGCTGGGAATCTGGCCCGCCGCCGCCCCGCTTTCAAGGGCGGATCACTCGGGAATGACGGGGCCTTCATGCCGCGTGACTTCTCCGCCGACGCCGTTCCAGCCGCCGGGTGCGAGGTCAAAGCCCAGCACGCGCTCCGGGTTGGTCGGGGGCGGCATCACCACATCGGCGCGGCGGGAAAAGCCGAAACGGCGGTAATAGGGCGCGTCCCCCACCAGCAGAATGCGGCTCCAGCCCATGCGGCGCGCCTCGCCCATGCTCTCGCGCATCAGAAACCCGCCCAATCCCTCCGATTGCCGCGTGGGGTGGACCGCGACGGGGCCAAGCAGCAGCGTCGGGCGCCCGCCCACCAGCACCGGCCAGTAGCGGATCGCGGCCGATACGTTCTCCACCTCGTCCCGCAGCAACAGGCAGAGCGGCGCCACCGGCTGAACCCCGTCGCGCAGCCGGTAGGAGGACAGCGCCGTCCGCCCCGGCGCGAAGCACAGGTCATAGAGCGCTTCCACCTCCCACAGATCGTCCGGGGTTTCCTCCGTCAGCCTGAACATGCGCGCTGCCCCTTCCCGCCGCCCGCCGATTTCGGGCTGGCAATCGTTTACCGACGCTCTAGGAAGGATCCACGCTGAACGCAACGGAGACTCTATGTTCTATACCCCCGCCGAAGGCCATGGCCTGCCGCATAATCCGTTGAACGCCATCGTCACCCCGCGCCCGATCGGCTGGATTTCCACCCGTGGCGCAGACGGGTCCGAGAACCTCGCGCCTTATTCGTTCTTCAACCTCGTGGCCTATGTCCCCCCGCAGGTCATGTTCGCCTCCACCGGCCGCAAGCCCGACCGGGAGGAAGGCAAGGACACGCTGTCCAACATCCGCGAAACCGGTGTCTTTTGTGTGAACATCACCGGCGAGGCGCAGCTCGACGCCGTCAGCGCCTCCTCCGCCGCCTTCGGGCGTGAGGTGGACGAATTCGCCGCGACCGGCGTCGCGCGGGAGGATTGCGTGACGATCCCCTGTTCCCGCGTGGTCGGCACGCCCGCGACGCTGGAATGCCGGATGACGGAGATCGTGCCCCTCCGCGGCCAGAACAACTTTCTGGTTCTGGGCGAGGTGACGGGCATCCACCTGAACGACGCCTGCCTGATCGACGGACGTTTCTCGCCCGAGGTGTTCCATCCCCTCGCCCGCATGGGCTATCGCGATTACGCCGTGGTGCGGGAAGTGTTCGAGAAACTCCGGCCCGGCGAGAGCTGAAAACGTCGGAAACGCGGGCCGCAGTGCGCCCATCCGGGCTTGCACAGCCGGCGCGCTTGGGTCTTTCTGGCGCGCATGGATGGCGCTGACGAATCCCTCCCGCATTTCCGGCTTGAACTCCGCCTCATCGCGCAGGGCACCTTGCGTGTCGCGGGCGTGGACGAGGTCGGGCGCGGGCCGCTCTGCGGGCCGGTGACGGCAGCCGCCGTGCGCCTCCGGCCCGATTGCATTCCGCCGGGGCTGAACGACTCCAAGAAGTTGACGCGGGACAAGCGGGAGGAGCTGGCCCTCCGCATCATCGACTGCGCCGACGTGGCCATCGCCCATGCGACGGTGGAGGAGATCGACACCCACAACATCCTTCGCGCCAGCCACATCGCGATGTGCCGGGCGCTGGCGGCCCTGCCGGGCGGCTGTGATCACGCCCTGATCGACGGCAACATGCTGCCCCGCGACCTTGCCGTCCGGGGGGAGGCGATCATCGGCGGCGATGCGATATCGCTCTCCATCGCCGCGGCCTCCATCGTGGCAAAGGTGGAGCGGGACAGGATCATGGTGGATTTGGCGCAACAGCATCCGGGCTATGGATGGGAAAGAAACGCCGGATACTCCACTGCCGCGCATCTGGAGGCGCTCCGAACACTGGGGCCGACCCCACATCATCGGCGTTCCTTCAGGCCCGTCCACAACATCCTGTATCAAGACCTTTCAGCAACGCCTTGACTCAATAAACAAATTGACGGCGATTCGCTGATTCGCCATTTTTTGCCTAACGGAACGGCCCCAAGAAGGCCGTCGTACAAGAGGCAAGAGTAATGACGAAGACCGCCAGCCGACAGGCCGCCAGCCTGCCGCTCAATGAGATCATCGCCGGGGACTGCATCGAGGCGATGAATGCCCTCCCCGCAGGGTCCATTGATCTGGTCTTTGCCGATCCGCCCTACAACCTGCAACTCCGCGGCGACCTGCACCGGCCCGACAACAGCCGCGTCGATGCGGTGGACGACGCCTGGGACAAGTTCTCCAGTTTCGAGACCTACGACCGTTTCACGCGGGAGTGGCTCTCCGCCGCCCGGCGGTTGCTGAAGCCCAACGGGTCGATCTGGGTCATCGGCTCCTATCACAACATCTTCCGCGTCGGCACCGCCCTTCAGGATGCCGGGTACTGGGTGCTGAACGATGTCGTCTGGCGCAAGACGAACCCGATGCCGAACTTCCGCGGCAAACGCTTCACCAATGCCCATGAGACGCTGATCTGGGCGTCCCGGTCGGAAGGCGCGAAATACACGTTCAATTACGAGGCGCTGAAGGCGCTGAACGAAGGCGTCCAGATGCGGTCGGACTGGGTCATCCCGATCTGCACCGGCGGCGAGCGGCTGAAGGACGATACCGGTGCCAAGGCCCACCCCACGCAGAAGCCGGAGGCGCTGCTCCACCGGGTGCTGATCGGCACGACCAATCCCGGCGATGTGGTGCTGGACCCGTTCTTCGGCACCGGCACGACGGGCGCCGTGGCAAAGATGCTGGGGCGCGATTTCATCGGCATCGAGCGGGAGGCCGCCTATATCGAAGCGGCGAAGGCGCGGCTCGACCGCGTCCGCCCGCTGGAAAGCGCCGCGCTGGAAGTGTCCGGCTCCAAGCGGGCGGAACCGCGTGTGCCCTTCGGGCAACTGGTGGAGCGCGGCATGCTCCGCCCGGGCGAACAGCTCTATTCGGCGAACGGCCGTTCGGCCAAGGTGAGGGCAGATGGCACCCTCATTGGAAACGATGTGAAAGGCTCGATCCATCAGGTCGGCGCGGCGCTGGAAGGCGCGCCCTCCTGCAACGGTTGGACCTACTGGCACTTCAAGCGCGAAGGCCAGATGATCCCGATCGACCTCCTTCGCCAGCAGATCCGCGCGGAGATGATCAGCGACCGCTGACCCTCCGTCCCCTGTCGCCAGTGCCGCCGGCGGACCGATCGCCGTGGCACAACTGCCCCGCCATGCTGCCATGGCGGGGTCTTTTCATTGACCCTCCGCCTTCCCATGTCTGAACTCTCACCGGTCGGGAGAGATCAGCCATGTTCACCGCAACAACCTATTTCAGCCTGCCGCGCGCCGCGGAACGCCTGCCGGAAATCGCCATGCTGTTCGCCGGAGCCGGAGAGGTCAGCCATGACCGCAGCCGCGCCGATGCCCTGATGCCCTTCGGACACCTGACCTTCCGCGCTGCCGAAGGGGGGCTGGATGTCGCCCTCGTCTCGCCTGACCCGCGCGCGCTGGCGCAGGGGCGAAAGATGGTGGAGCATCACTTGCGCCGGGTTGTCTTTCCGCTCCGGTTCGAGGGGCTCGCCTGGACCTCTCCCGTGGCGCTTGCCTGAGCCGCGCGGATCAGGTCATAGGCCTTGCGCATCACCGTGGGCAGATGCGCGGGGCTGAGCAGCATGAAGCGCCCGCGCATCGGCTCCGTCGCCTCGGGCAGGTCCGCCACGCGCAGGGAGAGGCGCAGGTGGAAATGCGTGAAGGTATGCAGCACCTCTCCGCCGGGATCGCGCCATTCCGCAGCGATAGGGGGCGCGTCCTGCGGCTCCTCCACCGTCCAGTCCGTGCCGGGAAACCCCAGCATACCGCCCAGCAGCCCGCTTTCCGGCCGGGTCTCCAGAAGCCATGCTCCGTCCGCCCGCCGTGCGAGATAGAGTATACCCCGCCGCACCGGCTTTGCCGCTTTCGGCAGCTTGCGCGGCAGTTCTGCCTGCACCCCCTCCGCACGGGCCACGCATGGCTCCCGCCACGGGCAGATGCCGCAGGCAGGGCTTCGCGGAGTGCAGATCGTGGCGCCCAGATCCATCACCGCCTGGGCATAGTCACCCGGTCGCTTCCCCGGTGTGAGCCGCGCGGCCAGCGCCGTCAGCTCGGGCTTCGCGAGGGGCAGCGGCGTCTCCACCCGGAACAGCCGCGCCATCACCCGCTCCACATTGCCGTCCACCACCACCTCCGGCGCGTCGAATGCGATGGAGGCGACGGCGGCAGCGGTATAGGGGCCGACACCCGGAAGCGTCAGAAGGCCCTCCCGCGTTTCGGGGAAGCGTCCGCCATGCTCCGCCACGACGGCCCGCGCGCCCTTCAGCAGGTTCCGGGCGCGGGCGTAGTAGCCAAGCCCCGCCCATTCCGCCATCACCGCCGCATCCTCCGCCGCCGCCAGCGCGGCAACATCCGGCCAGCGGTCGGTGAAGCGCCGAAAGTAGTCGCGCACGGCCACCACTGTCGTCTGCTGGAGCATCACCTCGGACAGCCAGATGCGATAGGGATCGGGCCGGACGCCTGCCTTCCTCTCGGCCGGTCCGATGCGCCAGGGCATGACGCGGGCATGACGGTCATACCACTCCAGAAGCGCTGCCGAGAGATCGCTTGATGTCCAGTCCTGTCTCACGTCACGCAAAATTCCGTCAACTCCGTCGCTTCCACTGGTGCGTCGCTGCTTCGCTGCCTTAGAATAGGGTTCAGACCCGGAAAACAAAGATGCCGCGCAAGACGAAACCGCCCTTCTCTTCCCCCTCCCGCCGGATGCGCGGGTTCGAGCCTGCCGCGGGCCTTCTGGGCGAACGCATCCGGCAGGCGGGGGAGAAGCGTGGCTTCGCTGTCGCGCGGCTTCTCACCCATTGGGCGGAAATCGTCGGGCCGGAGATCGCCGGAATGGCGCGGCCCGTCAAGATGTCCTACGGCCAGCAGGGCCTCGGCGCAACGCTGACGCTGCTGACGACGGGAGCACAGGCGCAGATGCTCCAGATGCAGCTGCCCTCGATCATTGCGCGGGTGAATGCCTGCTACGGCTACTCCGCCGTGTCGCGCATCACGATCACCCAGACGGCACCCACCGGTTTCGCCGATGGACATGCCGCTTTTACCACCCCCCAACTCCCGCAAAAGCCCCAGCCCGCGCCGGAGATCACGCGCCGCGCAGCGGAGGCCACGGGCGGCGTGCGGGACGAGGGGCTTCGCGCCGCGCTGGAGCGGCTCGGGCAGAACGTGATCGCCCGCGCTCCCGCCAAAGACAGCACATTCGGAAAATGAGGAAGACGATGAAGACCACCCTTTCCGCCCTTGCGATGGCAACCCTCGCCGGTGCCTTCTGGTTCGGCGCGGCGGCGCTTCCCGATACGGGCGCTGCTCGTGCGCAGGCTGCCGACACCGCCGCCCCGGCCCCGGCGGCGGATCCCGCCCGCGACATCGTCATGGGCAACGAAGACGCGCCGGTGACGATCATCGAATACGCCTCCTTCACCTGCCCGCACTGTGCGGCCTTCTCCAACGACGTGTTCCCGGAGATCAAGAAGGAGTATATCGACACCGGCAAGGTGAAGTTCATCCAGCGCGAGGTCTATTTCAACCGCTACGATCTCTGGGCCGCGATGGTGGCGCGCTGCGGGGGAGACATGCGCTATTACGGCTTCTCCAAGACCTATTTCGCCAAGCAGCGCGATTGGGCCGGGTCGGACGATCCCGCGGTCGTCGCCGAAAACCTGCGCGGGATCGCGCGGGCGGGCGGGCTGAACGACGAGCAGGTCAATGCCTGCCTGAACGATCAGGCGACGGCAGAGGCGCTGGTGAAGGCCTATTCGGAGCGGTCGCAGGCGGATGGCATCAACTCCACCCCGACCTTCATCATCAATGGCGAGAAGCACTCCAACATGTCCCTTGCCGACATGAAGGCGGTTCTGGACAAGGCCGTGGCGGAATAAGACTGCCCGCCGCTTGACAGTCAGGGGGCGCCGGGCTTAGGGCCGTTACGGAACCGTTACAAGCCCTGCATCCATGCCCCCTGAAGTCTTCGGCCTCGTTCTTGTCGCCGCGTTGATGCACGCGGCGTGGAACGCCATCGTCAAGGCTTCGGGCGACAAGACACTCACGGCCGTGATGGTCGCCGCCGCGGCTGCGATCATTTCCCTGCCCGTCATGCCGTTCCTTGCCGTTCCGGCGCGGGAAAGCTGGCCGTTCCTGGCCCTCTCCGTGACATTGCAGGTCGCATATTACTTCCTCGTGGCGCGCGCCTATACGGTGGCCGACATGAGCCAGACCTACCCCGTCATGCGCGGCACCGCGCCGCTCATCGTGACCCTCGTCGGCATGGTCCTGCTCGGGGAGCATCTGGGCGGAATCGCGCTGTCCGGCATCCTCGTGATCGCGGGCGGCATCCTCAGCATGGCGCTGTGGTCCGGCGGAGCGACCAACCGGACGGGGCTGCGCTATGCGCTGATGAACGCCTTCGTCATCGCGGGATACACGCTTTCGGATGGCTATGGGGCGCGGCTTTCAGGGGCGCCCGTCGCCTATACGATGTGGGAATTCGTCCTTACCGCCGCACCGATGCTCGCTTGGGCGTTGCTGCGTCGCCGCTCCTCCTTCTTGCGTCAGGTGAGAGAGGGATGGCACTGGGGCCTGCTGGCGGGGTTTGGGACGCTCGTCTCCTATGCCGTGGCGCTCTGGGCAATGACGCTTGCACCGGTGGCGGTCGTGGCAGCCCTCCGCGAGACGTCGATCCTGTTCGGAACCGCGATAGCAGCCCTCGTCCTGCGTGAGAGGATCGGCCCGCAACGCCTTGTTGCGGCTTGCATGATCGCCGTTGGGGCCGGTCTGCTCCGCCTCGCCTGATTACGCCAGAAGCCGCACCAGATCATCACTGTGCAAGGGCTCTATCTCATCGGGCGCCCAGTCCGCAGGGGGAGCTTCCGTGGCAAGGGTGGAGAATTTGTACTCGCAGATCAGCTCCCCGCTTGCGGAGATGGAAGCCACGATCAGGCAATGCCGAACGAGCTTGTGACCCTCATACAGATCGACCGCGCCCCGCAGGTGGACAACCCCCTCCGCCGCGATCGAAAATCCGCCTTCCCACGTGTGCAATACCGGATAGATGCGTCCGGCCACCTTGGCGCGGAGACGGCTCTTGACCCTCCGCTCCATCGGGGTGGGCATGTCCCGCAGGTTTCTTGCAAGTTCGCTTGGCAGCAGATCCATGAGCATCCCTCCACAGACATGAAATAATGTGAAGCATTTCCCGTGAGCTTCAAGTTACTGTCCCATGAAGTTTTCACGACGGGAGACACTGAATGGGACAGCTTGTTGACGGCATATGGCAGCCGGGCTGGTATGATACCAAGTCAACGGGAGGCGCGTTCAAAAGGTCCACCTCCGGCTTCCGCAACTGGATCACACCGGACGGCAGTCCCGGACCAAGCGGAGAGGGCGGATTTCCTGCCGAAAGCGGGCGTTACCACCTTTATGTGTCCTATGCCTGTCCCTGGGCGCATCGCACGCTGATCTATCGCGCGCTGAAGGGCCTGACGGAGCATATCGGCGTTTCCGTCGTGCATCCCGACATGCTGGATGACGGCTGGACCTTCGCCACAGACTTTCCGGGCGCCACCGGGGATACGCTCTATGGTCTTCCCTTCCTGCGCGACATCTACACCAAGGCGAAACCGGATGTATCGGGGCGCGTGACGGTGCCGGTGCTCTGGGACAAGCAGCGGGAGACGATTGTCTCCAACGAATCCTCCGAAATCATCCGCATGTTCAATTCCGCCTTCGACGCGATCACCGGCAATACGACAGACTACTGCCCCGCGTCCCGGCGCAACGAAATCGACGATCTGAACGCGGTCATCTATGACGGGCTCAACAACGGCGTCTACAAGGCCGGTTTCGCCACCAGCCAGCAGGCCTACGATCCCGCCGTCGAGGGCGTTTTCGAGACGATGGACGCGATGGAGGAGCTGCTTTCGCTCCGCCGCTTTCTGACCGGATCGCAATCGACGGAGACGGACTGGCGGGCTTTCACCACGCTCATCCGGTTCGACCTCGTCTATCACCTGCATTTCAAGTGCAACCGGCGGCGGCTGGCGGACTATGCCAACCTCTGGCCCTACACGCGTGAGCTGTATCAGGTGCCGGGCGTGCGGGAGACGGTGCGCTTCGACCATATCGTGCGCCACTATCACTACAGCCACGACACGATTAATCCCTATCGCATCCTGCCGATCAACCCGGTGCTGGATTTCGACCGCCCCCCGGAACGGGAGCAGGTCGGGCGCTAAGCTTCAGCCCTCGCCCAGCCAGTGCTTGCGGAGCCAGCGCGTCGGCAGGACGCGCTTGCCCAGCCCCCCCGCCGTATAGCCCTGCATGGCCTCCTCGATCTTGGGGCGGCCGTGGAAGGCGACGATCCGCGCATCCCGTGGCAGACGCGGCTCAAGGACCAGGTTCAGCGGCCGCGGCGGGCGGCAGGCGCGCTTGAAGCTGACGATCCATTGATCCGGGAAGGGCGCGAAATAGCCCGCTTCCCATGCCGTGCCGGACGTATAGCTCTGCTCCGACCCGACATAGCGCCGGATCTCCCCCTCCGGGTCGCGGGCCATGGCCTCGTAAAGCGCGGGGTGGATCGCCGGATCCATGCGGAGCACCGAGCCATGCCCGCGTGAGGCGCGCGAGCCGGTCGTGGTCCATTCCCGCCGCATGCAGACCTTGCCCGGCTCCCATGTCATCAGATCGTCGAGCGACCCCGTCACCACCACGTCGATGTCCAGGATGAGCAAAGGCCCGCTCAACCCCGGCACAGCCCCTTCCCGAAACAGCGACAGCTTGCGGAGCGCGCCATGATAGCCGTGCTTGCGCATCTCCGCGAACATGGCGGGAAAAAACGGCTCCTCCGCCAGTGGCAGGACCTCGATCGCCGCATCCAACCCGATGGCATCATCCGTCATGCAGAAGAACCTGAGCGGTCCCGTGACATTGCGGCGGACGCCCGCATACAGGCGGTTCACATACTCCGGCCCATAGGCAGTGCCCCATTTCATGCAGGCGACATGGGTCGGCGTGACCGGAGCGGAAGGGGTTTCGGACATGGACTACCTGTAAAGACGGGGCTACCTGCAAAAACGGGCAGCCATCAGCGGGCCGGACCTACCCCTACCCGCTCGGCCAGTGGTTGGCCACCGCGGATCAGGCCGGGAAGGGCTTCTCGAAATACACGCGGTCGAAGCCATCCTCCTGCCGCCGCCCGGTTTCGACATAGCCGAGCCGGGGATAGATCGCCAGATTCTCGGCCATCTTCGCGTTTGTATAAAGGCGCACCCCCGCCATCCCCGCCGCCTGCGCCTCGCAAAAGGCGATGAGCGCCCTGCCCACTCCCTGCCCCGCAGCTTCCGGCGAGACCGCCACATTCTCCAGCAGCATGTGGTCCCACTGCGGGTAGAAGACGATGAAGCCCAGCGGCCCGCGCTCCCCGAGCCCCACATGCACCTGTCCTGCCGCGATCTGACTGCCGAAATCGGCGGTCATCGGCGCGGGTTTTCGCCCGATCGACGGCACATAGCGCGCATAGGCCCGCTCCGCACAAACCCGGATCCACGGCTCATCGTCGATCTCAGCGCGCCGGATGACAAGGCGCGTCACGGGATCACTCCTCCCAATAGACCGCCGTCAGGTCATTAGCGGGGGTGGGCGAGTTTTCCCAAAGGCCGTGGATCTTCGCATTCGCGACACCTGCCTTGGGAAGCTGGAACAGGAAGCCGTTGACGAAATCCTCCGCGATCATCGTCTCTGCCTTTTTAAGAAGGGCAGAGCGCGCCTCCCGCCCGGTGGTTGCGGCGAGCGTATCCATCAGCGTCACGAATTCCGGCTTGGCATAACCGAAGTAGTAGTCGGGGCGGGCATAGATGTTGATGTCCATCGGCTCGACATGGGCGACGATGGTCATGTCGAAATCCTTGCCCTTGAACACCTGTTCCAGCCATTGCGCCCATTCGACGTTGGTGATCTCCGTCTCGATCCCCACCGCGCGGAGTTCGGCGGCGATGATCTCTCCCGAGCGGCGGGCATAGGCGGGCGGCGGCAGCGCGAGCCTGAGGTGCAGCCCCTCCACCCCGGCCTCCTTCAGCAGGGCCCGGGATTTCTCCGGGTCATAGGCCGAAAGCCCGGTGAGATCGACATAGTCGGGATTGTGCGGGGCGAAATGCGTGCCGATCGGAACACCGTAGCCGAACATCGCGCCGTCGATCAGCTCCTGGCGGTTGATGGCATGGGCAATCGCCTCCCGCACGCGGATATCGTCCAGCGGCGCCTTGCGATTGTTGAGGCCAAGGATGACCTCCCCCTCCGTCGTGCCAACCAGCACCTTGAAACGGGGGTCGCTTTCGAACTGCACCAGCGTCTCGGGCGCGGGGAAGTTCGGGAAGGCATCGACATCGCCGGACATCACGGCGGCAAAGGCCGCGGTCGGATCGGCGATGAACTTGAACGTCGCGGATGACAGCTTGGCGGGCGTTCCCCAGTAGTCCACGTTGCGTTCGATGGTCACATGGTCGCCCTTCGCCCATTCGACGAATTTGAACGGACCGGTGCCCACGGGATGCGTGGCGTTGGTGGCCGCGGTTTCCTCCCCCACCATGACGGCATCGCCCCAGGCGAGGTTGAAGGGGAAGTTGCCGTCCGGGGACTTCAGCGTGATACGGACAAGAAACGGCTCCGGCGCCTCCACCTTGTCGATATTCGTGAACAGCTGCTTCTGCGCGTTGGTCGAATCCGGCCCCCTCGCTCTGTCGAGGCTGAACACCACATCCGCGGCGTTGAAATCCGTCCCGTCATGAAACTTCACGTTGTGGTTGAGTGTAAAGGTGTACACCTTCCCGTCGTCGGAGACTTCCCATTTTTCCGCCAGCGACGGCACGATGGAACCATCCGGCGCGAAACGGGTCAGCCCTTCGAAGATGTTGGCGTAGGTCACCTCGTCGATGGCGGCGGCCGCACCGGCGGTCGGATCCAGGTTGGGCGGCTCCAGCGCCATGCCAAGGGTCAGCGTATCCTGCGCCGCCAGAGCCGTTCCCGCAGACAGGACAAGCGCCGCGACGGCGAGTTTCAGGCGTTTCATCATGGCCGCGTTCCCTCACCTCGTTCTCGCGCGCATCAGACACGGGTTACCGCAGCCGATCAAGCGGATAACCGCCTACCGTTCCACAGCGCCCTCGGCCAGAGGGCGCCGCTCACGATCCGGCGAGATCAGCGGAGCAGATCGCCCAGCGTAAGCGCCATGACCCGTGCGGAGTCCAGCATGTCGTCCACCCCGACCCATTCGTCGGGCTGGTGGGCCAGATCCAGTATCCCCGGCCCATAGGCGATGCAGTTCTTCAGCCGGCCGATTCGGTCGATGTGCTTCTGATCGTATGTGCCGGGAGAGCAGACGAATTCGGGATGCGTGCCCAGAACGGTCGCCACCGCCGCGGCGACGCTGCGCACGACCGGCGCGCCCTCGTCCGTCATCGACGGCAGCACTTCGAACAGGTCGCGGATCTCATAGTCGAAGTTGGGCCGCGTGGCCTTCAGCCGGTCGAGCAGGCCCCTGACCTCCCCCTTCACCTCGCCCAGACCTTCTTCGATGAGAAAGCGACGGTCGATGATGATGCGGCAGCGATCCGCGACACAGGGCGCGGGCAGGCCGGTGAAGCCCGGAGGCTGCTCCGCCTCACCCCCATGGATAGAGTTTATGTTCATCGTCGATTGCCGCGCGCCCTCCGGCACCACGGGCATCTCCGTCCGCTTGGAGGCGAGGAGCGGGTAGAGATGCGCCTCTATCTCCGCCAGTACCGCCGACATGTGCCGGATCGCGCTGTCACCCAGAAACGGCATGGAGCCGTGGGCAATCCGGCCCTTGGTCTCGATCTCCGCCCACCAGACCCCCCGGTGGCCAAGGCAGATCCGGTCCTTGTTCAACGGCTCGGGGATGATGACATGCTGCACCCGCTCCGGGCTGAAATAGCCGCGCTCCGCCAGCCAGGCGACGCCGCCGTAACCCCCGGTCTCCTCATCCGCCGTGGCAGAGATTTCCACCGCTCCGGCAAAGTCGGGACAGGTATCGACAAAAGCCTCGGCCGCGATGACGGAGGCCGCCAGCCCCCCCTTCATGTCGCAGGCCCCGCGGCCATAGATGCGCCGCCCGTCCAGCTCGCCCCCGAAAGGATCGCGCGTCCAGCCGTGGCCGACCTCCACCACGTCATGATGGGAGTTGAAATGCACGCAATCGCCTTTGCGTGCGCCCTCGCGCCGGGCCACCATGTTCCAGCGCGGGAAGGCATCGCTGTCCCCCGGCGTCCCCTCCGCCCGCAGAAGCTCCACCCTGAAGCCGCGCACGGCCAGCCGGTCGGCCAGAAACGTACAGATGTCGCGGTAATTCCGACCCGGCGGGTTGAGCGTGGGGATACGGATCAGTTCTTGCGTAAGTGCGATCAGCTCCCCTTCCCGCGCCGCGACGGCGGAAAGCAGACGATCGGAGAGCGGGGGGCTGGGTGTGTCATGGCTGGTCATCCCGCCACGGTAGTCCGGGAAAAACCGCCGCGCAATCGGGGCATTGGCGGTTGTCGGATGCGTGATATCGTGCCCGTCATGGCAACGCTTCTGATCCTGCTCCGCGTCGCCGTGTGGTCCTTTCTGATCGGCACGGCGCTTTATTTTTCGGTGGTTTTCTATCTCCGTTCGCTTCATCGGCAGCGGCTGGAAGAACGCTGGCAGATCCTGTCGGCGCCCAAACCGGCGCGGCGGGAATTCGTGCGGCGCGGGATGCGGCTTTACGACAGTTCCGCCCGGGCGCGGCGATTGCTCGCAATTTACGCGCTGCCACTCGCGGTTATCGCTTTTCTGATCTACTTGGTGAATGTGAACTGAGCCGGAGGGACCGCCTTGCGCTACATCAAGTGGACGCTCATCATCGTCATTGTGGGGCTCATCGGCTCCTTCCTGCACTACACGCTCCCCCGCCATGACACCGTGCGAATCGTGGGTACGGAGAACCGGCGCGTGGATTTCGGCGACAATTCGTTCTTCTGGGCCAGCCCCCCCGCGGGGGAAACGGCCCAGGGCACACGGGACGTGCGCTTCATTCAGGCCATCAAGCCGAACGGGCGTGCCATAGTCTATCGCAACGAGGATACCGGCTGGGGCTGGCCGCCCTATTTCAAGATGGACAGCGCCAACCTTCAGGCCCGCGCGCAGGACCTGATCCCCAGTGCCAACGATCCGAAGTGGGTGTCGGTCACCCGTTATGGCTGGCGGAACGAGTTCTTCTCGATCTTCCCCAACGCCATGGCGATCCGGCAGGTCTCCGGGCCGGATGCACGGGTCATCCCATGGGCGTCGATCATCATCCTGACGATCCTGTTCCTTCTGGTGGTCTGGATCGTGGTTCTCTGGCGGCGGTTTCGGCAAAGGACCATCGAACCGGCGATGAGCCGCTTCGATGATGCGATCGACCGGGCAGACGCCAATCTGGATGAGGCACGGGACAGCGTGAGCCGCGGCTGGCAGCGCTTCACCGACCGGTTCCGCGGTAAGAACTGAGCACGGTCAGTAACCGGCGCGCCTGTCCACGAGGTGAAGGAGAGGGTCCCCCGCCTCTCCCCGCCGGATATTCTCCGCCGCCACGCGGGCCGCGGTCGCAGGGCGTGTCGCAGCCGCTATATGCGGGGTGACAAGGACTTTCGGGTGCGCCCAGAACGGATGCGCCGGTGGCAGCGGCTCCTCCCGGAAGACATCCAGCACTGCCCGGCCAAGGTGACCTGAATCCAAGGCGTCGAGAAGCGCCTCGTCCATGATGAGGCGGCCACGCCCGGGATTGATGATGCTGGCCCCCTTCGGCAGCAACGCAAGACGCGTGGCATTCAGAAGACCGTCCGTCTCCGGCGTGAGCGGCAGCAGCGTGACGAGGATCTCCGCCTGCGAGAGCACATGGGCCAGCCCCTCCGCCCCGGAATGCGTCTCCACCCCCGGCATCTCATGGGGGCGCCTGCTCCAACCCAGCGGCCGGAAGCCAAGCGCGCCCAGCGCCCCGGCGACCGCCTGCCCCAGCTCCCCCATCCCGAGGATCGCCACCTTCCGCTCCGCAGCGAGCGGCGGCACGATCCGCCGCCACCGCCCGTCCTGCAGGCAGTCGTCCATCCTGAGATGCAGGCGGAGCACATGGCCCGTCACGTACTCGATCATCCCCTGCGTCAGCGCGGGATCCACCATCCGTGCGAGCGGCTGCGTGAGCGTGGCGTTGCCCGTGATCCGCTCCACCCCCGCCCAGAGGTTCTGAACAAGACGGCAGTTCACGAATGGCGCGTAATCCGAAATCCGCCCGGCGGGCGAGGTCACGATGTAATCCACGCGCCCCGGATCGGCGGGAATCTCGGCGGTGAGTTCCGCCTCGACGCCCGCCTCTTTCAGCGCGGCGGGCAGCGTCTGTTGGTAGGCGGCCCATTCGTCAGGGCTGCCGGCAAACAGGATCAGGGGCATGGGTTACCTCGGCTTGTGGATATGCGCGCTCTGCACCAGGCCATAGGCCCAGAGCAGAACCAGCATCACCGTCCCGCCATAGGACACGAAGGGCAGCGGCGCCCCCTTCGCGGGCGCAAGGCCCATGACCATCGACATGTTGACGGTGATGTAGATGAACAGCGTCCCCGCGATCCCGATGGTCAGCAGCGAGCCGTAACGGTCCTTGTTGGTGACGCCCGACGACATGGTGAAGAACAGCAGCAGCGCATAGAGCGTGAGCAGCGACATGCCCCCGACAAAGCCCAGCTCCTCCGCCAGCGATGTGAAGATGAAGTCGGTGTGCTTCTCGGGCAGGAAGTTCAGGCGGCTCTGCGTGCCCTCCATGAACCCCCGCCCGGCCCAGCCGCCGGAGCCGAGCGCGATCTTCGCCTGCGTGATGTGATAGCCCGCCCCCAGAGGGTCGTTCGACGGGTCGAGAAACGTGTCGATGCGGCGGAACTGGTAGTCATGCAGCAACTGCCAGGGCGTGCCGCGGCTGTTGAGCACCAGCGCCACCGCGCCCACCACAAGGCCGATGACCACGGCAAAGTAAATCCAGCTCACCCCTGCCGCGAACATCAGCAGACCGCCCCCGGCAATCAGCATGGTGGAAGTTCCGAGGTCGGGCTGTTTCAGCACCAGAACCGTCGGCAGCACGATGATGAGCAGCGGGATCAGCACCCAGAGCGGGCGCGACACCTTCCGCACGTCCAGCCAGTCGTAATAGGCGGCGAGCAGCATGATCATCGCGATCTTCATGATCTCCGACGGCTGTACCATCATGAAGCCGAGGTTGATCCAGCGGGTCGCACCCATCCCGGTGTGGCCGAACAGCTCCACATAGACCAGCATCAGGAAGGCGGCCATATAGACCGCGCCCGACAGGTTCCTCCACAGCCAGATCGGCACGAAACCCACAAGGAACATGATGACGATGCCAAGGCCGAAGCGCATCATCTGCGGCTCCGCCCAGGGGTGCAGCGACCCTCCCGCGACGGAGTAGAGCATCAGGAAGCCCATGGAGCAGATCGCGCTGATCAGCACCACGAGCGGCCAGTTGATATGGAGGAACTTGCGCAGGCCCGTCGGCACCTGCTTCAGGTTTGACGCGAGATAGGTCATGCGCGGGTCGTCCGGGGGGGTGGCGCGACAGGGGTGGGCGCGGGATCCGCCCCTTCCGCGGGAGGGGCGACGGCAGTCGGGCCAAGACCGCCACCCAATGCGAATTTGATCATGTCCCGCGCGATGGGGGCGGCCACGGCAGAGCCGCCTCCGCCATGCTCGACGACGACGCTCACCGCGATGCGCGGGGCATGGACCGGGGCATAGGCCACGAAAAGCGCATGATCGCGCCGGTTCCACGGAAGCTGGTGGTTGCCCAGCACGCCCGAGGCCCGCTCCGCCGCCGAGATGTTGCGAACCTGCGCCGTGCCGGTCTTGCCCGCCATCAGCATGGCCTCATCGGCGATGCGGGCACCCCGCGCCGTGCCGGTGCGGCCGTTCATCACCTGATCCATCCCCCGCCGCACCTGTGCGAGATGTGCCGGAGAAAGGCCCAGCTCCTCCCCCCCCGGCACCGGCTGCTCAATTCCGTCGATGGACTTGATGAGCCGCGGCAGCACGTTCCGCCCCGTGGCAATCCGTGCCGTCATCACGCAGAGCTGGAGGGGGGAGCTGAGATTGAACCCCTGCCCGATGGAGGCGTTGATCGTGTCCCCCACAAGCCAGCTTTCGCCGCGTGCCTGCCGCTTCCACGCCTGCGTCGGCGCCAGCCCTTCCGCCACCGCGGAAAGCGGAAGGTCGTGGCGCACGCCAAGCCCCAGAAGCCGCGACATCTCGCTGATCTTGTCGATCCCGACGCGCTGGGCGATCTCGTAGAAGAACACGTCGCAGGATTGCGCCAGCGCCTCCACCAGCGACAAACGCCCGTGCCCCCCGTGCCGCCAGCAGTGGAACCGGCGCCCGCCATAGGCCAGATACCCCGGGCAATAGACGCTGTCGGACGGGTCGAGCATTCCCGCCTTCATCGCGGCAAGCGCGGTCACCATCTTGAAGGTGGAACCGGGAGGATAGGTGCCCTGCACCGTCTTGTTGGCCAGCGGGCGGTGGTCGTTGGACATCAAGGCGCGGTAGTCGGCCACGGAGATCCCGCGCACGAACAGGTTCGGGTCGAAGGACGGCGCAGAGACCAGCGCCAGCAGATCGCCGTTGTGCACGTCCATCACCACGGCGGCGGCGCTTTCCTCTCCCAGCCGGTCGAGCGTGTAGCGTTGCAGCCGGTGATCCACGGTGAGCTGCACGTTGCCGCCCGCGTCTCCCTCCTGCCGGCTCAGTTCCCGCATGACGCGACCGACGGCGTTCACCTCGATCCGCTTGGAGCCGGCGGTGCCGCGCAGCACATCCTCCATGCGCTGCTCGACGCCGTTCTTGCCGATCTGGAACTTCGGTATCTGCAGGACCGGATCGCGGCTTTCCAGATTGGCCAGATCGTTCTCGCTCACAGGGCCGACGTAACCTGCTACATGGGCGAAGTCGCCCCGGAGCGGGTAGAAGCGCGACAGGCCCACCTCCGGCGTGACGCCCGGAAGCGCCGGGCCGTTCACGGCGACCTCGGAGAATTCCTTCCACGACAGCCGGTCCGCGACGGTGATCGGCACGAAGGCCGACCGGCGGCGGATCTCGCGCAGCGTGCGCTCTATCTCGTCCTCCGACATGGGGATCACGCGCGACAGGCGGTTCAGCACCTCGCCCACGTCGCCCGCATCCTCCCGCACGATGACGACACGGTAGTTCTGCTCATTGCCCGCGATGATCGTGCCGGTGCGGTCGGCGATGAGGCCCCGCGTCGGCGGGATCAGCCGGATGGAGACGCGGTTCTCCTCCGCCAGCATCCGGTACTGGTCGGCATGGTCGATCTGAAGATAGCGCATCCGCCCCGCAAGCAGCGCGAGAACGCTGACCTGCAAGCCGCCAAGGACCAGCGCCCTGCGGGTGATCCGGCGGTTGCTTTCCTCCACATCCTTGTCATTGCGCTTCATGCGCGTCTCCCCAACCTGTCCTGCTCGGGGTCATGCAGGGCAAAGACGAACCGCGTCGCGAGCACGACCACGGGATAGGCGATCATCGTTGTCAGCACGCGCAGCATCTCGGCGGTGAGCGTGGCCTGCGGCACCAGCGCGGCGGCGAGCACCAGCCGCTCCAGCAGCGTCATCGCCACGAGCACCGCCGCGACCATCGCCCATTCCACAGGAAACGGCAGCCCCCGCAAAAGCGCAACCCGCCCCCGGATGAATTCCGTGCCCAGCAGAACGATCGCCGCCCACAGCCCCGGCGGGCGGTGATAGAGCAGGTCCTCCAGCAGGAACACCGCGATGATGAGCGGCGCGGGCACGAAGTCCGGCCGGCGCAGGATCCAGGCGAAGGCCAGCGCGATCATCAGGTCGGGCCCGGGGAGTGTCGGCGGCAGCGTGCTCAGCGGCAGGATGCGGATGACATAGAACAGCGCCGCGAAGCCCACGAAGATCGCCCTGTAGATCCACCGCTGAAGGGCCAGCGGATCAGCCATCCGTCCGCGCCCCCTGCGGCTGCGTTTCCGGCGGCTGCGTTCCCCCGCTTCGTGCTCCTTGGGCATCCGGGGGCGGGGGCGGCGGCCCGAAGGGCTGATCGGGCACGATGATGAGCCCGCCCGGATCGGAAAGCTGCTCCGCAAGATGGCTGCGCAGCACGCGCAGGAAGTCGAGCCGCTCGTAATCCGCCGAAAGCCGCACGCGGAGCCGCCGGTCCGGCCCCTGCGCCACCTGCCCGACCAGCAGGTCCGAGGGGAATACCCCGCCATCCCCGGACGAAACCACCCGGTCGCCAGGCCGCACCAGATCGGGGGCCTCGATGAAGTCCAGCGGCGGAGAGGCGGTGTTGTCGCCCGACAGGATCGCGCGTTGACCGGAGGGCTGGATCGTCACCGGGATCCGGCTGTTGGAATCGGTGAGCAGGATCACGCGGGATGTGGTCTGCCCCACGCCGGAAATCCGCCCGACAAGCCCCAGCCCGTCCATCGTCGCCCAGCCGTCCATGATCCCGTCGCGCGCGCCCACGTTCAGCAGCACCGACTGCCGGAAGGGCGAGCCGGAATCGGCCAGCACCACGCCCGTCACATGGGTGAGCTTCGGGTCGAGCCGCACCTGGTTGAGCCCGAGCAGCTTGGCGTTCTTCTGCTCCAGTTGCAGCGCAGCCTCCTTCCACGCCTTCATCTGCTGAAGCTCGCGCCGGAGTTCCTGGTTCTGCTCGTAGATACGCGCGTAGGAGCGGAAGTCATCGATCATGTTCGCGGTCTTGGTCACCGGGACCAGGGCCCAGTCGAGCGACGGTACCACGCGGTCGATCAGCGCGGCGCGGAAGCTCTCCACCCGCGGGCTGTCGATGCGCCAGACCATGAACAGCCCCATGAGCAGCACAAATGCCGTGCCGATCAGGAGTCTCCTGATCGGGCGCATGTATTCGACATGGCCGTTGCGGTCTCTTGCCACCGATGTCCCCCGGCGCGGTCGTTGAGCCGGGCTCTCCGGCCCCGGCCTCAGCTATCGTAGTCGATCACATGCCGAAGCTGTTTCTCATACTCCAGAGCCTTGCCCGTCCCCAGCGCGACACAATTCAGTGACTGGTCCGCGATGGAGATGGAAAGCCCCGTCTGCTCCCGCAGGCTCAGGTCCAGATCGCCAAGCAGCGCGCCGCCGCCGGTGAGCATGACGCCGCGGTCCACGATGTCTGCGCCAAGGTCGGGCGGGGTCGCCTCCAGCGCGATCATCACCGCGTCGCAGATCTGCTGCACCGGCTCGGCCAGCGCCTCCGCGACATGCGCCTGATTGATCTCGGTCTCCTTCGGCACACCGTTCAGCAGGTCGCGCCCGCGCACCAGCATGGAGGCGCCGCGCCCGTCGTCGGGCATCCGGGCCGTGCCGATGGAGGTCTTGATCCGCTCTGCCGTCGCCTCGCCGATCAGCAGGTTATGGTTGCGCCGGAGATAGGAGATGATCGCCTCGTCCATCCGGTCGCCGCCCACCCGGACGGAGCGCGCATAGACGATATCGCCCAGCGACAGCACGGCCACCTCGGTGGTGCCGCCGCCGATATCCACGACCATGGAACCGGTGGGGTCGGTGATCGGCATGCCCGCGCCGATCGCCGCCGCGATCGGTTCCGCGATCAGGCCGGCGCGCCGCGCGCCCGCCGAGATCACCGATTGCCGGATCGCCCGCTTCTCCACCGGGGTCGCGCCATGCGGCACGCAGACGATGACCTTCGGCTTGGTGAAGGTCGTCCTGCGGTGAACCTTGCGGATGAAATGCTTGATCATCTCCTCCGCGACGTCGAAATCGGCGATCACGCCCTCGCGCATCGGGCGGATGGCCTCGATGGAGCCGGGTGTGCGGCCGAGCATCAGCTTTGCATCCTCGCCAACGGCAAGAACCTGCTTCTTGCCATCCTTGACGTGGTAGGCCACCACCGATGGTTCGTTGAGGATGATCCCCCTGCCCTTGACGTAGACGAGCGTGTTCGCCGTCCCGAGGTCAATCGCCATGTCGGACGAAAACAGACCCGCAATACCCATGCCCTGAGACTTTCCGTGTGCAACCCTAGAAGATGAAGGCCGCGAGTCTACCCGCACGGCGGCCAGTCCTTCGTATAGAGCCCACATGACTTGAGCGAAAGGGGCGGCTCGGGCCAACCGGCGCGTTTCCGCACGTCGTGATCGCCCGCGGCGTTGGCGGACCCTTGCCGTTTCCACCGCAGGATGCAAGCGGGGCGGCGCCGGTTGATCGGCACCGCCCCTTTTCCGCTCGTCCGGCCCGTCAGGAGACGGCGCGGACCTCCTCTTCCGGCTTGGTCTTCTGGCGACGCACGATCAGGTTGTTCAGCGCGTTCACATAGGCCTTGGCGGAGGCCAGCATCGTATCGGTATCCGCCGCCTGCCCGGTGACGATCTTGCCGTCCTCCTCCAGCCGGACGCTCACGGTGGCCTGCGCATCGGTGCCCGCGGTGATCGCGCTCACCTGATAGAGCTTCAGCCGCGCCTGATGCGGGAACAGCGCCTTGACCGCGTTGAAGGCCGCATCGACCGGGCCGTCGCCCGTCGCCTCCACCGACTTCTCCTCGCCCCGGATGGCCAGTGTCAGCTCCGCCGATTGCCCCTCCGTGCCGCAGACGATGCGCAGGCGGCGGATCTGGATCGCCTCATCCGCGGCCTCGTTCGCCGTCTCCGTCACCAGCGCGACCAGATCCTCGTCGAAGATCTCCTTCTTGCGGTCGGCCAGCGCCTTGAAGCGCACGAACACGTCGTTCAACTGGTTGTCGGAGGTCTGGAAGCCCAGATCCGCCAGCTTGGTGCGCAGCGCCGCCCGGCCCGAATGCTTGCCCATCGCGATGTTGTTCGCGGTCAGGCCGATATCCTCGGGCTTCATGATCTCGAACGTCTCGACGTTCTTCAGCACGCCATCCTGATGGATGCCCGATTCGTGCAGGAAGGCGTTCTTGCCGACGACCGCCTTGTTGAACTGCACCGGGAAGCCGGAAACCTGCGCGACGACGCGGGACAGGTTCATGATCTTCGTCGTGTCGATGCCGGTGCGATAGGGCATGATGTCGTTGCGCACCTTGAGCGCCATCACGACCTCCTCCAGCGCGGTGTTGCCCGCGCGCTCGCCCAGCCCGTTGATCGTGCATTCGATCTGCCGCGCGCCGGCTTCCACCGCAGCGAGAGAGTTCGCCGTCGCCATGCCCAGATCGTTGTGACAATGGGTGGCGAAGATCACCCTGTCCGCGCCCGGAACACGCTCCAGCAGCATGCGGATGAGTTCTGCGCTCTCGCGCGGTGCGGTGTAGCCCACGGTGTCGGGAATGTTGATCGTCGTGGCGCCGGCCTTGATCGCGGTCTCCACCACGCGGCAGAGGTAATCCCGCTCCGTCCGGGTGGCGTCCATGGGCGACCACTGCACATCCTCGCAATGGTTGCGGGCGCGGGTGACGGTGGCGTGGATCTTGTCGATCATCTCGTCCTGCGTCAGCCGCGTAATGTCGCGGTGGAGCGGCGAGGTGCCGATGAACGTGTGGATCCGGGCGCGGGGCGCATGCTTGACCGCCTCCCAAGCCCGGTCGATATCCGTGAAACTGGCGCGGGCGAGGCCGCAGATCACCGAATTGCGCGCGTTCTTCGCGATCTCGCTCACTGCGGCGAAATCACCTTCCGAGGCGATGGGGAAGCCCGCCTCGATCACGTCCACGCCCATCTCGTCGAGCAGCGCCGCGATCTCCAGCTTCTCCTCATGGGTCATGGTCGCGCCGGGGGATTGCTCCCCGTCACGCAGCGTGGTGTCAAAAATCAGAACGCGGGCCTGATCGGCGGAAGCGGTGGCGGTCATGGGATGTCTCCTGCTGTCTTGCGATGCCTGTCGGGTGTCTGGCGCGCGGATACCTCTGAGCGGTCGCGCCTGACGGCACGCTCAGAGGCAGCTAAGGAGAAGGAGCCCGCGAGGCGGCAGGGCGCAGGCTGCGCCGCTGAAAACAAGGATATGCCGGTTCGCGTTCATGCGGCGGACTATACCCGGCCAGCGGGGAAAGAAAAGCGAAAGTTTCGCGTCATCCGCGCAGTTTTCTCCAGTTGGCGCCGTTCCAGAGCGGCGGTTTTCTGCTATCTTTCCAGCATCCGCCCCCGAAAAGCCATTTGGAGGCGCCCCCATGCGTATTGCTGCTCTCGTCATTCTCGCCGGTTCATTCGCCGTGCCCTGTGCTGCGACGACGCTGACCTTCGACGATATTCCGGGATGGCAGGGCGGTCCCGCCCCGCTCGTCTGGCAGGAGGGCGGGGCAACCGTCTCAGCCGATGCGAATTCCGACGGTGTCGTCTGGTATTCGCTGCCGGGCGCGGTCCATCTGGACGATTCGGGCACGTCGCTGACTGGCGGCGTCGATGTCGCCGTCGGCAGGCAGTTCCACGCGCTGGGCATGAGCGTCTTCGGCTACCCACAGGCGAGCTACGTCGTGACGCCGGAGGAGTGGGACATGCGCCCGGTGCCCTATGACAATATCGCGGTCGAAGGGTTCCGAAACGGTCTGTCCGTTGCCTACACCCGCTTTTCCACGGGGCTGACGGGCGGGGCGTTCAGCTTTGCCTTTGGAGGGGATTTCCGGGGCATCGACAGGCTCCGCATCGCGGCCATCGGCCCCTGGGGCCAGAGCGTCGATGGACAACCCATCGAATGCGGCGACGCGCCTTGCGGGCATGTCGATCTCGACAGCCTGACCATTGCCCCCGTCCCGCTGCCCGCCGGGCTTGCCCTCGCGCTCGGCGGGATGGGGGCGCTGGCGGGGATGCGGCTGCTGCGCCGCCGCGACGAGGCGTAACGCTGCCGGAAAGCCGTCGCGCCAAAGGGACAGCGGCCCGCAAGACCTGTCTCTCGCGCCCTATTGCGCGGGCTGTTCGGAGCTCTCTGCGGGGGGAGCCACCGCCTCCGGCAGGTTCAGCTCCCCTGCCGTCCACATACCGCTCACCTCGCGGCCGGAGGCATAGCGGAACACGCCCTGTCCGTTGCGGCGACCGTCGCGGAAGCTGCCGGTATAGACATCGCCGGAGGGATAGGTGGCCACGCCTTCCCCCGACATCGCGCCCTCCGCCCAGGCCCCTTCATAGCGGAAGCCGTCGGGCCGGGTGAATGTGCCGGTGCCCTCCCGCTTGCCCGCGTGGAAGGTGCCCTCATAGGCCGAGCCGTCGGGATAGCGCGCCGCGCCCTGCCCCTCCGGCTGGCCGTCGATCCAGTCGCCCTCATAGGTCTGCCCACCGGGATAGGTCATGCGGCCCCTGCCCTCCGGCTTGCCGCTGGCAAAGCTGCCTTCATAGACCAGGCCGTTGGCCTGCGTGAGCTTGCCGGTGCCCGCGATGACCCCGCCTGCCCAGTCGCCTTCGTAGATGGAGCCGTCAGCATAGGTGATGCGCCCCTGCCCTTCCGGGCGGTCGGCGACGAAGGCCCCTTCGTAGATGGAACCGTCGGGATAGCGGGCGGTGCCCTGCCCCTCTCTCCGGCCGTCTTTCCAGTCGCCCTCGTAGCTGTATCCGTCGGCCTGCCGGAAGGCGCCGTGCCCATTGCGCCGGTCGGCGGAGAAGCCGCCCTCGTACCGGTCGCCATTGCCGTAGAGCACACGGCCCTCGCCCTCCCGCTGACCGTTGACGAAAGCGCCCTCATACACATCGCCGGAGGGTTGCAGCAGCCGCCCCTGCCCCTCGATCCGCCCCTCCGACCACGCGCCGTCATAGACCATGCCGTCGGGCAGCGTCAGACGGCCCTGCCCCTGCCGCCGGTCCGCGACGAAGGCCCCTTCGAAGATCGAACCGTCGGCGTAGTCGATACGGCCGTCGCCCTCCCGCCGGCCCTCCTTCCACGCTCCGTCGTAGCGCGTACCGTCGGCGGACTGCATGCTCCCCCGGCCATCGGGCCGCCCGGCCAGGAAATGTCCCGAATAGACCGCGCCATCCGCATGGCGCAGGATACCCTCCCCGGTCATCTCGCCCGCCGTCCAGGCGCCCTCATAGGTGCTGCCGTCGGCGAAAACCATGCGGCCCTGCCCCTCCGGCCGCCCGTCGGCAAAGGCCCCCTCGTAGATCGAGCCGTTCGGATAGCGTGCGCGCCCTTGCCCGCGGATCTCTCCATCCACCCAGTCGCCGGTATATTCATAGCCGTTCGGCAGCTTGTAGCTGCCCTGCCCGTGCTGCCGACCGGCGCGAAACGTGCCCTGATAGAGAGAGCCGTCGTCATACTGCTTGGTGATGACCGGCCCCGTGCCTGCGGGGGCGGCCTGCTCCCCCTGCGGTGGCACGGGCGGCGGGGCGGACGGGGGCGCCGCCTGCTGCGATCCGGCGGGAAGCGCCACCAGCGCCGCGATGAGAATGCCACCTGCGGTTGCTGCGATACCTCTCGGAGCCAAGCCCGTTCCTCCCGGTGATGTCCGCTGAATTTCTGCCCTTGGCGATGGCTGGGGCGGATCGGGCAGACCGTAGCGGAGCCGTCACCGCGCGACAAGACCACCGCGCCCTGTTGGCTAATGGCCGGTGAAGCGCCTCCCCGCTTTCCCTCCGGCGCGCAAGCGGCTAACTGGAAACATCAGCGCACGACCAACGATCGGGGACACCGCATGACCGCCGCCGCATTCCGACTGACGCTCGCCCAGCTCAACCCTACGGTCGGCGCGATCGAGGCCAATGCGGAGAAGGCTCGCCGCGCCTGGGAGGCGGGCAAGGCGGCGGGGGCGGACCTTGTCGTGCTGCCGGAGATGTTCCTCATCGGTTACCAGCCGCAGGATCTGGTGCTGAAACCCGCCTTCACCGACCATGCGATGCGGGTGCTGGAGCAGCTCGCCCGGGACTGCGCCGACGGTCCCGCGCTCGGCATCGGCGCGCCCTGGCGGGAGGATGGACGGCTCTACAACGCGTGGCACGTGCTCTCCGGCGGGCGCATGGCGCATGTGCTGAAGAAACACCGCCCGAACGAGGAGGTGTTCGACGAGATGCGCCTCTATGCCGAAGGCAATGTGGGCGAGGGCTATGTGCTGGACGGGCTGCGCCTCGGCACCCCGGTCTGCGAGGACGCCTGGCACGAGGATGTCGCGCGCCTCCTTTCCCGCGCGGGGGCGGAGGTGATGGTGGTGCCCAACGGCTCCCCCTATCACCGGGGCAAGCAGGCGACGCGCATCGGCCTCATGGCCTCCCGCGTGGCCGAAACCGGCCGGCCGCTCGTCTATCTCAACATGGTGGGCGGGCAGGACGACCAGTTCTTCGACGGGGCCTCCTTCGTGCTCAATCCGGGCGGGGAGCTCGCGCTGCAGATGCCCTTCGGAGAGGAAGCGATCGCCCATGTCGATCTGGTGCAGCGCGAGGACGGCTGGCGCGCCCTGCCGGGAGAGGTCGTGCCCGTTCCCGACGACTGGGAGGCCGACTACCGCGTGATGGTGGAGACGCTGCGCGACTACCTTGGCAAGTCGGGCTTCAGCCGGGTGCTGCTGGGCCTGTCTGGCGGGGTGGACAGCGCGCTGGTCGCGGCCATCGCCGCCGATGCCATCGGCCCGGCGAACGTGCGCTGCGTGATGCTGCCCTCGCGATATACCTCCGCCCATTCGCTGGAGGATGCGGCGGGCGTGGCCCATGCGCTCGGCTGCCGTCTGGACGAGGTGCCGATCTCCGGCCCGGTGGAAGCGGCGGGCACGGCGCTCGGCCCACTGTTCGAGGGACTGAAGCCCGATCTGACGGAGGAGAACATCCAGTCCCGGATGCGCGGCCTGCTGCTCATGGCGCTGTCGAACAAGTTCGGCGAGATGCTGCTGACCACGGGCAACAAGTCTGAGGTGGCCGTGGGCTACGCCACGATCTACGGCGACATGGCGGGCGGCTACAATCCGCTGAAAGACCTCTACAAGACCCGCGTTTTCGAAACCTGCCGCTGGCGGAACGCCCATCACCGGGGATGGATGATGGGGCCTCCGGGCATCGTCATTCCGCCCCGCGTCATCGACAAACCCCCGTCGGCCGAACTCCGCGACGACCAGAAGGACGAGGACAGCCTGCCCCCCTACCCGGTGCTGGACCGGATGCTGGAGATGCTGGTGGACGAGGATTGCTCCGTCGCCGAAGTCGTCGCCGCCGGGTTCGACGCGGAAACGGTGCGCAAGGTGGAGCGTCTGGTCTATCTCTCCGAATACAAGCGTTTCCAGTCGGCGCCGGGAACCCGGCTGACGAAGCGCGCCTTCTGGCTGGACCGCCGCTATCCGATCGTCAACCGCTGGCGCGATCCGTCGTGATTGCCGCGCCTGCGCCGATCCTCTACCTGACTGCCGCCATCGCGGAAATCGCGGGCTGCTTCGCGATCTGGGCATGGTGGCGGATGGGTGCGCCCGCGTGGTGGCTGGCGCCGGGGATTGCCGCGCTCTTTGCCTTCGGCTGGCTTCTGGCGCTGACGCCCGCGGATCACGCCGGGCGGAGCTATGCGGCCTATGGCGGGGTCTATGTCGCGGCGAGCCTGATGTGGCTGTGGCTGGTGGAGGGTCAGCGCCCCGACAGCTGGGATCTGGCGGGCGTGGCTCTCGTGCTTGCCGGATCGGTCGTCATCCTCGCCGCTCCGCGCTGACGCCACTGCCGGCCCCGGCAGACCGGCCTGCGCGAAGCAGGACACGCATCTCACCCCCCCTGCACCGCCCGAGGCGCTACCGGAGCTGCCCCGTCTGGAGCTTCCGCAACGTGGTCATCACCACCCGCTGCCGTTCCGAATTCGGCGGGTGGGAGCCGAGGAACCGGTCGCCCGGATCGGGGATACGGCGGAAGAACTGCGCGCCGCGCGCGGGATCGAACCCCGCACGATAGGCCAGAACCGTGCCCAGCTCGTCTGCCTGAAGTTCGTAGTTCTTGGAATAGGTGCGCGCGCCCATGCTCGCGCCCATGCCCTCCGCCTGCTTGATGCCTTCCGCATCCGCGCCGGAGAGCGTGGCCAGCGTGCCGAGGATCATCGCCCCCGCCGCCGCCTGCTGCTGCGCGCGCGGCAGATGGCCGAGGATGTGGTGCCCGGCCTCATGGCCCATGATGAAGGCGATCTCATCCTGATTGCGTGCATCGGCGATGAGCGCCAGCGTGAAGGCCAGCACCGGACGCCCCTCTGCGTCCAGCGTCTGGAAGGCGTTGGCGGGCTGGCCCGGACGGTCGTCCACGGCGATGAGGAAATCGCAGTCGCGCCGGGGTTGCTGGCGGCGGCATTCCGCCTCCACCACCGGCTCCATCCGGTCCACCACGACAATGAAATTGTGCGCCGCCGTCCGGGCATCCAGCCGCGCACCCGCCTGCTCATCGGGCGCGGTCTCCGTGCGCGTGGGCGGTACCGGCACGGGTATCCTGTCCCGCGCAGCGGGGGCACAGGCGCCGGTTGCCATCGCCAGAAGAAGAAGCAGAAGCGGGAACCGAGCCATCGTTACTCCGGGTCGTCTTCGCGTTATCTAGCCGCCTGACCTGCCGAGGAAAAGACCCCTCCCGCCGCGCTCGCGAAGCTGTGGCGGATGGGCCAGTGCCAATGACGCCGGTTCCGGGAAAGTCTCACCCCCCGCACAACCGACATCCGCGCACACCCGGGCATGGGCATCGAGAGGCGCGCACGGGGAACTCACATCGGGGCGCGTTCATCGGGACAGGCGCGTCAGGTCGCCCCGCATCGGGCGACGCGCACCGGGGCGGAGGCCGCGTCTCCGGCATCCCGCTCGGCGAAGAACTCTCCGCGTGCAGGCAGGGGGCGCTGCCCGGGACCATATCCATTCCGGCGATCGAGCGAATGCTCCGCGTGCAGGCAGGGGGCGTCAGAGGAGCACCGACCGTCCCGTCCAGGAGCGGGCACGGTTGTCCTTGCAGACCGCGATTCTGATCGGGTGCACCACCGGAGGATCGGCATGTCCGGCAGCGGTGATCCGGCAGCGGAAAGGAACACGAGCGCCGAGCGATGTCTCCGTGCTCTGCGCCGGAGACGGGCGTGACGCGCTGTCTCGCCATGGGAGGAGGCGATGCCCCCGCGCGCCCGAAAGGCCGATGGGATGAACCGTTTCTCCAGGCGCGGCACAGCCGGGGGCACTCTCTCAGCCCGCTCCTCTGAGGTGCTATGCCTATGCCCGGGACAACAGGAAATCGGCCCCGGAATGACGCGAAATGCGGTTTTCCGGCTGTTTCATCAGATCGCAGACGATTTCCACGCCCAGGGATCTGAAAGCCTTTTGCAGCGGCTGGGGCAAGCCCTCCGCAGAAATCGCCCAGCCCCGCCAGCCGAAGCAGCTTCGCACAACGCGACGCGGCGAAACCCGGGAGCTGCATTGTCAGCGTACGGAACCACCAGATCAGCAGCTACCGGCGAACAGGGGCGACGCCTGCGGGCCGGAACAGAACCCCGTGCCCGCCACCCGCCGCTCAGCGGATGGGACGGAGGCGATAAACCCCTTCGGGCAGGTTCAGCGCGGCGGCAAGGTCGCGGATCTGGGACATGGAGAAGGTGATGGAGACGACCTCATCCTTGCGGGGGTCGTATTGCTCCACCGTCACGCGGTCGTCGAAACCGTTGCAGACCACGTCCTCCTGCAGGGGGGCGCTGCCTTCATCGACCAGCGTCACCACGGTCGCATCGAAATCGTGCTCGATCGTGAACATGGAGCGATGATAACGGGGGCTGACAGCCAAGGAAAGCCCCCGCGTCCATCTCGTTCTTTCCGCATTCTGCCCCCGCGCCCCCCATTCTTTCGGTTGAGCTTGAGGCGGGGGGCGGCAACGGATACCAAGGCGGGAAGGAGACCCTGATGCCCGTATTCCTCGACAGCACCGACGCCGCGTTCGACACCGCCTTCCAGAGCTTCCTCGCCACCAAGCGGGAGGATGCGCCGGACGTGGATGCAGCGGTGGCCGATATCATCGCCGATGTCCGGGCGCGGGGCGATGCTGCGGTGATCGATCTGACCCGGAAGTTCGACCGGCTGGACCTGACCCCGGAAACGCTGGCTTTCACGGCCGGGGAAACGGACGCGGCCATCGCCGGGATCGACGCGGAGGAACGCGCGGCGCTGGAACTCGCCGCCCAGCGGATCCGCGACTACCACGCGCGGCAGCTCCCCGGCGACGAAAGCTGGACCGATGAGGCGGGCGCGACGCTCGGCTGGCGCTGGACGGCGGTCGGAGCGGCGGGGCTTTACGTGCCGGGGGGGCTGGCCTCCTACCCGTCCTCGGTGCTGATGAACGCCATCCCGGCGCGGGTGGCGGGGGTGGAGCGTCTGGTGATCTGCGCGCCCACGCCCGGCGGCAAGGTGAACCCGCTCGTCCTGCTGGCCGCGCGGCTCGCAGGGGTGGAGACGGTCTATCGCATCGGCGGTGCGCAGGCCATCGCCGCGCTGGCCTACGGCACCGAAACCATCCGCCCGGTGGACAAGATCACCGGCCCCGGCAATGCCTATGTCGCCGCGGCCAAGCGGCGTGTCTTCGGCAAGGTCGGGATCGACATGATCGCCGGCCCTTCGGAGATACTGGTGATTGCCGAAGGCGACGCCGATCCCGACTGGATCGCGCTCGACCTGCTCAGCCAGGCGGAGCATGACGCAAGCGCGCAATCCATCCTCATCACCCCCGATCCCGCGCTGGCACGCGCCGTGACCGCTTCGGTGGAACGGCTGATCCCCGTGCTGGAGCGGCGTGACATCGCGGGCGCAAGCTGGCGGGACTACGGCGCGGTCATCACCGTGCCGGACCTCGCCACCGCCGCGCGGCTGGCCGACCGCATCGCCCCGGAACATCTGGAGCTTTGCGTGGCGGAGCCGGAGGCGCTGGCCGCCGACATCTCCAATGCAGGGGCGATCTTCCTTGGCGCATGGACGCCGGAGGCCATTGGCGACTATGTGGGCGGGCCGAACCATGTGCTTCCCACGGCCCGTTCGGCGCGCTTCTCCTCCGGCCTCTCGGTGCTGGATTTCATGAAGCGCACCACCCTTGCCCGGATGACGCCGGAGGCGCTGGGGCGCATCGGCCCGGCTGCCGAACGGCTGGCGCGCTCCGAAAGCCTGGAGGCGCATGGCCTCTCCGTCCGTGCCCGGCTCGACCGGCTGAATGGAGGCTGAGATGATGCGCCTCTCCCATATCGAGATCGACGATACCGGGCTGCCCACGCCTTCGGCGGAGATGGAGCAGGAACGGCGCGTCGCCATCTTCGACCTGCTGGAAGACAACAGCTTCACCCTGCCCGCCCGGGATGGCCGCGACGCACCGCCCGGGCCTTACCGGCTCCTGCTCTGCGTGCGGGACGGGCGGCTGGTCTTCGACGTCTCGGATGAGGCAGCGGCCCGTCTGGCGGAGTTTCACCTGTCCTTCGGCCCTTTCCGGCAGGTCGTGAAGGACTACTTCCAGATCTGCGAAAGCTATTACGACGCGGTCCGCCGCCTCGGCCCCGCCCAGATCGAGGCCATCGACATGGCCCGCCGCGGCATTCACAACGAGGGGGCGCGGCTCCTTCAGGAGAGGCTGGAGAGCAAGGCGGTCGTCGATATAGACACGGCGCGGCGGCTGTTCACGCTGGTCTGCGTGCTTCGGGGGAGCTGAGAGCGTGACGGGCGCGACATTGACCTCCGTGCTCTTCTGCTGCGACCACAATTCGATCCGTTCCCCCATGGCCGAGGCCATGATGAAAAAGTTCTACGGCCGGCGGCACTATGTCCAGTCGGCCGGGGTGCGCAGCGATCTCGACATCGACGGTTTCGCCATCGCCGTCTGCGCCGAGATCGGCATCGACCTTGCCCGCCACCGGGTGCGCAACTTCCAGCAGATGCATGACTGGGGCGATGACATGTCCACCTTCGACATGATCGTGGCGCTTTCCCCCGCCAGCCAGAGAACGGCGCTGGAACTGACGCGCTATTACCATCTCGACATCGAATACTGGCCGATCATGGACCCGACCGGCCTTGGCGAATCGCGAGAAACCAAGCTCGATGCCTATCGCCAGACCCGCGACCAGATCCGCGAACGGATGATCGAGCGATTCGGCCCGACGATTGAGTGAAAGGGAAATCATGACAGACGCCATCGCCACGCTGCGCCGCTATTACGAAGCCTTCAACAACGGTTCGCTCGACGGGATGCTCGCCGAGCTGTCCGACGCGTTCGTGCATAACGTGAACGAAGGCTCTGCCCGCCCCGGCAAGGAACTCTTCGCGGAATTCGGCGCGCACATGGCCGAATGCTACAAGGAGAACCTGACCGACATCGTCCTGTTCGCCACTCCCGATGGCACGCGGGGTGCGGCGGAATTCGTGGTGAACGGCACTTACCTCAAGACCGACGGCGACCTGCCCCCCGCGCATGGCCAGACCTATGTCCTGCCCGCGGGCGCGTTCTTTTCGCTGCAGGACGGCAAGATCACCCGGGTGACCACCTTCTACAATCTCGCAGACTGGATCCGTCAGGTCTCGGCATGAGGGTGGAGCGCCTCACCGGCAGCGCGCTGGAGGGCGCGCTTGACGATGTGGCGCGGCTGCGCATCGCGGTGTTCCGGGACTGGCCTTATCTTTACGACGGCGATCTTGCCTACGAGCGGCGCTATCTGGAAGCCTATCGCAACAGCCCGCGCGCGGTGGTGGTGGGCGCGCTCGACGGCGCGCGGATCGTCGGCGCGGCCACCGGCACGCCGATGACCGATCACGCCGACGATTTCGCCGCCGCCTTTGCCGGGCGGCCGGAGCCCCACGACCAGATCTTCTACTGTGCGGAATCGGTTCTGCTGCCGGACTGGCGCGGGCATGGCATCGGCCACCGCTTCTTCGATGAGCGGGAGGCCCATGCCCGCGAACACGGCTTCGTCTGGAGCGCCTTCTGCTCCGTGATCCGCCCGGCAGATCACCCCATGCGACCCACGGATTACCGCCCGCTCGATGGCTTCTGGCGTTCACGAGGCTATGAGCCGTTGCCCGGTGTCATCGCCCGCTTCCGCTGGAAGGACATCGGAGAAACAGCGGAGACCGAGAAGCCGCTCCAGTTCTGGATGCGCCGTCTCTGAATGGCTGCTGAAAAGCATTCCGTGGTTGCTCTCGGGCAGAGATCTTCCCCCAGTGTTGAGGAACGCCCCGGAAACCGGGGGTTTGGCGCGTGACCGGACCGATTTTCTGGCTTTCACTGCAAGCCCGGGAAGGTGCCCGACTTTTGGTCCGCAGTGGGGCGGAAATCGTTCGCAATCTCACGAAGCCCAGCCGGAAATCCACATACTTCGGGACATTCCCGGGCCGATTCCCCAGCGCATGGCCTGAGAACTTTTCCGCACCTTGCTAGCCCTCCAGCACGGCGACGAGGCCTGCGTGCCGGGAGCGGCAGACCGCCCCGGCCCATCGGTCGCGGTTCCATGCCTGCCACACGGCGGCGGCCGTCATGTCGCCGCCGGGCGCAGTGAGTTCGGGACAGGGCTGCAGGAGCGAGGGCGGTACCGGCTCATTGCGCGGGAAAGAGCTGCCGCATGCGGCCAGCGTCGAACACGACAGCACCGTCATCCATATCGCGCGCATCATCCACCACCTTCCCCAAGGCCAGGTCCAGCCCCGCTTCCGCCCGCAGTCGTTCCATCTCCGCATGGCGCAGGGCGGCGGACCGCAAGGCCGCCTGTTCCGCCGCTGCCGCACGCGCCCGGAGAGCCGCCGCCGTCGCCAGCCGGTCCCCCGCCCACATGCCCGCGAGCAACAGCGCAATCGCGGCACTCCCCCCCGCCCAGTAGCGCAGGCTCAGCATCCGCCCTGTATCCGCACGCTGGCGGCGCCTACCGCTGTCGCCATCACCGGATGCCAGACGCCGGGCGCGAGCGGCAGCGTCGTCACCGTCTCTCCGCCAAGGGTGGTGAGCGTGACGGTTCCCTCCTCCGCCAGAAGGATCGCGCGGGTGACGTAGGCCAGCGGCTCCCCCGGCAGGATGTCGAAAATATGCAGCAGAGGCGCGGTGAGGCCGGGGGCCTGGCTGGCAAAAAGGTTCTGGGTCATGGCTTCTCCTGAAAGCTGACTTTTCGGATGCCGTCACCCTGCCCTATGGATGCTGACATTCCGCTAAGGCACCGCGCGTTGCACCGCATCCGTCTCGCCGGTCGCATTGAGGGAGGGTGGAAGCGAGCCGGACCCGCTGTGGCGCTTCATCTGCGGGGGAGGCTGTGGCACGCAGTGGCCGCTCAAGCACCACCGCCCGATTGCGGACTGGCGGGAGACCGACGCTTTTCGCGATAACGGGGACACCCGCGAACACTCATGGCGAAGAGGGCGGGGGAACGTCGCCCGCGCTTTGCGCGTCCGGCGGGAATGCCGCGCCCGACCGGAAACGGAAAAGGCCATCCATTCGCGGTCAGCAGGCTGCTGAAAAAACTCCGAACCCTCGTGTCCTCGCTGTGCACATCGGGAAACAGCCCGAAATGATCCGAATTGTGCAGATTTCCGGGTGGACTTCGCCAAATCGCGAACGATCCCCGCTCCCGCAGACCCAAAGGCTTTTCAGCAGCCTGTTAGTCGCTCCCTCCGCGCGGACGCTCCAAACTGTCCCTGCCGCGCCGTAATGGGCCCGCGTCGTGCGACAGGCCGCCACCCCTCCATGAGTGGTCGAGATGCGCAGGATGAGGAGCCACAGCGAGGATGCCGGTCGGGCGATCAGGATGCCATGGCCAGGCAGAGGACTGCGCCCGCCCCGCTCTGACGTGCGGCGGCGCGCCCGGCAGAGAGGGGCCTTGCCGGTTGTCGCCCGTGTCCTGCGGGCGACGCCCGTGCCGCAATCGCAAGGTGGCAGGTTGACGCAAGAACAGACTGTTGCACCATAGCGGCAGGAGCAGGGGCGGCCATGGGTCCGCCGGATGACCTGCCCGCAACAATGGGAAAGGCCATGACACATGCCTACGCCTCTTGATAACCCGCGCGACCGGCTGGTGCTGCCCTTCCTGGGGCCGGTCTATGATTACATCGCCCAACCGGGCGTCTGGGTGCTGATCCGCATCATCACCGGCGCCATGCTCGTCATGTCGGGCTGGCCGAAGATACAGGCGCCGTTTGCCATGGCGGGAATGATGGGCGGGCTCGTGCCATTCGGCCCGGGATGGTTCTGGTCGCTCGTCGTCTCGCTGACGGAATTTCTGGGGGGCATTCTCATCGTGATCGGGCTGTTCACCCGGCCCGCTGCCCTCGCGGCGACGATCCTGCTGCTCGTCACCCTGTCCTTCCACCTGAACAATCCCTACGGGACCAGCTTCCTTACTCCCGAAGGCGTGGCCTTCATGACCGGGGAGGGGGCGCAGTATTTCACCGACGCGGCGCGGGCGCAGCTCGCTCCTGACGGGGGCGTCTCTTTCCTGTCCGGCGTCCAGCAGAAGGCGGAGTTCACCTCAACCTTCTGGGCCTGCCTCACCGCCCTCTTCGCGGCGTTCGGCGGCGGCTACCTGTCGCTGGACAAGATGGTGCTGAAGCGGGAATTCTGACCCCCCCCTCGCGCGGCGGGCACCTGCCCGCCGCCCGGCGGCCCTCCGAACGACCCGGCCCCTCCATCAGCCCGCCCTCAGGCGACCGGGGTGGGCACCGGGAGGGGGCGGCGATCCTCCCATTCCCATGGAACGGTGAAGGTACTCAACACCTCGGCCACCGCAGGTTCCTGCACCTCGCCAGTCCGGTGCAGGCGGGCGACAAGCCCACGGCGGCGATCCTCCACCACCTCGGCAACCCGCGCGGACATCCCGGCCTCGGCAAGGGCCGCGTCCAGCACCCGCGTGATGGCAAGGCGGCGGAGATCGGGCTTGAACACCTTGCCCACCGCCGTTTTCGGCAGTTCGTCCAGAATGCCTATGAACTTGGGCACGGCGGCGCGTTCGTGGATATGCGCACGCGCATAATCCAGCAGTTCCGCCTGCGTGACATCCGCCCCCTGGATCAGTTCCACATAGGCGGCGGGGAGCTCGCCCGCGAAGGCATCCGGCTGACCGATCGCACCGACAAAGGCCACGGCAGGATGGCCGGCAAGAGCCTCCTCTATCTCCGCGGGATCGATGTTGTGACCGCCCCGGATGATGAGATCCTTCTTGCGGCCCGTGATCCACAGGTAGCCATCCCGGTCCAGACGCCCGAGATCCCCCGTCCGCAGGTAGCGGCGATCCGCGTAAAGACCAAGGTTCCGCCCCGGCTCCGTATAGGTCGATCCTTCAAAGACGCCGGGATTGGAGACACAGATCTCCCCCACTTCCTCGGTCGCACATTCGCGCGTGATATTGCCGTGATCGTCAGCGTGCAGGATGCGGACTTCGGTATAGGGAAACGGCAGGCCCACGGAGCCGATCTTCTTCACGCCGTCCGGCGGATTGACGGAGACGAGACAGGTGCATTCCGTCAGGCCGTATCCCTCCACGATCTGCACGCCCGTCGCGGCCTCGAACCGCTTGAACAGCTCCTGCGGAAGCGGCGCGGAGCCGGAGAAACAGCCGCGCAGAGTGGAGATATTGGCATCCACGGGCCGTTGCATCAGGGCGGAGATCGCCGTCGGCACGATGACGAGGTACGTGCCCTTCCACCGCTCGATCAGCTTCCAGAGGTTGTCGAACACCCCCTCCCCCCGGTAGCCCGCAGGCGTCGGCAGGACGATCTGCGCACCGGAGGAGAGCGTGGACATGAAGATCGGATAGGCCGCAAAGACGTGAAACAGCGGCAGCGGACACATCAATACATCGGTGTTCTTGAACAGCAGCGTGGCGCCCAGCCAGCCGTTGTAGATCATGCCCGAATAGCGGTGCTGGGCCACTTTCGGCAGGCCGGTGGTGCCACCGGTGTGGAAATAGGCAGCGACCCGATCCTGCCCCGGATCAGCGAAGGAGAGCGTGGCGCTTTCCTGTGCGACCGCCTTGGTGAAGTCCACGATGCGCGCCTGATGGCGGCGTCCGGCCTTCGGGCGCAGGAAAGGCGCGATCCAGCGTTTCGGCGCTGGCAGGTAGCGCAGCAGATCCACCTCCACCACCGCCTGAACGGAGGGCGCGGCCGCCACGGCTTCGGCGACCTTCTGGGAGATGTCGGACTTCGGGATGGACTTGAGCGTGACGACGACCTTGGCCTTCGTCTCCCGCAGAAGACCCGCCATGTGCTCTGCATCGAGCAAAGGGTTCACCGGGCTGACGATCCCGGCCACCATTCCGGCGACGAGCGTTACCCCCGTTTCCAGCGCGTTCGGCAGGATAAACGCCACCACGTCGTTTTCACCCACGCCGAGCTTGCGGAACAGGTTCGCCGCGCGGTTCACCTCATCGCGGAATTCCCGCCATGTCAGGGTTTCGGCGGGATCCTGCGGACCGGAGGAGAGCTGAAAACCGATCGCGGGGCTGTCCCCGTAGCGAGCCGCGGTGCGCTCCAGAAGCTGATGGATCGTCGCGGGCACATCACGCGCGCTCCAGGGCATCTCCGCTTCGAGCGCGTTGCGGTCGGCTATGGTGGCATAGGCACCCATTCGTTCGGTCCTCCTTGACTGACAGCCCCTCCGCTATCGGCTGGCAGGATGCAAAAGGAACGGGGGGAAAGGCAAGGGCGGGAGCGGCCCGGCTACGCCACGTTAACCCCACCCCGACAGGCTGCACCTTCTGTCGGAGCGGGGCAACGCAAGGTTACTGCGGAATACGCAGCACCTGTCCAGGATAGATCTTGTCGGGATGGCTGAGCATCGGGCGGTTCGCCTCAAAAATCTCGTTGTAGCGGTTGGCGTTACCGAGTGTCGCCTTGGAAATGGCCGAGAGCGTGTCGCCCTTCTTCACCGTGTAGAACACCGGCTCCAGCCCATCGTCATCATCGGTCTCGACCTTCGACACGCCCGCGACGTTGCCGACGGCGAGGATCACCTTCTCCTTCTCCTCCGGTGTCGCGGCCTTGCCCGTCACCTTGACGGTATCGCCTACCGTCTGGATCTGGAGGCCGCTGTCGTTCAGGCCAAGGTTTTTGACCTCGGTTTTCAGCGCTTCGGCATCGGGAGCGGTGGTTGCCGCCTCCGCCTTGCCGCCGCCGAAAAGCGACTTGCCAGCATCCTTGACGAAATCCCATACACCCATGGTTTTCCTCCGGTTTCCGGCACCGTTCGGCGGTGCCGTTCTCCCGACAATCTGTAGCTGGATGCGCGGAGGGCAAGCCCTACTCCGCCGCTTGCAGTCCTTCGGCGAACTGGAGACGTGCGAGCCGCGCGTAGAGCCCGCCTTCGGCCACGAGCGTCTCATGGGTGCCCTCTGCGACAATCCGCCCCTCGTCCAGCACGACGATCCGGTCGGCGCTTCTGACGGTGGCAAGGCGGTGGGCCACGACGATGGTCGTGCGCCCCTCAGACAGCCGGGCAACGGCGCGCTGCACCGCACGCTCGCTTTCGGCGTCGAGGGCGGAGGTCGCCTCGTCCAGCAGCAGAACGGGTGCGTCGCGGAGAATGGCGCGGGCAATGGCGATCCGCTGCCGCTGGCCGCCCGACAGAACCACGCCCCGCTCGCCAAGCCAGGTGTCATAGCCATCCGGCAGGGCGATGAGGAAGTCATGCGCGGCGGCGGCCCGGGCGGCGGCGGCCACTTCCTCGTCCGTCGCATCGGGCCTGCCGAAACGGATATTGTCCCGCGCGGTCGCCGCGAAGATCACCGGATCCTGCGGCACGAGCGAGAGGGCGGCGCGGAAGTCGCCCCGCGCCATGTCGCGCAGGTCGATCCCGTCAAGCGTCACGCTGCCTGCATCCGGGTCGCGGAAGCGGAGGAGCAGCTGCAGCACGGTCGACTTGCCCGCCCCGGACGGACCGACGAGGGCCACCGTCTCTCCGGGCCGGACGGTGAGGGTGAAATCCTCCAGCGCCGACCGTTGGGAACGGGTGGGATAGTGGAAGGACACGTCGCGGAAGGCGACCTCTCCCCGGACGGGGCGCGGCAGGGGAACGGGCGCGGCGGGATCCGTGATCTCGTCCTCCGTCGCCAGCAGTTCCAGCAGGCGCTCGGTCGCACCCGCGGCGCGCTGCACCTCTCCCCAAGTCTCCGACAGCGAACCGACGGCCCCCGCAACCAGAATGGCGTAGATCACGAACTGCACGAGGGCGCCGATGCTCATCGCATCGGCACGAACATCGCGCGCCCCGACCCAGAGAACCCCTACCACGCCGGCAAAGACAAGGAAGATGACGATCATCGTCATCACCGCCCGCGTGCCAATGCGCCGCTGGGCGGAGGCATAGGCCTTCTCCGTCACGCGGGCGAAGGCGGCGCGCGTCTCCGGCTCATGGCCGAAGGCCTGCACCGTCTGCACGGCGGTCAGCGCCTCGGAGGCATTCCCGGCGGAGGCGGCGATCCAGTCCTGACTTGTCCGCGATTCCGCCCGGAGCCTGCGCCCCAGCGTCACGATGGGCACGATCACCAGCGGCACGATGAGCAGCACGAGCCCCGTCAGCTTGGCCGATGTGAACAGCATCAGCAGGGTGCCGCCCAACACGATGATCGCATTGCGCATCGCAACGGAGATGGAGGAGCCGATCACCGACAGGATCACCGTCGTGTCGGTGGTGATGCGGGAGAGCACCTCTCCGCTCATCACCCGCTCATAGAAACCGGGGCTGAGGCTGATGACCCTGTCAAACACCGCCTTGCGGATATCGGCGACCACCCGCTCCCCCAGCCGGGTGACGAGATAGTAGCGCAGGCCCGTTCCCACCGCGAGCAGCGCGGCGATGCCGAGAAAAGCGGTGAAATAGGTGTCGAGCAGCAGCGCGTCCGACCCGAAGCCATCGACCACCCGCCGGACGGCCATGGGCAGGATCAGCGACACGCCCGCCGTCAGGATCAGCGCCAGCACCGCAGCGATGGCCAGAACACGGTAGGGCCGGATGAACGGCACCAGTCCGCGCAGGGAACCAACCCTGCGGGATTTCGCCCGGTCCGCCCCGATTGCCGAATTGCCGCGCGCCATGCTGTCTCCTTTGCTCCCGTTTATGCCCAGACGCGCCCTGCGGCAAGCAGGCCGGAAGTCTGATACGCGACAGCCCGCCGGAAACGTGCCTGGCGGAAATGCCTCCTGCCCGAAAAGCCCGCCCGCTGAAACGCCCCCCGACCGGAAACGTCCTCTCGCAGGCGATTTAAAAGGGCTTTTTGGTCTGCGTTGGAGCGGAGATTCTTCCCAATCAGGCGAAATACAGCCGGAAATCAATCCGGTGGCATTCCCGGGCCGATTTTCCGATTTCCGGCGCACGGCATGACAGTTCGGACTGTTTCAGCGGCCTTTTAACGCAGCCGGCTCCCATGGCACCTGTTCCGCCAACCCAAGCACTCGGGGTCGCAGGCACCGCAGAGCCACCGCGGGGCCCGGACGGGCTTGAAGGCGGCACGGGGGTCGGGCAGAAGGGAGCATGGCCCGCGCCCCCTCCCCCACCTTCGCCTGCACCGCCTGCGGTGCGACCTATTCCAAATGGTCGGGCCGCTGCGACGCCTGCGGCGCGTGGAACACCATCGTGGAGGAGGCACCGCTTTCCGCCGCGCCGAAAGGGCTGGGCAAGCTTCGCGGCCGCATGGTGCCCCTGGGCGACCTTGCCGCGCGGGAGCCTCCGCCCGCCCGCACCGCCTCCGGCATGGGGGAGCTTGACCGGGTGCTGGGCGGCGGCCTGGTCCCGGCTTCCGCCGTGCTGGTGGGGGGCGATCCCGGTATCGGCAAGTCCACCCTGCTGCTTCAGGCCGCCGCCAGTTTCGCGCAAGCGGGCCTCTCGGTCATCTATGTCACGGGCGAGGAAGCGCCCGCGCAGGTCAGGATGCGGGCGGAGCGGCTGGGACTTGGCGGCGCGCCGCTCCGGCTGGCCGCCGAAACCGCGCTCCGCGACATCATCGCGACGCTGGAGGCGGAGAAGCCCGACCTCGTCATCGTCGATTCGATCCAGACCATGTGGTCCGATACGGTCGAGAGCGCTCCCGGTTCGGTGGCGCAGGTTCGGGCGGCGGCGCATGAGCTCGTCACCTTCGCCAAGCGGCGCAACACCGCCGTCATCATCGTGGGCCATGTCACCAAGGAAGGGCAGATCGCCGGCCCCCGCGTGGTGGAGCACATGGTCGATACCGTGCTCTATTTCGAGGGCGAGCGCGGGCATCAGTTCCGCATTCTCCGCGCGGTCAAGAACCGCTTCGGCCCCTCGGACGAGATCGGCGTGTTCGAGATGACCGGCACCGGTCTGGCGGAAGTCGCCAATCCCTCCGCCCTGTTCCTGTCGGAACGGGAGCGGCCCAGCCCCGGCTCTGTCGTCTTCGCGGGGATCGAGGGAACGCGGCCCCTGCTGGTGGAGATACAGGCGCTCGTCGCCCCCTCGCCCCCCGGAAGCGCGCGGCGCAGCGTCGTCGGCTGGGACGGAGGGCGGCTCGCCATGATCCTCGCCGTGCTGGAGGCGCGCTGCGGCATCCCCTTCGGCGGGCTGGACGTCTATCTGAACGTCGCGGGCGGGCTGCGAATCTCCGAACCGGCCGCGGATCTGGCCGTGGCGGCGGCGCTTCTTTCCGCGCGGGAGGATGCGGCGCTGCCCCCGGAGACCGTGGTTTTCGGAGAGATCAGCCTCTCCGGCGCGCTCCGGCCGGTGTCCCAGACGGAAAACAGGTTGAAAGAAGCGCGGAAACTTGGTTTTTCACGAGCCATCGCGCCCGCCCGCAGCGTAGAAAGCCCCGAAGGGGATGACGGGCTGCGCGGTTTCGCCGATCTCGCCGCCTTTGTGGGCGAGACGTTCGGCGCAGGATAGACGACAGCGGAGCAGGGACAGATGCAGGGCTTCACCATCATCGACGCGGTCGTGGCCGCCGTCATCGTCGTCTCGGCGCTTCTCGCCTATTCGCGCGGTTTCGTGCGGGAGGCGATGGCCATCGCGGGCTGGATCGTGGCGGCGATCCTCGCCTACATCTTCGCCCCCGCTGCGGAACCGCTGATTCGCGAAATCCCCGGCCTGAACAAGTTTCTCGCCGACAGTTGCGAACTGTCGCTGATCGCCGCCTTTGCCGCGGTCTTCGCGGTGGCGCTGGTGCTGGCCTCGCTGTTCACGCCGCTGTTCTCCGGGGTCGTGCAGCGCTCGGCGCTCGGCGGGCTGGATCAAGGGCTGGGATTCTTCTTCGGGGTTCTCAGGGGTCTGCTGCTCGTGGCGGTGGCCTTCGTGGTCTATGATCGTGCGATGTCGGGCACGTCGATCCCGATGGTGGACAACTCCCGTTCCGCGCAGATTTTCTCCTCCGTGCAGGGGAATATCGACCGGTCGATCCCCGCGGATGCGCCGGGCTGGATCGTCTCGCGCTATGAGCAGTTGGTCGGGAGCTGCGGCGCGCCGGTCGTCACGCCTGATCTTCCCGCGACCCCTGCGCAGAACTGAAGACCGGCTGTGCACTTTCAGGGGGATGACTTCGGCGTCCCGAGTTACTATGTGGGGCACGACGTTCCCCCCGCCCCGGATTCGGAGGACGCGCCATGCGCGACGAGCAGCACAGCCATCCGTTCGACGACGATAAGCTGAAAGAAGAATGCGGCATATTTGGTGTCATCGGTGTGACCGATGCAGCCAATTTTGTCGCCCTCGGCATGCACGCCCTCCAGCACCGCGGACAGGAGGCGGGCGGGATCGTGACGCATGATCCCGCGACCGGTTTCAACTCCGCCCGCCGATTCGGCTACGTGCGCGACAACTTCACCGATGCCGAGGTGATGAAGACGCTGCCCGGTTCCATCGGCATCGGGCATGTGCGCTATTCCACCGCCGGTTCGAAGGGCAACACGGCCATCCGGGACGTGCAGCCGTTCTTCGGCGAGTTTTCCATGGGCGGCGCGGCCATAGCGCATAACGGCAACCTGACGAATGCCGCACAGCTGCGCCGGGAACTGATCGAGCGCGGCTCCATCTTCCAGTCCTCCTCCGACAGCGAATGCATCATCCACCTGATGGCGCGCTCCATCCAACGGGACATCCCCGAGCGGATGAAGGACGCGCTCCGCCGGGTGGAGGGGGCGTTCTCCGTCATCGCCATGACGCGGACGAAGCTGATCGGCGTGCGCGACCCGCTGGGCGTGCGACCGCTGGTTCTGGGCCGGATCGGCGACGGCTGGGCGCTGTCTTCGGAGACCTGCGGGCTCGACATCATCGGGGCGGAGTTCATTCGCGAAGTCGAAGCGGGCGAGATGATCGTCATCTCCGACAGCGGCGTGATCGAGAGCTTCCGCCCCTTCGCGCCGATGAAGCCGCGGTTCTGCATCTTCGAGCATGTGTATTTCTCGCGCCCCGACTCCATCCTCGGCGGCCGCTCGGTCTATGAGACGCGCCGGCAGATCGGCGTTGAGCTGGCGCGCGAGGCTCCGGTGGAGGCCGATCTGGTCTGCCCGGTGCCCGACAGCGGCACCCCCGCCGCGATCGGGTTCAGCCAGGAAAGCGGTATTCCCTATGCCATGGGCATCATCCGCAACCAGTACATGGGCCGGACCTTCATCGAACCCACCGAGCAGATCCGCAACATGGGCGTTCGCCTGAAGCTCAACGTCAACCGCGCGCTCATCAAGGGCAAGCGGGTGATATTGGTGGACGATTCCGTCGTCCGCGGCACCACCAGCCGCAAGATCAAGGAGATGATCCTCGACGCCGGTGCCGCGGAGGTGCATTTCCGTATCGCCTCTCCACCCACCGCCTGGCCCTGCTTCTACGGCGTCGATACGCCGGATCGGGACAAGCTTCTCGCCTCCCACATGACGGAGGACGAGATGCGGGATTATCTCGGCGTGGATTCGCTCCGCTTCATCTCCCTTGACGGTCTCTACCGTGCAGCAGGAGAGGCCGCGGGCCGCGACAAGGCGCAACCCCAGTATTGCGATGCCTGTTTCTCAGGCGATTACCCCGTGTTCCCCGCCGATATGGTGGAGAAGGGCTTTCAGATGAAGACCGCCGCCGAATGACGAAGATTGCCTTGGTGACAGGCGCCTCCCGCGGTCTTGGTGCCGCGATGGCGGAAGCTCTCGCGGGTGACTATCACATCGTCGCCGTCGCCCGCACCATCGGCGGGCTGGAGGAGCTGGACGACCGTATCCAGCAAAAGGGCGGCGCGGCGACGCTCGCTCCCATGGACATCACCAACGACGATGCGATGCGGCAGATGTGCCTGTCGATCTTCGAACGCTGGGGCAAGGTCGATCTCTGGGTCCATGCGGCGATCCATGCGGCCCCGCTGACCCCTGCGGGGCATCTCGACACCAAGGACTGGGATCGTTCCCTCGCCGTGAACCTGCGCGCCACCGGCATGCTGATCGGCATGGTAGAGCCGCTGCTCCGCGCGGCGGAGCGTGGCACGGCGCTGTTCTTCGACGATCCCCATGCGGGGGAAAAGTTCTTCGGTGCCTACGGCGCGACCAAGGCGGGGCAGATTTCCCTTGCCCGGAGCTGGCAGGCGGAAGCGGTGAAGATCGGCCCCCGCGTGCTGGTGGAAACGCCCGCGCCCATGCCGACCGCCACACGGGCGCGGTTCTTCCCGGGGGAGGATCGATCCCTCCTCACCTCCGAACTTTCCGAAGCTGCCCGGCTTTCCGCCGTTCTGTGACATTTTCGGCGCAAGCGGGAACTTTTTTCCCGTCTGAGCGTCTTTCTTCCGACTTCGCAATCGAATCGCGCATCCCTGCCCGTCTGTCATCCGGGCCGCATGCGCCAATGCGACAAGGGGGACGGAATGGCGGGACATGCGGTTTTCGGAAGCCTCTTCGGCCTGCTGATGCTGGCCCTTCACATCATGCTCACAGGTGATCCGGGTCGCGCGTTGCCGATCTGGATGGTGGGGTGCGCCACGGGGGCGGTCGCCTCTGCCGCGATCACCGGCGCCTGGGGGGTGTGGCGCCAGAAGCAGCGCGCCTGACCGTTCGCTTTACCTGACGCCTCCCCTGCTCTAATCAGGAGCGGAATAAGGGGACGGTGACATGCGAATTCTTGTGACGAACGACGACGGGATCAACGCGCCGGGCTTGAAGGTTGCCATCGCCATCGCCAACAGGGTCGCAGGGCCGAAGGGGGAGGTCTGGGTCGTCGCCCCCGCCTTTGAACAATCCGGCGTCGGCCATTGCATTTCCTACACCCGTCCCATGATGATCGCCCGTCTCGCGGAGCGCACCTACGCCGCCGAAGGCTCCCCAGCCGACTGCGTTCTGGCAGCGATCCACGACGTGATGGACGGCGCCAAGCCTGATCTGGTGCTGTCGGGTGTGAACAGCGGCAACAACGCGGCAGAGAACACGCTCTACTCCGGCACCCTGGGCGGCGCGATGGAAGCGGCTTTGCAGGGGGTGAAGGCGATTGCGCTTTCGCAATTCCTCGGGCCGCGGACGCGCGACCTTGCCGATCCGTTCGATGCGGCAGCCGAATTCGGGGCGGGCGTCGTCGGCGACCTGCTGGAGAAGGGTCTGTGGGACGGGGTGGGCTACCGGCTGTTCTACAACGTCAACTTCCCGCCCATCGGCTCGGCCGATGTGAAGGGAAGCCGGATCACCAGACAGGGTTTTCGCGGAGAGGGCCTTTTCACGGCGGAGGCGACGATCTCCCCGACCGGGCGGCGCTTCCTGTGGATCAAGGGCGGGCCGCAGCACCTGCGGACCGAAGAAGGCAGCGACGTTGCAGCCAACCTCGATGATTACATTTCCATCACCCCGCTCCGCGCCGATCTGACCGCTCACGACGCGGTGGAAACGCTGCGCGCACGTTTCGCCTCCTGAACGATGACGGAGGACGAGCTCTCCGAACGAAAGATGCGCTTTCTCTTCACCCTACGATCCCGCGGGGTGACGGATACGCGCGTGCTGGCGGCGATGGAAAGGATCGACAGGGGCAGCTTTGTCACCGGTGTCTTTGCCGAACGCGCCTATGACGACACACCCCTGCCCATCGCCTGCGGCCAGACCATCTCCCAGCCCTCCATCGTCGGCCTGATGACGCAGGCGCTGGAAGCCGGCCCGCGCGACAAGGTGCTGGAGGTCGGGACCGGCTCCGGCTATCAGGCCGCGATCCTGTCGCAGCTTGTCCGCCGCGTCTATACGATCGACCGGCATCGCAGGCTCGTCCGGCAGGCAGAGGCAACGTTCCAGCAACTCGGCCTGCACAACATTACCGCCTTTACCGCCGACGGATCCCACGGGTTGCCGGAGCAGGCGCCGTTCGACCGCATCCTCGTCACGGCTGCGGCAGAAGATCCGCCCGGCCCCCTCTTGGCCCAATTGCGCGAGGGGGGTATCATGGTGCTCCCCGTCGGCCAGTCGGACGCGGTGCAGAGCCTGATCAAGGTCACGCGCACGGCAGAAGGCGTGCATTACGAAGAGCTTCGCTCCGTGCGGTTCGTGCCGCTCGTGGAGGGGCTCGGCCAGGAATGATGCCGGACGCAAGGGTCGCACAGACGGCCCCGTCGGGAAACTGAAGAGGATGACAGTGATGCCTTTCCGTTCCGCTCAGCGACCGTTGCGCCGGATCGCGCTTGCCTGCGCAGCGCTTGCCATCGTGGGGGCCTGCGGGCGACCGCTCGACTGGGACATGCGGGGCGTCATTCCCACCAATCTCGACACATCCGAAGCCGCGCGCCAGCCGACCGCCAACCGTCCGCAACCGGATGGGCGGGGCGTCATCTCCTATCCGACATATCAGGTGGCTGTGGCCCGGCGCGGCGACACTGTCGGCAGCATCGCGCAGCGGGTGGGCATCCCGGCAGGCGAACTGGCCTCCTACAACGCGCTTCCCAGCGAAACCGGCCTTCGGGAAGGCGAGGTGCTGGCATTGCCCCGTCGCGTGAGTGAGCCCATGACGATGACGGCGGACTCCGGCTTCTCCTCCGATACGAGCGGTATCTCCAGCGGGTCGATCGCGACCGCGCCAGTCGATGTGACGACGCTTGCCTCCGGTGCGATCGAACGCGCAGAAACCTCCGGCACGGTGCGGAGAACGCCTGCGACCAGCCAGAGCGCAAGTTCCGCCAATGTGGGCAGCGCGCCGCCCGCGGCCTCCGCCAGCCGGACAGAGCCGGTCCGCCATCAGGTCAAGCGCGGGGAGACCGCCTATTCGATCGCGCGGCTCTACAACGTCTCCGCCCGCTCTCTGGCGGAATGGAATGGGCTGGACGCCCAGATGACCGTGCGGGACGGCCAGTTTCTGATGATCCCCGTCGCGACCGGCCCCGCTCCCGCGCAGCCGGCGGCCAATCAGCCGGGCACCGGCTCCCCCACCCCGACGCCGCCGAGCGCCGCGACCCCGCTGCCGGAGAAAAACACCAAGACCAACGAGGAAATCGCTGCGGCCACGCCCGCCTCACCGAACCTCGGCGCACAGCGGACACCTGCCTCCTCCGCCCGGCTCGCCATGCCGGTGGAGGGGAGCATCATCCGCCCCTATGCGCGCGGGAAGAATGAAGGGATCGACATCGCCGCCGCCGCAGGAGCCGCCGTCCACGCCGCGACCGACGGCACGGTTGCAGCGATCACTCAGGATACCGATCAGGTGCCGATCCTCGTCATTCGCCACGCCAACAACCTGCTCACAGTCTATGCCAATATCGATGGCATCAAGGTGGCGAAAGGCTCCGCCGTCACCCGTGGGCAGGCCATTGCGACCGTGCGACAGGGCAACCCGTCCTTCCTGCATTTCGAAGTGCGCAACGGATACGAGAGTGTCGATCCGATGAGCTACCTTCAGTAGCATCAGCGGTCATTGCCGGTTTATCAGGCCATGCGCGACGGGCGCATGGCCTTTTTTCGCTCAATCGCAACGTAAGAGGCGCTTCCCCCTCGCTAAGGTTCGGAACCGGCCTACACTTTCGCAGTGGCACTCGCCCGCCACACGCCGTTTCGCTGCTGCTTCTACCCGTCCTCGCCGAAGTCCCCAGACCTGTCCGGCTCCTGCCGCTGGAGGGTCCGCTACGTGGAAGGAATGTGCGATGAAGCTTTCCCGCCTGATCCTGTGCGCTGCTCTTCTTGCCCCGTCGCCCGCGCTCGCTCATAGCTGGTACAGCGCGTATTGCTGCTCCGGGCAGGATTGCGCGCCGATCCCCGCCTCTGCGGTTCACGCCACCAAGGACGGATGGGAAATCGACCTGAGGGCCGGCCAGTATCCCCTCATGGATGCACCGTTCCACGCCGTGATCCCGTATAACAGCCGGACACTTCAGAAGAGCCAGGATGAGGACTTTCACCTCTGCGTCGTCGCGAATCGCGCGCGCTGCCTGTATGTGCCTCCGCTCGGGCAGTGATCTGGCGAACACGGGGGATTTGCCGAATACGGGAGACTGGCCAAACACGGGGGCGCAGAGCAGCTCTCCACCCTGCACCCCCAACACCCCGGCGTCTGTGCGTAGCACGTCAGGACTACGCAAAGGATAGCGCGCCTGCGCCCACGACAAGAGCGGATCGACAACGGGCCTCGCAGAGCCGCCGTTGCAGGAAAACCGCCCGCAAGCAGCATGGTCCGAAATGCCGTTGCAAGGGCTGTATCTCCACTTTCGAAGGCACCTGAGGCAAGCAGCGGGAGTCTGGGCGTGGCAAGTGGCAGCAAAACCGGATCAAGGCCGATATCGGTCGCTAACTCTCCATCGCGATTGGCGAAAGGCTTGGGTTTGCACCGCGGACCGTGAGCTGCCTCACCGAGGCCCGCGCCATCACTGATGCAAGCAAGACAAGCGCATCAAAGGCGCCCCATGAAACTCCCAAGCATCCGATCACGCGACAAGGGATATAAACGGGAGAAATCCGACCACACAGCCAAGGTCGTCCAGATGCGGCGCACTGTGGGAAAAGACCCGACCTGACAGGTTGGAAGAAAGTTCTCCGCCCGCTTCCAAGCCAGACAGAAAACTCAATCATATTGCTGGTTCGGTGGTACCGCCTCCCCGGCTCGAACGGGGGACCCCCAGATCCACAATTTGGACTTTTCTGTTTGTGATCATAGGTAGTTGGATGCCGAGAGCGCACGCGACGGGCATTTTTGGCTCCGCCGCGTGTGTGTATCACGTCGGGGTCTCATCAATCGCGAGCGAGCCGTCGGGTAGCGGTCGCTGAAGCGCTCTTGCCTCCGACCAGGATGCCGAGAGCCATGTATCCCACTCCTCAGGGTCGGTAAGAATCGCCGGCATTGCCTTAGGATGCACGGCCCCTACCTCGGCGTTGGGCGCGCAGGTCAGAAACCCGTAGAGGTCGTCCGTTGTGGGGCCATCCTTGAGCTTACGGACGCTTGTCCAGCTCGGCACAAAAATACCGGCGAAGAAGGCAGGTGCGTCGTCCTTGGGTCGAAACCAGGCATTCCCGACGCCAGCTCCGCGCGGCTCCGCAAAGCTCGTCAGTGGCACAAGGCACCGGTACTCAGGGACGAGCCAGCGCCGCCAATGCGGCGAGGCTGTATTGCGGACGTTCGTCACGCCGCGATCGATCCCAGATTTGGTATGGAACTGCGGCGGTGACGGCAGACCCCACCGGGCCATCTGCAGCACAAGGTCCGGGCCATCCTGGCGCACTACCGGGGCCTGCTGATCGGGATAGATGCCGGTGAGAGGTGGGAGATTGCCGATCCGATAGGTCAGCGCGGGGAAAAGCCGTCGCATGGCCTCTTGCGGACGCGTGCTGCTGTAAAGATTGCACATCAGGCTGGCTCATCCCTCCAGATCCATTTGACGATCTGACGGACCGGGCGTCGCACGGTCAAGCCCTGCAGCTCGCTCGCGGCGGGGAGCCTCCCCCGCATTGTCATGTACTCCATCGATCGGCACCGGGAGCACGGCCATGGTGCGACATGCGCCTCATGAAAAGCGCCCACGACCTGCACCAGATCGACCGCCCAGTAATGGACAGTGCGGCGGCACCCACCACAATAGACCGTCATCAACAGGCCCGAGCTGGCGGCGTCGGACATGTTGCGATTGTGGAATTTGTTGGTCGAGGGCGTGGTTGGCATACAAGAACATTCGCAGAACATCTGCGATTCTGCCATAGACGGAAAAATCCGCCTCCACGCGAGAAAAAAAGAAACTCGAAGCGCATTTTCCTCTTGCGCAATGTCCCATAATGTCCCATATTGTATTTACAGGGCAAGGGAATGGTTCCGGCCCGGAGGTCCAAGGAGACAGAGAAATGACCCATTATGTTGCCATCTATGCTGGCGAGATCATCGGCGAAGCCGCTAATCGTGAAGATGCCATCACCATGGCTGGCTTCAAAACCATTCACAACATCGACTTCTATGACGCCGAAGATGGTCCCGTCGTCCAAGGCTATGAACCCAACGGAAAAGGGGTGTGGATCATCGATGGAGAATGATCGCTCAATGACACGCAAGGAACTGGAGCGCCATGGGGCGCTCCTTTTCGGGGCTGCATGGAAAGGTCGGATCGCAAGCGCGCTTGATGTCAATCGAAAGACGGTCTCGCGGTGGATAGCAGATGATGCCGTTGCGCCGTGGGCTGCGGAAAAAATCCGGGCGCTTGCCCACATCGCCCCCCCGCCGGGATCAAGCGATATGCAGGATCGCGATTCCGCTTGCGTCCATGCAATAGAGCCTGAGCTGACACGGCTGCGGGATATAGCGGTCAGCGCGGGGTGGCATCCAGCAGAAGTCGCGGCGGCGATTCTGGCGCTGACTATCGATGAGATACAGGCTCATGTCGGCTCTGAGGAGACGATTAAGATGCTGAATCAAGCGTGCGGGGGCGCGCTCGTAGAGGTCATTGAAAAGCGGTCGGCGCGGAGCTGATGCCTGCCCCTCGTGATCTGACGGGCATCAGATTCGGGCGCTTGACAGCAGTCGTGCTTGTCGAAAGACCTGACAGAGCGGGCAGGTGGTGGCAGTGCAAATGCGACTGCGGGACCACCACGATCTGCGCGCAGAATCGGCTGACAGTGCCTGACAAGGACCCGCGCGCGGTACGAGCGTGCGATGCATGCCGTGCACGCCATTGCGCGATCTGCGGCGCGGCATACCTCAAGCCGGGATCGACCGCCACCTGTGGTGATGACGAATGCAGACTCATCTACCGTCGCCTCAAGAATCAGGAAATCGCTACGCGCCTCAGTGCTGCACGCGGCCCGCGACGGCGAACACCGGGGTATCGCATCAAACTCGCGAGAGAAAATCCCCTTCTCCTGATGTCATTGCAGGAGGCGGATCGGGAGCGCGCGCGACAGCGCCGTATGGAGATGACAGGCGAAGATCGCGCGGCTCGCAATGCGAGACAGCGGGAGCTTTATGCCGCAGACCCGGAAAAATACCGGGCGAAATTCGAGGAATGGCTACGCAACCTGTCGCCGGAGCGCCTGGAGGTCTGGCGGTCACATGCGAGGGCATCCCAGAAGAAATACCGCGCCCGGAGAGCGTCCTCCCAGATGATGGCAGATGCGGCGCTCCTGCTAAAAATGATGGAGAATACCGATGAGTGAGATCGTCCTTGCTGGCGATGAGCCCCTGCCCGACCTCAGCGGAATCAGCACCGAGGAGCTACAAAGGGAAATGGCGGAGGCCATCGGCGTCACGGCCCGTACTTTATCGCGCCTGGCCGCGATATGGAGCGAGTTAGAGCGCCGCGGCGCAGATTTATCCGCGCTGCGCGGAGGAGGCCTGTTTACCTATCTGCCTCTAATCGCCAATCGTCGTCTGCTGCCAGACGTCGTCGTAAGGTGCGCGGGGCAGGCGACGCTGATCAAGCAGATGACGAATATGCCGCTCTCCACTCAGCGCCGTCTCATCGACGACGGATTTGATATTGCGGATGTCGGCGAAGACGGCAGGGTGACGACGCGATCTGTCCCTGTGGAAGAGATGACCATTACACTGCTGCGACGCGCGGTTGTCGGCGATGATCTGCGGCCGGTTCGGGATCAGATTGCCATGCTGGCCCCGAAAGCCACCCGACGCGCGCCGGTGCGGAGGGGCGTCGTTCTGAAAATCAGACTCACTGCTGAGGAATACGATAAGCTGCGATTGATCGCGAGAGAGGAGGGGAAGCAGGCCCCAAGCCTCGCGAGAGAATTTCTCATGAAATCTCTGCACTAGACGTATTTTAGCGGCACCCCGCATCCACATGGGCGATCAGGTCACGCCCCGCCGCGCGGCTCTGTGGCCCGCCGTCCGCCACCAGCGCGGCAGCAAGCGCCGTCCGGGACGCCTCCGTCCCGTCGCAGACCGCCTCACCGCTGCGACCTGTCGCGCAGCCAGCGAGCGTCGTCATCAGCATTGCCGCGAGATACGTCCGCATCGTCGATCCTCCTGCGTGTGTCCTGATAGTCCTGCAGCCGATCGGCGCGCGCGTCGCGCCGACCCTCCCGCTTGCCAGAGGCAAACGCGATCAGCAGCGCCACGATAAGCCCGCCGAGCGCGGCGAGCGCCCGACCGATGCGGGTGGAGAGCAGCCATGTCATGTCATGTCAGCCCCGCGATCAGGTCTGGGCGATAGCCATGCCAGTGGTGATCGGGACCGAGGTAGACCACCGGCGCGGACTGGTAGCCCCAGGAGCGCACCAGCGCCAGCGCGGCGGCATCCTGCGTGAGGTCGATCTCCTCAAAGGCGATACCGCGCTGCTGGAGCGCCCGCTTGGTCGCGCGGCAGGGCTGGCAGCCCGGCGTAGTGTAGACAATGACCATCACGCGACCCCCCTGCTCTTCTGGAATGCCCAGACAGCGACACCGATCAGCGCCAGCAGCATCCCGCCACCGATGAGGATGTTGAGCGTCGACTCGGGCAGCGCGTCGCCGATCGCGGCGACAGCCGATGCCAGCCCGCCTGCGGCAGCGCTTACCTTGGTGATCTGCGCCACGCGATCCTCGCGCGCGGGCTGCCGGATCGGCGACGCATCGCGCCGGCGCTCCAGCTCTGCCCAGGTCCGCGCACCCACGACCCCGTCGACCGGCAGTGCCGACTGCGCCTGAAAGCGGCGGACCGCCGCCTCTGTCTCCGGCCCGAAAGCGCCGTCCGAATCCAACCCAAGCGCCACCTGCAGCCGACGGACGGCCTCTCCCCGCGCACCGGCGCGCAGCACCACCGGCGAGGCCCGGCCCGACAGCTGCTGATAGGCGGTCTCGATCCGCGCGGCGTACTCAGCGACATTGCCCGATCCATTATAACGCGCCGCAAAAGCCCGCCAGTCATGAGCCCGCAGCGCGGCATCGAGGCCCCAGGACAGGATGAGGGTGACGAAAGCCGCGAGCTGCTCCGCCTCGCTCGCCGCCATCGCACGCACCATGCCGAGCGCGGTGATGTAGCCTGCCGCGCCGGCATTGAAGCCCATGATCTGCGGCGCGCCCCAGCTGGTGGCACGCATCGCATCCTCAGGATCGCGGGCGTAAGCGGCGCGGAAGAGCCTCTCCCGGCCCGCTGCCGACAGCTTCAGGCTCGACCGATAGTCGCCAATTGGCATCCGCAGCTTATGCGGCTCAAAGCGCCGCTCGAGCGTGCCGTCGGCGCGAAACGCGCGGCCTGACGCCTCCACCTGCCAGACAGCACGGATCGCCGCCAGCTCGCAGCCGATCCGCTCGGCTGCACGCACGAAATCGTCGGCGCTCGCGCGATGCGCGGCGCCCTTCCAGGGGTCTGTCATGTGGGGTGCTCCTACCTCTTGCGAGCCAGTTCTACGGCGAGGGACGACATGGACCGGGTGACATCGCGGATTTCATCCCGCATGTCCTCCGCGGTCTCGCTGTTGCGCTCGAGCGCTTCGGTGTTTCGGTCCAGCGCGTCGATGATCTCGCGCGCAGACCTGTCGCTAACGAGCGCCGCGGAAACCTCGACGATTTCCTCCGGTCGTGCGGGCCCTCTCTTGGCGCGATTCCATCCGAAAGCTGCGGCAAGACCAAGGATCAGCACCATCAGGGCGTTCGCCGCCTTCTCAAGATCAAGTTCAGCGAGATTCACGATCCGCACCCCGACCAGCCTGGATATCGCCGGACGCACGGGCGAGATTGACGATCTCGGCCAGCAGCATCGTCGTATACATGACGACCCCCGACCATGTTCCACCTTCGAAAACAGCGGCACTCAGGATGCCGACGGCGAATTGCGCCCAGGTGAGCGCCCCGAAGACGCTTGCCAGCGCGCGAAGGTGCGGCGACCACCTGAAGCCGGCGAAGGTGCCGTTTACAATCAGAGCGAGAAGCCGCATTGCCCCGCAGCTCAGCAGGAGCACCGCCCAGAAAGCCTCATCTCCCCATCGCGCAACCGCGACGAATGACGGCGTAAGGCTGAACATGTCCTGCTGGAAGCGAAGAGCGACGCCCATTGCCACGGCTGGAAACAACATCAGCCATTCGCTGAAACGGATAGGGAAATGAGCAACAATCCCATCGCTCAAGCGTCTCACAACAATCATGCGGACCTCTGATCTTATTGAAGATTATGCTTGCCCGAATCGACGCCCTCACGGCACCGTGACCGCGTTGGTTAACTTCGGGGGATTTGACGATGAGAGCGTTTGCGCTGGCGGCTGCGGCTTGCCTTGGGATAGCTGGGCAGGCTGAGGCCATCACATACTACGGAACGGCGAAGGGGTTCACACCGCCACCGAACGAGAATGAGGCCCAAGCAGGCGCAGACATAAGCTTTTGGAGCGATGACGGCTGGAAGACAGTCTTCGTAACTACCAAAGCTGTAGGGCGTTTCTCGTTCGCGAACTTCGACTTTGGTAAAGCCGGAAGCCTAGACCATTGGGTGGGCAGGCAAGAAACCTATCAGTTCTTTGCTCCCGAATGGAGTAACTTGAGTGTGGGGGCATGGGCTCGACACGCCGAACTCAAGAGTTGGTGTTGGTTCGGATGTGAGTATACAGCCTATAACGATCCCGGTTATCCACCTCCATATGGAGAAAGGCTCATTGGCATCGCCGATGGTCAAGAGCGGATAAGATTTGTCCTCGGCGCCCTTGTCCCAGACGTGCTACCCGCTCCCGTTCCCCTTCCTGCCGCCGCCCCTCTCCTGATAGGCGGAGCGGCAGCACTGTTCGGCCTGCGCCGGAGGAAACGCTAGACCGCGTTGCCCGAAGAGGGGTCTTTATAGACGGATGCGTTGACCGTTGCGGCGCTGCCCGCCACCCTCATTCGCTCCGTCTCAACTCCGCCGGTGGTTAGCCAGACGGTATGCTCAGCGATCTGCACCCCCGCGCCCATCCTTCTGCCGGTGGAATTGGGCACCCCATACATGTGAAGCCTCCGCCCGGTCGCGAACGCCCCATTGCCGGGGCTAGAGAGCGAAAACTTCTGCCACAACCCTCCATTGAATCGGCACGCAAAGACACCCGTGGCCCCAGAGTAGACCTCTGCCAGATCAACATAGAACTCCAGCGTATTCCAGATATTGCGGTGGAGCCGCCCCAAGCTTGGTTTGGGCGATGGAGACAAGTCCGCCGACCCAGTGGTATCCTCGATTTTGAGAATAGACATTGAATCGGTCGGCTCGTGATAATCAATGTCGAATCCGTTGGCGACGATACCAAAAAGGCACCGACTTGAATTGGCGAATGCCGCCTCGTAAGGCACGCGAATGACAATCTTATGCCGAACCTTGGTTGTGCTTGCAGGCACGTCGGCGGTATCCCTGAACACAGGCCCGGCCCCGGTGAGCGTGAAGTGAGCCGCAGGTTCTATCTCGCCCACCTTCCACCCTTCTTGCCACAAATTGATTTCCCATCCCGCCAGCCCCCAAGTCGCTTCCGGGTCATACCACTCCGGAACGTGCTCAATGGGATACCACATGCGAATCATGCTCTTATCCCAAAATGAATATCGGGTATAATCTTGGCGATAGTATCCGACGGTTGTCTGCGCCGCCGGAGGGGACCGTTGCGGGAAGATGATATCGCCCGTCTGAAACGGGATCGTCGGCGTAAAGCGAATTTTTCCTCCGACGAGCGTCACGGTCCCTCGGTATTTCTCGTCGATACCGGTTCCAACGCCGGGCCGGCAGATGTAATAGGCGAGATTCCCCGGGTCTCCGGCCCGCAGGATGCCGAAGCCCATCACCTCCTGAAATTCCGGGGCATTGTCCAGCCAGTCCTGATCTGGCGTCATGCCATGGATCGCGGCCTTGGTCGAAAGATACCCGCCATTGCCTTCCGTCAATGCGACTTCGGCATAGGCCCCGCCCGGCGCGACGTAAAGATCACCCATTTTCGGCGGCACGACATCAACACCAGCAGACCGGAGCATTGTGGGGAGGAAGAACATAAGTGCCGCCTCCCCTATTCCGGCCCAATGGTCTTTCCCCGGGTGCGCCATGTCCTGAGTATACCACTGGCTGGCTGGAGGCCCGTAGACCCCCCCCAGCGCCTGGAACCGGCTGTCGTGCGCAAACTTGTCGATGCCAAGCTGGAAGTTGATATCCTTCCCCCACGGACAATGAGGCGCGAGATCGAACGGCATGGTGCGAGAGAAAAGCCCGCGACCGACTTCCGCAGGATTACTTTCCTCGAAATCCCAGAGGCAATGGTCAAAGATCACATCTTTGAGCTTGCTATCGCCTGCCAAGTCTGGGTTTTTGTTGTGCAGAGCGAAAGCCGCCCCATTCTCAAGCTGGCCGTAATAAAGCGGTGAGAACGCCCGAAGCCAATATGGTTCGGCGCTCTGATCGTTGGCATACCAGAATTCGCCAATCCTATCGGGTAGACGACCGAATTCTGCGACGCAATCCGCAACCATGTCGGCAGTGAAATGCCACTGCCGACCGGCTTTGCTGTCGTTCACCAGCTCCGTGCGCCCCGTTCCCGCCTCGCCCAGCTCGACAAATGCATAGTCCACGCCGGGGGTGATATACTCGAGCGCATTGGCGAGGATCAGCATCGAGGGATTAACCTGCTGCTTGTTCATCGCCGTGATTGCTGTCGTGGTTGATGATGACGCGACAGTTTCATTTGCACCGTTACGCTGTATGACGACGAGGCTGCCAGCGCGCGTTGGGTCTGGCGGCGTGAGGATCTGGTAAAACCGGCCCGTCTCCGTGCAGCTCACCGGCTCCGACTGCGACAGATAGGCAGTAATGACGCGCGACGGCGGCGTGACTTGCTCCTGCGTGGTGTATTCCCCGGACTGCTCGTGGAGGGCGCGCACGGCATAGCCAGTGCTTGCCATGAGCGATGCAAGGGCCGTGGAAGCCGTCAGCTTGCTTGCGCCCAAGCCAGCGGCGATGGGCCAGTATCTGTATGTGGGCATGGGTCAGGCTCCCGGCTGCGGAATGAGGGACAGAACGTCGTCCCAAAGCGTGTTGAAAATGCGCAGCCCCCACGTGGTGACCGGATCATCGTCATTGGACTCGGCAAACCCCGCCCCTTCGAACATGTGGGGATAGGGGTCGCCGTTGACTGGGTATGTCCCATCCGTGGTGCGCACGACGTAGGATTTCATTTCTTCCCACCCCGGCTGCATGATCCCCAGCGCTTGAGCAAAAAGCATGAAGTCGCCGCCGACGCCCTGATTGCGGTAGGGAGAATTGATCGCCACGCTTCGGCTGGCGCCGTTTGTGGGCGCAGACGGAATGGAGGCCGCGCGAATGTGCCACTCGGGGTCTCCGGGGACCAAAGTCCTGATCGGGAGGAAGGCCACCTGATCCCCAACCGAGAAGCCGGAGGCGTTGCCGACAGTTATTTCCACAAGCTTGTTCGCTGGCGTGTTAAGGCCGCTGTAGCCGCTATCATCTGTGACAGGCGTCCGTCGCGTTCCATCGGCGGAACACAATGCCAATCCCCGATACGCCACTTTGGACTCTGGCGAAAGGAATTCTACCCTGTTCCCGGTAATCTTGGTAATGGGCCGCAGCATTGAATTCCCCGGCATTGTCGCGCTGTTGTGGGGCGTATTGAAGGAGGCGATTATCTCCGGGGTCAGCGTATAATACTGGCCGAGAATGTTTCCGGTTCTCAAGTCGTCCATCGTGAATTCGTCCAACGGCAAGCCACGGCACCATCTATAGAAGGCGGCATAGGCGAAGTGCCACGTCCAGTGGCCACCATTCGGCCCTGTGCGAATTCCGTCGTATTGCTTTCCCATGGAATATGCGGCCCTGATGGCCCGCTTTTTCAGAGCCACTGAGGCAGAATTACCGTAGAGGATGGGGAGCATCGCCGCGACCTGCTTTGACCGGAAACGTCCATAGCATCGCGGGTTGTCGGGAGATCCCATACCGCTGCGCCACGGCGTCATGGCCTCATAGCCGCCGCCATTTGTGGAAACGGTGTCCGCCATGGCGCGCAGCGGACAAGCGAATTGCTCCCCGGCGATTACGGCATCCTCAAGATCGTCCTCGGTCAAAGGGCCGGTCGCGCTCAGATCAATGCTCGGCAGCGCTGCGTAGATAGCGTCCACGTCCAGATCGTCGTCATAGGTGACATCTTGCGCGCGCTCTGCCGCCGACCGGAACGGAGGGGGGGCGTAGTCTCCCACGCCCGGAAGGTCAGATTCCGTTACAGTCAGGGTGAAGTATTCCTCAATCAGGCCATACCTCTGATTGTTCGACGGGACAGTGAGCCGCGAGGCGACAGTGACGTAATTGTCCCGGTTTCCGAGGACGGCGGGGAGATCGGGAATCAGATCGTCATTGAACTTTGGGCTGAAAGCCCCGGGGGCGGCAGTGGTCATGGCCCGCTGATCGAAGCCGTTCACAATGCTGGTCTGCGGGGACGGGGCCACCCCGGGGTTCATCATCGCGCCGTGCATGATGCGACCATAAGCGTCCGAGGCCGTCGCGGGGGTCTTCGATGTGATCTCAATCGTGCGGCCTGCCGGCACGCGAATGACCGCCTGCCGCTGCGGGTCTGCGGTATAAGCAATGGTCGAGCCAGCGGGCATATTGCCGGAGATCGAAACCATGCCCGACGAGCTTGTGACCGTGAATGGCACGGTCGCATTACCAGACGCGGTCGTATACTCGCCCGCCGTCACGCTGAGAGTGCGCACGGCATAGCCAGTGCTTGCCATCAACGATGCAAGCGCGGTGGAAGCCGTCAGCTTGCTTGCACCCAAGCCGGAATCTCTGGACCAGTAGCGGTAAAGCGGCATCACAGCCCCCCCGCCGACAACTCGTTGAATTGCATTGCGCTGCCATCCGACGGCGCTTGCGATGCAGATGCCCCCCAGCGAACACCAGTCTTCGTCCCCGCCGGATAGGTGCCGGTGTATGCCCCTGTCGCGACCTCGACACCCTCGACAAGCAGCCTCAGGGCTTTCGTCGTTCGATTGATGTAGAGCCGCGCCGTGTGCTCAGCCATGATGTCGCCCATGCCGGGGACAGAGTGTGCGATCCGCGTAAAGCTGGTTCCGCCGATCCGCTCCTGTACCTGTATGGCATCGGCTGCGCTCCCGCCTGCGTCGGCACTGGCCGCAAGAAATACCAGCTGCAGGAAATTGCTGGCGTCGATTCCGAGAGCAATATAGCCGAGCGCGCCCGCTCTCCGAACAGCCGCCTGACCCTCCTGATTTGTGCCCATCGCGTAGGCTTTGGCTTCGACATACCCCCCTGCAGCCGGCAACTCGTAGCCGTTCAGTTGCATATTGGTGGTCGCTTGGTTCGAGATGCCGCGGACTCTGCCGCCCGTCGTGATCCGCATGCCGACAGACGACAATGGCGCGGCCCATGTGTGGTTGCTTTCGGAGACATGCCCGGCAAGGTCAGACCCGAGATTCGTTGAAAACGTATCGACAAACTCCACAGCTGCGAGCGTGTCGAATTCTACGGGAGCGCTTTCACGCCAGAATTTATACTTGGTGCCTGGCAGGTGGTCGGAAGTGGAATTTCCGGCAAAAGCGAGAGCATTCCCAAACGTCGCCAGCTCAGGGTGGTCAATATCGAACTCGGCCTTGGGGATCATCAGCATCCGAGTCACAGCGGGGGTCGGAGCCGTGCCGGGCACGATCCGAGCGCTTGTCGGCGTGATGTCCGTGACGCTCGGGGTATTCGGCTGGCCCGGATGCACCGGGATCGTCAGCACGCCATCAGACTCGGAAAAGGCCCAGTCCACCTGCGGGACGGTGTCGGACCACGGACTTTCGGCCACGGCGGGAGAGCCGACGCCATTGCTGGCGCTGGAGACCCGGCGGTATTGGTAATTCGCAGCGGGCGTGAAATTCAGTCCGGTCACCACGTCCTCTGGAGTCCCGGACGGAGGCAGGCGCCGCTGGATCTTGTGCGTGGCCGTCGGGCTCGGGGTGCCGCCGAACGTCGCAGCCGGGGCCGTGACGGCCACGCCAGCGGTCAATGCAGGCATCGCGGGATTGGTGATGACGTAAGGTGCCACCTCGGTGCTCGCTGCAGCCGCCGTGAACGCCACGGTGTCACTGGCCGTATTCGCGCTGTTTGTGGCGGTGACAGTGACCTCATAATCGCCCGGACCGGCATCCGCGATTGTCCTCTCGGTCCCCGTCCCGGTCAGCGTGATCGGATCGCCATCCAACGTCGCCACCCAAGCCAGCGTCGGCGTCGGCGCGCCGGTTACCGTCGCCGTCAGCGTGACCGTGTCGCCCTCGGTGATCGCCCCGGCAGGCGTCCGGGAGAGGATGACAGTCGGTGCCACTGCCGCTTCGGAAATCACATCCGTCCACGGGCTGTAACTCCATACCTCGCCCGCGAAGCTCCATCCGCGGTCCGCCACACGATAGCGATAGCCAACCACGAAAGTCCCCGTCACCGGGACGGTCTCGATCGCCCCCGTCGTGCCAAGTTGACGCTGCACGGAGTGAGACGCGTCAGGCGTCGGATAGCCCGCAAATGTGGCGGCGGTGGAGGTATAGGCCTCCCCGGGCAGGAGCGTGCCGGTCAGCGTCGCGGGGGTGACGACAACAGGCTCGGAATACACCGTCGCGAACGGCTGGGCATATACGGTGGTCTTGCGGCCCTCCGCATCGGTGCCGATCTCGCGCCATGTCACCACCTCAGCGACAGTCGCGGCGAGGTACGGACCGGACGTGACGCCGGTCGGCAGCCATGCACCCGCGCCATTCGCCCGGCGCACGTATTCGCCTTCCACCGTGACTCCCGTAGGCCATTCGCCCGGAACATGGGTGATCTCGCTGCCGACCAAGACGATGTTGCCGAAGACAAGCTCAGGCAGGACGTCCGGCAGAGGGCCAGTGCCATCTGCCGGGACGCCACGACCTTTGCGCGGATGCCGGCGATTATTTGACAGGTATCTGGGACGTCGGGTCATGAGGCGATCTCCGCGCATGGAAAAGCCCGCCTTTCAGGCGGGTGGAGGATGAGGATTTCGGGGGGGTCAGACGACGAAGGGGTACTGGACCACTTGATCGCCGGTGAGCACGTAAAGGCCTTCGATCTGGAATGTCGCGCCGTTGGTCTCGGGAGCGAATTGCAGGCCGATGTGGTAAGATGTCAGACCGACAGGGATGTAACTGGCGACGGCAGACACCGCGAGCCGCGTGCCGGTGATCCGCTCCAGGTCCACTGCACCGCCGCTGATATTGGCGTAGGTCGGCGATACCTGATTTGACCACCGCACGACGCGCGCCCAGCTGTTCGTCGGCGGCGAAGACAGAAACCGCCCGACAAGGACAAACGTGGCATAACCACCCTCAAGGGGCTGCATCAGGGCGAGCGGGATTTGCACCGCCGCCGCCTGCCCCTCGTTGCCCGCCGTGATCGCCGTCGTTGTGGCCCCGGTCAGGTCGGAGACGACCGCCGCTTTCGTCGGCGGCGATCCGGTCGAGGTGAGGCTGACGAGGTCCTGCGTGACGCCATTCCGCCACGGGGTGACGCGCTGTAGAAAGCTCCGGCCCTGCGGCTGCAGGTTATTAAAGAAGGCGGGCTGCGCACCGTAGATATTGACCGGCTCGACCATCTGGCGCGGATCGCTTGCGGCGCGCACCTGCGCCACGACGCCGGTCATATTGATATCACGGAGCGAAACGACGCCGTTGATATTCTGGACGAGGTACTGCGTCGTCGCGTCGCCAAAGTAGATGGTCGGGCCGACGATGCGGATCGGAGAGCCGCTGATCGCAAAAGGGGCTGTATTGTCGATGGCGCACCGAAACAGCGCCGCGTGTCCGACCCATTCGATCCATCCATCAACCCATGCGACCTGTCCGACGCTGCGGGCGTCGAAAATGCAGGCGGAAGGAAAGCTCTCCGCTGTGCAATTCACGAACAGCCAGCTTCTGCCGCAGCGCACGGTATATGCGGCGTCGAACGTAGCGCCTGCCGCGCAGTTGTAGTGCTTTGTGTCTCGCACGACGTTATTATTAATAGGGAAATTGCCGTTCGTGCACCATGCTTCGAAGATGCGGAATTCCTGAGTGCCGCCAATGCGATTGCCGGACTGTCCAAAATTGCATCGATCGATCAGCCAGTAAATCGGCACACAGGTGAATAGGCAGGTGAAATTGCACGACGCGACAACGTTCCGGACCTTGAACGATCCGGTATATTTTGCAGTGGACGGGCTGTGCCAGAAGCGGCAGCCTGCCACGGCAGCATCGGTGTAGAAATCCTCCAGCGTGACGCCATGGATCTCCGTCGCCCCGGTATCCGAGAATACCGCGCCCCCGGTGCAGATCAGCCCCGCCCTGCCGCCGGAGAAACTGCTGTCCTCGCCCTTGATATACATAGACGTGCGGGGGACAAGATTGCTGACATGGTAGCGCCGCGGCCCCAGCACCACCCTGCCCCTGTTGATGGCCTTTTGCACGACCGCGGAGCAATCAGCCCCGTCAGCGGGCGGGGCGAAGGCATCGACCGGGTAGAACTGGTCCGACCGAGGCAGAACGCGCAGCAGCACGCCGCCCGCCGTCGTCACGTCCGCATCGCTGGCCACCACGCGATAGCCAAAGGCCGAAGCCATCGAAAAGCCGACGGTGATCCGGTCATCGGGGTCGAAAGCATAGCTATCGGCCACGAGCGCCGCGACGCTGTAATAATGTGCCGGAGAGGCAAGCCGCCACCTCGATCCGTCGGAATGCACCGTCTGACCCGCCGCATCGCGGATGTAGGTCAGGATGCCCGGCCCCCCGAGGACGCGCACCGCCGTGATCGGCGCAAGGATACTCGCCGCCACGAATGCCGATTTGTCCGGGTAGGGCTGCGCGCCGTCGATCACGTCCTGCAGCAGGTCGGCATAGCCCGCCCGGACCCAAGCGCCATCGTATTCCGCGCCCCCGCCCGGCGCGAGCGCGATCAGGCGATCCGCCTCCGCAAATGCGACACCATCTACCGTGCCCGCGTCCGAGACGATCCAGGCATCCCCCAGCTGAATCGGCGAGCCATCGGGCCGGGTGCTTGGGAATGCCCCGCTGGACGCGTCCCATTCTCCGACGATCCGCGCTCCAGAGGTCAGTGCATCGATCTGCTGCTGGAGATAGACGGCTGTCGCAGCCGTAGCGAGAGGATCGGCGCCCATCGCCAGCGCCCGCTTGACTTCCAGCCGCGTCAAAGATCGCGTCTCGATGGACCCGCCCGCAGCGCTGGCCAGCGCAAACTGGTCGCCGTCGGTCGTGTCGCCTGCCGTCACCGGCGTCAGCTCTGTAATGCGCTTGTCAGCCATTGATGGGCTCCATGTCGATAGACCCCGCAGGCGGGGTGTCATGCGGGATGGGAGGAGGTCAGGCCCAGAGGCCGGGGGCCTCGTCGAGACAGGTGAGAGTGGCGGTCAGGTCGGCATGCGGCTCGACGGCAAAGACGATCATCCGCTTCGCTCCGGCTTCGCCCGGACCCGCCGTAAACAGCGCGCCTGGCTCGACCGGGATGGCATGCGTCAGCGTCACCACGGCACTGTCAGGCCCATCCACGAGACCGGCGAAGGCGATGCCCTCCTGCCGGATGGCGATGCTGCGACCCGTGCCGCCCGGGACGGCCTCATCGAGGTGCAGCGTCAGGCCATCGACCGCGACGACACGACCAGCAGCCGTCGCCACGTCAAAGGAGTGATGCTGCATGCCGATGAGCGAGCCACGACGGCACACGATGGCTTCTGCCGGGGCGTCGAATTTGTAGTAGACCGCACGCAGCTCCAGCTGCCGCAAGTCGAAGAGCGCCCGCTCCCGCGCCGCGGCCTCCGTGTCGATGCCGTCATAGGTCACCTGCTCCAGCAGCCGGGAGGCGACGGTCACGCCGTCCCGCAGCACGGTGATCTGCCGATCCTCATATCCCAGCGTGCGGTCGGCATAGGTGACCAGAAAGCCGTCCGGAAGCGTCGGGAATGCCTTCTCCCAGCTGAAATTCGCCGTGTTGCGCGGCGTGAAGATCTGGACCGGCGTCTCGTCGGACCGATCCCGATCCCAGATCACCCCCCAGACCTCCGAGACATAAGGCTGGCCATAGCCGCAGGCCGCCACGACGCGCGCTGCCTCGATCATCGACCGGCCCTCGATGAGCGCATTGACGGTGTAGCCGTGATCGATGCAGTGCTGCCGAAACCCGACCATCATCCCATTGTCGATGATGCCGGCGGGGACAGCCGCGGCGTTGAGCGAGCCCACATAGATGTCGCGCAGATGCGGGGCCGGGTTGCTGGTGACCGTGTATGGCCCCCATGTGCCGCCATCCCAGTCGCGGACATATCCGCCAGCAACGACTGAGAGCGGCCCGAGCTGGCGGTTCCGCGCCCGCACCGCAATGATGGCCAACTCGGACCCGCTGGGGATGGGCCGCTCGTTCCAGATCGACACGGAGCGCATGAGCATGACACGGTCCGACATGCCATTGAGGCCGTGCGGTGCGACCGGCACCGCGCCGCTCAAGCCATATTTGAAAAGGTCATAGACCCCGTTCCCGGCCTCCCCCTGATAGACATAGGTGATGGGGTTATACTCCGAGCGCTTGAAGCCTGCCCCGCGCGTGACCTCGATTTCATACCGCCCCGGCGGGAATGCCGGTGCAGAGAGATAGACCGTGGCGTCGTAGCGGGTCAGCCGAAGATTGCGCACACGGGTATTGCCCACCGTGGCCGGGTTCAGGAAGTCCGCCGCGCCGCTGCCGATGAACCACGAATGCGCCTGCCACGACGGAAAACCGGGCGCGATGGTCTGCGCGGGATTGGCGATGCGCCCCTCCGTCCATCCAAGCCAGCCCTCAAGCTGGGTCGTCGCGGGCCGCGCCGTCGGCACCCACACGAGCTTTATCGTCGCACGCAGAGATTGCAGCGAGGCCCCCTCGTAGTGCAGCTCCGGCAGGTTCAGCCATTGCGTCGTGCCCTCGCGGCGCACCCTGATCCGCAGCGGCACGCGCACATGCTGGTCGCCATGGGTGTCACCGCCCTGACTCAGACCTGCCGGAAAGACGAGCTGCAGCCAGTGCTCATGGGGGGCGATACGGGTGGCCACGACCTGTGGGACAGGCAGTGCGGATGCGATCCCGTCGGTGATGTCGAGCGCGCTCTGATTGTCCTCCTGCGTCGTGTAGCCTTTCAGCTCCGCCTGCAGCTGCTCGGTCTTGGTCTGCCGCGCGACAAGCGTCTGATCGGCGTCGCTCCCCCATCCTTCGCGGGTCTGATACTCGACGGACTGCATCTCATGGATCGGCGCGGTCCCGAAGCGGACATCACGCAGCCGGTGCGGCCCGGCGAGGCAGTAGACCGCCTCCACGACCTCGTCCTGTCCGTCGAAATAAAGGAACGGCTCGACGGCAAAGGGCGGATAGACTTTCCGCTCCCCGACGACGCGGGGGATCGGGCCATTTGCTGCCAGCACATTGCCCTCGGCACTGGATTCCGGCGTGTCGCGCACATCTGCCGATCCGAAAGTGGGCGGGGCCGTCAGCGCGCCGAGAAGCAGGCTGCCGACTGCCGCCGTGCCGGAAGCCAAGGCCAGCGCCGATATACTCCCCTTGGCAAACCATCCACCCGCGGTCGCAAGTGACCCGCCCGCGATTGCCGCCGTGCCTGCCGTCAGGGCAATCGCCGCGACCATGGCAAGCACCTGCTTGCCGCCGCCACCCCCACCACCCGCCGGCGGCAGATGAAAGGTGACCTCCGTCACTTCCGCCCTGGGGCGCACCATCGCCCAGACGCCGCGCGGCACGGGATGACCATTGACGCAGACCACGCCCCGCTCTGCGAACTCCTCGGGCAGATGCATCCGCGCGACCATCTCCGCCAGTGTGCCGGTGTGACGCTCGACGCGCGGCGTGAACCCGAAGGGCTCGCGATAAACGCAGAGGGTCATTCAGTTGCCCCATTGTTCTGGATAGACTCAATTACCTGCAAGCGGCGATCCTTTCGGGCGACAACGGGAGAGCGGTCATGGCAGATCCAGAGAACATTGCGCGCTTCAAAGACATGGCTGGGAGGCTGCTGGGAGCGCTCTACGCAACACATCCAGAGTCGCAGTTTGCAGATGCATCGCTCATCTTTGGCGATGATGAACCCTCTGGCGCCGACCAGAATCTTTTTGACGATACGGTAGGATATCTCGTTGAGAACGGGTACCTGACCGCTATCCCTCCGCAGGACATCCGCCTCAATGATCGGTCTTTTGATGTCCTCCAAAAGCCAAACCCGATCACTCCCCAAGAATCCATAGGTTCGTCGCTTGCGACTTGGGCGGCTGACACAACGTCAGAGATCGGTCGTGGAGTCGCCGCTCAGGCTGCCGGAGCCGCCTTGTCGCTTCTCTACAGCGTCATCAAGAGCGGGTCGTGACCATGACCGGCGACGGGAAGTTCGGAGCACTCTTTGATGAAGAAGGATATGAACGCCTTCACCGTCGGTATGCACGACGCCGAGGTATTTCCCCCCCACCCATGCTGTGAGGCAATTCCGACCGGTTCCGAACTCAATTTCAGCCATTTCCAGTTTGTTCATCTGATTTTCTCCTGAATCCCTTGATCCGCCCCGCCACGCTGAAATGCTGCAGCGGCACAAGACAGGTCGCGGTGGATTGCTCGACGTGCAGGCACCCGCCCCCCGCCACGACGCCGACATGCACGACGCGCCCATTGCCGCGCGGCGCGCGCATCAGGATCACGTCGTATTCCCGCGGCTCCATGACCTCTATCCAGCCATCCGACGCCTGCCCCGCATCCATGGCCCGGGCAACGCGGAGCAGGTCCGAAGCCTCGATCTCGCCGTAGACCGGCAGATCGATCCCGAGCTGATCCGCATAGACCTGCCGGACAAGAGACCAGCACGTAAACTTCCCCGGCTCCTCGCCGTATTCCACGCCGATGTAATCGGCCCACCAAGCAGACATGTCTGGATCCTCTAGCGATAAAGACCGGGAAGCCGCGCCTGCGTGGCGCTGACGCAGGGCCATGGCTCCTGCGAATAATCGTGCAGGCCGACCTGCCCCGTCACCTGCACGGCATCCCCGGTGACGGATTTCAGCACGTATCCCGGCATGTGATGGATGACGCCCGGCGTGCCGACCGGCTCGCGAGGCACGACGGACAGGTCGAAATCCGCCGTGGAGAGCAATGAGAGCGTCAGCCGCGCTTCTCCGGTGATTTCCCGGAGCGCCTGGCCGATGCGGCGATCCACGTTCGGCAGGGTAATCTCTGCCGCAGCAACCGCCTCCTCTGCGTCATCGAGGATCGTGTAGCCGAAAACGATGCCCGTCCACTTCTCGCCCTGATACAGATAGTCGAGCGGATCGCAGACAAGCCGGATCGGCTCCGCCAGCGCCGGGTGCTCAACCAGCAAGAAGGCCAGCAGCGCATCGGGCGACGCCGCATCTTCCAGCGACGCCCGCGTGGCCGCGGGAATGTCACGCTCCGACATCGAAGGGGCTCCCCGGATCCACGATGATCCGTCCACCGTCCTCCTGCAGCACGTAATCCCCGCTCTCCTGCAGGAGATATCCGTCCGGGATTGAGACGGGAAAGGACACGATGCTGAAAGAGAGTGCTATGCATTTCGCCCCCGGAGCCGCGCGGCGGGTCTTGGCCACCGAATATGGCGGGGAACCTTTCACGATCTTCCAGGCGGAGCGAACCCTGGTGATCGGGTGATAAAATTCGAACGGCAGAACCCCGTGGTGAAGATCGAGCTTATACCAACGCTGAAATGCCTCGAACTGCGGTATGGTGAGCAGGCGCAATTCGACGGAATAGACCTCGGGCGCCCATGATGTCTTCGGCCGCTCAATGGCAACGCCGACCTCTGGCTCAAAGCTGACGCGATTATCCTGCAACCCCCCTTGCGGAGAGAGCGGCAGGATGCAGTTCGGCACGTCACTTGGCCATGCGATCACTGGACTGCTCATCCCCGCCTCGTCACTGTCGGGCGCAGCCCTTGCCTCTGACGCATGCTTTTGTCCGCCATCCCGCTGGAAATCCCGCGGTTGACCTCCTTCATGACGAGCTTTGTCGTCTCCCGCCCCGAGGCGCTCCGGCTCGTCTCCTGATCGACCTGATCGACGCGACCGGTCGTCTGATTGACGATCTGGATGTCTCCGCCCCCCTGCCGTGTGGGAGATGACATGCTGGACGGGCCGACGTAGCCGCCCCGGGCGAAACCCTTGACGCCACCGCGATTGATCGCCTCCAGCAGCGCGCGGTTCTGCCGGGTCGCGCTCGCCCGCACGACAAACTCTCCGTCGGACAGCATTGCAGGTACGCTGTCACTGGTAGCGCTTCCGGGTCCCGAGATGTACCCGCCCCCTGCCGCGCGGACGAGAGGGACGAACCCACTCGATCCGAAGACATTCGGCATCAGGCTGCCCAGAAGACGGAACGTCGCCTCCTGAGCTGCCATGGCGGCGAGACGCCGTGCGAGATCGGAAATTGCTTCTCCGGCGTTCTGGCTTCCACTGACGATGCCGTCGAAAAGCCCGCTGAAACTGCTGCGAAGTTCGTCGGAGACCGCCGACGCGAACTGTCCGGCCTGCGTGAACTCATCCCCCAGGGATTGTGCCGCACGATTGTAGGTATCCTGGCTGATCGCCCCCGCCTTGAGCAGGACGTTGAGCTTGTCCATCTCCAGCGCATATTGCTCCGCCGCTGTACGGGTGGAGTTGAAGACCTGTTCTGCGTCGCGGGCCATTTCCTTCGCTGCGCGCTTGGCATCTCTCTCTGACTCTGTCTGCGCTTTCCGGGCTGCCTTCCGGGCCTCGCTCTCCGCTTTTCGACGCGCCTCGGCCTGCTCTCGTTCCCAGCTCGACACATCGTCCATCGTGAAAACGTTCGGGTCAGGCTCGCGGTAATTCCACTGGTTGATCTCGCCTCGACCACCGCCGGGGTTCTGCTGCGCAAGCCGGTTTCGCAGCGACATGGCCTCGAGAAGGTTCGATGCGAGCCGGTTGGCCTCATCCGCTGCCGTCGTGATGCCCGGCGCAATCTCTGCCGTGGCTGCCACCAGCTGCCGCGTCGCGTCCTCCCCGGCCACGATATTCTTGAGCAGGGTCAGTTGCTCTGCGCTCAGGTTCTCCTGTGACAGCAACATGTCGGCGGCGAGCGCCCGCAGCTGCTCGAACGCGGTCAGCTGCTCCTGCGGCCCCGCCGCGGTGCCGAGCGCGTTCAGGGCGTCATACAACTGCCGGGCCTGCTCATCGGTGAGGCTCAACTCGTCCCGCAGGAATCGCAGCTGCCCCGCCTCACTCGCAGCGTAGCCGCGAAGGCTGTCGATCATGCCCGGCTGGCTAACCTCGGTGATGCCGCCGATTGCGGTGTCCAGCGCCTGGCGCGCGTCGATCCTCGCCAGCGTGCGCTGCGCTTCGACCATCGCCCAAAGCTGATCGGTGACCTGCCCATATTTCTCCCGCAATTTCTCAAGGTCGCCGTCGGCATATTGCGCCGTGATTGACCGCAGGTCGCTGATGGCCGTATTGACCTCTTTCAGTTGCTTCGCGACGTCGACCGATTCTTCTCCGAACAGGCCCATTGCATTCGCCAGTGGGAAAAACACAGCAGCAGCCACACCAGCCAACGCGCCAACGGTGCCGAGCGGGCCAAGGATTTGCGGGATTTGCTGGCCAAGGGCGGTCAGGACACTCGTTCCCGATCCGATCTGCACCGCAAGGTCTGCGAACTGGGCCGCAGTGTTCTGGATCTGGAACCGTTGGTTAGCGGTGATGTTGCCGAACCGGCTCATTTCCTGACCGGACTTCGCAACAGCCTGCGTGACGTTCTTGTTCGCCGCCACGAACTGCTTATCGATGCTGTTCGCGGCTTTGGTGGCGCGCGCCTCCGCGCGGGCAAGTGCCTTTTCCATCGCGGCGATATTGGCTTCAAGCCGAAAGGAAAGGACGGATTCGTCAGCCATCACTCAAACCCCACAATCCCCATCTCGCGCGCTTCTTCGTCAGTCCATGACGACGCGCCCGGCGTTTTCTTGCCGCCGTGGAATTCCACCATGCCCTCCATGCAGCACGCGAATTCCCACAGGCTCATTGCGTCGACTTCGCGCGGCGTGAAGCCCGCTTTTGCCCCGCCTTTGTAGAAGGCGCTGAACTTCCACTTTCCTGGGGGCTCGTCGCCCCCGTCTGCTCCCCCACGGGGTCATCGGCCACCCCCATGACCGCGGCGGCAATCACCAGCATGGCGGGCATGACAAATGATCCGATGGGCTCCGCTTCGGAGAGGCGGCTAACAAGGGACTTCGCCTGCTCCCTCTCCATACCGCCCCCCATCAGTCCGAAGCGAAGGACCGAAAGCGGCATATCCACCCGCCACCGGCCCGTGCGCAGGGCCGTGAGGATTTCCATCGGACCCGCGTCACAGGCATCCTGCACGGCGCGGAGATGCCCGATGGGGAGCGCGAATTCATGCTCCCCGCCCGGCCATGTCAGGGTGATTTTCATCAGGGGGCCGCTTTCGCCGTCCGCGTCGGGGTGCCGTCGAATTCGAACGCGATAGACCGGGCATTTTTTTGGCCTTTGGTGCGCGTGTCGTCGAGCTGCGTCAGGATCGCTGGACCGGTTTCGTACTCGGTATCGCCGACAGCAGCGTTAAGGTGCCCGACCCGCACGTTCTTGACGCTGCCCGAGTAGTACCAGTCCATCAGCATCTCATGCGACTGCTGTGCCCACGTCGCGTCCGAAGCCGAAACCGTGACGTTCAGTGCGCGGATGGAACGTTCGGTCGAATACGGGATGCTTTCATCCTCGCAATCGCCCGGTACCTCGGATGTATCAACCTGCGTCGCACGGCTGATAGTCACGTCCTTGAGCCCGCACACTTTGGCATAGGTGCCGGGGGTGGCAGTCTCAACCTCAAGTACAAGCTGGTGGAAGAATTCAGTGATAGGGGCAGCCATTTCACGTTCTCCATGGCAAAAAGGCCGCCGAGGCGGACCGTTGGTTTCGGTTGTGAGGTGGTCAGCCCTTGCGGACCGGGATTGCCGCGCCCGCCTTGATGGCAGCAGCTATAAAGTCGCGCGGGAAACTCTGCGGGGTTGGCTTTGGCTTTGCCCCGAACCCGACATTCTTCTTGTGCCGGCGCCAATGGAATTCACGCAGGAACAGAGCCCGCGTCTGCCAATCAGCCATTAAACGCCTTCTTGGCAGCGCGACTGATTCTGGCGGACATTCGCTTCCGCCCTTCTTTGCGCTTCACCCGGATAGCATGGTAGAAGAACGGATTAGCCGGCATTTTCTTCGTTCCGAACTCTTGCAGCTTGGCTAGCTGGAACTTCATTCCGCGGCTGTTCGTCACCATCGTCTGCGCGCTGCCTGCATAAATCGTAATGCGCCGCTCACTGTCCGGGCTCCCTGCCACCGAGCCAACCGATATCGAGCCCTCGGGCGCATCGCCCCACGTCCACCCGATGGACGCTGCCAGCCTGCCGCTATCCTTCGGCACAAGGCGACGCATCATTGCGACGATCTCGTTTGCGTTCTGTTCAAGCGTCTGCGTGGCGGCCTCCTGCACCGCCCGTGGCAAGGCCCGGAAGCGGGCGCGGAGCTTTTCCAGACCCTCAACCATCAATCATTCTCCTCGATCAGTGCTTCGACCTGCACCACCCCATGCGTGGTGATGCCGTCGGGGTCACGGAATACTCGGACCATCGGCACGCGCATTCCGACCAGAGCGTGCGCTCCAAGGTCTGCGTCGTATCCATGCAGCGCCTTCTTTACCGCTTCGCAGATATCCTTGGCCTCGCGCTGGCCGTCTTGCGCGGAAGACCAGACATCGATCTGGATCGTCTCGACCCGACCGTCGATGCAGTCGGCATCGTCCTCTTGCCAATCGGACGGGCCGAAACTGATATACGGCGGAACCTCCTTTGCCCGTGGCGGATCGCACACGCGAACCCCGAGGGAAACCAGCGGTGCGAAGGTCGTGAGCCGTTGGAGGATCAGCGTCTGCAGAGCATTCGACAGACCGGGCATCAGACAGCCACTCCCTTCTCCACGGTGAGTTCGATGTCGGCGCGATCGTCGCTTTCCACCATCGAGCGGATGTTGAATTCGTCACCGGAGCGGATATCCCGCATCCGCCATTCCGTGGTGATCAGCCGGGCGATCGCGCTGGCCGGGATGGTGACGACCGCAGGTTGCCGACCGGCCAGCCGCGCGGCGATCACCGTCTCGCTGCCGCGCAGCCAGCGGATCGCTGCATAGGCCTGAAGGCGTTCAGTCCAGCCCATCAACTGACCGCCCTGCCCGTTGGGCGTGGCGACCGGTTCGTCGAATGCCACCCGGAAATTCCGGTCTCCCGCCGCGTTCACAGCTGCTTCCTGCGCTTGCTGCCGATCAGCACTTCCGCGGCGAACGGTACCGACAAAGCCGCATCCCCGACCGTCTCGCGACGCACATACCAATGCGCAACCAGCATCTTCACCGCCTGCACCACTGCAGGAAGGTCGCCCTCCGGAAGAGCGCAGGTGTAGAGCACGGTAATGTCGCTTGCGTCCGCGGGACCGGTCGCGTCGACGATGACGGCCGAACCATCGAACCGGAGTGTCGCATCCGGCACCGTCTGTGACGTGCCGGCGGCATCCTTGTATGTCACGGTCGCCGCAGTCACATCCGGCAGGGCGAGACGAAAGCACCCCCACGCAGGGAAGGTCTCCTGCCAGCCCTGCGACAGGACCGCCCGGCCAAGGACACCGGAATAACCATCAAGCCACGACACGGCCGCCGCCTCGTAAGACGTGATCAGGGCGTCATCGTCGTCATGCAGGACGCGGAGATGCTGCTTCAGGTCTTCGAGGGAGACAACGGGAGTTGACGGGGCGGTGATCCGGACAGGATTCATCGGGGGAACCTCTCTGCTCACAGAGATGGCCGGCGAACCGGCCACCCTTGGTCAGCAGATCAGGGCGTGACCGGCTCGATATCGCCGTAGACAAACGCCTCCGGCCGGTAGACGGCGAGGGCGAGCCGCTCTTCCGCCAGGATGGTGACGAGGTTGCGCGTGAAATCGTCGTTCACGTAGCCGACCTCGATGCGCGCATCCCAGCGGTCGAACAGCTGAGCTCCCATCTTGAAGGCCCCGGTCAGGAACTTGCTCTGCGCGATTGCCTGCGTCTGCACAACGGGTAGACCCCAGATCGTCGGCTGCACTGTGCCTTGCGGATTCGCGATGATGTACCAGCCCGAGGCGTCCTTGGTCAGCTCGATGGATGCCCAATCGACAGGGTTGAGCACCACCCCAGTCGACGGAAATTCCGCAAGGGTCGCCTGAAGCATCGCGATGCGCAGGACATCGATCGAGGTCTCTGCGGCAGGGGAACCGGAGGGTGCGGCAAAGGGCGACGCCTGCGGGATGATCCCGTGGAGGTTCTGACCCGTTCCGGTACCGTTGAGGAGCTGGTTCTCCTCGACGAACTTCAGCCCGTAGATCAGCCGCCCATCGATCAGGGAGCGGAGCTGCGAGAAATCGGAAAGCGCCTGCTTCGACGCCTTCATCCAATGCGCGATGACTTTGGCCGAAGTCGAAACCGACTCGAGCTGGATGTCCGAAGACGGCTTTGCATCAGTCTCGCCGACGGGAGCCGCATTGTTGGTGAAGCCGGTTTCCTGCACATACTCCAGCGTATTGCCGTCCATACGCCCGGCCGAGATCAGGTCACGGACCGTCAGCCGGCGCTGGGGCAGTTCAAGGATGACGGGAAGGCGGGTCGGCGTGATCGCAGCGCCGATGGAGCCTGCGGCATCGGCGTCCGAGGTGGTGATCGTCGCCTTGACCCGCAGGTCAGCCCGACCGATCGACTTGGCGAAGTCGCTGTCCGCGAAGGACTTGAAGCCCTCGCTTTCGACGAACTGCTGACCGAACGACTTGTGCTCGACATCATCGCCGTTTCCGCCGCGCGCCGCCTTCTGCTCCAGTTCGTCCAGCTGGGTCTTGAAGCCGTTCATCTTGACGAGCGCTTCGTCCACCTGGCCCTTGAAGGAGGTGGTCAGCGCCTCACCGGCCTTGGCCTTGCCGAGCGCCTCTTCAGCTTTGCCCTTCACGTCGTCCAGCGCCTGCTGAAACGCGGTTTTCACTTCCGCTGCCAGTTCGGCAGCCGATTTCGGGTCAGACATGGGTATCTCCTGATCGGTTGGGGGATGGGGCCTCAGCCCCGCAATGCGGCCCAGAACTGGTCCGCCTCACTTACCGCTGCGGCAGGATCCCCCTGCCCTTTCAGGTGAATGCGCGCGGCACGCTCCGCCTGCGAGTTCGAGAGGCCAAGTCCCTTGGCAAGCTTCTCGAACTCCCGCTCGGTCAGCCGGTCCCCGGCCGCGAGCTTATTGATGATGTCGTCGCAACCATCGGCTTTGACGGAAGAAATCCGGGCCCGCTCGTTCATCGGGAACGTGACGGGCGAAACCTCGTAGAGGTCAACCTTCTCCAGAAGCCGCATATTGCCGTCGGGCGCGGACTTGAGGGTCATGTATCCGATCGACAGGGCACTGAGCGCGCCCGCCTTCATGAGTGCGAGCACCTCGCGCGCCCGGGCAACCTCGAGCACGAGACGCCCCTTGGCGCGCAGCCCCTTGCTGTCCTCGGCCAGATCCTCCCAGACGCCGATCGGCTCGCTCGGGTTGTGGTTCCAGAGCATCTTGACGGTACGCCCGGTCTGCCGCGCTTTGGCGAGGCCTTCGACGAAGGCGCCCGGCATCACCTTGTCGCCGCCATTATCGACGTTGCCGAAGATCGAGGCATAGCCCTCGATCACGCCCTCGTCGGTCAACTCCTTCAGTTCAAGCGGGAAGGCTTTCGTTTCCATCATCGTCCTCCTGTCCCGCCTGCGTGATGGGGACGTTCTGCATCTGCATCCGTGGCACGTCGCCGCCGGGCACCGGCGCCAGGTTCTCCAACCCCCGGATTTCGTTGATCGTCATCGCCCCGATGTTCGCCATCGCGACGTAGAACGCCGACCGCGACACGCTGTCGCCGCGGAGCAGGCCTTCGAGGTTGAACTTGACGAATACGCCCTCGCCCCGATCCGCAGGACTGAGGAGCTGCTGCTGCACCGCCTGCTCAATCCGCTTCAGGCGGCGGCGCAGCGTGAACTTCTGGAACATGAGCACCTGTTGCTCGACGCTGGTCGGCCAGGCGGTGGAAGCCCCGGCATGGCCGATCATCACCGGCGGCACCCCGAAGAACCGGCAAATCTCCTCGACCGAGAACTGCCGGGTCTCCAGCATCTGCGCATCTTCTGGCGAAATGGCGATCTGCTGATACTCCATGCCCCCTTCGGCCATGAAGGGGCGACCCGCATTGATGGCGCCGATGTACTTTTCGGCGACGCGCTGCTCTGCCGTCGCGCGCTGTTCCGGGGTCAGCCACTCCTTGAACTTGATGACGGCGGAAGGACGCAGGCCATTGCGGAACGTGCGCGCCGCGGCCTGCTCGGTCGCGATCGCCCCGGACAGGCTGTTGCGCGCAACGGCAAGGGTGCCCATACCACCGAGAGGATCGCCGCCCGGACCCCGGATGTGCAGCACATCCCGATCGCGGAGCCGGTAGCTCTGGCCATCCTGCGACCACGAATATTCCAGCGGCCCGTCCGGAAGACGACGCACCGTGACAAAGTCCGGCCGCACCGGCCGCAAGGCGACGACCCTGTCTCCCGTGCGGATCACGCGTGCGTAGGCATTGCCCCACAACTCCAGCGACAGGCACATGAAGTCCCAGAAATCCACGGCTGTCTGGTCGTAGTTCGGCGTGTCGTGCAGGACGCGATAAAGCGGATGATCGTCGCGCACCTGAGCAACGCGGCCACCGCCACGATACACCTGACACGGTAGCGACGAGATCGTGCCCGAGATCAGATTCGCGCAGGCCCATGCCGCGGAAAGGCCGAGAGTCGAACGCTCATCGACCAGGACGCCGGCCTCTCCGACGCCGGAGCCCATGACATCCCGACCATCCGTCCAGGTGATGTTCGTCGCCGCCTTCCGCTCGAGGCCGACGAGCGACAGAGCGCGCGTGATCAGACCCACGTCAGGCCCTCAGCGCCGCGAAAAAGCCGTCCATGTTCTGACGGCTCTGATCCGCGGCCGGATTCAGAAACATCAGCATGGCCGCATTGAACGTCGCCATCAGCAGGTCGATCTTCGCTGACCCGGCCGCCTGCTTGGTCACCATGTAGTTGCTCCCCTTGAGCTCTTGTTTCGCGTTTCCGACCTGCCACTGCATGATCGGCTGACCCCCATGGAGCATGCTGCGGTCCTTCAGCTTCCGCGGCAGCGTGAGGACCGCCGCCTGAAGCTTCCAGCCCTGTCCGACCGCGGTGACGAGAGGCTGCGTCATGCCTTCCGCCGCGAGCGCATCGATCAGCGTCGCAACGCCGGCGCTGTCGAGACCGATACCGCTTTGCTCCGGGAACAGGCCCGCCAACTGGACCTGCTTGCAGATGGCGACGATCTCCGCCTCCTGCTGCTCCGCGCTCTCGCAGAACACGAGATCACCCTGCCGCTCGAAATCCCGAAGCCGCGGCACGATCTCCTTCCGGCGCTCGAGCACGTCCGCCTGTGCCAAGCCTCTCGCCCAGTGCCACCAGGCACGGGTTTTCCGATGCCGCGCGATGAGCCCGAGCCCCATCAGGTCGTCCAGTCCGCCGCCATCGATTCCCGCAGTGCAGACTTCGCATTCGTCCAACATGCGGTCAAAGGTGATGCGCGGGTCGGCTGTCCGGTCCCAATAGAGCGCCCCCGGCCAACGATCTGCATGAAGGCCGACCCCAACCTCCACGTTCAGGTGCTGAGACGCGATCAGCGCCATCTGATGCGGCCCATCGATCTCGGCCTTTTCGATCTCGCCCGCGATGTATCCCTCGGTCACCGACCGATTGAGGTTGGGATTCACCATCGACCAGGTCTTGCGGTCCAGCCAACCGTCATTAGCGGCCATCTCTGGCGGCAATTCGTAGAGCACGGGGAGCAGGGAACGGCGGATTTCTCCGTCACGCACCTTCCGGGCAATGGTCAGTTCCGACTTCCATACCCCCGCGGGAGGCGCCTTCGACTGCGTGGTGATCTGAAGCAGAAACCCGTCCGGGCGCTTCCCGAGCGAGCCCTTGATCTCGGCGAAGACATCGGCCGCCTTCGACATCTTGGCGAATTCGTGGGTCTCGTCGATCAGCGTGAAGGTCGACATCGCACCGGTGACCACCGAAGGATCGGCTGAAACGATCTGGATCCGGGAGGGCACAACCTCGTCGAGCTTGACGATCTCATTGCTGTAGGCCTTCGGATGGAACATGTCCGCGAGGCTGGGATCCAGCTTGATCATCCCCGCCGCCTGGCTGAAAGCGCGCTTTGCGATCTTCTGGCTCGGCGCGATCAGCATGAGTTCGGCGTTCGGCCGCTCGTTCATGATCGCCGCGACCAGGATGATGGCCGCTGCATAGGTGGTCTTCGCATTCCCCTTGGGAACCATCAGGAGGAATTCGCGGATCATCCTGATCTTGCGATCGGGGTCATAGCTCCCGAAAACCGCACGGACGAACCTGAAGATCCACTCGTCTCCGGCCTCTCCGAAGGTCCGGGCCCGCCCCACATCATCCGGAAGCCGGAGACGTTTGAAGATTGCCAGGGCCTTGTCAGCGACCGGGTCAAACAGCGGCAAGTCGGGGATCAAGGGCTCCCGCCTGACGATCCGCTCTTTCCAATCCGGCAGAGACGTATCCCAAAGAATATCCGTGGCAGCCTCAGCCATCGTAACGACCCGGCCTCAGCAAGCTGCCCCATTCCGAATCTGCATCTCCCGAGGCCAGGGCGTTGGCCTTCTTGCGTGCCACTTCACCTTTGCCGACGTAGCGCGAAGCGGGCTTCTCGTCGTCGTCCTGATCCGGGTTCTCAGAACCAGTGTTCATCATCTTCGCGGCGGCAAGTTTCTGATCGTTCTTGTCGATCAGCCGATCAAGCTGGCGCATTGCCCCGACGTTTCCGGCGAGCGCCAGCTCCATGGCCTGCTCCAGGCGTCTGGCTTCCAGACGGTCGCGCATCTGGTCGCGCACCTTGAGCTCGGCTCTAAAATACCGCTTCAAGGTGGCCAAAGAGATGGCGACGGCGTTGGCGATCCTTTGGTTCGACCAACCAAGTGCCAGTAACAGTTTGACTTTGTTACGATCTTTCTCAGTCGCCTCATAAGCGGGACGCCCCCGCTCACCCTTCGATGACCGAACTGGATTGCCGAACAGGTCGAAAACCACGTCATCCATAAAAAAAATCTCCGAATGAGGGGGACGCGGGTCCCGGCCCGACCGACCCCCGAACTTTGGACCCACCCCCCCTTTGCGGTGCCCGACCTGATGCGGGCAGGCGGGTCAGAGGCCGCGCCTCTCCTCGCGCTGCTTCGCGCCATCGTGGCACGCCTTGCACAGGCAAAGCAGGTTGGCCGGCGACCAGAAAAGGGCTTCATCGCCACGGTGTGCCTGCCGATGGTCAGCGACGAGGCGCCGAGTGTCGCCTTCGACGTGGCCGCACCGCTGGCAGGTGAACAGGTCTCGCTCCAGGACGATCCATCGGAGGTCCTTCCAGCGCGCCGTCTTGTACCACTTGCGCCAATGGACCGCCGCGTCCCGCATCCGGGACCGATCACGCTCCGATCCTTGCCCGATAGACGACAGACGGGACGGAGCAGCAGCAAGCCGAGAAGGCATCTGCTTCAGCTTACCCATTGCGACCCCCAGAAAAGCAAAAGGCCCCGAGGACATCCCTCAGGGCACATTGAACGCGGTCACAGACTCGGCGTTCTAACCGGTCCTCGCCGCTCACCCGCTGGGCGCTAGGCCCCACTAGGGGCGGGCATGCCAGCATAGAGCTATGGAGAGAGAAACTAAGCGACCATCGTGCTCCCTGTCAACACCGTCCAACGATGCCGATCAGATCGGCTGCATGGGTCTTGGTCGAGATCATCGCTCCGAACACGTTAACCCGAACCTTCGCGCCCCCATCGGCGAGCAACTCAACAACCTCGCAACGCATCCCAGAGAACGCTCCCTCTCGGAACAGGGCAGTTCCACCCGGGTGGACCGTGAGAGCACGACGGGTGGCCGACCGGATGGCGCGCCGCTCCTGCGCAGTCTCAGCGTCGATCTTTCGCATATCGTGAAGCGCTTGCAGATCGGAGGGCTTGAGGATCGCCCAAGAACCGGACAAGCGGTACATGAGCGCCCCCGTGATGCCGCAGCGCCCGACCAACCGATGGGGGACTGCCTCGCCCGGGAAACGGGCGAAGACATAGCCCGGCAGGTAGCGGCGCGCATATTCCCGCACCTTGCCCATCCGCCGCACCTTGTGCATCAGCACCGGGTGGAAGGCATAGACCCCGCGGCGCCTCAGCCATGCCTCCGCCTGATCCTCGCGCTGCGGCGCCACCCGCAGGGCATGCCACCGCGCCGGACCCGCACCGAAGACCGCCGCCAGATCATCACCGGCCCTCACCACATCCCCGACGCTCAGCCCGGTTGCGTTAAAATCCATATCTTGTGCCTCCGCTGGGTGATGTTTCGACATCTTGTTTTCGATTGTTGTTCGTAGGGACGTCAGGGACGACAGATGATTTTTCAGGGACGACAGGATGAGAGATGATAGGGAAGATAATCGCGTAAAATCAGTGTGATGCGCTTTATTAGGGACGACAGGGACGTGAGGGACGACGTTTCCACGCTACGCATGAAGAGCAATCCCCCGCACCCTTCGCCGGGTAACACACCACACGCGCGTGCGCGCATCGTCGTCCCTATCGTCCCTGTCGTCCCTGAGACCGACACAAGGCCCTGATTTCGCAATCTTTCCCCCGGACCCCTTCGCAAGGGACGTCGTCCCTCCACCGTGGTCGGGACGTCCCTGACGTCCCTGATTTTCTTCGAAAGCGGGGTGCGGGGCGTCACAGCAACTCACCAGACTTGCGGAATTCGGCGCGGGCAACAACGGTCTGATGCTCCTCGAACCGGGTCTTGAATGGCTCCAGAAGCGCGATGCCGTCGTAGTAGGCGTCCGAGGTCTTGCGCCGGGTGAACGTCTGGCCCGTGGCCGGGCTGCGCCACTTGCCCTGCTTGGCGCTCAGGCCGTTGAAGATGGTGCGCGGCTTCCACGCGCCCCGCCCTCCCTCGTCCAGCCAGTAGGCAAAGGCCTCCTGCAGCGCCTTGGCGCGCATGGAATGCTCGGGCTTGCCCGAGACGCCGCAGACCTGCGTGAGGAAGGTGGCCAGCGGATCGCTGTCCTCCCGGTACTCGGCCGTGGCGCTCAGCACCTGTTCGGGGATCTGCAGCCCATGGGCAAGGTAGTCGCGCAGGCCTTTGACAAGCCAGTTCATGATGCCGTCGCGCTCTGCGAACAGCTTCTCGCCCAGGTCCGGATCACGCTCATCGGGCGGTATCTGCACTTCGAAGGGCACGAGCATCACGCGGCGCCAGATACCATCGTCGCCACCCCGTATCTCCGGCCGGTGGTTGCCGGAAATCGTGAGCTTGAAGAACGGATAGACGGTGATGAAGTTCTCGTTCAGCGACCGGACCATGATCGGCTCACCGCCGGTCAGTTCTTTGATCAGGCCTTCCTGCAGCTGCTGGCCCTGATCGGGTTCTGAGGTCCGCACGAAGCGTGCCCCGATCAGCGGGACAAGGTCCGGTGTGGCATCACCGCCCCCGCGCCGGCTCCGGCCGGTGATCGACTCGATCTTGGCGGAGGCCGCGTAGTCGCCCATGATCCGGGCCATCAGGTCGACCAGCACGGATTTGCCATTCGCGCCGGCGCCATAGAAGAAGGCGAAGACCTGTTCGAGCGTCAGGCCGGTCATGGAATAGCCGAACCACCGCTGCAGGAAGGCCTGCATCTCACGCGACGGCTGGATACGGTTGATAAAGCTCACGAAGGTCGGGCACTTCGCGTCGGGATCAAGTCCGACCGGCATGATCTTGGTCAGCAGCTGGTCGCGGCTATGGTCGAACCGGTCCACAATGACCTTCGGCGGCGGGGCATACATCCCGCCATCCTCTTCGTCGTTCGCTTCGGTGCGAAATCGCAGCACACCGCCCAAAGTGTTGATCACCAGCGGATCGGCATCGAGGTCCTCAAGCGGGCGCGCGATGATCGCGCCGGCCTCGTTGATCATGTTGTTGATCGCGTTGCTGTTCCCGGCATTCTTGGCGTGGGTCAGGCGGCGTCCGATGGACTTGTCGCGTCGGTCCTTGATCTCCTTGCCCGCGGCGATCACCCGGTTCGCCAGGATCATCTGATCCAGCTGATCCGATGTGCGATCCTTCGCCGGGATCACGCCGATCTCATCGAGAATCGCCGCCATGTGCTCCGCTTCCGCGAGGACTTCCATCTCCGCTTCGGGCAGCACCATGTGGTCGATTTCGGCCTCGATCAGTGCCGTCATCCGGTGCGCGCGCCGGCGCACGGCGACGTCATCGGGATCGGCGATATACCGGGTGTCGTCCCAGACGAACCATCCGACCCGTTTGACGTTCACCAGATCATCGCCGAAGTGCACGATCAGCCGCTGGCCATTGCCGTGATCATTCAGCGGCAGGTCGACACATCGCGCCGCCGGAGGTTCGTCCCCCGCCTCCTCGTCATGGGGTGCGGGGCCATCTGGGGGCTCATCTCCACCCCTTCCGGCCTCCCGGCCCAAATCGTCAGGGTCCGTGGGGGATGTCAGGTCATCGGGAAGCTCCACATCCTCCGGATTGGACATGATCGAGCGCACGCTATCGACACGGTCAGTCATCGCGAGCCTCCCGGGGCCGGTTGGGATGCAGGTCACGCCAGAGCAGGTCGAGCTGATCGCGGTGCATCGCTCCGCGCGACAGCGCGTCATCGGTCCGCCCGCGCGCAAGGTCTACCACCGCTGCCATGCGGAAGAGGGTGGCGCGCCAGTCACCGCCGGAGGCCTGAAGAAATTCACGGGCAATCTGGTCAGCGCTCATAGCTTGAAGTCCATGAGGGCTTGGTATGCGCTCATCATGCGCGCAACGTCTTGAGAGGCGAGTGCTCGCTCAGCCTCGCTCAACTCGAACTGCATCATTGCGATGGCAAAGCTTCCGGTCGGACCGATGGCTTGGTACGCCGGAATGAAAACCTCCCGGATCTCCTTCATGCGCTTCGGCAGCGCATCAGCCAGCGTTTCACCCATTTTCCTGCCCCATGAGTACATCGTTGAGGTCCACGCCTTGCCCGGCATGGACGATCTGCCCTTTCAGGCCGGGGCGGAGGGCCATTGCGCGGCGCAGGCCTGACAGCAGCTGCGCCCGCGTCATGCGCGGCTCCGAATCCCCGTCCTGTATGAAGATCAGCCGCGCCGTGCCCGGCGGCGGCACAAATGCGTCGCGGTCAGTCAGGTCCGGGATGCCGGCATAGCGCAGGCCCTCGCCCAGCTTGCGGCTGCCCGCCATGTTGCCGAGACTGACCCCGGCCCAGTACCCGGCCCCGGGCGGCTCGCCCGCCACCAGCGCGGAGCACGTCGTCTCGATACCCTCGCCCATGATCATCACCGGCGCAGCCAGGGTCAGGCGGATCGCGCCACCCTTCACCGATCCCAGCGACTTCTTGACCTTGAGCGGCTCACCCGTCTGCGGGTGCAGGATCACCGGCTTGCCCTTCGGCCGGGACAGGTCGAGCCAGGTCCGATGCACCCCCTGAAACCGTCCATTCGGCGCCTGGATCGCGGCCAGCATCGCAGGCCCCCGATGGACCTCCACCCACTGGCGATCGACCTGCACGGTATAGGCAAGGTCGGGATGATACCGCAGGCACGCGGGCAGCCGCGGAAACCTGTCGCGCGGCACGCCGCGCAGGGTGAGGTAATCGCGCACCGGCGTATCTTCGGCCGGCCCACCCGCCGACCAGATGTCCCGCGCACCGGCGATGGCGCGCTGCCGCTCCGCCTCCGCCCGGGCCTCGTTGCGCGCCCGGTTCTGCTCCGCGCGCGCGATCCGCTCCCGCCGTTCCGCGTCCGACAGCCCCTCCCGCTCGCCACACAGCCAGGTCAGCGCCGCGGGAAAATCGAGGCCGAGCACGAACATGGCCAGATCGATATTCCCCCCGCTGCGGCCGCAATGGCGGCAGTTGAACACCCGCTTGCCCGTGTTGATGGAAAAACGGTCCCGGCCACCGCATTGCGGACAGGGTCCGGTCAGCTCCCGGGCCCCGGCACGCTTGAGCCCCTGTATCGCAAGGCGGTCGGCGATCTCGGCGATATCCATCGCCAGCGCCTCTGCCGGGCGCGGATCATCGGCAAAGCGGGTCATGACACTCAGGCGGCGATGCCGCGCGCCTCTTTCACCCGGTGACGCAACACCTTCATTAGGTCCGCCTGCCCGTCGATCGTCATATTGCCGCGGGCATCACGGATGCAGGCGGTCAGGTCCCGGAACCGTGCCAGCAGCAGCGGCGCATCGAGATCGAGGTCCAGCGCCAGAGCCGCGGTCTTGGTGCCGCGGGCAAAGCCCTCGACGATCTCCAGATCGATCTCCGCGTCAAAGCCCTTGCGGCCGGAAAGGCGCCCAAGCGTGTCCAGAATACCGCGCTGCGCAATCGTCAGCTGATGTTCCGCCGGCGGCGGCGGTGCGGGAGCCGGGGCCGGAGGCGCAGTGATCGCCCCCTCCGTCGAGGGCTTTTCCGGTGCCTCTGCCACCACCTTTGCCAGCCCCGCCGCCCGCTTTGCCCGCTCGCCCCGCTGATGCTCCACCGCTTTCTGCAGGCGCTCCTCGAGGCGGGAGCGCAGCCGGAAATCGCAGGCGTTCGCCGTGCGGCCAATGAGCGCCGCGGCCTTCTCCAACGCCGTCTTGCGTGTGTCCCCGGCCGCAAGACGATCCGCCACCAGCACGACGAGATAGGCCTCATCCTGCTCCGTCCACGGTTCCGGCTGGCTGACACTGGATACCGTGGCGCGCGGCCGCGGAGGCTCCCCGACCGGATCGGCGGCGGCAACTGCCTCCCCGGTCGGGGCTTCGGCGCGAGGGATCGCCTCGGGGCTTGCACCCGTTTCCGGCGTTGACGCTGCCGGTTCGGCGGGGGGACACTCCGCAAGACCATGGCGCTGCAGGTCCCCCGACCCGCCCACCATCCCGTGTGCCGCAAATGACCGCGGCTCATCCTCGACCTCCAAAAGAATCGGTCCCCCCAGGCCGTCGCGCTCCCCGGCGGCGGGCATGACCCATGCCGTCGTCAAGGTCGCGCGCTCTCCGGGCTGCAGGCTGATCCGGACCGCACCGCCATCCGACGCGGGCAGATCGGCCAGCACATCCGCCGCCTTTTCGACACCGGCGATGGACTTCCTGAAGGTTTTCAACTCGTCGATGCTCATGTCGTCCAGATTCATGGTCTGCCCTCGGGTTGCGCCGGCACTGGCACCCGTGGCGCCCACCAGCAGGGTTCAGTCAGATCGACCCCGAACGGGGCCCATGTCATGTCGCGGCGCCAGACGAGGCCCTCCGCCTCCAGCAGGTCCAGATCGGCACGCAGCAGCACACCGTCCCGCCCCAGCTCTGCCGCCAGTTCAGCCATCGTCCGCACCCCACCCACCGCGCGTAGATGGTCGAGCAACTGGGCGCGCAGCACGGCCAGATGGCCGATCCGCGCCGCGGCGCGACCCACGGGGGTGAAGGCGCCGGTCATCAGGCAGCCGGCGGATCAAACGGCTCGCGCGCCGTCGGCGCGGGCCACTGCACGCGGCTCGAAAACGGCACCACCACGCCCGACGTGTCCGCGGCGTCGCGGTCCATGGCGCGCGCGGCCTGACACAGCGCACAGTCGCATTCGTCATCCGCCGGCCTGCGGTCGGGATGGTCGGTCATTTTCTGCTCCCTGACGAAGATGAAGAATTCTTCACGCTTTTTTTGATCCGCACGGCCACCGCGCGCGCGAGACGCACGACGGTGAAGCCCGGGAGAATGATCACGCACTGCAGGATCCACATCAGCCCTCGATCCTCCGGGCGATGCGCTCGACGATTTCGAGATAGGCCGAGACGCGTTTGAAGGCCCATGCCGGCATGTCGTGTCGGCACTGGAGCCAGTTGATGACGGTCCGGTCCGTAACCTCGCCGCCGAGGAAATCCGCCGCCTTCCGCGCGACTTCGGCCTGGGAGGGCGACCGGAACACGCGGCGAATGAGGTTCGCATTCTCCTGCCGATCCTCATCGCGACCGACAGGCTTCTGTTCTGTCTGTTCTGAAGGACTTTTCACTCGAAACGCTCCATGATCGTCGCGTGTTGTGGGACCATGTAGCGAGTGAGGGGCGGCGGATGATTGGGATGTCATTCCGCCGCCTCGGTTTTTCCGGCAGCTGGGTTGGCCTGCATATACCTGCGCAACCTATCGGCGCTTTCCCGCAGCTTCTCCGAACGCCGCTTGAGCCGATCATAAAGGCGGGCGTCACCGAGCGCGTTTTGACATACCGTCGTCGGTTTCAAGCCCGCGGCGGCGCAGTAAGCATCAAGTTCAGCTATGATGATGTTCGGATCCATGATGCCGGTAGAATTTGGCATTTGCCAACATCTGTCAATGGGCAAATGCCAAATTGCTTTTGGCAATCGCCAAAGACTAGCTTGCTTCCATGGAATTGAGCCCTTTTGCCTCCAGAGTTCAGATGTTGCTTGCTGAGCGCGAGATGAATCTGTCCGAACTCGCGCGCGAGTTAGACGTGCCTTATCATCGCCTACAGCCATGGTTCAGGCGCCCTAAAGCGTTGCCAAAGGGGCCTGACCTCTACGCCATCGCGCAGTTCTTCAACGTGGATGAGGGATACCTACTGCACGGCGGGGACCGCCGCCCGTTCAATCGATTGGCGAGCCTTCAAGCCCGTGCAAAACTTCTCGATGAAGCAGGCCAGCGAGACCTAGCGAACTTCCTTGATTATCTTTTGGCGAGACAGGAAGGCTCAGATAAAGATCCAAGCAAGTGATGATGGCATCAAATTGCCCACTTGGCAGGAGCTCTGCCGCCGTACATAGCAATGCCTCATATTCTACGGTCACTCATTAACCCCTTATAATAATACCTATCTCATACACTGCAGCCATCTCGCATCGCTTTGTAGTGGGATCAGTGCCTGAGGACAGAAGAGGACCATCGTTACGATTCGGTTAAGGAATCCGGCATGAGCAACGACCCGATCACCAACCTGACCGAGCCCCTGAACGCGCTGGCGAAGGAAGAAGGCAGTTTCGAACCGGGCCGCGGCTATTCACCCGAAGACTGGGAAGCCGTGGACAGCCCGGAGGCCACGGATGAACAGTTGGGCTGCGCCAAGCCCTTCGCTGAGGCCTTCCCCCAGCTGGCCGAGAACTTCAAGCGCGGGCGTAATCATAGCGAGAAACCCTGACCCACTGCCATGAAAGCGCCGGGGACTCGACAGAACCCCCGGCGCCCATCACCATCGCGGTCACCACAACACTGACGATGGAGATTCGAATGACAGACAAAAAGACAAACGGCGGTGGGAGCAGGGTAGACTTTAACAAGGGAGCTTCCCCTAAGCCGTTGGGCCAGCCCTCCACAATACAGAACGGCGCATCACCGTCGAAGCTCGCATCACCCTCACAGCCACCAAAAAAGAAGTAACGAAGCTATTTCAACCGGATGTTCACGCGTACAACCTCGCTTGCGGGGATGTAGGTCATGCGGGTTCCCCACTCGGCATGGTGAACGTCCTCCCTCTGCTCTTCGCTTCCATCAGGAAGCTCCTCTTCTTCCACCGCCATAATGACTGACCCGTCACCGCCGAGGTATAGCCCCTCCCAAGGAGCATGCGAATAACTCTGTCGGTTGTTGAGATAGAGGGTTCGGCCGTCTCTGGTGTGGACTGAAATTTGTCCGACTTTTCTTTTCGTCTGGACGAGAGCGGCCCATGATCGGTGTACCCCGTCTTCCCGATGAACACCAAGCTTGCCAATCGCCCAAATGCAGAAGTCCCTCAACCAGGCGCGCCAAAAAAGCGCAACACAGAGCGTCGCCCCTATTGCACATGCGGCTCTCGACCAGTCCGACCAATCCTCAGGCTGTTGGAACACCAGAGTGGCCAGCACCGAGAAGGCCAGCGTGCCAAGAAATACATCTACCGCACTGTGGTCTTGCCGAAGGCCAGCATAAGCTACACCATACGCAAGGAATCCAGCGCCGACAGCTACTCGCGTCGCAAGCGACAATTCATAAAACGCGTCAAAAGTCATCTGCCACCTCTCCACGGGTAGATACCACGGCCCCTTGGGCCGTTGCGCGAAGTCGCGATGATCGGAACTTCAACAAAACACTTTCTTCTATAGCGCGACAATCTGGAAG
>NZ_NIPW01000010.1 GCF_002196855.1 Haematobacter genomosp. 1 | reverse complement strand
CGTCATCAAGCTCGCGCATCACCAGAAGGCCGCCGTCGGAACTGAGCTGCGTGCCGCGAAATTCCAGCCGCACGCGAGGGTCGAAATCCACCCGATCTGCCCGTTGCAAGCCCGCACCCTCTGGGTGATCCATGAAACGCGCCCATCGCAGCCTTCAACACCATGTTTTATATAGGAAATGTAATGGTCAGGACAGCGAAATCAGCGCCTTACTTGGGAAATGTGGGGTCAGCAAGGTCGTCGAGCGGCATGGACATGTCCGAAAGGGGTAGTCGAGGCGGCGGGCAGGCTCAAGGCGCGGAAATCCGCCCCATGAGCCCGCTCATCTTCAGTTCGCGTCCGGTCCCGGATGGGCGGGCGCCTGCGGCATCGGACGCCGCCCCTCACCCTTGCCCCAGGGATGCGCGCCCTTCGGGCCGCGCTGCGCCATCCGCTCCTGCATCCGGGCACGGGCCGCATCCGCCTCCTCCCGCGTCACGACCCCGTCGCCATTGGCGTCGATCCGGTCGAACAGGCGGCGCGTCATCTGCATGCTGCCCCCCTCCCCGAATCCGCCGGAGGCGAGCAGTTCATCGGCGCCGAGCCGGCCATCGCCATTCGCATCGCGGCGGTCGAAAAGCCCATCGACCTGACGTTCGATCCGCTGTTTGGCCAGCGCGAGGCGGAAGTTCACGATCTCCTCCTTGGAGAGATAGCCGTCGCCATTGGCGTCCAGCCCCGCCACGGCGGCGGCGCGGGCGGCCTGCACCTCGTCCCATGTCACCCGGCCGTCGCCATCGGTGTCAAGCCGGTCGAACATGCCATGCGGTCCGCGCGGCCCCTGCTCCGCGGCGCGATCCTGCGCGACTGCAAGGCCCGGCAGCGCGAGCGTGGCAAGGATCAGCGCGGCTCCTGCGGTTCTGAGTTTCATCGGTCGCTCCTGTCTGAAGGACGCCGGATCGTTCCGGCTGTCCTCCTCCTAACGGACGAGACGCGAGGTTCCGTCGCTCTCCCCCCTTCCCATTGTCCGAGGGATGGGCCACCTTGGCGGCGAGGAGACGCGTCATGACCGAAACCACTGCTTCCATCCTGTCAAAATCGGCTTCCGATTCTGGTGTCGAACGCCCGTTCTGGCCCGCGGTCCTGCGGGGCTGGCGCGGGCGCTGCCCGGCCTGTGGCGAAGGGCACATCATGGAAGGGTATCTGAAGGTGCGCCAGACCTGCCCCTCCTGCGGCGAGGATCTGAGCCATCAGCGGGCGGACGACGGTCCTGCCTATATGACGATCCTTGTCGTCGGTCACATCATGGCGCCGCTGATCCTTGTGGTGTTCAACGCGTGGCGGCCTTCCCCGCTTGTGCTGATCACGACCTTCTCCATCGGCACCGTCGCACTGTCGCTCTGGCTTCTGCCACGGTTCAAGGGGGCGCTGGTCGGTCTGCAATGGGCCAAGCGGATGCACGGTTTCGGGGGCCGCAAATGAGCGCCGATACCCTGCCCGTCCGCATCCGCGACGCCGCGACGACCATCGTTGTCCGGGCCGATGGCCCGGTGCCCCGCGTGCTCATGGGGCAGCGCGGCAAGACCGCTGCCTTCATGCCGGAGAAATTCGTCTTTCCCGGCGGGGCCGTCGATCCCTTCGATGGCAACGTGCCCTTTGCCACGCCGCTCGATCCGCAGGTCGCCACGCGGCTTTCGCATGATTCCGAGGAACGGCTGATCCCGGCGCTCGCCGGTGCGGCAATTCGTGAATTGTGGGAGGAGACCGGTCTTGCCCTCGGGCGCCCCGGCACCTGGACGGGAGAAGTCCCCGATGACTGGGCGGGTTTCGCGGCGGCGGGGCTGTTGCCTGCCGCGGGGGCGCTGGATTTCGTCTTCCGTGCCATCACTCCCGACGGGCGTCCCCGCCGCTTCGATGCGCGGTTCTTCCTTGTGGACGCCGCCGAGCTGGTGGGTGATCTGGACGATTTCTCCCGCGCCTGCGACGAGCTTTCGGACCTTCAGTGGATCCCCCTGCCGGAAACCCGCTCCTTCAACCTGCCGTTCGTGACGGAGGTGGTTCTGGGCGAGATCTCGCGCGCCGTTCGCGAAGGCGGACGACCGGCGAGCGTGCCTTTCTTCGACAACCGCACGGCGCGCTCCGTCTTTTCCCGCATCGGCTGATCAGCGAAGCGTGAGCACCAGAAGCAGGATGCTTCCCAGCACCAGCGCGATGCCGAGGTATTCGCGCGGTGTGATCCGCTCGCGAAACACGATCCATGAGGCGGCGATGGTGAAGACCATCTCCACCTGTCCGACGGCGCGTACATAAGTGGCGTTCTGCAGCGCGAATGCGGTGAACCAGCACAGCGAGGCCAGCATGCCCGACAGGCCGATCACCGCGGTTACCCGCCATGCTCGCGCCACCCGCAGAATGGCCCCCCGCTCCCGGAGTGAAAGCCAGAGACCCATGGCGAGGGTCTGAAAGCTGGTCACGCAGGCCAGCGTGAAGGCCGCGCGGAGAAAGGCGCTCCCCTCTCCCAACGCCAGCGTTGCGCCCCGGTAGCCTATCGCGGATACCCCGAACCCTGCCCCGGCCGCGATGCCGAGCGCGGCCGAGCGGCTGAGAAGGCTGGCGCTGCCCGGTTTGCGGGAGAGCGTCAGGATCCCCGCGACACCCAGAAGGATCGCACCGAGCGCGAGCGGAGAGACCGCCTCCCCCAGCACCACGGCGGAGAACAGGGCGACCTGCAACGTCTCCGTCTTGGTGAACGCCATGCCGACCGCGAAATTTCGCTCTCCGAACAGGGCGAGCGTGGCGAGCGTGCCAAGGATCTGCCCCACGCCCCCGCCAAGCGCAAAGACCCAGAACATCGCGGGCGTGTCCGGCCATCCCAGCCCGGAACTTCCCCAGGCGAGCAAAGCGAAGACGACGGCAAACGGAGCGGCGAACAGGAACCGGGCATAGCTGGCGGCGCCTGTGGAAAGGCCGGTGTCCTTCAGCCGTTTCTGGAGCAGGAAGCGCACTGTCTGAAGAAGCGCGGCGGAGACGGTAACGGGGATCCACAACATGCGGGTGCTGTGCCATGTTGTCGCAGCAATGGGAACGGCCTATGACTTCGGCGGCGCGTCTTGCGGAAGATTGTGGATCGCCTGCCGCAGCAGATCTCCCAGCAGCGTGATCTGCTCCTCCTGTTTGGCGACGATGGCGCGAAGCTCTTCGTTCCGCATCCGGTCGAGCTTTTCGTGCAGGGCCATGATCTCGATCTCCGACTTCAGGTTCACCTCGTAGTCGTGGCTGGCATTCAGCCGATCCTTCTCGGCCTGCCGGTTCTGGCTCATCATGATGATGGGCGCCTGAAACGCGGCAAGCATGGAGAGAATCAGATTGAGAAAGATGAACGGATAGGGGTCGGGTGCCTCGCCGCGCGCCAGGATGTTTCCCAGGGTCCAGAGCGTCAGGAACCCGATGAAGCACAGGATGAAGGTCCAGGATCCGCCGAACCGTGCTACCCCATCCGCCAGCCGGTCGCCAACGTCGCGCCGGGAGTCGAATCTTCGGTTCATGTCCGTGGCGACGGTGCGGCGGCTGAGCAGGCGACGGATGACGTTGCGTTCCCGCGGGCCGATCTCCTCCGGCTCAAGATAATGGGCCGCGGTGTCTTCGATCTTGCGCTGGTCCGGGGTTTCCGGCTCTCCGCCGGGGGGAATGTCGCAGTCGTTCTGGATCATAGCGGTCTCCGCTGCTTTGGCGGAATGCTAGCCCGGACTTGGCCCCGGGCGCTACTGCACCCGTGCGGCGGCCAGTATGGGGCCTTGCCCCGCACGCTGGAACAACACCGCTGCGGGCTCTGCTCCTTCGACATGGACGCGGAAGCGCAGCGTCCCCGTGCCGTTCCATCGTCCGAGCGTTTTCCAGTCGGTGACGATATTGTGGTAGCTGACGGTCCGTCCGGCATTCTCGCCGTCGTCGATCCTTACCGTTTCCTCCGGCTTGTAGCGTACGAGCTGCACCACGATCTCCCCCGGCGCGGGCGTGCCCTGCGGCCCGTCGAGACTGGCAATGGACGCCGCCGCCGCCGCATCACGGGGATCGCTCGCCACCGCTTCGACCATGGCCGTATCCCCGTCCACACGGATGCGGAGGCGGAGTGTCGATGCCTGTGCGAGATGCGCGCGGATGATTTCCCCGATGGCGGCGAAGTCATTGCCGATAAGCTGCTCCTGCCCCCCGACGATGACCTGCGGCGTATAGATCATCTTGGCGCCGGCAACGCGGGCATAGGTCTTCTGCCGCTTCGTGGCCTCTGCCCGGGCAAAGCCGTCTGCCCAGCCGATATAGTCCCAATAGTCCACATGCAGGGCCAGTGCGATCACGTCGCTGCGCTCAGCAAGCTCGCCCAGAAAGGCATCGGCAGGCGGACAGGCGGAGCAACCCTGCGCAGTGAAAAGCTCGACCACGGCAACACGGGGGGCTTCGGCGGCTCCGGGAAGCGGATCGGCGGGCTGGGGTGCAACGGGCTGGCCGGAGGCATGGTCCTGCGCCAGAAAGTTCATCGACGGCGCCCCGCTCCAGCCGCCTCCCGTCTCCTGCGCCGCGACCGGCCCGCCAAGACCGATGACGAGGGCGAAAGCGGTGCAGATCCGGCGATGCATCTTCTGTCCTCCGACCATTCTCCCTGCCCCGGTGGTAGTGAAGCGACCGGGGCAAGGCCAATCAAGGTTTTGCGAGGGCGAAGCGATGGCTTTTCACGGCGTTGCGCGCAGGCAACACTCGCCCGTCCACGCCGTCGCGGCAACGATCAGACCCCCGTGATAATGCTGCTTCCGCTCTGGTGGTTTGCAGTGCACAACGGTATACATTCGCTCGCCGCCCCTTGAACAGAGGGCGCCATTGCGGCATAGCGGCATCAGCGACACCCCCTGAAGACGGAAGGGAGCCAATATGCCCATCATGGTCGGTAAAGACACCGCCGGGACGCGCAAGACGCTGACCGCTGGCGGCAAGACGTATTCCTACTACTCCATACCGGCAGCGGAGGCGGCAGGGCTCGGCGATTTCTCGAAACTCCCCGCCTCGCTGAAGGTGGTGCTTGAGAACATGCTCCGCTTCGAGGATGGCGGCTTCACCGTCTCCGTGGAGGATGTGAAGGCTTTCGCCGAATGGGCGAAACTCGGCGGCAAGAACCCGCGGGAGATCGCCTATCGTCCGGCGCGCGTGCTGATGCAGGACTTCACCGGCGTCCCCGCCGTGGTGGACCTCGCCGCGATGCGGGACGGGATCATCGCGCTCGGCGGTGATGCGCAGAAGATCAACCCGCTGAACCCCGTCGATCTCGTCATCGACCACTCGGTGATGATCGACGAATTCGGCAACCCCCGCGCCTTCCAGGTCAACGTCGATCTGGAATATGAGCGCAACATCGAACGCTATCAGTTCCTGAAATGGGGCCAGAAGGCGTTCAACAACTTCCGCGTGGTTCCGCCCGGCACCGGCATCTGCCACCAGGTGAACCTCGAATACCTCGCGCAGACCGTGTGGACCGATACCGATCAGGACGGCAACGAGGTCGCGTACCCCGATACGCTGGTCGGCACCGACTCGCACACGACCATGGTGAACGGCCTTGCCGTGCTCGGCTGGGGCGTTGGCGGGATCGAGGCGGAAGCGGCGATGCTGGGGCAGCCTGTTTCCATGCTCATCCCTGAAGTCATCGGCTTCAAGCTCACCGGCAAGATGGTTGAGGGCACCACCGCGACCGACCTCGTGCTGAAGGTCGTGCAGATGCTCCGCAAGAAGGGCGTGGTCGGCAAGTTCGTCGAATTCTACGGCGAGGGCCTGGATCACCTGCCGCTCGCGGACCGGGCGACCATCGCCAACATGGCCCCCGAATACGGCGCGACCTGCGGCTTCTTCCCCATCGACAACGAAACGCTGCGTTACCTGCGCAACACCGGACGGGACGAGGATCGCATCGCGCTCGTCGAAGCCTATGCCAAGGAAAACGGCATGTGGCGCGGCGCGGATTACGAGCCGGTCTATACCGATACGCTGCATCTCGACATGGCGGAAATCGTTCCGGCGATCTCCGGCCCGAAACGCCCGCAGGACTACACGCCGCTGAGCCTCGCCGCCCGTGCCTTCTACAAGACGGTCAGCGAATACCGTGGCATCGACATGTCCGTCGCCGCCGATGAAATGGCGGAAGAAGGTGGCGGTGTCATCTCCACCGGGCAAGATGTGCGCAAGACTGCGGCGGTCGAAGGCGCGGATTACACCATTCGCGACGGCTCCGTGGTGATCGCGGCCATCACCTCCTGCACCAACACGTCGAACCCCTACGTGATGATCGGCGCCGGTCTCGTCGCGCGGAAGGCGCGGGCGCTCGGCCTGACGCGGAAGCCCTGGGTGAAGACCTCTCTGGCCCCCGGATCGCAGGTGGTTGCCGAATATCTGAACGCTGCCAATCTTCAGGAAGATCTGGACGCGATCGGCTTCAACCTTGTCGGCTTCGGCTGCACGACCTGCATCGGCAACTCTGGCCCGCTGGGCGATCCGGCGATCTCCAAGGCGATCAGTGAGAACGATCTGGTCGCGACCGCCGTGCTCTCGGGCAACCGGAACTTCGAGGGCCGGATCTCGCCGGACGTGCGGGCGAACTACCTTGCCTCTCCGCCGCTGGTCGTCGCCTATGCCATCGCGGGCGACGTCAATATCAACCTGACCAAGGACCCGATCGCCCAGACGCCGGATGGCAAGAATGTCTATCTGAAGGACATCTGGCCCACCAATGAGGAGATCGCCGAACTGGTCGAGGCGACGGTGACCCGGCAGGCGTTCCAATCCAAATACGCCGACGTGTTCAAGGGCGACGAGAAGTGGCAGGCGGTGGAGACGACCGACTCCGAAACCTACGACTGGCCGCCGACCTCCACCTATATCCAGCATCCGCCCTACTTCCAGGGTATGGCGAGGGAGCCGGGCGTCATCACGGATATCGAGGGTGCACGCATCCTCGCCGTGCTCGGTGACATGATCACGACCGACCACATCTCCCCCGCAGGGTCGTTCAAGCCGACGACTCCGGCCGGGAAGTATCTGGTGGAACGGCAGGTCGCCCAGAAGGACTTCAACTCCTACGGCTCGCGCCGCGGGAACCATGAGGTCATGATGCGCGGCACCTTCGCCAACATCCGCATCAAGAACGAGATGCTGGACGGGGTCGAGGGCGGCTATACCAAGGGCCCTGACGGAGAGCAGACCTCCATCTTCGACGCGGCGATGGAGTACAAGGCGGAGGGCATTCCGCTCGTCATCTTCGGCGGTGTGGAATACGGTGCCGGCTCCTCGCGCGACTGGGCGGCCAAGGGCACCAACCTGCTCGGCGTGAAGGCGGTGATCGCGGAGAGCTTCGAGCGGATCCACAGGTCGAACCTCGTCGGCATGGGCGTCATCCCGTTCGAGTTCACCGAGGGCCAGAACCGCAAGAATCTCGGCCTCAAAGGCGATGAAACGGTGGAGATCCATGGCCTTGCGGGCGACTTCAAGCCGCTCTCGCTCGTGCCCTGCACCATCACCTCGCCGGATGGCTCGGTGAAGAACATCACGCTCAAGGCCCGCGTCGATACCGAGGTGGAGATCGAATACCTCAAGAACGGCGGTGTGCTGCACTACGTGCTGCGGAACCTCGCCAAGAGCTGAATCAAGCCGCGCAGGTATCACGCAAATGATCCCCCCGGAGGCAACTCCGGGGGTTTTTTGTACCGAAAGAGGGGCGCGAACCACTTCCCTCCGCCGCCGATTTCCGACTTCTATTCGGTCCCTTTGAGAGGCAGCGGGACAGGTCGAACGGCCATGCTATGGAAGCGCGAAATCGGTCCTGGAATGGTCAGAACGTGAAGATGTTCGGCTGGATTACCTCATATCGCGCACGATTTCGGCTCCAACACAGACTTTTCCCGGCAGCCTGTTAAGCGGAGTTCCCTATCGTCGAAGGAGACCTTGGCACTGCTTTCAAGCCGCTTGACAGATGCGGGTCTCGGGCAAAAGTTAGACGGCGTTAGGCCTCTTCATGAAGGGTCATCGCATGTTCATCCCATATACGCCCGTGGTGGCGTCCATCAGCCCGCGGAAGTCCTATGCAAGGACCGGGAGCCACAGGCACGGTCCGCGAGGAAAACCGTGGCGCAACGGGGCGGCTCTCATCCTCGCGCTCTGGCTTGCGGCCCCGGCTGCAGAAGCGGCGACATACCGGCTGACGCTCAACGAAGTGCCGTTTAGCGGGATCCCGACAGGCCGCACCTGGCAAGGTTGGATGGAGATTGCCGCTACCGGCGCCGTAACGGATGCGGAAATCTCGCTGCCCGGCCTCTCCTATCTCTACCCGGACATGCAGACTTACAGCCTGCCGATGTTTGGGCTGTCCCTCAATGCGGATGGCGTGCTTCACGGATATCTTGCCAGTGCGGAAGTTCCCCTCCCGGCTCCTGCTTTGCTGTTCGAGGGCGGCTACTGGTATTCCGGCGAAGCGGATACCGGTGCCGCCTTTGCCTGCAAGAGCTGCCTTCCGCGAGGCACCTATGTCCTTGCGGAGGCTCCCGCAGAGGTGCCTCTGCCAGTGGCGGCCCTGTTGCTGGCCACACCGCTGGCTTTGCTCGCAGCCCGAAGCGGGCGGCGCTAACGGCGCCCTTCACGCAGCCATGCCGCGACCGCAAGCAGCCCGGCGGCGAGCAGGAAAGCCCAGGGCGGCAGTAGGGCTGCAACCTGCACATCGGTGGTCACATAGGCCTGACGCGGCGTGATGCCGAGCCAGCCACGACCGGCGGCAAGACGCCCTTCGGCAACCTCGCGGATCGCGGGGATACCATCCTCGACCGGGAATATGCCGCCACGGGTTGCTGCGACCAGCGGCGCGAGCCTGTCCCCCGTGGCAATGGTCTGCTCGAACTCCTTGGGGGCGGAGGGGCCGAGCGCGACCACCGTCTCAAGCTCCCCGTCGGTCAGTCGATACAGCCCGACCGAAGGCGCGGCATAGGTAGCGGTGAACCGCCCCGGCTCCGTCTCCTCCAGCGGCACGACAGTGGTGGTGCCATCCGCGGCGGTGATCGTCACCTGACGCGGATCGTCCTTCAGGGACCGGCGTGTGATGGTGATGGACTGACCATCTGCGGTGGCGATCAGCGCCTCCTCCTCCAGCTCCGGCTCCTTCATCGTCCAGTGCGCGAGACGGCGGAGCAGTTCGAGCTGCGGCCCGCCGCCTTCGTACCCACGCCCCCAAAGCCACGCCTGATCAGAAGCCAGCAGCGCGACGCGCCCCTTTCCGACACGGTCGAGAATGAGGAGCGGCTTGTCCTCTGCGCCCGACATCACCACCTCACCGCTGCGCGGCAGAAGTTCCATCAGCCGGAACCAGCGGCCCCAGCCCGGCTCCCCATCCTCTCCGGGAGGCGAGAACTTCTCCAACCCCTCCGTCACCGGATGCCGGTGGCCGACATCGGTGATCTCCGGGCGGAACGGCTGCTGGATCACCCGCCCCGAGGGGGTGGCAGGTAGCGCCGCTGCCAGCGGTGAGCGGTAGAGGCTGTCGGCAGAGGCGCTCTCCGGCCCGCCCGCGACCAGCACCGCGCCTCCCTGCTCCACGTAATTGCGCACATTCTCCAGATAGGCGGCGGGCAGGATGCCGCGCAGCCGGTAGCGATCGAAGATGATGAGGTCGAATTCCTCGATCTTGTCGATGAAAAGCTCCCGGGTGGGAAAGGCGATGAGCGAGAGTTCAGAGACCGGAACGCCGTCCTGCTTCTCTGGCGGGCGCAGGATGGTGAAGTGCACAAGATCGACCGACGCGTCGGATTTCAGCAGGTTGCGCCACGTCCTTTCTCCCGCATGAGGCTCGCCGGAGACGAGCAGCACGCGGAGCCGGTCGCGGACGCCATTGATCTGCACGACGGCGGAATTGTTCCTGTCGGTCAGCTCGCCCGGCGCAGCGGCGACGTCGAATTGCAGAACGTTCATCCCGCCATGGGGCAGCCGTACCGGCAGCTCCAGATCCTCGCCCACGGGAACGGTCACGACAGTCGGCTCCCCGCCGTCGATGGCCAGCGTAAGCTGCGCCTGATCGCGGAGTTCCGGCGGAACCTCCCCCTGATCCTCGATGCGGAGCGTCAGGCGCACTTCCTCGCCCAGAATGGCGAAAGGTGGAGCGTTCCTGATGATGAGCCTGCGGTCCCAGTCGTGGCTCCGCCCCGTCAGCAGCACCTGCAAGGGCGCGGGCAGATCGGGCGCGAGTTCCATGTCATGCACCTGACCGTCCGTGACAAGGATCGCCCCCGCCACCCTGTCCCGCGGCTCGTTGGCGAGCGCGTCGGAAAGCGCGGTCATCACGCGGGAACCGGTGTTGCCCTCCCCATCGGGGACGTGAACGGTGCGAAGCTCCACGTTCCGCAGCCCGCCGAGCCGGTCGCTCAGGGCGCGGACGGCCTCATCCACCTGGGCGGGGCGATCTGCGATACGGTTGCTGGAACTGTCATCCACCACAAGCAGAACGATGTCGCTCAGCGGGTCGCGCGTCTCCCGCTGCAGCGAGGGATTGGCAAGCGCGAGCAACAGCGCGACCCCCGCCAGCGCCCTGAGCCACCAGCCGGAGGAGCCGCGCCAGAAGGACAGCCCGACCAACAGGACAAGCGCCACCCCCAAAGCCCAGATCAGCGGCCAGGGCAGCAGCGGTGAAAGAAGTATGCTGTCTGTCATGAGGTTGCCTCGCCGATCGGCGCGGGGCTTTTACGGCAGGTCATTGACCCAGCCTGTCAAGCAGCGCGGGCACGTGGACCTGATCGGATTTGTAGTTGCCGGTCAGCACATGCATGATGAGGTTGATGCCGAAACGCGCCGCGATCTCCCGCTGCCGCTCGCCCGAGGTGCCGCGTCCGATCGCCATGAGCGGCATGCCATTGTCGCTCACCGCCCAGGCGGAGGCCCAGTCGTTGCCGCCGATGACCACCGGTGTCACCCCGTCGTTCAGGTTTCGGAACGGCATCCCCTCCACCTGTTCGGCATCCGGGGGCGCTGCCTCGACCCAGATGTCATGGCTGTTGAAACGGCCGGGGAAATCCTGAAGCAGGTAAAACGTGCGGGTCAGAACGTGGTCTGCCGGCAGTTTCTCCAGCGGCGGAATGTCGAGCGGCGCCGCGATGAGCGCGAGCCTCCGCCCCTCCGGCGTCTGCCCGCCCCCTGCGCTTGCCATATCGGCGTCGCGCGTGTCGAACAGGATCAGCCCGCCGGAGCGCAGATAGCGGTTCAGATTGGCGTATGCATGGTCCGACGGCAGGCGTTCATCAGCGGTGATCGGCCAATAAAGGAAAGGGAAGAACGCAAGCTCGTCCCGCTCCAGATCAACTCCGATCGGCTGTCCGGGCTCTACTGACGTGCGCTCGAACAGGCGCTGCGACAGGCCTTGAAGCCCCGCCCGCGAAACACGATCCACGGCGGCATCCCCCGTCTGGACATAGGCCAGAACCACTTCCGCCGTCGCCGCCATGGCAAAATCATCGCCCGATGCCGACTGTTCCTGCGCCCGCGCATCCGGCGCTGTCAGGAAGACCGCGACGATCAGCACAGCCGCCGTGCCGAACCGTCGCCGCACCCCCCCGCCGAGGCGCCCGGCAAGCCAGAGCGACAACAGCAGGTCGACGAGAAGGAGCAGCAACCCGATTGTCAGCACGCCCCCCTTCAGGTCGCGCTCCGTCTCGGCCACGAGCCCTTCGACACGCACCCCGGCGGGCCAGGTGGCCAGCGTCAGCACCGCCTCCGGCCCGATGACATTCCGGGCGATGCGCCTGTCGTCCCCCGCATAGAGCCCCGGAGGCGTGGCAGGACCGGGAGGGGAATTTGCCAGAACCTCGCCCGCGATTCCGGGCAGGGCACCCGCGCGATTGACCCGCCCGAAGGCGTCGATCACTTCCTCAGGCACCCAGGTCGTTCCCGCCAGATCGCCAGCGCCGCCGCCCATGCCCATTCCCGCGCTGACCGCCAGCCGTTCAAGCATCTGGACGAAAAGGCCGGAGAGCGGGAGGCTTGACCATTCCGCATTCGCGGTGACGTGGAACAGGACGACCTGCCCCTGTCCCACCGCTTTCCGCGTCACCAGCGGCGTGCCGTCCGAGAGCGAGGCGATGGTCCGCTCGGAAAGCTGCGGGTCCGGCTGCGCCATCACCTGCGCCGTGATATTCACGTCGGACGGGATCGGCAGGCCGTAGAACGGGGACCCGGGCGCGAAGGCGCGAAGCGTCTTGGGCTCCCCCCAGCTCATGGCGCCGCCGATGGAGCGGCCTCCCTCCCGCAGACGCACAGGCAGCAGCGGATCCTCCGCAGTCCGGCTCACGTCGCTTGCTGCCAGTGCGGGTCCGGCGAAGCGGAGCAGCAGGCCCCCCTCCTCCATCCAGGCGACGAGACGGGCGCTCTCCTCCTCCGACACGCGGGCGATATCGGGCATGATGATGACGTCGGGCGAGGCGAGCAGCATGTCCTCCAACGGTCCCTCCATCAGATCGGCGGTGGGTTGCAGGGCTTCCCGCAGGAAGTGGCTGGGTGAGAGAAGGGCCAGCCCCTCCCGGTCGCTCCGCGCCGCGACAATGGCGACCTTGCGGCGCTTCAGGGCATCGTCGGTAAGGCTCACCGCCGCGGCGGACCGCTGACCGGTAACTTCGAACCGGGTGATGCGGTTGCGCAGTTCGGGCGGCAGCGACAACTCCGTTCCGGCCTCCGTCGCGGAGGCGTCGAACCCGGCGCTTCCCCGAACCAGTTCCCGCTCGATCCCCGCGGGATCGCGTCCGAACGCCGCGATATCCACGGTCGTCGCCGGACCTCCGGGGGGACGAATCGCCTTCAGCGCGATCATTCCGTCACGGTAAACAGGTGGTTTCAGGCCATAGACCAGGTGTGGCGGCTCATAGACCGTGACTGTCCCACGGGATTGCAGGGCGGAAAGCAGCGGCTCGCGGCTTTCACGCGCCATACCGTCAGAGAGCCAGTAGCTCTCCATTCCCTCCCGGGGAAGCCGGTCAATGAAGGCGCGCACGGCCTCCGGGTCCGGCTCCCATGGACGGGGTTGAACCGAGGGCAGACGCGCGCGCCATGCCTCCGCCGCAAGGAAATCGGGAGCAGCGCCCGCCTTCGGCAGATCCGCGAGCGCCACGACGGCAACCGGGCGACCAGCACGTGCGGCCTCCGACAGCAGGGCGTCCATGCGCTCCACCCGCCGCTGCCAGTCCCCCGCGTCCGCCCAGGTGCCATCGGCGAGGATCAGCAACGGCCCGCTTTCCGGCCGCTGCGGCGTGGGGTTCAGCACGGGGCCCGCAAAGCCGAGGATGAGCAGCGCCACCGCCGCTGCACGGAGCAGCAGCAGCCACCACGGCGTCTTGTCGGTCACCGTCTCCTCGTCCTTCAGACCAAGGAGGAGTGCCACCCCCGGAAACCGCCGGCGGATCGGCGCGGGCGGCACGGCGCGGAGCAGGAGCCACAGAACGGGAAGCACGACCAGCGCGGCAAGAAGCAATGGCGCGGTGAAGCCCACGGGGCCGATCATCCACATCAATGCCCCCTTTCCGTCGCACCATAGAGCCACAGAAGCGCGCTCAGCGCGGTGCTCCCGGTGTGATGGGTGGAAAACTGCCAGCCCGCCGCGCTGGCGAGTGCAGAGAGCTTGTCCTTCCGCTCCGCCAGACGGTCCAGATAGCGGCGGCGCAAATCTCCCGCCTTGCGGGTTTCAAAGCTCACCGCACCGGTGACGCTCTCAAAGATCGTGCGCCCGTCGAAGGGGAAATCCTCCTCCACCGGGTCCAGCACCTGCAAAAGCGCGCCGCGCACGCCCCGGCCGGTGGCCTCGCCGATGGCGCGCTCCACCCCCTCCACATCGCCCAGAAAGTCCGACAGGAACACCGCGCGGGAATGTGCGGCCAGGGCGCGCCCGTCGGGGTCGGCATGGTCGCCGCCAACCTCCGTCCGGGTCAGCGCATCGGCCAGACGCAGAAGTTGCGCCTGTCCCGCGCGGGGCGGCGCATCGGCACCCAGCAGGCCCACACGCTCATTGCCCCGGATCATCAGGACGGACAGGGCGAGCGCCAGAAGCTCTGCGCGCGCGCGTTTCTCGGGCCGGTTCGGCGTCCCGCTGAAAGCCATGGAACGGCCCGGGTCGATCCAGACCATGACGCTCTGCGCCGCCTGCCACTCCCGCTCGCGCACGAAATGAGTGTCCGAACGCGCGGAACGCCGCCAGTCGATCGACCGCGCCTCATCGCCGTTCTGGAACGCACGGTATTGCCAGAATTCCTCGCCCATGCCGGAGCGCCGCCGCCCGTGCGGGCCAAGCAGAACCGTCGCCGCCAGCTGCTCTGCCGCGGCAAGCAGCGGCGGCAACCCGCCCGCCAGATTTTCGGCGCTTTCGCGTAGATGGGCGGCCTCGCTCACGCCGCGGCCTCGATGCCCGCAACGCGCTCGACGGCAGTGGCGATGACATCGGAAAGCTGCACGCCCCGCGCTCGAGCCCCGAAGTTCAGCGCCATCCGGTGGATGAGCACCGGCCTTGCCAGCGCCTGCACGTCCTCCACCGAAGGCGCCAGCCGCCCCTCCAGCAGCGCCCGCGCTCGGACGGTCAGCATCAGCGCCTGAGCCGCGCGGGGACCGGGACCCCAGCTCACGTTTTCCCGCACCACGGCCAGCGCCTCGGGCTCGCCGGGGCGGCAGGACCGGACGAGATCGAGGATCAGTTCCACTACGGAATCCCCGACCGGCATCCGGCGGACGAGGCGCTGCGCAGCCATCAGTTCCTCCGCCGCAAAGACCTGATGCACCGCGCCTTCTTCCACCCCGGTGGTGGCGATCAGGATATCCTTCTCCGTCTTGCGGTCGGGGTATTCGACATCGACCTGCACAAGGAACCGGTCAAGCTGCGCCTCCGGCAGGGGATAGGTGCCCTCCTGCTCGATGGGGTTCTGGGTGGCGAGCACGTGGAACGGCGGGCCGAGCCGCCGGTGCTGCCCGGCGATCGTCACCTCCTGCTCCTGCATGGCCTGCAGCAGCGCGGACTGGGTGCGGGGGGATGCGCGGTTGATCTCGTCGGCCATCAGCAACTGGCAGAAGATCGGGCCCTCGATGAAGCGGAACGCGCGGGAGCCGTCGCCGCCCGTTTCCAACACTTCGGAGCCGAGAATATCGGCCGGCATGAGATCGGGGGTGAACTGGATGCGGCTGCCCTTCAGCCCCATCACCGTGGACAGCGTATCGACGAGCCGCGTCTTCCCCAGCCCCGGAAGCCCCACGAGCAGCGCATGTCCGCCGCAAAGCAGCGCGGCGAGCGTCAGTTCCACTACCCTTTCCTGCCCGATGAACCGCCGGTCGATGGAGGACCGCGCCTCCGCGAGCTTCCCGGCCAGCGCTTCGATGCCCGCCACAAGATCGGTTTCCTCGGTCACGGCGCTCCCCCTTTTGCCGGGTGATTGTAGGTTATACCAACATTAGAGCCAGATAACGTGACTGGCACAAATGGCAAAACCGTTACCGGAGGAACAGATGGCAGAACTTTCGGCGGATGGCCTCGCAAAGAGCGTTTCGGCGGCGCAGGGCGGCAAGAAGGGCCTGCCGCCCGTGCATCTGTGGAACCCACCGTTCTGCGGCGATCTGGACATGCGGATCGCGCGGGACGGAACGTGGTTCTACCTCGGCACCCCTATTGGACGGCCGGAACTGGTGCGGCTCTTTTCCTCCATCCTCAAGCTGGAGGACGGGAAATATTTCCTCGTCACGCCGGGCGAGAAGGTGGGCATCACCGTGGATGACGCCCCCTTCGTCGCCGTCGATTTCGAGCGCGAGGGGCTAGGCAAGGACCAGAGCCTCACCTTCACCACGCAGGTCGGCGACATCGTCGTCGCGGGAGAGGAGCATCCGATCCGCGTCGTGCGCGATCCCGCCACCGGCGAGCCGTCCCCCTATGTCCATATCCGCCGCGGGCTGGAGGCGCTGATAGACCGCAAGAGCTTCTACAGGCTGGTGGAAATCGCCACGGTGGAGGAGCGGGAGGGTGAGGATTGGCTGGGCCTGTGGTCAGGCCGCAGCTTCTTCCCGATCATCCCCGCGCGCGAGCTTTCCGGTAGCTGACCGCTCCCGTCAGGCCCAGCCCCGCCAGCAGCAAAGACCCCGCCGCGGGCAGCGGAACCGGGCTTGGCTCCCCGCGCTCCCAATAACCAGCCGGAGCATGATAGTATGCGACCACATCCGTGCTTCCCGTCGGGCTGCGCGTGAGGAAGCCCGCGATGGCATCCCCCCCGCTGGCGATCATACTGTCGTATTCGATGAACAATCCCATGTAATAGCTGATCAAATTCTCCGCTTCATCGAATTTCAGATAGAGCATACCGGGTAGCCACGGTGCCGGCTTTCCATAGCCCAATTCAAAGATCGACCTGTCCCCACCCCCGAAGTAAAGCGGAGAGGTGGCCGAAACGGAGATCAGATATTCCGGTATCGCGGGCGCAGGAAAGTCCCAGTCAAAGGAAAGGCTGACCGTGAGGCCCGCAAGACTGCCGCCGGGGACCTTGGTCTCATCTATCTCGATGCTCGCCTTGGCGGCCGCCGCGACTTCTCCGGTCGGACAGCCGTCCAGCATCTCCCCCGTGTTGAGGTCGTAGGCGTAACTGCAGGTGAATTGACTGCCATGGTAAGTGTATGTCGCGGCAACCGCAGGCGTCGCCATCCCGAGGCCTGCTGCAGCGCACAAGATACAGATTTTCATAAGATTCTCCTTCTCCCAATGGTCGAAGGGTAGCATGAGATTCTGCATTGTCTCAACGCTAGCGGTAACGCCGGATTGCCTTTTCGGCGGGAGTCGCTAAACCGGCCCGGTGTCCATGAAGGAGTCCGAGATGACCGCGACCCGCACCGAAACCGACAGCTTCGGCCCGCTGGAGGTTCCTGCCGACAAGTATTGGGGGGCGCAGACGCAGCGTTCGATCCAGAACTTCCCGATCGGCTGGGAGAAACAGCCCGTGCCGATCATCCGCGCGCTCGGCGTCATCAAGCAGGCGGCGGCGGAGGTCAACATGGCCACCGGCAACCTGTCGCCCGAGATCGGCAATGCGATGGTGGAAGCGGCGAAGGAAGTCGTGGCCGGCAAATTCGACGACAACTTCCCGTTGGTCGTATGGCAGACCGGCTCCGGCACCCAGTCGAACATGAACGCGAACGAGGTCATCTCCAACCGCGCCATCGAGATCCTGGGCGGCAAGATGGGGTCGAAGAAGCCCGTTCACCCGAACGACCATGTGAACATGGGCCAGTCCTCCAACGACACCTTCCCGACGGCCATGCATGTCGCCATCGGCACGCAGGCGCGTGACGTGCTGCTCCCGGGGCTGAGGAAGCTCCATGCCGCGCTGGACGCCAAGGCGGAGGAGTTCAAGGACATCATCAAGATCGGCCGGACCCATACGCAGGATGCGACGCCGCTGACGCTGGGCCAGGAATTCTCCGGCTATGCGCATCAGGTGGCCAAGGGGATCCAGCGGGTCGAAGCCTGCCTGCCCGACATCTACGAGCTGGCGCAAGGCGGCACCGCCGTCGGCACCGGGCTCAATACCAAGAAGGGTTGGGACACCGCCATCGCCGGCAAGATCGCGGAGATCACCGCCCTGCCCTTCGTCACCGCCCCCAACAAGTTCGAGGCGCTGGCTGCGCATGACGCGATGGTCATGTTCTCCGGCGCGCTGAAGACGGTGGCGGCCTCGCTCTTCAAGATCGCCAACGACATCCGCCTGCTCGGCTCCGGCCCGCGGTCGGGGTTGGGCGAACTGATCCTGCCGGAAAACGAACCCGGTTCCTCCATCATGCCGGGCAAGGTGAACCCGACGCAGGCAGAGGCGCTGACCATGGTCTGCGCGCATGTCATGGGCAATGACGCGGCGGTGGGCTTCGCGGGTTCGCAAGGGCATTTCGAACTCAACGTCTATAACCCGATGATGAGCTACAACGTCCTGCAGTCCATGCAGCTTCTGGGCGATGCGGCGGGATCCTTCACCGACAACATGGTCGTCGGGATCGAAGCCAACAAGCCGCGGATCGACAAGCTGATGAAGGAGTCGCTCATGCTGGTCACGGCGCTCGCGCCCACGATCGGCTACGACAACGCGACGAAAGTGGCCAAGACGGCGCACAAGAACGGCACCACGCTCAAGGAAGAGGCCATCGCCCTCGGCTTCGTGGACGAGAAGACCTTCGACGAGGTGGTGCGGCCCGAAAAGATGGTCGGCCCGGAGGACTGATGGCGAAGGTCGTCAATCTCCGCGAGGCACGGAAGGCGCGCGAGCGGGCCACCCGCCGCGCGGAGGGAGACGCCAACGCTGCGAAATTCGGCCGGACCAAGGCCGAACGTCAGATGGAGGAGGCGCGCGCCGGAAAGGAGCGCGCCTTTCTCGATGGCCACCGTCTGCAACCGGAAATCCGCCGCGCAGAGGCCGGGGATACGAGTGCTCTGCTGCAAGTGATCCACCGGGCCTTGCGGCAGACCAATGCCAGAGATTACCCGCCCGCCGTCATCGAACGGCTCGTCACCGCCTTTACCGTCCAGCGAATCGCGGCGCTGATCGCCGGACCCTGTTGCCACGTGGCGCTGTCTGGGGGCCATCCGGTCGGGCTTGCCGCGCTGGAGGGGGATCGGGTGCGGAGCGTCTTCGTCGATCCTGCCCATCAGGGCCGTGGAATCGGCGGCGCGTTGATGCAAACCCTGCTCTCCGCACCGGAGGCGAAGGAGGTGCCGGTGCTGCGGCTCGATGCCTCCCTGTCGGCGGTGGACTTCTACGCCGCGCTCGGCTTCGTGGCGACGGGCGAGCGGAACTTCGAGGGGGAGCGCACGGTGACGATGGAGCGGCGGCGGTGAAGGGGCGCCCCGTCAAGCATTCGCTCACCCTCAACGGCCACAGAACGAGCGTCTCGCTGGAGGAGGCTTTCTGGCGCGCGTTCCGCCGTTACGCGGAGGAGGATGGCCGCGCAATCAATGCGCTGGCGGCGGAAATCGACGCGGCCCGCGCGCCGGATGTCGGCCTCGCCTCCGCCATCCGGGTCTGGGTGCTGGAGCGGGCGCTCACCCGTTAGCCGATTCGCCCGAGCGCGGGGAATGTCTCCAGAAGCCACCAGGAAAAGGCGGAGAATGCCCCCGACACCAGCGCCAGCCCAACGAGGATCAAAAGCAGGCCCATTGCCCGCTCGATCACCTTCATATGCTTCTTCAGCCGGTTCATGAGCCCGATGGAGCGCTGGATGAACACCGCCGCAAGCAGGAACGGAATGCCCAGCCCTGCCGCATAGACGCCAAGCAGCACCGTTCCCCGCGTCACCGAACTCTCCGAGGCGGCAAGCGACAGGATCGCCCCCAGCTGCGGGCCGATGCAGGGGGTCCAGCCAAAGGCGAAGGCCAGCCCCAGAACATAGGCGCCGAGAGCCGATCCCCCCCTGTCGCCGGCATCCAGCCGCGCCTCGCGATCCAGGATCGGGATGCGGAACACGCCCAGAAAATGCAGACCGAAGATGATGACGATCGCCCCGGAGATCCGGGTGAACATCTCCTGATTGCGCAGGAAGAACGTGCCGAGCGCCGAGGCCGTGAAGCCCAGCAGCAGGAACACCGTGGACAGCCCCATGACGAAGAACAGCGCGGGCAGGATCGCGGCGCGACTTCGGCTCCCTTCGGTCATTTCGTGCATCCTGACCCCGCCCATATACGCAAGATAGGGCGGCACGATGGGGAGAACGCAGGGCGACAGGAAGGACAGCACACCCGCTACCAGCGCGACGAGCATCGCGGGCAAAAGGGCTGCGTCGAAGAGATCGATTCCGAACATGTCTTCTCCTAGCCGCTTCCGACGCCCCCGTCACCTGCGACCAATGTCACCTTGCCGTGGCCCATTCGTGCCGTGGCCTGCCGGTGCTTGCCGTGGCCTGCCAGTCGAAGGTAGGCAGAGCACAGCCGCGAAAGGATTGAATATGTGGGATGAAGACCTCGATGCGCGAGACCTGCGTTGCCCCCTGCCTGCGCTGCGCGCGCAGAAGCGGCTGGCCCGTCTGTCCCCCGGCAAGGTGCTTCGCGTGCTCGCGACCGACCCGATGGCTCGAATAGACATTCCACATTTCTGCACCGAGACCGGGCACAGGCTGCTCGAAAGTCATGAAAACGGGGTCGAGATAACGTTCCTCATACAGGCCCGCGGGTGACGAGGACGAAAAAAGGGCGCCACCGGGGCGCCCTTTCTCGATAGTTCCAGCGGCGATCAGGTGTTGACCGTCCACCAGCCGCGCCGTTTCGATGCGGGCTTTTCACCATCTTCTCCCTCCGCGAGCGCCGGTTCCGCCGTCACCGTCTCCTCCTCTGCAGGAGCGGGTGCGGTCGCTTCCGACACCGGAGCTGCGGGAGCAGGCTCCGCCGTCTCCAGATCCGCGGGAAGCGTCGCCTCGGACACCGGAGTCGCTTCGGGGGCGATTTCGGTTGTCACTGCCTCCGCGGGTGTTTCCACCTTCTTGCGGCGGGTGCGCGGTTTCTTCTTCGGCGGCTCAGCCTCCGCCGGAGCTTCCACGGCCTCGGCAGGCGCCTCGGCAACCGGTTCCACCTTCTTGCGGCGGGTGCGCGGCTTCTTCTTCGGCGGTTCGGCTTCGGCCTTCGGTTCTTCGGCGGGCGCCACCTCGGCGGTCACCGTTTCGGCCACGGCTTCGACAGCAACAGCCGCAACCTCAACCACCGGCGCTTCGGCTTCAACCGGGGCGACAACAGGTTCAGGCTCAGCCACGACGGGAGCTTCTTCCGCAGCCGGTTCAGCGGTCACGACTTCAGCTTCGGCTTCCGAGGCCTCGTCGTCGCCCTCATCACCTTCGGCGTCAGTGTCCTGAGCCGTGGCGTTGCCCTCACCGTTCTGGCCGTTCCGCCGACGCCGCCGACGGCGCTTCTTCTTACGCGCCGGCCCTTCGCCCTCTTCGCGGGGTTCCTCCGCAACCGGAGCAGCGGCGATGGCCACGGGAGTTTCCTCCACCTCGGCCACCTCTTCCTCATACTCCGGCATCGCTTCCGTCGTATCGAGGGAGATCACCGCACTCGGTGCTTCCGGCAGCGCGCGGGTCGCGGTCTTCAGCTTCTCGATGGAGAAATCGGGGCTGATCATGAAGGGATCGGCCTCGATGCGCACGGACATGCCGTAGCGCGCTTCGATCTGCGCGATATGCTCCCGCTTCTGGTTGACGAGGAAGTTGACCACGCCCACGGGCGCCTTCAGCACCACCTCGCGGCAGCGTTTGCGCGTCCCCTCTTCCTCGATCTGCCGCAGGATGGCGAGCGCGAGACTGTCGTCCGAGCGGACGAGCCCGGTGCCGTGGCAGTGCTGGCAGGGTGCCGTCGTCGCCTCGATCATGCCGGGGCGGAGCCGCTGGCGCGACATTTCCATCAGACCGAAGCCGGAGATGCGGCCGACCTGGATACGGGCACGGTCGGTCTTCAGCTTTTCCTTCAGCCGCTTCTCGACGGAGGCGTTGTTGCGACGCTCCTCCATGTCGATGAAGTCGATGACGATCAGCCCGGCAAGGTCGCGCAGACGAAGCTGGCGGGATATCTCATCCGCCGCCTCAAGGTTGGTCTTGAGCGCGGTATCCTCGATCGAGCCTTCCTTGGTCGCGCGGCCGGAGTTCACGTCAATGGCGACGAGCGCTTCCGTCACACCGATGACGATGTAACCGCCCGACTTGAGCTGCACCACGGGGTTGAACATGCCCGACAGGTAGCTTTCCACCTGATACCGCGCGAACAGCGGCATGGTGTCATGGTAGTGGACGACCTTTCCCGCATCCGGCGGCATGATCATCTTCATGAAGTCGAGTGCGGTGCGATAGCCCGCGTCTCCCTCGACCAGCACTTCCTCGATACCGGATTCATAAAGATCGCGGATCGCGCGCTTGATGAGGTTGCCCTCTTCATAGATCGGCGCGGGAGCGATGGACTTGAGCGTCAGATCGCGGATCTGTTCCCAGAGCCGCATCAGATACTCATAATCGCGCTTGATCTCGGATTTCGTGCGCTGCGCGCCCGCGGTGCGGATGATGAGACCCGCGCCTTCCGGCACTTCCAGTTCGGAGGCGATCTCTTTCAGCTTCTTGCGGTCGGCGGCATTGGTGATCTTGCGGCTGATACCACCGCCCCGCGCCGTGTTCGGCATGAGAACGCAGTAGCGGCCCGGCAGGGACAGATAAGTGGTGAGCGCCGCACCCTTGTTGCCTCGCTCCTCCTTCACGACCTGGACCAGCATGATCTGCCGGACCTTGATCACTTCCTGGATCTTGTAGCGGCGGGCACGCTGTTTCGGCGGCGGCGGAAGCTCCTCGGAGACGTCCTCCTCCGCGATGGACTCGATGTCGGAATCCGTCTCGGAGGCCGTATCCACGGCGGCATAGGCGCCCTCATCCTCGGACCGGTCGGGCGCGACGTACAGGTCGGCCTCCATCGGCTCACCGAGATCGACGACATCCATACCCGTCGGTTCGGCATCCGCCTCCGACTGGGCAACGGCGTCGCCATCCCCTTCCGCCCGGGCAGCCCTGGAGCGGCGGCGGCCGCGGCGGGCCTCATCGGCTTCCTGCTGCTCGGCCAGCGCACGTTCCTCGGCGATCAGCGCCTGACGGTCGGCCACCGGGATCTGGTAGTAATCCGGGTGGATTTCGGCGAAGGCCAGAAAGCCGTGCCGGTTCCCGCCGTAATCCACGAAGGCCGCCTGAAGCGAAGGCTCCACGCGCGTCACCTTGGCGAGGTAGATGTTCCCCGCGAGCTGGCGCTTGTTTACGGTCTCAAAGTCAAACTCTTCGACCTTGTTCCCATCCACGACCACGACGCGGGTTTCTTCCGCGTGCGTGGCATCGATTAGCATCTTCTTTGTCATGATCTCTCGTTGCACCGCGGCAACCCGAAAGCCCGATCGGCATGCGAACGGGCGGGCGGACAGGTTCCGGGTGGTGACTGGCTGGGGCGAGGCGTGTCATGGCAAGGGCGGCGGCAGACGGGGTCTGCACGCTCGGCTGTCCTTTCCTCATGACTCGGTCCATCGCATTTCAAATCCTGGACGCGGTCTGCCGCGCCCCCAATGTGCGCCCCGTGCTTGATGCGTGAGGCGCTGCTCCGGCCTTTCGGCCAAATCCTCCGACGAACGGATACTCGGGACGCCCTGCCTTCGCATCGTTCGCGGCGAAATCTTTGCCCGGAGGGCGGAAACCGCGCACTCCAGATAACTGCAACACTAACGGGGTATCCCGGCGATTGCCAACGCCAAAATTCATCCGCCCGCAGGTTATGCGCTACATAGGCATCGCAGGTCGCCGATGCCAGCGTCCCGAAACGGGGCGCCAGGCATGGATCGCAAAGATCTCTCCGGTGCTGCGCGGCCCTTGCCCCGCCGTCGATCGCTCCTCCAGCCGGAGGCGGGCGCACGGTGAGCCCATGGCCGACCGAATCATTGCGTTACAGGTAATCGGTACGCGACAGGGCGTATTTCGCCATCTTCTCGTTCAGCGTCCGGCGCGGCAGGCACAACTCGTCCATCACCGCGGCGATGGATCCCTTGTGTCGCCGCATGGTGTTGTCGATCAGCATCCGCTCGAACGCCTCGACATATTCCTTGAGCGGCTTGCCCTCCGTCGTCATTGCGGGAGAGGAGTTGTCGTCGCTGTCAGCCATCAGCAGCGAGGCGATGGAGCCGGAGCCGCGCCGGTTCTGCAACACCGCACGCTCTGCGATATTGATGAGCTGACGGACGTTTCCGGGCCAGGGCGCCTGCAGAAGCTGCGCCGCTTCCTGCGCCGTGACCTGCGGCGCATCGCAACCGTATTCCTCGGAGAATTGCTCGCCATAGCGGGTGAAGAGCGTCAGGATATCCTCCCCCCGCTGGCGGAGCGGCGGCAGAGTGATCTTCAGCGCGGCAAGCCGGTAGTAGAGATCGGAGCGCAGAACGTCCTCCACCGTCCGGCCGGCCTCATGCTGATTGACGATGGCGATGATACGGGTCGCGGCGGGCGTGCCCTGATCGTTGATGAACTCCAGCAGGCGTGCCTGCGCCGCCGGGCTGAGCGCCTCCACATCCTCCAGAACCAGCGTGCCGCCCCGCGCCTCCTCCACCGCTGGAAGGCTGGACGCGCCCTCCTCCATCGGTCCGAACAGCCGCTGGGAAAGCTGGTCCTCTCCAAGCGCGGCACAGGAAAGCGAGACGAACTTCTTGCCTGCGCGCGGCCCCACGGCATGGAGCGCGTGGGCCACCAGCGTCTTGCCCGTGCCGGTTTCACCGTCGATCAGGACGTGGCCATCCGCCTGCCCCAGATCGAGGATATCCTCCCGCAGCCGGTCCATCACCGGGGAACCGCCGATGAGCTTCTTCATCATCGTCGTGCCGTCGGACAGCTCCCGCCGCAAGGTCCGGTTGTCGAGCGCGAGGCGGCGGGTCTGGGTGGCCTTCTTTGCCAGTTCGGTCATGCGGTCGGGGTTGAACGGCTTCTCAAGGAAGTCGTAGGCGCCGACATGCATCGCCTCCACTGCCATCGGCACGTCGCCATGACCGGTAATCATGATGACGGGCAGGCCGGAATCCATGCTCATCAGACGTTTCAGAAACGCCATGCCATCCATGCCGGGCATGCGAATGTCGGACACCACCACGCCGGGCCAGTCCGGCCCGATGACCTTGAGCGCCTCCTCCGCGGAGGCGTAGGTTTCCGTATCGAAGCCCGAAAGTGCCAGCCATTGGCTGATCGACTGACGCATGTCCTGTTCGTCATCGACGATGGCGATCTTCATCGTGCGGGCCATGGGTCTCCTATTCCGCTGCTGCAGCTTGCTGATCGAGGAGCGGGATCTGCACCTCGAATACGGCGCCGCCGCCGGACGCATTATGCGCCGTCAGACGACCGCCGAGATCGGTCACGATACCGGAGGAGATGGCGAGGCCGAGCCCTGTCCCGTCTCCCGGTTTCTTCGTGGTATAGAAAGGTTCAAAAAGATTGTCCAAGTCCTCGATCCCATGGCCGTTGTCGCGCACGGTCAGGGTCGCCGTCTCCCCGGCGGAGAGGAGGATGTCTATCTGCGGCTGGCTGGAGTCCTTCGTCGCGTCCAGCGCGTTCCGCAGCAGGTTGATGATGACCTGCTCCAGCCTGATCCGGTCCGCCATTACCATAACCGGCTGCCGCGGCAGGCCACGCGTGATCTTGACGGCACGGGTCTTGAGCTGCGGCTCCATCATGGAAAGTGCCGTGGAAACGGACGAACGAAAATCAATAGCCTCAAAGGCTTCTCCGCCTTTTCTCGCAAAACTCTTGAGCTGCCGGGTGATCGCGCCCATCCGTTCGATGAGGTCGTCGATCCGCTGGAAGGAGGACAGCGCCTCGTCCGGCCGCTTGCGTTGCAGAAGAAGCTTCGCGCCGGCGAGATAGGTCTTCATGGCGGCGAGCGGCTGGTTCAACTCATGGCTGACGGCGGCGGACATTTCCCCCAGAGCCGCCAGTTTCGAGGATTGGGCCAGCGTCTGTTCCGCCACCGCGAGATCCTTCTGCACCTTCTCCCGCTCCGCGATCTCCCTTTGGAGGCGGGCGTTCAGAATGCGCAACTCTGCCGATTCCTTCTTAAGGCTGGCCGATTGCGACCACGCCCTGCGGGAAAACATGTAGAAGATCAGCGCCAGGAGAATGGCAAAGCCCATGATCTCCAGCGCGAGGATGGTGTTCACCCCCTCCCGCACACTGTCGTAGCGGGTGTAGGAGACGAGCTTCCAGCCCCGGAACGGAATGCGCGTCTCATTGCGCATCACCGCCTCGCCCCGGAGATAGGCATCGGGGGGCGCCTGCGCCCAATCCGTCGTCGCCTGCAGCGCGCGCTGAATGGCGGAGGGCGCGGAGCGGACGGCCAGTGCCTCCTCCATTGTCAGCCCCCGCCAGCGCGGCTCGGTGGAGAGGATGATCTTGCCCTCGCTGTCGATCACCGAAACGGCGTCGGAGAAGCCGCCCCAGGACCGCTCATACTTGCTCAGATCGACACTCACCGAGACGACCCCGATGGGACGGCTGTCGGATAGAACGGCGCGCGAGAAATTGAACTGATAGCCCTGCGTCTCCGTCTCGGCGACGGTGAACACGGTTTCCTTGGCCTTCTGCGCCTCCGCAAAGGCGGGATCGTCGAAATGATTGGTGCCGAGCAGGTTCCGGTTCGTCGCCGCCACCACACGTCCGTCATTGTCCATCAGCGTCAGCGCGGCGGAGCCGATTTCCGTCTGGAAAGACATCAGCCGCTGCGTCGTCACCGAGAAATCGCCCGATTGCAGCGCGCCGATCAACGCCGGATCGCGCGCCAGCAGCAGCGGAACCACGGAATTCCGCTGCAACTCGCTCGCCACGTTGCCCGCATAGAGAACGAGCCGAAGCTCTGCCCGGTTGCGGGTGGTATCGGTCAGACGATCGGTCAGCAGGTGATTGGTGAGCCAGACAACAGCAACCGCGCCGACGACGAACAGCGCAATGACGGTCCGCATCACCCAAGGCATGCGACCCGCACGTTCTGCAAGGCTCATTTCATCTATTGCCGTCATTGCGGCACTCTAGCCACAGGCGCGGGCAGGCTCAACTCACGCCTGCGGCAGATAGGCGCTCCGCCGCCAATGACGTCAGGCCACCGCCATCAGGCCGGCGAGCGACCGGAACAGCGCCTGCCCGTCCGTTCCGCCCTGGATCGCTTCCACGGCGCGCTCGGGATGCGGCATCATGCCGAGGACACGGCGGTTCTCCGACAGAACGCCTGCGATGTCGCCGGTCGAGCCATTGGGGTTGTCGGCGTAGCGGAAGGCGATGCGGTCCTCCGCCTCCAGCCGGTCCAGCAGCGCGGCATCGGCGATGTAGTTTCCATCGTGATGTGCGATCGGGATGGACACCCGCGCGCCCTTTTCCCAGCCGGAGGTGAAAGCGCTGTCAGTCGTGGCAACGGTCAGATCAACGGGCTTGCACAGGAATTTCAGCCCCGCATTGCGCATCAGCGCACCCGGCAGCAGGCCGGTTTCCGTGAGCACCTGGAAGCCGTTGCAAATCCCCAGAACGTAGCCGCCCCGCTCTGCGAACTCCCGGACGGCGGAAACAATGGGCGAGCGCGCGGCAATCGCCCCGCAGCGCAGATAATCCCCGAAGGAAAAGCCGCCGGGCACCCCCACCACGTCAATCCCGGGCGGAAGCGCGGTTTCCTTGTGCCAGACCATCGCGGGTTCGATCCCGTCCACCTTGCGGAACGCTTCGGCAAGATCGCGATCACAGTTCGATCCGGGAAAAACGATGACGGCGGCCTTCATGGCGGGCTCCTCGAAGGATGTCGATGCGGGATGGCCGATGCTGTAGCGCCAAACGCCTCCTCAGGCAACGGGGGTCGAGAAACCGCGCGACTTGTTCACTTAATGTTCACTTCTTGGTGATTTCTTCTGCTCACTAAACAGGAGTTTCTCATGAACATGGTTTCCGTTGCCCTTTTTCTGCCGATTGCATTGCTCATAAGCGGATGCGCCACCGTCACACGCGGGAAAAGCGATGTGCTCGAGATCATCACGCTGCCGCCCGGCGCCACCGTCCAGACAAGCAATGGTTACAGCTGTGCAAGCACGCCCTGCGCGATCAAGATGCCGCGCCGGTCGGAATTCGCCGTCTCGCTCACCAGAGAAAAATGCGAGCCGACAGAGGTGAATGTCACGCACAAGACATCGGGCAGCGGCGGGGCCGCCCTCGCGGGCAACATCCTTGCAGGCGGCATCATCGGGCTTGGCATCGACGCTGCCACAGGGGCATCGCAGGAACTCGTGCCAAACCCGATCAACGTGACAATGGCCTGCCGCTAGTGATCAGCTCAGTTCGACAGTATATTTCTCGATGACCGTATTCGCGAGAAGCTTTTCGCACATCTCGCGGACGGCTTTCTCAGCGGCGGCGCGATCCGTCTCTGCCAAGTCGAGTTCGATCACCTTGCCCTGGCGGACACCTTCCACGCCCCCGAACCCGAGCGTCGCGAGCGCGTGGCGCACGGCTTCGCCCTGCGGGTCGAGCACACCGTCTTTCAACATGACGTGGACGCGGGCTTTCATGGGATCGCTCTCCTGGACAGTCGCCGGCCCCCCGGCATTCGCCGCTCTCCTAGGCGGTTCAGCGCGGAAAAGAAAGCCCGCTTACGCCGAAACCGCCTCAGTTGATGAGGGTCGGCTTCGTCGCATGGGTCACGTTGGACGGAAGGACGCCGAGACGCCGCGCGATCTCCGTATAGGCTTCGGAGAGGTTGGAAGCCTCGCGCCGGAACGGATCCTTGTCCAGCCGCTCGACGGGAGATTTCATGTCCCAAAGACGGCAGCTGTCGGGGCTGATCTCATCCGCCACCACAAGCCGCTGATAGTCGCCATCCCAGATGCGTCCGATCTCGATCTTGAAATCGGCCAGCCGGATGCCGACGCCCATCATCACGCCCGACATGAAGTCGTTCACCCGGAGCGCGAGCGCCACCATATCGTCCAGGTCCTGTTGCGCGGCCCAGCCGAAGGCGATGATATGCTCCTCGGACACCAGCGGGTCACCGAGCGCGTCGTCCTTGAAGTAGAACTCCACGATGGGCCGCGGCAGCGCGGTTCCCTCCGGAATGCCCAGCCGCTGGGAGATCTCCCCCGCGGCGAAGTTCCGCACGACAACCTCCAGCGGGATCATCTCCACAGCACGGATCAGTTGCTCACGCATGTTGATCCGGCGAATGAAATGCGTGGGAACGCCAATCGCGTTGAGGCCGTTCATGAAGAACTCGGAAAGGCGGTTGTTCAGCACACCCTTCCCTTCCACCACGGTGGATTTTTGCGCGTTCTGCGCTTTTGCATCGTCCTTGAAGTACTGGATCAGGGTACCCGGCTCAGGCCCTTCGTAGAGGATCTTTGCCTTGCCTTCGTAAATCTTGTTGCGCCGTGCCATGAATTCTCCGTCGGCCGGCGGCGGTCGCACCCGTCGCCCTTGGCTGCGTCATAGGATAATAAGGCCCTTCCCGCAAGCCGGTCGCGGACTTGCGACCGTGGCCGTGACGAACATATGTGTATTGTGGGCCCTATAACCAAGATGCGAGGAGGTTGCAGTCATGACCATGTTTGCCGACCGTGAGCGCGCGTTTGAAGCCAAGTTCGCGCATGACGCCGAACTCAAGTTCCGGGTGGAGGCGCGGCGGAACAAGCTGCTCGGCCTGTGGGCTGCGGATGTCCTCGGCAAGACCGGCCCGGAGGCCAGCGCCTTCGCCGCCGCAATTGTTCGTACCGATCTTCTGAGCGGCGGCCAGGCCGACGTGGTCGCGCATCTGGTGGAGCAACTCTCCGGCAGTGCGGCGGAGGCGGATATACGCGACAAGCTCAACGAATGCACCACCCGGGCGCGCCGGGAGGTTCTTGACGATCTGCAATAGGGCGCGCCCCAACAGCGGGCGCCCCTTTTCTCAGCCCCCCGGATTGTTGGGGGCGAACTGGGCGAGCCACGTCTCCGTCAGGGGCTTTCCGTCGAGCGCCATGTAACCGCGCATCTCCACAATGTCGGTCCCGGCCACGGTCAGGTCGAATATCGCGCGCCAGACGTTCCCCCCCGGCACCGGCTCCACCAGCGTGCGGGTGATCTCTCCCCGGCTGGTCGTGACCTCGATTGTCGGGAAGACGCCATAGGGGATCTGGGTCAGCACGGGCGGATTGTCGAATTCGATGGCGATCTTGTAAACGCCCTGCGGACGCGGCTTGCCGGGCTGGCCGCCGCGCCCATAGCGGGTGGAGATCACCTGCGCCACGTTTGTCGCCGGGAACGGCTCCTGATCCACCCAGTGAAGCCGGTATGACAGGTCGTAGCGGCTCCCCTTCACCGCCGCTTCCTCAGGCACCCAGAAGGCGCCGATGTTGTCATGGATCTCGTCATCCGTAGGGATTTCGAGAAGCTGTACACTTCCCCTGCCAAGCGGCTTCAGCGGTTCCACCCAGAGGCTCGGGCGGCGGTCGTAGAACACACCATCGCGGTAATGGTCGAAGTTCCGGTCCCGCTGGAGCAGGCCGAACCCCTTCGGACTATCATCGCCGAAGGCCGATATGCGCGTTTCCGTCGGGTTGCGAAGGGGGCGCCAGATACGCTCGCCCGCGCCGGTCCAGAGGGCAAGACCATCGGAATCATGTACCTCCGGCCGCCAATCCTCCATCCGTGCGCGCCCGTATTCCGCGTACCAGAACATGGAGGTGAGCGGCATGAGGCCCAGGCGCTTCACGTCCTCCCGCAGGAAAAGCGTGCATTCGATATCCATCAGCACGCCCTTGGAGCGGTCCTGCCCGCGGGTCATGGTGAAGCGGTAGGCACCGGTCACGCTCGGCCCGTCAAGCAGGGCATAGACCGTCACGGGTTGCTCGGGATCGGGCGATTCCGCGATATAGAAATCGGTGAAATCGGGAAATTCTTCCGGCGCATCCGGGACCGCCGGGTTGATGGCCACGCCCCGCGCCGACAAGCCGTATTGCCCGAGCGCACCGATCGCCCGGAAATAGGAGGCACCCAGGAAAGCCACCCAATCCTGCGTCCGCCAGTCGTCCGCCCCCCACCATTCCTGAAGCCGGAAGCCCGCGAAACCCGAATCCTCCGGCAGGCGGCGCGCCGGGCTGTCGTCCGGCATGGCGAAATAGGAGGGCGAATACATCACCTCCCGCGCCGTGCTGTCCTGAACGAGGTGCATCCGCACCGACTTCTGGAAATACTGGCCGAGGTGGAAGAAGACGACCGGATAGGCCCCGCCCGACCCTTCGCGCGCATAGGGCGAGAGGTCCGTGTTGAACTTGATCTTGCCCCAGGCCTCGTAGTCGATTTCCTGCGTGACCTCCGGCGCGGGCCGGTACGGCGAGCGATAGGCGGTCTTTGCCGCGGCCTCGGCCCGCTGAATCAGCGTTTCGAAGGTGAAGGGTTGCGCGGTCCCGAGGTGGAGGCTGTTTTCCTGCGCGCGGGCGCCGCGCGATGACATACCGAGCAGGGGTGGCATCAGCGCAGTGGCCGCGGCGGCGCCAAGGAGGCTGCGTCGGGTAAGGCGGATGGACATCGTCGGTGTTCCTGCTGGCTGGCAACATGCGACGGCGTCGTCAAAGGGCCGTCGGCGCGGAGGAACCTCGCGCGCAGCGGATCGAATACCATTTCCTCTGTGCCGCCATCAATGCCGAAGCGGCGGCTCCGTGCGGGTTCCCGCGTATCTGTGATGTGGAAAGCGCGGGTTTTCGCAGGTTCCGAAGCCTCCATCCCTGACAGTCAGAACAGCGAAAGCTGATCGCCCGGGCGCGGTGGAACGCGGAACAGGTCGGTGCGGAGCGCCCGCCCCTCCCGCGTGAGGCCGAGACGCGTCACGGCAACGCGGAACCGGGCGGACATGAGGTCGGCCCATGGTCCCTCCCCCCGCATCCGCTTGCCGAAGGCCGGATCGTAGTCGCGCCCGCCGTGCAGCTCCCGCACGCGTCCCATGATCCGGCCGGCACGGTCGGGAAAGCTCCGCTCCGCCCAGTCGCGGAACAGGTCGGCCACTTCCCGCGGCAGGCGGAGCGGGATCATGCTGGCCGTGGTCGCACCCGCGTCGCGCCCGGCCTCGAGGATCGCTTCCATCTCATGATCGGTGAGCGCCGGGATCATCGGAGAGGCCATGACGCGCACCGGGATGCCGGCCTCCGCCAGCCTGCGGATCGCAGCCAGCCGCCGGGCAGGCGCAGGCGCGCGCGGCTCCATCCTGCGCGCGATGTCGGGGTCCAGCGTGGTGACGGACACCCCGACCGCGGCGAGGCCGGAAGCGGCCATGGGAGCGAGAATGTCGATATCCCGTTCGATCAGCGCGCCTTTCGTGACGATGGCCACCGGATGGTTGAATTCGCTGAGCACTTCGAGCACCCGCCGCATCACCTGCTCCTTCGCCTCCACCGGCTGATAGGGGTCGGTGTTGGTGCCGATGGCGATGACAGCGCAGGCATATCTCGGCGAAGACAGCTCCCGCGCCAGCACCTCATGTATGCCGGGGCGCACGATGAGCTTCGTCTCGAAGTCCAGCCCGGGCGAGAGGTTCAGATAGGCATGGGTGGGCCGGGCAAAGCAGTAGATGCAGCCATGCTCACACCCGCGATAGGGATTTATGGAGCGGTCGAAGCCGACGTCGGGTGACTTGTTGCGCGTGATGGCGCTTCGCGGACGTTCGATCCGCAGTTCGGTGCGGAGCAGGCGCTCCTCCTCCGGGATGTCCCATCCGTCATGGAACACCTCCCTCCGCTCCGCTTCGAACCTGCCGCTGGCATTGCTGCCGGCCCCGCGCGCCCGGAGCCGCAGATGAGGAGGGAGAGGAGAATCGCCAATCTTCGCCATGCGGGCAGTATTAGAACATTTAGCGAACATAACAACTGGCTTCCGGCGGTCTTTCGCCGGTTGAGGCGGGAGCACCGGCCCCTTTCCGCCGACCTCTCCCACTTGTGGGTTTCCCCTGAGGGCTTCACTCCCTTAAGCAGGGGAAAGTCCCGAAAGGAGTTTCCATGGCGCGCATCCTCTTCGTCCTGACCTCACGGCGCGAAACCGGCGGAAACCGGACACCGGCAGGCTTCCACTGGGAGGAGTTCGTCACCCCCTACTGGGCTTTCCGCGATGCGGGGCATGAGGTGGTCGTGGGATCGGTTCTCGGCGGAGAGGCGACGGGTCTGCCCGGATCGGAGGTCGATGGCCCGCATGGGCGCATCTCCCGCTCCGTCCGTCGCTTTCAGGAGCGCGGGCAAGAGATGGAGCTGCTGCAAGGCACGCTGCCCATCGTTGCCGCCAAGGCCGAGGATTTCGACGCGCTGTTCTTTCCGGGCGGTGTCGGGCCGCTGTGGGATCTGCACGAAACCCCGGAGGTCGGCGCGCTTGTTTCGGCCGTTCTGGCCAAGGGCGGTATTGTCGCGACCGTCTCCACCGGAGCGGCGGCGCTTCTGACGGCGCTGGACGCAGAGGGAGAGCCGATAGTACGGCGGCGGCGGATCAGCACCGCCCCGGATGCGGAGCTTTCCGCCGCAGGCCCCGCGCCCTATTCCATCGAAGCGGCATTGGTAGAGCGCGGCGCGCGGATCGGCCGCAACGAATACCTGTTCCGGCCCCATGCGCTTCGCGACGGCGGACTGGTCACCGGGCAGAATCCGGCCTCCGCGGCGCCGGTGGCCCGCCTTGTGCTGAGCGCGCTGGCGGACATGCAGGGCGCGCAGCCGACGCTGGAACTGGTTCCGCCCGCGCTCTTCCGGCGTCCGGGATAAGGATCAGGAGGCGCGGGCAGCCTCTGCATCCGCCACGTCGCGGATCCGGCGCACCATGGCGCGGAGACCATTCGAGCGCTGCGATGACAGGTGCTCGTCAAGGCCGAGCCGCTTCAGCTCACCTGGTGCATCCACCTTGCGCACCTCTGCCACGGTCAACCCGGAATAGAGCGCATGGAGAATGGCGATCAGCCCCCTTACGATCATCGCGTCGCTGTCGCCTTCAAAGGAAAACACCGCATCCGCGCCCGCGCCCTCCATGACGGGACGGATCCAGACCTGACTGGCGCAGCCATCCACCTTGGTCGCGGGCACGCGGAAGGCATCGTCGAGCGGCGGCATCGCCTTGCCCAGTTCGATCACATGGCGGTAGCGGTCCTCCCAGTCGTCGAGGAAGTCGAACGTGTCGGCGATGTCTTCAAAAGCTGGCGTGGCCACGGCAGGTCTCCTTTGGCACTGGACCTAAGCGTCCCGCCGCCCCTCGTCCAGCCCCAGCCGCCGAAGTAGCTTTGGAAGGGAGGCCGGCAATCGCGTCTCCGTCGCGCGGAGGCCAGCGCTCCACCCGGCGTCCGAAACCGCGCGTCTGCATCCGCGGCTCGCGAGCGGGCCCCTGTGTCCGGCGGCGCAAAGGCCGAGCGGGAATTGGCTTTCCAACTGCCGCCCTTTCGGCTACCGAAGAAGCCAAGAACGAGGGACGTCCGATGAAGATACCGCTGCTCGCCGCCCTGACGCTGGTCATCGCGCTTGGTGGCTGCGCCTCGCGCTGGAATCCGATGAATTGGGCGGGGTCGAACTCGGCTCCGGACACGCTCGAGCCGGAGGAAGGCTATGCCGCCGCGACCGTGGACACCCGGCCGCTGGTCGCGCAGGTGACGGGACTGACAATCGATCAGGCCCCGGGCGGCGTGATCGTCCGCGCCACCGGGCTCCCGCCGACCCAGGGCTACTGGAACGTCGCGCTGCTTCCGCAGGGCCCGGCCGAAAACGGCACGATGACCTACCGGTTCGTCGCCGTCCCGCCCGGTACGGCCGTTCCCGCAGGCTCAACCACTGCGCGTGAGGTGACGGCAGCGCGGTTCATCAACGCTTATCAGCTTGAGGGTATCCGCAATATCGTCGTCGTCGGAGAAACCAACCAGCGGAGCGTGACCGCCCGCTGACCGGTGCGCAGGAGGAGGGCGCCTTCGCGCCGCCGCCCCTTGCAGGCCGCTGAAAAAGCATTCCGCGGTTGCCTTGGGGCGAAGATCTTTCCCACATTGTTGAGGAGCGCCCCGGAAACCGCAGTTTTTGGCGCGTGACCGGACAGATGTTCTGGCTTTCAACACAAGCCCGGTGAGGTGGCCGGCTTTTTTCGACAGCCTGCGAGGTCAGTCCCAGCGCGCCAGAATGTCCGGCACCGCCAGCGGCTCCGTCTGACTCGTCTCACGCACCACGCCTTGCGTGCGAGACAGGCGGGGCGCCGGTGCGGGCTGCACGACACCGTCCCACGTCCCGAAGGCCCCACGCGCGACGTTGTGCGGATGGCTGGCCGCCTCGTCGATCGACAGGACGGGGGCGAAGCAGACATCCGTCCCCTCCATCTCGGCACACCACGCGTCACGGCTGCGCGTCGCGAATACGGCGGCGAAGGTTTCCCTGAGGCTCGGCCAGTTCGCGGGATCAGAGCGGTCCGGCAGGTCAGCGGCATTCAGGCCGAGCCGCGCCAGCAGTTCAGCATAGAACTTCGGCTCCAGCGACCCGACCGAAACGAAACGGCCATCCGCACAGCGATAGCAGCCATATTCGGGCGCGCCCCCGTCCAGAAGATTCGCGCCACGCCGGTCCTGCCAGCGGCCGCCTGCGCGCATGCCGTAGATCATCGACATGAGATGCACCGTGCCATCGGTGATCGCGGCGTCCACCACCTGCCCCCTGCCGGAGCGGGCAGCCTCCAGCAGCGCAGCAGCCATGCCGAAGGCGAGATAGAGCGCACCGCCCCCGAAATCCCCGATCAGGTTCAGAGGAACCGCAGGCATCTCCTGCGGCCCGATCGCGTGCAGCGCACCCGAGAGCGAGATGTAATTGATGTCATGCCCCGCCGCGGGGGCGAGCGGCCCCGTCTGCCCCCAGCCCGTCATCCGCCCATAGACGAGACGCGGGTTCTCAGGGAAATCGTCCGGGCCGAGGCCCAGCCTTTCCATGACACCGGGCCGCATCCCTTCGATCAACGCGTCGGCGCGGGAGACGAGGGCGCGGGCCGTCGCTCTGTCCTCCGCATTCTTCAGATCCAACCGGATGAAGCCCCTGCCCCGGTTCAGGATGTCGTAATCCAGACCAAGCAGGCTTTCGCTGCCGGGTCTCTCGATGCGGATGACCTCCGCCCCCATGTCCGCCATGAGCATGGCGGTGAAGGGGGTCGGTCCCAGCCCCGCGAACTCGACAACCCTGATCCCCGCGAGCGGGCCATTCACTTCCGTCATCCTATCCCCCCTTTTTTTAACCCCGGCGTACCCCGCGTCAGCCGGAGGCGCGTTCCTCCAGCGCCAGCCATTCCTCTTCCGCCAGTGACAGCGCCTCCTGCCGCTCCGTCAGCGCGGAACTGGCCTTTGCGAATTTGGCAGGCTCCCGCGTGAATAGCTCGGGATCGGAGAGAAAATCGGTGAGCTTCGCGATCTCCCCCTCCAGCCGCGCGATGATGGCGGGCAGCGCCTCTAGCCGGTGCTTCTCGGTAAAACTGAGACCGGTGCGATCCGCCGCGCTTTCCTGCCGGGGCGCGTCCTCTTTCTTCGGCTCCGCCCTGCGGGGCTGGCCCCTCGGCTCATCGGCAGACGCAGGTGCCGCGCCCGCCTTCTGAGCGCGGTAGTCGCTCCAGCCGCCCGCATAGACGGTGGCGCGCCCGTCCCCCTCCATCGCGACGGTCGTGGTCGCGACACGATCTATGAAGTCGCGGTCGTGGCTGACCAACAGCACCGTGCCCTCATATTCGCCAAGCAGATCCTGCAACAGGTCCAGCGTTTCCACGTCGAGGTCGTTGGTCGGCTCGTCGAGCACCAGCACGTTCGACTCGCGCGCCATGATCCGCGCCAGCAGAAGCCGCGCGCGCTCCCCCCCGGACAGCGCGCTGACCGGCGCGCGCGCCTGCCGCTCGTCGAACAGGAAGTCCTTCAGATAGGCCACCACGTGTTTCGGCCGCCCCCGCACCATCACCTGATCCGACTGGCCGGAGACGCGCATCTCCGGGTCGCCGGTAAGGCTTTCCCACAGCGTCTGTGCCGGGTTCAACTGCGCGCGGGCCTGATCGAAGATCGCGATCTCAAGGTTGGTGCCGAGTCGCACCGTGCCGGTATCTGACGGAATCTGCCCCGTCAGCATACCGATGAGGGTGGTCTTGCCCGCGCCGTTCGGTCCGACGAAGGCCACCCGGTCGCCCCTGAGGATGCGGAGCGAGAAGTCGCGCAGGATCGTCCGCTCGCCAAAGGTCTTGGAGATATGGCTGGCCTCCACGACAAGACGCCCGGACTGGTTTCCGGCCTCCAGCGCGAGGTCCGCCGTGCCCTGACGGCGGATCATGGAGGACCGCTCCTCCCGCAGCGCGGCAAGCGCGCGGACACGGCCCTGATTGCGCTTGCGGCGGGCGGAGATGCCTTCCACCGCCCATTTCGCCTCCGACTTGATCTTGCGGTCGAGCTTGTGGCGGGCGGCGTCTTCCTCCGTCCAGATGCGGTCGCGCCAGTCCTCGAAACCGTCGAAGCCCTGATCCAGCCTGCGCACCTCCCCCCGGTCGATCCACAGCATTCCACGGGCGAGGCGGCGCAGGAAGGCCCGGTCGTGGGAGATCAGCACAAAGGCCGAGCGCGTGGTGGAGAGCGTCTCCTCCAGCCAGCCGATCGCGGAAATGTCGAGGTGGTTGGTCGGCTCATCCAGAAGCATCAGTTCCGGCTCTCCCGCCAGAAGCTTTGCCAGCGCCGCGCGCCGCTTCTCCCCGCCCGACGCCGTGGCAACCGGCGCTTCGGCGCGGAAGCCCAGCCCTTCGGCGGCCATCGCGACACGGTATTCCTCACCCGGGGGCAGGCCATCCGCCGCGAAGTCGCCCAGCGTGGCAAAGCCCGACAGGTCAGGCTCCTGCTCCATGTAGCCGACATGCGTTCCGGGAGAGAGCACCTTTTCGCCCGCATCGGGCTCCACCAGCCCCGCCATGACCTTCATGAGCGTCGATTTGCCGGAGCCGTTGCGACCGACGAGCGCCAGCCGGTCGCCGGGCTGCACCACAAGGTCGAGACCTGCGAAAACGGGGTTTCCACCCCAGGTGAGAGAGATGCCAGAAAGCTGGAGAAGGGGAGCGCGTGCCATGGCGCTGGCCTAGTGCCGCACCGGGCGGAGGTCAACAGGCGCTTGCGGTCCATCAGCCTGCCTGCCGCTCCGCCCCCCGAATGACATGACGGTCACGTCGAGCGGGTGACGGCGGCACGGCCGTTTGTCGGGGTCCCGCTCGGAGCGGGCAGACCGGTCGCTCGGCGGTCCGCGGCCGTTGCGTCCGCAGGCGCACCGCTTGGCGTGCCAGACTGAAACCCTGCCCGGGGCAGGGTTCCTTGGCAGGCTGCTCAAAGGTTCAGGCGTCTCATGTCTAGGTTCTGGAAATCGGCAAATCGGCCCATGAATGATCCGAAATGTCCAGATCTCCGGCTGGATTTCGCCGGATTGCGAAGGATTTCACTCCAACGCGGACCTGAAAGCCTTTTCCTGCCGCCTGTCAGGCTTCGCGGATGATCTTGGCGAAACCGTCGAAGATATTCGCGTTCGCGGCCAGAACGGTGCCCTTTTCGATCGGGTCGTCGTCCTTGCGGACGGCCTCCGCAAAGCCACCAGCCTCGCGCACCAGCAGCAGACCCGCCGCCATGTCCCAGGGGTTCAGCCCGCGTTCCCAATAGCCATCGTAGCGCCCCGCCGCGACATAGGCGAGGTCGAGCGCCGCCGCCCCCCAGCGCCGCACACCGGCGCAGACCGGCATGAGCCGCCCGAGATCCTTCAGCGTCGCCGGCAGCGTGCTGCGCCCGCCGAAAGGAACACCGGTCGCAAAGATGCACTCGATCATCGTGCGACGGTCGGAGACGCGGAGACGCTGCTCGTTCATCCAGGCGCCCGCGCCCTTCTCCGCCCAGTAAAGCTCGTCCTTGGCCGCGTCGAACACCACGGCGGAGACGATCTCCCCCTTATGCTCCAGAGCGATGGAAACGGCCCAGTGCGGCAGCCCGTGCAGGAAGTTGGTCGTTCCGTCGAGCGGATCGACGATCCACCGCCGGGTCGGATCCGCGCCCGCGATGGCGCCCGTCTCCTCGCCCAGCCAGCCATAGGTCGGGCGTCCGGCAAGAAGGTCTTCCTTGATGATCTGCTCGGCGGCGATATCGGCCTTGGAGACGAAATCCCCGGCCCCCTTGGAGGAGACCTGAAGGTTTTCCACCTCCCGGAAGTCCTTCACAAGACTCCGGCCCGCGCGCCGCGCGGCCTTGATCATCAGGTTGAGATTGGCGCTGCCCCGCATGCTAGGCTCCTTTCGATCAGCCCGCGCATATAGCGGCTGCGGAAGGATAAGGAAAGCGCCTCATTCTGCGGATGCCAGCGGGACCGGCCCTGAGGGTCTTCCGCCTGCCGTGCGAAACCGGGTCCGGCTGTTTCCCCCGGCAAGCCGGATGCCGTGCTCCCCGGGGTTGGCCGGGGATAGGAGCGTGCTCTGTCACCGCCCCGCGATGATCTGCGCGATTCGCGCGCTGTCCTGTCCGGGCGTGAGCCAGCGCCCCCGCTCCAGTATCTCCAGCGTGTATTCCCGGTAGGTCAGTCCGCAGGCCTCGGCGAGCTTCATCCGCCGCCGCACCACCTCGACCGGGGCTTTCCACGCGGCCTTCACCTCCGCCTGCCAGCGCAGCACCATTCCCAGGCCCTGCAAGGGAGGGCCGCCATTGTGGCCGATGCCGAAAGGCGGCCGTTCCTCCCGGGCGGGCGGCGCGAAAGCGGCCTGCCAGGCCGCGCTCCGCCAGACTTCCGGCACAAGCACGAGGGAGGGAACTGTGTCTGCCATGCGGCACTGTTGCCGCCATGTCGTCCCGCCCGCAAGCCCGATCCGCGCGCGGCCCTTTCCTTTGAGCCGCGGCGGCGCTACCTTCCGGCCATGACGACGATCCTCGACAAGATCCGGGCCTACAAGCTCGAAGAAGTGGCCGCCCGCAAGGCCGCGCGGCCGCTTTCCGATGTGGAGGCCGACGCGCGCGCCGCCTCCGCGCCCCGCAACTTCGCCGAGCGGCTGATCGAGGCATCGAACGGCGGCTACGGCCTGATCGCGGAGATCAAGAAGGCCAGTCCCTCAAAGGGTCTCATCCGCGCCGATTTCGATCCGCCCGCTCTCGCCCGCGCCTATGCCGAGGGCGGGGCGACCTGCCTGTCGGTGCTGACGGACGGACCGTCCTTCCAGGGGGACGACAGCTACCTCATCGCGGCGCGTGAAGCGGTTGATCTTCCGGCGCTCCGCAAGGATTTCCTGTTCGACCCCTATCAGGTGGCGGAGGCGCGCGCCCTTGGCGCCGATGCGATCCTCATCATCATGGCTGCGGTGGACGACAGCCTTGCCGCGGAGCTGGAGGGCGCTGCGAAGGACTGGGGTATGGATGTGCTCATCGAAGTGCATGACGAGGCGGAGTTGGACCGCGCCCAGCACCTCACCTCGCCGCTCATCGGGATCAACAACCGCGACCTGCATACGTTCGAGACCAGTCTCGACGTGACCCGTCGCCTCTCGCGGCTTGTCCCGCCGGAGCGCACGATCGTTGCAGAAAGCGGCATGTCCACGCCCGCCGATCTCGCCGATCTGGCGCAATACGGCGCGCGCTGCTTCCTCATCGGGGAAAGCCTCATGCGGCAGGAGGATGTCGCCTCCGCCACGCGCACTCTGCTGGCCAACCCCATGGTCGGAGCGATGGGGTGAGCGAGCCTTCCCGCGCCGGTTCCGCTGTCGCCGGTTCGCTCGGGAATGGCCCGCGGGCTGCTGCTGACGGAGGAGCAAGCCAGTCCCCCGTAGAGCCGCCCGCCCCCATGACCGGGGCCACGGCCGGCGAAGGCATCGGCCAGCGCCTCACGCATTTCGATGCGGAAGGCCGCGCCCATATGGTTGACGTGACCGAAAAGGAAGTGACCACCCGCACCGCGACAGCTGCGGGCAGCGTCAGGATGACGGAAGCCACGCTGTCCCGCATCCTCACCGGTGCGGCGGAAAAGGGCGATGTCATCGGTGTGGCCCGTCTGGCGGGCATCATGGCCGCCAAGCGCACCGCCGAGCTGATCCCCCTCTGCCACCCGTTGCCGCTTTCCCGCGTTGCCGTGGACCTCGTGCCCGATCACGCGCTTCCGGGCCTCAGGATCGAGGCGACAGTGCGGACCACTGGCCGGACAGGTGTGGAGATGGAGGCCCTGACCGCCGTCACGGTCGCCGCGCTCACCGTTTACGACATGCTCAAGGCGGTCGAGCGGGGTATGGTCATCTCCGACATTCGCCTGCTGATGAAGGATGGCGGCCGCTCCGGTCTCTACACCGCCGGAGACGCCACGTGATCCCGCATGAGGAGGCGCAGGCCCGGGTTCTGGCCCTCGTCTTTCCGCTGGCGGTGGAGACGGTGCCCCTCCGGGAGGCCGCCGGCCGGGTGCTTGCGGAGCCCGTGCTGGCAGAGCGCGATCAACCGCCCTTCGATGCCTCAGTGATGGATGGTTATGCAATCACCGCCGCCGATCACCATGCCGGGGCAAAGCTCCGTGTGATCGGTGAAGCCGGCGCCGGACATGCCCATGCAGGTCGATTGTCGCCAGGAGAGGCGCTCCGCATATTTACCGGCGCGCCGGTGCCCCAGGGCGCGGATGCTGTCGTCCCGCAGGAAGACACGAGCCGGAATGGCACGCTGGTCACGCTTGCCCATGTTGATCCCGCGAGCAGTTACATCCGCCCGCGCGGGGGTGACTTCGCGGTCGGCACGACGCTGGCCGCACCACGCCGCCTTTCTCCCGCCGATCTGGCGCTGATCGCCGCCATGAATCGTCCCGCTGTCCGCGTCCATCGCCGCCCGGTCGTTGCCATCGTCGCCACCGGCGATGAGCTGGTCATGCCCGGCGAGACGCCGCGCCCAGACCAGATCGTCTCCGCCAACTCCTTCGCCCTCGCCGCGATGATCGAGGCGGAGGGCGGCATCGCCCGCATCCTTCCCCTCGCCCGCGATGAATTCGATGCCCTGAGAACGGTGCTGGACCTGACGGCGGGCGCCGACCTGATCGTCACGATCGGGGGGGCCTCCGTCGGAGATCATGACCTGATGTCGCAACGCGGTGAAGACCTCGGGCTTGATCTGGAGTTCCACCGCATTGCCCTCCGCCCCGGCAAACCGCTGATGGCCGGACGGAGGGGGAGCGTGCCGCTTCTGGGGCTGCCGGGCAATCCGGCCTCCGCCATGGTCTGCGCCGCGCTGTTTCTGCTCCCCATGCTGCGCGCGATGCAGGGCCACCCGGACCCCCTTCCACGCCCTCGCACCGCCCGCCTCGCCCGCGATATCGCCGGGAACGGTAACCGCGCGCATTTCATGCGGGCCCGGCTCGAAGAGACCGGAGCGCTTCCCCTGCTGCATCCGGCGGAAAGTCAGGACAGCTCGCTCATTGTGGTGCTTTCGGATTCGAATGCACTCCTCTTCCGCCCCATAGGCGACCCGGCGAGAAAAGCCGGGGAAACAGTGACTTGGTTTCCTTTTTAAGTTTGACACAAAGCACGAACACCGTTAGAACTTAAACGGAACATACTGGCGGGAGAGTTTCCGTGCTGACGCGCAAGCAATTGGAACTTCTGGATTTTATCAATAAAAGAATGCAGCGCGACGGCATTCCCCCCTCTTTTGATGAGATGAAGGAGGCTCTGGATCTCCGCTCCAAATCCGGGATTCATCGCCTTATCACTGCGCTCGAGGAACGCGGGTTCATTCGCCGACTCGCCCATCGCGCACGGGCCATCGAGATCCTCAAGTTGCCGGAGGCGATGGAGAAAGCAAGCTTCGCGCCCCGCGTCATTGACGGAGATCGCCCCTCCCAGCCAAAGGGTGCGCGCCCTGTCACCCCGATCCACGCAACGGAGCTGCCGGTGATGGGACGGATTGCCGCCGGTACTCCGATCGAGGCCATCAGTGAAATATCGCATCATGTCGCGGTGCCCGGGCAGATGCTTTCCGGTCGCGGAAATCACTACGCCCTGGAGGTGCGTGGCGATTCCATGATCGAGGCCGGGATCAATGACGGTGATATCGTGGTGATTCGCGAACAGCTCACGGCAGATAATGGTGACATCATCGTCGCTTTGGTCGAGGGTCAGGAAGCAACGCTCAAACGCTTCCGGCGGCGTGGCTCGATGATCGCGCTAGAAGCGGCAAATCCGACTTATGAAACCCGCCTTCTCCGTGATGATCAGGTGAAGGTGCAGGGTCGGCTTGTCGGGCTTATTCGAAGCTACTGACAGGGGAGATAATCGGCGGCTTTCTATGGCTTTCCGATTGAAGTTTTTAAGGCTCCCTTCGTCTTTCTCTGACGTGAAAACGTTCAGCGCTTGCTTCGATGGAGCATCAGCGAACATCGGTGCGAGAGCGAACCTTGGGTCGACCGGGGTTGGGATTTCCGGGCTTTTGTCGAGGCAGCTGGCCAGTTCTGCTGCGGAGTTTGGGAGGTCTGATCGGGGTCTCGCAACCGATCGCACCGTGAGGGCGTCCTCATGGTAGCCTTGAGTCAAGCCGCCATCTTCTCGCGCTCGTCAGCACGCGTCATGAACCAGCCTGTGTTCAGCTACTCTCCCAGCCAGGGAAGGTTAGCCGAAAACTCCAGTTTCAAACGGTCCAGTTCTCAGGGGGCAGAGTACTCCCTTCATGTCCGGTGCTCTCCTTGAGTCGGCCTCTAGCATCGGATGGACAAGCTATCGGGGGTCATAGCAAATGAAATGCTCCCATAGCGGTCATTTTGGAAAGGATGAACGATGAAAAAGATGCTTTTGGTCATGGCAGTGCTTGCCGGATGTGGACAGGCTTCGTCCAATCATCGGGAGAACAACACGCCCGAGCAGCGCGCTCAGGAGCTCGCAGGCATGTCCCTGACCAATCTGTGCAAGCTCTATGGCAACCCGCGCACACAACCGGAGACGAAGGCTAGTGTGCTGACAGAGGTACAACGTCGCGGATTCAATGGGTGTCCCTCGACCCGTTGAATGAAAGAGGCCGCTTTCAAGCGGCCTCCTTGCTCAATCCTCGACCATGTCGCCATCGTTCTCTGCAATGGCGAAATCGAGACCATGGGCAGCACGAATACGATCCTCGATGGTAGAGGCAACGTCGGGGTGGTCTTTCAGGAACTGCTTGGCGTTCTCTCTACCCTGACCGATGCGTTCATCGCCGTAGGAGAACCACGAGCCGGATTTGTCCACTACCCCAGCCTTGACGCCGAGATCGAGGAGTTCGCCGGTCTTGGAAATACCTTCGCCGTACATGATATCGAATTCGACTTGCTTGAAGGGCGGCGCGACCTTGTTCTTGACCACCTTCACCCGCGTGGTGTTGCCCACCACCTCATCCCGATCCTTGATGGAGCCGGTCCGACGGATGTCGAGGCGCACGGAGGCATAGAATTTCAACGCCTGCCCGCCGGAAGTGGTTTCGGGAGAACCGAACATCACGCCGATCTTCATGCGGATCTGGTTGATGAAGATCACCATGCAGTTCGACCGGCCGATCGAAGCGGTGAGCTTCCGCATCGCCTGACTCATCAGACGCGCTTGAGCGCCGACCTGGCTGTCGCCCATGTCACCCTCGATCTCCGCCTTGGGAGTGAGGGCGGCCACCGAGTCGATCACCACCAGGTTGACAGCGCCCGAACGGACCAGGGTATCCACGATCTCCAGCGCCTGCTCACCCGTATCCGGCTGGGAGATCAACAGTTCATCCAGATTGACGCCCAGCTTCCGCGCATAGGAGGGGTCGAGCGCGTGTTCCGCATCCACAAAGGCGCAGACGCCGCCTTTCTTCTGCTCCTCAGCCACCACGTGAAGGGTGAGCGTGGTCTTGCCGGAGCTTTCGGGGCCGTAGATCTCCACGATACGCCCCTTCGGCAGACCGCCGATACCAAGGGCGATGTCGAGGCCCAACGACCCCGTCGAAGTCGACTCGATCTCCGTCACGGGGCTGTCCACCCCGAGCTTCATGATAGAGCCCTTGCCGAATTGCCGCTCGATCTGGGCGAGCGCCGAGTCGAGGGCCTTTTGCTTGTCGCTCACGCGCTTGTCCGTCATGTCGAGGAGGTTCGCCATTGCCATGTGATGCGCCCTTCTTGTCACAGCCTGCCGCGACCGGCAACCTTCGCCGGAAGTTCTTTCATTGTTCTCATCATCTATGCGATCAAAACGAGAACAAATCAATCGAATTCTCTGAGGATCGACGATCTCACGGCGAGGTTAACAGAAGGTTTATGACCGACGCGCCTCAACGAAAGCCTTGGCGATGAGGGCGAGCAGAGCGATCAACGTCAGAACGGTGGCGGCAGCAAAGGCACCGACGGCGTTGTAGTCGTTGTAGAGCAGTTCGATCTGCAGGGGCAGCGTGTTCGTCTGCCCGCGGATATTGCCCGAAACAACGGAAACCGCGCCGAACTCTCCCACCGCCCGCGCTGTGCAGAGCACCGCACCGTAAAGCAGCGCCCAGCGGATGTTCGGCAATGTCACCCGCCGGAACACCTGCCAGCCGGACGCGCCGAGGGTGACGGCCGCCTGCTCCTGCTCGCTTCCCTGCGCCTGCATGAGCGGCAGCACCTCCCGCGCAACGAAGGGAGCGGTGACGAACAGAGTAACCATGATGATGCCCGGCAGGGCAAAGAGGATCTGGATGTCATGCGCGGCAAGCCAAGGCCCCAACAGCCCCTGCCGCCCATAGAGAAGCAGGTAGCAGATACCGGCGATGATCGGCGAAATGGAGAACGGGATCTCCACCAGCGCCATGACGAACTTGCGCCCCGGGAAGCGGAAACGCGCCACCAGCCACGCAGCAGCAAGCCCGAATCCCACATTCAGCGGCACCACGATGAGCGCGGTGAGCGTCGTGAGCCAGATGGCGTGCAGCGTGTTGGGATGCAGGATATTCGCCTGCCAGACCGCCCATCCCTGCCCGAAGGCGCGCCAGAAGATATAGACGAGCGGCACGACGACAAGCGCCAGCGTCATCGCCACGGCCAGCCCGATCAGCAGCCGGGGAACCAGCAGGCTCCGGCGAGGCGCAAGCGCGCCAGCGGCGGCGGCGGCGGCCGTCATGCGGCCTCCTTGTGGCGCATCGCCCAGGATTGCAGTAGGTTGGACAGCACGAGCAGAACGAAGGCAAAGAGCAGCAGCGTCAGCGCAATGGCGGCAGCGCCGGAATAGTCGTATTCCTCCAGCCGGATGACGGCGAGCAGCGAGGCGATCTCCGTCTCGAACGGCAGGTTGCCCGCGATGAACACCACGGCGCCGAACTCCCCGAGCGAGCGCGCGAAGGAGAGCGTCACCCCGGCCAGAAAGGCGGGCAGGATCGCCGGAAAGATCACCCTGCGGAAGATCGTGAACGGCCGCGCGCCCAGCGTCGTCGCGGCCTCCTCCAGCGCGTGATCCAGATCCTCCAGTACGGGCTGCACCGTGCGAACCACGAAGGGAATGGAGGTGAAGGCCATCGCGACGGCCACGCCCCAGATCGTATAGACAACCGGAAAGCCAGCGGCCTCCAGCCACATGCCGAACCAGCCGTTTCCGGCGAAAAGCGCGGTCAGCGTGATGCCCGCCACCGCCGTAGGCAGCGCGAAGGGCACATCCATCAGCGCGTCCAGCAGCCGCTTGCCGGGAAAGTCGTAGCGCGTCAGCACCCATGCCATCAGCAGGCCATAGACGGCGTTGACGACCGTCGCCATCGCCGCCGCCGTCAGCGTGAGCCGAAACGCGGCAAGCGTGCGCGGGCCGGTGACGATCTGCCAGTAGCGCGCGAAGCCGATATCCGCCCCCTTCAGCACCAGCGCCGCCACAGGCACCAGCACGATCACCGTGAGGTAGATCATCGTCACGCCGATGGAGAGGCCGAAACCGGGAAGCACCCGTTTCGGCCGCACCGGCGCGGTGGAGGGGGCGGAGAGGCTCATTGGTTGACGAACACGCTGTCGAGAATGCCGCCTTCGGCGAAATGCTCGGCCTGTGCCTTTTCCCAGCCGCCGAAGACGTCGTCCACCGTCACCAGCTTCACCTCCGGGAAGTTCTCGGCGAACTCTTCCGCTGCGGCTTCGTCATGCACGCGGTAGAAATGCTCGGCGAGGATCTTCTGCCCCTCCGGCGCGTAGAGGAAATCCAGATAGTCCGCCGCCAGCTTCTCCGTGCCGTTCTTCTTGGCGACCTCGTCCACCACGCTCACCGGAAAATCCGCCATGACGGAGAGCGAGGGCGTCACACGCTCGAACCCCTTGTCGCCATATTCCCGCGCGATGCCGCCGGTCTCCGCCTCGAAGGTGATGAGAACGTCGCCGATCTCGCGCTCGGCGAAGGTCGTCGTGGCGGCGCGGCCGCCCGTGTCGAACACCGGGACGTTGGAGAAGAGCTTCTTCACGAAAGCCTGCGCCTTCGCCTGATCGCCGCGGTTCTGATCCAGCGCAAAGGCATAGGCGCCGAGATAGGTATACCGCGCGTTGCCGGAGGTCTTGGGGTTCGGGAAAACCACCTTCACATCGTCGCGGACAAGGTCGGACCAGTCCCTGATGTTCTTCGGGTTCCCCTGCCGCACGAGGAAGGCCGGCAGCGAGTAATAGGGCGAGGCATTGTTCGGCAGCCGGTCGCGCCAGTCCTTCGCGATCAGACCGCCTTCGGCCAGCACGTCGATATCGGTGACCTGATTGAAGGTGACCACGTCCGCGGGCAACCCCTCAAGGATCGCGCGCGCCTGACGGGAGGATCCGCCATGCGACTGGTCGATCGTCACGTCGCGACCGGTTTCGGCTTTCCACTTCTCGGCGAAGGCCGGATTGATGGCCGCGAAAAGCTCGCGTGCGATGTCGTAGGACACGTTGAGCAGCTTGTCCTGCGCCAGAACGGGCGCGGCGAAGCCCAGCCCTGCGGCAAGGACGGCTCCGAAAAGGGCGTGTTTCACGAACGGTTCTCCTTGAGTATGGCGGTGGGAGCGACGAGCGGCGCGGCCTGGGGAGCGCGCTTTCCGTCGGCGAAGACGCGGCCCGCTTCGGGGCGCAGCCTGATCGGGGTGCCGGTGCGGATATCCGCGACCCCGCTCGACCGGCGCGGAACCTCGATATCGAAGGACAGCCCGCCCGGGCCGGTCACGCACAGCCGGAGCGTCGCGCCGGTGCTGACGATGGTCGAGACCGTGAACGGGGATGTCCGATCCACCGCCGGGCTGATCTCACCGGGGCGCAGGAACAGCCGCGCAGCCCCGTCGGGATAGGCCACGCGTGGCAGGTGGGACGCATCCACGCCCGCAGCCTCCACCCGCCCTGCCCTGAGCGTGACCGGCAGTTCGACCGTCGCGCCAAGGAAACGGGCCACGAAGGGTGTCGCGGGATGGTCGTAGATCTCGTCGGGCGTGCCGATCTGCTCGATCCGCCCCTCGCCCATCACCACGACCCGGTCGGCCAGTTCAAAGGCCTCCTCCTGATCGTGGGTGACAAAGACCGTGGTCGTGCCGCGCGCCTCGTGCACCTCGCGCAGCCAGCGGCGCAGATCGCGGCGCACGGCGGCATCCAGCGCGCCGAAGGGCTCGTCGAGCAGCAGGACTTCCGGCCCGATGGCCATCGCGCGTCCGAGCGCCACCCGCTGCCGCTGCCCGCCGGAAAGAGCGGCCGGATAACGGTCGGCAAGATGCGCAATCTGCAGGAAGTTCAGCAACTCCGTCACCGTCGCCGCGATCTCCGCCTTCGCGGGACGGCTGGAGCGGGGGCGCACTGTCAGGCCGAAGGCGATGTTGTCGCGCACCGTCATATGCGGGAAAAGCGCGTAATGCTGGAACACGAACCCGGTGTTTCGGGTCCGCGCGTCCAGCGCCAGCCAATCCGTCCCGTCATGGGAAATCGCGCCCGCATCCGGCCAGTCCAGCCCGGCGATGATCCTGAGCAGCGTCGTCTTGCCGGAACCGGACGGCCCCAGCAGCGCGACAAGCTCCCCCGAGCCGATTTCCAGCCCGATTCCCCGCAGCACTTCCGTCGTCCCGAAGCGTTTGGTGAGCCTTTCGATGATCAGAGCCATTACCATTGTCCTCGGGTTCCGGGTCAACGGAAGCTAGAGGCGGCGAACACCCTGAACAAGGAAACGGGATGGGCGATTTTGGCGCCGTTGAAAGCATAAAATGCTATATGAACTACGTTTTATAGAATACCTATCCCTTCAACCAACTCACCATTCCTGGCCCGTAGAAAGAAAATCCTGCTCTTGGCCGTCCGTCGGAACATCCGCCGCCTCGCAGGCGCAACTGCGGAACGGTCGCCCGGATTCGGCGGCGGCGGAGAAATACTCGCCATCACAGGAATTCACGCAACCACAGGTGTAGCATCATCGCCGCGCGCGCAAAAAACGATCTGCTTTCCCTTGGGTTACCGTTGACCGCTCGCATGCGTTATCTAGCCTCATCACAAGGGCGTGCCGCAGGCCGCGCCCAAAAGGGGGGAAAATGAAACGACTGCTGCTCACGACGGCCTTTTTCGGGTTGTCCGCCACTCTCGCACAGGCTGCTGCTATCGAGCGCACCTTCACGTCATCCTCGATCCTGTTCGAAGAGGGTCGCTATGTGGAGTGAGCCTCGGCACGGTGAATCTCGACTCGAGCGGGCGGTTGAACGGCCTGCCGGTGTCAACCGGCGGCGGCGTGATGGGGAACTTCAACACCTACATCCTCGGGCTGAAATATCCCGTCACACCGGATCTGGACGTGGCGCTCGTGCTGGATCAGCCGGTGGGCGCCGATGTAAGCTATCCGTCCGACACGTATTACCCCCTCGCGGGAACGCGGGCCAAGGTGCGCTCCAACGGCGCGACCCTGATGGCGCGTTACAAGTTCAACGAGAATTTCAGCATCTATGGCGGCCTGCGCGTGCTGCGGACGTCCGGGCACGTGAATCTGAACACGCCGCGGTTCACCTACGGATTGCAGACGGATTCGGAGACCGATCTGGGCTGGCTGGCCGGGGTGGCCTACGAGATCCCGGAATATGCGGTTCGGGTCGCGTTGACCTATACCTCCCCCATCGATCATGATTTCGGGGCGCGGGATACGTTCGTGGGCGACACGCGCTTCACCACCACCATCCCGAAGTCGGTTCAGCTGGAGTTTCAGACCGGCATCGCGCCCGACTGGCTGGCCTTCGGCTCCATCCGCTGGGTGGAATGGTCCAAATTCGATATCAATCCGCCGGCCTACAACATGCTGACGGGCGGGCCGCTGGTGGGGTATGAAGACGATACCACGACCGTCGTGGTGGGCATTGGCCACAAGTTCAACGAAACCTGGTCCGGCGCCGTGCTGTTCGGCTATGAGACTGCGATGGACGGCTATTCCTCCAACCTCGGGCCGCCCAACGGGCGTCGGAGCATCGGCCTGGCCGGAACCTATACCCACGGCCCGATGAAGGTGACGGCTGGCCTCTCCTATCTCGACATGCGGGACAGCGAGACGAACATCGGTGGCGCCTATACCGCGACCTTCAACCAGAAAGGTCTGCTGGCCGCCATGAAAGTGGGCTACGCCTTCTGATTGCCAACCGCCCCGTTCCCGCGCGAACGGGGCTACCCATGCCGGATCGAAGCGGTTATCCCTCCGGCAAAACCGGAGGGATCATGATCCACGCCACCGCCCGCGACTGGCTCGACGCGCCTGCGAAACGGGTGCTGCTGTTCGGCATGTCTGGGCTTGGCAAGACCCATGTTTCCAACATCCTGCGCGACAGTGGGCGCTGGTTCCACTACTCCGTCGATTATCGCATCGGCACGCGCTACATGGGCGAATACATCGTCGATAACTTCAAGCGCGAAGCGATGCGGAACCCGTTCCTGCGCGAGCTTCTGATGAGCGACTCGATCTTCATCGGCTCCAACATCACCTTCGACAACCTCGCACCGCTTTCGACCTATCTCGGCAAACCCGGCAACCCGGAGAAGGGCGGCCTGCCCTTCGCCGAATACATGAAGCGGCAGGAGCAGCACCGGGAGGCGGAGATCGCCTCGCTGCTCGATACCGGGCGCTTCATCGACCGGTCAGAGGATATCTACGGCTATCCGCATTTCGTCTGTGACTCCGGCGGATCCATCTGCGAGGTCGTCGAACCCGACGACCCGGAAGACACGGTGCTGACGGCGCTCGCCTCCCGTGCCCTGCTCATCTGGATCAAGGGGTCGGAGGCGCATACCGCGGAACTCGTCCGGCGCTTCGACCGTGCGCCGAAGCCGATGTATTACCAGCCCTCCTTCCTGCATGACGCCTGGGCGACCTATCTGACTGATACCGGTCTGGGTGAGACGGAGGTCGATCCCGACGCTTTCGTCCGCTGGACCTATGCCCGCGCCCTCGCCCACCGCCAGCCGCGCTATGCCGCCATGGCGCGGAACTGGGGGATCAGCCTCGATGCGGAGGATGTGGCGCGGGTGAGATCGTCCGATGATTTCGCGGCCCTTGTCGCGAGAGGACTTGAGGACAAACGCGCGAGAGCATAACTCGCCGCTCTGGAAGGAGCCGCATCATGCCGATCAAACTGCCCGAGAACCTGCCCGCCTACGATGTCCTGTCGCGAGAGGGCGTCATGGTGATGTCGGACGATCGGGCCGCGCGGCAGGACATCCGCCCCTTGCGTATCGGGCTGCTGAACCTGATGCCGAAGAAGATCCAGACGGAGAACCAGTTCGCCCGCCTGATCGGCGCCACCCCGCTGCAGATCGACCTGCACCTCATCCGCATGTCAGAGCATCAGACGAAGAACACCGCCGCCGAGCATATGGAGGAGTTCTACCGCCCCTTTCAGGATGTGAAGGCATCGGGCGAGAAGTTCGACGGCCTGCTCGTCACCGGCGCGCCCATCGAGCATCTGGCCTTCGAAGATGTGACCTACTGGGATGAACTGCGCGAGGTTTTCGACTGGACGCAGCGCAATGTCCACTCCACCTTTGGCGTATGCTGGGGCGGAATGGCGATGATCAACCACTTTCACGGCGTTCAGAAGCACCTCCTGCCAGCCAAGTCCTTCGGATGCTTCCGTCACACCAACATGTCGCCTTCCTCCCCCTATCTCCGCGGCTTTTCCGACGACTTCGTCATTCCTGTCAGCCGCTGGACAGAGATGCGGCAGGCAGAGATCGACGCGCATGAAGGGCTGGTCACGCTCCTCGGCTCCCATGAGGTCGGCCCCTGTCTGGTGGAGGATCCGGCCCACCGCGCGCTCTATATCTTCAATCACTTCGAGTATGATACTCATACTCTGAAGGAAGAATACGACCGGGATGTGGTGCAGGGAAAATCCATCAACGTGCCGCTCAACTATTACCCCGACGACGATCCCGCCCGCCCGCCTGTCAACCGCTGGCGGAGCCACGCCCATCTGCTCTACGGCAACTGGATCAACGAAATCTACCAGTCCACTTCTTATGACATGAGAGAGATTGGCGAGCAGTAGCCTCCTCATCGCCCTCGTGGCAGGCGGGGGCTTCGCGCTCCTCACCCGCCATCGGGCGAAGCGGAACACCCTGCGGGCGGAGGCGGAGTATCCTGCCGTCGGTCCCCCGCTCACCATAGACGGCATACGGGTGGAGGCGGTCACCCGCGGGCATGGGCCGGACCTGGTGCTCATCCACGGGGCGAGCGGCAATCACCGCGACTTCTCCGCGTTGTTGCCCCGCCTTGTGGATGCGTTCCGCGTCACCGTTTTCGACCGACCCTCTCTCGGCTGGACAGGCGGGATCGACCGGGAAACCGATCCCGCGGCACAGGCTGAGTTCCTGAGCGCGGCCGCGGACAAGCTGGGGCTCCGCAATCCGATCCTGGTCGGTCATTCCTACGGGGGCGCCGTGGCGCTTGCCTGGGCGATGCAGCGTCCCGGCAGGGTCAGGGCTGTGGTGGCGATCAGCGCGGCGACTCACCCGTATCCCCGGCCCGTCGCGCTCACCACGCGGCTGCTGGCCACGGCCTTTGCCGGTCGGCTTTCCGCGCCGTTCTTCACCGCATGGTCCACGCCGCGCATGATGCGCGCCGCCTTCGGCCCCGCGTTTGCCCCCCAGCTCGCGCCCGGCGATTATGCGCAGACAGCGGGGCTGGCGCTCACGCTCCGCCCTGCGAGCTTCACCGCCAATGCCCGGCAGGTGGCGGGCCTCAGCCGGGCGCTCCGCCGGTTGCGGCAGGGGTATCCCGGACTGATCCTGCCGGTGGAGGTGCTCCACGGCGATGCGGATGCCATCGTGCCCGTTCGCCGCAACGGCGAGGCGCTGGCGATCGATGTGCCGTCGGCGGTGCTGAGCGTGATCCCGCATGCCGGGCACATGCTCCATCACACCCACCCCGACGCGGTGATCGCCGCGATACAACGGGCGCGGCTTCGCTCCGCGGGCGCTGCACGCCCATTGCCGTCGGAGCGATGATCTGGATAGTGGGCATGTCCGGGCCAGCGACATAGCGGGGGAATGCCATGACTGACAAAAACAAGCTGCCATTCGATGGTGCTATTTCTGCCTACTACGAAAAGGATGCTCCAAAGGAGGTCCGCGAGGCGATCAAGAAAGCGGGCAAGAAGGATGTCCTTGCCAAGGACTATCCCTATCCCACCGAGCTTTCCCGGGACGAATACGACGCGCTGATGGAGCCGCTTCAGATAGAGCTGGCGAAGCTCGTCTCGCATGTGCGGCGCAAGGGGTCACGGCTCATGATCCTGTTCGAGGGGCGGGATGCCGCCGGCAAGGGCGGCACCATCGCGGCGGTGACGGAGAACATGAACCCGCGCGTGGCCCATACCGTCGCGCTGTCCAAACCCTCCGACCGCGAGGCGACGCAGTGGTATTTCCAGCGCTATGTGCAGCACCTGCCCGCCGCCGGAGAGATCATGCTCTTTGACCGGAGCTGGTACAACCGGGGCGTGGTGGAGAAGGTCTTCGGTTTCTGCACCGACATGGAGCGCGCCCAGTTCTTCCGCCAGCTCCCGCCGTTCGAGCAGATGATCGTCAGCGAGGGGATCACCTTCGTGAAGGTCTGGCTGAGCGTGGGACGAGCCGAGCAGCTCCGCCGGTTTCTCCAGCGCGAACAGGATCCGCTCAAGCAGTGGAAGCTCTCCAATATCGACGTCGAGGGGCTGAAACGCTGGGATGATTACAGCGCCGCCATCCGCGAGACGCTGATCACCAGCCATACCGACTTCGCGCCCTGGACCATCGTGCGCTCCGACGACAAGCGGCGGGAGCGGATCGCGGTGGTTCAGTCCATCCTGCTCAGCCTCGACTACGAGGGGCGCGACAAGAAGGCCATCGGCCAGCCCGACCCGAAGATTTGCGGCGGGCTTGACATGCTGGATGCTTAAGCGCGGCTATCATCACGGCAACCTCCGTCAGGCGCTGGTCGATGCGGCGCTGAAGCTGATAGAGGAGAAGGGACCGCAGGGCTTCACCCTGTCGGAAGCCGCGAAGGCTGCCGGTGTGACGCCTGCGGCGGTCTATCGGCATTTTGCGGGGCGCGACGACCTGATCGCTGAATGCGCGCGGCATGGGTACGAAATCTTCGCCGACCTGATGGAATTCGCCTTTGACAGCGGGCCGACGGCGCTCGCGGCCTTCGAGGCGACGGGGCGCGCCTACATCGCCTTTGCCCGCAAGTTTCCCGGCCACTACATCGCCATGTTCGAAAGCGGGATTTCCCCCAACATCTCGCCCGGCCTTGCCGACGCGGCGGCGCGCGCGCGGGGCGTGCTGGAGCGGGCCGCAGTGCGGCTTTCGGAAAACATCCCCCCCGAGAAACGCCCGCCCGCCTCCATGTTCAGCGCGCATATCTGGGCGATGAGCCATGGCGTGGTGGAGCTTTACGGCCGGGGTGCGCCGGGTGCCCGATCCCCCTTCCCGCCGGAGGAACTCCTGGAAGCGGGGATCGGCATCTATCTTCGCGGGCTTGGCCTGCTGCCGCCCGATAACTGAGGTGAGACCATGAACGACCGCTACACCCTGCTCGACAGCCTGCCCACGGCGGAGGACTTCTGCCGTCTGCGCGAGGTTTCCGGCCTCTCACCGAAGTCGCTTGCCGCCGCACGGATCGGCCTGCCGAATTCCGTCCTCGGGGTCTGCGTGATGGAGGCCGGGCGCACCGTCGGCATGGGCCGGGTGATCGGTGACGGGGGAACCGTGTTCCAGATCGTCGATATAGCGGTGGAGCCGGGTCATCAGGGCCAGGGGCTCGGCAAGGCGATCATGGCGCGGATCATGACACGCCTGAAGGAACTGGCCCCCGGTGCCTATGTCAGCCTCATCGCCGATGGCGAGGCGCGCCACCTCTACGCGCAATACGGCTTTGCGCCGGTGGCGCCCGCGTCCATCGGCATGGCGATCCTGCTGCCCTGATCTCAGACGAAGAGCACGGCGGACCGCGGATCCCAGGCGACCCGCGTCCGCACGCCGCGGTCCAGCACGGGACGGGAGATCAGGTTCTTCATCGACAGGCGAACCGGCTCCTCCAACCCGTCCAGACGCACGTCGTAATAGGTCATATCACCGTAATAGACGACCTCGTCCACCACGCCTTCGGAAACCTGCTGGGCCGGATTGATCGCCTCGTCGCCATAGATCAGCGACATGGATTCCGGCCGGATGCCGATGCTGGCCGCGCCGACCCGCACGCCACCCGGCGCCTGTGCATCCTCCAGCGTGAACCGGCCAAGCCCCGGTGACTGTACCTCCGCCCGGCCCCCGCTATCGGACAGCACCTCCGCGGGCAGGAAGTTCATCATGCCGATGAAATCCGCCACGGCGCGGGTCTTCGGTCGCCGGTAGAGCACTTCGGGGTCGTCCATCTGCGCGATCTGCCCCTCGAACATCACGGCGATGCGGTCGGACATGACCAGCGCCTCCTCCTGATCGTGGGTGACGAGGATGAAGGTGATCCCCACTTGCCGCTGGAGTTTGATGAGTTCGACCTGCATCTGCTCCCGCATCTTCTTGTCGAGCGCGGAGAGCGGCTCGTCCAAGAGCAAAACCTTGGGCTTCAGGATGAGCGCGCGCGCCAGCGCCACCCGCTGCCGCTGCCCGCCCGAGAGCGCATGCGCCGCCCGTTTGCCGTAGCCGGAAAGCCCGACCATCTCCAGCGCCTCGCCCACCCGACGCAATTTCTCCTCCTTCGTGCCAGGATCGCGACGGAGGCCGAAGCCCACGTTCTCCTCCACAGAAAGATGGGGAAAGATCGCATAGGACTGGAACACCATGTTGGTGGGCCGCCGGTTGGCGGGGACGGCCGCCATGTCCTTGCCGTCGATCAGAACGGTGCCGGAGGACAAGTCCTCGAACCCCGCAATGGTGCGGAGCAGGGTCGTCTTGCCGCAACCGGACGGGCCGAGCAGCGAGAAGAACTCCCCCTGCCGGATATCGGCGGTGATGCCGCGGAGGGCGTGGTAATCGCCGTAGTATTTCTGGACGTCCCTCAACTCGATGATCGGGCGGCCGGAAGGCTGCACACGCTGCCCCGGACGGGGGGTGCGGGAGGTGGGAGCGGGCGAGAGCGTCACAGGAAGCCTCCGGTATCGACCCCGCCGCGCCGCCGGACACCGCGCCGGCGGAACATCTCGGCGAGGGTCAGGAGCACGACGGACAGGATGACGAGAATTGTCCCCAGCGCCATGACCACCGGCACCTTCGCCGGGAAGCGGAACTGGGAGAAGATATAGACCGGCAGCGTCGGCTGCGATCCGGTGAGAAAGTAGGCGATGATGAATTCGTCGAGCGAGATGGTGAAGCCGATCAGCAGCGACGAGACGATCCCCGGCGCCACCAGCGGGAGCGTGACGAGGCGGAAGGTGGACATCCGCGTCTCGCCCAGATCAATGGACGCCTCCTCCAGCGAACGGTCGAGCGAGGAGAAGGCCGAGGACAGGATCGCCACCGCATAGGGCGTGCAGATCAGCACATGTCCGAAGATCACCGTCCAGAAGGCCAGCGGGATGCCCATGGCCAGCAGCACGACCAGCAGCGACACCGCCACGATCACCTCCGGCAGCACCAGCGGCAGCATGATCAGCCCGCTCATCGCCGCCTTGCCGGGGAAGTCGTAGCGCGTGATGGCGCGCGCTGCGAAGATGCCGAGCATGGTGGAGAACACCGCCGAGGAAATCGCGATGATGAGGCTGTTCTTGACGGCCTGATGCAGCGCGGGAATGGTCCACAGCTCATCAAACCATTTCGTCGTGAAGCCGTTCAGCGGAAAGGCGATGATCGTGCCGTCGTTGAAGGCGAACAGCGGCAGCAGAATGATCGGCGCGTACAGAAACAGCAGGTAGAGATAGGCGTAGATACGCAGGCCGCCCGCTTTCATTTCGACCCCTTCAGGAAGCGGCGGTTGAGGAACAGGAACACCAGCGACACCGCCGCGACGATCAGCATGGCGGAGACGGCCAGCGCCGATCCCAGCGGATAGTTGTCGAGCCGCATGTATTGAAGCTGGATGACGTTGGCGATCATCTGCCCCTGCGGCCCCCCGACGAGGTTCGGCGTCACGTAATCCCCGATGGTGGGGATGAACACGATCATCACCGCAGCGATCACCCCCGTCATGGAAAGCGGCAGCGTCACCCGGAAGAAGGACATCACCTTGCCCTCCCCCAGATCCTGGGATGCCTCCAGCAGCGAGCGGTCGATCTTCTCCAGCGCCACGAAGATCGGCAGGATCGCGAAGGGCGCATAGGCATGGGCCAGCGTGATGACCACCGAATTCACATTGTAGAGCAGGAAGGTGAGCGGCTCATCAATCAGGCGGAGCTTCATCAGCCCGGTGTTCAGCACGCCATTGTAGCCAAGGATCACCTTCCAGAGGAAAACCCGGATCAGGTAGCTCGTCCAGAAGGGGATGGTGATGAGGAAAAGCCACAGCGCTTTCCTGGAGCCGCTGACGTGGAAGGACACGTAATATGCCACCGGATAGGCCAGCACCACCGTCACCAGCGTCACCATCGCCGCGACACCGAGGGAGCGGAGCATGACCTGCCGATAGAGCGGATCCGTCCAGGCGGCGATATAGTTCTCCATCGTGAAGGTCTTGATGATCTCCAGATAGCCGTCCGTCCAGAAACTGTAGAGCACGATCAGCCCGACCGGCACCGCCAGAAGCAGCACCGAGTAGATGAACGGCGGCGCAATCAGCGCATAGCCGCTCTTCACTTCGGGTTCGCTGAAGCGGTTCACCCTGTTGGCCATCCCATTGTCCCTGCGCCGTTTCCGGTCCTTCCGGCGATTTAGGCAGAAACCACCGCCGGAGAAAAGCCTGCTCCCGCGCGGCATTGCGCCCCGGTGGCGTTTTCTTCATCCGCTGCTCAATCCGAAGGCACATGCAGGCGCGCCCCCGGTCGGGCGGGAGCGGCGGATATGCGGCGGGATATCCGTGTCGCGGGGCGAGCCAGATGTGATGCGGCGCCACTGCATGACGCGTCTCCGGGTGGGCGGCAACCGTGGATATGCCTCTTGCTGACATATCGCAGGTTTCGCGCGCGATGGCCGTGGTGATGGAGGCATCACATGCGCCGGGCGCATCTCCCGGCCTGCTGTGCCTGCTCATGATCCCGAGCTTGCGCATAGCCCCAGACACGCGTCCCGGGGGCGTGGCCGCCCCGCCATTCGGCGGAAACGGGCGGCAGAGGCTCCCACCGGTCCGAGCGCGCGAAACGGCCCCAGCCGCGGGTGCAACCCGGGCGCGGTGCTGTCAGCCCTGCGGCAGATGCAGGGTCTTGACCTCCTGGAACGCTTCGATGCCGAGCCTGCCGCCCTCCCGCCCGAGGCCCGATTGCTTCCAGCCGCCGAAGGGAGAGCCCCAGCCCATGCCCGTGCCGTTCACATGGATCGCCCCCGCGTCGAGCGCGCGGCCGACCCGTCCGGCCCGCTCCATATCGCCGGTCTGCACATAGGCGGCGAGGCCATAGGGCGAATCGTTGGCGATGCGGATGGCCTCCGCCTCCCCGTCCACCGGGAGGATGGAAAGGACGGGGCCGAAAATCTCCTCCCGCGCGATCCGCATGTCAGGGCTCACGTCGGCAAAAACCGTGGGCCGGACCCAGTAGCCCGCATTGAAACCGGGCGCGAGGCCTGGCCCGCCCGCCACGACCCGCGCGCCCTCCGACACACCGGCGGCTATCAGGTCCTGCACCCGCTCGAACTGCGTGGCGTTGACCAGCGGGCCGATGTGATCGCCCGGTTCCGAGGGCAGGCCGAGCGCGGTGTTCGCCGCCGCATCGGCCGCGATCTCCACCACCCGGTCATAGACGCCCCGCTCCACCAGCATCCGTGTCGGAGCATCGCAGGACTGGCCGGAGTTCAGGAAGCATTCCGCCACGCTGTCGCGCACGCGCTGCTCGAGGTCCGATCCGCAATCGGCAAAGACGAGGTTCGCCGACTTGCCCCCGAGTTCCAGCGTGATGCGCCGGATGTCCTCCGCCGCGGCATGGGCGACGGCCCGCCCCGCCCGCGTGGAGCCGGTGAAGGAGACATGGCTCACCAACGGGTCCGTGGAAAGCGCGACGCCCGCTCCCGGCCCGTTCCCCTGCACCATGTTGACCACGCCCGCAGGCACCCCTGCCGCGTCGAGGATCTCCATATAGACGATGGCGGAAAGCGGCGTGTATTCAGACGGCTTCAGCACGCAGGTGCCGCCCGTCGCGATCACCGGCAGCACCTTCAGCGAGATCTGGTTGATCGGCCAGTTCCACGGCGTGATGAGCCCCGAAATCCCCACCGGGGCGCGGATCAGCAGGTCGCCGTTGGTGAGCCGTTCCTCCTCCTCCATCCCCTCCAGCGCCTCGATGAAGCCCGCGGCATGACCGACGCCCGCCCCCGCCTGCGCTCTGCGGGCCATGTCGATCGGCGCGCCCATTTCCAGGGAAATCGCCTGGGCGAGGTCGCCGATACGCTCCTGCGTCAGATCGTGAATCCGCCGCAGCAATGCCAGCCGCTCCGCCTTGGAGGTGCGGGAGAAACCGGCGAAAGCCCGCCGCGCCGCATCGAGCGCGCGCGCCACATCCTGCGCACCGGCAAGGATGATACTTCCCCGCACCGCCGCGTCATGCGGCGTCTCGAAGGGAAACGCCTCCGTGGAGAGCGGCGCGATCCAGTGGCCATCGACGTAATGGGTAACGAGTTTCTCGGAATCGATCATGTCGCGCATGGGGCACCTCCGCCAGATACCATCGCTTGCAGGGATGAGTTGCGTCAAGCTTTGCCAGACACAGGCGGCGTCTCCCCTTGACTACAGCCGAAGCTCCACCAGTCTCTTCGCGGTCAGGAGAGCCGCCCCCACATGAAATATCGCCCAGAGATCGACGGCCTGCGCGCCATTGCCGTTGCGACGGTCGTTCTGTTCCACGCGCGTGCGCCCTTCTTCGGCGGTGGCTATATCGGCGTCGATATCTTCTTCGTCATCTCCGGCTTTCTCATTACCGGTATCCTCATTCAGGACATCGAAGCGCGTCGCTACAGCCTGACGGAGTTCTACGTGCGCCGGGCGCGGCGTATCCTTCCCGCGCTTTTCGTGATGCTCGCGGCCTGCATTCCCGTCGCCTGGGTATGGATGCTTCCGGCGGACTTCGCCGATTTCGGGCGGAGCATCGCGGCAGCAGCGGTGTTCCTTTCCAATGTTCATTTCTCCCGACACGCGGATTATTTCAGCACCGCGGCAGAGTTGCAGCCCCTGCTTCACACATGGAGCCTGGCCATCGAAGAGCAGTTCTACCTGGTCTTCCCGCCGCTCCTTTTCCTTCTGGTCACACGCGGCGGACGGAGGATCGCGCTCATCGTGCTGGGCGTGATCGCGCTTGCCTCCCTCGCGCTGGCGGAGGTGGGCTGGCGCATCCGGCCGGAGGAGAACTTCTTCTTCACCCCGTCGCGGATATGGGAGCTTCTGGCCGGGTCGCTTGCAGCCCTCGGCATCCGCCTTCGCCCGCAGGCGCCGCGTGGCGGTCCCGCGGCGCTGGGGCTGGCGATGATCCTCGTATCGCTCCTCTTGCTGCCGGGGATGCCCTCGCCGTCGCTCGCGACGCTGCTGCCGGTTCTCGGGGCGGTGCTGGTGCTGGTATGGGGCGGTCAGGGCACGCGGGTGGGGCAGATCCTCTCGCTCCGGCCGGTCGTGTGGCTCGGCCTCATCAGCTACAGCACTTATCTGTGGCACCAGCCGCTGATGGCCTTCACGCGGCTTCGGCTGGCGGAGGAACCCCGTGCGGGCGTGATGACGCTGCTGGTCATCGCCTCCGTCCTGCTTGGCTGGCTGAGCTGGCGCTGGGTGGAGCAGCCGTTCCGCGGCGCCGCCCCCCTGCTCGCCGGGCGTCGCCTGCCGCTTGCCACGGCGGTCGTGGGGATCGTGCTTTTCTCCGCCGCCGGCATCGGGATCCGCAAGGCGGAAGGGTTCCCTGAGCGTATGCCATGGGCCACGGAGCTTCTGGCGGGGCGGGAGCGGTATCGCGGCCATTGTCTGACCGCCGACAACGATCCCCCGCCCGTCCACCCGGTCCGCAACTGTGCCGCCGGTGAATCCGGCCCGCAGGTCGCGATCATGGGCGACAGCCACGCCACCAGTCTCGCCCCGCCGTTGCAGGCGATGCTGACCGGGATGGGCATCGGCAGCTACGTTTCGGGATATGCCGGTTGTCCGCCCGTGCCCGGTCTCGTCCGGCTCGACAAGCTGCCCTCGCGCAGTTGCGACGCATATAATCGCGCCTATCTGGACTGGCTGGAACAGTCCGGCGTCAGAACGTTGGTCCTTGCCGCGCGATGGCCGGTCTATGCGAGCGGGCTCAGGGCGCGAAATGGCGAGGGCGGCAATGAACCGGGACCGCCCATACCGATGGACGTGGCCGCGCTCCCTCCCGGCAATCCCTTCGACGGCGAGCGGGAGGCCCGGGTCATTTCCGCCTATGCCGCGCAGGTCGCCGCGCTGGCGGAGCGGTTCAACGTCGTTCTGGTCTATCCCTATCCGGAGGCGGGATGGAAAGTGCCGCTCCGCGTTGCGCGGGAGTTGATGTTCGACCCGGAGGCGCAGCCGGCAATCTCCACCAGCAGGACATTTTTCCATCGCCGTTCCGATGCCGTCATCACCGCCTTTGACGCGATCCACAGCCCGCGTATTGCCCGCGTGCGCCCGGACAGGCTGCTCTGCGACACATTCATTCCAAACCGCTGCGCAAATGCCTTCGGCGGAAAGATGTTCTACTTCGACGACAATCACCCCTCGCCGGAAGGTGCGGCTCTGGTCGCACCGGAGATCGTGGCCGCCATCCGCGCCCTTGATCGGGAGCAGGCCAGCCGCTGACGGTTGGCAAGGCAGGTTCCCACGACGCGCGCAAACAAAAAGGCCCGCCACAGGGGGCGGGCCTTTCCGAATATCGACGTGAGATCAGCGTTTGGAGAACTGGAAGCTCCGGCGGGCTTTCGCCTTGCCGTATTTCTTCCGTTCGACGACGCGGCTGTCGCGGGTCAGGAAACCTGCAGCTTTCAGCGCCGAACGCAGCGTGGGATCGTAGAGTTGCAGCGCCTTGGAAATGCCGTGCTTCACCGCACCGGCCTGACCAGAAAGACCGCCGCCCGCAACCGTGGCCATCACGTCGAACTGACCTTCGACATTGGCGACCTGGAACGGCTGACGCAGGATCATCTGAAGCACCGGGCGCGCGAAATACGCGGTGTAGTCGATGAACTCACCCTTGTTGTTGCGGATGAGGAACTTGCCGGAACCCGGCTTGATCCAGACGCGGGCGACCGCATCCTTCCGCTTGCCGGTGGCGTAGGACCGGCCAAGTTCGTCACGCACGGGCTCACGCGGGGCTTCGTCGGCCACGGCGGCGGCGGACCCGGAGACAACCGATTTCAGGTCATCGAGGGTTTTGATGTCTTCGGCCATTTACTTACGCGCTCCGGGTGTTCTTCGGGTTCAGCGTCTTGACGTCCAGCACTTCGGGTTGCTGGGCTTCATGCGGATGTTCGGCGCCCGCATAGATACGCAGGTTGGTCATCTGCTGGCGCGAGAGCTTGCCGCCCGGCAGCATGCGCTGCACGGCTTTCTCGACCACGCGGGTCGGGAACTTGCCCTCGAGGATCTGGCGCGCGGTGCGGTCCTTGATCCCACCCGGATAGCCGGTGTGCCAGTAGTATTTCTTGTCATCCCGCTTGGTGCCGGTGAGTTGCACCTTGTCAGCGTTGATGATGATCACGTTGTCGCCCATGTCCATGTGCGGCGTGAAGGTCGGCTTGTGCTTGCCGCGGAGGCGGTTGGCGACGATCGTGGCGAGGCGGCCCAGAACGACGCCTTCGGCGTCGATCAGGATCCACTTCTTCTCGATGTCCGCAGGCGTCGCGGTGAAGGTCTTCATGGTCCAGATCCCGTTCGTTTGCAGAGAGCCCGGCCGGGACCGGACTCCGAGAATTCGGATTGCGGTGTTCTATAGAAGTTCGCCGCACAGTCAAGCACGGGATGCAAGTAATTCCTTATAGATTTCAATTACTTGAAAAATAGGTATTATAATACCCCACATTTTACGTCATTTCGGCGGGATCGAATAGGTCAGTGTCGCCCGCGCCACCGGCTCTTCCTGCCCGTCGGAGAAGACGAGCACGTCCCCCACCGCCAGAACCCGGCCGAGCTTCAGTATCCGCGTCCGCGCGATCAGGTCCGCACCGGAGACGGGCTTGCGCAGGAAGTCGATGGAGCAGTTCGTCGTCACCGTGAGCGCCTTCGGCCCGATCCGGGCAAGGATGGCGAGATAGACCGACACATCCGCCAGCGCGAACATCGCAGGGCCGGAGACGGTGCCGCCCGGCCGCAAATGCCTGTCCCCCACCAGCAGGCGGGTGACCAGTTCCTCCTCCCCCAGGGCATCGATGGCGAAATCCGCCGCCACCTGCGGGAACTGTGCGTGCATAAAGGCATCAAGCCCGGTCATCGTCATTGTCAGCGCCACGGCTTCCTCCCCCGTTTTTCGCGCGCTACACTTCCGGCAACGGGGAGGAATGACAATGGATGATATACTCTTGCGGTCGGATGACGTCGGGGTCGCCACGCTCACGCTGAACAGTCCGGCCAATCTCAATGCCCTGTCGGATGCGATGCTGGCCGCCCTTTCCGACGCATTCCGCGCGCTTTCGCAGGACGAGAGCATCCGTGCCGTCGTGCTGCGGGGAGCAGGCAAGGCGTTCTGCGCAGGGCATGACCTGAAGGAAATGCAGGCGAAGCGCGCAGCGCCCGATGGCGGGGCTGCGGCCTTTGCCGACCTGTTCGACCGTTGCGCAAGGGTGATGACCGCCATCCCCCGCCTGCCCCAGCCCGTGATCGCCGAGGTGCATGGCATCGCCACGGCGGCGGGCTGTCAGCTCGTCGCCTCCTGCGACATGGCGGTGGCGGCGGAGGGCACGCGCTTTGGCGTGAACGGGGTTAACATCGGGCTGTTCTGCTCCACGCCCATGGTCGCGCTGACCCGCAACATCGCGCGGAAGCAGGCGTTCGAGATGCTGACCACGGGGGAGTTCATCGACGCCGCCCGCGCGCGGGAGCTGGGCCTCGTCAACCGGGTCGTCGCGGCCGAACGGCTGTCGGAGGAGACGGCGCGGCTTGCCGCCACGGTTGCAGGCAAGCTCGGCACTGCGGTGCGGATCGGCAAGCGGACCTTCTACGACCAGATCGGTCTGCCGCTGGAGGATGCCTACGCCCTCGCCGGTGGCGTCATGGTGGAGAACATGCTCCACGCCGACACGAACGAGGGTATCTGCGCCTTTCTGGACAAGCGCAAACCAGACTGGGCGGTCTAGCAGGCTGCTGAATAAGCTTTAAAAATCCGGAAATCAGCCCCGGAACTACCGGCAATGCGTGGATTTCGGGCTGGATTTCCCCGGATTGCGGAGGATTTCCGCTCCCGCGCAGACCTGGAGGCCCTTTTCAGCACCCTGCTAGGCGGCGCTGCGGAGCCGGGCGAGGCTTTCCGCCAGCAGCGCCGCCGCGGCCACCCCGTCCACCAGCGGCATGGAAAGCCGCGCGGCGAGCCGCGGGCGCAGCGCGCTCATCCCCGCGCAGCCCAGCACCACGGGATCGTCTCCACCGGCGCCCCGGATCGCGGCGGCGAGGCGGTCCACCACCTCCTCCGTGCCGCTGTCGAGGTCCAGCACCGGGATCCCGCTGGCATGCAGACCCGCGCACCGCGGCGCGAACCCATAGGCGGAGATGTTCTGCCCGATCACCGGCAGTGCCGCCTCCACCGAGGTCATCACCCGGAAGCGAGGCGCCATCAGGGCCGCCATGTGAAACGCGGCCTCGCCGATGCCGATCACCGGGCAATGGGCACTGGCCCGGATCCGCTCAAGCCCGGTATCGTCGAAACAGGCGATGACGATCGCATCCGCCCCCCAGTCCCGCGCCGCCTCCAGCCGGGAGAGGACGCCCGGAACCGCGCGTTCCCCGTCCTCCGCCCCCTCGATGGCCGGAGGTCCGTCGTGGTTGGTCCAGCCGGCGACCTCTGCCGTCGTCAGCGCGCGGGCGGTCGCCACCACCGCCTCCGTCATGCTGACCGTGGCATTCGGATTGATGAACAGCAGTCGCAAACCCTAGACCCCTCTCCCCGCATCGGAGAGGAGCTTTGCCCGCCGTTTCGCGGCAATGGCAAGAGCCAGAACGAAAACCCCGATCACAAGGAAGGAAAACAGTGTCGTCAGCGTCCCCAGCGCAAAGATCACCGGCGTGGTGACATTGGTGGTCATCCCGTAGATCTCCAGCGGCAGCGTGTTGTAGCTGCCCGCCGTCAGCAGCGTCCGCGCGAATTCGTCATAGGAGAGCGTGAAGCCGAACAGCGCCACCCCGATCAGCGACGGCGCGATGATCGGGATGACCACATGCCAGAGCGTCTGCCATGCCGTCGCCCCCTGATCGCGCGCCGCTTCCTCATAGGCCGGGTTGAAGCGGTTGAAGATGGCGAACATGATCAGCAGCCCGAAGGGTAGCGTCCATGTCAACTGCGCGCCGAAGCCCGATGTCGCCCAATGCACCGTCAGCCCCGATTGGGAGAAGATCAGCCCGACCCCGAGCGAGACGAGGATGGAGGGAATGACGAGGCTGGTGATGATGAGATAGAACACCAGCCCCGACCCGGTGAACCGCTTGCGGAACGCCAGACCGCCCATGACGGAGATCACCACCGTCGCCACCATCACCATGAGGCCGAGCGCCAGGCTCCGCCGGAAGGCGCCCCAGATGTCGCCGACCGCCTGCTGCTCGAACAGGTCGCGGAACCAGTGGAGCGAGACGCCGCGCATCGGAAAGGTCAACCCGCCCTCCGGCCCCTGAAAGGACAGGATGGCGATGGTGATGGTCGGCCCGTAGAGAAACAGCAGGAACAGCGCAAAGAACGCCGCCAGCGCATAGAAGGACCACGGACGCCGTTCCATCACAGCTCCTTCCTGATATCGACGAAGCGCAGCATGATGCCGATCACGATCAGCACCGTGCAGAGCAGCACCACCGCCGTCGCCGCGGCCGACGGATATTGCAGCAGGGCGATGTCGTTGGAGATGAGCCGTCCCACATTGGCCGATTGTGAGCCGGACATGAACCGGACGGTGATGAAATCACCCATCACCAGCGTCACGACAAAGATCGTGCCGATCATGATGCCGGGCTTGCAGAGCGGGATGATGACGTTCCACAGGATCTGCCAGCCGGAGGCGCCCGCATCATTCGCCGCCTCGATCAGGCTACGGTCGATCCGCATCATCGTGTTGAAGATCGGCACGACCATGAACAGCGTGTACAGATGCACGAAGGCGAGGATCACCGAAAAGTCGGAGAACAGCAGCCACTCCAGCGGCTCGTCGATCACCCCCCAGGAGATCAGCGCCGAATTGGCCAGCCCGTTGCGCCCCAGAAACGGGATCCAGGAGATCATGCGGATGATGTTCGATGTCCAGAACGGTATCGTGCAAAGCAGGAACAGCACGGTCTGCCATCCCTGGCTGCGCACGTGGAAAGCCAGGAAATAGGCAACGGTGAACCCGATGAGCAGCGTCGCCGCCCAGGTGATGAGCGCATATTTGAACGTGTTGAGAAAGACCCGGTAGGTCACCGGCGAACCGAACAGGAATTCATAATTCTCAAAGGAAAAATCGGGAACGATGGTAAATTCGGTGGCGCTCCAGAAGCTCACCGCCACGATCATCGCGATGGGCAGGATCAGAAAGACCAGCAGCACCACCGCCAGCGGCGAGGCCAGCAGCCAGCCGGTGAAATTGGCCGACCGCGCCCTCCGCACGGGGGCCGTCAGACTGCCCCTGTCCGGCCCGGAAGGGGAGACGGCCTGCCGGGCCGCCTCCGCCGCCATCGCCTGAAGGGGAGAGACCTCAGGCCGCGATGAACTCATTCCATTTCCTTACCATGTACTGGTTTTCATCCATGACGGAGTTCCAGCAGGCGACATGGCCCATGCGTTCGTAGAACGAACCGCCATCGCGGCTTTCGCCCGCCTTGGCCATGACCTGACCATAGGGATTGGCGATATCGGCCGTCGCGGGCTTGCCCTCGAACCAGTAGCCCCATTCGTTGGCGTCCATATGCTCCTTCGAGGTTTCCGGCACGGCGGAATAGTAGCCCTGCCGCATCAGGAAGCCGCCGACCCAGCCGGAGAGATACCAGTTGATATACTCATAGGCCGCGTCCAGCTTGGCCCCGTCCAACGCCTTGGACAGGCCGATCCCGCCGCCCCAGCTGCGGTAGCCTTCCTCCAGCGGCTGATACACGCAGGGGATGCCGCGCGTCTTGACCGCCGTGATCGCCGGCGACCACATGGACTGGATGACCACCTCTCCCGAGGCCATCAGGTTCACGCTTTCATCGAAGGTCTTCCAGAAGGAGCGGAACTGTCCAGCGCGCTTGGCCTCCGTGAAGATCGCAAGGGTCTTGTCGATCTCCTCGCGGGTCATGTTGCCCTTGTCGCCGTATTTGATGGCCCCCATCGACTCGCAGACCATCGCCGCGTCCATGATCCCGATGGCGGAGATGTCGAGAATGGAGGCCTTGCCCTTGAACTCCGGGTTCAGCAGCTCTTTCCACTGGGTGATGGGGCGGTTGATGATGTCCGGGCGGATGCCCAGCGTATCGGCGTTGTAGATCGTGGGGATGAGGGTCATCCACTGCGTCGGTTCCTTGGCGAAGGTCTTGGAGCCCTGCGCCTCCACGAAGCCGACCGTATGCGGCGCGGTACCCTGCGCGATCACCGACTCCGGCGTGAGCTTGCCGGTGGTGAACAGCGGCACGATCTTGTCGTAGAGCTTGATCCTGGCCGTATCCATCGCCTGAAGGTTGCCGGTCGGCCAGACCTTCTTGCAGATCCAGTATTCGATATCGGCGATGTCGAAGCTGTTGGGCTGGGTCGCGGCGCGCTGCGTCACCGCGTCGCTGTCGAGCGCGGTCATCTCCAGCGTGAACCCGAGGTCCTCCTTCACCTTCTGCGCCACTTCGTTGATGTTGGACACCCCCGTGCCGAACTGGCGCAGCGTGATGTTCCTGATCTCCTGCGCCCAGATCATCGGCGCGGGAAAGGCGGAGGCCGCGGCCGCAGCCGCCCCCGCCTTCAACACACCGCGCCGGCTGTAACCGATCTTGCTCATGTTCCTTGTCCTCTCCGTTGGATCAGGCCAGAAGGCGGTGCTGCCGCCCTTCGTCCCAGGCAAGACGCACGGCGTCGCCCGGTTGCTTCGGATCTCTGTAAAAGACGCCCTCGGGGATCAGCGCGAGGATCTCCTGCTCACCTGCCGCCATGCTGGTGACGGCGACATGCGCGCCCTGATATTCGACGCTGCGCACGACGGCATCCGTCCCCGATGGCGCGATCCGCACCTCGTCCGCACGGACGGCGAACCGCCCCTGCGGCAACGACACCACGTTGTGCCCGCCCATGAAGCGCGCGACGAATTCCGTGCGCGGGGCGTTGAACATCTCCTGCGGGGCGCCGGACTGTTCGATGACGGCGTTGTTCATCAGCACCATCTCGTCGGCCAGCGCCATCGCCTCGTCCTGGCCATGGGTGACATGGATGAAGGTGATGCCCAGCTCCCGCTGAAGCCGCTTCAGCTCCGCCCTCACCTTCAGCCGCAGGAACGGGTCCAGCGCCGAAAGCGGCTCGTCCAGCAGAAGAACCTGCGGATCGGTGATGAGCGCGCGGGCCAGGGCCACGCGCTGCTGCTGCCCGCCCGAAAGCTGCGCCGGCCTGCGCTCGGCAAAGCGCGACATGTCCACAAGCTCCAGCATCTCGCCCGCGCGCTTGCGCCGCGCCGCCTGATCGACACCCTTCATCTTCAGGCTGAACGCCACATTGTCGGTCACGCTCAGATGCGGGAACAGCGCATAGCTCTGGAACATCATCGCCGTGCCGCGCCGCGCGGGCGGCAGATGGGAGATGTCGGCGCCCGCAAGGACGATCGCCCCGTCCGACACGCTCTCATGGCCCGCGATCATGCGGAGCGTGGTGGATTTGCCGCAGCCGGAGGGGCCCAGCAGGCAGACATAGGTTCCCGCAGGAAACAGGTGGCTCACCCGGTTGACCGCCGTGGTCTGGCCGTATCGCTTGGTGAGGCTGACGAGTTCCAGATCCTGTCCGCTGCGCATGGCCCTGCTCCCGGTGGCGACCCAGCGATCATGCGGGACTCCTCCGGCCCCGCGAACGGATTTCGCTCCTGCAGCAGGCCGAGACAGGATTTGCGCCAAATTTGGGCAGGCAGCCGGCGGCAGCGCGCAAAGCCGCGTCGGAAATCGTATACAATCCTGTTGCCGATCTTCGCCTCTTGCCGAGACCCTGCAGAACCTGTGGAGTCGGAAGGGTGGAACAGACAGCACCCCCCTCCTCCCCCTCCACGGCGAGCAGCGACGCCATCGCGGCCCGGTTGGCGGAGGCCATCCATCAACACCGCGTCCTGCCCGGGACAAAACTGTCGGAGGACGAGGTGGGAGAGGTCTATGGGGTGAGCCGGACGGTGGTGCGCGCGGCCTTTCAGCGGCTGGCGCATGACCATCTGATCGTCCTGAAACGCAACCGGGGCGCCTTTGTGGCCCGGCCCTCCGCCCGCGAGGCCCAGGAGGTGTTCGAGGCCCGGCAGATCCTCGAACCCCGCACCGCCCGCCTGGCCGCCGGACGGGCCACGCCCGGGGACATAGACCGGCTGGCGGGCCATATCGCCGCGGAACAGGCAGCTCTCGCGGCGGGCGATACGGGGCGGGCGCTGTATCTCTCCGGCGGGTTCCACGTGGAGGTCGCGCGGCTCGCCGGACAGTCGATCATCTGCGAGTTCGTAGCCTCGCTCGTGTCGCGCTCATCGCTCATCATCGCGCTCTACTGGCAGCGGCGGCAGGCCATCTGCGACAGCCACGCGCATGGTGACATCCTGCACGCCATTGCGGCAGGCGATGGCCCGCGGGCGGAGATCGCGATGGCGCATCACCTGTCGGACCTGCTCTCCTCCCTCGATCTCGGCCATCCCGCCCTGCCCGCGGGATCGCTGCGCGAGGCGCTGACCGGTCAGAGGTCGTAAAGCCGCCCGAACTTGGCTTCCAGATAGTCGAGCAGCGGCCCCTCCGACGGCGGCTCTCCGGTGGCGCGGGCGATGAGGTCGCGCGGCTCGTAAAGGCCGCCATGCCGCTGAACCGCCTCCTTCAGCCAGTGCAGCGGCGCCGCGAGATCCCCGCGCGCGAGATCGCCGTCCAGTTGCGGCAGATCCCGGCGCATCGCCGAATGAAGGCAGCCCGCATAGACATTGCCAAGCGCGTAGGTCGGGAAATAGCCGAACAGCCCCACCGGCCAGTGCACATCCTGAAGCACCCCCTGGCTCGGACGGGTGACCTGCTGGCCGAAGTCGCGGGCGAAGCGGGCGTTCCACGCCTCCTCCAGATCGGCCGCCTCCATCTCCCCCCGGATCAGCGCGCGTTCCAGATCGAAGCGCAGCATGATATGCAGGTTGTAATGCACCTCGTCCGCCTCCGTGCGGATGAAGCCGGGGTGGACGCGGTTGACGGCGCGGTCGAACTCCGCCGGATCGGAAGGCGCGTTCTCTCCGAACAACTCCACCATGCGGCCGGACAGCCAGCGGGTAAAGGCGCTGCTGCGGCCAAGCTGGTTCTCGAAGATGCGGCTCTGGCTCTCATGCACGCCCATCGACGCGCCGTGGCCGATGGCGGTGAGCAGGTAGGCCGGATCGACCGCCTGTTCATAGACCGCATGGCCCGTCTCGTGGATGGTCGAATAGATGCAGTTCAGCGGATCGGCGGGATCGGTGCGGGTGGTGATCCGCACATCCTGACCGGAGCCGGAGGAGAAGGGATGCACGGCCTTGTCCAGCCGCCCGCGCCCCCAGTCATAGCCGAAAACGCCCGCCAGTTCTGTGGCGAGCGCCATCTGGGCCGCCTCATCGAACCGCCCCGACAGGGCGGAGGCGCCGCGGTCCGATGCAAGGATCGCCTCCCGCAGCGCGACGAGGCGCGGCCGCATCCGCCCGAACAGGGCGGCGGTCTCCTCCCCCGTTGCGCCGGGCTCGTAATCCTCCATCAGCGCGTCGTAAGGGTCGCCGCCCCCTGCCAGCGCCTGCCCTTCCTCACGCTTCAGCGCGACGACTTCGGAGAGCGTGGGCAGGAAGCCCGCCACGTCCTCCCGCGCCCGTGCATCGGCCCAGAGCCCCTGCGCCATGCTCGTGGTGCGCGCCAGCGCCGTGGCCAGCCGCAGCGGCACACGCATCTGCCGCTCATGCGCGCGCCGGATCCGCTGAACCTGCGCCGCCTCCGCCGGAGCGAGCCGGACGGTATCGAGCGCCGCCAGCCATTCGCCGATGCGGGGATCGGTGCGGCGCGCGTGCAGCACCCCCTCCAGCGCCGCCGTCTCTTCCCCCCGCTGGGCATAGGCGCCGCGTGGCATGACGGTCTCCTGATCCCAGCCCAGCCGCTCCGCCACTTGGGCCAGCGCCTCCGTCTCCCGCTGGAAGGCGAGCAGGTCGGCCAGCGCGCTCATGCCCGCGTCCCCCGGATGGAGGTCTGTATCGGATATTGCGACAGATACCGCGCCCGGATGATCGTGACCCAGAGCAGGATCGCGCCGAGCTGGTGGGTGATCGCCGCGTGAAGCTGCGCGCCCGTCAGCACCGCGGCGATGCCCAGCACCACCTGCAGGAGCAGCGCCGCCAGCACCATGTTGAACGCGGCACGCGTCGCTGCATGGCTGCTCCGCCGCCCGCGGGCCCAGACCACGATGCCGAAGACGAACAGCAGATAGGCCACCATGCGGTGCATGAACTGCACCACGCCTGGATTCTCGAAGAAATTCCGCCAGAACGGCTCGATGTAGAACCCGCCGGGCGGGAAGAACGCCCCATCCATCAGGGGCCAGTCGGTGAAGCTGCGGCCCGCGTCGATCCCCGCGACCAGCGCGCCGATGAGAATCTGGAGAAAGGCGAAATGCATCAGGCCGGTGGACATGGAGAACAACTTCGGCTCCCGCGCGCGGCGGGCCTGAAGCAGATCGGCCTCCGAGCGGCCCAGAAGCAGCGCATACCACCACAGGAAGCCGAGAATCACGAAGGCAAGGCCAAGATGGATCGCCAGCCGGTAGGAGGCGACGGAGGTCATCTCTCCCGTCAGGCCGGAGGCGACCATCCACCAGCCGATCGCGCCCTGAACCCCGCCCAGCACGCCGGGAAGCAGCAGCCTGCCCGTCCAGCCCGCGGGGATCTTGCGCGCGATCAGGAAACCGAAGAATCCGAGCGCCCAGACCAGCCCCACCAGGCGGCCCAGCAGGCGGTGCCCCCATTCCCACCAGTAGATCTGCTTGAACGCCTCAAGGCTCATGCCCGCGTTCATGTATTGATACTGCGGACTTGCGCGGTATTTCTCGAACTCCGCCAGCCAGGCCGCATCGTTCATCGGCGGCAGCGCGCCGGTGACGGGGCGCCATTCGGTAATGGACAGCCCCGCGTCGGACAGGCGTGTCAGCCCGCCCACGATGATCATCGCCGCGACGAGTGCAAAGAGGATCAGCAGCCAGATGCGGATGGCGCCGCGCGCACCGCTGCGGCCCTCTCCGATGCGGCCGGGGCGCGCGGCCTCGATCCGGGTTTCGGTCGCGACCTCTTCGAAGATGGCGCGGGTTGGGGTCTTGCGCTTATCGGCCATGATGTCTCCGGACCCTGACTTGCGGCGGGGAACCTAGTTTCGACACTTCTCCGCCGCAAGCCCCGAAGGACGGCGCAGCGCCTCCGGCGGCGCGGGGGACGCCCCCCGCGACCCCCGGCGTGAAACGGCCCGCGCTAGCCCGCAGGCCCTAGCCCGCAGTCTTAGCCGCTGCAGTCTCAGCCGCTGCGGCGAGTTCGCGCACGAGCCGCGCCTCCTCCTCCGCCTTCGCTGGCGAGAACCCGGCGAGCAGCAGATAGACCACCGGCGTGAGATAAAGCGTCGTCACCATGGCAAGCCCCAGCCCGCCCACGATGATCCAGCCGAGCGCCGCCCGCGCCTCCGCCCCCGCGCCGGAGGCAAGCACCAGCGGCACGCCGCCCAGCACGGTGGCAGCCATGGTCATCACCACCGGCCGGAGGCGGATGGAACAGGCCTCCTCCACGGCGGAGCGCACGTCCCGGCCCTTATCGCGAAGACTGTTGGCGAATTCGACGATGAGAATCCCGTTCTTCGCCATGATCCCCACCAGCAGGACAAGGCCGATCTGGCTATAGACGTTGAGCGACGTGCCGGTGAGCAGCATGGCGAACACGGCGCAGGCCAGCCCGAGCGGCACGGTCGCCATCACGATCACCGCCGAGACGAAGCTCTCGAACTGCGCGGCGAGCACCAGGAGCACGATCAGCAGGGCGAAGCCGAACGTGGTGATGAGCCCGGCCGAGGTCTCCCCCAGCGTCGCAGCCTCCGCCAGCGGGATGACCCGCATCGTCTCGGGCAGCGTCTCGGCGGAGAGGGCGCGGACTTCTTCCCACGCCGCCCCGAGGCTCTTCTCCGGGGTCAGGTTCGCGGCGATCTCCACCGAGCGGAGCCGGTCCTCCCGCCCGAGATTGGGGGCCACGGCCCGCTCCGTCATGGTGACGAAGGTCGATACCGGAACCATGTCGCCGCTGGAGGTCCGCACGAAGATCCGCTCCAGATCGGAGGGGTCATCGACAGGATCGGCGGTGGACACGAGCTTGATGTCGAAGCTCCGGTCGGCGACGAAGACGGTGCCCACTGTCCGACCGTCCAGCATCGCCTGCAACGCCTCGCCCAGCCCGTCGATCGGCACGCCAAGATCGCTCGCCCTGTCGCGGTCCACCTCGATGAACAGCTGCGGATCGGTTGTCTCGTAGCCCAGCCGCACCTGACCGAAGCCGGGATCCTGCTCCATCCGTTCCGCGAGCTGTGCGGCGACCTTGGCCAGTTCCTCATACGTCGGCCCGAGCAGGGCGAAGCGCAGCCCCTGACCCGCCCCCCGGATGCCGAGCGAGTTCGGCTGGTTGGTGAAAATGCGCACGCCGATGATGGCGCGCATCCGCTCCGTCAGATCGGCGAGGATCTCCGACTGGCTCCGCTGCCGCTCCCCCCAGGGCGCAAGCGTCAGCACCATGAAGGCGCGGTTCTGGGAACTGGCCGCGCCGATGATGCCGTAGCTGTGAAGCACCTCGCCCGCGGCGCGAAGCGGGGCCAGCGCATCCTCGATCTCCCCCACCTTCGCGGCGGTGAAGTCGAGCGAGACCCCCTGCGGCGCCCAGACGGAGAGGATCACCGTTGCGCGATCCTCCTCCGGCGTAAGCTCCTGCCGCAACTGGCCCCAGAGGAGGAAGGCCAGAAAGCCGAACAGCGCCGCCACCGTCAACACCACAACCGGTGCGTTCAGACAAGACTTCAACGTCCGGTCATAAGCACCTTGAAACATATGCCATATTCTCCCGCCTTCCGCCTCTTTCATGTCAGTCTGTGGAAGGCGGCTCGCCATGACGGGACACAATGTCAGAGCCACGATGGAAGAAAGCAGGATGGAAACGGCAAGCGTGAAGCCGAACTCCCGGAACAACCCGCCGGTCTGGCCCGGCAGGAAGGAGATCGGCACGAACACGGCGGCCAGTGTCAGCGTCGTCGCGATCACGGCGAAGAACACCTGCCGCGTGCCGAGCACTGCCGCCGCCCGGGGGCCGAGCCCCTCCTGCCTGCGGCGGACGATGTTCTCCAGCACCACGATGGCATCATCCACCACCAGCCCCGTCGCCAGCACGATGGCGAGCAATGTCAGGATGTTGATGGAAAACCCCATGATCCAGATCGCCGCAACCGTGCCGATCAGCGCCACGGGCATCGCGATGGCGGGGATCATCGTCGCGCGCCAGTCCCTAAGGAACAGGTAGATGATCCCGACCACGATCAGCACCGTCAGGATCAGGGCGATCTGCACCTCATGGATCGCGCCCTCTATGAAGGAGGCGCTGTCCTGCGTGATGACGATACGCACATCGGGCGGCAGGGTCCGGTTCAGCCCGGCGACGATGCGGGTGATCTCCTCAGAAATGATGAGCGTGTTGCTCTGTGCCTGCCGGATGATGCCGATGCCGATGCCGCGCTGGCCATCGACGCGAAGCTCCGAATTGGCGATGTCGGGGCCAAGCGTCACTCGCGCCACATCGCCCAGCCGCACGTTCCCCTTCAGCTCCAGCGCCTCGAACTCCTCCGGCGTGGTCACCGGGGCAGTGGTGCGCACGACCAGCGTCTGCGCCGCAGCCCGCAGCGTGCCCGCGGGCGCATCGAGCGAGGCATTGCCGACCGCGCTGCGTATGTCGGCCAGCGTCAGGCCCCGGGCGGAAAGCTGCATCTGGTCGATGTCGATGCGGAACACCTGATCCCGGTCGCCGCTGATCTGCAGGTCGGCGACGCCGGGCGCGGAGATGAGCTGATCCTCCACCGCGTCATCGACAAGCCGCGTCAGGTCGTCGATCTGGCGGGTGTCGGAGAGCACGGCCAGCCGCATCACCGGGTCGGAATCCGCATCCGCCTTGACGATCTGCGGCTCCTCCACATCATCGGGCAGGTTGTTGCGGATGCGGGAGATCGCGTCCCGCGTATCGGAGGCCGCAACGTCGATGTTGACGTCCTGATTGAACTCCACCGTCACGCGGCTCTGCCCGAAACGGGAGGTGGAGGAGATGGAGGAAACACCGGGCACCCGGCCCGCCGCGCCCTCGATCTCCGCCGTCACCTCCCGGTCGATGGTCTGGGCGGAGGCGGAGGGAAAGCGCGTGGTGACGGTCAGCACGGGACGGTCCACGGAGGGAAGCTCCCGCACCTCCACGGCGAAAAGCGCGGCCAGCCCCGCCAGCACGATCAGCGCATTCAGGACGAAGGCAAGAACCGGGCGCCGGATGAACAGTGCGACGCCGGAATGGGCCTCAGATGTCGCGTCCGCCATCGGCCCTCCTCGTCTCGGTTGCGGGCGCCGTGCCCGCCGGAACGCGGGAGGCCGCCGTGGTCGGCGCATCGGGCGGCGCAATATGCACCTGCTGCCCGGGGCGCAGCGTCTGCGAGCCCTCGCTCACCACCAGATCGCCGGGGACGAGCGCGGCCTGCACCAGCACCCTGTCCGCATCGCGCTGCAGGATGCGGATGGCCACGCGCTCCACCACGTTGCCGCGCACCACCCAGACATAGGAGCCCGCCGCGTTCCATTGCACCGCGAGCGGCGGCACCGCAGGCAGGTCCTCTCCCGGAAACCGCATGTCTATGCGGAAGGCCATGCCGGAGCGGAAACGGTCGTCCTCATTGCCGATCTCTCCCTGCACGCGGAAGCTGCGGGAGGCGGGATCAACCCGGTTGTCGATGGCATGAACCGTGCCCTCCGCCGCCTCCGCCCCCATGACGGAGAGCGTGGTCGCGGTCAGCACATCGCCCGCCCGCACACGGCCCGCAAACCGCTCGGGCATGCGGAATTCCACCAGAATCCGGCTCCGGTCGTCGATCACCGTGATGTCCGTCGCAGAGCTGACCTGATCGCCGATGTCGAGATCCAGCAGCCCCACATGACCGGCGATCGGCGCGCGGATCGTGCGCTGCTCCAGCGCATGTGCCGCGTCCCGCAGTTCGAGTTCCGCCGTCTCCACCGTCAGCCGGGCGGCGATGAGCTGTATTTCATTGGTCGTGCCGCTGGCATGCAGCCGCTCGATCCGTTCCAGCGCGGTCTGCGCATCCTCCCGCACCAGCCGCGCCCGTTCCAGCGCGATGCGCTGCACCTCATCATCCAGCGACAGGATGACCTCTCCCGCCGCGACGCGCACGCCGGAGGCGACGGGCACCGCGACCACACGGCCCGACACTTCCGGGCGGAGCGTGACGGAGCGGAAGGCGCGACCATCGCCGATGGCGGTCATCTGGTCGGCGACGGCGGCCAGCCGCACCGGCTCCGCCACGACCGACGGGATGCCCATGGGCAGGTCGGCCTGATGTTCCGCGGCGGGCGCGCCCGCAAGCCACCCCAGCCCCAGCGGCTCCAGCCGCGCCTGCGCCCCCGGATCCAGCCGCGCCCAGGCCGCGGCGCCCGCAATGGCAAGCACAAGCGCGGTGGCGATCTGACGGCTCGGTTTCATGCGCGCTTTCCTGCTGGCGGGAAGAAGGGTCTGACCCTTCCCTGTCTCCCCGATTCTTCGCACAGAGTGCAATCTCGTGCGACATAAACTAATGGTGTGCCGGGACATTTGCCTCAGGATGAGGCACCCGGCCTCAGGAAAGCTGCGCGATCCGGGTCGCGAGGATCTGGATGGCGCGCGCCTGCGCCGCGGCAATCGCGGCCGGCCCCTCACCGGCGAGCGGAACGGTGATGTCGAAACTGCGCTGCTGATCGCTGCCGGAGAACCCGGCGGGCGAGACGAAATACTGCCCCGACAGGCGGAACAGCCCGTCCGCCCCCGCCAGCATCCGCGACACCCGGACCTCCAGCCGCCGGGCGGGCGGTTCGGCGAAGGGCCACGGCTCGGCGATGGCGGTGGCGCCGCTGGCAGCCTCTATCTGCCGGGCGAGCGTCCGCGTCACGGCGCGTTGCGGCGTATCGGCCCAGATGTTCTGCGGATTGCTGCGCACCGCGCCATCCGCCGTCTGCCAGCCGATCTCCTGCCCGGAGGCATAGTCGGGAAGCTGCACGTCCCGCACCTCCACCCGTCCGATGCGGTTCGGAACCGTGGCCGTCATCGGTGGCGGCTCCAGCGTGAATCGCGCCGTATCCTCGGGTTTGGAACAGGCGGCGAGCGCAGCAAGCCCCACCAGCAGAACGGGTTTCAGGCGCATGATACCTCCTTAGCGGCCGGTGAGGATGGAGCTGGGATTGCGTTCGATGGTCTGCGCCAGCGAGCCTATGGCGGAGGCCGCGCGGCGAAGTTCGCGCAGCGCGCTCAGCGTCTCGGTGCTGAAGCTGGAGCGGGCGCCATACGTCTGGATCAGCCCGTCGAGATTTCGCACCACCGCGTCGAGCCGCTGGCTGATCGCGGGCAGCTGATCGGAGGCGCGCGCCACACCGTCGGCGGCGGCCTGCGCGCTTTGCAGCGTGCGGTTCAGCGTCTCCACAGCGCCGCCGTCCCGCAGCGTCTGCAGAAGTCCGGCAAGCTCATTCAGCGTCGCGCCAAGCTGCGCGGGCAACGCCTGCGTGCCCTCCTGCCCCGCGACCTCCTCCAACCGGGCGAGCAAGCCGCTCATACGGTCACCCAGTTCCTGATAGTTGAGCGCGGCCACCTGATCGGTCAGCGTCTGGAGCCGGTTCACCAGGTCCGGCACCCCCTCTCCCACCTCCGTCACCATGGCGGCGGCGCGCGCGGTTTCGTCGAGCGCGATGCCCACCTTGTCGCCAATCCCCTGGGTGCGCAGGTCGGCCACCAGCCCCTGCACTTCGCCGACCAGCTCCCGCACCGCGGCGGGGGCGCTGCGCATTTCCTCCGAGCCGAGCAGCGCCCGCGCCTGATCCAGCAGGTCGCGCGCAGCGGCCGGCGTCTGGCGGAGATCGTCGCTCATCATGAAGGCGGTGGCGGAGTTCATCAGGCCGGTGGCGGCCTCGATCAGCTGCTCGATCGGCAGGTTGCCGAGCCGGGTCAGCAGCCCCTCCGCAGTGGTGGTCACGTCGCTCAGATCGGCGGGCGCGCTGGGGATCGCCGGGAACGGCTGCGCGGCACGGTCCAGCGCGCCGCCCTCCGCACCCTCAACCCGCGCCAGTTCCATGATCATCGTGTTGCCGAGGAAACCCGTGCCGACGGCCCGCGCGCGCAGTCCCTGCGCGATCTGCTCATCCAGAAACTCGTACATTCCCTCCGGCGTGGTATCGGGCGGCAGGCCCATGCGCTCCGGCACCAGGGAGAGGATGACGCGCTGGCGCACCTCCTCCGACCCGTCCGGCGCGCGGTCGATCTGCACGGCAAGGTTGGTGACTTCGCCGACGGGAAGCGCCTCGTAATGCACCGCCGCCCCCTGCGTCAGCCCCCGGACGGAACTGTCGAGCAGGACGGAGACCTCGATCCGCGTCCCTTCGGATTTGGTGAACAGGCTGTCGCGCGCCGTGCTTTCGCTGGGGAACAGCCGGTATTCCTGCCCCGAACGGCTTACCCCCCCGCCGGAGATCGGTGTGGTGAACTCCACGCCTCCCTGCACCAGTGCGGCAAGGCTGGAGACATTCAGGTTCACCCCGCTCGGCCCGACGGAGACGGAAAAGCCGGAGGTGTCCCAGAAGACGCTCGCCGTCGTAAGGAGCCTGTCATGCGGCTCGGAAACGAAGGCATCCACCAGCACCGTATCCCCCGTCGGCGCGAGGCGGATGTTCTGCAGATGGCCGACCGTGATGCCGCGGTAGAGCACCGGAGCCCCTTCGGCCAGTCCGCGCGGGTCCGCGACGCGGAGGGTGACGGTCGTCCCCGGCCCGTTGAGGATGCCGGGCGGCATCTGCTCCAGCCCGGTGAATTCATAGATGGGTGGCCCATCGGCATGCGAGTCCCAGAATCCTTCGACGAATACCCCGGAAATCACCGTATCCAGCCGCGAAATGCCCTGAGCCGAAACCTCGGGCCGCACGATCCAGAACCGCGCATCCTTGTCAACGAAGGGCGCGATGTCGCGATGCACCCGGATACGGAGCACGACATGCGAAAGATCGTCGCTGAAGCCGGTGGATTCCACCACCCCCACATCCACGTCGCGGAAGCGGAGCGCCGTCTGCCCCGGTATCACCCCGGTGGCATTGGCAAAGGACACCTCGATCAGCACGCCCCGCTCGCTGTAGGCGCGCCATGCGATCCCCAGCGTCACCAGCAGCGCCACGAGCGGCACGATCCAGATCCAGGCGATGCGCCGCCAGAACGGCTCCCGCGTGGGGCGTTGGTCAAGAGACGCGGGGCCGTCGGAGCCCTCGCCCCGGCCGGTGCCTTGATCAGTCATGGAGAAACACCTGTTCGGTCGTTCCGGGGGGCTGGCCCTTGGGGCCGGTCATGGAATTCCTGCCAGATTTCCGCGCCTTGCGCCAGACAAGCCGGCTGTCAAAACTATGCGCGGACACCATGGTAAAGGCGACGCTCAAGGCAAAGGCCGCCGCTGCCGTTCCCGGATGGATGGAGGCGACGAAACCCAGTTGCACCAGCGCCGACAGGATCGCCACCACGAAGACATCGATCATAGACCAGCGCCCGATGAAATCCACCACCTCATAGACATGCTGGTATCGCACGCCCCCCGCCTGCCCGCGTTGCACGCTGACGGCAAGAAAGGCGATGACCGCGAATTTGCAGATCGGGATAAGGATGCTTGCGATGAAGATCACCGAGGCGACGAAATAATCGCCATACTGGAAAAATTCTATCACACCGCCCAGGATCGTCGCGCCGGAACTGTAGATCAGCGTGTCCGTGTAAAGCATCGGAAACAGGTTTGCGGGGATGTAGAAGACCAGCCCGGCAATCAACCAGGCCCAGACCCATTGCAGGCTCGCCGTATCGGGGCTGTGCAGACGGCTGCCGCACAGGCCGCAGCGCTCCTGTCCCTTGGGCCAGGCGCGGCAGCACATCCTGCAGCCGACCAGCCCTGCCTCATCGGCAGTCAGGATCCGTTCCGTGTTTCCAGCGCCGACCATATGGACCATCTGTTGATATAGCCATCGGCGATGGCCACGGTGAAGATCATCGCGGCAAAGGCCCAGAAAGCCGGCCCCAGTGTGATATTGGCCAGCCCCGCGACCTTGACCAGCGCCACGGCGGTGCCGATCACGAAAACCTCCACCATGGACCAGGGGCGCAGCCGCTCCGCCACTCGGAACACCCGAACGGCGTGGCGGAGCGGCGCGCGACCGAGCGCGAGCGGAAGCAGCGTATAGACAAGCGCGATGCAGCGGGTGACAGGCAGCAGGACGATCATCAGAAGCACGGCAAAGGACAGCGGCCGAAGATCTCCGTGAAAGGCCAGCGCCGCCCCGAAGACCGAGCTTTCATTGCTCATCCCGTAGCTGGATACGCCCAGAAACGGAAAGAACACGCCGCCGCTCATGAGAATGAGCGACGTGATGGACAGCACGGAAACCAGAAGCGGCGCGCCCGGCCGGTTGCGGATCAGCGTGGAACCGCAACGCCGGCACAGCGCACGCGCGCCCGGCGCAACGGGCGCCAGCTCATGCAGCGCGTCGCAATAGGGGCAAACGATGAGACTGGAAGCCGGGGTCAGCGGGGCGGAGGTCATGCGGCGAGCATGTAGCGGAGTGCGCCGTCTTTCAATGGCGTAACGCGGCTCTTCACCCTAGGTGGAGTGAATGCGGCACAGTCAGCCCCTGATATCACTTCCCCATGTCAGCCGGTCCGCGTGCCGGTCCGCGTGCGGAGCGCGCCGAACACCATGCCCGCGAGCATTCCGAGAAAGCCGAAACCAAAATAGGACAGTGCCGCAACCAGCAATCCATATCCTCCGACAAGCGAAGCTCCCGCAGAGAGAACACCCATCGAACAGCCCAGAATCACGAAGATCGGCATTGGCCTATTCCTTGCTTCGACATCCCCATCAAGAAGTCACGGGCCTTTACCCGCATCGGCGATATTCTGCCTAATTCTATTTAATGTACGAGGGGCGTCCGCTCAATCAACCTAAAGCGGAGAAATTTACACGTTTTGTTCAGGCTGCCGCCGTCACCGTGCCAATTCCTTGATTCCACGCGACAATCCTTCAAGGGTCAGCGGGAACATCTGATCATCGAAAATTTTACGGATCAGGGTGGTCGAATGCGCGTGCCGCCAGTGCGCTTCCGGCACCGGGTTCAGCCAGATGTTGGACGGCCATTGCAGGCGCGCACGATGCAGCCAGACCTCTCCCGGCTCCGGGTTCCAGTGCTCATTGGCGCCGCCCGGATGGGTGACCTCATAGGGCGACATCGCGGCGTCGCCTACGAAGATGCACTTGTAGTCGGCCCCGTAGGTCCGCAGGACCTCCTCGGTCGGAAGCTGCTCGTCCCACCGGCGGCGGTTTTCCCGCCAGACGCCTTCGTAAAGGCAGTTGTGGAAATAATAATATTCGAGATGCTTGAATTCCGCCCGCGCGGCGGAGAACAGCTCCTCCACCAGCTTCACATGCGGATCCATGGAGCCGCCAACGTCGAAGAACAGCAAAAGCTTCACGGCATTGCGGCGCTCCGGCCGGGTCTGCACATCGAGATAGCCGTGCTCCGCCGTGGCCCTGATGGTCCCGTCGAGGTCCAGTTCCTCCTCCGCCCCGTCCCGCGCCCAGCGGCGGAGCCGCTTCAACGCGACCTTGATGTTGCGGGTGCCGATCTCCACCGTGTCGTCGAGATTGCGGAATTCCCGCTTGTCCCAGACCTTCACGGCGCGTTGATGGCGGCTCTCCTCCTGCCCGATGCGGACGCCCTCGGGGTTGTAGCCATAGGCGCCGAAGGGCGAGGTGCCCGCCGTTCCCACCCATTTGGAGCCCCCCTGATGGCGGCCCTCCTGCTCCTTCAACCGCTGGCGGAGCGTCTCCATCAGTTTCTCGAACCCGCCCATCGCCTCGATCTGGGCCCGTTCCTCGGGGGTCAGCAGCTTCTCCGCGCGTTTCTCCAGCCAGTCGGGCGGCAGCGATAGCGCCTCCAGCACCTGACCCACGGAAATCTGCTCCAGCCCGGCGAAGGTCTGGGCAAAGGCACGGTCAAAACGGTCCAGATGCCGCTCGTCCTTCACCATCACCGTGCGGGCGAGGTAATAGAACCCCTCCACGTCATAGATCACCAGATCGGCGTGAAGCCCTTCCAGAAAAGCCAGATATTCCCGGAGACTTACCGGAATGCCCGCGCCGCGCAGCTTCTCGAAGAAGGGCAGGAACATCAGCCCGCCCCCTGCCGCAGCAGCCAGATGGTGACGAACACCATCAGCACCCCGCCGATCAGCGCGTGAACTGCGGCATATTGCGCGATGTCGAAGCCGTTGCCTCCCCGCGCCCGTGCGCGGAAACCGCCGACGACGGCGCCAACCACCGTCCCGAGCAGAACGTAGAGCATCCTCACCCCTTCTTGCGCCCGTTCACCGGGCCGAGCGCCGAGATCTCGGACAGGCGTGCCCTGACCGCCTCATCGGCCCCGAAGCCGTAACGCGCCCAGGCGAGGCTGTCGAGCCGCACCGCGCCCGCCTCCTCTGCGCGCCCGAGCCTGTCCAGCGCCTCCGCCTTCATCATCAGCAGGGTGGAGAGCAGCGCGGCATTCTGCCACCTCTTCGCCTCCTGCAACTCCGGCTCCACCAGCCGCAGCGTCTCCTGCGCATCGCCGGAGGTCAGGGCAAAGGCGGCGAGCTGCATGTCCACATGCGCCTTGTGCGTGGCACAGGACGGCAGCCCCTCATAAAGCCTGCGGGCAGACATCAGGCTGGTCACCGCCGCCTCCGGGTCGACCGCCATCGCGGTGCGCGCATAGGTGAAATGGCTGAAGGCCAGCCGCGCATCCACCCAGCCGTTCCGCTGCGCGATGGTGACGGCCCGGCGCGCGGCATTGGCCCGCGTTTCCGCCGAACCGCTGCTCAGCGCCGTGTTGATCGCGTCGCGCCAGTCGGCGGTGGTGGGGCCGGCCGGCTTGCGGACGACGTTCCGTCCCGGCGGGTTCAGCCGGTCGATGATCTTCGGCAGCCGCTCCGCCACCTCCGCCCGCGTCATGCCGCTGGACAGCTCGGGCGCGTAGTAGGTGCGCAGCATCAGCATGTCGAACCCGGTCAGCGCACCGTGGAAGTTGTCGTCGTTGAACACGCTGTCCGGCAGGCGGTAGAGGTCGTTCAGCGGCCCCATGGCCTGCGCGGTTTCCTCATGCAGACAGTCGCGGATCTCCTGCGGGCTGGCGTCGGCGGGGATGAACACGCCCGCCCGCGTGCGCGTGGTAAGTTTCGTCCAGTCCGCCCGGTCGGTGCGGCGCGCGCTCAGATAATCGCTCCAGCCTGTCACGTTGGGGGCCACGAAGCAGGCCGCGTCGGGGGCGGCGTTGCGGAGCCTGTTTTGCGGGACGAACTCGACCACGATCCTTGCGGCGGCGGGATCCGAGACGCGGGTGATGTCGATATGCGCCTCGCGCCGGAACCGGGTCAGGAGCTTGTCCACCTCGCCCGACGCGCTCGGCGGGATCGGACCGGTCAGCGCCAGCGTCACCGGGCCTTCGAACCGGGTCAGCACCGGCAGCGCCCGCCCGCTTTCCATCTCGAACGACAGTTCCAGAAAATCGTCCACCATGTCCGCATTGGCGCGGCGCGGCGGGTCGATCCGTTCCACCCCGAACGCTTTCATGGCGGGAAGCGCTGTCACAGGCGCGGCGAGGCGGGTGGGCTGATCCCTGACCTGCCCGCAGGCGGAAAGCGCCAGCCCCATCGCGAGCGCGATGGAACCGGGACGGAAGGGAAAGTGTTTGAACATGCGGCCTCCGGGCTGTTGGTCGAGGGCCGCTTGCGGCCCCGCGACACTTTGCCCGGGTTTTGTGGGTTCTCCGTGTCGCTTAGTTCAAAATCTATTGTATTTGATGAACGGCGTCACCTTGCCAATTCGGTCATATAGCTGTCGCGCAGTCGTGTTGAACTCCTGGGTCAGCCAATAGACATGCGGCGCCCCTTCCCGGTCTGCCGCGGCATAGACCGCCTCGATGAGCGCGCGGCCCAGCCCGGTTCCCCGCGCAGCCTTGTCCACGAACAGGTCCTGAAGGTAGCACACCTGCTCCACCCGCCAGCAATGCGGGTGAAAGACATAGTGAACCAGCCCCAGCAGCCCATCCCCCTTGTCCGCGACAAGGGCGCGGAACGTGGTGCTATCATCGCTCAGAAGACGCTTGAAGGTCGTCTCGTAAACCTCCTCAGATACTGAACTTTCGTAGAATTCCAGGTACAGCGTCCACAGCCTGCGCCACTCCGCCTCATCCGAAGCCCGAAGCGGCCGAAGCTCCACCGTCTGATCCTGCTCAGCCATGATCGTCGTCATTCCCATCCCTCAGCGTTGTCCGCGGGCCATGAAGGCCAGCCTCTCGAACAGGTGAACATCCTGCTCGTTCTTCAGAAGCGCGCCGTGAAGCTTTGGCAACAGGCTGCGCGAATCCTTGCGCAGATCCTCCGCGGTCATGTCCTCCGCCAGCAACAGCTTCAGCCAATCCAGCACCTCGGAGGTGGAGGGCTTCTTCTTCAGGCCGGGCTGTTCGCGGATTTCGTAGAATCGGGTCAGCGCGGCCGCGAGCAGATCTTCCTTCAGATCGGGAAAATGCACGGCCACGATTCGCCGCATCGTCTCCGCATCCGGGAAACGGATGTAGTGGAAGAAGCACCGGCGCAGGAAAGCGTCCGGCAATTCCTTCTCGTTGTTGGAGGTGATGATCACAATCGGGCGATGGATGGCCCGCACCGTCTCCCCCGTTTCGTAGACATGGAACTCCATCCGGTCGAGTTCCTGAAGCAGATCGTTCGGAAATTCGATGTCGGCCTTGTCGATCTCGTCGATCAGCAGGACGACCTTTCCGGGGGCGCCGAACGCCTGCCACAGCTTCCCCTTGCGGATGTAGTTGCCCACGTCCCGCACCCGCTCGTCGCCAAGCTGGCTGTCCCGCAGCCGGCTCACCGCATCATATTCGTATAGGCCCTGCTGCGCGCGAGTGGTGGATTTCACGTTCCATTCGATCATCGGCAGGCCAAGGCCCGTCGCCACCTGACGGGCCAGTTCGGTCTTGCCCGTCCCCGGCTCCCCCTTCACCAGCAACGGCCTTTCGAGTGCCACCGCCGCGTTCACGGCGATCGTCAGATCCTCCGTCGCCACGTAATCCTGAGTGCCGAGAAACTTCATCCTGCCCGCCGATCTTCCTGATGCTGGCATGAGGGTAACACGTGCCATCTTCGCTGCAAGTGCAGGATCAAAGCTAGTGACAGGTGCTACATCTTGCGGTAATGCACCCTCCCAAGGAGTGCCTGTATGCCGATAAGCGAACCCAGTGCACGGCCCGGTCTGACCAAGGGGGCTGACATGAAGGCAGAAGTCTTTCTACCCGAAGACTATCGACCCGCCGAAGACGAACCATTCATGAATGAGCGACAGCTCGAATATTTTCGCAGAAAATTGATTGCGTGGAAGAATGACCTGCTCTCGGAAAGCCGGGAAACGATCGAAGGTCTTCAGGACAGCACCCGAAATATCCCCGACATCGCAGACCGTGCCAGCGAGGAGACAGACCGCGCGCTGGAGCTTCGCACCCGTGACCGGCAGCGCAAACTCGTGTCCAAGATCGATGCTGCGCTGCGGCGTATCGACAACGGCGAATACGGCTATTGCGAGGAAACCGGAGAGCCCATCTCCCTCAAGCGGCTCGATGCCCGCCCCATCGCGACGCTCAGCCTCGAAGCGCAGGAACGCCACGAACGCCGCGAGCGGGTTCACCGCGACGACTGAGCCTCTGGCGCCCGCCCGGCCGATTGCCGTATGGGCGCCTCCCGGAGACACGACTGGAAACACCGGCGGCGGCGGCCTCCGGTGTTTCGTTTTGGAGGCGAGAGGATGGAGCTGAACGGCCGGGAGATCACGGTGGTCGGCGCGGGCGTTGCGGGGCTGGCGGCGGCGCTGGCGCTTTCGCGCCAGGGTGCCCGGGTAACCGTGCTCGAACAGGCCGAAGCGGTGCGGGAGTTCGGAGCCGGTTTCCAGATCACCCCCAACGGCGCCCGCGTGCTGGAAGCCCTTGGCCTCGGAGAGCAGCTCTCCGCCCTGTCGCTCCGCTCCCGTGGGGTGGAGATCGTGGACGGCCCGACGGGGCGGCGCGTGATCCGGCTCGACCTCGCCCGTCTCAGACCGGAGGAGCCGCACCGCTTCGTCCGCAGGCCCGATCTCATCGCCCTCCTTTTCGACGCGATCCGGGAGGCGGGCGTCACCCTCCGCCTGAAGACACGCGTTCTGGCCGCCGATGTGACGGGCCAGACCGTGCGCCTGAGCCTTGCCGGCGGTGAAACCCATGAGGCCCATCTCCTCATCGGCGCCGACGGCATCCATTCACCCGTGCGGACAGCGGTGGAGGGGGAGGACGGCACCCAGCCCTTCTTCACCGGTCAGGTCGCCTGGCGCGCCGTCGTGCAGGGAGAGGCGGAGCCGGTCGCACGGGTCCATACCGGGCCGGGGCGGCATCTGGTGACCTATCCTCTGCCCCGCGGCCTGCTGAACATCGTCGCGGTGGAGGAGCGTGCCGCATGGGCGGCGGAGGACTGGCGGGCGGTGGACGATCCCGCCAACCTCCGCGCCGCCTTTGCCGGGTTCGCAGCGCCTGTGCGCAGCCTGCTCGCGGAGGTTGACGAGGTGCACCTCTGGGGGCTGTTCCGCCACGGCCTCGTTCAGCACTGGCACCGGGGCGCGGCCATCGTCATCGGGGACGCCGCCCATCCCACCCTGCCGTTTCTTGCCCAGGGGGCGAACATGGCGCTGGAGGATGCGTGGCAGATCGCAGCAGCACTTGCCGCCGCACCGGATGCGGAACAGGGATTCGCCGATTTCGTGCGTCTCCGCCGCGCGCGGGTCGCCCGTCTCGTCGCGGCGGCGAATGCGAATGCGCGCAACTACCACCTGACGGGCGCGTCCCGGCAGGCCGCGCATATGGTCCTGCGGGTGGGTGGCACGCTGGCACCCTCGGCCGCCATCGGCCGATTCGACTGGATCTACCGCTACGATCCCGTCGCGGCCTGCCGGACCTGACGGGACGTGAGCAGGCCCCGGCGGGGGGGTCAGGAGGCCCGCTTGATCCGGTCTTCCAGCTCGCCGGCCAGCGCCTCCGCCCGCGCCGCGATTTCCGAAAGCGTGTCGATCACGATCTCCGGTATCACCGGCACCTCGATCCGCGCAGGCTCCGGCGCCGGCCGAGAGAGCGCCTCCTCCAGCGCCGCCTCCGCCTCCGCCGCGCGCATTTCGGCGAGACGCAGCCGCTCCTCCAGCCCCGCCGTGCGGTCGGCCAGCATGAGCCCCGCCATCAGCAGAAGCCGAGGCTCCGGGATGCGCGCGCTCTGCTGGACCAGCACCTGCGCTTGATCGTCCAGAAGCGCCGCCGCGGTTTGCACGAAGGACTCCTGCCCCTCCTGACATGCGACGGCGAATTCACGGCCGCCGATCGAAACGGTCACTTCAGGCATCAGTTGGCTCTCCGATCAGAGGACGCAGTTCTTCCAGGATTTCCTCCACTTGCGCAAGATCCGCCGCACGACGGCTGCGGAGTTCCTCCGCCTCGGCCAGCAGCGCGCGGTTCAGCACGCCCGCCTCCGGGTCACGGGCCTCGCGCAGCTCGCGCATCGCCTCGGACAGGGCCGCGTTCACACTGCGAAGCCGCCCCATTTCCTCCGTCGCGAGGTCGAGCGCCCCCGCCAGATCGGCAACCCGCCGCTCCAGCTCGGCGACCAGAGCCTCCTGCTCCGAACGAATCGCGCCAGCCCGCGCTTCCAGCGTACGGTTGCGCTCCTCCTCCGCCACAAGGGCGGCGCGGAGTGCGCCATCGCCATCCATGCCGGGGGCGGGAATGCCGTCCATTCCCCGCCGCAGACGTTCCAGCGCGGTCGTGATCCGTCTTTCCAGATCGGCGATCTCGTTCATGGCCCCCCCGTTAGGCTGCGACTGTCGCTCCGATGCGTTTCCATGGCGCCGCGGTACCTTCGCCGACAAACTTCGACCAAAGCGGCAGCCGGTTCAAGGCCGCATCTGCGCCCTGACGATCATCGGCGGGCCTTCGCAGCCTTGAACTTGGGCGACAGGCTGCTATCACGCCCCGGAAACCGCCGCGGGAAGGACCGATTTCCGGCGGCCCTGCGAAAGGAAAGCGCATGGATATCGCAACGCTCCGCGACCGCTATCCCGAACACTGGCAGCAGGCGGCCGCGGTCCGCGCTCTGGCAATGGACGCGGTTCAAGCGGCAAATTCCGGCCACCCCGGCATGCCGATGGGCATGGCCGACGTGGCCACGGTGCTGTTCACCCGGCACATGAAGTTCGACGCCTCGCACCCTGACTGGGCGGACCGCGACCGGTTCATCCTCTCGGCGGGCCACGGCTCGATGCTGATCTACGCGCTCCTCCACCTGCTGGGCTACGAGGAAGTGACGATCGAGGAGATCCGCAACTTCCGCCAATGGGGGGCCAAGACGGCCGGACACCCGGAATACGGCCATGTGAAGGGGGTCGAGACGACCACCGGCCCGCTGGGTCAGGGGCTGGGCAACGCCGTGGGCTTCGCCATCGCGGAGGAGGCGCTCCGCGCCCGTTTCGGCGCGAAGGCGGTGGATCACCACACCTATGTCATCGCGGGCGACGGCTGCCTGATGGAGGGCATCAGCCAGGAGGCCATCGGCCTCGCGGGGATGCAGAAGCTCTCGAAGCTCATCGTGCTGTGGGACAACAACGGCATCTCCATCGACGGCAAGGTCTCCCTCTCCGACATCACCGATCAGCGGGCGCGCTTCGCGGCCTCTGGCTGGACGGTGCTGCATTGCGACGGGCACGACCCGGCGGCGATAGATGCCGCGCTGACGGAGGCCAAGCGCTCCGAGCAGCCGGTCTTCATCGATTGCAAGACGCATATCGGCTTCGGCAGCCCGAAGAAACAGGACACGGCCGGCGCGCATGGCTCGCCGCTCGGCCCGGATGAAATCGCCGCCGTGCGGGAGATCTACGGCTGGAACCACGCGGCTTTCGAGATCCCGGACGATATCCGTGCAAGCTGGCGCGAAGCGGGCCTGCGCGGCTCCGCCGACCGGCAGGAGTGGGAGAGCCGCATCGCCGCCCTGCCCTCCGGCCGCAGGACCAGCTTCGAGCGGGCGCTCTCCGCGGAGCTGCCGGCAAAGGTCGCAGGCCTCATCCGGGGTCTGAAACGGCAGGCGGCGGAGTCGAAGCCCAAGGTTGCGACGCGGAAATCGTCGGAGATGGTGCTGGAAGTGCTGAACCCCGCCGTGCCGGAGATGCTCGGCGGTTCCGCCGACCTCACCGGCTCTAACAACACCAAGACGGCCGATCTGGGCATCTTCTCGCCGGAGAACCGCAAGGGCCGCTACATCCACTACGGCATCCGTGAGCACGGCATGGCGGCGGCGATGAACGGCATCCAGCTTCACGGCGGGTTCCGTCCCTATGGCGGCACCTTCTTCGCCTTCACCGACTATGCGCGGGGGGCCATGCGGCTTTCGGCGCTGATGGGTCTCCCGGTCGTCTATGTGATGACCCACGATTCCATCGGTCTGGGCGAGGACGGCCCGACGCACCAGCCGGTCGAGCATCTGGCGATCTGCCGCGCGACGCCCAACACGCTGACCATCCGTCCCGCCGATACGGTGGAGACGGCGGAGGCGTGGGAGATCGCGCTGAACCAGAAGGCGACGCCGACGGTGCTCGTTCTGTCCCGCCAGAACCTGCCGACGGTGCGGACCGACTTCACCGCGAAGAACCTGACCCAGCAGGGCGCCTATATCCTGCGGGAAGCCACGGGCAAGCGTCAGGCCATCCTGATCGCCACCGGCTCGGAGGTGGAGATCGCGCTCGCCGCGCGGGAGGCGCTGGAGGCCGAAGGCATCGGCACCCGCGTCGTCTCCATGCCCTGTGCGGAACTGTTCGCCCAGCAGCCCGAGGCCTATCGCCGCAAGGTGCTGCCCGCAGGCCCCGTCCGCGTGGCGGTGGAAGCGGCGACCGGCTTCGGCTGGGATCGCTGGCTGATCGGCGAACGCGGGCGCGACGGCAAGGCCGCCTTCGTCGGCATGACCGGCTTCGGCGCCTCCGCACCGGCGGAACGGCTGTATCAGGAGTTCGGCATCACCGCCGAAAACGTGGCGGCGCAGACGCGCGCCCTGCTTGGCCGCAACAGCTAAGGCCCCGGGGGCCGGTCCCGCCGCGGATCGGCCCTTCACCACAGCCGAATCGACGGCGCGCCTTCCTCGGATCGCCGTCCTCCTCAGGTGGCGTCCTCCTGAGGCCACCGCCCTCCCTAGGTCACCGTCCTCCTCAGGTCAGTGATCCTCAGGCCCCATCCTCCTCAGGCCGCCATCCTGCCCAGATCACCGTGTTCACAGATCAATGACCCGCCCCCGGCGCGGTCTTGCGGAACAGTCCCGCCACCGGTGTGATCACATATTTCGCCAGCGGGATCAGCACGAACCCCAGCGCCAGCCCGAAGATCCCGTCGAAGAACGCCGTGACGATCCAGTGCGTCGCGCTGTGAAGCGTTCCCGTCTCCTCCACCGCATCGGCGGCGGCATCGGCCATATCCTCGATCTCATGCCCGATCACGCCGAGCCCGAAGCTCTCCAGCCCGTGAATGACGATGGAGCCGCCCACCCAGATCATCGCCGCAGTGCCGACGATGGTCAAAAGCTTCATGAAGACCGGCATCCCCCTGACCAGCCCGCGCCCCAGCGCCCGGACGATGCCCGAGGCGCCCGTGAACCCCTTGTAGCGGCTCAGCGACAGGCCGATGTCATCCATCTTCACGATGATCGCCACGCCGCCATAGACCACGGCGGTGATCATGATGCCGACGATGGCGAGAATCAGCGCCTCCATCCACAGGCTCTCCGGCGGAATGGCGGCAAGCGCGATGGTCATGATCTCCGCCGACAGGATGAAGTCGGTCTTGATTGCGCCTTTCACCCGCGCCTCCTCCAGCAGGCGCGCGCCTTCCTCGCCCGCCGCGACAGAAACCGCGGCCTCCGTGCCGTGATCCTCGGAGGGGAACAGCCAGTGGTGGACCTTCTCTGCCCCCTCGAAACACAGATAGGCCCCGCCCAGCATGAGCAGCGGCGTGATCGCCCAGGGCGCGAATGTGGACAGCAGGAGCGCCAGCGGCAGCAGGATCACCAGCTTGTTGACGAGCGACCCCATGGCGATCTTGCCCACGATGGGCAGTTCCCGCCGGGGCGCAAAGCCCTGCACGTATTTCGGCGTGACCGCGGCGTCGTCGATCACCGCGCCTGCGGCCTTGGCGCCCGCCTTTGCCGCCTGCCCGGTCACATCGTCCAGCGAAGCCGCGGCCACCTTGGCGATGGCCGCCACGTCATCCAGCAGTGCCAGCAATCCACTCATCTTGAATCCGCTCCTCGTGTCGGGGCAAAACTAGCGTCGCGACGGAATGTCGCAAGGGTGTCCGGCTGTTGGCGCAAGCGTTTGCGCTAACTTTCAAAGATTGCGCTAACATATTGGAGTATCGCGGGTTTCGACTTTTCGGTTGAGCCGATCAAGCCTATATTGGTGCGCAATTCCGATACTTTCGGACGATCCCCATTCCCCGCGACGGAGCACTCCATGACGATCACCCTCGGCATCAACGGTTTCGGTCGCATCGGCCGCTGCACATTGTCTCACCTCGCGCAGAGCGCGCGCAACGATGTGAAGGTCGTGAGGATGAACGCGACCGGACCGATCGACACCGCCGCGCATCTGATCCGTTATGACAGCGTCCACGGCCGCTTCCCCGGTCTGGTGAAGGTGGAGGGTGATACGCTGGATCTGGGCCAGGGCCCGATCGAGGTGATGTCCACCTACAACCCGGAGGAGCTGGACTGGACGGGCGTGGACGTGGTGCTCGAATGCTCCGGCAAGTTCAACGACCGTGACAAGGCCGCCGTGCATCTGGAGCGGGGGGCGAAGCGGGTGCTCGTCTCCGCCCCGGCGAAAAAGGCCGACCGGACCATCGTCTTCGGCGTGAACGACGGCGTGCTGACGACGAAGGATCTCGTCGTCTCCAACGGCTCCTGCACGACGAACTGCCTCGCCCCGGTGGCGAAAGTGCTGAACGATGCCATCGGCATCGAGCGCGGCATCATGACCACCATCCATTCCTATACCGGCGATCAGCCGACGCTGGACCGCCGCCACAAGGATCTCTACCGCGCGCGGGCCGCCGCCATGGCGATCATCCCGACCTCCACCGGCGCGGCGAAAGCCATCGGAGAGGTTCTGCCCGATCTCGCCGGCCGGCTCGACGGCACCGCCCTCCGCGTCCCGACGCCCAACGTCTCCTGCGTTGACCTGACCTTCGAGGCGAAGAAGGATGTGACGGTCGAAGATGTGAACGAGATCGTCCGCGAGGCCGTTCAGGGCCCCATCGGCCGCGTGCTCGCCTATGACCCGGAGATGAAGGTCTCCATCGACTTCAACCACACCGAATATTCCTCCATCTTCGCGCCGGATCAGACCAAGGTGGTGGGCAAGCGCACCGTGCGGGTGCTGGCGTGGTATGACAACGAATGGGGCTTCTCCTGCCGGATGGCCGATGTCGCGGCGGCCATGGGCCGGCTGATCTGACCTTTCGCTAACCGACTGAAAAGAGGCCCGTCGCGCATCGCGGCGGGCCTTTGCCGTTGCGGACGCATGATCCCGCCCGGGAGGTGCGGACTTTCTGACCTCAGTCCCGGAAACTCTGCCAGAACACTGGAAATGTGGCAGCCGCTGGCCTATCCTCTCCAGACGAGCGTTTTTCGGGGCTACGGCAAGGACCGCAATGGGCAAGGACGGGCTGCGCAGAATCGCCTTCTTCCTGCTGGTGGCGCTCATGTTCTATGTGGCCACGGCAGGCGCGGGGCCTGCTTGATGGCGGAACGGTATCGCGGCCCTTACAGCCCCGGTGGCGACGGCTCTGACACGCCCCGTTCCGAAGGTTCCGCCCCATCCCGCACCATCCCCCCGCGCCGCCGCAGACGGCGGGCGGGCGGGCGGGCGAATTTCCTCTTCCTCGCCCCCGTCCTGTTCCTGCTCACCGCGTTCAGCAAGGAGCCGGTGGGCATGGCCCTTGGCCTTGCCGCCTTCGGGGTGCTGGAGCTTGCCGCCTGGCTCACCCATCAGGGTCTGGTGGCGGAGGAGGCGTATGAGGCCCGCAACATCGCCCGCCGTCCCGCCATCCCGCGCAAGCTCTTCGGCAGCGTGCTGACGGCGGCGGGGCTGTTCCTCGGCGGCTACGTGCCGGGGGGGAGCCTCGTCAACCCGGTGATCTACGCGGTGCTGGGCTTTGCGCTGCACTTCTTCGCCTTCGGCCCCGATCCCATGCGCGACAAGGGCATGACCGGCATCGACCGGTTCGAGGGCGACCGCGTCGCCCGCGCCGTGGACGAGGCGGAGAGTCATCTCCGCGACATGAAGGACGCGATCAAGCGCGCGGGCGACCGGCGGCTGGAAGCGCGGGTGGACCGTTTCGCCGATACCGCCCGCGCCATGTTCCGCCGGGTGGAGGCCGACCCCCGCGACCTGACGGGCTCGCGCCGTTACCTCGGCGTCTATCTGCTGGGCGCGCGGGACGCGACCGTCAAGTTCGCCGATCTCTATGCCCAGAACCGCGACCCCTCCGCCCGCGCGGCCTATGAGGCATTGCTGGACGATCTGGAAACCAATTTTTCCAGCCGGACGCAGGATCTGCTCCTCAACGACAGGACCGATCTCGACGTGGAGATCGACGTGCTGCGGGAGCGGCTTCAGCGTGAAGGCGTCAAGACCGACTGAAGCGATATCAACAGACTGACGAGGGAGAAGCACATGGCCGAAAGCGTCCGCCGTCAGGCGACCGACACGCAGAAGGAACTGAACGACGTGGTGGAGGTGACGCTCCCCCCGCCCGCGCCGGAGGTTCCCGCGCTCGAACAGGCCCGGCCGGAGCTGCAGGAGCAGATCCGCAAGCGCATGGCCGAACTCGACATGTCGAACACCCAGTCGATCATCGGCTTCGGCTCCCGCGCGCAGGCCGGGTTGCAGGAGATCAGCCAGTCCATGCTGGCCGATGTCCGCAACAAGGATGTCGGCCCCGCGGGTGACAGCCTGCGGGAGATCGTGACCACGATCCGCGGCTTCTCCGTCTCCGAACTCGACATGCGTCGGGAGCGGAGCTGGTGGGAGAAGCTGATGGGCCGCGCCACCCCCTTCGCCAAGTTCGTCGCCCGATATGAGGACGTGCAGGGCCAGATCGACCGCGTGACGGACCAGTTGCTGACGCATGAGCACAAGCTGCTGAAGGACATCAAGTCGCTCGACATCCTCTATGAACGCACGCTGACATTCTACGACGAACTGGCGCTCTATATCGCGGCGGGGGAAGCCAAGCTGGCGGAGATCGACGCGACCGACGTTCCCGCCGCCGAACGGCGGGTGGAGGAGGCGGCGGAGGATCAGAAGGTGCTCCGCGCGCAGGATCTGCGCGATCTGCGCGCCGCGCGGGACGATCTGGAACGCCGGGTGCATGACCTGAAACTGACCCGTCAGGTGACGATGCAGTCCCTCCCCTCCATCCGGCTGGTGCAGGAGAATGACAAGTCGCTGGTAACCAAGATCAACTCCACCCTCGTCAACACCGTGCCGCTTTGGGAAACCCAGCTTGCGCAGGCGGTGACCATCCAGCGCTCGCGCGAGGCGGCGACAGCGGTGAAGGAAGCCAACGACCTCACCAACGAACTGCTGACCAAGAATGCGGAGAACCTGCGCGAGGCCAACAAGGTCGTCCGCACAGAGATGGAGCGCGGCGTCTTTGACATCGAGGCGGTGAAGAAGGCCAATGCGGAACTGATCGCCACCATCAACGAAAGCCTTCAGATCGCCGATGACGGCAAGGCCAAGCGCGCCGCGGCAGAGGCCGATCTGGAGAAGATGGAAATCGAACTGCGCGAGACGCTCTCCTCCGCCAAGGCGCGAGGCGACGGTCTCGGCGCCACGGCGGGCGGCGCGGTTCCGAAGGGTTGAAATGCTGGCTTCCCTGCTGCGCCGCGGGCTTCTCCCGGCGCTCCTCCTCCTGCTCGCCGCCTGTGCAAAGCCGCCTTCGGATGTCGTGACCGCCCCGCAGGCGCATGAACGTCCGAAGCCGCGCCCCGCGGAGGCTCCCGCAGCCGTTCCATCGCGAAGCGCGGAAAGCGAGGCGCTGGTGCAATATTACGCCCGCGTCCAGAATGACCTACTCTCGCAGGGCCTGATGCGGATGGATGGCGGCGGTGTGGACACCCCGTTTGACGCGCGGATTCTGGCGGAGAACTTCATCCGCATCGCCCTTTACGATGAATACACCACGTTGCCGGGCGGCACCCGCGTGGCCCGCGTCACGCCGAGCGTGCTCCGCCGCTGGGACAAGCCCATCCGCATGAGCGTCGAGTTCGGCGCCTCCGTTCCGCAACCGCAGCGGGATCGGGATGGCACGATGGTCGCGGGCTATGCCATGCGCCTGTCGCTGCTCACCGGCGTGCCGCTGACGATGACTCGGCCGGAACATGCGAATTTCCACGTGTTCATCGTGAACGAGGATGAGCGCCGCGCCATGGGCGACCGCCTTGCCCGTCTGGTTCCGGGGATCGGTGCCGCCGATATCCGCTCCGTTACCGATCTGGACCGCGCGACCTTCTGCTTCGCCTATGCGTTTTCCGAACGCGGTCAGTCCACCTATCGTCAGGCCATTGCACTGATCCGCGCGGAGCATCCCGACCTCCTCCGCCGCTCCTGCGTGCATGAGGAGCTGGCGCAGGCCATGGGGCTTGTGAACGACAGCCCGCAGGCGCGGCCGTCGATCTTCAACGATGACGAGGAATTTGCCCTGCTGACCCGGCAGGATGAATTGATGCTGCGCATCCTCTACGACCCACGGCTGCAACCCGGAATGACCCCGGAGGAAGCCCGCCCCATAGTAGAGGAGATCGCGCGGGAGCTGATGGGAGAAACCTCGGTCTGAAGCCCCAAGTCTGAAGCTCCAGCGTCCCGTTAAACCTTGCCGGCTGGCGCTCCCGGACCAGCGCCTCAGACAAGAGTGCGAGGTCTGCAAGGTCTGCGAGGTCTGCGAGGTCTGCGAGGTCTGCGAGGTCTGCGAGGTCTGCGAGGTCTGCGAGGTCTGCGAGGTCTGCGAGGTCTGCGAGGTCTGCGAGGAGATTGCAGCGCCTCAGCCGCCCGGCGCAATGGCAAACAGGCGGCTAAAGGCAAACCCGCTAAGACGGGCGCATTGGCTGCGGGAAAACGCTTTCGGGCCTGCGGTAGCAGAAATCATTCGCACTCCGACCAGACGCAGATTATGGCGAGCGGGTGAAGCAAGCCCGCGCTCCCTCACGGGCAGCGGCTCACAATCTCGCGGATCTGCCGGAGGCGATAAGCTTCGCCGCCGATCACGGGGCGCCCGGGGGGCCAAGGTAGCCTGTATGCAGTTCCAAGCGGCGCTCGGGAGCCTTGCCAAGCCCGATCACGCGCCCATCAATGCTCGGCGCCTCACGGAAGGACAAGGACGTGACCTTCACGCCCGCGCCTGCCTCTGCCTGCCCTCGCCTGCTCCCCTGTTGTCAGTCGCCCTCGATCATCTGGTCCATCAGGATGGAGGGGTGCAAACACCCTGCCTCCCCGACCACCCGCGCCGGCACGCCCGCCACGGTGGAGTTTCGCGGCACATCGGCCAGAACCACCGAGCCCGCGGCGATGCGGGAGCAGTTGCCAACCCGGATATTGCCCAGAACCTTGGCTCCCGCACCGATCAGCACGCCGTCGCCGATCTTCGGGTGACGGTCGCCGTCCGCCTTGCCGGTTCCGCCCAGCGTGACCGAATGCAGCATGGAGACGTTGTCCCCCACCACCGCGGTTTCCCCGATCACGATGGAATGCGCGTGGTCGATCATCACGCCCCGCCCGATCCGCGCGGCGGGATGAATGTCCACGCCGAAGACCTCCGACACGCGGGTCTGCACGAAATAGGCCATGTCGCGCCGCCCCTGCTGCCAGAGCCAGTGGCCGATCCGATAGGCCTGCAACGCCTGATAGCCCTTGAAGAACAGCAGCGGCTGAAGAAAACTGTGGCAGGCGGGATCACGCTCGAACACCGCCACCACGTCGATCCGCGCAGCCTGCGCAAGGGAGGGGTCTGCGACATGGGCCTCATCCGCGATCTCGCGCAGGATCTGCTCCGACATCTCGCCCGAGGCAAGCTTGAGCGAAAACCGGTAGGCCAGCGCCCGCTCCAGCGACGCATGGTGCAGCACGCTCGAATGGATCAGACCGCCGAGCAAGGGTTCCCGCTCGACGGCTTCATGCGCCTCGGTGCAAATACGCGACCAGACGGGATCGACCTCGGCCACCGTTGCTTTCACCTGCGCCATGACGCCCTCCGTTTTTCTCAGTCTAGCCGACATAGGGCGCGATTGGCAGATCGGAAAGAAGGATCAGGCCGCCGGAAGGGTCAATTCCAGAAAATGTGCCGCGATACGCACCTTTCCGCCGGAAAAATTACCCCCCGTCGCGCTCAGCAGCAGCCGCGTTGCCGCCCAGCGGGGTTTCGGCTCCGTCGGCCCCATCGCCCAGGATCCCGCGCCGGTGCCAAGCCCGGAGCCATAACGATCCGCCCCGTCCGACTCACCCAGTTTCCAGGAGGCAAGCGTGCCGGTGAGCGGCTCCACCACCCGCGCAGTCACGCCGAAGACGGTGGCGTGGCTCGGGATCAGCGGGGCCGTCAGGTTGCTCGCCCCCGGCGTGACGACATGGTCGATCTCCGCGACCCGCCACACGGGCCCCGCGCCGTTGGGAGAGCTTGCCAGCAACCCCGCGCGCCAGCTCTGCCCGTCATGCAGCCGCTCCGCCCCCTCATCCGCCACGAAGGCCCGCCAGCCCGCGCGCGGCGCGAGGAATTCCCACCCGCCGTTCAGCCGGAGCGCGACCTTCCCCGCCGCGCCCGCCCAGCCGCCGGTGGCGCCCGCGGGCACACCATAGGCCGCGCCCTCCTCAGGCGTCTGCGGCTCACCCCCCGTGATGGAGCGGAGTGTGAGCTGGCAGAGCGCGTCGATCCGGGCCAGTGCCTCGTTCACGGTGACATGCTTCTGGGCCTGACCGGGCGCGATCAGCGGCAGGCGAAGGGTCGGTGTCTCGGTCATCATCGTCTCCATGGTTCAGAATGTCAGGGCGGGATGGTCAGGAGGGGTGGTCAGAATGTCAGGCTGGCAAAGGGGCCGGGGCCGAAGCGGTCGGACAGTTGCGCGACCTCGAGCCGGAGCGCGGGGCCGTCGGCCGCGCGCATCTGGGCGCTGTAGCGCCAGTCCGGCGTGGTGGTCTCTGCCTCCCGCAGGACGCCGGAGGGGCCGATGACCCGGAGGAGATAGGCCTCCCGCGTCTCGCCGAGCGGGATGTCGCGGCTCTCCCAATCGTCGCCGTCCAGCCGGCTGCGGCGGATCCAGCGGAAGGCCATGTCGTCCCCCTCCCGCCGCATCCGCAGATGCACGGGCCGGTAGGGGCGCAGACCCACCCCCCGGAAAGCCGCCGTGAGATGGACAAAGGCCGGATCGTCATAGGCCAACCCCGCAGGGCCGATCCGGTAATGCCGCTCCATCCCGCGGCGGGCGGGGTCGAGCGCGATCTGCCCCACGCGGTGGTCAAGCAGCACGAACCGGCTTCCCGCAGGCCAGACATGGCCCTCCCGCTCCGTCCCGGCCTGCCCGCGCAGCAGATGGGTCAGCTCGTAAGTGTCGGGCGCGGTCAGCTTCGCGGTGGCGAACTGGATCACCTCCCATCCATCGGGCGAGCCATCCCCCACCGCAGCCGCATTCGCGCCGTTCAGCACGGAGAGCCGCTCCGCCGATGACAGCGCCCCCGACATGCGGACGCGGAGCCGCCCCCTGTCCCACAACCCCGGACGGCGCGCGCCGAGCGGTTCCAGAGTCTCGCCAATTACCGCCGCGCGCTCCACATGGCCGTTCAGCCGGTAGCCGCTGTCCATGGGCGCATCCAGCACCGCAATGTCGCCCGGCCAGGGGCTGGCGGTGACGGCAAGATGCGGCGCGTGCGGAACCTCCGCGCCGGAAAGCAGCGGCAGGTCCAGAAACAGCGCGGCCACGGGCGCGGGCGGCACGAAGGGCCGGGGCTTCGCGGGCGGCTCCTCCACCGGCGGGGCGGCATAGAGCGCGGGCTCCACCCGCACGGCCTCCACCTCAGCGCCATGTCCCTCTGCCAGCCGGTCGATGCGGTAAAGACCCCGCGCGCCGCCTGCCTCCACCTGCACCACCTCCCCCGCACCGATCCCGGCGGAGGGCGGCAGGGCAAAGCGCGCGGTATCCCGCGCCACCCGCGTCTCCGCCAGCCAGCGTTCGGCGATCGCCACCGCCTCTCCCGCCGTCAGCGCGAGGGGCAGTTCCGTTTCCGAAACGGCATCGCCTTCCTCGCCGGGATGGGTGACCTCCACGCTCCGCGCCTCGTAATCGGCCTCGGCGTCGATATGGCCGATGCGGAGGCGGGGCGGGATCTCGCCCGCGCCCGCGCGCTCCTGCTGCACATCGCCCCCGTCGCGCGCAAGGATCGCGTCGGCGTCGATCACCCGCACCGCCTCCGCGCCCCGGCGGCTGAAGACAAGACGCCCGTCCCGCTCCGCCGCATCCACGCCATAGGCCAGCATCAGCGCCTGCAACGCCCCCCGGGCGGTCTGCTCCGTCAGGGAGAGACCGCGCACCAGCCCGTGCAGACGCGCGACATCCACATCGCCCACCCCGGCCCGCGCGCAGATCTCCGCCACCACGGCGCCAAGCGGCTGCGCCGCCGTCCGCCCGATGATCCAGTGGCCGCGGGCGTGGTTTTCACCATCGCTCCAGACATCGCTGGCCTGCGGAAAAGCGGGCCAGGGCCGCGCATCCCACGCCCAGACATGCGCCCGCGCCATATCCACCATCGGCCCGCCGTAATGCGGCGAGACGGGGTTGGCTGCCGGATCGCTCCAATACCGGGCCAGCGCACGCAGATACTGCATCTGGATCAGGTCGTCCCGCGCCCCGGTCGAGAAATGCGGCAGCGCGGATTCGGAGGATTTCGGATCGACGAACTTGTTGGGCTCGTTCGTGCCCTTGTCCACGGCGGCGCAGCCGATCTCCGTGAACCATATGGGCTTCGACATCGGCACCCACGGGCTTGCCGCTGCCTGCCGGACACCGCCCACCCGGTCATGATGCGGATTGCGCCACCAGTTCAGGATGTCCTTGTAGCGCCAGATCCACGGCTCCCCCGCACCGTCGGTGATGGGGGTGCGCCGCTGGGCCGCGCGATCCTCCGGCGTCGCGTAATACCAGTCGTAGCCCTCGCCGCCCGCGACATTCGCGGTCAGGTAGTCAAGGTCATGGATGGTTCCCGCCGCCGCATCCGCATGACCGCTGCCGTCGCGCCAGTCGGAGAGCGGCATGTAGTTGTCGATCCCGATGAAGTCGATCGCCGGGTGGGCCCACAGCGGGTCGAGGTGGAACCAGCGGTTGCCCTCCGGGTCGGTCGTGCCGAAATACTCGCTCCAATCCGCCGCATAGCCGATCTTCGCCCCCGGCAGGATCGCGCGGACATCCGCGGCCAGACGGCAAAGCTCCGCCACGGCGGGAAAACCCGCCGCGTCGCGGATGGCTGTCAGCCCCACCATCTCGGAGCCGATGCAGAACGCATCCACCCCACCCGCCAGCGCGCAAAGATGGGCGTAATGCAGGATGAACCGGCGATAGGACCATTCCGGCGGGCCGGTATAGGCGATGGTCGTGCCGGTCGCGGTGAAATCCTCCACCCGCGCGGTGCCGAAGAACCGCGCCACCTCCGCCGTGGCGGCAGGGGTGCCGAAGGGCGAGCCGGCCTCTCCCGGCGCGCGCGACAGCGTGATCCGCCCCCGCCACGGCAGAGCGGCTTGCTCGCCGCCGCCCCATGGGTCGGGCCGGGCATTGCCTTGAAGCTGCTCCATGAGGATGAAGGGGTAGAACACCGCCCGCTTCCCCGCCTGCGCGAGCGCGGTCAGCGCCTCGATCACCGAGCCGTCGGAAGGCGTGCCGCCATAGACGGGGCGGCCCTCGCGCATCGCGACCACCTCCGCATTGCGGCGGGCAAGGCCGCTCACCCGCCAGGGCTGCGCCGCCTCCGCCGTGACCTGCTCCACCTTCGGGCTGATCGTGCAATCGCCGCAGCGCAGGTCGGTCCCGAACCAGGAGACGACCAGCGACACGGAGCCGACCTTCGGCAGCTCCCGCCCCATCTGGTCGAGGGAGGCCCTGAAATCCGTGACGCCCGCGGGCGAGTTCACGTTCGCGACCCGGTTCCGCCCCAGCCTGTCGGAAAAGACCGCGGGCGTGGTGGCCAGCGCATATTCCCCGGTGCCCGGGATCAGCGCCACCGCCTGGGTGACCGCGCCGATGCCACCCTCCGCCTCCGGCACGCCCTGCGCGGGGCGCATCACCTCGAAGCTGAATTGCGGCACCCGGTTGCCGAACCGGTCGAGCGCAAGATCCTCGATCACCACATAGGCCGTGCCGCGATAGGCGGGCGCGTTCTCCGCCCCCTCCTCCGCCACGATGCGCGCGTCGGGAAGCTGCGCGTCATCGCCGCGGTAAAGGCGGAGCGTGACGCTGTTCCGCGCGACCTCCACCCCGTCGGCCCAGATCCGGCCGATGTCGGTGATGACCCCTTCGCAGAGCGCGATGGCAAGGCTCACGGTATAGGAATACTGCCGCACCTCCGGCCCGGCGCCGCCCTTGCCGCCCCGCGCCGAACTGGCGTGTTCGGTGAAGGGAGAGGCCCAGATCACCTGCCCGCCGATCCGCATCCGGCCGAAGACCAGCGGCAGGGGCGCTCCCTCGCTCGCCCCGGTGACGCGGAACCGCTCGATGCGGCCGTGCTCCACCGTCTCGGACCCCGCGCCCAGCAGCCGCTGGTCGATGACGCGGCCCACCGTCGCGCCCAGCGCCCGGCCCGCGACCGCCCCGGTCAGCCCCATGACGGTGCCGCCCATCGCGCCGCCCAGCGATGCGCCCACCGCGCCCAGCATTATGGTTGCCATCAGATCGCTCCCTTCGGATAGCCGAACCGGGCCACGATGCGCCGCGCCCAGGGCTCGGAGAGCGGGCTTTCGACGACGGCATGGCCGCTGTAGGCATGGATGAATGTGGGTGCCGCGCCGGTTTCGGCGGCGATGCCCAGATGCTTGGCAATGCCGCCCGTACGCAGACGGAAAAGCAGCACGTCGCCCGGTTCCGGCAGGCCCGGTTCCGGCAGGCCCGGTTCCGGCAGGCCCGTGGCAAGTAAGCCCGTCGCAAGTAGGCCGCTGCCAAGCGGGCTGGCATCAAGCGGGCTGGCGGCAAGCGGAATAAGGTGGCGGGTGGCGGCGGACCAGAGCACCTCCTGCCGCCCCGTCTCTCCCCAGTCGGGGGTATAGGCGGGGGGCGCTTCAGGCTCCGGCCCGCACAGATCGCGCCAGACCCCCCGGATCAGGCCGAGGCAATCCGCGCCCGCCCCGCGACAGGATGCCTGATGGCGATAGGGCGTGCCCAGCCACAGCCGCGCGGCAGCGACGACATCCTCCCTCATCGCCCCATCCTCCGCGCGGGAGAGGCGACGAGCCAGTCCTCTCCCGGCACATGCGGAAAGCCGCGGAAATTCAGCGTATTTGCGAATTTTCCGCCGCAGGTGTGAAGCCGCTTGTCACAGCCCGCCGTGAGCCGCACCCTGTCACCCGGATGAAGCGGCGCGCGCAGCTCCTGCCAGAGCTCGACCTGCCCGCCCGTCTGGAGCTTCACCAGCCCGACCAGCCCCGAGGCCGCGCCCGAAAGGACGGTGAGGCTCCCCCGCTCGAACCAGCGGGCGGGATGGCCGCCCAGCGCATCGCCAAGCTGGACGACGCGCCCGCCCGTCACCGAGAGGACAACCCCCTCGCAGCCATAGCGCGGATCGGCAAGGTCGATGCCACAGGCCGCATCCCCCAGCCGCGCGGTACAGCCTCGCTGGATTGCCCGCCCGCCCCGCTGGTTCAGCCGGTCGGCAAGGCCGCGCAACTCCGCCTCGAACGCACCGGCGCCGCGCCGGATCTCCCCGATCTCCCCCCGGAAACGCAGGGCGCGCTGGCCCACATCCGCCCAGTTGACCAGCCATGACCAGACCTCCGCCCCGTCATAGCGGCCTGCGGCAATGTCCTCCTCCGTGATCCCTTGCGCGGTGAGTGCGCCGGAGGCGGCGCTGTTGTCCACGGCCAACCCCGTCACCTGCTCAAGCTGCGCGGCGGTCATGCCGGTCGCGGCGTGGAACAGGATGCCGTCGAAGCTCAGGTCGGTATCGTGGTCGGTGAATCCCATGCGGACCCCGTCCCGCCGTTCCACCGCCCAGCAGCGGCAGACGGTGGTCGCCCCGGTTTCCAGATGGGCCTGAAGTGTGGTGCTGCTCATGTCCTCTCCCCTCTCCCTCCGCCAGTGCGCGGCGGACCCTCCGCATCGGACCGCCCGTCGCACCGCGGTCCATTGCCCAAGGGCCTGCCGCTGGCCCGGCCCGCGCCAGAGTGTGACTGGCCCTCTGCATCGGGTCTCCCCTTGCATCGGCGTCCATCGCACCAAGGCCCATTGCCCAAGGGCCTGCTGCCGGTGTGCTCTCCCGCCGCATGGGCGATGCCATGCGGAGGCCCGCCGGCCGCTTCTGGCGTGTGAAACGGTCTCCCGTTCCTCACAGCCGCAGCTCCACGACCGGCACATCGGGCACCTCGCCCGCCTGAAAGGTCGCGACGGAGGTGCGGATCTGATCGGTGTCGAACCGCACCGGCACGTCGAACTCGTAGCCTGCGGTGATACTCACCCCGCGTGCGGGCGGCGTAGCAAAGGTCACGACACCGCTTTCCGGGTCCGCCTCCCAGGCAGTGACCTCTCCGCCCTCCAGCGCGATGCGGAGGCTGCCCGCGACGGGTTTGGCGATCGGGCGGAGATAGGCCGACCCGGCGGAGGCATAGCGCTTCGTCAGGCGGAACGAGCGTTCCACACCGTCGCCCACGCCGACCTGCTGGTCCGTGGCGCTGATCGCGGCGCTGGGCGGGCAGGATTTGTAATCGGCCCAGTCCTTCCAGCGGAAGCCATGCAGACGCCCCATCCGCGCCTCGAAGAAGGCGACGAGCACCGCCACATCGTCAAGCGACCGCAGGCCGCCGCCTGCATCATACCGCCTCCGGGAATGCGCCCAGGGGCTGTTGCGTTCCTCGAACCCGTTGGCGAGCGTGACGATCTCCGTCCGCCGCTCCGGTCCGCCGGTGGAGCCGTAGCTCAGCCGCGCGGGGTAGAGCACTTCGTGAAAGGCCATGATCCCTCCTTACCGGTTGCGTTGCCCGCGGGAGAGGGCGCGCCCCATCTCCGCGGCGATCTGGCTCCGGCTGCGGCGGAAGCCGTCCACATCGGGCGTGGTGACATTGACGGTGACGTTGACCGCCTGCCCGCCGCCCGCACGCACGCCGAGACTGCCATCCGCCCCGCGGGCGAGCGGCAGGATCGCCTCCGGCCCCGCCTCTCCCATCAGGCCGGTGGCGCCGCCCCGCATCGGGAAGGTCGTCGGTGCGGAAACCACACCCCCCCGGGCAAAGGGCATGACCCTGCCGCCCGCGAAACCGCCGCCCGTGGCAAAGGGCAGGAAGGCTGCCAGCGCGGCCTCCATCCCGCCGGAAAGCATGTCTCCCGCCGCGCGCTGCACCGGCTGCATGGCCATGTTGTAGACCGTGCCCACCATGGAGCGCCCCAGCCCCTCCAGCGCATCCGACAGCTTCTCGCCGTTCAGCGCGATGCCGTCGAAGGCGCGACGCAGCCCCCGGCCCATGCCGTCCGACAGCCGCGCGCTTTCACGGGCAGTCCCGGCGAGGCTTGTCCGCATCCCCTGCAACTCGCTGTCAAAGGCCGCGGCCATCGTCCGGGCGCCGCCCAGGCTCACTTCCAGCGCCGCGATCTCATCGGCCAGCGCATCAATCGCCGTCATCCTGTCCCTCCATCCGTTCATCCGTGGGCCCGTGATCCATGCGGTCAGGGGGCCTGTGGTCATGGGGCATGCGGTCGTCAGGCCCATGGTCGTCAGGCATGCGGTCATGGGGCACGGGGTCATCGGGGAAAGCGCGCATCAGCGCCTCCAGCCCCGTCCGGCCCAGTGTCGCCTGAGTGCCGCCGCGCCCGGTGACGAGCGCCAGCTCCCAGGGGGTGAGCGTCCAGACCTGCGCCGGCAGCAGCCCCGCGCGCAATCCGGCGCGAAGCAACCCCGCCCAGTCGAAGCCCCCCTCACGCATCGGGAGCAAAGGCTGCGACCAGCAGCCGCGCCGCGACCTTCGCCGCCCCCGCGGGACCGCCCGCGATCTCCGCCCCGCGCAGCTCCGCGGCCGTGCCCTGCCAGCCGCCGCCGCGCAGCCCCGCCACGATCAGCGCGAGCACGTCGCGCGTGGTGAAGCGCCCCTCCTCGAACCGGCGGACAAGGGCGGGGAGGCTCTCCTCCGGCAGCGCGGCCTCCATCTCCGCCAGCGAGCCCAGCGTCAGTTTCAGCACATGCCGCCGCCCGTCGATGACCAGCGCGACCTCTCCCGCCCATGCATTCGCCATCAGAGCGCCGTGAAGCCGATCTGACCCGCCGAGGCGAGCGAGAGTTCATAGGTCGCCTCGCCGTTGTGGCTGCCGGAATATTCCAGCGCGGTTATCTGGAACGCCCCCTCCACCACGCCGAAACTGGGGATCACCACCTGGATGCGGGGGATCTCGCCCGAGAAGAACAGCGCGCGGGCGCGTTCATCCGCCGCCGTGTCCCGGAACACCCCGGAGCCGGAGACACTGGCCGAGCGCACCCCCGCCCCCGCCAGCAGCTCCCGCCAGCCGCCCGAACTTTCGAGGCTGGTGACATCCACCGTCTCCGCATTGAAGGCGATGCGGGTCGCCCGAAGCCCCGCAAGGGTCTGATACGCCCCCGCCACGTTGATCTTGATGAGCAGATCCCTGCCGTTCTGTGCCGCCATCGGTCATCTCCCTTGTCCTGCGCCGCCAGAGGGCGCGTCTCGTCACTCCGCCGGTCCGCCCGGCGGCGCGAATTGTTTCAGGCTGTTCGAAACACCCATCCGGGGGGCGCGATCAGCGCGGAACCCGCGGGCGTATGCGGAAAGCGGGCCGCTCACCTGTGCAGGGCCTCCGCGTGCCGTTGACGGACGACCCGCCATCAGGAGCAGACCTCCCGCCAGCCCCCGACTCCGGCCCCCGGCCCCGGCCTGCGCCTCGGGTGCCGGTGTCCTCCAAGAGCGTGCGGAACATCAGATCTCCACCCGCGCCCCGCGTGGTTGTCGGTGCGAATGCGGGAAGCGCCAGCTGGCGGACGACCCGCCATCAGGATCAGACCTCCCGCCCTGCACGCGGCCCGCGCCCCACGCTTCAAATCGCCCCGCACTCCAACCCTGCCCAGCATTTCGACCCCGCCCGTGCCTCAACCGGCAGACCACCCGCCGTCGGGAGCAGTCCTTCCGACCCGCGCGCCGACCGCGCCCACCCATCCAACCCCGCATTCCCCCCGCCCGTGCCTCAGCCGGTGTCCTCCACCAGCGCGCGAAAGGTCAGGTCCACCCGCCGCCCCGCGCCATTGTCGATCCGGCGGGCGCGGGCGCGGAGGAACCACAGCCCAACGACCTGCCCGCGTGCGAGGGTGAGCGGTGTCGCCAGCAGCGCGTCCGACACGCACGCGGCGATCTCCTTCGCGCGGCCCAGACCGGCCCGCGCCGTCACCACGCTCAACGTCACGTCATGCTCGGCGCCCCGGTGGGTCTGATCGGAGCGGTCGCGCACCTCTTCCGGGCCGAGGGCCACGTAGGTCTCCGGCAGCGGGCCGGGGGGCAGCGCATCATGCACGGCCCCGCCGATCAGCGCCGAGAGGGCCGCATCGCCCGCCAGCCGCTCCCAGATCGCCGCCTGCAACGCGCCTGCGGTTCCATAGCTCATGACGGCACCTCCTCATGGCAGTGACAGGTGAGGTAGAGCCCCGCCCGATCCGCCTCGGCCACGGCGAGGATGCGGAGCGCGCGGCTTCCCGCCCGGAAGCGCTGCCCCGCAAGCGGGCGGCGCGGATCGCCGGGAGGCGCGGCGCGGACGGTGACGCGATAGGGCACCGTGGCGATGGTCAGGAACTCCGCCCCCGCCTCGCGGCCCGCGCCGGGTTTCACCTCCGCCCAGACGCGGCCCAGCCTGTGCCAGCGGCTCGCATATCCGCCCGCGCCGTCGGCCAGGCGCTCCTCCCCCTCAAGGTCCAGACACCGGGTAAGCCGCCTCATCGCGCCCCCCCCAGCAGACGCACGGTGCGCCAGGGCTGGAGCAGCGCCTCCACCCCGAAGGGCATCGGGCGGCCGGTCTCCCGCTCCTCCCGCAGTTCATGATACTGGGCGGCGAGCAGCAGCACCGCCTGCGCCAGATCGCCGGGCACCTGCGCCCAGCCGCCGAAGCCGGCCTCGAACACCACCTCCACGCCGCCGCCCGGGGGCACGGCAGGCAAGGCCGCCCCGGTTGCCGCAAGGCGCGGACGCTGGAGATCGCGGATCAGCCGCCAGCGGCTCTCCGCCACCGCGCTCTCCCGCCCCGTCCGGTCCGTCATCGTGACGGAGATCACCCGGCCCACGGGGGCGAGCGGCAACGGCTCCGCCGCCGCGTCGCGCCAGCGGGAGAGCGTGAGCGCGAATTCCCGCGTCAGCAGCGCCTTGCCCGTCCGCCGCTCCACCGCCGCGATGGCGCGGCGCAGATACCCCTCCGCCAACGCATCGCTCCGCGCTTCCTCCTCGAAGCCGGTGCCAAGGCGCAGGTGGTCGATCAGCGCGCCTACCGGCAGGGCGGAGGCTGGCACCGCCGCGCGTTCCGTCAACATCATCGCTTGTCCCCCGATTTCCGCATGTCCGTGTTCCTTCTCCGCGCTGGTCCGCCGCCGGTTGCAGCTTGCCGCCGCCGCCCTCCTCCGGCGTGCCGGACGCGCGCCTCCCGTCCGCCCGGGCGGAGGAGGAGACTGGACGACGGGATCCCCGGCGCGCGTCCGTTCGCCCGCGCCCGAAGGCGCGGGAGTCACGGGCCGCCCAAAAGCCGCCCGCGATGGCTGTTTCCGTTACTGGGTCGCGAACTTCAGCAGCTTAATCGCGTCGAAGTCGCTCACGTCACCGCCGACGCGCTTGGAGGCGTAGAACAGCACATGCGGCTTGGCCGAGAACGGATCGCGCAGCACCCGCAGGTCGGGCCGTTCCGCAATGGTGTAGCCCGCGTGGAAATCCCCGAAGGCGATGGCCGTGGCGCCGGGGCCGATGTCGGGCATGTCCTCCGCGATCAGCACAGGATAGCCCATGAGCCGCGCAGGCTCCGCCGCCGCCAGCCCGTCCGACCACAGGAAGCGGCCATCCGTATCCTTCATCTTGCGCACGGCACCGGCGGTCTTGGAGTTCATCACGAAGGTCGCGTTCGCGCGGTAGCGGGCGGAAAGCGCATAGACGAGGTCCACGATCGCATCCGCCGGGTTCACATCGGCGAAGTCACCCGCGGCCCCGGTCGGCACATAGCCGATCCGGCCCCAGTCCCACGCATCGGCGGGAACCGTCGGATGGGCGAGGATCCCCTTCGGCTTCTGCTCCCCATCGCCGGAGATGAAGGCCTGCGCCTCCGCCCGCGCGAAACGGTCGGCGATGCGTTCGGCCAGCCAGCCCTCGATATCGAAAGCGCTGTCGTCCAGCAGCCGCTGCGAGGCCTTGGGCATGGCCGAAAGCTCATGCAGGCGGATGGAGATGCGCTCGATCTGCGGGGTATGGGCGTCCTCCATCATCTCCGTCTCCGCCATCCAGCCGGAGCCGATGTCGGACTGATCGACGAGCACATCGAAGGAGCCCGCCTCGACATTCACCACCGTCGCGACCGCACGAAGGGAGGCGGTGCCGCCCAGCGTGGCGCGAATCCGGTCCGCGGTCTGGCCGTCCACCAGGAAGCCGCCCTCGCCGTTGACCTGCGTGTTGAGGCCCTTGCCCTCCAGCACCAGCCCGCGCAGGCCCGCATCATCACCGGTGCGCAGATAGGCGTCGAACGCCTTCAGATGGGGGGCGCCTGCCTCCTCCGCGCCGGAAAGGGCGGGACGACGGGCGGTGAGAGATTTGCGATCCAGCATGTTCAGACGCTCTTCCTGTTGTTGCAAAGCCTTGGCGATGTCGCCCTGAAAGTCCTTGAATTCACTCATGAAGCCGGTGATGGCCGTATCGAGCGGCCCCGGCGTGATCTGTGTCATTCGTTCCTCCTGGTGATGGTCGTTCCGCTGCTGGCGAGCCGCGTGCGGGCGGCGCGCATCTCTCCGGTCATGCGCGTGAAAAGCGATGCCATGTCCGTCTCCGCCGCCTTCTGGGCGACCCGCGCCTCCGGCAGCATCGGGAAGGTGACGAGCGACACCTCCCACAGATCGAGCGCGTGGAGCCGGCGCTCCCCCTCCGGCCCGCGATCGCTGCGGAGCGTGCGGTAGCCGATGGAGAGGCCGTCGATGGCCCCCGCCTCCAGCAGCGCCGCCGCCTCGCGGCCCCGGCCGACCTCGGTCAGCAACCGGCCCTTGACGCGGAGACCGTGGGCGTCCTCGACGATCTCGTCCCAGACGCCGATGGGCTGGGCGGCGTCGTGCTGCCACAAGAGCTTCACCCGCCGCCCCGCCGCTGCCATCCGGGCGAGCGACGCGCCATAGGCCCCCGGCATCACCACGTCTCCGCCCCGGTCGCGGACACCGAAGACGGAGGCGTAACCCTCGATCCTCGTGCCGTCGGTCACCGTCAGCGCGCCCGGCACCGCGAACTTGCGTTCGAGTTCCCCTTCCGCCTGCATTCCTGATCCCCTCATCGCATGGCGGCGGCGACCAGCGCCTCCGCCCCTTTCGCCAGCATGAAGGCCGCGATCCCGTAGACCCCGACCCACATGCGCTTCTCCAGCCGCTCCAGCGCCGTTTCGATCTGGCCCAGCCGGTATTCGAGCGCGCTCCACCGCTCCTCCGCGACGCGCTCGTTCGCCTCGATCCTGAGGGCGGCAGCGTCGAAACTGTCGTAGAGGAAGCGCGATCCGCCTTTCGGCCGCGTCACGGCCTCAGTCCGCCAGACGCGGCAGGCCGAGGAGCGCGCGCTTTTCCACATCCGTCAGGAAAGCCGCCTCGCCGACGCGCTTCCATTGCTGGTCGCGTTCGTCGGCCAGGGCGGGCACCTGATCCAGATCGGGGCGCAGCTCCACCGCCTCGCCGGTGAAATCGGACAGCCAGAAGGAGACGGCGGCGGTCACCTTCGTCACCAGCGGCAGCACCGTCAGGCGGAAGAAGGCGCGGTTGGCCTCCTGATAATTCGCGTAGGTCGCGTCCCCCCGGATGCCGAGCAGCATGGGCGGCACGCCAAAGGCGGTGGCGATCTCCCGCGCGGCGGCCTCCTTGGTCTGGTGGAACTCCATGTCGGACGGGCTGAAGCCCATCGGCTTCCAGTCCAGCCCCCCCTCCAGCAGCATGGGCCGCCCGGCATTGCGCGCGCCCTGATGGTGCATCTCCATCTCGGTGACGAGCCGGTCATACTGATCGGGCGTCAGCGCCGCCTGCCCGTCTGCGCCCTTGTAAACGATGGCGCCGGAGGGGCGCGCGGCGTTGTCGAGCAGCGCCTTGGACCAGCGGGAGGCGCTCGAATGCACATCGAGCGCGGTCGCGGCGGCCTGCAGCGGCGAAAAGCCGTAATGGTCGTCCTGCGGGTGAAACGCGCGGATATGGCAGATGGGCTGCGTCTCGCCGGTCATATCGAAGCGCAGCTTGGCGCCGCCCGCGGTGTAGTCATAGGCGACGGGCCAGCCGTCCCGCCCCGGCACCAGCACCATCCGGTCGGAGCGGAGCACATGAAGCTCCACCGGGATGCGCGCGGAGCCGGAGACAGCCTCCACATAGCCGTCGCCGGTCAGCAGGATCTGACCGAAGAGCGCCTCGAACAGCTCCGCCCGGCCCTGCCCGCCGTTCGGCCGGCGGATGAGGTCGAGCACCGGATGGCAATCGTAGCGCCGCTCCGCATCCTGAAGGACGAGCGGCAGCGCTGCGGCGGATTCCGCGATGAGCTTGACCGCGCGGAAGCAGACGGGATTGCCGAGGAACCCCGCGCGGGTCAGCGAGCCGGTATCCCGCGGGGTCCAGGCGACCTGCCCGCCCGCGATACTGCCCATCGGGCTGCGCGCCATCAACCGGCCGGCGGCCGAGGCCTTCTGTTCCTGCGGGGCTTCTGCCCCGCGCCGCAGGAAATCGAACATCATGCCGGCCACTCCCTTCACGAACCGCGTCTTGTTGAAGGCAAGATGACCGGGAAGTTCTGCGATCCCGCTAACCGACCGCGCGTTGCGTCCGCCGCCGGATGCAACACGCGCTGTCTCAGGCGGAATCGCCTGCGACAGCGCGTGCGCGGGGGTCTGCAAGGGGGCCTGTGACAGCGCCCGTGACGGGGCCTGCGACGGGGTCGCAGGCGCGGGGGACGCCCCCCGCGACCCCCGGCGTCACCGGGGGAGGAGGAATGACGGGCGCCCCTCCGGCTTCTGCGTTGACCGAGGGTGGCCGACTAGCCGCGAAAGACGAAGGCCGCACCCGTCACGATCAGCGCAAAGCCGATCGCATGGTTCCAGTTCAGCGATTCCTTAAGGTAGAGCACGGAAAAGCCGCTGAAGACGATGAGGGTGATGACTTCCTGAATCGTCTTGAGCTGGGCGGCGGAATAGACCTGATGGCCGATCCGGTTGGCGGGCACGGCGAACCAGTATTCAAAGAAGGCGATGCCCCACGAGGAGAGCACCGCGATCCAGAGCGGGGTGGCGGGGCTTTTGAGATGCCCATACCACGCGAAGGTCATGAAGGCGTTCGAGACGATCAGAAGCAGGATCGGCAGGACGTAGGGAAGAGTGGGCATCGGCAGCATCCCTTGAAGAAGTCAAACCGCGGGAGAAAGGCGGGACATTTCCGGGCTATCCCCCTTTTTTAAGAGCATCCTGCCCGCGGCCCCAAGGCGCAGACGCCCCGCGAGTGGAAAAAGCCCGCGCAAGGGGCGCGGGCTTTCCGTCTGCCGGGAAGATCAGTTGCCGCCCGGCCCCGTCAGTCCGGGAATGCCCGGCGGTTCCGTGGAGCCGCCAAGGCCCGGAATACCGCTGTCTCCACCAAGGCCGGGGATGCCGCCGCCGCCGAGACCTTCGCCGGTGGGAAGTTCGATGCGGATCGTATCCAGATCGACATTGTTCTGGCCGGGCAGCAGACCCGTGACCAGCTCGGGCCAGAAGATCACGATGGCCACCAGCAGAAGCTGCATGATGAGCCACGGGATCGCACCCATGTAGATATCCGTCGTCTTGACGGTCCGGGGCGCCACGGAGCGCAGGTAGAACAGCGCAAATCCGAAGGGCGGGTGCATGAAGGAGGTCTGCAGGTTGATGCAGAGCAGCACGCCGAACCACACAAGGTCGATTCCCAGCGAATGGGCCACCGGGGCGAGCATCGGCACCACGATGAAGGCGATCTCGAAGAAGTCGAGAAAGAAGGCCAGGAAGAAGATGAACACGTTGACGAACAGCAGGAAGCCGATCGGCCCGCCCGGCAGCGAGGTCAGCAGATGCTCGATCCACAGCGCACCGTCCATCCCCTGGAAGACCAGCGTGAACACCGTCGCGCCGATGAGGATGAACACCACCATGGAGGTCAGCTGCGCCGTGGCGCCGATGGCCTGCCGCAGCAGGTTCCATGTCAGCCGCCGATGGGCGGCGGCAAGGATCAGCCCGCCGACAACGCCGAGCGCCCCGGCCTCCGTCGGCGTGGCAAGGCCGAGGAAGATGGTGCCGAGCACGAGGAAGATCAGCACGATGGAGGGAACGATGCCCTTGACCACCTTCCAGACGAGCGCGAGATCCAGGTCGCCGCGCACCTCCTTCGGCAGGGGCGGCACCCAGTGCGGGCGGAAGATGGCGACAAGGCCGATGAAGCACAGGAAGATGAACACCTGCACCGCCGCCGGACCCATCGCCCCGATGTAGAGATCGCCCACCGACTTGCCGAGCTGGTCGGCCAGCACGACCAGCACCAGCGAGGGCGGGATGAGCTGCGCCAGTGTCCCTGACGCCGCGATCACCCCCGTGGCGAGCCGCGGGTTGTAGCCGTAGCGCAGCATCACGGGGAGCGAGATCAGGCCCATGGTGATGACCGAGGCCGCCACCGTGCCGGTGATGGCGGCGAGCACCGCCCCCACCAGCACCACGGCCACGGCAAGGCCGCCCGGCACGCCGCCGAAGAGCTTGCCCGTCCCCTCCAGCAGATCCTCGGCCAGACCACAGCGTTCGAGGATCGCGCCCATCAGGGTGAAGAAAGGGATCGCCAGCAGGAGGTCATTGGAGACGATGCCGAAGAAACGATAGGGCAGCGCCGACAGGAAGGCCGGGTCGAAGTGACCCGTCAGAATGCCGAGCGCGCCGAAGAACAGCCCGGCTGCGCCGAGCGAGAAAGCCACCGGAAACCCGTAGAGCATGAAGATGATCATGCACAGGAACATCAGCGGCGGCATGGGGCCATAGTGAAACATGCGTCTGTCCTGTCGGTCCTACTGGAGAGGCTTTTCGTATTTGGTCTCCAGGGTGATCATCCCCCGGAGCGCCGCGATGCGCTTGATGAGTTCGGAGATGCCCTGAAGCGCCAGCAACGCGAACCCGGCCGTCAGCATGAGCTTCACCGGCCAGCGGATCAGCCCTCCCGCGTTCTGCGACACCTCTCCCTGCTGCCACGACAGCACGAAGACTGGCCAGTTGAGCCAGGCGCAGTAGATGGAGAACGGCAGCAGGAACACGATGATCCCGAACAGATCGACCCAGAGCCGCGCCCTGTCGGAAATCGCGCCATAGATCAGGTCCACCCGGACATGCTCGTTCTTCTTCAGCGTATAGGACGCGCCCAGAAGCACGATGAAGGCGAACATGTACCACTGGATCTCCAGCCAGCCGTTCGAGCTGATGTGGAATGTGTAGCGGATGAGCGCATTGAACGCGCTGACAAGGGCGCAGAGAAGGACGAGATATTCGCCGATCCTGCCAAAGAACTCGTTGATGCGGTCAATGAGACCGCTCAGGGCGAGCAGAGCTTTCACTGGAACCTCCTGACCCGCGCGCTGGCCGGGTCGCAAAGCAAACGGCCGGGACTGTGCCCGGCCATTCCATGTTGCCTGTCAGCCGAGCTTGCCCGCCCGTTGCAGCGTCATCATGAACGTGTCGTAGGTGTATTCAGCCACCTGCATCCACAGATACGACTCCTTGCGGAAGGCGGCCTGGGAATCGTGCACCTTCTTGAAGTGCTCGTTCTTCGCGCCGATCTCGTCATAGAGCGCATTGGCCGCGTCGAAGGCAGCGGCCATGATTTCCTGGCTGAAGGGCCGCAGCACGGCGCCGTCGGCAACAAGCTGCTTGATCGCCGTGGGGTTCAGCATGTCGTAGCGGGCGAGCATCTGCGTGTTGGCGAAAGCGCAGGCATCGGTGAGCACGCCCTGATAGGGCTCGGGCAGTTCTTCCCATTTCTGCTTGTTCATGAAGGCATGAACCACCGGCCCGCCTTCCCAGAAACCGGGATAGTAATAGTATTTCGCGACCTTCTGGAAGCCGAGCTTCTGGTCGTCATAGGGGCCGACCCATTCCGCCGCGTCGATGGTGCCCTTTTCCAGCGACGGATAGATGTCGCCCCCCGCGATCTGCTGCGGCACCACGCCGAGGCGCGACATGATCTGCCCGGCGATGCCCGCGATGCGCATCTTCAGCCCGTCGAGATCGGCAAGCGTCTTGATCTCCTTGCGGAACCAGCCGCCCATCTGGGTGCCGGTGTTGCCCGCGGGCAGCGCGTAGATGTTGTGGAGGGCGTAGAACTCGTTCAGCAGATCGGTGCCGCCCGCCTCATAGAGCCAGGCATTGGTCATCCGGGCGTTCAGCCCGAAAGGCATCGCCGTGCCGAGCGCGAAGGTCGGATCCTTGCCGACCGAGTAGTAGGAGCAGGTATGCGCCATCTCGACCGTGCCCGCGCCCACCGCATCGGCGGCCTGAAGGCCCGGCACGATTTCACCCGCGGCAAAGACCTGAATGGTGAACTGCCCGTCCGTGGCATCCGAGACATGCTGGGCGATGTTGGTGGCGGCACCAAAGATCGTGTCGAGGCTTTTGGGGAAAGCCGACGTCAGGCGCCAGTTGATACGGGGTGCGGTCTGGGCAATGGCGGGCGCGGCAAGAAGTGCAGCACCCGTCCCGGCTACGCCAGCCCGGCGGATGAACGAACGACGATCCAAGTTTTATCCTCCCTTGATCCCGGCCCTCTTCTCCCCGGTCCGGGTAGCGAACAAAAGCACGTGACACGGTTGTCTCGCAAGCGTTTCGCATTATGGCCCTGCCAGAATATGCACCCCTGCAACGGTTGACGTGGCGTCAATACCGTGGGCGCATCGCCGCAGCGTACGACGGTTTAATGGAATATTGTTTATTAACAATGCATTAATCTTGACTTTGCGGCCGCTGCAAGGCATGGTCGCAGACATGCTGGAGAATTGTGCAGGCGGCCGGGGCGACCCGAGCCGCTTTTTCCAATTCGCTCGGGCGGGGGCTTGAGGGGCACGGGGCGCAGCATATGGCAGACCTGACGACAGACGAAACGCCGCCGAGGGATGTGCTCTCGGAGGTGATGGAACTCTACGACACGGCAATCGAGGTCTTCACCGAAACCATGCGCGAGGCGCGGGAGGACGGGCGCGTGAAGGAGGCGAACTCCTACGTCCGCGAACTCGGCAAGATCGTTCTCGCGGTCATCACGGAAAGGGAAAAGATTGACAAACTTCGCAGGCAGGAAACCGGCGGGACCGGAGGAGGCGCACTCGACCTCGATGCGGCACGGGATGAGATCGGCCGCAGGCTGGCTCGCCTCCGCGACGCCGGAGACGGTTGAGGCCTTCATGGAGGGGCTTTCGCCCAATGCACTGGCGGCGCTGCCCTGGCTTTTCGAGATCTGGGCGCTGCCGCATCAGCTTCCGCCCGAGGGCGACTGGAAGACCTGGGTCATCATGGGGGGCCGCGGCGCGGGCAAGACGCGTGCCGGCGCCGAATGGGTCAGGTCGGAGGTGGAGGGGGCGCGCCCCCTCCATCCCGGCCGGTCGCGGCGGGTGGCGCTGGTGGGAGAGACGCTTGAACAGGTGCGCGAGGTGATGGTGTTCGGCGAGAGCGGCATCCTCGCCTGCTCTCCCCCCGACCGGATGCCGGTCTGGGAGGCGACGCGGCGGCGGCTCGTCTGGCCCAACGGGGCCGTGGCGCAGATCTTCTCCGCCCATGACCCGGAAAGCCTGCGCGGCCCGCAGTTCGACTGCGCCTGGGTCGATGAGCTGGCGAAGTGGAAGAAGGCCTCCGACACCTGGGACATGCTCCAGTTCGGCCTCCGGCTCGGCGATCAGCCGCGGCAGGTCGTCACCACCACACCCCGCAACGTGGGCGTGCTGCGCGACATCCTGCGCAACGGCTCCACCACCGTCACCCATGCGCCGACGGAGGCCAATCGCGCGCATCTGGCGGCCTCCTTCCTCAGCGAGGTCCGCGCGCGATACGCCGGCACGCGCCTCGGGCGGCAGGAGCTGGACGGCCTCCTTGTCGATGAGGCGGACGGCGCGCTCTGGACGGCGATCACGCTGGACCGGGCGCGGCTGCGGGAGCTTCCCGCCCTCACCCGCGTCGTGGTGGCCGTCGATCCGCCGGTGACGGGCCACGGCGGCTCGGACGACTGCGGCATCGTGGTGGCCGGGGTGGTCGCCGAAGGTCCGCCGCAGGACTGGCGGGCGGTAGTGATAGAGGACGCCTCCGTCTCCGCCGCCTCCCCCGACCGGTGGGCGCGGGCGGCGCTCGCCGCGGCGGAGCGGCACGGCGCGGAACGGGTGGTGGCGGAGGTCAACCAGGGCGGCGATCTGGTGGAGAGCCTGCTGCGCTCCATCGACCCGCTGGTGCCGTTCCGCGCCGTCCGCGCCTCCCGCGGCAAGGCCGCCCGGGCCGAGCCGGTGGCCGCGCTCTACGAGCAGGGCCGCGTGCGCCACATGCCCGGTCTCGACCGGCTGGAGGATCAGATGTGCCGCATGACCGCGCAAGGATATGAGGGGCGCGGCAGCCCCGACCGGCTTGATGCGCTCGTCTGGGCCCTGACGGAGCTGATGATCGTTCCGGCACAGGGCTGGCGGAAGCCGGGGATCCGGCTTCTGTGACCCCGGGGGTCGCCCCGCCCGCGGCACGGCCCTGAGGAACGGCCCTGAGGAACACGGCGCGGTAGCATGGGCGCACGGGCAAGGCCGGGGGCCGCGGGGGGCGTCCCCCGCGCCGCCGGAGGCCGCGCGCCCTCTCCGTTCTGCCGATGCCGTCTTTTCGCCGCGGCGCTCCCAGAGGCCCGACAGGCGCCCGGACACCGGCAGATGACGCGCCCCGCCAATGAACACGTCCGGCGAATACGCCCGACGAACACGGGTGCGACAAATGGAACCGCCTTCGGCCTGTCGCGTTGCGCGAGGCTGGAACGCGCCCCGGAGGCCCCCATGAAGCTCTTCCACTGCCAGAACTGTCAGCAGGTCGTCTATTTCGAGAACACCGCCTGCGTGAAATGCGGCATGACACTCGGCTACCTTCCCGATCAGGGGGAGATGTCGTCCGTCGCGCCCGACGGTCCGAACTGGACCGCGATGGCCAATCCCGGCACGCTCTATCGCTTCTGCGCCAACTGGGAGCAGAGCGCCTGCAACTGGATGGTCACCACCGACAGTCAGGATACGCTGTGCTTCGCCTGCCAGCACAACCGGACGATCCCGGATATCTCCTCACCGGAAAACCATGCGCTCTGGCAGAAGATGGAGCAGGCGAAGCGGCGGCTGTTCTACACGATCATCAAGCTCGGCCTTCCCGCGCCCACGGCCTCCAGCGGCGCGGCGGAGCCGCTCGTCTTCGATTTCCTCGCCGATGATCCCGAAAGCGGGGAAAAGGTGGTCACGGGCCACGACAATGGCGTCATCACCCTCTCGCTGAACGAAGCCGACGACGCGTTCCGCGCGAAGATGCAGGAGGAACTGCACGAGCCCTACCGCACGCTTCTTGGCCATTTCCGCCATGAGGTGGGCCATTACTACTGGGACATCCTTGTGCGCGATGGCGGGCATCTGGAGGATTTCCGCGCACTCTTCGGAGATGAGCGGGAGAGCTATCAGGAAGCGCTGGACCGTCACTACCAGAACGGCGCGCCGCCCGACTGGCAGGAGAACTACATCTCCGCCTATGCCACGATGCATCCGTGGGAGGATTGGGCGGAGACCTGGGCGCATTACCTCCATATCATCGACACGCTGGAGATGGCGCGCGCCTTCGGCATCACGGTAAACGCGGCTGTGACCGGAGATCCTGATGCGGAGGTCTCGGTCGATGTGGATCCCCACCGAGCCTGGCGGTTCGCACCGTTGATCGATGCGTGGCTGCCCCTGACATTCGCTGTCAACAGCCTTAACCGCGCAATGGGGCAGCCCGATCTCTATCCTTTCGTGCTCAGCCCCAAGGTGATCGAAAAGCTTTGCTACATCCACGGGCTCGTACAGGCGAACCGGATCGGACAGCTTCGGAAACAACCTTAGGTTGTCCAGCTTCAACGAATGCGGAAACATCGGGCGAAGGCGACGCAAAATGTCGCATTCGTCCGAAAGCCGGATCGAAAACCACTCCAACCGCCCTTGATCGACGGGAAGCGATTCCAAGGCAACCTATACTTTCAGACAGGGGAGGCGCGGCCCCCGACAGGGGTGCCGCAGGAGGTTGGAACGATGAGTGATTACAGAAAGCTTGCCATCTTTTACCTGCCAGGCAGGGGTGCGCTGGCGGATTTCGGAACGGCCTGGTCGGGTTGGGATCCGGTCGAGGCCATGGCGCTGCCGCCTTTGGCCGTGCCGGGATTGCCGCCCTCGCTTTCGGAGCCGGGAGAGGCGCTGGGCAATTACGGGCTGCACGGCCGTATCAAGGCGCCATTCCGGCTCATCGACGGGGTGCAGATCTCCACGCTGATCGCCGCGCTGGATGCGCTGGCCGCAAGGCTCGCTGCGGTGGAGGTGTCCAACCTCGGTCTGGTGCGTATGAACGGCATGTTCGCCCTCGCCCCTGCGCGGGAGGAGATCGCGCTCGATCTGCTCGCCGCCCGGATCGCGCGGGAGGTGGACCACTTCCGCGCGCCGCTGTCGGTTGACGACATGATTCGCCGCCATGCGCTCCGGCTTTCGGGTTCGCAACGGTCGCTGCTGGGCCAGTGGGGCTACCCTTTCGCCTCGCCGGGCGAAGACGACGGCTTCCGTCTGCACCTGACCGGCAGCCTGCCGGAGGATCTCTGCGATCAGGTGCAGGCGGTGCTGGAGCCGCTCGTCATGCCGCTGCTGCCGAAACCGTTCTGCTTCGACCGCCTGTCGCTCTGCGGCGAGGGGGAGGATGGACGCTTTCGCCTCATCCGGCAGTTTCCTCTTTCGGGGCCCGTCTGAGGGGTGGCATCGTCGCGGGGGACGTGCTTTGTGACGGGGGTTAGGATGACCAGAGGAACCTGCCATGCCGATCTTCACCCCCGACCGTGATCACGAACGCGACTTCCGGGATGCCCTCGGCAGATTTGCGACCGGCGTGACGGTGGTGACCACGAATACGGCGGCGGGCCCGGTTGCCATCACCGCCAACAGCTTCGCCGCGGTTTCGCTCAACCCGCCGCTGGTGCTCTGGTCGCCCGCCCGCATGTCCAGCCGGTTCGAGGCTTTCGTCGGCGCCGAGCGGTTCGCGATCCATATCCTCGCGGCCGGGCAGAACGACATTGCACGCCATTTCACCAAGCAGGGCACCGATTTCACGGGGGTGCCGGTGACGAACTCCGAAACCGGCATACCGCTGATCGAGGGCTGTCTCGCGCGTTTCGAATGCCGGCAGCACGCGATGCACGAAGGCGGCGATCACATCATCATCGTCGGAGAGGTGGAGCGCGCAGCCTATGACGACGGCGCGCCGCTGGTCTTTCATGCGGGCCATTTCGGCAATCTGGTCTGAGGCAGGTCAGGCGCGGATCATCACCTGAAGATCGGCGACATTCGTCCCGGTCGCACCTGTGATCACAAGATCGCCGGATGCGGCGAGGGCAGGATTGCTGTCATTCCGGGCCAGCGCCTCCTCCGGGTCGATCCCGGCGGCACGCATCCGGGCGAGGCTCTCACGATCGACCAGCCCGCCCGCTGCCTCCGTCGGCCCATCGCGGCCGTCGGTGCCGGCGGAGAGGAATACCCAGTCGTCCGTCCAGCCCGCCTGCTCCGCCAGAAGCGCGACACGAAGTGCCAGCTCCTGATTGCGCCCGCCCTTGCCCGCACCCCGGATCCGCACCGTCGTCTCGCCCCCCCAGAGCCAGACGCCGGACCCGTCCGCCTCGGCCATAATGCGGGCGGCTGCCTCCGAGACATCGCCGGTCAGCGGCTCCCGTGACAAGACCGCCTTGGGGGCGGCGCGGGCCATGGCCTCCCGCGAGAGGGTGTTCGAGCCGACCAGACGGTTGTCCACATGGTTGGAAGGCACCGCAATCGGCTGATCCTCCCTTTCCAGACAGGCCCGGATCGCGACCGGAAGGTCCGGCCAGAGACCGCGCGCCCGGAGCCGCTGCCGCGCCTCCGACCGTGTGCCGACAGGCGCTGCGGTCGGCCCGGAGGCGATCACGGAAAGATCATCGCCAACCACGTCGGACAGAATCAGCGCCACGACATCGGCAGGGGCTGCGGCCCGCGCCAGACCGCCGCCCTTCAGCAGGCTGACCTGCTGACGGATGAGGTTCATCTCGCCGATATCCGCACCAGAGGCCAGCAACAGGCTGTTCAGCTTGCGCTTGTCGGCCAGCGTCACACCTTCAGGCGGCGCGGGCAGCAGAGCCGATCCGCCCCCCGACACCAGCACGAGCAGGTTCTGCCCGGCAGCAAGCGCGGACACCGCCTCCAGCACCGCCTTCCCCGCCGCAAGGCCGGCCTCATCGGGCACGGGATGCCCGGCGAGGAACAGGCGAACGCCCGGCGGCAGGCTGGCCTCCGCATTCTCGCGATGTGTGATCACAATCGCCGGAACCGGTCCGAAACGCGCGACGGCAGCACGGATCATGCCCGGCGCCGCCTTGCCCAAGGCCACGATCAGATCAGGCCTGCGATCAGGAAGCGCTTTCAGAACAGCGGATTCCGGGTCCGCGGCGATGACGCCCGCTTCAAAGAGGCGAAACGCCTCGTCTCGCATGGCGGATACGGTGGGCGAACAGCTTGTCCCTGACGGCATGGGCACTACTTCCACAAGATAGACGCGGCGCGATGCGAAAGCCGCGGGATTTCAGGCAAAAGTTGGGTATCGTGACGAGCAGGACCGACGCGCCGCAGGGAATGGACCCGTCGAAACTTGCGCCGCGCGCGCAATTCGCGGCCGCGCTGCTGAAGGCCTTCGGGCATGAGGGGCGGCTGATGATCCTGTGCCATCTGGCGACGGGCGAGAAATCCGTAACCGAGCTGGAGCAACTGCTGGACACCCGTCAGGCCGCGGTGAGCCAGCAGCTCGCGCGTCTGCGCATGGAGGGGCTGGTGGAGCCGCGGCGCGAGGGTAAGGCGATCTACTACTCGCTGGTTCCGGGCGAAATGGAGCACTATGTCCACGCGATCTGCAAGTTGTTCGCGATGGAGTGACAGCGCATCATGCCGTGATGGTTCAGCAGATCGGCGGAGCATCGTCTGAACATTCCATCCTGCGAGAAATCCAACGGTCGCGCGCCAATCTGGACGGGTTCGCGCCGCGTGGCAACGCTTTAACGGGCTACTGGATAAGGCTTTCACATCCAAGTGGAGCGGCAATCGTTGGCAACCCGGTGAAAGCCAGCCGGAAGTCTGCCCATATTGTCTCGTTCTGGGGTAGACTCTCCGATATTTGGCGCAATATCCAAGAACATTGCAGCAGCCCGCCGATATCTTATCGCGGATGGGTCGCCTGAGAGGTTGGAGAGAGCGGCCCGTTACCGCCACCGCGCGCCAAGGGGTTCAGAGTCAGCCCTGTGCGGAGAATTCGGCAGGTTGGCGTCTTTCGCCGGGAATTACTTGCGCGTTTTGCAGCAGGTTTCCGCCTTTCAGAGCGGCACGCTTTTCCACGCCACGGGATCATGAGGGGCCGTGTACTCTGCCTGTTTTTGTGAAGCAGCGAGATTGGCTCGACCGCCTATAATTCGTGAAGGAAGTGAGGTCGGCCTGCGTCATGGAAGCATAGCCTTCGAAGGCTGCAAGAATCCGCCGGGATCGGTCGTGCAGTCTCAATGGGAGTTGGATGCAAAAGTCATGCGGTCCCAAGGGAGTTGGACGCGCAAACGGAATGGGGCAGTCGATATTCGGGCGCGGGATCGGCGGCGTATCGCGAGCAAGGCCCGGTTCGCGGAGATCTTGCACTACGATATCCACTCCGGGAATCAAAAAGGGCGGATCATTGGACCCGCCCTTTTTTTCATTCCTTGCGAAAATCACCCGGCGGTGGCCGGTTCCTTCTTCGCCTCGGTATAGATGAGCAGCGGTTTCGCGCCCGCGGTCACGGCCTCTTCATTCACCACGACCTCCTCCACGCCATTCATGCCCGGAAGTTCGAACATGGTGTCGAGCAGGATATCCTCCATGATCGAGCGGAGACCGCGCGCGCCTGTCTTGCGCTTGATCGCGCGCGAGGCGATGGCTTTCAGAGCGTCTTCGGTGAAGGTGAGTTTCACCCCTTCGATGTCGAAAAGACGTTGGTACTGCTTGACGAGCGCGTTCTTCGGCTCCGTCAGGATGGTGACCAGCGCTTCCTCATCAAGGTCGGACAACGTGGCGATCACCGGAAGACGTCCGACGAATTCCGGGATCAGACCGAATTTCAGCAGGTCTTCCGGCTCCAGCTCGCGGAACAGCTCTCCCACGCCCCGTTCGTCCCTCGCCTTGACCTCGGCACCGAAGCCGATGCCGGACCCCTTGTTCCGGTGGGCGATGATCCGGTCCAGCCCGGCGAAGGCGCCGCCGCAGATGAACAGGATGTTCGTCGTGTCCACCTGCAGGAATTCCTGCTGCGGATGCTTGCGCCCGCCCTGCGGCGGCACGGAGGCGACGGTGCCCTCCATGATCTTCAGCAGCGCCTGCTGCACCCCCTCCCCGCTCACGTCGCGGGTGATGGAGGGGTTGTCGGATTTCCGGGTGATCTTGTCGACCTCGTCGATATAGACGATGCCGCGCTGCGCCCGTTCCACGTTGTATTCCGACGCCTGAAGGAGCTTGAGGATGATGTTTTCCACATCCTCCCCGACATAGCCCGCTTCGGTCAGCGTGGTCGCGTCCGCCATGGTGAACGGCACGTCGAGAATGCGGGCCAGCGTCTGCGCAAGCAGGGTCTTGCCCGTCCCTGTGGGGCCGATCAGCAGGATGTTCGACTTCGACAGCTCGATCTCGGACGACTTGGCGCCGTGGTTAAGCCGTTTGTAGTGGTTGTGCACGGCCACAGACAAAACGCGCTTCGCGTGGATCTGGCCGATGACGTAATCGTCAAGAACCTTGCAGATCTCGCGCGGGGTCGGCACGCCGTCGGCGGATTTCAGGCCGGAGGTTTTCGTCTCCTCCCGGATGATGTCCATGCACAACTCGACGCATTCATCGCAGATGAACACGGTCGGGCCGGCGATCAGCTTGCGCACCTCATGCTGGCTCTTTCCGCAGAAGGAGCAGTAGAGCGTGTTCTTGCTGTCGCTGGAGGAGTTGTTCGCCATGTGATACCTCTGCGGCTCCTATGCCAAGACCCGGAGTAACGTCCCGGCTGGACGAGGGTTGCCCCAAAAGTCTAGGACAGCCCTGTTTTCTTCACAACGCCTAAATGGCTGCGGTGCAGCAATGCGCGCCGCTTCGCCTCACTTGGCGCTTTCCATCTTGCCGCGATCCGCCACGATCTCGTCGATCAGGCCCCATTCCTTCGCGTCTTCGGCCGACATGAAGCGGTCACGCTCCAGCGCATCCTCCACTTCCTTGAGGCTGCGCCCGGTATGCCTGACGTAGATGCCGTTCAGCCGCTCCTTCAACTTCTGGGTTTCCTGGGCGTGGATCATGATGTCCGTCGCCTGACCCTGGAACCCGCCGGAGGGCTGGTGAACCATGATGCGGCTGTTCGGCAGGCTGAAACGCATCCCGTGCTCCCCGGCCGCGAGCAGGAGCGACCCCATGGAGGCCGCCTGCCCGATGCAGACGGTGGATACTTTCGGCTTGATGTACTGCATCGTGTCGTAGATCGACAGGCCGGAGGTCACGACACCGCCGGGGCTGTTGATATACATCGAGATTTCCTTGTTCGGGTTGTCCGCCTCAAGGAACAGAAGCTGCGCCACGATCACCGTCGCCATGTCATCCTGCACGGGACCGGCGACGAAGATGATCCGCTCCTTCAGCAGACGGGAGAAGATGTCGTAGCGGATGGACCCGCGGGAGTTGGTTTCCTCCACGGTCGGGATGATGAAGTTGGTCCACGTGTCGATGGGGTCTCTCATTTTCCGCCCTGCCTTGGTCTGGAGGAGTAATAGATCACGGATCTCTTTCTAGAGTCTTAGTCATGCGTTCGGACCCCCGCAAGGGCCGCACTGCGAATGACGCGGCTGCGGTTAATTCGAAAGGCCCCGGCGAGGGAACCCCGGGGCCTTCCGCCTGTCCGCCAGGCACCTCACCGGCGGCCGGGTTCGTGCCTACCAGTCGAACTGCTTGGTCATGGACAACTTGAATGTCCTCCCGCGCCCGTTGTCCTGGTAGAGATTGTTTCGATAATCCTCGTCAAAGACGTTATCCACGGCGAAATCGACGGTGAATCCGGCGAGCGCGCCGGTATCCGGCTTCCAGCTCACGAACAGGCGGTGGACATCGTAGGCGGAGAAATGCCCCAGCGTCGTCGTGATGGAATCGACGTAGGTCGCGCGCCAGCCGTATTCAAGATTGCGCTCCGGCAGCCGCCCGCCGAGCGTGAGCGACACCTGCTCCGCCGGAACGGTGGAGAGCGTCTCCCGCGTGTCCTTGTTCACGCCCTTGACCTGCGAATAGGCCAGTCTTCCGAACCACCGGTCCGCGGAATAGGCGCCTTCCAGCTCCCCGCCCCAGATTTCCGCGTTGTCGATGTTGAGATACCGGGGAACCGCGCCGTTCACGGGCTGGTAACCGGTATTTGAAGCGATGAGGTTCTCGATATCGTTGTGGAAGAGCGTGCCCTTGAGCGCGAGGCTGTCATCCGCATCCAGCAGGCCGTGGGCAGAATAGCTCACGCCCACCTCCACCGTGTCGGCCTTTTCCTTCGCAAGGTCGAGGCTCGGCACCCGGCGCGCGTCATGGGCGTAAAGCTCGTCCAGCGTCGGCATCCGCTCCGTGCGCGCGTAGGAGGCGAAGATCCCCCAGGCGTCCGTCAGCTTGTAGAGCGCGGCGATCTTCGGCGAGACGGCGGTGTCGGAGACATCTTCCGCCCCCGGAATGCCGGAACCGGGCGAACGCTCGCCGAAATCGACGCGGATCCCCGGAATGATGGACAGACGCTCCCGCCAGTTGAACTCCGCCTGCGCATAGACGCCGATCTTGTCGTCCGTGCCCTCCGGGTGGAAGTTCAGCGCCCCGACCGCGCTGGTCGCCACGCGGTTCTGATGGGTGAACTGAAGCCCGGTCGTCAGGTAGTTCTGCCAGTCGCCAAAGGCGAATTCGCTGACGTTCTCCACCTTCGCCAGCGTCGTTTCATAGGCGTATTCGCTGTCGCAGACGACGGCCAGCGTGCCGGGCATGCACATCACGAAGCCGCCGGACGTATCGACGTGGTCGGACTGCTTCACCTGCGTCTTGGAATAGGAGAGCTGCACCCTGAGGTCGAGCCAGGCATTGTCCACGAAGGGGTTGGCATATTCGGCCACGATCGTGTCGTCGGTCACGTCGCGGTTGATATAGCCGAAGGTGTCGATGATCGGCGCCCCGCCGCCGGTGCGCACCAGGGGCGATTCGTTCATGTCGCTCTGCGTCCGCTGGTAGGAGAGGCGGACGGATTGGTCCAGATCCTGGCCGAAGTGATAGGTGCCCTTCACCAGCCCCGACCATGCCTCGGCGTCCGAGCCCTTCACCCTGTCGCCGTTGCCGTCCTTGTATTCATCCATCGTGCGGTAGTTGAGGTTGCCGATCACCTCGAACCGCTCATCGTATTTCTGCGCGTAGATGACCGAGCCGAGCCAGCCCGAACCGTTCGAATCGTAGGATCCCTTGAACCGCAGCGCATGGGTGTTGCCGTCCGTCAGGAAGTCGGACGCGTCCTTGGTGGTGAAGTTCACCACCCCGCCGATCGCGCCGGAGCCGTAGAGCGTGGAGCTTGCCGGGCCGCGCAGGACTTCCACCTGCTTGTAAAGCTCCACGTCCGAGAAGAACGATCCCATGCGGTACTGTTCGTAGAACTTCGGCACACCGTCCACATTGACGATGATTCGCGATTCGCTGGCCGTCGTTTCGGTCCCGCCGATCCCGCGGATGTTGAAGGCGAAGCCCAGCGGGTTGTCCGCCCCCGCGCCCTGAACGCCCGGCACATTGGCAAAAATCTGGTCGATGGAGCTGGCCTGCTCGCTGTCCAGATCCTGCTGGTCGATGACGGTGACGGCCTGCGGCGTGTCTGTCGCCACCCTGGGTTGACCCGCGCCGAGAACGATTCGGTTGAGCACGGTCGCAGGCTCTCCCCTCCGGGTCACTTCCGCCGCATCCTGCGCGGCGGCGGGCAGCGCCAGAAGCGCGGCGGCGGCCACGCTCATCATCAGGTCGCGCCTCAGGCGCCGGGGCAGAAGTCGCATCTTTGTCCTCTCGGAGATCGGGCGAAAGGCTGGCTTCTGCTGGCGGCTCGCATTCGGCAATTCTTGACTTGATCGGTCAGGCATGTTGCCTCTAGAGAGACGAACAATTTCTGTCAAGTATTCACGACGCCGTGATGCCTCAGCAGAAATGACGACAGCACAAGAGGTTGCCATGACCCTTCCCTCCGCCGAAACCATCCGCACGGCACGCGCAGACAATCCCAAGATGCGGGAGCGTGATCTCGCAGCCTCCCTTGGCATCAGCGAGGCAGCGCTGGTCGCCGCGCATGTGGGCCATGGCGTCACCCGGATATCCCCGGTGCCCGGGCGGCTGATCCCGCTGGTCGACTCACTGGGAGAGGTTCTCGCCCTGACCCGGAACGAAAGCGCGGTGCATGAGCGCGTGGGCCGTTACACCGACTTCACCGACGGGCCGCATGCGGCGATGCTCACCGGGCCGGATATCGACCTGCGCATCTTCCCCTCCCGCTGGGTGCATGGATTCGCGGTGGAAAAGCCGACCGCGGAGGGGATCCGCCGCTCCGTTCAGGTGTTCGATGCCCATGGTGATGCGGTGCACAAGGTTCACCTGCGGCCCGCTTCCGATGTCGCGGCCTTCGACCGGCTGGTTGCCGAACTGCGGGAGGAGGAGCAGGCCGACACGCTCTCCGTCACGCCCCGCCCCCCGGTGGAGGGGCCGAAGGCCGACCCCTCCAAGGCGGACCGGCTGCGGGAGGAATGGCTGCGCATGACCGACACGCATCAGTTCCTGTCGCTGACGCGGAAGCTCAAGATGAACCGGCTCGGCGCCTATCGCACCGTGGGCGCGCCTCAGGCGGTGCGGCTGGCCGATGACGCGGTTACGGTCACGCTGAAGGCGGCCTCGGCCAGCAAGACCGGCGTGATGGTGTTCGTCGGCAATGAGGGCTGCATCCAGATCCACTCCGGGCCGGTGGACAATATCGTCGCCATGGGGCCGTGGATCAACGTGCTGGACCCGCTGTTCGACCTCCACCTGCGCACCGACCACGTGGCCGAGGTCTGGCTGGTGGACAAGCCCACCCGCCACGGCAAGGCGGTCTCCGTCGAGGCGTTCGACAGGGAGGGCTACCTGATCCTCCAGATCTTCGGACGGAGGGGAGAGGAGAACGCCCGCGCTTGGGAGACGCTGGTCGCCACCCTGCCGCGCGCCGAAACGGTGACAGCATGAGCAAAGGGCGAAACGGGCCGGAGGCGCGGGATCGGAAGCAGGCCCGGGATCGCAGTCAGCCTGCGTCCCTGACCCCGCCCCGCGCGCCTTTCCATTCGGACGGAAACAGATATGCGCGCGGTTCCGAAGGCACGACGTGTCCTCCGGCACCGCGGAGCGCGTCTGGCCCCGCGATTGGAACCGTGACTGGAGCCGTGATTGGTCAAGTAACTGGACCGGTAACTAACCCAGCGATTGGCCCGGTCACTGGATCCACGATTGACTGGATGATTGACCGGGTGATTGACCCCACGACCGGCCCCGTGACCGGATCCACGACTGGCCGGGTGACGGACCCCGTGACTGTCCGAGTGACAGGCCCCGTGGCTGGTCGGGTGGCGGACCCCGTGACGGACCCTGTGACTGGCGGGGTGGCTGGCCCGGTGACTGGCGGGGGAACTGCCCGGGTGACTGATCCCCATCCTGCCTGGGGAGATGACCGCGCGGGGGCGGGCAATACGCCGGTGTGGTCTTTGGACCCCCTCATCGCGCGCGGCAGCCCGGAGCGGGACACCCTGCTCCGCCGAGGCGCAATCCCGGTGCGGCCCGGAGGGTTGAACCGGGGCGCCGCGCCCGCCGCCCAGCAGTCGGGAGCCTTGACCCCGCGGCCCGCAGCCCTGCGGCGGATCGCGGCTCTGGCTCTCATGATGGTGACGGCGCCTCTGGCGCTCACGGTGGTGACGGCGCCTCCGGCGAGCGCGGCGGAGACGGCGCAGCGTATCGTTTCCGTCGGCGGTTCGGTGACGGAGGTGATCTACGCGCTCGGTGCGCAGGACCGGGTGATCGCGCGCGATTCGACCTCCACCTTCCCGCCGGAGGTGACGGACCTGCCCGATGTGGGCTATGTCCGCGCCCTGTCGCCCGAAGGGCTGCTGGCCGTGAACCCCGACCTGATCCTTGCCGAGGACGGGGCCGGCCCGCCGGAGACCGTCGCCCAGCTGAAGGCCGCCGCCGTGCCCTTCGTCACCGTTCCGAACGGCTGGACGGCCGAAGCCGTGGGCGCGAAGATCCGGGCCGTGGGGGCGGCGCTGGGTCTGGAGAGCCGGGCGGAGACGCTGGCCGCCGATGTCACGCGACAGATTGCCGCCGCATCTGATGCCGCCGCCGCCGCCCGCCCCGGTCCGAAGCCCCGCGCGCTGTTCGTTCTGTCCACGCAGGGCGGGCGCATCATGGCCTCCGGCACCGGGACGCAGGCGGCGGGGATTCTGGCGCTGGCGGGGGCGGAGAATGCCGTTACGGAATTTCCGGGCTACAAGCCGCTGACCGACGAGGCGGTGATCGCCGCCGCCCCCGATGTCATCGTGATGATGGACCGGGGGGGCGACCACGGCGCGACGGCGGAGACGCTCTTCGCCCTGCCTGCCATGGCGCTGACCCCCGCCGGCAAGACGCGGGCGCTGGTGCGGATGGACGGGCTATATCTGCTGGGCTTCGGTCCACGGACCGGCGCGGCGGTGGAGGAATTGTCCCGCGCGCTTCACGCAGCGACGGACGGCTGAGGTGGTCGTGGTGAGCGAGACGCGCACGATGCGCGCCGAGGGGGACCGGGGCCTGCGGGCGCGGCGGGTGTTCCTGCTGCTCCTTCTGGCGCTCGCCGCTGCGGCAACGCTGGGGCTGACGCAGGGCGCGACGGAGGCCTCGCTGCCCGCCGTGCTGCGCGACTGGCTGGGGGGAGAGGCCGCGCCGCTCCGCGACATGACGATCCTGCGCGACATCCGCCTGCCGCGCCTGATGCTGGGGATGCTGGTGGGGGCGTCGCTCGCCGTGTCCGGCGCGGTGATGCAGGGGCTGTTCCGCAATCCGCTGGCCGATCCGGGGCTGGTCGGCGTCTCCTCCGGCGCGGGGCTTGGCGCGATCGCGGCCATCGTGCTGCCGGGCGCGCTGGGGATTGCCCTGCCGGCGGTGCTGGGCTTCTATCTCGTGCCGCTCGCGGCCTTCTGCGGCGGCTGGGCGATGACCGTCGCGCTCTATGCCATCGCCACGCGGCAAGGGCGGACATCGGTTGCCACCATGCTGCTTGCCGGGATCGCCCTTGGTGCGATGGCGGGCGCGGTCTCGGGGCTGATCGTGTTTCGCGCGAACGACCAGCAGCTTCGTGACCTGACGTTCTGGGGTCTCGGCTCCCTGTCCGGGGCGACATGGTCCAAGGTGCTGGCGGCGGGGTCGATCATCCTCCTCGCGCTCGCCGCGGCGCCGTTTCTGGCGCGCGGGCTGAACCGGCTGACGCTGGGCGAGGCGGCCGCGCTGCACATGGGGACACCGGTGCAGCGGGTGAAGCGGGCAGCGATCCTGTCTGTCGCGGCGGCGACCGGCGCATCTGTGGCGGTGTCGGGCGGGATCGGTTTCGTCGGCATCGTGGTGCCGCATCTCCTCCGGCTGGCCATCGGGCCGGATCACCGCTGGCTCCTGCCCTGCTCCGCCCTTCTGGGCGCAGCGCTGCTGGTGCTGGCCGACGTGGTGAGCCGGACGGTCATCGCGCCCGCGGAGCTGCCCATCGGCATCGTTACCGCCGCGATGGGCGCGCCGTTCTTCCTGTGGATCCTGCTCCGCCAGCGGGGAGTGATAGACCTGTGACCGTGACAGCAACCCTGACTGCGACCGATATCACGCTCCGCGCCGGGCGGCGCGTCATACTCGACCGGGTGAGCCTTTCCGCCCCCGCAGGCGCGCTGACGGCCATCGTCGGTCCGAACGGCTCCGGCAAGACCACGCTCATCCGCGCGCTGACGGGAGAGGTCCGTCATGACGGCCGGGTGGCGCTTGACGGGTAGGACATCGCGGGCCTTTCGCCTGCCGTGCTGGCGGGGTTGCGGGGGGTGCTGCCGCAGGCGAGCCTGCTGTCCTTCCCCTTCACGGTGCGCGAGGTTGTGCGGCTGGGCTGCGACGCCGCCCTGACCCGACCGCCTTCGGTGGAGACGGCGCTTGCCTCCGTCGGCCTGCCGGGGTTCGAGGGGCGGTTCTATCAGGAGCTGTCGGGCGGGGAGCAGCAGCGGGTGCAGCTTGCCCGCGTTCTGGCGCAGGTGTGGGAACCGGTGCTGAACGGGCGGCCCCGCTGGCTGTTCCTCGATGAGCCGGTGGCGAGCCTCGACATCGGCCATCAGCTGACCGTCATGCGGCTCGCGCGCGATTACGCGCGCCGTGGCGGCGGCGTGGTGGCGGTGATGCACGATCTGAACCTCACCGCGCTTTTCGCCGACAAGGTCGTCCTGCTGCACGAGGGGCGGATCGTCGCGGCGGACACACCGCGCGACGTGCTGACCAGCGAGACGCTCTCCGCAGCCTATGGCTGCCGCCTCCGGGTGGGAGAGACGCCCGCGCCGGGCGTGCCCTTCGTCCTGCCCCAAACTGCGGCATGACTTGAAGGGCAGCGGCAAGGGAGCGGCTTGAACAGTCCCGGCTCGTGACCGGGACCGGGGACGCCCGCCGGCTCCAAAACCGTCGGCTCAAAAGTCGCCGGGTCCAAAATCGTTGATCCCAAGACCGTCGTCCCCAAACTCGTCCTCCCCAAGTCAGGCGACCCAAGTCAGGTTGCTTCAAAAACCGTCGGCCCCGCGTCAAATGCCCCAAAGCAGGCCCCCCAAGTCCAAGCTCCGAGGGGCGGCCCTCCCCCGGCGCGTGGGGGGATGGCGCCTTTGGAAGCCGCTGACGGGCACAGGTGCCCGGCCCTCCCTCCCCGCGTGGGGGATGGGTAGCCCCGAGGTATCGGCCATCGGATGCGCAGAGCGTCTGCCTTCCTCCTGAGCAATGGTCTGGGAAGGTGGAGCCAGCCCACAACCCTCCTTCGCGCATGGGGTTGGGGCCCGCGCGTCCGGGCTGCATCTTCCAACTATACCCCATCCGGGGTTGGCCGCGCTTTTCGGGAGTGTCCATCACCTAGCAAAAGCCTCCATCCTCGCTCCAGGGGGCTGGCCGCACGGCTGTATTGAGGTGTGCAGCCTCTCGGTCCGCGCGCGGGAGACTGTTAACTCTGGATGCCCCTGCTCGCGCCCCGAACCCCGTCGTCCGCGCGGGCGGAGGACTGGCACTGTCAAGGGCGGCATCCACAACCGCGCGACGCCTCTGTCCGCGCGCGGGAAACTGGCCCAGGCCAGCGGGAAGGAATGGAGTTCCGAATTCCTCCGTCCGCGCGCGCGGGGGCGCGGGCTGCCGCTGCACCACGATCATGCGCGTGGACTACCTCCGTCCGCGCGCGCGGGGGCGCGGGGGACTGGCCGAAGGTGTAGGAGGCGGTTTTCTGGGCCGTCACCTCTGTCCCCGCGCGCAGGGACTGGCTAGTTGGCGTAAGTGTCCCGCATTTTTTGCGGGCGGAAGCTCTGTGTCCGCGCGGCGCGGGGGGACTGGCTAGATAGCGTCCACATCGGGATCGTCGCCATAGCCTCCGTCCGCGCGCCAGGAGGGCTGGCCGCACGGCACCGGGCCAAACAAATCCGGCGCGTTCCGGCTTCAGTCCGCGTTCAGGGCGCTGGCTCGGGGAACGTCGCCCGTGCAGATCACCTCGATCACCCGCCGCCGGCGCGCCGGGAAACGGGCCCTGCCCGACTGCGAGACCACCCGTGACCACCGCCTCCGTCCGCGCGCCAGAGGAGGGCTGGGCTGACCAGGCGGAGGGCGCGGCGCTGGTTCGGGCCTCCGTCCCCGCACGAGGGGGGCCGGAGGCCACGGCTGTCTCCGGCACGGGCACCGCCTGCCTCCTGCTTCCGCGCGCGCGAAGGGCTCTGCCAACCCGGACGGGGGCGACAAGCGTCAGCTCCGCTTGCCTCCATCCGCGCGCGAGGGGGGCTGGCCGCGCTCTGCGCGGGCGGGCTCGGCATGATCAACCTCCGTCCGCGCGAGAGGGGGCGGGCAATGGAAAAAGATGGACGCCGCCCCCTGCGCCTCCGTCCGCGCGCGAAGGGGGCTGGCCTCACGGGGTAACCCAACATGCCCGGGCCTCCATCCGCGCCGGATTGGCCCGGTGCCGGGCTTTTTGGCCTCCATCCGCGCGCGGGGGCTGGCTGCGGGCTTTCCGTGCTGGAATGGGCCGCCTACCCTCCGTCCCGCGCGCGGGGCTGGCCGCAGGTCGATGCCCCGAAACAACCACAAGGTGTACTCCGTCCCGCCCGAGGGGGCTGGCCGTCCCGTCCCTCCGAACCGCCATGCGCGATGCCATGCTCCCCGCGCGCCCGACCGGGCCGGACATGTTTCCGAGGAGCGGCGTGATTACGCATTCGACCTCCCTCCGCTTCGGGCAGGACGGGACGCGGCATGGGGGGCCGGAAGGGCTTTCGAAGTAGCCCGAGCCGCTTTCGCCTTCGGTGCTCAGCGGCAAGATCGGGTCTCATGGCCCGACATTCTGCACCCGTAGGGATAGCGCGGGAGCGCAGGGCATGAGAGCGGGGGGCCTCTCCCGCTTTACCGGCGCATTTCGCCGGCGGGGCGCCCGGCCCCGGCGGTCATCTCCTTGCGATCCCGGCGAGCGTGACGGGCGGGCGGCGGTTGAACCACGGGCGCGCGGTTTCCAGTTCTGCGCAGAGGGAGATGAGCCGCTCATCCTCCCCGAAGGCCGCCGCGAGCTGCACCCCGACCGGAAGCCCCTCCGGCGTCCAGTAGAGCGGGACGGAGGCCGCGGGCTGACCGGAGGCGTTGAAGGAGACGGTGAAGGGCGAATAGGCGAAGATCCCGTCCGGCCCGGTACGGTAGCCCACGTAATCCTCCGTCGCATGGGAGAAGCGCCCGATCCGCGCGGGCGGCTCCGCCAGCGTGGGGGTGAGCAGGATGTCCCAGTCGAGGAAGAACCCCGCCATCTGCCGCCCATAGGCGTGGACGGTTTCCAGCGCCTCCAGATAATCCTCCCCCGTGAGGGTGGCGGCGAAGGCCATTGCGCCCCTGCTCACGCCCTCCACCTCCTCCGGCTCCAGCGCATGGCCCCGCGCGGCGACGGTCTGGCGGATGGAGAGCGCGGTGCCGCAGGCCACGATGCGGGTCCAGGCCTCCATCATCGCGGGCGTATCGGCGCGCGGCAGCGCGGGTTCGACATGATGCCCGAGATCCGCGAGCAGCCTTGCGGCGTCATGTACGGCGGCGCGGGCCTCCGGGTGGAGGGGCGCGCCTGTCAGCGTGGTATCACAAAGCGCGATGCGGAGCCGATCGGGCGGGCGGGAGATGGCGTCACGATACCCCGCCCCGAGCGGCGGCGGGAAATAGGGCGCGCCGAGGTCCGGCCCTTCGCAGGCGTCGAGCAGGACGGCCGTGTCCCGCACGCTCCGCGTCAGGAAACCGTCGATGGCCATGCCGCCCCACGCCTCGCCGGAGGCCGGGCCATCCGGCAGCCGCGCCCGCGTCGCCTTGAAGCCGAACAGCCCGCAGGAGGAGGCGGGGATACGCACCGAGCCGCCGCCGTCAGAGCCATGCGCGGCAGGCACGATCCCCGCCGCGACAGCCGCCGCCGCGCCGCCCGAGGACCCCCCCGGCGTATGGTCGAGGCTCCACGGGTTCCGCGTCGGCCCACCATAGACCACCGCCTCGGTCGCGGCCCCGATCGCCCCCTCCGGCACGGTCGTCCGCCCGAAGGTGACGAGGCCGCTGTCCCTCAGACGCAGATAAATCTCCGAATCGTAGTCGTAGCGTGTGTCGCGATGCAGCCGGGAGCCGAGATGGGTCGGGAAATCCACGGCCTCCGCCCCGAGATCCTTCAGCAGGAACGGCACACCGGCGAAAGGCCCGGAAGGCAGGCCCGCACGGATCGACCGCCGCGCCGTTTCCTCCTGCACGAGCGTCACCGCGTTCAGGAGCGGGTTCAGCGCCCCCACCCGCGCGAGCGCCGCGTCCAGCAGTTCCTCCGCCGAAACGGCTTTCTGCGCGACAAGGCCCGCCAGCCCAACCGCGTCGTGATCCTCATATTCCGCGAACATCCCGCCCCCTGCGCTGCCGGTTCCGCCCGAAGGTGGCGTCGATGCCGCGGCGGCGCAAGCATCCTGTGCTCCTGCTTGACAGCGGCGGCGGCCCCGCTATCCCCGGCTCCAGCATCCTCCCTCGCGGGTTTCCCATGTCCCTCCCCCTTCCCGGCCCCCTTCCCGGCCCCCTTCCCGGCCCCGACGGGGGCCCGCGGCTGATGACCGTGACCCTCGACCGGCCGTGGCTGCGCTGCGACCTTGGCCGGACGCGCCGGGTGCTGAGCTGGTCGCTCAACCGGCCGGGCTTCGTCAGCGCGCGGCATATCCTGTGGCGGGAAGTGCGGGACGCGGACCTGACAGCAGATCTGGATACCGGGCGCTGGTTCGCCGGTGAACTCGCCCGGTGCGGAGACGCGGAGGCGGTGGGCCTGCTCACCTCCCGCGATGTCGGCACCTGGCGTGGGGCGGCGGCGGAGGTAGAGGGGGTCCGCGCACAGGCGGTGGTGACCGCCGGCCTCTCCAACGCGGAACGCGTGGGCCGCAGGCGACCGGTCGCGGCAGGCGGTATCGCGGCAGGCGGGGTGGCGGGCGGTGTCGCGCCATCCGGTGCCACGGAGGGCGGGGTGGCGGGCGGCATCGCGGCAGCGCGCATCTTGGCAGCGGGTGTCACGACATCTGGCGTCGCGGCATCCGGCGTCGCGGCGGGCGGCATCGCGGCATCCGGCGTCGCGGCGGGCGGTTATGGCACGATCAACATCGCCGTCGCGGTGTCGGAGGGGCTGAGCGACGGGGCGATGGTGGAGGCGCTCTCCATCGTGGCGGAAGCCAGGACCGCCGCGGTGCTTGAGGCGGGCCTGACCCTCGTCACCGGAACGGCCACCGGGACCGGGACGGATTGCATCGCGCTCGCCGCCGATTCCGGCGAGGTACGGCATGCGGGGTTGCACACGCCTGTGGGCGAGGTTCTGGGCCGCGTGGTGATGGAGGCCACGGCAGCGGCCATCGCGGACTGGATGGCACTGTCCTAGGCTGCCTCCGGCAGCGCGGGGGACGCCCCCCGCGACCCCCGACGGCACCGTCTCAGCAGACCCGACACGTCTACAGACCCGGCACCTACAAGGCCCGGCACCGGCAAACCTGCGCACTCAAGACCGGTGCCCCCAAACCAGTGCCTGCAAACCAGTACCCCCAAGACCCGGCTTCCGCAGAGCCGCATCCGCCGGTTGCAGCAACCGGGTTGCGGAGAGGCCCCTTTGCCATGCTAGACAGGGACGACAGCCTCCCCCGAACGGAAATCCACATGACCATCCACATCGGTGCCGCACCCGGAGACATCGCCGAAACCGTGCTGCTTCCCGGCGACCCCTACCGGGCCCGTTGGGCCGCCGAAACCTTCCTGGACAGCCCCCGGCTCGTCAACGACGTTCGCGGCATGCTGGGCTACACCGGCACATGGCGGGGGCATCCGGTGACCATTCAGGGATCGGGCATGGGGATGCCCTCACTCTCCATCTATGCCAACGAGCTCATCCGGGACTATGGCGCGCGGACGCTGATCCGCATCGGCTCTGCAGGTGCGATGCAGGAGCGCGTCAATCTGCGGGATCTGGTGCTGGCCCTGTCAGCCTCCAGCCTGTCCACTCCGTCGCGCGGCATCTTCCGGGAGCTGAACTACGCGCCAACGCCGGACTGGGGCCTTCTCCATGCGGCATGGCAGGCGGCAAGCGCGCGCGGGCTGCCCACCCATGCGGGCGGCATCTATTCGGCGGATGTGTTCTATGACGAACGCCCCGACCTCAACGAGCAGATGACCCGTCACGGCATCCTCTGCGTGGAGATGGAGGCGGCGGAGCTCTACACTCTCGCCGCGCGCTACGGTGTGCGGGCGCTGGCCATCCTGACCATATCCGACCACCTCCTCCGCAAAGAGGCGCTGCCCGCCGCCGACCGGGAGAAGAGCTTCGGCGAGATGGTGGAGGTCGCCCTCACAGCCGCTTTCGCCGGGGAGGACGCACGATGATCCGCCGCAGACTGGGCCGGAACGGGCCAGAGGTTTCCGCCATCGGGCTTGGCTGCATGAGCTTCGCGGGCTTCTATGGCGCCACCAACCGGGAGGAGAGCTTCCGCTGTCTGGACGCGGCGCGCGATCTGGGGATCGACTTTCTCGACACGGCAGAGCTTTACGGGATGGGCCTGTCGGAGGAGGTGATCGGCGCCTATATGGCGGACCGCAAGGCCACCTTCCAGATCGCCACCAAGGGCGGGATCATTCCGAAGCCTACGCGGCATTTCAACAACTCTCCCAGCTACTTCCGCGATGCTCTTGAGAAATCGCTGAAACGGCTCGGGGTGGAGCGGGTCGCTCTTTACTACGCGCATCGCCATGATGCGGAGGTGCCGGTGGAGGAGGTCGCGGGAACCCTCTCCCGCTTCGTGGAAGAGGGCAAGATCGGCGGGATCGGCTTTTCCGAGATCGCGCCCGCCACGCTCCGCCGCGCCCACGCCGCCCATCCGGTGACGGCGATCCAGAACGAATACTCACTCTGGACGCGGCAACCGGAGCTCGGGATGGTGCAGGCGACGGAGGAACTGGGCGTGGCCTTCGTCGCCTTCTCCCCGCTCGGGCGGGGCATATTCGCCGAAACACCCCCCGACCCCGCCCGCTTTGCGGAAACGGATTTCCGGCGCGGCAACCCCCGCTTTCAGGAGCCGAACTGGAGCGCGAACCTCGGCTGGGTGGAGGGCTTCCGCAGCTTTTGCCACGCGCGCGGCTGGTCGGTTCCCGCGGCGGCAGTGGCCTGGACGCTGGACCGCGCGCCGCATGTGCTTTCCATCCCCGGAACACGCTCGGCCACGCATCTTAGGGAGCTTGCCGGGGCCGCCGCAATCGCGTTCACCGAAGAGGACCGGCGCGAGATCGCCCGGCTGATGCCGCCCGGTTTCGCGCATGGCCCGCGCTATTCCGAAGCGCAGCACAGGGGCGTACCGGTCTACGGCTGAGGAGAAGGAGTTGCTGCCGGAAGCGGGCCGGCAAGCCAAGCTCCACGTGGCTTTCCCCTTGTGCGGACCTCCCCATGCTGCGTCTGCCCGCTTGGCATAGATCGGGCTTCCCGCCTGCGCGCGGAACCGCTGGCGACGCCCTGCATGGCAGCACGCTGGTTATGGTTTCCTCGCCTCCACGCGGGGTCGCCCGCGCCGTGGGGGCATGCTCCCTGCCGGGCGGTCCGGGTTCACCCCTTCCCTGTTACCCGGTCCCGCAGCTTGCCTTCCCCCTGCCGGTCCGTCAGTCACGCCAATATCCTTAAGACAGGACTACCTTAAGACAGGACTACCTTCGCCTGCGGGGAAACTGGCGCTTTCCTGCACCACATCGTCGGCGTCACGCGAACTACGCCAGCCTGCTGGGGGCCCTGTGGCGGGCCGGACGGAACTCTTCCGCTCGACCAGAACTTGCCCGCCAGCGAAGAGCCGCCTCAAGCGGGACAATGCACTTTCGGCACTGTCAGGCTGCTTGGGCACGGGCCACGAGAGGCAGTCTCACACAGGGATGCCATGCGAGCGACGCGGGCTGTGGAGCTCACGACCGGGATGGCCACGCCGGGGCAGGCGTTTGCCTTTGGCTGAAAGGCAGCGAAGAGGTTTCGGCAGCCGTCGCGGCGCAGCATGTTCCTCACAGGGCGCGCGTCCGTTCCCGGCTCGGAGAACTTCCGGCGTTTCGAGGCTGATTTCCCGGGTTCCGACAGCGGATGCCAGCGATCATTGCCTTTCGATCGGGGCCTTCAGCCTCCCGCCAAGGCACGTTGCAGCCGCGCTCCGGCGCGTTGTGCACGCGATCCGCGCGAACGGCGCCTTCGCGGCTGCGCCGCAGTGTCGCATCACAAACCCTCGCTCTTTCGGGCTTTTCCTTGACAGCCCCCATGGGCCGCTCCATCCTTCCCTCACCCATCTTTACGGACAGGCAGAGGAGGAGGACCTCATGAACCTCGACCTCTCGCGCCGGGGCTTTCTCAAGCTGGCAGGCGCGGGTGTGGCGGCGACCTCTCTCGGAGCATTGGGCTTCGGAGAAGCGGAGGCGGCGGTAAGGGCGCATGTGCGGCCCTTCAAGCTCGCCACGCTGACGGAGGTGCGAAATACCTGCACCTATTGCTCGGTGGCCTGCGGCATCCTGATCTATGCGAAGGGCGACGTCCGCAAGGGCGAGGCATCGGAAGTCATCCATATCGAGGGCGACGCCGACCATCCCACCAATCGCGGCACGCTCTGCCCGAAGGGCGCGGCGCTCAAGGACATCGTGAAGGCGCCGACCCGCCTGACCGAGCCGAAGATCCGCCGCCCCGGCTCCGACCGGTTCGAACCGATCAGCTGGAACGAGGCGCTCGACCGCATCGCCCGCGCGATGAAGGACGACCGGGACGCAAACATGGTCCTGACCAACGACGTGGGCACCCCGGTCAACCGCTGGACGACGACCGGCTTCCTCGCCGCCTCCGCCACCACGAACGAAACCGCCTGGGCGACGCTGAAGGTCGTCAAGGGCTTGGGCATTGCAGGATTCGACAACCAGGCACGCGTCTGACACGGCCCCACGGTGTCCAGTTTGGGCCCAACATTCGGCCGTGGCGCGATGACTAACTCCTGGACGGACATCCGCAATACCGACCTCGTGATCGTCATGGGCGGCAACGCCGCCGAAGCGCATCCCTGCGGCTTCAAATGGGTCACCGAAGCCAAGGCGCATCGCGGCGCCAAGCTGATCGTCGTCGATCCGCGCTATACCCGCACGGCCTCCGTGTCGGACTATTACGCGCCTATCCGGCCGGGCAGCGACATTGCCTTCCTGATGGGGCTGATCCGCTGGTGCATCGCGAACGACAAGGTGCAGTGGGAATATGTCCGCAACTTCACCAACTCCGCCTATCTGGTGAAGGAGGAGTTCGGCTGGTCCGACGGCCTGTTCACCGGCTATGACGAGGAGAAGCGGGATTACGACCGGGCGAGCTGGGATTACCAGATCGGGGAGGACGGCTTCGCGCTGACCGATCCGACGCTTCAGCATCCGCGCTCCGTCTGGCAACTGCTCAAGGCGCATGTGGAGCCCTACACCCCGGAAATGGTGGAGCGGATCTGCGGCACGCCGAAGGAGCGGTTCCTTCACATCGCAGAAATGATCGGCGAGTGCTCCTCTCCCACCCGGACGATGACGTCGATGTATGCGCTTGGCTGGACGCAACATGCCAAGGGGTCGCAGAACATCCGCGGCATGGCCATGCTGCAGCTGGTGCTCGGCAATATCGGGGTGCGCGGTGGCGGGATGAACGCGTTGCGCGGACATTCCAACATCCAGGGCCTGACGGATGTGGGGCTGATGTCCCACCTGCTGCCGGGCTATCTCAACATGCCGACGGAGAAGGAGACCGACCTTACCACCTACATGTCCACGCGGGGCTTCAAACCGCTCCGCCCCGGACAGACCAGCTATTGGCAGAACTACCGGAAGTTCTTCGTCAGCCTCATGAAAGCCATGTATGGCGATGCGGCGACGGCGGAGAACGAATGGGGTTATCAGTGGCTGCCGAAGCTCGACGTGCCCTCCTACGACATCCTGCGGATGTTCGAGCTGATGAACGACGGGCGGGTGAACCTCTACTTCTGCCAGGGGTTCAACCCGATCCTCGCCTTCCCCAACCGGGGCAAGACGACATCGGCGCTCTCGAAGCTCAAGCTGCTCGTGACCATGGATCCGCTGGAGACGGAGACCGCGCGGTTCTGGGAAAACCACGGCGATTTCAACGATGTGGATACCGCGGCGATCCAGACGGAGGTGATCCAGCTTCCGACCTCCTGCTTTGCGGAGGATGAAGGCTCGCTCACCAATTCCGGGCGCTGGCTGCAATGGCACTGGCCGGCGCAGCAACCGCCCGGACAGGCCAAGCACGATACGTGGATTCTGGCGCAGCTCTACACCCGCATCCGTGAGCTGTACCGGGCGGAGGGTGGCGTCCTGCCGGAGCCGATCCTGAACCTCGACTGGCGCTATGCCGATCCGGGGGAACCCACGGCGGAGGAACTGGCGCGGGAGCTGAACGGGCGGGCGCTGTCGGATCTCGCCGATCCGGCGGATCCGAGCAAGGTTCTCGTCCGGGCGGGGCAACAGGTGCTGAACTTCAGCCAGCTTCGCGATGACGGGTCCACCTCATCGGCCTGCTGGATCTATTCCGGCTGCTGGAACGAGCAGGGCAACAACATGGCCCGGCGCGACAACTCCGACCCGGATGCGACGGGCACCTATCTGAACTGGTCCTTTGCCTGGCCGCTGAACCGCCGGACGCTCTACAACCGCGCCTCAGCCGACATGCAGGGCAAGCCCTGGGATCCCACTCGCAAGATCATCGAATGGGACGGGGCGAAATGGTCGGGATATGACGTGCCGGATATCGGCCTCACCGCCGATCCGTCCGTTGTGGGGCCGTTCATCATGAACCCGGAGGGATCGGCGCGGCTGTTCACCCGCGGGATGATGCGGGACGGACCCTTCCCTACGCATATGGAGCCGTTCGAATCCCCGATCCCCAACGTGTTCAACGCGCGGATGCGGGGCAATCCGGTGGCGCGGGTGTTCCAGAACGACGTGGCGAGCTTCGGCACGTCGGACGAGTTCCCCTTCGTCGCAACCTCCTACCGGCTGACGGAGCATTTCCACTACTGGACGAAGCACAACCGGATCAACGCCGCGTTGCAGCCCGAGTTCTTCGTGGAGATTTCCCAGCAGCTTGCCGACGAACGCGGGATCCGCGCGGGCGGCTGGGTGCGGGTCTGGTCCAAGCGGGGTGAGGTGAAAGCCAAGGCGCTGGTGACCAAGCGGATCAAGCCCCTGATCTGTGATGGCAAGACGGTGCATGTGGTCGGCATACCACTGCACTGGGGCTTTACCGGCGCGGCGCGCAAGGGCTTCGGCCCGAACTCGCTGACGCCCTTCGTGGGGGATGCGAATGTCGAGACGCCGGAGTTCAAGGCGTTCCTCGTCAATATCGAACCCTCGACCGCTCCGGTGGATGGGAGACCCGTGGCATGACCGACAGTCCGAGAACCGCCGTCTCCAACCCGCCGGTGCAACCGATGGAAGCGAACCTCGGCCCGGGCGACGTGATCCGCCGCTCGGCCACGCGCGCCTCCGACCTGCCACCGCCGACGCGCCAGCTTACGCCGGTGGCCAAGCTCATCGACGTGTCGAAATGCATCGGCTGCAAGGCCTGCCAGTCCGCCTGCGCGGAGTGGAACGATACACAACCGGAGATCGAGGAGAACACCGGCCACTACGAAAACCCGCATGACCTGACGCCCGAGATGTTCACGCTCATGCGCTTCACGGAGTGGGAGAACCCCGCGACGAACGAGCTGGAATGGCTGATCCGCAAGGATGGCTGCATGCATTGCGCCGACCCCGGCTGCCTGAAGGCCTGCCCGGCCCCCGGCGCGATCGTGCAGTATTCCAACGGTATCGTGGACTTCATCCACGACAACTGCATCGGCTGCGGCTACTGCGTCACCGGGTGCCCGTTCAACATCCCCCGGATCTCCAAGACCGACCACCGCTCCTACAAATGCACGCTGTGTTCGGACCGGGTGGCGGTGGGACAGGGTCCGGCCTGCGCCAAGGCCTGCCCGACGCAGGCCATCGTCTTCGGCACCAAGGAGGACATGGTCGCCCATGCGGAGGAGCGGATCGAGGATCTGAAATCCCGCGGCTACGACAATGCGGGTCTCTACGATCCGCAGGGCGTGGGCGGAACGCATGTGATGTATGTGCTCCACCATGCCGATCAGCCCTCCATCTACTCCAACCTGCCCGCGGATCCGCAGATCTCTCCGGTGGTGAGCGGCTGGAAGGGCCCGGCCAAGACGGCGGGCCTGGCCGTCATGGGGCTGGCGGCGGCGGGTGCGGCGCTGCATGGCCTGTTCGGCAAGGCGAACAAGGTCCACCCCGAGGATGAGGCGGAGGCAGAACGGCTGGTGAGAACCGGCAGCCCGCCCGCCGCACCGGAGGAGCGGGGATGACCGCGCCGCGCCACCCCATCCCGGGCAGGATCGCGGACGGTTCGGAACAGTTGGCCGGGGAGGGTCGGCGATGAGGAGGTCAAGGCGCGTCTATTCGCAATCCGGCGACCGGATCGAGGAGGTCGGCCCCCCGGTGGAGGTCCGCCGTTATGGCCCCGTCACCCGCGCGAACCACTGGGTCACCGCGCTGTCGCTGATCCTGCTGCTGCTTTCGGGGCTGGCGCTGTTCCACCCGTCGCTGTTCTTCCTGACCGGGCTGTTCGGCGGCGGGCAGACGACGCGCTGGATCCATCCGATCATCGGCATCATCCTGTTCGTGAGCTTCTTCATCCTGTTCTTCCGGCTCGTCCGGCTGAACCTGCCCCGGCGGGAGGACGTGGTCTGGGTCAGCCATATCAACGACCTGCTGAAGGACAAGGAGGAGAAGCTGCCGGAGCTTGGCAAATACAATGCCGGGCAGAAATTCATCTTCTGGGCGATGTCGGGCCTGATCGTGGTGCTGATCGTCACCGGCCTGATGATGTGGGAGCAATATACCGCGCATCTCGTCTCCATCCCCGTGCGGCGGATCGCGACGCTGGTTCATGCACTGGCGGCCGTTCTCATCATCTGCGTCTTCATCCTGCACGTCTATGCGGCCTTCTGGACGCGCGGCACGCTCTCCGCCATGACGCGGGGCACGGTGACGGGCGGGTGGAGCTGGAAGCACCACCGCAAATGGCTGAAGGAACTGGCTCGACGCAGGCAGAGTGATCCGGCAGAGTAACCCCATCTTGAAGCCGTGGCCGGTCCGGCCCGGGAGGTAGAATGTCCGACCCCAGCCTGAAGCCCGACCCCTCCGTCATCGGCGGGATCAGCGTCGCCCCGTTCGTCCGCCCGCTGGATCCGGTGGCGGAGTTCCGCAAGCGGGCGGAGCGTTTTGCCTTCCTTGCGCAGACCAGCGATCTGGGGCCGTTTCTCGATTTCCTTGCCGGTCTGACGGGTGTTCAGGCGGAGGTGGCCGGGCGTCTGCCCGCGCCGGAACCGCTGCCCGCCGAAGATGTCGCCCGCGCCCGTCAGGCGGCGATGCCGCCGATCGACCGGCTCGCCCTCATCGACAGCCCGGATCTGGAGGAGACGCTGGAGGCGACGCTCACCGCGCTCCGCGAGGTGGAGATGCCCGAGCAGGCCCGCGTGGCGCTGGAGGCAGTGATCGAGGCCGATGCGGATGCGCGGCGCTGGCTCATCGCGAATGTGATGGCGGAGACGATACCGGAGGAAGCGACGGCGCCCCTTCTGCTGGTGGCCATAGGGGTGCAGGTGCATCTGGCGAGGCTTGCCGCGACGCTGGACAGTGCGGCGCTGGTGCCCATCCGCACCGGCGTGTGCCCTGCCTGCGGCGGACGGCCCAACATCTCCACTGTGGTCGGCACGCCGGGGGCAGAGAACACGCGCTATGCCCATTGCGCAAGCTGTGCGACGGCGTGGAACGAGGTGCGGGTGAAGTGCCTGTGCTGCGGGTCCACCAAGGGCATCGGCTACCGCACGCTGGATGAGGGCGGCAAGGCGGAGAAGGCATCCGTCCGGGCAGAGGTCTGCGACGAATGCCACCGTTGGGTGAAGATCCTCTATCAGACGCTGAACCCGACGCTCGACCCGGTGGCGGATGATGTGGCGAGCCTTGGCCTCGACATCGCCCTTCAGGACAGCGAATGGCGGCGGGGTGCGTTCAACCCGCTGCTGTCCGGGTTCTGAGCCATGGAGATGCGCGGGCTGCGGGCCCTGCCCTCCGTCGATCGTCTGCTGGCCACCGACACCGGCCGCGCGTTGCAGGAGGCGCACGGGCGGCAGCCGGTGACGGATGCGCTGCGCGCCCTGCTGGGCGAGGCGCGGGAAGCCGCCCTGCGCGGGGCAGAGGTGCCTGCGGCGGAGGCGCTATTGGACACGCTTGCCGACCGGCTCCATGCGGCGGGGCGGAGCGCGCTCCGCCCGGTGCTGAACCTGACGGGGACGGTGCTGCACACCAATCTCGGCCGCGCCCTGCTGGCGGAGGAGGCGGTTCAGGCGGCGGCAGAGGCGATGCGCGCGCCCGCCGCGCTGGAACTCGACCTGTCCACCGGCAGGCGGGGGGAGCGGGACGCCCATCTGCGGCAGATGCTCTGCGACCTGACCGGGGCGGAGGATGCGACCGTCGTCAACAACAATGCAGCCGCCGTGCTCATCACGCTCAACACGCTGGGCGCGGGGCGGGAGGCGATCGTGTCCCGCGGGGAGCTGATCGAGATCGGCGGCGCCTTCCGCATGCCGGACATCATGGAAAGCGCGGGCGTCCGGCTGCGCGAGGTGGGCACGACAAACCGCACGCATCTGCGGGATTACGAGCGCGCTCTCACCGAGGCGACGGGCATGGTGCTGAAGGTGCATCCGTCGAACTACCGGATCGAGGGGTTCACGGCCTCCGTCACTGCGGCAGAGCTTGCGCCGCTGGCCCTGCGGTCGGGTGTGCCGCTGGTCAATGACCTTGGCTCGGGCACGTTGATCGACATGGCGCGGCTCGGCCTGCCGCCGGAACCGACGGTGCGGGAGGCGGTGGCCGAGGGCGCGGATATCGTCACCTTCTCGGGCGACAAGTTGCTGGGCGGGCCGCAGGCGGGGTTCATCGTCGGGCGGGCAGACCTGATCGCGCGGATCAATCGCAACCCGCTGAAACGCGCGCTCCGGCTCGACAAGATACGCATTGCTGCGCTGGCGGCGACGCTCCGGCTTTATGGCGACGGCGCGCGCGCGGTGGAGCGGTTGCCGACCCTGCGCCTTCTGCGGCGGGGCGAGGCGGAGATCCGGGCGCAGGCGGAGCGGCTGTGCCCGCAGGTCGCCGCCCTTCTGCCCGAGGGGTTTCAGGCGGCGGTGACGGGATGCGAGAGCCAGATCGGCTCCGGCGCCCTGCCCGTCGAGACGCTGGCCTCTGCCGGGTTGCGGCTCACCGGGCCGGACGGCAAGGCGCCGGAACGGTTGGCCACGGCGCTCCGCGCGCTGGACCGGCCCGTGCTGGGGCGGATCGCGGACGGGGCGCTGATCCTCGATCTGCGCTGTCTGGAGGAGGACGGTGCGCTGACCGGCGCCATGGCGGGTCTGCGATGATCGTCGGCACCGCGGGTCATATCGACCATGGCAAAACCGCGCTCGTCCGCGCCCTGACCGGCGTCGATACCGACCGGCTGAAGGAGGAAAAGGCCCGAGGCATCACCATCGACCTCGGTTTCGCCTATGCCGATCTGGGCGCGGGCGTCACGGGGTTCGTCGATGTGCCAGGACATGAGCGGTTCGTTCATACGATGGTGGCGGGCGCCGGGGGCATCGACATGGCCCTGCTCGTCATTGCGGCGGATGACGGGATCATGCCGCAGACGCGGGAGCATTTGGCGATCCTCGACCTGCTGGGCATCCGGCGCGGCATCGTGGCGCTCAGCAAATGCGATATGGCGGAGGAGCCGCTGCTTGCCGCGCGGCGGGAGGAGATCACCGCCTTGCTCGCGCCCACCGGGCTGGCGGGCGCGCAAACAATCGCCGTTTCCGCCCTGACCGGCAGCGGGCTGGAGGAGTTGCGCCACGCGCTCATCCTTGCCGAAGCGGAAACGCAGATGCGCGCGGCGGAGGGGCGGTTCCGCATGACGGTGGACCGGAGTTTCACCCTGACCGGCGCGGGAACGGTGGTGACGGGAACCGTCCTGTCGGGCCGCGTGGCGCCGGGCGATACCGTCACGATCAGCCCCTCCGGCCTGTCCGGGCGGGTGCGGAGTGTCCATGCCCAGAACCGCGCGGCGGCGGAGGGGCGCGCGGGCCAGCGGTGCGCAGTGAACATCGCGGGCGACGGCATCTCCCGCGAGGCGATCCACCGGGGGGACATGCTGCTCGCCCCCGCCCTGCACGCGCCGACCCAGCGGATCGACGCCCGGCTCCACGTGGTGGGGGAGGAGCCGAAACCGCTCGGCACATGGTTCCCCGCCCGCTTCCATTCCGGCGCGGCGGAGGCGGATGCGCGTATCGTCCCGCTCGATGGCCCGCTGCGGCCCGGAGAGTCCGGCCTGTGCCAGATCGTGCTCGACCGGCCGGTGGCGGCGACGGTGGGCGACAGTTTCATCCTGCGCGACGTGTCCGCGCGGCGGACGATCGGCGGCGGCAGGCTTCTCGACCTGCGCGCACCGCAACGGCGGCGGAGCACGGCGGAGCGGCTGGCGCTGATCCGGGCGGCGGAAGCGGCGGATCCGCTGGCGGCCATGCTGCTGACCGAGCCGGGGTTCGTCGCGGCGGAGGCGTTCTTTCGGGACCGCGCCCTGCTGCCGGCGGAGACGGAGGGCGTGACCATCGGCAGCGGCGAGACGCGCTTGCTCATGCGCCCCGAGCGGCGGGAGGCGCTTGCTGCCGGGCTGATCGCGACGCTCGACACATGGCACGCCGAGAACCCGGAGGCGCAGGGTATGGGGCGCGAACGGCTGCGCCTCGCCCTGCCCGTCCGTCTGCCGAAGGAGCCGTTCCTTGCCTTCCTGCGGGCGGAGGCGGAGGCAGGGCGCATCGTGCAGGACGGCGCTTTCCTGCGGCTTCCCGGCCATGAGATCCGGCTTGACCCCGCGGATGCGGACCTGCTGGAGCGGTGTCTGCCGGAACTGTCCGGGCCTGCCCGCTTCCGCCCGCCCCGCGTCCGCGACCTCGCCGCGCAGTTCGGACTGGATGAGCGGGAGGTGCGGCGCGTCCTGAAGCTCGGCCAGAAGACCGGCCGTGTCGATCAGGTGGCGCATGATCATTTCTTCACGCGGGAGACGGTGGCCGAAATGGTCGCCATCGCGCGGGATGTGGGCGCCGCGTCGCCCGATGGCTTCACCGCCGCCGCTTTTCGCGACCGGATGGACAATGGCCGAAAGGTCGCAATCCAGATCCTCGATTTCCTCGACCGGCACGGCGTCACCTTGCGGCGCGGAGATCTGCGACGTATCAATCCGCACAGGCTCGATCTTTTCGGGCCCCTGCTCGACAGAGTACCCGACAGGGTTACGGACGGACTGACGGACACGCCGCCGCAGGCGCCGGAACGCGGAGGAGCATCGTCCCCGGTGGGGCGGCCGGACTTCAACTCCGGTTGGGGCAGCGAGCCTGTCCCGGGTGGGTTCGACTCCCATTCTCCTCCGCCATCCGCCCGGACCTGAGCGTCACGCCGCGCAACGTTATTTCGCGCGGCTGTCCTTTGCGCTGGCGTTTTCCGCAGGGAAGCGGTAATGCCGCCGCGATATTTCCGGGAAATGTACATGGACCTTCGCAACATCGCGATCATCGCGCACGTTGACCACGGCAAGACGACGCTGGTGGACGAGCTTCTCAAACAATCCGGGGCCTTCCGAGAGAACCAGGCCGTCGCAGAACGGGCGATGGACTCGAACGACATCGAACGCGAGCGGGGGATCACCATTCTCGCCAAGGCGACGAGCGTCGAATGGAAAGGCATCCGCATCAACATCGTGGACACGCCCGGCCACGCCGACTTCGGCGGCGAGGTGGAGCGGATCCTGAACATGGTGGACGGTGTCGTTCTGCTGGTGGACGCGGCCGAAGGGCCGATGCCGCAGACGAAATTCGTCACCTCCAAGGCGCTGGCGCTGGGGTTGAAACCCATCGTCGTGCTGAACAAGGTGGACAAGCCCGACGCCGAACCCGACCGGGCGCATAACGAGGTGTTCGACCTTTTCGCCGCGCTGGACGCGACCGATGAACAGCTCGACTTCCCCACCATGTATGCCTCCGGCCGCGCGGGCTGGGCGGACATGGGGCTGAACGGGCCGCGCAAGGATCTGTCCGCGCTGTTCGACCTGATCGTGGCACATGTGCCCGCGCCCGCACAGGTCGCGCGGCGAGAGGAGCCCTTCTCCATGCTCGCCACCACGCTGGGCTCCGACCCGTTCATCGGGCGCATCCTGACGGGCCGGGTCGAGTCCGGCACGCTGAAGGCGGGCGACACGATCAAGGCGCTCTCCCGCACGAACGAGCGGATCGAGCAGTTCCGCGTTTCCAAGATCCTCGCCTTCCGGGGCCTGTCGCAACAGCCGATCGACCTTGCGGAAGCGGGTGACATCGTCACCATCGCGGGCATGTCCAAGGCCACGGTGGCCGACACGCTCTGCGCGCCGGAGGTGGACACCGCCCTCCCCGCCCAGCCCATCGACCCGCCGACGATCTCCGTCACCTTCGGCATCAACGACAGCCCGCTCGCGGGCCGCGACGGCAGCAAGGTGCAGTCCCGCGTCATCCGCGAGCGGCTGATGAAGGAAGCGGAGCAGAACGTCGCGATCAAGGTCGAGGACACACCGGGCGGCGAGAGCTTCGTGGTGTCCGGCCGGGGCGAGCTTCAGATGGGCGTGCTCATCGAGAACATGCGCCGCGAGGGTTTCGAGCTTTCCATCTCCCGCCCCCGCGTCATCCTGCGCGATGAAGGCGGCGAGCGGCTGGAGCCGATCGAGGAAGTCATCATCGACGTGGATGACGACTACACCGGCGCGGTGATCGACAAGCTGACCGGCACCCGCAAGGGCGATCTGGTGGAGATGCGTCCCGCAGGGGCCGGCAAGACGCGGATTGTGGCCCATGTGCCGTCGCGCGGGCTGATCGGCTATCAGGGCGAATTCCTGACCGACACGCGCGGCACGGGCGTGCTCAACCGCATCTTCCACAGCTGGGCCCCCTACAAGGGCGCGATCCAGGGCCGCCGTCAGGGCGTGCTGATCTCCATGGAGAACGGCACCTCCGTCGCCTATGCGCTCTGGAACCTGGAGGAGCGCGGCAAGCTGTTCATCGGCGCGCAGGAAGCGGTTTACGAGGGCATGATCATCGGCGAGCACAGCCGGGACAATGACCTTGAAGTCAACCCGCTGAAGGGCAAGAAGCTCACCAACGTCCGCGCCTCCGGCACGGATGAAGCGGTGCGTCTGACCACGCCGGTCACCATGAGCCTTGAGCAGTCCATCGCCTATATCGACGATGACGAGCTGGTGGAGGTCACACCGAAGATCATCCGCCTGCGGAAACGCTATCTCGACCCGCATGAGCGCAAGCGCCAGTCGCGGAGCGAGTGACAGGAAAGCCCCGCCTCGGCGGGGCTTTTTGCTGCCGGGGCCCTCGCGCGAACCGGCGGGCTTCCAAGTGACCGAGGGATCGGCGCGGGAGGGTGGGACATGTCCCGATGCCGGCTGAGGCAAGGCTGACGGAAGACCGACACCCGTTTGCGGCGCGATCGTCGCTGTCCGGCGCGGGGCTAGGAAGCGCTCCCGCCGTGCCGGGCCCGATCCCCGGACGGCAACAGGCGCGTCCGCGTGACGAACAACAGGATGCATACCACCATCAATGCCGCCGCCAGCAGGAAGGGCGCGCCCGGCAGGTGGATGGATGTCCGCCCGGAGGTGAAATGCGCAAAGACCTGCGTCATCACCAGCGGTGAAATCACCATGTTGAGCGCGTTGAGACTGGCCAGAACGCCCTGAAGCTCCCCCTGCTGATCGTCGCGCGCCCGGCGGGACATCACCGCGGTCAGCGCCGGTCCCACCACCCCGCCGAGCGCGGTCAGCGGCGTCAGCGCCAGCGCCAGCGTGCCGCTGGTGATGAAACCGAGCGCCACGAAGGAGATCACGTCGATGCACATGCCGATGACGACGGTCCGCCCGTCCCCGAAACGGCGGATCATCGGCGCGATCAGAAAGCCCTGCACCACCGCCATGCCGATACCGAAGACCGCGAGCGAGATGCCGACCATCCGGCTGTTCCAGCCGAACTGCGCCTCGCCGAAGAAGGGCCAGACGGCGGGATAGGAAAAGAGCGCGATGCAGTAGAGCAGATAGACGATCAGGAATCGCGGCAGGCCCGGCAGCTTCCCGATGGCCCGGAACGCCCCGAACGGGTTGGCGCGGCGGATGTCGAAGGGGCGGCGGATGCGGTCCGTCACCGTCTCCGGCAGCACGAAATACCCGATCACCGCATTGAGTGCCGCAAGCGCCGCCGCGGCCCAGAAGGGCGCGCGTGTGCCGAACTCCGCCAGCCCTGCTCCTGCCAGCGGGCCGAGCACGAAACCCAGACCGAAGGCCGCGTTGATGAGGCCGAAGTTCCGGGCCTTGTTCTCCGGCGCGGAGACATCGGCCATATAGGCCGCCGCCGTCGCATGGGTGGCGGAAGCCAGCCCGCCGATCGCCCGCCCGATGATGAGCAGCGTCAGCGTATGGGCCAGCGCCATCAGCATGTAATCGAGCGACACCACCAGCAGCGAGACGAGCAGCACCGGCCGCCGCCCGTAGCGATCCGACAGGGAGCCGAGCACCGGGCCGAACAGGAACTGCATCACCGCAAAGAGCGCGGCAAGCACACCCCCCCAGATCGCGGCATTGGCAAGCCCCTCATGCGTCACCTCGCGCAAAAGCGCAGGGGTGACGGGAAGGATCAGGCCGATCCCGATCGCGTCGATCAGGATGGTCACGCAGATTACCATGACCGGAAGGCGCGACGGCATGCCTGTCCCCGAATTGCCCCACCCATTCGGCCAAGGCCGATTCCTCAGGCTTCTATGCGCGGGCGGAGGGACAAGCAAATGCCAGCATGGCGATTGCGGCGCGTTTGCGCGGAATGTGACCACCCGGTGCCGTTTCCAAGGGGAAAGGCCATCGGCCCCCGGGGATGGCGGGGACCACGGCGACGGGCATGATCCGCCCGCCCTTCAGGTTTCACGCCCTCTCCAGCGGGTGTCGTGCACCCGCTTCCCGGCGGCAACCGTCACCTCCAGCGGGGATGCCTCATACCGTCAGCCGTCAGCCCGGATGCGGGCGTTCGTCGGGTCGTAGGGGCTGTCCTGCGTCACTTCGGCGGGCCAGAGCCTGCCGCCCATCCGTACCTCCAGCCGCGTGCCGGGCGTGGCGAGACCCGGCTCCACATAGCCCATGCCGATGGATTTCCCGAACGCCGCCGACCACCCGCCGGAGGTGAGCCGCCCGACGACCCTGCCGTCCAGCGAAAGCGCCTCGCGCCCCCAAGGGTCCGCATCCTCCGGTCCGTCGATCAGGAGGGTGACACAAGTGGCGCCGAGAGGCGCTGCCTCCATCGCCTCCCTGCCCTGAAACTGCTTGGAAAGATCGACGAAACGCTCCACCCCCGCCTCCAGCGGTGTCGCGTCGCGCCCGAGTTCCGTCCCGAAGGCACGGTAGGACTTCTCCTGCCGGAGCCAGTTCTGGGCCCGCGCGCCGACCAGCTTCATCCCGTGCGGCTCGCCCGCCTCGATCAGCCTGTCCCAGAGGTAGGTCTGCATCTCGATCGGGTGGTGAAGCTCCCAGCCAAGCTCTCCGGTATAGGCCACCCGGATCGCGCGGACGGGGCACATGCCAAGCTCCACCTCCCGCATGGAAAGCCACGGGAACCTTTTGTTGGACAGCGCGGTTTCCGGCTCCGCATCACGGATCAGGGTCTTGAGAATGTCGCGCGACGCGGGCCCCGCCAGCGCGAAGACACCCCATTGCGTCGTGACGTCGTGAATGTCGATCCAGCCGAACTCCGCCCGCCTGTCCTCGGCGCATTTGCGCAGCCAGTCGCCGTCATACGCCGCCCATGCCCCGGCCGAGACGAGATAATAGGCATCCTCCGCCAGCCGCACGATGGTGTATTCCGACCGGACGGTGCCCGTGGAGGTGAGCGCGTAGGTCAGCCCGATCCGCCCCACCTTCGGCAGTCGGTTGGTGGTGAACCAGTCGAGAAACGCCGTCGCCCCGGGACCGCGCACCAGATGCTTGGCGAAGGCGCTGGCGTCGATCAGCCCGGCGGCGGAGCGGATCGCCTCCGCCTCCGCCCTTGCATAGCGCCACCAGCCGCCGCGGCGGAAACTGCGCGCGGCGTGATCGTCGAAACCGGGGGGGGCGTAGTAGTTCGGCCGCTCCCAGCCGTTGATCTGGCCGAACTGCGCGCCCGCTGCCTTCTGCCGGTCATAGGCCGGGGCGGTGCGCAGCGGACGGGCGGCCTCCCGCTCCTCATCGGGATGATGGAGGACGAAGACATGCTCATAGCATTCCTCGTTCTTGCGGACGGCATATTCGGTGGTCATCCAGTCGCCGTAGCGCCGGGGATCAAGGCTCGCCATGTCGATCTCCGCCTCCCCCGCCGTCATCATCTGGGCGAGGCAATTGCCCGTGCCGCCCGCCGCCGTGATCCCGAAGGAGAAGCCCTCCGCCAGCCACAAGTTGCGCAGGCCCGGCGCGGGACCGACCAGCGGGTTGCCGTCGGGCGTGTAGCAGATGGGCCCGTTGAAGTCGTCCTTCAGCCCCGCCGCCTCGGACGAGGGAATGCGGTGGAGCATGGCGGCGTATTCCTCCTCGATCCGGTCGAGGGCGAGCGGGAACAGGTCGGCCCGGAAGCTCTCCGGCACACCGTAGGCGAACCGCGCGGGCGCACCCCGCTCATAGGGGCCGAGGATCCAGCCGCCGCGTTCCTCCCGCACATACCATTTCGCATCCGCGTCGCGCAGGACGGGATGCTCCGGGTTGCCCGCCTTCCGCCACTCCACCAGCGCACGGTCAGGCTCCGTCACGATATACTGATGCTCAACCGGAATCGCGGGGATCTTGATGCCGAGGAGCCGCGCCGTCCGCTGCGCATGGTTGCCGGTCGCCGTCACCACATGTTCGGCGGTGATCTCCACCCGCTCCTCCGAGGGGACGAGGTTCCCGCCACGCTCCACCATCTTCGTGGCGGTGACCACCCATTCGCGCCCCGTCCAGCGGTAGCCGTCCACCTGCCAGCGCCGCTCGATCGTCGCGCCGTGCAGCCGCGCGCCCCGCGCCATGGCCTGCGTGACATCGGCAGGGTTGATGTAACCGTCCGTCGGATGAAAGAGCGCGCCCTTCAGATCCTCCGCGCGGACCAGCGGCCAGCGCTCCGCGATCTGCTGCGGGGTCAGGAACACGTGTTCGATGCCGACCGCCTCCGCCGTGGCGGAATAGAGCCGGTACTCATCCATCCGCGCCTCCGTCTGCGCCATGCGGAGGTTGCCGACGATGGCGAAGCCGGGGTTCAGGCCCGTCTCCGCCTCCAGCGTCTTGTAGAAGCGGACGGAGTAATCGTGGATATGGCTGGTCGCGTAGCCCATGTTGAAAAGCGGCAGAAGCCCCGCCGCGTGCCAGGTGGAGCCGGAGGTCAGCTCATCCCGCTCCAGCAACATGGTGTCCCATCCCGCACGGGCGAGGTGATAGGCAATGGCTGTGCCGACGGCGCCGCCACCGACGACAAGGGCTCTGACATGGGTCTTCATGATGCGCGTCCTGTGCGGGAAGATGCTGGCACCATGCGATGCCGCCGCGCGGGCCGATGCCGTCGGCCCGACGCTTCTCGGCGGGAAAGCGACACTGCGCCGCCACGGGGCTGTTGACCGGCAGGCATCCTCCCGGCATCCTGCCCCGAAATGCACCGCTTCCGTGGGAAGCCGGTTTCTTTTCGCCTTGCCGCAACTCCCGGCTTGAAATCCGTCGCGAATGGGCGCATCTATCCCCTGCCCGCGATTTGTGCGGGCGATCCCCATTGGAGTGAACATGGCCAAGGAAGAACTGCTCGAATTTCCCGGCGTCGTGAAGGAACTCCTGCCGAATGCGACGTTTCGGGTCGAGCTGGAAAACGGCCATGAAATCATCGCTCATACGGCAGGTAAGATGCGCAAGAACCGGATCCGCGTCCTTGCCGGCGACCGCGTTCAGGTTGAGATGACGCCCTACGATCTGTCCAAGGGCCGGATCAACTACCGCTTCAAGTAATGCGCCTGATCCTCGGATCGGCCAGCCCGCGCCGGAAGGAACTTCTGGCGCAACTCGGGCTTTGCCCCGATGCGATCCTGCCCCCCGACATCGACGAAACCCCCCGTGCCCGCGAACTGCCGCGGCCCTACTGCGCCCGGATGGCGCGGGAAAAGGCCGCTGCCGTGACCGCCGCGCCGGAGGATGTCGTGCTCTGCGCCGATACCACCGTGGCGCTGGGGCGGCGGATTCTCGGCAAGCCGGCCGATGCTGCGGAGGCCGCGGCCTTTCTGGTCGCCCTCGCCGGACGCAGGCACAAGGTCATCACCGCTGTCGCCGTCCGTCGTGGCGAACGGCTGTGGGAGCGGGTCGTGGAAACGACCGTGCAGATGAAGCGGCTCTCGGACATCGAACTGAACGGCTACCTCGCTAGCGGCGAGTGGGAGGGCAAGGCGGGAGCCTATGCGATCCAGGGCCGTGCAGGCGCGTTCATCCCCTGGATTCAGGGTTCCTTTACCGGCGTCGTCGGCCTTCCCGTGGCGGAAACGGCGCAGCTTCTGACCGCCGCGGGCTGTTCGCTACGGGAGGCGGCATGAAGGGACGCGTGATCCTGCTCGACCACTGGCAGGGCCGGCCCGCCGCCGCCCTGCTCGTCGACGGACGGCTTGAGGATTTCCTCGTCGATCCGCCGGAAGATGCAGGCCTGCAGCCGGGCGCGATCTGCCGCGGTATCGTCGATCGCCAGATGAAGGGTCAGGGCGGTGTCTTCCTGCGCCTGCCCGATGGGCAGAAGGGCTTTCTCCGTCAGGCGGGCGGTCTCTCCCCCGGTCAGAGCCTGATCGTTCAGGTCACCGGCTGGGCAGAGCCGGGCAAGGCCGTGCCGGTCGGCACCCGCCTGCTGTTCAAGAGCCGCCTTGCCATCGTCACCCCCGGCGCGCCGGGCCTCAACGTCTCCCGTGCCATCCATGATGCCGATGTGCGCGAGGCGCTGACTGCCATGGCGGAAACGGCGATGAGCGGAGCTCCGGAGGATTTCGGTCTCGTGCTCCGCACCGCCGCCGCCCGCGCGGAGGAGACGGAGATCGTCGAGGATATCGCCGCGATGCGTGGCCTCGCCGAAGCTGTGATCGCCGATACCACCGGCGGCCCCGAGCTTCTGGTGGAAGGCGCAGGCGCGTGGGACATCGCGTGGCGCGACTGGTCCGACCCGCCCGCCGATGAGGTGGACGATGCGGTCGGTGCCTTTGTCCGCTTCGGGGTGGAGGAGCAGATCGAAGACGTTCTTTTGCCGACCGCCGTTCTTTTGGGAAGCGGCAGCCTGCATGTGGAGCCGACGCGCGCCCTTGTCGCCGTGGACGTGAACACCGGGGGCGACACCAGCCCCGCCGCGGGCCTGAAGGCCAATATCGCCGCCGCCCGGGAATTGCCGCGCCTGCTCCGGCTCAAGGGGCTTGGCGGGCAGATTATCGTCGATTTCGCGCCCATGCCGAAGAAGGACCGGAGCGCCCTCGAACAGGTTCTGCGCGCCGCCTTCCGGGCGGAGGGCGGAGAGACCAGCCTTGCCGGATGGACGCCGCTGGGCAATTTCGAACTGCAACGCAAACGCGAGCGCCTGCCCCTGGTTTCCGGCCTCGCCTGAGGAGGCTGCCATGCCCTGCCCGATCTGCGGAAAACCGGCGGTGGAGAAGTACCGCCCCTTCTGTTCGCGCCGCTGCGCCGACATCGACCTCGGAAAATGGCTGACCGGCGCCTATGCGATTCCGGCGGCGGAAGAGGACGAGCCGGATGAGGACGATCTCGAAACACGGTCGATGGCGGAACCAAAAGAAATCCGTCATTGACCGGCATTTGCCTCTGGACAGTCTCCCCGGGCTCACTTAAACACCGCTCCACCGGCGGGCGAGCCCACCGGACGGTGCCCAGATAGCTCAGTTGGTAGAGCAGCGGATTGAAAATCCGCGTGTCGCTGGTTCGATTCCGGCTCTGGGCACCATTGATTTTCCTAGTAAATCTTCGATATGCTACCGAGGTTGGAACTCGCGTTTCAATATTCCCGTTTTGAGCTCGTTCTGTTCTAATTCCCCCTCACATGCTCCCTGCGAGCCTCGGGTCCGGCTGACTGTGGCGGCGCGCCGGCTTTGGCAGAACGTTAGCTTACCTTAGGCAGGAATGTCCCTTCCGTCATCTTTCCAGACGGACAGCCTCCGCCCCGTCCGTGACCCGGTTCAATGCACATGGGCGAGAGAAATTCCGTGGGGAACGGATGTCAGGCCCGCGCCCCGGAAGCTGTTCCCGACGCGGCGGCCGCGAGGGCAAAGTGCATAGCCTGCCACCGGCGCTGGCCCTGTGGCATTGAGCCATGGCTATCTTGTTCGGGCTTGTTCGTGGCGGGCATGTTCCCGTCGGATAGAGGGCTGTGCCTCGCACCACTCTCGCGGCGCTTCGCGGTCACCATGACGGCCGAAGGTGATCCTGCGGCATTTGCGGGAAGCCATGCGTCAGAACTGCGCAGTCAGCGCAACACCTGAGGCTGCAACACGGCTTCCCCGCCAGATGTAGTCCTGTCAGACGAAACGTTGCTTCAGCGCGTCCGACACAGCGGGCGGGACGAAGCGGGAAACGTCGCCGCCGAGCTTTGCGATCTCTTTCACCAGTTTGGAGGCGATCGACTGGTGACGCGCCTCCGCCATCAGGAAAACCGTTTCGACCGACGGATCGAGCACCCGGTTCATCCCGACCATCTGGAATTCATACTCGAAGTCGGAAACGGCACGGAGACCCCGCACGATGATGGAAGCGCCCACATCCCTCGCGCAGTCGATCAGCAGGTTTTCGAAAGGATGCACGACGATTTCGGCCCCATGCAGCTCCGACAGGTCGGCGCATTGGGATTCGATCATCTCCACCCGCTCCTCCAACGTGAAGAGCGGCCCCTTGTTTCGGTTGATCGCAACGCCGATCACCAGCCTGTCCACAAGGGCGGTCGCGCGCTTTATGATATCCAGATGTCCATGGGTGACGGGGTCGAACGTCCCCGGATACAGGCCGATGCGCATGCTGTCCCCTCCGCTTTCGGGGCAGAAGCAACAATATCACAGGCCCGGACGCAAGAGGGACGCCGAAAGTTTGCCGAAGTTTTCTGCCCAGACCGCAGCCTAGTAGCCCATGATCATGCCTTCGAGCGCCTCTTTCTCCATCGACAGCTCCGAAAGCCGCGCCTTCACCATGTCGCCGATGGAGATGAGGCCGACCATCGCGCCATCCTCCAGCACCGGCATGTGGCGGAAGCGGCCCTCCGTCATGCGGGAGAGGATGACGACACCCTCATCGCCCGGCGCACAGATGACGACCTTCGTCGTCATCATCGAGCGGACGGGCGCCTCAAGGCAACCGGGGCCCTGACGGCCGATCTCCCGCACGATGTCGCGTTCCGACAGGATGCCGTCCAGCGTCCTGCCATCCGCCGATACCACGAGGCAGCCGATCTTGCGCGACGACAACTGCCGCGCGGCCTCCGCCACCGTCATGCCCGGGTCAATCGTCGCGACGTTGCCCGAACCCTTTGCTGAAAGAACCTGTCGCACAAGCATGGACATTCCTCCTCTGTCACGGCGCTCCCCTCAACAGCCTGACATGTCCCGACCGTCTGTCAAGCGATCGCCTCCAATCTTGAAAGTTCCCTCCGAAGTCCTGTCGCAAGCAAGTCGGCAAAACGATTGAGACGCTCCACCCGCCGGTCATCGGCATGACGGATGAGCCAGAAGCTGCGGGTGAGGCCGAAAGCCTCCGGCAGAACCCGCACCACATTCGGCGCGGAAGGAATGGCGAAGTCATGCACCACGCCGATCCCCGCCCCCTGCCGGACCCAGTTGAACTGCACCGCCACGGAGTTGGAGCCGAAGGAGACGGTCTCCGCCCCGATCTCCGCAAGATAGTCGATCTCCTTGTCGAAGATCATGTCCGGGATATAACCGATGATCCGATGGCCCTTCAGATCGGCAAGGGTGTGGATCGGGGGCGCATTGTCCAGATAATCGCGCGACGCGGCGAGGTGGAGCTGGTAATCCGCGATCCGCTGCACCGAGAGCCGGCCCGCCTCCGGCCGGCTGACGCCCACGGCAAGGTCGGCCTCGCGCTTGGAGAGGTTGAACACCCGCGGCAGGGCGACGATCTGCACCTCCAGATCCGGGTGCTCGGCACAGATCGCGGCGGTCACCTGCGGCAGAAGGTAGTTCGCACAGCCATCGGGCGCACCGATGCGGATGGCCCCCACCAGCTTGCCCGGCGTTCCGCGCGCCTCCTCCATCGCGCCGCTCACCGCCTGCTCGGCGCGGATGGCATGGGCAAGGAGGCCCTGCCCCGCCTCCGTCAGCGCGTAACCCTGGGGTGACTTGGCGAAGAGCGTGGCACCCAGCCCCTCCTCCAGCCGCGCGACGCGCCGCCCCACCGTCGCGGGATCAAGCCGCAGGATGCGCCCGGCGGCCGAAAGGCTCTCCCCCCGCGCAACGGCGAGGAAGATGCGAAGATCGTCCCAATCAGCGACTTCCATACCGGCATCCCTGCAAAACGCTTTTGGGAAACTGCCCCTTCCGCCGATAAAATTGCAAGACTAAGGTGGCGGCGGTCTCTGAGGAGAGGGAGAATACCGTGAAGGAACTCGGTCACTGGATCAACGGCAAGTATGTGCCCGGCACTTCGGGCCGCACCGCCGACGTTTACAACCCCGCAACGGGTGAGGTGCAGGCGAAGGTCGCGCTTGCCTCCAAGGCCGAGCTTGACGAAGCCATCGCAGCCGCCGCCAAGGCCCAGCCGGGCTGGGCCGCGACCAACCCGCAGCGCCGCGCCCGCGTGCTGATGGAATTCGTGCGTCTCATCAACCGCGACATGGACAAGCTCGCCACCGCCCTGTCGTCCGAACATGGCAAGACGCTGCCGGATGCGCGCGGCGACATTCAGCGCGGCGTGGACGTGGTGGAATTCTCCATCGGCGCCCCGCACCTGCTGAAGGGCGAGTATATGGACAGCGCGGGCACGGGGATCGACCTCTACTCCATGCGCCAGCCGCTGGGTGTCGTGGCCGGAATCACGCCGTTCAACTTCCCCGCGATGATCCCGCTGTGGAAGATCGCGCCTGCCCTCGCCTGCGGCAACGCGATGATCCTGAAACCGTCCGAGCGCGACCCCTCCGTGCCGCTGATGCTGGCCGAACTCCTGACCGAAGCGGGGCTTCCCCCGGGCGTGTTGCAGGTCGTCAACGGCGACAAGGATGCGGTTGACGGCATCCTCGACAATCCGACGATCCAGGCGATCGGCTTTGTCGGATCGACCCCGATTGCGGAATACATCTATTCCCGCGGCTGCGCGAACGGCAAACGCGTGCAGTGCTTCGGCGGCGCGAAGAACCACATGATCATCATGCCGGATGCCGATCTGGATCAGGCGGCGGATGCGCTGGTCGGCGCCGGTTTCGGCGCGGCGGGCGAACGCTGCATGGCGATTTCCGTCGCCATCCCCGTAGGCGAGGAAACCGCCGACCGGCTGGTGGAAAAGCTGGTTCCGCGTATCGAGAAGCTGAAGGTCGGCCCCTATACGGCGGGCAACGACATCGACTACGGCCCGGTGGTGACGAAGGCTGCGCAGGAGCGGATCTTCGGCCTCATCGACTCGGGCGTGAAGCAGGGCGCGGAACTGGTCGTGGACGGGCGCGGCTTCAATCTGCAAGGCTATGAGAACGGCTTCTACGTCGGTCCGACCCTGTTCGACCGCGTGACGCCCGACATGGAGATCTACAAGCAGGAGATCTTCGGGCCTGTCCTGTCCACCGTGCGCAGCGAGACCTATGAGGAGGCGCTGAAGCTCACCATGGACAACGAATACGGCAACGGCACCGCAATCTTCACCCGCGATGGCGATACCGCACGCGACTTTGCCAGCCGTGTGAACGTGGGTATGGTGGGTGTCAACGTGCCGATCCCGGTGCCGCTGGGCTATTTCACCTTCGGCGGCTGGAAGAAATCCGGTTTCGGCGACCTGAACCAGCACGGGCCGGATGCGTTCCGCTTCTACACGCGGACCAAGACCGTGACGGCACGCTGGCCGAGCGGTATCAAGGAAGGCGCCGTGCTGAACTTCCCGACCACCTGAACGCAAAAAGGGGGAGGCAGACCTCCCCCTTCCGCGAGATCAGGACTTGCGGCGGCGCACGGCGGCCAGCGCCGCGACGCCGCCCAGCAGCACAAAGCCTGCCGCCGGCAGCGGAACCGGAGCCGGAGCGTCGGTCGCCGTTGCCTCCAGCGAGGCGATGCGGAAGGACGACAGCGGGTTGATCGTCCCGATGCCGAACACGGTCCCGGTGTAACCCGACAGGTCGAAGTTGGAGGCGAGGGCCGCGCCCGAGAAATCCCAAGGCGTATTTGGGCCGGAGAAGAAGGAGAAGGTGTCGAGCCAGCCGACGTTCGAGAAGGCGACATTGCCCAGCGTCACTTCCTGATCGAAAGTGAAGATGAGCACTTCATTGACGCCGAACCCGTCCAGTTCGTTGTTGTCGAAACGGCCGGAATTCACGCCATGCCCACCGCTTGCGCGGGTGACGGTAAGCGGCGCCTCCACAAGGTAGGATTGCGCGGTGATGGTGAGGCCGATCCCGTCCACATTGTAGCTGTAGGAAGAGGCGGAGCCGGTCGGCCCGGAAAAATCGAAGGTCGCGGCCTCGGCCCCGGCAAACGGGATCAGCAGAGAGGCTGCGACGGTAGCGGCTTTGAAAAATGCGGTCATGTTCACACCTGTTACAAGAACAAACTTCTAAAGGTTGTATGGCAGCGGGCCGTTCGCCTTGGCCCTGAAGAACGGGTAGGACGTAAATTGTTTAAAATCAAAAACTTTTTGATCTGCTCCTCAGAAACTATTTATTAATACTAATATTAATATGTATCTGGTGAATGATGCCTGAACAACCGGAGGTTTTGTGTCCCCTTCCGCAACGGTTAAATAAATTTCAAGAGGAATACCCGGGTGCCTTTTCGCGTTGAAAGCGAATCACCCCCTTGTGAAGCCACTTGCAGTCCCCCGCGGCGCGGGGTTCTGTGAACCCGAAGACCGGAGGAGGAACCATGGACTTCGCATTGACGGAAGAGCAGCAGGCGATCTACGACATCGCCCGCGAATTCGCCGCCGAGCATATTGCGCCCTTTGCCCATGAGTGGGAGCAGCAGGGCACGATCCCGCGAGATCTGTGGACGAAACTTGCGGAACTGGGCTTCGGCGGGCTGTATGTCGGGGAAGACTGGGGCGGCTCCGGCCTATCGCGGCTGGATGCGACGCTGGTGTTCGAGGCGCTCTCCACCGCCTGCCCCTCCGTCGCCGCGTTTCTCTCCATCCACAACATGTGCTGCGGAATGCTGGCGAAGTTCGCCTCGGACGACGTCAAGGAGCGCATCCTGCGGCCGGCGGTGACGATGGAGAAGGTGCTCTCCTACTGTCTGACCGAACCCGGTTCCGGCTCCGACGCGGCGGCGCTCCGCACCCGCGCGGAACGCACGAACGAGGGCTGGAAGCTCAACGGCACCAAGGCGTTCATCTCCGGGGGCGGCTATTCGGATGCCTACGTCGTCATGGTCCGCACGGGCGGAGAGGGGCCGAAGGGCATCTCCACCGTCGTCGTGGAAAGCGATGCGCCGGGTCTCTCCTTCGGCAAGCTGGAGGACAAGATGGGCTGGCGCGCACAGCCGACGCGGCAGGTGCAGTTCGACGATTGCCTCACCCCGCTCGACAACATCATGGGGGAAGAAGGCCGCGGCTTCACCTACGCCATGGTCGGGCTGGACGGCGGGCGTCTCAACATCTCCGCCTGCGCGCTCGGCGGGGCACAGGCCGCGCTGGACCGCACGCTGACCTACATGGGGGAGCGCAAGGCCTTCGGCAAAACGCTGGACAGCTTCCAGGCGCTGCAATTCCGGCTCGCGGATTGCGAGATCGCTCTTCAGGCCGCCCGGACATTCCTGCGGCAAGCGGCATGGAAGCTGGATACCGGCGCATCCGACGCCACGAAATTCTGTGCGATGGCAAAGGCTTTCGTGACGGAGGCCGCGTCCCGGACCGCGAACGATTGCCTCCAGCTTCACGGGGGCTACGGTTATCTGGCCGACTACGGCATCGAGAAGATCGTGCGCGACCTGCGTGTGCACGAGATTCTCGAGGGAACCAACGAGATCATGCGCCTGATAACCTCGCGCAGCCTGCTAACGGAGCGTGCCTGATGTCCGACATTCTTACCCGCAAGATTGGCCAGGCGGGCCACATCACCCTGACCCGGCCCAAGGCGCTGAACGCCCTCACCCACCCGATGGCGCTGGCGATGGAGAAGGCGCTGGACGACTGGGCGCATGACCCGGAGGTCAAGCTCGTCCTGCTGGATGCGGAGGGCGACCGCGCCTTCTGCGCCGGTGGCGACATCGCCGAGATCTACCATGCGGGCCGACAGGGTGATTATGCGCTTGGCCGGGAGTTCTGGCGGGAGGAATACCGGCTGAACGCCAAGATCGCCGAATACCGCAAGCCGATCATCAGCTTCCTGCACGGTTTCGTCATGGGTGGCGGTGTGGGTATCGGCTGTCTCGGCTCCGACAGGATCGTCTGCGAGACGACACAGATGGCCATGCCGGAATGCGGTATCGGGCTGATACCCGACGTGGGCGGCACCTACCGCCTTGCCCATGCGGCGGGGCGGATGGGCGAGTATCTCGGCCTCACGGGGCACCGGATGGGACCGGGGGACGCGATCTATGCGAATTTCGCCGATCACTACGTGCCGCAGTCCCATTGGGATCTGCTGAAGGCGGAGCTTGCGGCCGGGGGCGGCGTGGACCTCATCGCCCGCCATGCGGAGCAACCGCCTGCCCCGCCGCTGGCGGAGCACGAGGCCTCGGTGGACCGGCTCTTCCGGCACGACTCCGTAGCCGCGATCATGAAGGCGCTGGCGGATGAGCCGGGCGACTTCGCCGCCGCGACTCTGAAGACCATGCAGCGGAACTCACCGCTGTCGATGGCGGTGACGCTGGCGCTGGTCCGCGGCACGGCGGCAAAGGAAAGTGTCCGCGCCGCGCTGACGCACGAGTACCGCGCCACCTGGCGGCTGCTGGAGGAAGGCGATTTTCTGGAAGGCGTGCGCGCCCAGATCATCGACAAGGACCGTCAGCCGAAATGGCAGGACATCGCCCCGGCCGACATGGCCGCGCGTGTGGCAGAGATCACGGCCCCCCTCGGGGCCGACGAATTGAACATGGAGGAGGAGCTTAAATGAAGATCGGTTTCATCGGCCTTGGCAACATGGGTGGCCCGATGGCGCGGAACCTCGCCACGGCGGGCCATACGGTGACCGGGTTCGACCTTGTCGCCCCGGCGCCTGCGGGCGTCTCCATGGCCGCTTCCGCTGAGGAGGCCGCGCGCGGTGCCGATGTGGTCATCACGATGCTGCCGAACGGGAAGATCCTCCGCGCGGTCGCGGCGGAGATCGTGCCCGCCATGCGGCAGAGCGCGGTGTTTCTGGATTGCTCGACGGTGGATGTCGAAAGCGCCCGCGCTGTCGCCGAGGAGGCAGGCAAGGCCGGGCTTCTGGCGGTTGACGCGCCGGTCTCCGGCGGTATCGGCGGCGCCGACGCCGGCACGCTGACCTTCATGGCCGGGGGATCCCAGGCGGCGTTCGACAAGGTGAAGCCGCTGTTCGACGTCATGGGTCAGAAGGCGGTGCTCTGCGGCGAGTCGGGCGCCGGCCAGGCTGCGAAGATCTGCAACAACATGATCCTCGGCGTGACCATGATCGCCACATGCGAGGCTTTCGCACTGGCCGACAAGCTGGGGCTGGACCGGGCGAAGATGTTCGATGTGGTCTCCACCTCCTCCGGCTACAGCTGGTCGATGAACGCCTACTGCCCCGCGCCCGGAGTGGGGCCGAAGTCCCCCGCCGACAACGGCTACAAGCCGGGATTTGCTTCCGACCTGATGCTGAAGGACCTCCGCCTCAGCCAGCAAGCGGCGGAATCGGCCGATGCCGACACTCCCATGGGGGAGCTGGCCGCCCGCCTCTATGCAACTTTTGTTGATGAGGAGGATGGAAGCGGAAAAGATTTCTCCGCGATGTTGCCAAGGTTCGAAAAACGACACAGATCCTTGGCATAGGGCGCGGCCGGCAGATCGGGCGCGGAGGGATCTCTGGGAGGAGATGATGACTCGGGTTGTCGGTTCACTCTGGCGAAGTGTCGCGCTCATTTCGCTGTCGGCGCTGTTGGTGATGCCGCTTCCGCCTGCGTTTGCACAGGCCCAGTGTGCGGACAACCCTGCGCTCTGCGGTGGCTCCGACAGGGGTGACCGTGGCAGGGACCGGGACCGTTCGCGGGAGTCCGGCAATTCCCTGATCGAGCGGCAGGGGCGCACGCCCGAGCCCTCACGGCGGGATCGGGATCGCCGTCCGCCCGCCGTAATACCGCCGGGACAGGGCAACCGCCCTCCACCCGACAGACCGCCACCTGACAGGCACCGGCCCGACAGACCGCCGCCGGGGTGGGGAAATCGCCCTCCGCCCGACAGGCCGCCGCCCGGTTGGGGCAATCGCCCTCCGCCTGATCGGCCGCCTCCCGGTTGGAACGGTCGCTGGCCGCCGGACCGGCCTCCGCAGGGATGGGGAAGCCGCCCCCGTCCCGATCGGCCGCCGCCCGGGTGGAACAACGGGCGCTGGCCCCCCGGCTATGACCGCCGGCCGAGAAGATATTCGGATTCCAGTCCGATCTGGACGGGGTTGCTGGCGGGGCTGATGACAATTCCCTTCAACCCGTGGCCATCGCAACCGTCTTACACGCCGCGCTATGGCTATGCGTGGGATGGAAGCGAACTGCCGAGAAACGCGCCCGAGCTGGGAGACAGCGCGCGCGCGGCTCCGCCCTTCCAGCAGGCGGCGCGCAGCCGTCTGCCGACGCCGCCGCGCGGCTATCATTACCGTGTGCTGAAAGGCTGGGTGGTGATGGTGGACGATAGCAGCCAACGCGTGGCACAGATCATGCTGTCCTATGACCGGCTGATGGGGGGATGATGAGGAAGCGCGCTCTCCTGTCGGCACTGGCCCTGACGATCACGTTGGGCATGTCGGGGCCAGCCCTCGCCCAAACCACCTGCCCGCCCGGCATGCGGTGTGCCCAGACACCCGACAGCGCCGATGCACTGCGCCGCCGCAATCAGCAGATCGACAACCAAAGGCAGCAGATGGACCAGCAGCGGAACAATGCGCTGCAGGATCAGATCCGGCAGCGACAGCAATTGCAGGATCAGATCCGAAGGCGAACGATCATCGTTCCCGGTGTCGATGCCGGTCCAAACCTGCAACCCCCCGGCTAGATCGCGGGATACCGCCTGACCGCTTCGGCCACCAGCCGCGGATTGTCGGTGGGGGAACCGTCCGGCAGGGTGAGCACGTCCTCCAGCCCGATCCGCGTGGCCAGACCCTGCTCCGCCGCCATATCGACGAAACGCCACGCGGTCGCATTCATCCCGTGCAACAGCACCGGAACATGCGGGGCGGTATCTGCGAGACGGCGGATCATTTCCTCCGCCTCCTCGCGTTGCGCCGCGAAATCGGCGGTTTCCATCTCTACGAGAAAACGCAGACAGTTGCCGGGCTCAAGCGGCAACAGGCGGCGGACATCCTCAAGCGAGCTCAACCCGGCCTCCACCCCGATCCGCTGCCGCTGCATGAGAGCGATCACCTCCGGCGCGTCGGCCTCGGAGAGGTTGACGGAGACGAAATCCGGGCGAACCGACCATTCCGCCATCGCTGCAAGCCGCTGGCCATAGGGCGGGTTCCACGCCCCGGTGGAAATGCCTACCGGCATGCCGGGCACCGCTTCCCGAACGGCGGTCAGGGTTTCGGCCACATGCTCCGGGTGCAGCGATTCCGCCCCGCCGTGATCGCGCACATGCAGATGCACGGTCTCCGCCCCCGCGGCGCGGCAGAGGGCCGCGTCACGGGCGAGTTCGGCAGGTGTGACCGGCAGCGTCGGATGCGACCCCGCGCGGCGGGCGCCGTTGAGGCAGGCCTGCACGCTCATTCCGCGGCCATCCGGCGCGGTTTCAGCAGCGGGCCAAGGTAGTGCCCCGTATAGGAGTCGGACACCTTCGCCACAGCCTCGGGTGTGCCCGTGGCGACGATGCGCCCCCCTCCGTCACCGCCCTCGGGGCCGATGTCGATGATCCAGTCGGCCGTCTTGACGACATCGAGATTGTGCTCGATCACCACCACCGTATTCCCCTGATCGACAAGCTGGTGCAGCACCTCCAGCAGCTTGCGCACATCCTCGAAATGCAGCCCCGTCGTCGGCTCGTCGAGGATATAGAGCGTGCGGCCTGTGGACCGGCGCGCAAGCTCCTTCGACAGTTTTACCCGCTGCGCCTCACCGCCGGAAAGCGTGGTCGCCTGCTGACCCACCTTCACGTAGCCAAGCCCCACCTGAACAAGCGCGTCCATCTTCTCCCGGATGGAGGGGACCGCGCTGAAGAAGCTCTGCGCGTCTTCAACCGTCATATCAAGAACGTCCGATATGCTCTTGCCCTTGAACTTTATTTCCAGCGTTTCCCGGTTGTAACGCGCGCCTTTGCAGGTTTCGCAGGTGACATAGACATCCGGCAGGAAGTGCATTTCGATCTTGATGACACCATCGCCCTGACAGGCTTCGCACCGCCCTCCCTTCACATTGAAGGAGAAGCGTCCCGGCTTGTAGCCCCGCGCCTGCGCCTCGGGCAGACCGGCGAACCAGTCCCGGATCGGCCCGAAAGCGCCGGTATAGGTGGCGGGGTTTGAGCGCGGCGTGCGCCCGATGGGGCGCTGGTCGATGTCGATCACCTTGTCCAAATGGTCCAGCCCCTTCACCGTGTCACAGGGGGCCGGCGTCTGATGCGCGCCGTTGAGCCGCATGGAAGCCGTCTTGAACAGCGTCTCTATGGTCAGGGTGGACTTGCCGCCGCCGGACACGCCCGTCACGCAGACGAACTTGCCCAGCGGAAAATCGGCCGTCACGTTCCTGAGGTTGTTGCCGGTCGCATTGACCACCGTCACCTTCTTGCCGTTGCCCTTGCGCCGCTCCTTGGGCACCGCGATCTCCCGCTCGCCGGAGAGGTATTTCCCGGTGAGCGAGGCGGGATCCGCCGCCAGTTGCTCGGGCGTTCCCTGCGCCACGACCTCTCCACCATGGACGCCCGCGCCGGGCCCGACGTCGAGCACGTAATCCGCGGTGCGGATGGCATCCTCGTCATGCTCCACCACAAGCACGGTATTCCCGGCATCCCGCAGGTTCTTCAGCGTCTCCAGCAGCCTGTCATTGTCGCGCTGGTGCAGGCCGATGGACGGCTCGTCCAGCACATAAAGCACCCCCGTCAGCCCCGATCCGATCTGGCTCGCCAGCCGGATGCGCTGGCTTTCCCCGCCTGACAGCGTGCCGGCGGAGCGGGACAGCGTGAGGTAATCCAGCCCGACATTGACCAGAAAGCCCAGCCGCTCCCTGATCTCCTTCAGGATCGCGCGGGCGATCTCGTTCCGCTGCTCGGTCAGCGTTTCGGGGACGGAGAGCACCCAGTCATGCGCCTCGCGGATGGATTTCTCCACCACTTGCCCGACATGCAGGCCAGCGATCTTGACTGCGAGTGCCTCAGGCTTCAGCCGGTAGCCGTGGCAGGCCGCGCAGGGGCGGTTGTTCTGGTAACGCTCCAGATCCTCGCGGCTCCAGGCGGAATCGGTCTCCCGGTAGCGGCGCTCCATGTTCGGGATGACACCCTCGAACGCGCGCTTCACCTGATAGACGCGGCCCCCCTCATCGTAGCGGAAGGTGACCTCCTCGCCGCGCGAGCCGTTGACGAAGACATCGCGCGCCTTCTCCGGCAGATCCTTCCAACGCGTCTTCGGATCGAAGCCGTAGTGATCGGCGAGCGCCTCGATGGTCTGGCGGTAATAGGGGCTTTTGGACTTGGCCCAAGGCGCGATGGCATCCGCGACCTTCAGCGTCACGTCCGGCACCACCAGCCGTTCGTCAAAGAACAGCTCCACCCCCAACCCGTCGCAGACCGGACAGGCCCCCATCGGCGCGTTGAAGGAAAACAGGCGCGGTTCGATTTCCGGGATGGTGAAGCCGGATTCCGGGCAGGCGAACTTCTCGGAGAAGGTGATGCGTTGCGGCTCGCCGTCCGTCGGCGCGGTCTCCAGTATCGCGATGCCGTCGGCCAGATCGAGCGCGGTGCGGAAGCTGTCGGCCAGCCGCGTCTCCGACCCCGGCCGCACGACGATCCGGTCCACCACCACGTCGATGTCATGGCGGAATTTCTTGTCCAGTGTCGGCGGTTCGTCCAGCTCGTAGAACTGCCCATCAACCTTGACGCGCTGGAAGCCCTGTTTGCGCAGCTCCAGCATTTCCTTCCGGTACTCGCCCTTCCGCTCGCGCACGATGGGCGCCAGCAGATAGGCCCGCGTGCCTTCGGGCAGGGCCAGCGTCCGGTCCACCATGTCCTGCACCTGCTGCGCCTCGATCGGCAGGCCGGTCACGGGGCTGTAGGGCACCCCCACCCGCGCGAAGAGCAGACGGAGGTAGTCGTAGATCTCTGTCACGGTGCCCACGGTGGAGCGCGGGTTCTTCGACGTGGTCTTCTGCTCGATGGAGATGGCGGGCGAGAGACCGGAGATGTGATCCACGTCCGGCTTCTGCATCATGTCCAGAAACTGCCGTGCATAGGCCGACAGGCTCTCCACATAGCGCCGCTGCCCCTCCGCATAGATCGTGTCAAAGGCCAGCGACGACTTCCCCGACCCGGAGAGGCCCGTCAGCACCACCAGCTTGTCGCGCGGAATATCCACATCGACATTCTTGAGATTATGCTCGCGTGCGCCGCGGACGGAGATGAACTTCTGTTCCATGGGAGGCTCCGGGACAGGACAGGGACAGAAGATAGGCATTCACGGCCGAGTCTCCAACCGCAAAATGTGAACAATGAGTGAACGCCGCAACAGCTTCGCTCCATTGCAGGCTTTCGTGCGAGTCATTCCTCGGGCCGGACAGTGCACCGGCGCCTGTTGCCCCAGCCGTCCGGGATGGCAAATCCCCGACAGGCCTTCCCTCGACGCGCAATCCGTTTCTGGTGCTGGGCTATCCGGGGCGTTCGAGCCAAGCCGCCATTGCCAACTGCCAAAGGCCCCGCAGGTGGCTATCGGCCTCGGTTCCGGCAAATCCGCGTCGAAATGTCAGAAAATCGGTGATCCGGGCCGGCCACACCCCAAAACTTTCCCGCAACCGCACAGCCCGGCTCAAAAGCCTCCAAGGCACGTTGCGGTTGGGCTGGGCGGTCGTCGAAGAGTGGTTCCGCCATCAGGGTGCAAAGACCCTTCGCCCCCGCCCCATGAAGGGCAAAGGCACCCCTCCTCACCCACCCGCGTCAGCGGAGGGCGGCAGCGCCTGAGGGCGGGGTTCGATGCCCCGCCTTCAGGCTCCCCCTTCAGGTTCCCGCAGTCAGATGTGGATCGCGCGCCCGTAGGCCGCCAGCACCGCTTCGTGCATCGATTCCGATATCGTCGGGTGCGGGAAGATCGTCTCGATCAACTCCGCCTCCGTGGTTTCCAGCGTCCTGCCGATCACGTAGCCCTGGATCATCTCGGTCACTTCGGCACCGACCATGTGCGCTCCCAGAAGCTCCCCGGTCTTGGCATCGAACACGGTCTTGACCATACCCTCGGTCTCTCCCAGAGCGATGGCCTTGCCGTTGCCGATGAAGGGAAACTTGCCCACCTTCACCTCATGACCAGCCTCCTTCGCCTTCGCCTCCGTCATGCCGACGCTGGCGATCTGGGGGTGGCAATAGGTGCAGCCCGCGACGGAACCCGGCTTCATCGGATGCGGATGTCCACCCGCGATCAGTTCCGCCACCATGATACCCTCATGGCTGGCCTTATGCGCGAGCCAGGGCGCCCCGGCGATATCGCCTATCGCATAGACGCCATCGACCCCGGTGCGGCAGAATTCGTCCGTCACCACGTGGGTGCGGTCGATCTTCACACCGGCATCTTCCAGCCCGAGATCCTCGACATTGCCGACGATCCCCACGGCGGAGATCACGGTGTCGAACTCCGCCGTCGTGGTCTTGCCCCCGGCTTCCAGATGCGCGGTGACCTTGCCCTTCGCACGATCCAGCTTCTTCACCGTGGTCTTTTCGAGGATCTTCATCCCCTGCTTCTCGAACTGCTTCCTGGCGAAGGCGGAGATCTCCGCATCCTCTACCGGCAGAATTCGGTCCATCACCTCGACCACGGTCGTCTCTGCGCCCAGCGTGTTGTAGAAGCTGGCGAATTCGATGCCGATGGCGCCGGAGCCGATGACCAGCAGCTTCTTCGGCATCCGTTTGGGCAGCAGCGCATGCTTGTAGGTCCAGACCAGATCGCCGTCCGCCTCCAGCCCCGTCAGCTCCCGCGCGCGTGCCCCGGTGGCGAGCACGACGGCCTTGCCGGTCAACTCCTCGGTGCCCTTCTCAGTCGTCACCACAACCTTGCCGCCCTTGGCGAGCTTGGCAGTGCCCATGACCACGGTGATCTTGTTCTTCTTCATCAGATGCGCCACGCCGCCGGAAAGCTGCTTGGCCACACCCCGCGACCGCTGGACGACGGCATCGAGATCATAGCCGATGTCACCGGCTTTCAGGCCGAAATCCTTTGCCCGGTGCATCAGGTGGAGCACTTCCGCCGAACGGAGCAGCGCCTTGGTGGGGATGCAGCCCCAGTTGAGGCAGATGCCTCCCAGATGTTCCCGCTCCACAATGGCGACATTCATCCCCAATTGGGCCGCGCGTATGGCGCAGACATAGCCGCCGGGGCCGGAGCCGATCACGATCACATCATAGCTGGAAGCCATCACTCATCCTCGTTCGGAAATTAGTTTGACGTTAAACTATCTTTCAACACCGTTCAATCCGCATCCCGTTCCTGCAGCTTGCGGACGACGCCGCCATAGGCGCCCTCGTCAAAATAGTCCTTTTCGTCCGAGGTCGTCCGCCGGCCCAGAGCTTCGTTGCGGTGCGGAAAGCGGCCATAGGTGTCGATCACCTCCGCATGGGCGCGGGCGTGGAGCAGCGTGCTCTCCCCCGTTTCGGGCATCCGCTCCTGCACGGCCGCGATGCAGAACTTCTGGTCGCCCATATCCTCTGAATGCATGAACGGCAGGTAGAAGAACTGGCGCGTCGGTTCCTGTATGGCGAGATCCCAGCCCTCATCGATGGCGCGCCTTGCCGCGGCTCTCGCAGCCGGGTCGGTGGCGAAGCTGCGGGGGTCGTCGCGGAACATGTTGCGCGGAAACTGGTCGGCGAGAATGATGTAGGCCAGTGCCCCTTCCGGCCCGTCGATCCAGTCGGTCAGACCGCCCTCATCGAGCTGCTCCCAGGCGGAGAGGAAGCGGCTGCGGATCGCCTCGTCAAGCGCGGGATCGGACTTGTACCAGTCCTCCGGGCCATGCTGGCGGGTCCAGAAGTCGAGAACGTCGTGCGGGGTCATGGGATCTCCTTCGGCATCTGCCGGGCGAAGCTGACAGGTCAGCCGCCCCGGCGCAACGCCTCAGGAACCCGTGGATTCCCTTTGTGGTTCCGTCTCTTCCGCTGTCCCGGAGGTCTCGGGCGCCTCCTCCCCGGGTATCTCCTCCTCGGGCGGGGGAACGGCCTCCGAGGCGACCTCCATCGCCGCCTCCATGGCGACGACCCCGGCGGAGGGCGGCACCACGGCCATCGCACCTGTCGCCACCGGCGCCTCGCGGCGCATCATGCGCCATGCCGTGTAGAAGGTGATCGCAACGAGCAGCACGCCGATATAGAGAAAGAACCCATTCGGCCCGAGCCGTGTCATTGCCCAGCCGGTGATCAACGGCCCGATGAAGGCTCCGCAGCCGTTCAGGAACAGCAGACCGCCTGAAGCCGCCGCCATTTCGCTCGAATCCAGATAATCGTTGGTATGCGAGATGAAGAGCGAGTAGAGCGGGTTCGCCACGCCGCCGATGACGGTGGCCACGCCGAGCAGCAGGGCGTAGGGAAGGTCCAGCGCCGCCGCGATCATCATCACAAAAGCACCCACGAGCGCGATGACGAGGATGAGCTGCCGCCTGTCCATCCGGTCCGAAAGCTGACCGATCGGGTATTGGACGACAAGCCCGCCGAAATAGATCGCCGCGACGAAGCCCGAGATCTGCGCAACCGTCAGCCCCTCCAGCCCGCCCCAGACGGAGGCCATGCCGAACAGCGCGGAAAACACGCCCCCCATCGCGAAGGTGCCGAAGCACCCGAGCGGCGACATGCGCATGAGTTTCAGGATGCTCATGGGCCGCGTGGATTCAAAGGCCGGAGCGGGTGCCACGGACAACAGGACCGGCGTGAAGGAGAGCGACACCAGCACCGAGGGAATCACGAACAGCAGGAAGCCTGCCGGATCCGCGACATTCAGCAGCGCCTGCCCGACGATGATCCCCCCGCTCTGCATGATCATGTAGAGCGACAGCGCCTTGCCGCGGGTTTCGTTGGTCGAGGAATTGTTGAGCCAGCTTTCCGCCGTCACATAGACACCGGAGAAGCCGAAGCCGATCAGCAGCCGGAACGTCGCCCAGGCCACCCACTCCGGCAGCACCGGATAGAGGATGAGCAGCGCGGAGATCAGCGACCCCAGCGCCGCGAACACGCGCACATGGCCGACCCGCTGGATCAAGCGGGGCGCCAGAAGCGACCCCCCGAGAAACCCAAGGAAATACGTGGACATGATCCACGACATCTGCGAAGTGGAGAACCCTTCGATGCCGCCGCGAATACCCAGAAGCGTACCCTGCATGCCGTTGCCGACAAGCATGAGGAAGACCCCGAACAGAAGGGGCCAGGAACGGCTGAGAACTTCGAGCATGACGCGCCTCCGATCTGCCTTCCCTATCTCACCTGAGGGCCGGAACAAGGGGGATTACCTTGCGTCGCATCAACGCAACCTCAACACATCCCGGTGTGACGCCATCCGCGCGGCGGGATAAGGGCCGACCCGCAAGAGAACCGGAGCCGCCCTCGGACGGCGGAAGGCGCGGGATTTCTCACAAGCGCCCCCCACCGGATCCAGCGGCAGCGCTCTGGTTGCAGCCCCCGTCGCCGCGACAGAGGCGAGGGCCGCGCATCCTATTGCGGCAGCAGGAGCGAGGCATCGCCGTAGCTGAAGAAACGATACCTCTCGGTCACCGCATGGGCATAGACGCGGCGCATCCGGTCCATCCCCATCAGCGCGGAGACGAGCATCAGCAGCGTCGATTTCGGCAGGTGGAAGTTGGTGATGAGTCCGTCCGTCGCGTGGAAGCGGAAACCCGGATAGATGAAGATGTCGGTCTCCCCATCCCACGGCGCGATCTCACCACCCCGGGAAGCGCTTTCGATGAGGCGGAGCGCGGTAGTCCCGACGGGGATCACCCGCCCTCCCGCCAGACGCGTGGCCGCGATCTCCTCCGCCGCGCGGGCGGTGACCTCGCCCCATTCGGCATGCATCCGGTGGGTCGTCACATCCTCCACCTTCACCGGCAGGAAGGTGCCCGCGCCTACATGCAGCGTCACATGCGAGAACGCGACCCCCCGCTCCGCCAGAGCGGCAAGGAGCGGCTCATCGAAATGCAGCGAGGCGGTCGGGGCCGCCACGGCGCCGGAGCGACGGGCGAACACCGTCTGGTAGTCTTCCTTGTCCTGTTCATCCGCAGGGCGCTTGGCGGCGATATAGGGCGGCAACGGCATGGAGCCCGCCTCTGCCAGCGCGGTATCGAAATCTCCGCCCGTCAGGTTGAAGGCGATCACCGCGTCGGCCTCGTTCCGCTCCCGCACTTCCCCTGAAAGCCGGTCGGAGAAGATGAGGATGTCGCCGGGTTTCAGCTTGCGAAGGGGGCGGGCCAGCACGCGCCAGCCGCCCGAGGCCGTCGCCTCCAGCAGCGTCACCTCCACCCGTGCGCTGACCTCCCCCCGGATGCGAAGGCCGGAGAGCCGGGCCGGGATCACCTTGGTATCGTTCAGCACCAGCCGGTCGCCAGGGCGGAGAAGCGTTACCAGATCGCTTACCCGCCGGTCGCTGATGCGATCGCCCTCTGCCACCAGAAGGCGCGCCGCGCTGCGCGGGCGGACGGGCCGCGTCGCGATCAGATCGTCGGGCAGGTCGAAGTCGAAGTCGGAAAGCCTGAGTGTCATTGTGCAAGCCGCGGCGGATCGCTGCGGAACAGTTCCCTGAACATGCCGGGGGTGAAGATCGAGAGCGGGTTCACCCCGATCCGGGGATCATCCGCCGTGCCGGAGACGGTGTAGTTGATGCCGATCAGCCCCTCGCCCCGCCGGGTCAGGCCGGCGCCGATGCCGTTCAGCAGATAGAGGGGGGAAACGACACCCTGCATCTCGATACGCCTGCTCCCCAGAAGATAGACCCCGGCGGCGGAGATGCCGAGCGAGGGGCCCGTGGCCGAGCCGCTCTTCACCTCCACCGCGCCCGGCGTCAAGCGGAAGTCTGAGCGGATGTCGCTGAAAAGGATGCCGCCCCCCGCCAATTGCTCCACAAGGCCGACCACGCTCACCGCCGACAAAAGCTGCGCCAGCACGGGCGCTTCCCTAAGCCGCATGTCCTCGATGGCGAGCTGTCCGTCATACTCTCCGGCCTGCGTCCGCGGTGTGAGGGAGAGGGAAAGCGCGCCGCCCGCTGCCCGGGGCGTGATCCCCATGGCGGCGATCAGCGCGCCTGCATCCTTGGCGCTGAATCGAAGCGCAGGTCGCCCGCCCGTGGCGATCGCCTCCCCCGTCAGACCGGCGACCCCGTTCACCAGACCGCGAAACGTGCCGTGAATCCCGCCGCCCGTCTCCAGCGCACCGCTGGCATTGGTCAGGAACAGCCCCTTGCCCACGTCCACCCGGTCGAGCGTGAAGGTAATCGGCACGCTGCTCCCCCGCGAGGGCGCCGCGCTCCGCGCCGACCGCGCGCCGCCGCCGCCATCGGGCAACGCGGCAAGGTTCACATGCCCGCCGGGCAGCGATACCGCCGGCGGCCGGCCCCGGCCCTGCCCCGTCAGCACCACCGGCGCGTCGAGCCAGTCACCCGCCCGGACGCGGGAGAAACGGGCGGTCCCCAGCGTATCGTCAGCCTTCAGCGTCACCCTGCCACCCTCCAGCATCAGCCCCGGAGCGGTGAGAGAAAGGCTTCGCACCTCCGCAGGCTTCCCGGCGGTGAGGGCGAGGGAGAGCCTGCCCTTCTGCGCGGGAGCAAGCTGCCAGCCGATCTCCGGCAGACGCAGCCCAAGGCCCGCCAGATCGCTCTCCAACCGGATCGCGGGCGGGGCGCCCTTGGCCAGATCGACCTGCACATCCGCCCGTCCCCGCCCCGAAACCAGCGTTTCCGGCAGCCCCGGTGCAAAGGCCGCCAGCGCCGCGGGCGAAAGCTCCACCCAGCCGGTCACGCGGGACAGGTCGCTTTTCGCCTTGTCCAGCGGCTGTTCCCACGCCCCCTGAAACGGCACACCGGAAAGCCGCCCGGCACCGGATATCCGCAGCATGTCGCGATCCGCCGTCAGGTCGAGCTGCGCGGCCTCCAGCGCCCTGCCCGGCACGATCCGGTCGGAGCGCACCTCGCTCAACGCGCCTGCGACGTGATACTCAACCTGCGGCAACTTCACGTCCTTGAGGAGCGGGAGCGCGATCCTGGCCCGCACATCGGCCCGCCCCTCGGCCAGATCGACAGGTTTTTCGGCCTTGCTGAGAAAGCGGAAGGGCGGCTCATCGAGCACGGAGAGCGCGGCGGTGATGCTCCCCCGGGCCTGAAGGTCGATCTCTGCGCGGGCAGGTTTCTCCTCGATATCCGGCACAACGAAGGTGGAGCCCGCGACATCCAGCGTCCCGCCCTTCGGCGCATCCACCTGTCCCGCGTTGACCCGCATCGCATAGCGTCCGCGGTCGATGGCGGCATAGCCGGAGCCGTGGCGGATCGGCGGCAGCGTCGGCATGAACCGCACCTCGCCATCGCGGAACTCATAGGTCAGGCCAAGACGCGGTTCCTCCCCCGGACGAAGGCGCACGGCGGCCTTCACGTCGGACAGGTTCGCGGTAAAGACATTCTCGCTCAGCCACTCCCGCGTCTTGCCAGCCACGGAAACGGGCCACAGCGCGATGAGCCGCTGCCGGTCCACCTCGTTCACCGTCGTGTCGAGCGCCACCTCCCAGCCATCGGGCCGCGCCGCTATCCGCCCGAAGGCGCGAAGCCGCTGGGAACCCTCGCTCAACGTCGCCTGTCCGATGGCGAGCGTCAGCGGATCCAGCCGAAGCTGCAGATCGGCCTGCCCGTCGCTGAACCCGACGGGCGCCTCGAACACGCCATCGGGGTCGACGCGCATGTCCGACACGGCGATCTGGGCCTCCACGACAGCAGGGAAGCCGCCCTCCATCTCCCGCAGGAAAGCCTGACCTGTGGCGGAGAAGCGGAGCGTGCGGCTCTGGACGTTGATCTGCTCAAAATTCACCCGCTCCGCCGCGGCATCGTAGGCAAGCGCCAGAACGGCGGACCGGAAGCGCACGGGGGGCGTCCCCGGTTCCGGTTGCACCGCGCCCGGCCCGATGGAGAGCTTGCCCCGGACGGGAAGCAGCGCCCCCGTGCCGTCGATCCGCGCGGAAACCTCTCCTGAAAGCGGTGCGTCCAGCACGGAGAGCCAGGCGAGCGCGGGGGCCTGCAAGGCCACATCGCGGGCGGGGACGTCGGTCAGCCTTGCACTGAAGCTCGCCTCGGGCGTGCCGCGCCGGGTTTCAAACAGCAGATTGGCCGCGGCAGGCCGCTCCCCCGCCGCGCCGAGGTCGAAATCCAGCGCCACGCGAACGCCCGCCCCGTCCCGGCGGACGGTGAGGCGGCCATCGCTCACCTCCCAGACCTGACCGACGCGCTGATCCTCCAGCCGGATGCCAACCTCCCGGGCGGAGGCCCGAATGACGCCCGACAGCAGCGGCTCCTCAAAGAAATCGTCGATCGCGGCCATGATCTCCGCCATGGAGCCGACCGCGCCGAAAGCAGCGCCCGTCTGCCCCACGTCGAGGTCGAGCCTTCCGTCCGGCAACCGGCGGAGATACATCGTCGCGCGCCCCATCTCCACCACATCGGGCCGGAGCCGCAGCGCCAGAAGATCGTCCCGCCGCAAACGGAACCGCAGGTCGGCCAGCGTCCCGATCCGCTGGTCCGCCTGATCGAAGAGCGTGATGTCGGACAGGCGGAACCGGGGCCGCCAGCCGTGATCGAGCACCAGATCGACCGCGCCGAGCGCAAGCCGCCCATGACCCTCCAAGGCATTGTTGACCGCCGCCTCCACCCGGTCGGCCACCCAGCGGGGCGCATGAAGCGGCCTGTCGCGAAGCGCAAGCCCGCCCGCCGCCACAAGCACCGCCGCACCCCCCGCAAGGCCAAGCGGCACCCCCCACCGCCGCAATGCGGGGCGCCGCAGGCCACCTGTTGGCGGGCCGGTCAACTCGCTCATATCTTCAATTCGCTCATCTCTCCGCAGCCGAGCCTGCGGGGAAGGATAGCTTTCACGAGCCGCTTGGGAAACGGAAGGCACCGGATTCTTGCACAGCGGCTTTCTGCCGGAGATCATCCAAAGACCGACCAGCCCATCGCGCGCGCCAGACGCTCCACGGCGAGCGTGCCGATCAGGGTGTTTCCCTGTTCATCCAGCCCCGGAGACCAGACCGCGATGGACGCCCGCCCGGGCGCGATCACCAGCAGGCCACCGCCCACCCCGCTCTTGCCCGGCAGGCCGACGCGGTAGGCGAAGTCCCCCGATCCGTCATACTGGCCGCAGGTCATCATCAGCGCGTTGATCCGGCGGACGCGACCCGCCGAAACCAGCCGCGGCCCCTGCCCGGCGCTCATCAGGAACCGCCCGGCGCGGGCAAGCTGACGGCAGGTCATCGTGATGGCGCATTGGTGGAAATACGTGCCGCAGACCAGCTCCGGCGGGTGAAGCAGGTTGTCATGCGAGGCAATGTAATGGGCGAGAGCATAGTTGCCGTGTCCGGTCTTCTGCTCCGACCGGGCGACATCGGCGTCGATATGAATATCCTCATCCTCCGCCGCCGCACGCATGAAGCGGAGGACGGACCCCAGCGCTTCACGCGGCGTCGCGCCCGTCAACACCGCATCGGTCGTCACCAGCGCACCCGCATTGATGAACGGGTTGCGCGGGCGCCCCTTTTCCAGCTCAAGTTGCAGGATGGAGTTGAAGGCCTGCCCGGAAGGTTCACGCCCGACCCGCTGCCAGAGCTGATCCCCCAGCTTGCCGAGCGCGAGCGCCAGCGTGAAGACCTTTGACACGGACTGAATGGAGAAGCTGGTGTCGGCGTCGCCGGTCTGCACCTCGCGCCCCTCCGCCGTCACCACCGCCATGCCGAAGCGCTTCGGGTCGATGCAGCCAAGCTCCGGGATATAGTCGGCGACGCGACCGCGCTCCTGCACCTGCGCCATCTCGACGCCGATCCGGTGGAGCGTATCCGCCAGCCGCTGCGGCATTCTCAGGGTGTCCAGTCGAGGAAGTTGTGGATGAGCCTCAGCCCCGTCTCCTGGCTTTTCTCCGGGTGGAACTGGGTGCCGATCACATTGCCGCGCCCCACGATTGCCGTGACCGGCCCGCCGTAATCCGCCGAGGCCAGCCGATCCGCCGCGTCGGCGACATGAAGCTGATAGGAGTGGACGAAATAGACATGCTCGCCGCTCGCGATCCCGTCCAGCACCGGATGGGACTGCTCCAGCCGAAGCTCGTTCCAGCCCATATGCGGCACCTTCAGCGCGGGATCGGCGGGGGCGATCCGCCGCACCTCGCCGGGGATCCAGTCGAAACCGGCGGTCGGCTGGTATTCCAGCCCGCGGGATGCCAGCATCTGCATCCCCACGCAGATGCCGAGGAACGGCCGCCCCCCGCCGCGAACGGCCTCCGAGATCGCGTCGAAAAGGCCGTCATGCGCTTCCAGCGCCTCCCGGCAGGCGGGGAATGCCCCGTCGCCCGGCAGGACGATCCGGTCCGCCCGTGCGACCACGTCGGGGTCAGACGTCACGGTGACGGTGGTCCGCCCGACCTCCGCCGCCATGCGTTGAAACGCCTTCTCTGCCGAATGGAGGTTGCCGGAATCGTAATCGACCAGCGCCACCAGCATCAGAGCGCCCCCTTGGTGGAGGGGATAGCGTCCGCCTTCCGCAGGTCGATCTCCACCGCCTCGCGGAGCGCGCGCGCAACGGCCTTGAACGCCGCCTCCACGATATGGTGACTGTTGATCCCGTGCAGCCGGTCCACGTGCAGGGTGATACCGCCGTGGGTGGAGAGCGCCTGAAAGAACTCCCGCACCAATTCCGTATCGAATGTGCCGATCTTCTGCGTCGGCAGATCGACGTTCCACACGAGATAAGGCCGCCCCGAAAGGTCCAGCGCCGCCCGCACCTGCGCGTCATCCATCGGCAGGTGGCAGGAGCCGTAGCGGCGGATGCCCCGCTTGTCGCCGAGCGCCTGCGCCAGCGCTTGCCCGATGGCGATACCGGTATCCTCCACCGTGTGATGGTCGTCGATATGCAGATCGCCCGTCGCCCGCACGGTCATGTCGATCAACGCATGGCGTGCGAGCTGGTCCAGCATGTGGTCGAAGAACCCGACCCCGGTCTGGTTGTCGTAGCTCCCGCTGCCGTCGAGATCGACGCTGACGGTGATGTCGGTTTCCGCCGTCCGGCGCGTGATGGTGGCCTTGCGCATCGCTTCGCTCCTCGTTCACGGGCCGTTATAGGCGGAGGGCCGGAATTGTCCACGCCGCTCCTGCGGGGTCCCTCAGGTCCAGTTGCGCGCGTCGCGACGCAGGAAGGTCACGAACTGCTGCACCTTGGCCGTGCGGTGCGTATCCACATGGGTGACGATGTAAGCCTTGGAGTTCCAGCGCGGCTCATCCAGCCCCGGAAAGATCTCCACCAGCTGCTCCCGCGTCTCGTGCGAGCCCGCACGCATGAAGCCGATGCCGATTCCCGCCAGAACAGCCGCCTTGAGCGCGGGCCCGACCGGGGAGATGAAGCAGAACTTGTCCTCCGGCACGTAATCGGCCAGCCAACGGTTGTAGGGGGCGCGCAACGCCTCACCCGACGCGCCGACGATGCGGAAGGAGGCCAGATCCTCCGGCGTCTCGGGGCAGCCGTTCATGTCGATGAATTCCCGCGTCGCATAGAGCGCGAAACGATAGTCCATCAGGGGAGAGACCACGTTGTCCGGCTCTTCCGGGGCGGATCCCGCGCGCAGCGCCACATGCGCCTCCCCGTATTCCAGCCGGACCTTCCGCAACTCCGAGGCGTAGTGAACCCGTATCGCCGGATGCAGCGCCTGAAACCGGCCGATGGCAGGCACCACGAGATCGGCCAGACCGGGGACGCTGGAGATCAGAAGGTCGCCCGAGACCTCCTCCCCCCTGCCGCGAATACGGTTGAGCAGATGGGTAAGCTGCTCATCCGTCGCCTGTCCCACCTGCAAGAGGTCCTCCCCCGCCTCCGTGGGGGTGTAGCCGCGGGCATGGCGGTGAAAGAGCCGGGTTCCGAGCCGCTTCTCCAGCGCTTCGATATGGCGGATCACCGTCGCATGATGGACGCCCAACGCCTCCGCCGCAGCGCTGACGGTGCCCAGACGCGCGACGAAATACGCGGTCCTGATCTCGCTCCAGTTGTCGGTGGCCATGGAAGCTCTTTGAACGCGTGACAACGGACAGTTGCACGCGGCATTTCGTTTCTCAATATGCCTGATGGGGCCGCGGACAGTGGTGATGCCGGACGATCACGGTCGCTCACGCAATCCGGCGCAGCGCCAACACGGAAATAGTTCCCGTTTTCAAGTCTCTCATCTGCTCACAGAGCCTGTGCATAAATGCACAGACTTTTGCAGAATCTGCCCTTCACCCCCGGAAAGACATACCCCATATCACCCTCACCGGAACAGGAAAGACCGGGAGATTAGGAGCCACAACGCGGCTCCGTGTCGAAAGGATATTAGAAATGCTCGCCAAAACCATCATGACCGTTGCCCTGCTCGGCCTTGCCGCTCCCGTCGCTGCACAGAGCGTCAACCCCGGCAAGGCGCAGATGGCGGCGGAACTCGGCGTGAATCCCTCGGATTTCACGTTGATCGAACTCATTCAACTCGATACTGCCAAACGTAACCACGACAGTCAGCTCTGGAACCGCATCATGGATAGGGAGGCTGGCGTGACACGTAACGCGAACACTCCCACGGCGCTGATGGTGCCGGGTTACGCCGATACGCGTCACTGAAGAGTCAACCGGGGCAGTGCGCCCCAACCTCCCCCGACAAGGCTGCATTTGCAGCGAAGAAAAGGAATAGAGACATGTTTGCCAAGACCATCATGACCATCGCCCTCCTCGGCCTCGCCGCTCCCGTCATGGCCCAGGGCGTCAACGCGGGCAAAGCCCAGCTTGCTGCCGAACTCGGCGTCGATCCCACCCGGTTCAGCACCAATGAGCTGATCCAGCTCGACAACGCGAAACGCCACAATGACACCGAGCGCATGGAACTCATCCTCAACCATGACGCCAGCGTGACGCGCGGTGCGCAGAACCCGACCGCCATTGCAGTGCCGGACTACGCGAACGGCTGATCGCCGCGACATAGACTGAGCAAAGCCGGCCATCCACGGATGAGCCGGCTTTGTGTTGACAGGGACGCCTCCAAGGCGTATCGGTCACGCAATTCCGGGAGCATTGTGTCTTCCGGTCCCCTGCAAAGGCCGGGGATCGCCATCCGTCAGCGCGTTGCGCCCACGGGTGCCGTTGTCGTTTTGGAATACCCGGTCACGGCCGGAAAACTGGTCCGAGGAGGATCGCGCATGTTCGAGAACCTGTCCGAACGCCTTGGCGGCGTCTTCGAGCGGCTCACCCGTCAGGGCGCGCTGACCGAGGAGGACGTGGCGACCGCGCTCCGCGAGGTCCGCGTCGCGCTGCTGGAGGCGGACGTTTCGCTTCCCGTCGCGCGGGATTTCGTCAAGGCCGTCCAGCAGAAGGCCGCGGGGCAGCATGTCACGAAATCGGTCACGCCGGGGCAGCAGGTCGTCAAGATCGTCCATGACGAACTTGTCCATGTGCTCAAGGGCGACGGCGATCCCGGTTCGCTGAAGATCGACAACCCGCCCGCCCCGATCCTGATGGTCGGTCTGCAGGGCTCTGGCAAGACCACCACCACCGCCAAGATCGCCAAGCGGCTGAAGGACAGGAACGGCAAGCGCGTCCTGCTCGCCTCGCTGGACACCAACCGGCCCGCGGCGATGGAGCAGCTTGCGATCCTCGGCCAGCAGGTCGGCGTGGACACGCTCCCGATCGTCAAGGGGGAGAACGCTGTCCAGATCGCGAAGCGGGCGAAGACGCAGGCCTCGCTCGGCGGCTACGATGTCTATATCCTTGACACCGCCGGCCGGCTGCACATCGACGAAGTGCTGATGGATGAGGTCCAGGCCGTCCGCGATGTGGCCCAGCCCCGCGAAACGCTGCTGGTGGTCGATGGCCTGACCGGCCAGGACGCAGTGAACGTCGCGACGGAGTTCGACGGCAAGGTCGGCATTTCCGGCGTCGTGCTCACCCGGATGGACGGCGACGGGCGCGGGGGCGCTGCGCTTTCCATGCGCGCGGTCACGGGCAAGCCCATCCGCTTCGTCGGCCTTGGCGAGAAGATGGACGCGCTGGAGACCTTCGACGCGGATCGCGTCGCGGGCCGCATCCTCGGCATGGGCGATATCGTCGCGCTTGTCGAAAAGGCGCAGGAAACGTTTGAGGCCGAACAGGCCGAACGGATGCTCAAGCGCTTCCAGAAGGGTCAGTTCAACATGAACGACCTGCGCATGCAGCTTGACCAGATGCTGAAGATGGGCGGCATGCAGGGCATGATGTCCATGATGCCGGGCATGGGAAAGATGTCAAAACAGATGGAGGAAGCCGGTGTCGATGACCGGATGATCCGCCGTCAGATCGCGCTCATCCAGTCCATGACGAAGCGGGAACGCGCCAATCCCGACCTGTTGCAGGCCAGCCGCAAGAAGCGGATCGCGGCGGGGGCGGGAATGGATGTGTCCGACCTCAACAAACTTCTCAAGATGCATCGCCAGACTGCCGACATGATGAAGAAAATGGGCAAGATGGGCAAAGGCGGCATGCTCAAGCAGGCCATGAAGATGTTCGGCAAGGGCGACCCGGAAGCGCTGGCGAAGGGCATGGACCCGGCCGCACTGAAAGCGCTCCAGAACCAGATGCCCGCGGCGCCGGGCATGCCCAGGGGGCTGACGCTGCCCGCCGGTCTTTCGGGGATCGGCAAGAAGAAATGAAGCTGTTCGCGCGTCACAGAGGCATGGCCATACCACCCGTCCTGCGGACGGAGCGGCTGGTGCTGCGCGGCCTCGACGCGCGGGACGTGGAGAATTTCTCCGCCTTCTTCGCCAGCGACCGCTCCCGCTTCGTCGGCGGCCCCCTCGATGCCGAGGATGCCTGGAAAGTGCTGGCGCGGGTCATCGGCCACTGGACGCTCCGCGGCTACGGCAGCTTCGCGATCACCCTGAAAGGGACGGAGGATACCGCCGTCGGCATGGCAGGCCCGTGGTTCCCGGAGGGCTGGCCGGAAGCGGAGATCGGCTGGATGCTGTGGGACCCGGCGCTGGAGGGCAAGGGCTATGCCCGCGAAGCCGTCGAGGCGACGCGCGACTGGGCCTACCGCACGCTCGGCTGGACGACGGCGGTCAGCTACATCAGCCCGGAAAATCCCCGCTCGCTCCGCCTTGCCGAACGGCTGGGCGCGCGGCCCGATCCGAGCGTCATCCTCCGCGACGCAGACCCCTGCATCGCCTATCGCCACCCAGCACCGGAGCGCCTGCAATGACCGACGCGACGGCCCGTGCGGCCGAACTCCTCCGCAATCATCGCGACTCCATCGACCGGCTGGACGCGATCCTGGTCTATACTCTGGCGGAGCGGTTCAAGCATACCCAGGCGGTCGGGCGGCTGAAGGCGGAACACGCCCTGCCCCCCTCCGACCCCGTACGGGAATCCCGGCAGATCGAGCGGCTCGAATGGCTCGCCGGCGAAGCCGAACTCGACCCGGAGTTCGCACGCTCCTTCCTCAATTTCATCATCTCGGAAGTGATCCGTCACCACGAGAAGCTGCAAACCGCCAAGTGACGCCCTGCGCACAAGGCACAGACACCGGATGGCGGGGCAACCCGCCGAACAGCCAGATACAGGAGACATGACATGGCTATGAAAATCCGCCTCGCCCGTGGGGGCTCCAAGAAACGTCCGTATTACGCGATTGTCGCTTCCGACAGCCGCATGCCGCGCGACGGCCGCTTCATCGAGAAACTCGGCACCTATCACCCGATGCTGCCGAAAGACTCCGAAGACCGCGTGAAGATGGACATGGAGCGCGTCACCTACTGGCTGGGTCAGGGCGCGCAGCCGACCGACCGCGTCGCCCGCTTCCTCGAAGCTGCCGGCCACCGCGAGAAGGCCGTCCGCAACAACCCGAAAGCCGCTCAACCCGGCAAGAAGGCCACCGAGCGCGCGAAAGAGCGTGCCGCGAAAGCCGAAGCCGCGGCCGAGTAATCCGGCAGCCGGTTTTTCCCATCGGGGAAAACCGGATCATCTCTCGTGTGTGCCCGCAAGGGCGCACACTCCGCATTCCTAGCAGGCCGGGATGAACGCATGAGCGACAGGATTTGCGTGGGTGCGATCGCCGGCGCCTTCGGCGTCCGGGGTGAGGTGCGGCTGAAAAGCTATACCTCCGACCCGACCGACATCGCCCTTTATACCCCCCTCTGGACCGAAGACGGAAAGCGCAGCTTCTCCGTCACGATCACGCGCACGATCCCGAACGGCCTCGCCGCGCGCCTCTCCGGCATCTCCACCAAGGAGGAGGCGGATGCGTTGAAGGGGGTGGAACTGTTCACCGACCGGGACCGGCTCCCCTCTCTGCCGGATGACGAGTTTTACCATACCGACCTGATCGGCCTCACTGTCGTCGATACCGGCGGCACGGAGCTTGGCCGGGTGCGCGCGATCTACAACCACGGCGCGGGCGACATCATCGAGGTCGCGGGGCCGCGTCTGCTGCTCCTGCCCTTCACCCGTGCTGTCGTCCCCACGGTGGACCTTGCCGCAGGCCGGGTCGTCGTGGACCCGCCGGAGGATGCCGGATGAGCGACGCTCCCCCGAAATCCCATGGCCGCCTCGCCATCTCCGCCTCCGTACAGCCGCGGGAGCTGATGAGCCACAATCCCCGCCTGAAAGGCGCGTGGACGGCGCGGATCATCACCCTCTTTCCCAATGCCTTTCCCGGCACGCTGGGCCTTTCCCTCACCGGAAAGGCGCTGGACATGGGTCTCTGGGCGCTGGAGACCATCGATCTGCGCCCCTTCGGCGAGGGTCGTCACCGCAACGTCGACGACACGCCCGCAGGCGGCGGCGCGGGTATGGTGCTCCGGGCGGATGTGGTATCCAAAGCGCTGGATCAGGCCGCCATCGGTGCGCCGGGGGACCGGGCGCGCTGGCCAGTCGTATATCTCTCGCCCCGCGGCCGCCCTCTTGATCAGGCCACAGCGCGGCGGTTTTCGGAGGCCGACGGCATCACTCTCCTCTGCGGCCGTTTCGAGGGGGTGGATGAGCGTGTGCTCGAACATTACGGGGTGGAGGAGGTCAGCCTCGGCGATTTCGTCCTCACGGGCGGTGAGATCGCTGCTCAGGCCTTGATCGACGCGACGGTCCGGCTTATACCCCGCGTGCTCGGGAATCAGCAGTCCACCGAAGAGGAATCCTTTTCGGATGGACTTCTTGAACATCCGCAGTATACGAAGCCCCCTGTCTGGGAAGGCCGCGAGATACCCGACATTCTCCTGTCGGGCAATCACGCGAAGATCGCCGCCTGGCGCAGGGACATGGCCGAAAGGCTGACCAAGGAACGCAGACCCGATCTCTGGCGGGCTCACCTCACGCAGACGGCTGACAGGCCGGAAGCCGGGGGCGGGGACCCGATGGAAGACCGAGAGCTCTCGGGCGGCACTCACCAACGCGGAAAAACCGCGGAACCAGGAGATACGCGATGAATCTTCTCGCGCAGATCGAGGCCGAACATATCGAGAGCCTCGGAAAGACCATTCCGGATTTCAAGGCTGGCGACACCGTGCGCGTCGGCTTCAAGGTGACGGAAGGCACGCGCTCGCGCGTCCAGAACTACGAGGGCGTCGTCATCTCCCGCAAGGGCGGCGGCATCTCGGCCTCGTTCACCGTCCGCAAGATTTCCTTCGGCGAAGGTGTCGAGCGCGTCTTCCCGCTCTACTCGACCAACATCGAGTCGATCGAAGTGGTGCGCCGCGGCCGTGTCCGCCGGGCGAAACTCTACTACCTCCGTGACCGTCGCGGCAAATCCGCGCGTATTGCGGAAGTCACCAACTACAAACCCAAAGCCTGAGGATCGTCGCGATGAAAAAGGGCATCCACCCCGAATATCACCTCATCGACGTCAAGATGACCGATGGTACCGTCTTCCAGACCCGTTCCACCTGGGGCAAGGAAGGCGATCAGATGGCGCTGGACATCGACCCGCTCGCTCACCCGGCCTGGACCGGTGGCTCCGCCAAGCTGATGGACACCGGCGGCCGTGTGTCCAAATTCAAGAACAAATACGCCGGTCTCGGTTTCTGAGGCCAGCCCTCTGCCTGAACTATCGGCGCGCCCCGGTCCCCCTGGGCGCGCCGTTTCCATTTGCGGATGGTTGCGTTTCCCGCCTGGATGACCTTTCGTACTCCTGAAATCCGGAGCCCTGATCGGCGGGGGAGGTCCGTCACTTGCCATTCCGTCCAGATACCGTCACGCAATTCGTCATGGGAATCGACGCATTGCCGCTGATCCTCGATGTCGTCTGCCAGGTGACGGGCATGGGGTTTGCCGCGGTGACCTACGTGTCGGGCGAGCGCTGGATCGTCTGCCGGGCGCGGGATGATGCGGATTTCGGCATTGCTGACGGCATGGAACTGCGCCTCGACCCGCTCTCCTCCGACGCAGAGGATGTGCGCCGCCCCATCATCATGGAGCGGATGGAACAGGGAGAGACCCGTCACCGCCCGGAGTGTTGCGGGGCGGAAAGCTACATCTCCTACCCGATCATCCTGCCCGATGGCCGGTTCTTTGGAACGCTCTGCGCCATGGACCGTCAGGCCCGCACCCTGCGGACCACGGCCATTCAAGGCGCCTTCTCCCTTTTCGCCGAACTCATCGCCTTTCACCTCTCGGAGCGCGACAAGCTCACGACAGCAGAAGACAGCCTCCGCCAGCAACAGGAAATCAACGCCTTCCGGGAGCAGTTCATCGCCATTCTCGGCCATGACCTCCGCAATCCGCTCGCCTCGCTTTCGGCGGGCATGCGGATGCTCCGGCGCAATCTTCCGGCGGACAAGACCGCGGAACTCATGGCTCTCATGGAGGGAAGCGTCGTCCGCATGTCGCGAATGCTGGACGATGTGACGGACTTCACCCGGTCGCGCCTTGGCGAGGGGATGATCCTCGACCCGCAGCCCGTCCGGATCGATGTCGTTATGATGCAGACGTTGGAGGAGTTGCGGCTCGCCCATCCCGAGCGCAGCTTCGATGTCGCGGTGGATGAGGCGACGGTCACCTGCGACGCCCGCCGCATGGGGCAGCTGCTGTCAAACCTTCTCGCCAACGCCATTCTGCATGGCAACATGGCAACGCCCATCGGTCTTATCGGGAGCCGGGAGAGCGAGGCCTACAGGATTTCGGTCACGAACGGCGGCGACCCGATATCCGACATCCTCATGGCGCAGATCTTCGAGCCCTTCTTCCGGCGCCACCGGAATTCCAGCCGGGAGGGTTTCGGGCTTGGCCTGCACATCGCGCGCGAGATCGCCCGCGCGCATGGCAGCGACATTGCCGTGGACAGCCGGGCCGGAACGACCAGTTTCTCGGTGCGGCTGCCGCTTTAGCAGGCTGCTGAAAGAGGCTTTTTGGCCAGTGTTTGAGCGGAAATCCTTCGAAATCTGGCGAAATCCAGCCGGAAATCTATATACGTCCGGGCGTTTCCGGGCCGATTCTCCGAGTTTCGGCGCATAGGCATGGCGCTTCAGGACTTTTCCAGCAGCCTGTTAGTCGCCAAGCACCAGAATGTCCGTCGGACGGATGCCCAGCCGCACCACAGCGCCGATTTCCGGCGGCGGCGCGTCCGACATGTTGAACGTGTCGAAGGCGACCGGCGTCCCCGCCACATCGGCCCGCATGCGGATGACGGAGCCGAGGAAATGCACCTCCCGCACCGTGGCGGGCAGGGTGACGCGCCCCTCGCCCCCGCCGAGCTTCAGCATTTCCGGGCGGAGCGCCAGCGTGACCCGGCCCGCGGGAAGCGTGCGGCCCAGTGAGACCTGCTCCTCCCCCAGCCGCACGGTGCCGGTCGCCGGATCCTCCACCTCCGCCTCGAACGTGTTGAGCGTCCCGACGAAGGAGGCGACGAAACGGGTCGCCGGGCGGTTGTAGATCTCGAAAGGTTGCGCGACTTGCTCCGCGCGGCCCTGATTCATGACCACCACGCGGTCGGACATGGAGAGCGCCTCCTCCTGATCGTGGGTGACGTAGATCGTGGTGATGCCGAGCCTGCGCTGAATCGCGCGGATTTCCTCGCGCAGCGAGATGCGGATCTTTGCGTCCAGCGCGGAGAGCGGCTCGTCCAGCAGCAGCACCTGCGGCTGCACGGCCAGCGCACGGGCCAGCGCCACGCGCTGCTGCTGCCCGCCGGACAGCTGAAACGGATAACGCGCCCCGAAATCGCCGAGGCCGACGATCCCTAGCATCTCCTTCACCCGCGTCCGCCGGGTCGCGCGGTCCACCCCGGCGACACGCATCCCGAAGTCAACGTTCTGATCGACGGTGAGGTTGGGAAACAGCGCGTAGCTCTGGAACACCATGCCGATGTTGCGCTGATTGGGTTTCAGCCCGGTCACCTCGCGCCCGTCGATGCGGATGGAGCCGGATGTCGGCGTCTCGAACCCCGCGATCATCCGTAGCGTCGTGGTCTTGCCGCAGCCGGAAGGGCCGAGGAAGGATACGAACTCCCCCTTCTCCACGGTCAGGTTGAAATCCTTCACCACGCGGGTCGCGCCGAAGGCTTTTTCGATATGGACGAGGTCAAGAAAGGCCATGTCAGCGTTTGATCCGGGTATGTCGTGAAAGGCGGGTGACGAGCTGGATAAGCCCCATGCACGCCCAGGTGATGCCAAAGGCGATGACGGCGAGCGCCGCGGGCTCATAGGCGCGGTTGGCGCCCAGAAGCTGCATGTAGGGCCCGAAGGCCGGGCGGTTCAGCAGGGCCGCCAGTACGAACTCGCCGATGACGATGGCAAAGGTCAGGAACGCGCCGGACAGCACGGCCACCAGCACATTGGGAAGGATGACCCGCCACAGGATCGTGACCCAGCCCGCGCCGAGCGACTGGGCAGCCTCCGTCAGCGTGGCGACGTCGATGGAGCGCAGGCCGGTATCCACCGCGCGATACATGTAGGGGAGTGCCAGGACCGTATAGCCCATGAGCAGCAGGAAATTCGTCCCCGTCAGCGATCCCGTCAGCGGCAGGAGCGACGAGGTATTGTAAAGCCGGATATAGCCGAACACGACGACGATGGGCGGAATGACCAGCGGCAGAAGCGTCACGAATTCCACCACCGGGCGCAGCCGCGGCAGCTTCAGCCGCACCCAATAGGCAGTGGGCACGACGATCAGCACCCCCATCAGAATGGTGCAGAACGCCATTACCGTGGAGTAGAGGAACGTCTGCTGAAAACGCGGGTCGGAGAGCACGACTTCGTAGGCCCGGAGCGAATAGCGCCCCCGTTCCATCCTGAGCGAGAACTCGACAGTCGCGATCAGCGGCACGAAGAAATAGAGCAGCCCGACGATGAGCGCGAGCCAGGACCACAGCCGCGTCATTTCTGCCACCTCTCGGCCCGCACACGCAGCACCATGTAGATGAGATTGGCGATGCCGGTGATCACGATCATCCCGAAGGCCAGAGCATATCCCAGATGCGGATCCTGAAGCACATCCCCCCTGATCTGCGCGAACAGCAGGATCGGCACGATGGAGAGCGAGGAGCCCGTCAGCGCATAGGCCGTGGCCACCGCGCCGAACGCATTGGCGAACAGCAGCGCAAACGTGCCGAGCAGCGAGGGCCACAGGATCGGCAGTGCCACGATGCGCCAGTATTGCCAGCCCGTCGCGCCGAGGATGGAGGCCGCCTCCCGCCATTCCTTCTTCAGCCCGTCGAGCGCAGGCGTGATGATGAGGATCATCAGCGGGATCTGAAAGAACAGGTAAGTGAGTGTCAGGCCCCAGAAGCTCAGCAGGTTGAAGCCGAGCGCATAGAGGTTCACGCCGAACCATTCCCGCAGGAACACGGTGACCAGCCCCAGCCGCCCCAGCGTCGCCAGAAAGGCAAAAGCCAGCGGCACACCCGCGAAGTTGGAGGCAACGCCGGAGAATGTCAGGACCGGCCCGCGAAGCCAGCCGGGCAGGTTCCCCATCGTCAACGCCGCGGCGATGCCGAAGCCGATCAAACAGCCCAGCAACGCGGAGGCAAGGCTCACGCGAATGGAAATCCAGTAGGAGGCGACGATCGACGGCTGCGAGAGGTTCTTCAGGTTGTCGAGCGTGAAGGCGCCGTTACTGTCGCGAAACGCCCCGAGCACGATGTTCAGTGTCGGCAGCAGCAGAAACAGCAGGGCGAACAGGAAGAACGGCACGACACCGACCCAGAGAAGGGCGGGACGCGCGCGTTCTGCGGGCAGAGCGGGGCTGTCGGGAGCGGAGGCCATGGGTCTGCGGAGCGGGACCGGACAGGCCGGTCCCGCCTGCCCTGTTACTGGACGTTCGCGCCGACGACGCTGTCCCAGCCGGCGGTAACGGCCGCCTTGTTCGCCTCCTGCTCCTCCAGCGACGGGAACACCGCCTTTTCATAGGCCGATGCGGGCGGGAGCGCGTCCATCATCTCCTGCGGGATGACGCCACGGGAAGCGAGATCGTTGAACCGGATCGGGTGGCAGTAGCCCTTGAGCCAGCCGAGCTGACCCTCGTCGGAATAGAGATATTCCATCCACAGCTTCGCCGCGTTCGGATGCGGCGCATAGGCTGAGATCGCCTGCACATAGACGCCCGCCAGAACCCCGGAAGCCGGCACGACCACCTCCACCGGGGGGTTTCCGTTCAGCGTGTCGCGGGCGGAGAGCGCGTTGTAATCCCAGTAGATGACGATGGGCGTCGCCCCCTGGGCCAGCGTTCCCGCCTTGCCGATCACCGGCACGAAATTGCCGGCCTTGTTCATCTCGGCGAAGTAGTCGAGCCCGGCCTTACCCGCCGCCTCTCCGGCTTCGGCTCCCTTGGCCATGCCGGCCGCGAGCACCGCCAGAATCGCCTGGTTGGACGCGCGCGGATCGCCCGCCAGCGCCACGGAATTGGCGTATGCGGGCTTGAGCAGGTCCGACCAGTCCTTCGGCACCTCGTCGATCAAATCCTTATTTACCATGAAGGAAAGCACGCCGTAATAGTCGCCGTACCAGTAGCCGTCCGCATCCTTCGCGGCCTCCGGGATCGTGTCCCAGGTGGAGACCTTGTAGGGCATGATCAGCCCCTCTTCCTTCGCCTGCGGACCGAAGGAGAAGCCCACGTCGATCACGTCGGGGGCCTGCGGGCCCTTGTTGTCCTTGTTGGCGCGGATGCCCTCGAGCTCATCGGCGGAACCCGCGTCCGGGTTCAGCTCGTTGATCGTCAGGAAGGGATACTTGGCCTTGAACCCGGCGATCACCTCCCCATAGCCGCACCAGTCATGCGGCAGGGCGATGGTGGTCAGCATGCCCTCCTTCTTCGCCCCCTCGATGAGCGCGTCGAGCGACTGTGCCGAAGCCGCAACGGGGCCAAGAATCGCAGCAACCGCCGTGGCGGCGATCATAGCGTGTCGGAACATGAATAAACTCCCTATCGGGGCGCATCTCCGCGCCAATCCTTCTTGGCCCCGGATCCCGGTGCGGGTTCAGGTAAGCCGCAAAGGCCGCGCAACGCAATAAGCAGGTTGAGTGACAATGCAATGACAGGAAAAGTTCAGCGGAAATGCCTGATAACGCGGCATTTCAGAAGTCGACCGTCACGCCCGGAAGGTTCAGTTCCTTCATCAGATCGCGCAGTTCCTGCCGCGCGGCGATGTTGGACATGTTGAGGCTCTCAACCCCCACGTCCTTCAGGTCCAGAAGGGTCAACCCGCGCGGGAAGAGTTCGCGGAAAACCACACGTTCGGAAAAGCCGGGTGCCACGCGAAAGCCGATACGGCGCGAAAGCTGGTCAAGCGCCTCGCCCACCTTCTTCTTGTTGTGCATCTGCTGGGCGCCCAGCCGGTTGCGCACCACAAGCCAGTCGATGGGCCGCAGCCTGGCGGCGGAACGTGCCTGCCGCGCGGCCCAGACCATTTCCGCATAGATCGACGGCCCGGTGACCTTTCCCGTATCGGGATCGGTCCGCGCCAGCAGGTCGAAATCGACGAAACTGTCATTGAGCGGCGTGATGAGCGTGTCTGCCATGGAATGGGCGAGCTGGCTCAGCCGCGTATGGGAGCCGGGGCAGTCGATGAGGATGAAATCCGATATCGGCTCAAGCTCCGACAAAGCGCTGGAGATGGCCCAATCGGCATGGTCCTGCCCCTCGGGCGGTTGGCCCGAAGGGAGCATCCGGTAGGTCGGTGTCGGCAGATCAATGCCCGAACGCCGCACGAAAGCCGTGCGATTTTCGACATACCGTCCAAAGCTCCGCTGCCGGAGGTCGAGGTCGAGCGCGCCTACGCGATGGCCCATCCGGGTCAGCGCGGTGGCGACATGCATACAGGTCGTGGACTTGCCGGATCCGCCTTTTTCGTTCCCGACAATGATGAAATGCGCCACGCCCGCTTCCCGTCCTGTCGCGCTCACCCCGGCGCGAAGCGACTATAGGAGGGCGGTTTCGTTATGGAAAGCGGGTGAGCCACTCTCTCAAGACCGTGGCCGCGCTGCATCATTTCCCGCGCCCCGCCTATCTCCGTCGCGTCGGCAGTGGTTTCGCGGAGGCCCGGAACGTCTCCCACGGGTCGCTGGCAAGGTGATCTGCAATGTTCAGGACGGTGAAGTCCTGCGGGCCGATCCCGGGCAGCGCCTCCCACGGGACCGGCATTGAAACCGCAGCGCCGGGGCGCGCCCGGGTGGAATAGGGGGCAACCGCCGTCATCCCGCGCTGATTGCGCAGGTAATCGATCAGGATCCGGCCCTTGCGCCGGGCCTTGCTGATCGTCGCCACGAAATGCTCCGGCTCGTCCGCAGCCATCGCTTCCGCGAGCGATTTGGTGAAGGACTTCACGCTGGGCCACGTCGCCTTCGGGGTGAGCGGCGCGACCACGTGCAGCCCCTTGCCACCCGAGGTCTTGACGAAGGCTGCAAGCCCCGCCTCTTCCAGCCGCTCCCGCACCTTGCCCGCCGCGCTGACGATATCCGGCCAGGCGACGCCCTCGCCCGGGTCGAGGTCCATCACGATCATGTCGGGCTTTTCCCAGCTCTGCAGGGTGGAGCCCCAGGGGTGGATCTCGAGCACGGCAGACTGGACGAGCGCGATCAGCCCATCGAGATCGTCAATCGCGACAAAGGGTTCCTCCGGGTTGTTCGGATCCTTGACCTGATGGACCTGCTCCGGGATGCCGCGCCATGCGTGTTTCTGAAAGAAACTCGGCCCCTCTATGCCCTCCGGGCACCGCAGCAGCGCCAGCGCGCGGCCGGTAACGAAGGGGGCGATCCGCGGCCAGACCCGCGTGTAGTAGTCGGCCAGATCCGCCTTTGTTACACCCTCCGCCGGCCAGTACACGCGGTCGGGATGGGTGAGTTCCACGCTTGCCGGACGCTCCACGGCTTCCTCCTCCCGCAAGATGTCGCCTACAGGTTTGTCTTCGCGCAACCCGCGAAAGGCCGCGTGGCGCAGGCGCCCGTCAGATGTCCATGCCCGGAACTCGACTTCCGCGACCAGCTCGGGACGGACGTAGTGAAGCCCGCGCCGCGCGGTGGCATCCAGCCGCGCGCTGAACGGGCTGTCGTCCGTTTCCAAAGCCGTCAGACGCACCCACAGATCATGCGCCACCTCCGCCGTGAACCCTGTCCCGACCCGCCCGACATGGCGCAGCGCCCCCGCCTCCTGCACGCCCAGTGCCAGCGACCCGATGGCCTGCGGCGTGGCGGAGGATTGCGTGAACCCGCCGATCACGAACTCCTGCCGGGAGGCGCATTTGGCCTTCACCCAGTCCCGCCCCCGCCCGGACACATAGGGCGAGGCCGCGCGCTTGGAGACGATGCCCTCCAGCCTCAGCCCGCAGGCATGCTCGAGCACATCGGCACCGTCGTTGTCGAAATGCGCGCTGAACCGAACCGGGCCTTCCCGGGGGACCAGCCGCTCCAGCGCCGCCTTCCTCTCCACCAGCGGCAGGGCGCGCAGACCATACCCATCCAGATGCAGAAGATCGAAGGCGTAATAGACGAACCTGTCCGCGCGCCCGCCGGACAGATCGGCCTGCAACGCACCGAAATCGGAGGCGCCGGAGGCCTTCTCCACCACCAGTTCCCCGTCGATCATCGCGGCGGTCACGGCCAGCGCCTCCAACGCCCCGGTCAGCGGCCCCGAGAACCGCTCCGTCCAGTCCAGCCCGCTCCGAGTCAGAAGGCGCACCTTGCCCTTCTCCAGACGGGCCAGCAGGCGGTAGCCGTCGAACTTGATCTCGTGCAGCCAGTCGCCGCCCGCGGGGGGATGCGCCACAAGCGTGGCGAGCATGGGCTCGATGAAATCCGGCAGCTTTTCCTTCCGGCCCGGCTTCTTTCCGGCCCGGCTGCCCCCGCCCTTACGTTCGGTGGGCCCCGGACGATCGGTCGTGCTTTCCGGCTTTCTCTGTCGAGTCTGCGCCGCGCGGGACACGAGCGGCGCGGTTTTGCCAACCTTGGTGCGCTCCTGTACCGTCGCCTTGGAAGCCTTCGCGGCGCTGCCGAGACCCTTGCCCACCTCCTCCACCGTCCGACCGCTCGCGACGGAACGAGGCGCCTCTTTCAGGATGTCGCCCGCCTCCCGCGCGTCGCCGTCCTCCGCCTTGATGAGCAGCCAGTTGATCCGCTTCTCGCCCCGGCGCGGTTTCATGCGGATCAGATGCCAGCGGCCATGCAGCTTCTCGCCCTCCAGCTCGAACTCCAGATGGCCCTTCTTCAAACCGGCGTGCGGGTCGAAATCCGGCCGCCAGCGCCCCTTGTCCCAGACGATAACGCTGCCACCGCCGTATTGCCCTTTGGGGATCGTGCCCTCGAACGTCGCGTAGTCGAGCGGATGGTCCTCCACCTCGACAGCCAACCGCTTCTCCGCGGGATCGAGGCTCGGCCCGCGCGTCACGGCCCAGCTTTTCAGCACGCCGTCCAGCTCCAGCCGCAGGTCGTAATGCAGCCGCCGCGCATCGTGTTTCTGGATGACGTAAAGCCCGCCCTCGCCCGCTGCAGTCTTCCCCTGCGGTTCGGCGGTGCGGGTGAAATCCCGCTTGGCGTTGTAGGTCTCCAGCGCCATGGGTCAGGCGCTCTTTTTCTGCGAAGGCTTCTTTGCTGCCTTCCTGGCAGAAGCTTTCGGCCCGGGTTTCCCGCCCGCGCTGAGCCGGAGCGCTTCCATCAGGTTGACCACCTTCTCCTCCTTCCGGGGTTTGGGCTTGGGCAGGGCGCGGCCTGCGATCTTTGCCTGCACCAACTCCGCGAGAGCGGCGTCGTAATGGTCCTCGAACTCCTCTGGCTGGAAGTCACCGCGCTTGGTGTCGATGATGTGTTTGGCAAGGTCGAGCATCTCGCCGCCGATGTCATAATCACCAATTCTATCAAAAGCATCCGAGGCACTTCTCACCTCATAGTCGAACTTAAGCGTATGCGCGACAAGGCCTCCGTCATGCGCCCGGATCAGCAGGGCCCGCTCCTTGCGGAACAGCACCGCGTCAGCAATCGCCGCCGCCGACTCCCGCACAAGGCCGGCATGGATAAGCGCATAGGCCGCGCGCGCCCCGCTATCGGCCGGCGTGAGGTAATACGGCTTGTCGAAATACTCCGTCTCTATCTCGTCACAGGCCAGAAACCCGGAGACATCGAGCGTCTTGTCCGACTTCGGAACCGCGCTCGCGACCTCCTCGGGGTCGAGGAGGATGTACCGGTTCTCCTCCGTGCGATATCCCTTGACCTGATCCTCCCGCGGGACGGGCTTGCCGGTTTCCTCATCCACCATTTCCCGGCGCACCCGGTCACCGGTCTTGCGGTTGATGATGTGGAAGGACACGCGCTCCGCAGTGGAGGCTGCGGCATGGAGCGCCACGGGACACACCAGCTCATCTATCTTGAGAAAGCCCTTCCAAAGCGCGCGCGGTGCCATCGGCCTCTCCCCGGCGGGAAACGATGCCGTTCAACGCAGCGACGGCCGCGTTCGTTCCCCTCGGCGTTCGGCGTTCGGCGAAAGCACCTTTTCCGCCGCTTGCCCGAAGCGCCCCTGACCCGCTACACTGTGCAGAACAGCACTCAGCGGGCGACCATGCGCAGGCATATCTCTCAGTTCGCCCTCAGTTTCTCCGGTCTCGGTGTGCTGCTGGGTACGTTGTTTCTTGCGGCCTCCTTCGCTCCCAGCCTCATTCCCCGCAATCCTGTCTTTCAGGGGGTGCTGACAGGCATGTCGGCAGCGCTCGGATACGGGATCGGCGTGTTCCTCCGCTGGCTCTGGGATTATCTGGAGCTTCCGACGAACCGGACCGGCTGGGACGTGCTCGCACTGAAGATCGCGGCAAGCGTCGCCTGCGGCGGTATCGCGCTGTTCTTCCTGTGGAACGCTTCCGAATGGCAGAACTCCATCCGCGTGCTCATGGGGCTGTCACCGGTGGAGACATCGCGGCCCTACACGGTGGGCTGCATCGCGCTGGCGATCTTTCTCATCCTCGTGCTCATCGCGCGGCTTTTCGCGCTGATGATCCGCTGGGTGGCGGGTTACCTCAGCAGCCATGTGCCGAGGCGGGTGTCCAACATCCTGGCGCTGGTGCTGGTCTCCGCGATGTTCTGGATGATCGGCAATGGCGTGCTGGTCAGTCAGGCGGTCGGCGCGCTGGACGCCTCCTACCGGCAGTTCGACACGCTGGTGGAAGACGGGATCCGCGCGCCGGAAGAACCGGGCAAGACCGGGAGCCCCGCCTCTCTCATCGAGTGGAAGACACTGGGCCGTGCGGGGCGCGAGGTCGTCACATCGCCGCCCGTGCAAAGCGATATCGCGGCGTTCACGGGCCGTCCGGCGCTCGAACCGCTTCGCGTCTATGTCGGTGTCGCCTCAGCCGAGACGGTGCGGGAGCGGGCGCAGCTCGCCCTGGAGGAGCTGATCCGCGTCGGCGGCTTCACGCGCTCCGTGCTGGTCATCGCAACGCCGACGGGCACCGGCTGGCTGGACCCGGCTAGCCAGCGGGCGCTGGAGTATCTCGAAAACGGCGATGTCGCGACGGTCACCGTGCAGTATTCGCACCTCCCGAGCTGGCTCGCGCTGCTTGTGGACCCGGATATCGGCGACGAAACCGCGCGCGCCGTGTTCGACCTGATCTACGACTACTGGCACCGCCTGCCCCGCGACGCCCGGCCGCGGCTGTATCTCCACGGGCTGAGCCTCGGCGCACTGAACTCCGACCTGTCGGCCAACCTGCTCACGGTGATCGACGATCCGTTTCAGGGCGCGTTCTGGACCGGTCCGCCCTTCCCGACCCCGACATGGCGGCAGATGACCAACGACCGCAACCCCGGCAGTCCCGCCTGGCTGCCCGAGGTACGGGACGGCTCGCTCGTGCGGTTCACCAACCAGAAGAACCATCTGAACGAGGCGACGGCGCCATGGGGGCTGATTCGCATCATCTATCTGCAATACGCGTCCGATCCGATCACTTTCTTCAGCCCCTCCTATGCCTATACCTCCCCCGAATGGCTGGGGGATCGGGGGCCGGATGTATCGCCGCAACTTCGGTGGTACCCGATAGTCACGTTCCTGCAACTCGTGCTGGACATGATGACGGCCACCACAACGCCAATGGGTTACGGGCATGTCTTCGCGCCGGAACATTACGTGGATGGCTGGGTCGCGCTGACGGAGCCGCCCGGCTGGACTGTACCGGAAATCGACAGGCTCAAGCGGAAACTGGCGGCGGAACTGCGCAACAAACCTGTTCCGGCCGGACCGTGACGATCCGCGCGGCCCGCTAATCGGGCGTTAACCCGCGGGTGGCAGAGTGGACTTTCCAGACTGTAGGAGAATCGATGTCCGCCGCCGCCCTCGCCATTTCTCCCGTCCAACCCGCCCCCGCGCGCAAGATCCTGTCCGGCCCACAGAAAGCCGCGATCATGGTGCGCCTCCTGCTGGCCGAGGGGGCGGAGGTGCCCCTTTCCAGCCTGCCCGTCGGGATGCAGGAATCCCTCACAAGGGAGCTTGCGCGGCTCCGGCTTGTGGACAGGGAGACGCTGGTTTCGGTGATCGAGGAATTCGTGGCGGAGCTGGAGGCGGTGGGACTCGCCTTTCCGGGTGGGCTGGAGGGGGCCCTGAACCTGCTTTCCGATCAACTCAGCACGCCCGCCATCACGCGCCTCCGCCGCCTCGCGCGTACGGGAGAGGTGAACGACCCTTGGGATCTCGTGCTCGCGCAGGCGGACGAGCCGCTGCTCGCACTGCTGGAGCGCGAAAGCGCGGAGGTCGGCGCGGTGCTCATCTCCAAGCTTCCCACCGGGCGGGCCGCCACCCTGCTCGGCAAGCTGCCGGGTGATCGCGCGCGGCGGCTGGCCTATTCCATGTCACTGACCGGGGGCATCGCGCCGGAGATGGTTGCCCGCATCGGCGCCACCCTCGCCGCCCCGATCGAAGCGCAAGCCCGCGCCGCCTTCGACGAAGGTCCGGTGGAGCGGATCGGGGCCATCCTGAACTCCTCCGCGAACGAGACGCGGGAAGATGTGCTGAAAGGGCTGGAGGAGGAGGATGCGGAACTGGCCGGGCGAGTCAGGCGCGCGATCTTCACCTATGCCGACATTCCCGAGCGCATCGAACCGCGCGATGTCGCCCGTATTGTCCGGGGCGTGGACCAGACCGACCTTCTCCTCGCCCTCGCGGGAACGCGTGGGCCGGAAAGCGCGAGTTCCGCCTTCATTCTCAAGAACATATCCCAGCGCCTTGCTTCGGGGCTGACGGAAGAGATCGCGCTCTTGCCGGAGAGCGCGCTGAAACAAACCGAAAAGGCTCAGAATGCCGTGGTCACACGCATCCGCGACCTGATTTCATCGGGGGAGCTGGCCCTTCGCAGCATGGATGGCTGACGAACGCGTGTCACAGACAAAGCGGGACGGGGCTTCCCGTGCGTCAGCCTCTCCGGCTGTTCACTTCGCCCGCGACCAGACCTGACTGCGGCAGAGGATGAGCACGCAGCCCGAAACGGTCAGCTTGTCTTCCGCCATGCTCATCTTGGACGCATAGGTCTTGCCACGATCCGGGGCAAAGATCTGACCGTTTTCATAGCGGCCACCGCCCGCCGGCTGCATGTCCCAGACGATCCGCTTTCCGATCCGGTCGGAGGGCACCGATTTACCATCCGCCCCGAACGCGGCGGTCAGCGTGCCGCAGAGCCGGTCGCCGCAGGGCGCGATTTCCACCCGCCCATAATGGCCGTTATCGTCCGGCTGGGTGAGCCACGCCCCCTGCACGGGATCCGCGGCGAAGGCCGCGCCGCCTGTCATCGCCCCGCCTGTCATCACGGACAAGCCGATGACGGCAAGGCCGGCCCGCCAGCCAGCCCGACAAGCTTTGCCGGCCGGTGATGCCTCCGGCGCCCCGCTCCTGTCGGCCGTTTCCCCCGACCTCCGGCTCCAACGCGATTTTTCCATGATGATCCTCCCTCTCCTCCGGCGGATGCTGCCATGACGCCACAGCCGCGCAAGTCTGGACGTAGGGTCAAGGGGGTGAGGCCGTTTCGGGGCCGCGGCCTTCGCCCCTTCCCGTCGGGGTGGCTTCCGGCTATCAGGCGGGCGAAGTTTCTCGAAAGGGGCGCAGATGATCCTTTATCCGGCGATCGACCTCAAGGACGGCCAATGTGTGCGCCTTTACAAGGGTGCCATGGAGCAGGCGACGGTCTTTTCCGACGATCCGGCCGCACAGGCGCGCGCCTTCGTGGCCGCAGGGTGCGAATGGCTGCATCTGGTCGATCTGAACGGCGCCTTTGCGGGCCATCCGGTCAACGCCGAGGCGGTGGAGGCGATTCTGGCGGCGGTTGACGTTCCCGCGCAGCTCGGGGGTGGAATCCGCGACATGGCCACCATCGAGCGCTGGCTGGATCGCGGGCTGGCGCGGGTGATCCTCGGGACGGTGGCAGTGGAGAAGCCGGAGCTTGTGCGGGAGGCGGCTCGCGCCTTTCCGGGCAAGGTTGCCGTGGGGATCGACGCGCGCGGCGGCCGGGTTGCAACCCGTGGCTGGGCGGAGGAGACGGAGGTGCAGGCCACCGACCTCGCCCGCTCGTTTGAGGATGCGGGCGTGGCTGCGATCATCTACACCGATATCGACCGCGACGGGGCCATGCAGGGGCCGAACGTCGCCGCCACCGCCGCGCTGGCGCTGGCGGTGTCGATCCCGGTGATCGCTTCGGGCGGGGTTTCCTCCCTCGCGGATCTCGTCGCCCTGAAAGGATCCGGGGCGCCGCTGAATGGCGCAATCTCCGGCCGTGCGCTTTACGACGGCGCCATTGATCTTGGCGAGGCGCTGGCGGTCCTCAAGGACTGATCAGAGGGGCGTCATCGCCCCTTCCCCCACGACGGTCGTCCATTGGCGGACGGTCCAGCCCCTCACCAGACCGCCGGTCACATAGGGGTCGGCCCGCGCGAACCTCTCGACGACCTCCCGCGAGGGCGCGCGGAAGATGATGACCGCACCCGGCGGTTCATCGGCAAAGGCGCCCCCCAGAGCCAGCTCTCCCCGCGCCACGGCCGCGCGCGCATGGGCCAGATGATCTGCCCGCAGCGCCTCCCTGCGCTCCAGATAATCGTTCACGTAATCATAGATCAAAAGCCAGTGCATCATCTGCTCCCTTTGCCGGGCAGCATCGCAAGGTCCGAGGCCCTTCGCAACCGGCCCTATCGATGTTGACGGTCATGCCCGGCAGAGCCCATTGGCCCGGACGCCGCTTTGCGCTAAGACGCGCGGGGAAGGATTTTCAGCATGCTCAAGACCCGCATCATCCCCTGTCTGGACGTGGCCGACGGTCGCGTGGTGAAAGGCGTCAACTTCGTCGATCTGGTGGATGCAGGCGATCCCGTCGCCGCGGCGGAAGCCTACGACGCCGCCGGGGCGGATGAGCTGTGCTTTCTCGACATCCACGCGACGCATGAGAACCGCGGCACGATGTATGACCTCGTGACCCGCACGGCGGAGCGCTGCTTCATGCCGCTGACGGTGGGCGGCGGCGTGCGGACGCCTGCGGATGTGCGCGCGCTGTTGCTGGCGGGCGCGGACAAGGTGTCCTTCAACTCCGCCGCAGTGGCCGACCCGGATGTCGTGGCCCGCGCGGCAGACCATTTCGGCAGCCAGTGCATCGTGGTCGCCATCGACGCCAAGACGGTCGAGCCCGGTCGCTGGGAGATCTTCACCCATGGCGGTCGCAAGTCCACGGGGATCGACGCCGTGGAGTTTGCCTGCACGGTGGCCGAGCGCGGGGCGGGCGAGATCCTTCTCACCTCGATGGACCGGGACGGCACGCGCGCAGGCTTCAACCTCCCGCTCACCCGTGCCGTGGCGGATGCGGTCTCCATCCCCGTGATCGCCTCCGGCGGCGTCGGCACGCTGGACCATCTGGTGGAAGGCGTGACGGAGGGCCATGCCTCTGCCGTGCTCGCCGCTTCCATCTTCCATTTCGGCACCTACACGATCCGCGAGGCCAAGGAGCACATGGCCGCCGCCGGTATTCCGATGAGGCTCGCATGACCGCGCTCGAACGTCTGGCCGCCACGGTGGAGGCCCGCAAGGGCGCGGATCCCGAAAGCTCGTGGACGGCAAAGCTGCTTTCCCGCGGGCCGGAGAAATGCGCCGAGAAATTCGGCGAGGAGGCGGTGGAGGCCATCATCGAGGCCGTGCGGGGTGACCGGGAGCGGCTCGCGTCGGAGGCGGCGGACGTGCTCTATCACATGCTCGTCATGCTGACCGCGCGCGATGTGCCTCTCTCCGCCGTCATGGCAGAACTGGAGCGGCGCGAAGGCACCTCCGGCATCGCCGAGAAGGCCGCCCGCCCCCGGTAGGAGAAGGGGCGGAAAGTTGCATTCGGCCCGACCTCGGTCCATATAGCCGTCAAACCCAAGCGGAGCACAGGATGACCTATCTCGAATTCGAAAAGCCTCTGGCCGAGATCGAGGGCAAGGCGGAGGAACTTCGGAACATGGCGCGCGCCAACCCGGAGACGAATGTCGAGAAGGAGGCCGCCGCCCTCGACAAGAAGGCCGAGACGCTGCTGCGCGATCTCTACAAGGGGCTGACGCCTTGGCAGAAATGTCTCGTCGCACGCCACCCGGACCGGCCGCATTGCAAGGACTATATCGAGGCCCTGTTCAGCGACTGGATGCCGCTCGCCGGTGACCGCGGCTTCGCGGACGATCACGCGGTGATGGGCGGGCTCGCGCGGTTCAACGACCGCCCGGTGGTCGTGATCGGTCAGGAAAAGGGGCATGACACCTCCACCCGGATCGACCGCAACTTCGGCATGGCGCGGCCCGAAGGGTATCGCAAGGCGATCCGGCTGATGGATCTGGCCGACCGGTTCCGGCTGCCGGTGGTGGCGCTGGTGGATACGCCCGGCGCCTATCCCGGCAAGGGGGCGGAGGAACGCGGACAGGCGGAGGCCATCGCGCGGTCCACGGAAAGGTGTCTCAAGATCGGCGTGCCGCTGGTCTGCGTGGTGATCGGCGAGGGTGGCTCGGGCGGCGCTGTGGCCTTTGCCACGGCGAACCGGCTCGCCATGCTGGAGCACTCCGTCTATTCGGTGATCTCGCCGGAAGGCTGCGCCTCCATCCTGTGGAAGGATGCGGAGAAGATGCGCGAGGCGGCGGAGGCCCTGCGGCTGACCGCACAGGATCTCCACAAGCTCGGCGTCATCGACCGCATCGTGAAGGAGCCGCTCGGCGGCGCACAACGTGACCCGGCAGCGGCGATCGACGGTGTGGGCAAGGCCATCGCGGCGATGCTGGGCGAGCTTGACGGCATGGGTCGCGAGGATCTGATCCGGGAGCGGCGGCGGAAGTTCCTCGACATGGGCTCAAAGAGCCTCGCTGCCTGAACGGAACGGGTTCAGGCGCGCGGTCTGAAACCAAAAGCACGGCACAGGCATGTTCGACGCGGCCATATGCGCGGACATGCCCGGTCTCCGGTCACCACATCGTTTTTGCCGCGCGCTCCGGCCATGTCCGGTCATATTCCGGCCCGCCCACCTGCCCGGCGGTCGCGGCGACGAGCATCTCTCCCGGCGTGGGCAGGCCAGCCGCCTCATCCCCTGCCGTCCACAGGCGGGACCGCATGATCGCCCGCGCGCACTGGAAGTAGACTTCCTGCGTCTCGATGATCAGGACGCTGCGCGGCAGCACGCCCTTTCGCGCGAAACTCTCGCGAAGATCGTCGTCCGCCGTGACAGCGCCAAGCCCGTTCACGCGAAGGACGTTGTTGGAGCCCGGCACCATGAACAGCAGGGAGAGGCGCGGATCGCGCACGACGTTCCGCAGCGTGTCGATCCGGTCATTGCCCTTCCAGTCCGGCAGGAAGAGCGTCCTGTCGTCGGCGATCCTGACCACCGACCCGTCGTCGCCGCGCGGAGAGCAGTCCGTGCCCTCCGGCCCGACCGTCGCCACCAGGCAGAAACGCGATGCCTCCACCCAGCGGCGATACTCCGGCGTCAGGCCTGGCGTGACCTTGCGGGCGGCGGCGGGCGCAGGCATGCCGTAGAGCGCTTCCAGCGCCGTGATATCGGTGATGGTTTTCATGTCAGCGTCTCCCGCACCGGGAAACCTGCCTCCCGCATCAGCGCATCGGAAGCGGTTTCGACCCTCCGCTCCAGTGTTTCCAGAAAGGCGTGATGTTCAAGGCCGGGCGCGATGCGCGGCAGAAATTCCAGCACAGCGTGACCCGGACGCCTGAGCACCCCATGCCGCGGCCAGAACACGCCGACATTCGTCGCCGCGGGAACGCAATCCTCTCCCAGTTCCAGATAGAGCGCGGCGGCGCCCCCCTTGTAGCGCTCTGTCGCGCCGGGAGCGACGCGGGTGCCCTGCGGGAAGATGATGAGCTGCCCCGGCATGGACCGCCCCGCCGCCACCTGGGCGACCATCTGGCGCAGCGCCTTACCCCGCTTGGCGCGATCAACTGCAACACAGCCGATGCGCTTGGCATAGAAGCCGACGATGGGGGCCCGGAGCAGTTCCTTCTTCATCACGAACTTCGGCCGCGGCACGGCGGAGACGATCAGGATGATATCGAAGAACGACTGATGCTTGGAGGCGATGAGAACCTCATCCTCCGGCACATCGCCCCGGATTTCGGAGGACAGCCCGACGATCCAGCGCGCCGACCAGCGGACCCAGCGACAATAGGTCCGGCAGGCGGTATAGGCGACCTCCCGCCGCAGCAGGACCGCGGGCGCGAACACCACCGCGATCACCGCCATCATCACGTACATCTGCGCGATGAACACGACCGAGAGGAGATACTGGAGAGGCAGGAACCGCCGCATCATTGGAAGCCGCGCAATGTCCTCAAGGCCGCCGTCCGGGTCGCGGCAAGCGCAACCGCGGCTGCGGCCAGCGGAACGAGCACCGGCCAGAGCCACCCAGCGCCATGGAAGCCCAGCCCTTTCAGCACCGCATCTTCCCCCGAGGGCAGCAGCGCCAGCGCGAGCAGTGCAATCACGGTGCCCACCGCCGCGCCGCCGAGCGCCCGAAAGGTAAAGCGCCGCACGAAAGCCTGCGCGATATAGCTGTCCCGCGCGCCCACCAGCCGGAGCACGCGGATCGTCTGCGCATTGGCCGAAAGCGCAGCGCCCACGGCCAGCGCGATCATCGCCGCCGTCGTCGCGCCGATCACCAGCACGGAGGCGACACCCAGAAGACGCAGCCGGTTCGCGGCCGAAACAAGCGGTGCGCGCCAGCGGCTGTGGTCGTCCACCACCGCGCCCGGCACTTCGGCACTCAACCGGAGGCGAAGCGCATCGATGTCGAAACCGCTGACGGTGCGGGCCTCGATGAGCTGAGGGATCGGCAGCTCCTCCACGGGGAGATCGGGACCGAACCACGGCTCCAGCAGGGCACGCGCCTCATCCGCCGAAAGCGCGCGCGCGCCAGACACGGCCGGAGTGGAGGCAAGAACGGAAAGCGCGGTCTCCGTCTGGCGGGCCATCTCCTCCTCCGGGGCGGAGATACGGAGCGTGATCGACCCGTCAAGCGCGGAGGACCAGTCCGCGGCGATGCGCCCCGCTGCAGTGGACAGCGCCAGTGCAAAGACGGCGAGGAAAGCCATGGCCGCAGCGGTGAACAGCGTGAGCTTCGCCGCATTGCCGGAGGGCGGCACCACCCGGTCGGACGCGCCGTCCGGCTGGAGAAGGGCGAGGAGGGAGGAAAGATAGGCGGTCAACGCGTTCACAGGTCCACCCCCGCAAGTTGCACCCGGCGGCCCCGGATGCGGAGCACGCGCGCCGCTACCCGCCCCTTGGCCCAGCGGATCAGGTTCATGTCATGGGTGGCAATCACCACTGCCTTGCCCATCCGGTTGAGTTCGATGAGCAACGATATCAGACGCTGCGCCATGTCCCAGTCCACGTTGCCCGTCGGCTCGTCGGCCAGAATCACATCGGGAGAGGTGATGATCGCCCGCGCCAGCGCCGCGCGCTGCCGCTCCCCGCCGGAGAGTTCGGGCGGCAGCGCCTCCGCATGACGGGACAGGCCGACCCAGGCCAGCAGTTCCTGAAGATAGGCTTCCGCCTCCTCCCCTCGTCCGGCGACGGTGAGCGGCAGTTCGATATTCTCCGCCAACGGCAGGTGGTCAAGGAACTGGCAGTCCTGATGCACGACACCGATCCGCTGGCGCATGTCGGCGACGGCGTCGCGCGGAAGGCCGGTCACCTCCTCTCCGAAGATGCGCAGCGCGCCGCTGGTCGGCACAAGCTCCCCGTAACACAGCTTGAGGAACGTGGTCTTGCCCGCGCCGGAAGGCCCGGTCAGGAAGTGGAACGATCCGGGAGCAAGGCGCAGTGACATGTCGGCCAGCAACTCCCCTCCGCCATAGCTGTAGGCGACGTTCTGAAATTCGATCAACGACTTCTCCGATGCTGCCCGGCCCCGCGCCGGCGCGGTTTCTGCGACCGCACTGGACGTTTCATCCACCGGTAGAGCCGGGGTTGGATTGACGTCGGCGCCTTGTTACAACAGCGCAAAGTTAGGATCCACCGCGAGACGCGGGTCGAGGGCAGATGCGGCTGATTTGCGCGAACTGCGGTGCGCAGTACGAGATTTCCGATACGGCGATCCCCCCCCAGGGGCGGGAGGTGCAATGCGCCGCATGCGGCCACAGTTGGTTCCAGACGCGGGAGGATGCGACATCCGCAACTCCCGCTCCCTTGCCCCGGAGGCCGGTGGACGAGGGCGTGCTGAACGTCCTGCGGGAAGAGGCCGCCCGCGAGGCGGAGGCGCGTCGCAGCGCGAATCACCAAAGCGAAGCCGAGACCCCCGCCCCGCAGGCGACGCTCCAGCCCCCGAAACCTGCGCCCGCCGCCCCTCCGAGTGCTCCCGCCATTGGCGAAGCGCAGGATGCGGGCCGACCGCAGGATGTGGACCGACCGCAAGACGTGAGCCAGCCGCAGGATGTGGGCCAGTCGCAGGGCATGGACCGGCCGCAGGAGCGGGGGCAGCCGCAGGATACCGCGCCTCGCGAAGCCGCCGTGCCGTCACCGGCAAAATCTGCGCAACCCGTGGCCTCCCCTGCCCGTCCCCGCAACTGGGAACCGGCTCCCGGCCCGGTTGACATGCCGGTGAATCAGGCGTTGGAGGATTTTGTCAACGAGGAGGAAAGCGAGCGCGGCCGGCGGCGCTTCCACATCGGATTTGCCTGTGGCCTCCTGCTCGTTGCCTGTCTCGTCGCGCTTTATATCGTCGGCCCGGGTCTGGCGGAGGATATGCCGGGTCTCGCGCCCTACATCACCACCTATGTGGAGAATGTGAACGCCGCGCGAAGCTGGCTCCGTGATCTGGCGGCGCCCCTGATCAGCGCGCTGCAGGACTGATCCGGGCGCCTCTTGACCTTCCCCCAACTGGAAGGACCATATCTGGGGGAGAGACAGGAGGCGTCCATGCAGAACTTCATCGTCAATGACATGAGTTGCGGACATTGCGTCGCGACGATCCAAAAGGCATTCGCGCAGGCCATGCCGGAGGCGGAGGTGGAGATCGATCTTCCCCGTCATCTGGTGTCGGTGAACGGCGATGCCGCCCGGGCGGCTGAGGTCATCCGCGATGCAGGCTACACCCCGGAAGCGCCGTAAAAGGCCTGAGCCGCTTGTCCGCCCCTGGCAGGCTGCTGAAAAAGACTTTTGGCCTGTGTTGGAGCGGAAATCCTTCGCAATCTGACCAAATCCAGCCGGAAAACTATAGACTTCCGGGCATTTCCGGGCCGATCTTCCGATTTCCGGCACATAGGCATTACACTTCAGGACTTTTTCAGCAGCCTGCTGGAGTATGAAGTTTGGCGGTCTGCGGTCTGCGGTCTGCGAAAACCATCCCGCGGTTTTCGCTCTCGCGCATGAAAAAGGCTGCCGGTTCTCCCCGGCAGCCTTTGATCTTCAAGCCGTCCGAAAGATCAGTCTTTCGCACGCTCCACATAGCTGTTGTCGGCGGTGGAGATGACGATGCGCGTGCCCGCCCCGATATGCGGCGGGACCATGACACGCACGCCGTTCGTGGCCAGCGCGGGCTTGTAGGAGGAGGAGGCGGTCTGCCCCTTCACCACCGGCTCGGTTTCCGCGATCTCCACGACCAGCTTCTGCGGCAGTTCCATGGCGATGGCGACGCCTTCAAACGTCCGCAGATAAACCTTGATCCCGTCGGTCAGGAACACCTTGTCGTCGCCCACCACATCGGCGGAGACGGTAAGCTGCTCGTAGTTGTCCGGGTTCATGAAGTGGAACCCTTCGCCGTCCTCGTAGAGGAAGTCGTATTCACGCTCATCCACCGTGGCCTTCTCCACCATCTCGGTGGTGCGCCAGCGTTCGGCAACCTTCACCCCGTCGGAGATGCGGCGCATGTCCACGGAGGTGGTCGGCGTGCCTTTGCCGGGATGGAAGTTCTCGGCCTTGAGGACGACATAGAGCCGACCCTCCAGTTCGACGACATTGCCCTTGCGGAGCGAGGAGGCGATGACTTTCACGGGTTTTCCCTTGATCTTGTCCTTGAGCTTTGGCAGCGGGCCGCGTAAGCCCCCGCCACTTGGCCGGAGGCCCTAGCGCATCCTGCCCGGAAATTCCAGCCGAAAGCCGCAGGACACTCCGCCCATGACCGATACGCCCTGGTGGACGCCCGACCGCCACGCCGACCGCCGCCCCCTGCTTCTGGCCCGGAACCGCATTCAGGCCGCACTGCGCGGCTGGTTCGCGGCACAGGATTTCGTCGAAGTCGATCCCGCGGCGCTACAGGTCTCTCCCGGGAACGAGGCACATCTCCACGCCTTTGCCACGCAGGCCATCGGCAATGCGGGCGAGACGTGTCCGATGTATCTGCACACCTCCCCCGAATTCGCGATGAAGAAGCTGCTGGCAGCGGGAGAGCCGCGCATCGCCGCCTTTGCCCATGTCTGGCGCAACCGGGAGCGCGGCGCGCTGCACAGCCCGGAATTCACCATGCTGGAATGGTATCGCGCAGGCGCGCCCTATGAGCAGCTGATGGCGGATTGTGCGGAGATCATGCGCCTCGCCGCGACGGCGACGGCGACGGCGACGGGCGCGACACTGTTCCGCTTTCGCGACCGGACCTGCGATCCCTTTGCACCCCCGGAGCGGTTGAGCGTGGCCGACGCCTTTGACCGCCATGCCGGGATCGACCTGCTGGCGACGTTGTCTCCCGACGGCCAGCCGGATCGCGAGTCTCTGGCCAGCGCCGCGCGCATGATCGGCACGCGTGTTGCGGAAGATGACACCTGGTCCGACATCCTCTCCCGCATTCTTGTGGAGCGGGTGGAGCCGCATCTGGGGCTGGGCCGGCCCACCGTTCTCGACCGCTATCCGGCGGTGGAGGCGGCGCTGGCCCGCAGGGCGCCCGATGACATGCGGGTGGCGGAGCGGTTCGAGCTTTACGCCTGCGGGGTCGAACTGGCCAACGGGTTCGGCGAACTGACGGATGCCATCGAACAACGGCGCCGTTTCATTACCGAAATGGACGAAAAACAGCGCGTCTATGGCGAGCGCTACCCTCTGGACGAGGATTTTCTCGCAGCCCTGCCGCAGATGCCTCCCGCGAGCGGTATCGCGCTGGGGTTCGACCGGCTGGTGATGCTCGCGACCGGTGCTCCCCGGATCGATATGGTTGTCTGGACGCCTATCGCCTGACCGGCGCGGCGCGCCCCTGCGATCAGCTGCCGTTCAACAACGCCAGTGCTTCGGCATGGATTTCCGCATTGGCGGCGGCAAGGATGCGCCCGCCCTCATGCGCGGGCCCTCCACGCCAGTCGGTCACCATGCCGCCCGCCGCTTCGATCACCGCAATGGGCGCCTGCACATCATAGGGTTGCAGGCCCGCTTCGATCACGAGGTCGATCTGCCCGGCAGCAACCAATGCATAGGCGTAGCAATCCATCCCGTAGCGCGTGAGGCGCGCGGCTTCCGATACTCGCCGGAAAGCCTCCCCTTCCTCAGGGGTGCCGACTTCGGGAAAGGTCGAGAACAGGATGGCCTGCGAAAGCGTGCGGGGCGCACGGGTCTTCAGGACCCGCCGCCCTTGCGGGCCGTCCATCTCCGCCACGCCGAGACCGCCCCGGAAACGCTCGCCGATATAGGGTTGGTCGATCAGCCCGAACACAGGGCCATCCGCATCCGCAACGGAGATCAACACGCCCCAGGTCGGCGTGCCGGAAAGATAGCCGCGCGTACCGTCGATCGGGTCGAGCACCCAGGTCAGGCCACTGCTGCCCGCCGTGCGGCCGAATTCCTCTCCGAGGATGGCATCCCGCGGGCGTTGCCGAGAGAGGATGGCGCGCATCTCCTGCTCCGCCAGCCGGTCCGCCACGGTGACAGGATCGAACCGGGCGGTTTCCTTGCTCTCCGCGGAGAGGTCGAAGCTGCGAAAATGTCGCAGCGTCGCTGCGCGGGCCGCATCGGCCAAGGCATCCGCCGTTGTGATGAGGGCGGCGCGGGTTTCTGCGTCAATCGTCATGATATGCTCCGGCAGTTAAATTGCCGGTAGCGATCCATGTCCGGCCCGTCAAGCGGGCCGGACATGGGGGGGAGCCTTCAAACCGGCGGCTTTCAGGCCGCGTCGCTGAGAACACGGGCAAGTTCGAACAGCCGGCGGCGCTGGTTTTCGGGGATCGCGTAGTAGGAGCGGACGAGTTCAAGCGCTTCCTTGTCGGCAAGGATGTCGCCCTCGGCAACCCTGTCCGGTGCTTCCGATTCCAGCCCTTCGAAGAAGAAGCTGACCGGTACCGCGAGCGCCTCGGCGATATCCCACAGACGGGATGCGCTGATGCGGTTCATCCCTGTCTCATATTTCTGGATCTGCTGGAACTTGATGCCGACTTTGTCCGCAAGCTGCTGCTGCGTCATGCCGACCATCCAACGACGATGGCGGACGCGCTTGCCGACATGCACATCGACGGGGTGCTTCATCACTCACTCCTCACTAACCGGGAAACCGAACGGCGCCCATAACCTAAATAAGCAAATTTCGTGCCAACCAGAATGCCGGAGACAGAAAAAGTCTCGGCAATTACTTTTATAACTTTTATCAACTCAGGGGGGAACAGGTTTGTGCGGGTTCGCTCTGGTTTTTGGAAAATTTTAGAAGAAAAACCAAGGGCATTTTCCACATTTCATTTGCAGAAAGCGAAAATGTCGCTGCTTATTTCCTATTCTGCAACGTGCAGGCGGAGAGGCTCGCGCAACCCCTGCCCTCCATAAGCCTGACGGAAGGCTTGGGCGAGCGCGTCGCGAATCTCCTTGTTGCCGCCGCCCGCCCGATAGAGGCAGATCTGCGTCCAGCCAAGGTCCGGCAAATTGGCCTCCGACGGGACGGGAGCGCAACCTTGCGGAAGCCCACCGCCGATCCGCACAGTGACGGCCAGGTCGGCCGCCGCAGTCGCCTCCATCACATGTTCCGATTGCCCGTCGAACGCCATTTCCCAAGGTATGTCGGCCCGATCGAGCGCCGCGATCGCCAGAGGCCGGAACCTGCAGCGCTCCTCGAACGCCAGCCGCAGCGGCCGCTTCTGCGCCGCCATTCCGCCCGGCGCACCGATCCACACCAGCTCCCGCTCAGCCAGCACTTCGCCGTCCTCGCCCACATTTTCCTCCGTCGTCAGGATGAAATCCAGCTCTCCGCGTCCGAAGGAAGCTTTCAGCGTGGTCGTGAACGAGGAGACGAGATTGATCCTCATTCGCGGGTAAAGAGCGGCGAACCGCTGGAGGATCATCGGAATCTGCGGATAAACGATGTCATGCGGCACACCGATACGCAGCTCGCCTTTATAGACATCCGCAGTCAGCCGGGCGAGCGCTTCGTCATTCAGGTCCAGCATTCTCCGCGCATATGTAAGGAGCTGCTCCCCTTCGGCCGACAACGACATCCGCCGCGCGCTTCGGCAGAAGAGCTGAAGATCGAGTGCATCCTCCAATCGCCGGATCTGCATGGAAACCGCCGATTGGGTCAGGTTGAGCAGACCGGCGGCACGCGTGACACCGCCGGATTCAGCCACCGTGACAAATGAGCGCAGGGCGACAAGATCGAGGTTTCTGATCATCACACACCTTGATGGCATACAGCACAAACATTCGTTTTCATTATACCACGCCAAGCATCATATCTGACAACAGAAATCGTAGGAGACCGGTTGGAAGGCCCCGGTCAAAAGAAGAGGTCGGATCATGTTCGGTGTATTCACAGCTCCCTTCAGCCGTTTCGCAAGGAATGCTGAAGCGGCCCGCAACACCCGGAAATCACTCACGGATCGCGTGCTTGACGCGCAATCCCTCCGTCGTCAGCGGCTGCACCTTTCCGCTCTGGACGACAGGCTCCTCGCTGATATCGGGCTCACGCGACACGAAGCGGAAGGCGAAGTGAAGCGGCCCGCCTGGGATGCACCCCGGCACTGGCGGCGCTGACCGACCAGCGCTGAGACGGCGGTTCCCGGCCTTCGCGGCCGGGGGCTTAGTCGGGGGCTTAACCGGCTTGAAACATATTGCCGTCATACCGATATTGAAGGAGGTCGCCTGGTCTCCGTTCGGAACCGGGGAGATCCCTGAATATATGGAGGAATTGATGGCAGACTACAATTCGGTCCGCATGGGTCAGGCGGGTGTCCGAACCGCGCAGATCGATGAGGGTCTTCGCGCTCACATGAACAAGGTCTACGGACTTATGTCCGCCGGTCTCGGCGTGACGGCGATTGTGGCCTGGTTCGTTGGCTCCAACCCGGCGCTGCTGGCCCAGATTTTCGGCTCGCCGCTGAAATGGGTGGTGATGTTTGCGCCGCTGGCCGTGGTTTTCGGTTTCAGCGCCATGATCAACCGGCTTAGCCAATCCGCCGCGCAAGGGGTGTTCTTCCTCTTCGCCGCGCTTATGGGCCTGTCGATAAGCTATATCTTTGCCGCTTACACCGGCATCTCGATCGCGCAGACGTTCCTTGTCACCGCCATCGCCTTCGCCGGTCTGAGCCTTTACGGCTATACGACGAAGCGCAACCTGTCGGGCATGGGCACTTTCCTTGTCATGGGCCTGATCGGGCTGATCGTTGCATCCATCGTAAACATCTTCCTCGGCTCGCCGGCGGTGATGTTCGCGATTTCGGTGATCGGTGTGCTGATCTTTGCCGGACTGACGGCTTATGACACCCAGAACATCAAGACCACCTATGTGCAGATGGCGGCCGGCGGCGACTCCGAATGGCTGGGCAAATCCGCCATCATGGGTGCGCTGAGCCTCTACCTGAACTTCCTGAACATGTTCATGTTCCTGCTGCAGTTCATGGGCAACCGCGAATAAGCGCGTCGCTATCGAGACAAAGGGGCCGGTCATCACGACCGGCCCTTTTTCATTTGGTACTAGACCATCGCGGCGGCGCCTATTTCCCGCATGGCCTTTGCTGCAAGGTCGAAGGAATGCAAACGTGCAGCATGGTCATAGATCTGCCCGGTCAGCATGACTTCATCAGGGCGATACCGGTCTATCAGCCCGCTCAACTCCCGACGGATGGTTTCGGGTGATCCAGTAGCGGAGCAGGACAGCGCCTCTCCCACCGAAGCACGAACGGAAGCGGGTATCTGGCGTTCGATATCCCTGACCGGCGGGGGAAATTTACCCGGTTGGCCGGTGCGCAGGCGCGCGAATGACAAGATCATCGAACTGCGCAGATAATCCGCCTCCACGTCCGTATCGGCGGCAAATACGCCTATCGCCATCATGAAATGCGGCTTTTCCAGGTGAGGGGAGGGGCGAAAGCTGCTGCGATAGGTCTCCGCAGCCTGCGCCAGCATCGCAGGGGCGAAATGCGAGGCAAAGGCATATGGTAGCCCCAAATAGGCCGCCAGTTGAGCGCCGAAGAGGCTTGAGCCGAGAATCCACACCGGAACATGCGTTCCTTCGCCCGGCACCGCACGAATACGGGCAGAGGGATCGGCCTCGCCCATGAACCGCATGAGATCGACGACATCCTGCGGAAAGCCGTCGCCATTGTCGTGACTGCGCCGAAGGGCATGCGCGGTCGCCATGTCGGTGCCGGGCGCCCGGCCAAGACCGAGGTCAATACGCCCGGGATAGAGTTCCGCCAGCGTCCCGAACTGCTCGGCGATCACAAGCGGCGAGTGGTTGGGCAGCATAATGCCGCCTGCCCCCACACGGATGCGTTCCGTCGCTCCGGCAACGTTGCCGATGACAACGGCCGTCGCCGCAGAGGCGATACCCGGCATGCCGTGGTGTTCGGCAAGCCAGAACCGGTGGTATCCCCATTTCTCGGCATGCCGGGCAAGATCCCGACTGTTCGCAAAGGCTTGGGAGATGCTCTGCCCCTCGCAGATCGGCGCGAGGTCGAGGAGTGAATATTGCATTGTCTTCCCCTTTCCCTCCCTATGTGGGGCGAGAAAGGGAGGAATGGAACCGTGGTTCAGGCGCTGAGCGCCGCTTTGGCGTTCACCGGCATTGCTTCTTCCAGCGGATCGCGCAGCACGTAGCCCCGCCCCCATACCGTTTCGATGTAGTTCTCCCCCCCTGTCGCTTCCGACAGCTTCTTGCGCAACTTGCAGATGAAGACGTCGATGATCTTCAGCTCCGGTTCATCCATGCCGCCATAGAGGTGATTGAGAAACATCTCCTTGGTCAGCGTCGTGCCCTTACGCAGGCTCAGCAGTTCGAGCATCTGGTATTCCTTGCCGGTGAGGTGCACCCGGCGGCCAGCCACTTCCACCGTTTTGGCATCCAGATTCACGCTGAGCTTGCCGGTCGGAATGACCGGTTGCGAATGCCCTTTGGACCGGCGGACGATCGCATGAATACGCGCGATAAGCTCATCCCGGTGAAATGGCTTGGTCATGTAGTCATCCGCGCCGAACCCGAAGCCCTTGATCTTCGAATCCGTGTCATCAGACCCGGAGAGAATCAGGATCGGCGTGGAGATCCGTGCCATGCGAAGCTGGCGAAGCACTTCATGACCGTTCATGTCCGGCAGGTTCAGATCCAGCAGAATCAGATCATAGTCATACAGCTTCGCGAGATCGATGCCCTCCTCCCCCATATCCGTGCAATAGACATTGAGGTTCGCGTGATTCAGCATCAGCTCGATGCTGCGCGCAGTGGTCGGATCATCCTCCACCAGCAGAATTCGCATTATCATCCCTCCGGTTGGCTTAACGCTTTCACCTTGCGGTAGAAGGGTTAATTACACGTTACCGTGGATGAATATAGATATTATTCAACCATAGGTTGTCTATACCTCTGGATCGTCGTGACTTTCAGGCCACTTTCGCCATGGGTGGCGACCGCATTCGACCACAGCTCCAGCTCCTCCTCCGAAAGCGCGTAGCGTTCCATGGCCTCCTCCCGAGACAGCAGCCCATAGGTAACTGCGCGCACCACCAGGGCCTTCCTGCTCGCAACCCAGCGCCGGGTATCGGTCGGCGGCAGGTCCGCGCGAGAGAGAATGGTGCCATCGGGAAGGGTCACGGTACGCCGTCCGCCCACTTTTTTAAGATACATGCTCGACTTCCTCTCCACCGACGTCGCTGCCGGCCTGACCATTTAGAAGTAGGGGTCTTAAGGACAGGTGAAGCGATGGGTTGTGAGTCTGTCGAATTTTCCTATATTGCTGCGCAATCCCAGAGGTCAGCCATGCCCAGAGACACTGCCGTCAACTCGCTCGGCTTTGCGAAGCCGCCTTCCGAAACGCGCGTCGTCGTCGCCATGTCCGGTGGCGTTGACAGTTCCGTGGTGGCCGCACAGCTCAAGACCGAGGGGTATGACGTGGTGGGCGTGACGCTTCAGCTATACGACCACGGCGCGGCGCTTGCGAAGAAAGGAGCCTGCTGTGCGGGCCGCGACATTCACGATGCGCGCCGCGTGGCGGAGGAAATGGGGTTCCCCCATTACGTTCTGGATTACGAGAACACCTTCCGGGAGGCCGTCATCGACGAATTCGCCGATGCCTATCTGGGCGGTGCGACGCCGGTCCCCTGCATCCGCTGCAATGAGCGGGTGAAGTTCAAGGACTTGCTGGAAACCGCGAAGGATCTCGACGCGGATTGCATGGCCACCGGCCATTATATCCAACGCAAGATGGGTCTTCAGGGTGCGGAACTGCATCGCGCGGCGGATCCGAATCGCGACCAGTCCTATTTTCTGTTCTCCACGACGGCGGAGCAGCTCGATTACCTGCGCTTTCCGCTGGGCCACCTGGCGTCCAAGGCGGAGACGCGGGCGCTTGCAGCGCGCTATGGCCTGCCGGTGGCGGACAAGCCCGACAGCCAGGACATCTGCTTCGTGCCCGACGGAAACTATGCCGCGGTGATCGAAAAGCTGCGGCCCGGTGCCGCCGATCCCGGCGAGGTGGTGGATGTTGACGGCAATGTGCTTGGTGAGCACCGCGGTGTCATCCATTACACCGTCGGGCAGCGGCGCGGGCTCGGCATCGGCGGAACGGGTGAGCCGCTGTACGTCATCAGGCTCGATCCGGACAACCGTCGCGTGATTATCGGACCGCGCGCCGCCTTGGCGACCCGTCGGGTGCCGCTCCGCGAGATCAACTGGCTGGGCGACGCGCCCTTTACCTCGCAGGCCGAATGGCATGTGGCGGTAAAGGTCCGCTCCACCCGCCCGCCGCGCGAGGCGATTCTGCGCCCGCTTTCGGCGACGGAAGCGGAAGTGGAGCTGCTGAACGCCGAAGAGGGCGTCTCCCCCGGGCAAGCCTGCGTGTTCTATGCGCCCGAAGGCAGCCGTGTACTGGGCGGCGGCTGGATCTGGCGGGGTCGTTAGGCCCCCGTCAGCTTAGGCTTTCTGCCAGCTTAGGCCCCCGTCAGCTTGGCCCCTGCCAGCAACGCGGGCGTCACGCGGAGCACGGATCGCGCGGCGCGCAGCCCGGGCGGCTCCCCGCCCCGGCCAAGACGCTCCATCGTTGTGGCCATCGCCTCTGCCTCCACCGCGCGGAGCGGCCCGCCGGAAAGCAGTTCTGCAAGCGCAGGCGCTATTTTCTCCGGGCGGCAGTTCTCGCCGATGAACTCCGGCACAGCGCGCGTATCGCTCACCAGATTGACCAGAGTCGCGGTGTCTATCTTTACCAGCCTACGGATCATCATCCATGTGAGGGCGTTGAACCGATACGCGATGACCATGGGCACATCCGCTGCCGCCAGTTCCAGCGACACTGTGCCGGAGGCGGCGAGGGCCGCGTCCGCCGCACCAAACGCCGCCCGCTTCATTTCCGGCGCGTCAGGGGGCACGATCAACGGCCTGACGGGCCAGCGCGCGGTTACCTCGGCCACAAGATCGGCGACTCCGCGGACGGTGGGCAGCACCACGCGCGGGCGGTCCGGCAACGCGGCGATCGTCGCACCGAAAACCGGGGCAAGTCGCTCCACCTCCCCCCTCCGCGAACCGGGGAGGACAAGGAGCAGTGGCTCCTCCGGCGCGATGCCGTGGGCGAGGCGGAAGCGCAATGCCTCCTCCGGCGTGGCCTGCGGTTCGGCCACGACGGGATGCCCGACGAAATCGCAACTCATGCCTGCGGCTTCCATGTAGGGCGGCTCGAAGGGCAGGATGGCGAGGACATGATCGATCATCCGCGCCATCCGCCTCGCCCGCCCGGGACGCCACGCCCAGACGGAGGGCGCCACGTAATGCACCGTGAGCAGTTCGGGACGAACCTCCTTCACCCCCGCAGCGACACGGAGGCAGAAATCAGGCGCATCGATGGTAATGAGAACGTCCGGTCGATGGCGGAGAACGTCGGCCACGACCTGATCCTTGCGGCGAAGAAGGTGGCGATACTTGGGCAGAACCTCCATCAGCCCCATGACGGAGAGTTCCTCCATGGGAAAGAGGCTCGCCAACCCTTCCGCCTCCATGCCGGGACCACCGACCCCAACGAATTCGATCTCGGGGACAAGGGCCTTCAGCCCCGCCATCAGCGCCGCGCCGAGCCTGTCTCCCGACGGCTCACCGGCGACGAGATAGGCTTTCACGGCTGCCGCGCCCAGAGGAACAGGCCGGCGGTATCGGCGATGGACACCATCTCCTCCCGGTCGATCAGAAGGACGCCGCCGGCCTCGAAGGCCACGCCGGCAAGCCCTGCCGCGACCGCCCGTTCCACCGTGCGCGGGCCGATGGCGGGCAGATCCATGCGCCGCTCCTGTCCGGGTTTCGGCGCCTTGTAGAGCACGCCCCGCGCGCCGCCCGGATCGGGCCGCAGGCCCTGCATCCCGGCAACCCAGTCGAGCATCGCATCGGTTCCGGGAAGCGATTCCGCCGCGAGACACAGGCCCTGCGCCACAACGGCACCCTGTCCCACATCCGCCGCTCCGATAGCGCGGACGATCTCCGCCGCACGGGCAACGTCCCGTTCATCGGCAGGCGAAGGTTGCGCGGCGGTCAGGATGCCCGCCTCGGGCACGAGTTCGGGCGCGATCTCATCCGCGCCGACGACGCGAAACCCGTCCTCCTCAAAGATCGCCAGCACCTCACGCAGGATGGCATCGTCCCCCCCCTGCATGGCGGCAGCCACGCGGGGTATGAGCTGCATCGTGCGGCTGTCGAACTGATCGGGTTCCAGCTTCGGACGACGGAGCCCGCCCGCGAAGATCAGCCGGTCCACGTCGAGCTCATGCAGCCGGTCCATGAAGGGTACGAGACGCTCGAACCGGAACGGCTCCACAACCCGCCCCTCGACGCTGACACCCGGCAGGCCGGCAAGGACGAACCCCGCCTCCCGCGTCTCAAGCGTATCGGCGAGGAGCGCGGGCAGACGACCGGTGCCCGCAATGATGGCGACCCTGCTCATCGCGGCGTCAGGAAGGAGCGGTCGGTCTGGCCGAGGATGAAATCCACCACCTGCCGCACATGATCGCTCTCCGTTTCCGCGGCGAGCTTCCGCGCCCGGTCCACGAACGCGCCTTCGCCGGAGGCAAGCACCTGATAGGCGGACCGGAGCGCGGAAATCTCCGCCCGCTCCACGCCGCGCCGCTTCAACCCGACGAGGTTCAGCCCGTCAAGCTCCCCCCGCGGGCCCTGAACCAGACCGTAGGGGATGACGTCATTTGTCACCATGGTCACCGCGCCGATGATGGCGCCCTGCCCGACCCGAACCCATTGATGCACGCCGGACAGCCCGCCGATGATGACATCGTCGCCGATATGGCAGTGCCCGGCGATGGCCACCTGATTCGCCATCACGGTGCGATGGCCGATCTCGCAATCGTGGCCGATATGCGCGCCCGTCATGAACAGGTTGTCGTCGCCGACACGCGTCACGCCGCCGCCGCCAGTGGTCCCGGTGTTCATCGTCACACCTTCGCGGATGCGATTGCGCCGACCGACGATCAGCCGCGTCCGCTCCCCGCGGAACTTCAGATCCTGCGGAATTTCTCCGATGCAGGCGAAGGGAAAAACGACGGTCTCGTCGCCGATTTCCGTCCAGCCGGTGAGAACGGCATGGCTTTTCAGCACGACGCCCCGGCCCAGGGTCACCTCCGCACCCACGGTGCAGAACGGGCCGATGTGGCAATCGGGGCCGATGACGGCGCCCTCTTCCACAAAGGCGCTCGGATGAATGATGGCGGAGGCGGCAATACTCATGCGGGCGCCCGGCTGAGGTCGATCATCGCGGTGAATTCAGCCTGCGCGGCGATTTCCCCATCGACGCGCGCGGTGCCGTCGAACTTCCAGACCTTCCCGCCGCCGCGCTTCACGACGACTTCCAGTTCCATCACATCGCCCGGGATGACCTTGCGCCGGAATTTGGCCTGCTCGACGGACATGAAGTAAACCAGAGCATTCTTGTCCAGCAGGTCCATCGTCAGGCTGACCAGCACGCAGGACGTCTGGGCCAGCGCCTCCACGATCATCACGCCCGGAAACACCGGGACGCCCGGGAAATGCCCCTGAAACACGGGCTCGCTGATCGACACGTTCCGCACGCCCACGGCGCGGCGGTTGAGCTCGATCTGCACGACCTTGTCGATGAGCAGGAAAGGATAGCGGTGCGGGATCAGCCGCTGAACCAGTTGGATATCCGCATCGGGAGCAGGCCCCTCCAGTATGGTGGGGCGGGTCTTTGGCGCGGGTGTTTTGGCCTCGGCGGCCTCGGTGTCGGGCATCGGAAACCTCCTCGGGCTGTCGGTGCCTGACTAGCAACTCCCCCCGGCGCTGACAAGCCGGGGTCAGGGCGTTCCAGGCGCACCTTCGACGGGAGGTATCGGCCTCTCCTCCGCGCCGGAATCCTCCCCCAGTACCGTGTCCAGCCGGGTGATCGCGTCATCGGTAATATCGATCTGGCTTGAAGCGATGAGGACTGCCCGCACATCCAGAACCGCGACCGCCCCGCGCTCCGCGACAAGCTGCGCGAGGATCGGCACGGCCGCCTGCAGAAGGCGCTTCCTGTCCTCATCCGTCCGGCGGCCAAGATCGCGCGACTTCGCATCCTGCTCCTGCCGGATGCGGACGACCTTCTCGTCAAACGCCTGGGCGCGTTTGCGAAAATCATCCGCCGGAAGCGTCTTGCGGAGGTCGGTCAGAGCGCGCTCCTCCTCCACCAGTTCGGTTTCGATCCGGCGATTCTCGGCGGCGAGCGCGCGGGACTCATCCTCCAGCGCCCGTTGCGCAGCCTTCCCGAAGGCGCTTTCGGCAAACAGCCGCTCCTGATCGACGGTCAGAAGCGGGGTGACGGCGGCAGCCGGATGCGGCACGGGCCAGACATTCGGAACCGGCGGAGCGGGCACGGCCTCCTGCCCCGCCGCGCCGCCACCCCAGAGAGCGGCGGAAATCAGGCAGGCGATCGGTCGCGCGCGCATCTGCTGTCAGAACCGGGTGGAAACCGTGAAGTCGAAGTTCTGCTCCCGGTCGTAATCCTCCTTGACCAGCGCCTTGGAGAAGTTGAACCGCAGCGGGCCAAGCGGGCTCGTCCAGAACACGGAGAAGCCGACAGCGGACCGCCAGTGCAGGCTGTCGTCCACCTCGCAACTCGCGATCGGGCAGGAGCCGTAATAAGGGCCGCCCTGCGTATCGTCGAGGCTCCAGACCGAGCCCACATCCCAGAAAAGCCCGCCCGAGATGCCGTATTCCTGCGGCAGGCCAAGCGGGAATTCCGCCTCCAGGCGGGCGACGGCGAAGATGTTCCCGCCAAGCGCGTCCTCGTTCGATACGCTGAGGTCACGGGGGCCGAGGCCGGAGGATTCGAAGCCACGCATCTTGCCGCGCAGGAAGAAACGATCCGTCACCCGGCTGTCCTGCCCGCTGAGCATGTGGATGTTGCCGCCCTCCACCTCTGCGCGGAGCGTGACATCCTCGTTCATGACCTTCATTTCCGCACCGAGCAGCGCTGTGGTCGTGATCGCCTTCACATCGCCGCCGACGCCGAGGAAATCCTGCCCGAACTGGAAATAGACGCCGCGGTTCGGCGTCAGGCCGGTGGTGCGGTTGTCGAACTTGTAGGTATAGCCGACCGCGCTGGTGATAAGCGCGCCCTCCTCCTCCTCCCGATGGAGGATCATGGAGGAGCCGGTGTTGTTGATCGTCGGATCGCCGTTCGCCGCCGGATCGCCGTAAGGCACGTTGGTCAGCTTGTCGCGCGAGAGACGGTAGCGCAGTTCCAGCCGGCCCTGCTCGCTGATCGGGAACTCGATCGACGGCACGATACCGGCGCGCTGGGTGTTGTAGTGGATCCGGTTCGAGGTGGAGCCGCGGTTGTAATAGAGATTGAACCGCAGCCGCAGATCGCGGTCGAGGAAGAACGGCTCGATGAAGGTGAAGGAGGTGTTGGTATCCTCCGTTCCAGAGCTGAGGTTCAGCGCGACCGTCTGCCCGCGGCCGAGGAAGTTCGACTCCGAAAGCCCGACGGAGAAGCCCGCCCCGGAATCCACCCCATAGCTCACGCCGAAGGAGAGGGAGCCGGTCGGTTGCTCAACCACGTCCACATCGACGATAACCTGCTCGGGCGTGCTGCCCGGCCGTGCGTTCGCCTGCACGTCGGAGAAATACCCGAGCGCCCGGATACGCTCCGCCGTCTGGCGGATCTCGCGCGGGTTGTAGGGATCGCCTTCCACCACCCGGAACTGCCGCCGGACCACCCGGTCGAGCGTGGTCTGGTTGCCCTCGATGTCGATCCGCTCGACGAACACGCGCGGGCCGCGGTTCACGAAGAACTCGACATTCAGGATGCCGTTCTGCGGATCGCGGGTCAGCCGCGGCTCCACCCGGACGAAGTTCATGCCCTTCTGCAGCGCGAGCCGTTCCAGCCGGGTGATGTTCGCGTCGATCTCCGTCGGGTTGTAGTAGCCGCCCGACGACATGCGCAGCGCTTCCTGAAACTCCGGCACGGAGATATCGGGGAGATCGGTGCCTACGGAGACGCGGCCCACGGTGTAGCGCGGCCCCTCACGCAAGTTGAAGTTCAGGAAGAAGGCGTTCCGGTCGCGGGAGAATTCGGATGTCGCGGAGAGAACCTGAAAATCGGCAAAGCCCCGCGAGCGGTAGAAGTCGGTCAGAAGCTGCTTGTCGAACTCCACCCGGTCTTCGACATAGCTGTCGGACGAGATGAGCCGCCGCAGCAGACCAGCCTGTTTCGTGGCCAGAACCTGCCGGAGCCGCCCTTCGGAGAACGAACGGTTTCCGCTGAAGCTGATCCGCTCGATCTCCACCACGCCGCCTTCGCGAACCTCGAACACGAGATCGACGCGGTTGTCGCTCCGCCGGATGATCTTCGGCTCGACAATCGCGGCGACGCGGCCGGCGTTACGGTAGAGGTCGGTGATCGCGGCGGCATCCTGCTCCGCCTGGCTGGGCGAGTACACATGCCGCGCCTTGGACTGCACGGCTTCGGCGATCTGCTCATCCTTGATCCGCTGGTTCCCCTCAAAGGCGATCCGGTTGATCATCGGGTATTCCGTGACCCGTACGACCAGCGTGGAACCCTGCGGCTCCAGATCGACGGATTCGAACAACCCGGAGTTCATGATCCGCTGATAGGCATCGTTCAGCTGCCCGGCGGAAACCGTCCGCCCCTGCGAAATCCCCGCATAGGTGGAGATCGTCGCCGTATCGACATACTGGTTGCCGACCACGCGGATGGTGGAGAAGCTGTAGCTCTGCGCGTAGACCACCGGCACCATCAGCGCCGAGGCCGCAGCCGTCCCTAGAAACAGCGAAATCGCGGCGCTTCGCGCCCGGTCGCCCAAGCGATCGCGGCGCACCCCGAGGGCCCCGTTCCGTTCCGCCATGTGCAAGCCCCCGCTCTGCCCTTTTTTGTGTTTGACTTTGACTAGCCCGAAAGCGCGTCCGTGTCAAAACACTCGCGCGCCAATGCAGGCCACGCGTGGCAGAAAAGGCCCATGGATCGTGGCGCCTGCCGTCAGGGACAGAAGATGTCGTTGGTGAGCGCGAAGACCATGAGCGTCAGCAGCATCGCGAGGCCCACCGACATGAGCATTCTGAGCGCCCGATCCGAAGGCGGACGGCCCGTCACCGCCTCCCAAGCATGAAAGACCAGATGCCCGCCATCCAGCACCGGGACAGGAAAGAGGTTCATCATGCCGACAGCGGTAGAGAGGACGGCGATGAACCAGATGAAGCTGGCGAGGCCCTGGCTCGCCGCCGCGCCGGACGTCTCGGCGATTCCGATGGGGCCGCGCAGGTTGCAGGAGCTGATCGCGCCGGTCAGCATGTGCCAGAGCCCGGAGAGGCTGGTGGAGACCACCGACCATGTCTGTTGTGCACCAAGACTCATCGCCTCGAACGGGCCGGGGTGGCGCATGTCGGGCAGGAATCCCGGGCCGCCGGTCAGGCCGATCATCCACCGCGTCTCGAACCCGCCGCCCGCCGCAGGAAGATCGGCGCTGCGCGGGGCAAGCGTGACGTCCGACACCTCGCCGTTGCGCCAGACCCCCAGCGTCATCGGCTTTCCTTCGGAGGCGCCGGCCGCTTCACGAAGCTGCCGGAAGGCATTGATCTGCATGCCGTTCACCGAAACGATCACGTCGCCCGGCTGCAATCCTGCAGCATCGGCGGCGGATTGCGGCTGCACCCCGTCCACCACGGGCGGAAAGGGAAACGGCCCCTGCACCGTCGTCTCCTCGCCCCCGCGACGGACGAGGTAGGCCACCCGTTCCGCAGGTTGCAGCGAGTCCGCGGCCAGCACGAAGGCCGAGGTATCCGGCGTCCGAACGCCCCCCACCGAGAGGATAACGTCGCCCTCGCGGATCTGCTGGCTTGGCCCCGGCAGGTTGCGCAGCTGGCCCACGACCGGCTGCTCCGCCGCGATGCCCTGGATCATGAAGAACCCGGCGAAGATCGCGATGGAGAGCACGAAGTTGAACACCGGCCCGGCAGCGACCGTCATCGCCCGTGCCCAGAGCGGGGCACCATGCATCGTGGCCCGGCGTTCCTGAGAACTCAACCCGGCGAGAGCGGCTTGATCCACCCCGGCGGAAGCGGCGTCGGCATCACCGCGAAACTTCACGTAGCCGCCGAGCGGCAGCGCCGCGACCTGCCAGCGTGTGCCGTGCCTGTCCACGCGGGAAAACAGCACAGGACCGAATCCCAGCGAAAACACGTCCGCCTTGATCCCCGTCCAGCGACCGACGATGTAATGGCCGTATTCATGCACGGCGACGATGATCGACAGCGCCACGACGAAGGCGATGATCGTCGCCGCGAAGCTCCCGAAGGAGGGGATCAGTCCGATAGTCTCCAAGCCTCAAGCTCCCGTCGTGGTCAGGCCGCGCATCGCCGCGATCTCTCCCGCCGTGCGGCGCGCGAGATCGTCCATCGCCAGAACGGCGTCCAGATCGTCGGCGGGCCGCCCGAAGTCCGGCCGAGCGGCGAGGCGCGTCAGACTTTCCTCCACCACGCCCGCCATGTCGAGAAAACCGATCCGCCCCGCGATGAAATGATCGAGAGCGGTTTCCTTGGCAGCCGTGAACACCGCGCCCGCAAGGCCGCCCGCCCCCATCACTTCGCGTGCGAGACGGAGCGCGGGGAACCGGACCTCATCCGGCGCCTCGAAGTCCAGCCGCCCGAGCCGTGCCAGATCGAGCCGCTCCACCGGCAGCGGTCGCCGCTCCGGCCAGTGCATCGCATGGCCGATGGCATGGCGCATGTCGGGCGCGCCGAGATGCGCCATAAGCGCACCGTCGATGAAACCGACCAATGCGTGCACGGCGGATTGCGGGTGAACCACAACCTCGATCTGCGCGGGAGAAAATCCAAAGAACTCGCGGGTTTCAATGATTTCCATCGCCTTGTTGAAAAGCGATGCGCTGTCGATCGTTATGCGTTGTCCCATGTCCCAGTTGGGATGGCGGCCGGCCTCCGCCGGGGTGGCGCGGGCGAGCGCCTCATGGCTCCAGGTTCGGAATGGCCCGCCAGAGGCGGTGATGACGACCCGCTCCACCGTCGCGGGGTCCTCACCGCGGAGCGCCTGAAAAATCGCGGAATGCTCGCTGTCCACCGGCAGGACTGTCGCTCCGTGACGCGCTGCTTTGCCCAGCAACAGCGGACCGGCGGAAACGAGGCTCTCCTTGTTCGCCAGCGCCAGCACCCTGCCCTGCCCGAGGGCACGCAGCCCCGGCGCCAGCCCCGCGGCTCCTACAATGGCCGACATCACCCAGTCCGCGGGGCGATCCGCCGCCTCCAGCAGCGCAGCGCTTCCCGCCGCAGCCTCAATGCCCGAGCCGTCCAGCGCGGCCCGGAGATCGGGAAGGCACTCCTCGAAGGCAGTCACCGCAAGCTCGGCGCGCAAGGCGCGGGCCTGTTCGGCCAGCCGTGCAACGTTCCGCCCGCCGGTCAGGGCCACCGCCTGCACATCCTGTTCCCGCGACAGCAGATCGAGCGTGCTCTCCCCGATCGACCCGGTCGAGCCAAAGACCGTGACGCGCCGCATTCAGAGGCCCCAGACGATCAGGTTGAAATCCGCCAGCCGCTCCACCAGCATGAGGAATACCGAGGCACCGAGCATGGCGTCGAACCGATCCATGACCCCGCCGTGGCCGGGGATGATGTTGGAGGCATCCTTCACCCCCATCCGCCGCTTGACCGCGCTTTCCGCGACATCGCCAAGCTGGGAGGCCATTGAAATCGCGATGGAAACGCCCACCAGCTCCCACCGCGCGCCGGTTGCCAGCACGTAGATCGCACCTATTCCCGCAGCGGCGGCCCAGCCCGCGAGCGTACCGGACCATGTCTTTTTCGGGCTGACCTTCGGCCAGAACTTCGGCCCGCCGATGATGCGACCGGCAAAGTAGCCGAAGACATCCGTTCCCACGACCACCAGCACGAGCCATGACATCCAGACGAAGCCATAATCCTGCCGAAGATGCAGAAGCCCGAAACCGGCGACGATCATGAAGGAGGAATAGACCGCGAAGATCGTCCGGTTCCGTGGCAGGTTCCCGATACCGAGCATCGCGGGAAGCAGCGCAAAGGGCAGTACGAAACCGATCGGCAACACCCCCCACAGGAACACCGCGAGCGCGGCGAGCACGGCCAGCAGAACGCCGACCGGCGTGGTTTCGGGAAGCGTGCAGATGCGCTGCAGCTCCCAGACCATCAGGCCGATCAGCACCGTCACGAGTATCAGGAACACCCAGCCGCCGACCCACATGGCGATCAGCCCGATGAGGGCGAGAACCGCACCCGAGATGAACCGGGGCGCGAGATCCTGGAACTGCGCCGCCATCAGACCGCCTGCGCGCCGAACCGCCGCTCACGCAGCGAATAGCGGTCAAGGATGCAGCCCAGCTCCTGCGGTGTGAAGTCGGGCCAGAGCGTGGGGGTGAACTCGTATTCGGCATAGGCCGCCTGCCAGAGCAGGAAATTGGAAACCCGCGTCTCCCCGCTGGTGCGGATGACAAGGTCCGGCTCGGGAAGGAAAGCCGTGTCCAGCTCCCCCTCAAGGGTGGCTTCCGTGACATCCTCCGCCCGGATTTCGCCGCGGGCGACCTTCTCCGCCACCTTCCGCGTGGCACGGGCCAGCTCGTTGCGGCCGCCGTAGTTGATCGCAACGGTCAGATGGAGCCGGTCATTGGTCGAGGTATGTTCCTCGATCCGGGCCATGAGCCGCTGAAGCCGCCTGTCCAGCCGCGAGCGGTCGCCGATGAACCGCAGGCGCACACCGCCCGCGTTCATGCGCTCGGCCTCGTTCTCAATATAGCGGGAGAAGATGGACATAAGGCCCAGCACCTCCTCCGTGGATCGTTTCCAGTTCTCCGTGGAGAAGGCATACACGGTGAGGTAACGGATGCCGAGATCGGGACAGGCCGCCACGATCTCCTTCACCCGCTCTGCGCCGCGGCGGTGCCCCATAAGCCGGGGCCAGCCCTTGCGCACGGCCCATCGGCCGTTGCCATCCATGATGATCGCCACGTGAAGCGCGTCTGTGCTGGGTCTTTCCGCCACGATCCTGTCCCCGGAATGGCTCGGCATTGGCCTTCTCAGATCGATCAGACCTGCATGATCTCTTGCTGCTTGCTCTCCAGAGCCTTGTCCACCGCGGCAATGGACTTGTCGGTCAGGTCCTGCACCTCGTCCGACCACATCTTCTGGTCGTCCTCGGACATGCCCTTGGCCTTCTTGATCTGGTCCATGCCGTCCCGGCGAACGTTGCGGATCGCGACGCGCGCATGTTCGGCATATTGCGCGGCGACGCGGGTCAGATCACGGCGGCGCTCTTCGTTCAGTTCCGGGATCGGCAGCCGGATGATCGTGCCGTCCACAACCGGATTGATACCCAGACCGGAATCGCGGATCGCCCGCTCCACCTTGGAGACGAGACCCTTGTCCCAGACGTTGATGGTGATCATGCGCGGCTCCGGCACGTTGACGGTGCCAAGCTGGTTGACCGGCGTCATCGATCCGTAGGCATCGACCTGGATCGGTTCCACGATGGTGGCCGAGGCCCGCCCGGTGCGAAGAGAGGCGAATTCGGTGCGCAGCGAGGCCATGGCGCCATCCATGCGCCGCTCCAGATCCGCAAGATCGATTTCGGTGATGTCATCCGCCATGATAAGTTGGTCTCCAGTTCCGTGCCGCGCCGCTCAAGACGCAGCCATTTTGGCCCGGTATAGCGATAACGAGGCGAATTGCACAGAGAAGATCGCGGAGAAGATTGCCGCGGCGGACGCGGCGGGAATACCGCGCTACCACACCATCGGCGGCGTCGTCAGCCGTGTACCAGCGTGGACCGCCCCTCGCCCCGGAGAATGCCGACAAAACCGCCCGGCTCGTCCAGCGAGAACACGATGATCGGCAGGTCATTGTCGCGGGCAAGAGCAAGCGCAGAGGCATCCATGACCTTCAGATTCTTGATGAGCGCTTCGTCGTAGGTAATTGTATCATAACGCTTTGCATCATCAAACTTCTTCGGATCCTTGTCGTAGATGCCGTCCACCTTCGTTCCCTTGAAGATCGCCTCGCAGCTCATCTCCACGGCGCGGAGAGCGCCTGCCGTATCCGTCGTGAAGAACGGGTTGCCGGTGCCTGCGGCGAAGATGCAGACGCGCTTCTTCTCCAGATGTCGGACGGCGCGGCGGCGGATATAGGGCTCGCAGACCTGATCCATCGGAATGGCGGAGATGACACGGGTGTGGATGTGGAGCGCCTCCAGCGCGGCCTGCATGGCGAGCGCGTTCATCACCGTGGCGAGCATACCCATGTAATCCGCCGTCGTCCGCTCCATGCCCTGGGCGGAACCCTGGAGGCCGCGGAAGATATTGCCCCCGCCGATGACCATGCATATCTCGACACCGAGATCATGGACGGTCTTCACCTCTGCGGCGATCCGCGCGACCGTCGGAGGGTGAAGCCCATATCCCTGATCGCCCATCAGGGCCTCGCCGGAGATCTTGAGCAGGACGCGCTTGTACTTGACCTGTGACGACGGGTTCGGCGCATCGCTCATGCGGCGGTTCCTTTCGACTTCTACTATTCCCCGAGTGGGGAAAATGTCTCAAAAGCCCGGAAGGTTCAACGCAGAAGCGCATCGGCAGGCAAAAACCCCTCATTTCTGATAAATTGCATGAACAAGTACCTACAATACTCTGATATAATTGACGACAGGCCGATCCTTATCGCCGGCTGCACGGCCTCGGGCAAGTCAGCGTTGGCGATTGAACTGGCGCAGGACTTCGGCGGTGTCATCGTCAATGCCGATGCCTTGCAGGTTTACGCCAACTGGCGCGTCCTCACGGCGCGTCCGAGCGAGGCAGAGAAGACAGGGATTCCCCACCTTCTCTACGGCCATGTCGCTCGCGAGGCGGACTATTCGGTGGGTCACTGGCTGCGGGATGTGGCGCCTCTGCTGCGGGGCAGTGCCCGCCCGATCATCGTCGGCGGCACGGGCTTGTATCTCACCGCGCTGACGGAAGGGCTCGCCGAAATTCCCCCGACCCCCGGCGCGGTTCGGGAGGAGGCAGACGGCCTGTCGCTGGAGCGGCTGATCGGGCAGCTAGACCCGGAAACCGCGGCGAAGATCGACCTGCGCAATCGGGCCAGGGTGCAGCGGGCCTGGGAGGTTCTGCGCGCCACGGGGCGCGGCATCGCCGCATGGCAGGCGGAAACCGGCCCGCCCCTCCTTCCGCGCGGCGCGGCAACTCTGCTCCATCTCGATGCGGAGCGGAACTGGCTGGCCGAGCGGATCGACAGGCGCTTCGACCGTATGATCGATGCGGGTGCGCTGGAAGAGGTTAGGGCGGAGCTTCCGCATTGGGATCCGGCGCGCCCCTCCTCCCGCGCGATCGGCGCGCCCGAACTGCTGGCCCATCTCAATGGAGAAATGTCCCTCGACGCGGCGATGGAACTGGCCAAGGCCGCGACCCGCCAATATGCGAAGCGGCAGCGGACCTGGTTCCGACGTCGAATGGGCGGATGGCACCGCCTCCCGCAACCGTAGCGGCGGCGCAACGCAGGACAACCTTGACGACAGTAGCGCGCGAAGCCGCTTTGTAAGATGCGCGGGCTGAGTAAGATCGGTGGCACAGAAGGAGCGCCGATGAACAGTCTGCCCGTGCTTCCCACTCTCCGCGTCGCCCCCATCTCCCGCATCGTGCAGGCGGGCAAGTGGCATACGGAGGCGCGACGGTCATGGGGAGAGCCGGTGCTCTACTGGTTCACCCGCGGTCAGGGGCGTTTGTCGGCGGGCGGAGAGATTCGCGGCTACGGCCCTCATAACGCGATCTTTTTGCCTGCGGAGACAATGCACGGCTTTGAAGCGCACCCCCAGGTTTTCGGCTCCGCGGTCTTCTTCGGACGCAACCACGGCCTCCCGCTGCCCTTCGAGCCGCTGCATATCCGCGCGCGCGAAACACCCGTACAGCTTGAGCTGAACCAGCTCATCGATCACCTCACCCGCGAACTGGATGGTCTGCGCCCCGGCCGGGAGCAGGCGGCGCAGTGCTGGCTCGGCCTGATCTGCGTCTGGATGGAGCGGCAGGCGCTCCGCCGGGGGGAGAGTGGCGACGACCCGGAGAAGCAGCTCGTGGCGCGCTACGTGCAACTTCTGGACCGCATGCCTTATGCCCGGCGCGACGTGGTGGATTTTGCGCATGATCTCGGCGTGACGACGGGTCATCTGTCGCGGGCCTGCTACGCGGCCGCGGGGCGCTCCGCGCATACGCTGCTGCAGGACAGGCTGATCGTGGAGGCGCGCCGATTGCTTGCCGAACAGCATTTGCCGGTCGTAGAAGTCGCGCGGGCGCTCGGCTTCAGTTCCCCCGCCTACTTCACCCGCGCCTTTCACCAGCGCACAGGAAAATCCCCGGCGTCCTTCCGCCGGAATGGCTGACAACGATGACAGACGATCTGCTTATCCGCCCGTCGGAGGAAGACGACCTTTGCGCGATCCAGCGCATCTATGCCCACCATGTCCTGCATGGCGTCGCGAGCTTTGAGGAAACACCCCCGGACCTGCCTGAGATGGCCCGGCGGCGGGAGAGTGTCCTGACGCTCGGCCTGCCGCATCTGGTGGCGGAAGGGGTAGACGGTGTGCTGGGCTACGCCTATGCCGGAACTTACCGGCCCCGCCCCGCCTATCGCTACACGGTTGAGGATTCGATCTATGTCGCGCCGGATCTGGCGGGGCGGGGCGTTGGCAGCGCCCTGCTTTCCCGCCTCATCGCGGACTGCGAAAAGGGCCCGTGGCGGCAGATGATCGCGGTCATCGGCGACAGCGGCAACGCAGGGTCCATCGCGCTGCACCGGCGATTCGGCTTTACCCTCACGGGGACCTTTCACTCCATCGGGTTCAAGCACGGTCGCTGGCTCGACTCCGTGCTGATGCAGCGGGCGCTGGGGCCGGGCGATCAGACGCCGCCCGGCTGAGCGGTCATTCCAGGCGCAGTATCTCGGCTGGGTCGAAATCCGGCCCCGCGTCCCATTCCGCGCCCTGCGGCGTGTCGCGAACGATGAGCCCGGCCCGCTGAAACCCGTCGCGCAGCGCATCGGCGCGGGCGAAATCCCGCGCCTTCCGCGCCGCAGCTCGCTCCAGAAGCAGCGCATCAATCCGCGCCGCGACCTGTGGAGCCACCTCCCGCTGCGTCCAGTCGTGCTCATCGTCGAGCAGACCCAGCAGCGCGGCCGAAGCCTTCAGCGCCGCCGCATCCCCGGAATTCGCCAATCCGTGGAGAACCGCGATCGCACCCGCCGTGTTCAGATCGTCGCCAAGCGCGGCCAGAAGGGCCGGCGCCGGTTCCGCCGCGGGGGACACCCCCCGTGTCAGCGCACGCCAACGCGCCAGCGTCGCCCGCGCCTGCTCCGCCTTCTCCGCGGTCCAGTCCATCGGTTTACCGTAATGGGTTCCGAGATAGACGAAACGGATCACCTCGCCCGGCCAACCCTGTTCCAGAAGGTCGCGCACGGTGAAGAAGTTGCCGAGGGATTTCGACATCTTCTTCCCTTCCACCTGAAGCATCTCGTTATGCAGCCAGTAGCGCGCGAAACTGCCCTCCGGATGGGCGCAGCAGCTCTGCGCGATCTCGTTCTCATGATGCGGAAACTGCAGGTCGATCCCGCCGCCATGAATGTCGAAACTCGGCCCCAGCAGCTCAAAGCTCATCGCGGAGCATTCGATGTGCCATCCGGGACGGCCCCGGCCCCAGGGGCTGTCCCAACCGGGCAGATCCGGCGTCGAGGGCTTCCAGAGCACGAAATCCATCGGATCGCGTTTGTAGGGCGCCACTTCCACGCGCGCCCCGGCGATCATGTCATCCACCGACCGGCCCGAAAGCCGCCCATAATCGGCAAAGCTCCGCACGTCGAACAGCACATGGCCCTCCGCTTCATAGGCGTGTCCACGTGCGATGAGCGAGGCGATCATGGCGATCATGGAGCCGATATGCTCCGTTGCGCGCGGCTCCGCCGTCGGGCGGAGCGCGCCGAGTGCGTCCATGTCGGCATGATACCAGGCGATCGTCTCTTCGGTGATGCGCCCGATCGGGACACCTTCCGCCTGAGCACGCGCGTTGATCTTGTCATCCACATCGGTGAAGTTGCGGACGTAGGTCACGTGGTCCGGCCCATAAACATGCCGCAGCAGCCGGAAGAGCGTGTCGAACACCACGACGGGGCGGCCATTGCCCAGATGGGCGCGGTCATAGACGGTCGGTCCGCAGACATACATCCGCACATCTTCGGGATCGAGCGGCGCGAAAACCTCGCGCCGCCGGGTCAGCGTGTTGTGCAGTGAAATCTCGACCATCATATCCTCCGGCGCCGCGCGCAGTTAGCCGGATTTCACCGTCGATGCAAACCGGCCACCGATATGGCGCAGCGCTCGGAAGTCGGACTGCCGGAAGCTCTCAGGCCACCGGTTCCAGTTCTGCCTCCGTCACGGGCCGGCGACCGACCTCCGCGCTCACCGCTTCGGTCAGCTGGGCGAGGGAGAACGGCTTCGGCAGGAAAGTAGAATTCGGCATCCGGGCGCGGATTTCGCCAAACGACTCCTCCGCATAGCCGGAGACGAAGATCACCCGCATGTCGGGTCGCTGATGCATGGCCCTGGCGACCCAGGTGGGCCCGTCGATGCCGGGCATGATGACATCGCTCACAATCACGTCGATGCGCAAATCGGGCTCCGACGTCAGGGCAAGGGCGGCGTCCCCGCTGTCCGCCTCGAGCACGGTAAACCCCTTCAGCCGGAGCGCACGGGCGGCGAAGGCGCGTACGGGCGCCTCATCCTCCACCAGCAGCACCACGCCGCCTGCCTGGATCGGGGGAAGTTTCGGAGGCGCCGGCTTTGGCTCCGCGCGCAGAGCGGCGATATGAACCGGGAAATAGAGGGTGAATGTCGTGCCTTCGCCCAGAACCGAATCCACGAAGATGAAGGCGCCCGACTGTTTCACGATGCCGTAAACGGTGGAAAGGCCGAGACCCGTCCCCTCTCCGGGCCGCTTCGTGGTAAAGAATGGCTCGAAGATCTTGGTGAGCATGTCGGGCGGGATACCGCTTCCCTCATCGCGCACGCGGATCACGGAATAATCGCCAGCCGGAACGCTCGCCCGGTCCCGCGACAGCGGCGCGTTCAACCGCAGTGCTTCCGTTTCCACCCAGATGTTGCCGGAACCACCGATCGCGTCACGGGCATTGACGACGAGGTTCATCATCACCTGCTCAAGCTGCCGCCTGTCGGCACGCACAAGGCGGAGCGCATCGTCATTGCGGAAGATCACCCGCACCCGCTCCCCCACCAGCCGGTTCAGCAGATGCATGGCGTCGGCCAGCACGGCCCGCAGATCCAGCACCTCGGCCTGAAGCGTCTGCTTGCGCGAGTAGGCGAGCAGTTGCCGTACGAGCCCCGCCGCACGATCGGCATTCTGCCTGATCTGCTCCAGATCGGCGAACTCCGGGTCACCGGGCCGGTGACGGAGCAGGAGGAGATCGCAATGGCCGGAAATCGCGGTCAGCAGGTTGTTGAAATCATGCGCCACACCACCGGCGAGCTGGCCTATCGCCTGCATCTTCTGGCTCTGGATGAACTGCGACTGGAGGTTTTGATGCTCGGTGGCGTCATTCAGCACGGCGATGAGCCGCATGCGGCCGCCGTTCCGCACGCGGCGCAGGACGATCTGCACGTAGAACTCGCGACCGGCCCGGGAGGCACGCAGGATCTCCGGCTTGTTGAGTGTCCGCCCTGCCATCGCATCGGCAATCCAGTCGCTCACAGGGCGGCCAAGCCCTTCCACGAGGTCGTGCAGCAGGGCCTCCCCCTCCGGCGGGCAGAGGATTTCCCGAGCGGCGCGGTTGGCAGAGAGCACCCTTCCGTCAGGCGCGAGTTCCAGCAACGCGACCGGCAGATCCTCGGCAGAACCGCTGGCGTTGCAGGCAGGCTCCTCCATGGGCAGCAGCAAGACCCGGCGATCCCCCGTGGAGGGCAGGTCGTGGACCAGAACGGCAAGCGGCCCCTTCGCCGTGATGAGCCGCGTTTCCTCTCCATTGCGGGGCGGTGTCGCGAACATGTCGGAGATCCGTGACGGGCGCAGCCCCAGAAGCTCCCGGAGCGTGGGGCTGACATGCAGAACGCGCCCATCGGCCGCCAGGGTGCAGGCCGGGAGCGGCAGGGTATCGGCAAGTCCATCCTTCCAGCACCACAGCGTCAGGCCGGCATCCAGAGGAAGCGCAGTGAGGCGGAGCGTTCCGCGCGCCGTCGGGAAATCCGCGTGCCCCCCCGAGGCGAGCCGTGCCCAGGCGGCCTGCGGCTCAAGCAGCAGCGGATGGAGCAATTCCACAAGCGTCTCGCCCGTGCCGGCCGCTGTGTTCGCCGAGAGGATCCGCCCCCTCTCATCGGTGATCGCGGCCGGACCTGCCTCCATCCCCGGAAGGCGCATGAGCCACTGGCCACGCTGGCCTTTCTGAAGCAACCGAACCCCGGTCATCGCAGCCAAGATCATCGCCACGAGCCCAAGCGCGGCAGCCACCGCATGCAGAACGCCGGGCCGGGTGTGGAGAACCTCACCCCCTGCCCAGGCGAGCAGTCCGAACGTTGCCAACAGGCCCGTCTGCCAAAGCCCCGTCCGCTCCATGATCCCGATCCGCTGCCCCGACACCTTCACCCCCTGCCGCCACACCCCTTTGGACACCGACGAGGGTTAAGATCCGGTTAATCGTGGATTTTTCAACTATGGCTTGTGTCGCAGAACGGCGAGGTAGAAACCGTCGCCACCGTCGAGCGGCGTGAACCGGTGCTCCTCCGCGAGATGCCAGCCCGTGCCCTCGGCCATGAAGCGCCTGATCTGGGCGGCGTTCTCCCGCTCGAGCAGCGAACAGGTGGCATAGGCCAGCACGCCCCCCGGAGCGACGAGCGGGGCTGCGCGGCGAAGGATGGCGGCCTGTGTCTGCTCCAGCCGCTCCAGCATATCTCCCGTCAGCCGCCATTTCCCCTCCGGCGCGCGGCGCCAGCTTCCCGAACCGGAACAGGGAACATCCGTCAACACGAGGTCAAAGGGAGCGGCGCGATCCATCGCCTGCAACTGGGTAATGCGGACGCCCGCACGCTCTGCCCGCGCGGGAAGGTCGCGCATCCGTCCGGGGTCGGCGTCATGGGCAAAGACCTCTGCCCCGCGCGCCGCTAGAGCGAGCGACTTGCCCCCGCCGCCCGCGCAGTAATCAAGGGCACGCCCCCCCCTCGGCAGCGCCTCTACCACGGCTTGGGAGGCAGCGTCCTGCAGCTCCACCAGCCCATCACGATAAGCGGCGGAACCGGAGACGGCACGGGCACGGGCCGTGACTTCGAGAGCGGTCTCGGCCAGCGGCGAGGAGCGTGTTTCGATCCCCTCCTCCGCCAGGGCACGGGCCGCCTCATCCCGTGTCGTACGGGCGAGGTTGGCACGGAGGAACACCGGCGCACGATGGCGCAGGGCCTCCATCACCGGGGCAAAATCATCACCGAGGCTGGCTTTCAGGTCGGGCACCAGCCAGTCCGGCGTATCCAGCCGGACGGCCTCCGGCGCGGTGGCGAGGGACTGCCCTTCCTCATCTGCGGTCACCGGGGCGGGCGCGTGGCCCTCGCCCGTGAACATCACCGACGGGTCTTCCCCCCCGGCGCGGAGGGCGCCCAGCATGAGCGCGCGCCCGTCCTCTCCACCGCCGAGCCAGCCGAAGGACCGCCGGCAGCGGAGCGCATCGAACACATGATCCCGGACCGCCGCCCGATCCCCCGAACCGGCATAACGGCTGCGGCGCGCCCAGTTGGTGAGCGCGCGCTCTGCGGCATCGCCTGCGCGGATCTCGTCCAGCACTGCGATGGCAGCAGCGATTCGGGCGGCGGGCGTCACGGTCAGCCGATCCGGTAGTTGGGGCTCTCGCGGGTGATCTGCACGTCGTGCACGTGGCTTTCCTTCAGCCCGGCCCCGGTGATGCGGACGAAGCTGCAGTTGGTCCGCATCTCCTCGATCGTGCGGTTGCCGGTATAGCCCATCGCCGCACGCAGGCCGCCGACGAGTTGATGGATCACCGCAGCCGCCGTGCCCTTGTAGGGCACCTGCCCCTCGATCCCTTCGGGCACCAGCTTGTCGGAGGCCGCGTCCTTCTGGAAGTAGCGGTCGGCAGACCCCCGCGCCATCGCGCCGAGAGAGCCCATGCCGCGATAGGATTTGTAGGACCGCCCCTGGTAGAGGATCGTCTCGCCGGGGCTTTCATCCGTTCCGGCGATGGCCGAGCCCACCATGGCGCAGGAGGCACCCGCCGCGATCGCCTTGGCGAAGTCGCCCGAGAACTTGATGCCGCCATCCGCGATGACCGGCACGCCGCCGGCAGCCCCGGCCGCATCCATGATGGCGGTGAGCTGCGGAACGCCGACACCGGCGACAATGCGCGTGGTGCAGATGGAGCCGGGGCCGATGCCCACCTTCACCGCATCCGCCCCCGCGTCGATGAGCGCGCGCGTGGCCTCCGCCGTGGCGACGTTGCCCGCGACGACCTGCACCTCGTTCGAGAGTTTCTTCACCCGCTCCACCGCCTGCGCGACAGAGATGGAATGCCCATGCGCCGTGTCGATGACGATCAGGTCACAGCCCGCGTCGATCAGCGCGGCCGAGCGCTCGAAACCCGCATCGCCCACCGTGCTCGCCGCGGCCACGCGCAAGCGGCCCAGCGAATCTTTAGTCGCGTTCGGGTTCAGCACGGCCTTTTCGGTATCCTTCAGCGTGAGCAGCCCGGTGAGCTTGCCCTGACCGTCGGTGACCAGCAGCTTCTCGATCCGCCGCGCCTTCATCATGCTCTTGGCGAGATCGAGATCCGCAGGCTCCCGCAGCACGGCGAGATTGTCGGCGGTCATCATCGCGCGGACCGGGGTGCGGTCATCGGAGGCGAAGCGCATGTCGCGGTTGGTCACGATGCCGACGACGCGCCCCTCCCCGTCCACCACGGGGAAGCCGGTGACGTTGTATTGCTCCTGCAAAGCCTTCGCATCGGCCAGCGTCTGATCCGGGGTGAGGGTGATCGGCTTGTAGACGACGCCCGATTCGAAGCGCTTCACCCGGCGGACCTGATCGGCCTGCTCATCGATGCCGAGATTGCGGTGGATCACGCCGATCCCGCCCGCCTGCGCCATGGCGATGGCCATGCGGGCCTCCGTCACGGTATCCATCGCGGAGGAGAGCAGCGGAATGTTCAGCCGGACACTGCGGGTGACGAAGGTGGATGTATCGGCATCTGACGGCAGCACGCTGGACGCGGCGGGAACCAGCAATACGTCATCAAAGGTGAGAGCCTCACGAATCTCCATGGAGACCTCCTTAGGGCGGCGGGGGGAGTGATCGTTTGGCGCTTCCCTATTTCACGCCGAACGGGAGAAGAAAAGGATAAAACGCAGATGGTCGCCGGGGGCATGATGCGCAAGATATCCCGACGGAACGTCGCAACGCGCAGGAACGGGACAGGATGACGCCGCAGGAAATCTACCGCAGGACCATCGCGCTCCTGCTGCCGGAACGCTGGCTCGCCCTTTCGCTGGCGCTGTCGGGGGTGATCCTAGCCGTGGTGCAGCTTGCCGAGCCGATCCTGTTCGGACGGATGGTGGACCGGCTGGCCGAAGGGTCCAATGCCTTTCAGCTCATCGGCATCTGGGCGGCCTTCGGGCTGTTCGGCATCGTGGCGGGTGCGGTCGTCGCCATCGCGTCGGACAGGCTCGCGCATCGCCGGCGGATGGCGGCGCTGGGGGATGCATTCTCCACCGCCATGACGTTGCCCATCAGCTATCACGCGCGGAAGGGCAGCGGAGCGGTGGTGCGCTCCATCCTCGCGGGGACGGATGCGCTCTTCGTCGTCTGGCTGGGCGTGCTGCGGGAGCAGTTGACGGCGCTGGCGGGCATCCTGCTGATGATCCCCACCGCAATCCGCCTGAACGCCACCATGGCGGGAGTGCTGGCGCTGCTGGGGATCGTCTATCTGGTGCTGAACGTGCTCGTCATCCGCAAAACCCGCATCGGCCAGGCGGAGGTGGAGAAGAATTCCGGCAGCCTGTTCGGCAGGGTGGGCGATGTGCTGGGCAACGTGACCGTGGTGCAGAGTTACAGCCGCTTCGCCTCCGAGATGCAGGCCATGCGCGGGCTGATCGACACGCTGCTCTCCGCCCAGTATCCCGTGCTGACATGGTGGGGGCTGATGACCGTGCTGACCCGCGCGGCGGCGACGATCACCATGGTGGTGATCTTCGGCGTGGGCGCGGTGCTGGCCCAGCGGGGAGAGATCACGGTGGGGCAGATCGTCTCCTTCGCGGCCTTTGCGGGGTTGCTGGTCGGGCAGTTGGACAGGCTCTCCAGCTTCGTCTCGACCGTGGTTCGGCAGACGCCGGTGATCCGCAGCTATTTCGAGCTGCTGGACGCCCGCGCCGACGTGATCGACCCGCCCGACGCGACACCGCTGGTGGGTCTGGTGCTTGGCCACGTGGCCTACCACCATGTCACCTACCGCTTCCCCGACAGCGATCAGGGCGTTTTCGACCTGACCTTTGAGGCCCTGCCGGGGCAGACGGTGGCCCTCGTCGGCCCGACCGGCTCCGGCAAGACGACGACGCTCGCCCTGCTCCAGCGGCTGCGGCAACCCGATTCCGGCACCATCACCGTCGATGGCCGCGATATCGCCGACATCACCCTGTCATCCCTCCGCGACAACGTGGCCGTCGTGTTCCAGGAGGCCGGGCTGTTCAACCGCTCCATCGCCGAGAACATCCGCATCGGCCGGCCCGGCGCCACTGATGCGGAGGTGCAGCAGGCGGCGGAACTGGCCGAGGCGCATGAGTTCATCACACGCAAGCCCGGCGGCTATGGCTTCGTGATCGGCGAGCGCGGGAATGCGCTCTCGGGCGGCGAGCGCCAGCGGATCGCCATTGCCCGCGCGGTGCTGAAGAACGCGCCGATTCTCATTCTGGATGAGGCGACCTCCGCCCTCGACCCCGCAACGGAGGCCAAGATCAAGCGGGCGATCGACAAGCTCCGCGCGAACCGCACCACGCTCGTCATCGCTCACCGGCTTTCCACCGTTGCGAATGCGGACCGGATTCTCGTGCTCGATCAGGGGCGGATCGTGGAGGACGGCAAGTTCCACGACCTCGCCCATGCGGGTGGACTGTTCCAGCATCTGGTGGAGGAAGGTGAGATCGTCGAACCCAAGGAGGAGTAGCGCCCTGCGCTGAAAGCACCGCACCCGGACGCCGCACCCAATTTCTCCGACCGGAGGTGCGGCAAGGGCAGGCGCTTTTCCCTGCCCCTGTCATTTTCCCTACCCCTCTCGAGGGCGGGCCATCCCCGCCCGGAAAAGCGAACGACCGCCGGTTTCCCGGCGGCCGCTCATGTTCTGTCCTGTGGCTCCCGCCTCAGCCCTGACGGGCCTTGTAGCGGCGCTGCGTCTTGTTGATCACGTAGACGCGGCCTTTACGGCGCACGATCTGGCAATCGCGGTGACGCTGCTTGAGCGAGCGGAGCGAGTTGCGGACCTTCATCGGTCGTCTCCCATTCGCGGCGCGGCGTGCGCCTTGAAACAGATTGCCCATATGGGCGGTGAAAATGGTGGGCGCGACAGGGATCGAACCTGTGACCACTACGATGTCAACGTAGTGCTCTACCGCTGAGCTACGCGCCCCACCCGACCCTGACCGCAGCTTCCTGCGAAACCGGCGGTCCTTGTCGGTTGGCGGGTCTATAAAAGGACTCGCGAAGGTGTTCAAGGGCTTTTGGACAGAACCTGCATCGCACTATATTCGTTTTTGATGGAGACCGCGATGAGCCCTGCCCCCTATATCCTGACGGAGCCTTCCACGCAGACCACGCCGGTTGTGTTTTCCTCGCCTCACAGCGGGAGACACTATCCCGATGCGTTCCTGAATGCATCGCTGCTCGACGGACGCGCGATCCGGTCTTCCGAGGATGCTTTCGTGGATGAACTGTGGTCCTGCGCGCCTTTGCACGGGGCGCCGCTGATCGCCGCGACCATGCCGCGCGCCTTCATCGACCTCAACCGCAACAGCGACGAACTCGACCCCGCCCTGATCGAAGGGGTGCGTCACGTCGCGCACAATCCCCGCATATCATCGGGTCTGGGGGTGATTCCCCGGGTCGTCGCGGGCGGGCGGGCCATCGTTTCCGGCAAGATGTCGCGGAGCGCGGCGGAGGAGCGTATCCAGCTCTGGTGGCGGCCCTATCACACGCGCCTGGGACAACTGGTGGAGGGAACGATCGCCCGCTTCGGCACGGCCCTCCTGATCGATTGCCACTCCATGCCGCGGGAGGCCGTGGAGAATCACTTCTCCGCCGCCGGGCGTCGTCCCGATGTGGTCCTGGGCGACAGGTTCGGCTCGAGCGCCGACGGGCGGCTGGTCGAGATGGTCGAATCGCTGCTGGCGGCAGAGGGCCTACGGGTCTTGCGCAACATGCCGTTCGCCGGGGCCTACATCACGCAGACCTACGGCAATCCCACGCGCAATCGGCACGTGATCCAGATCGAAGTGGACCGTGGGCTTTACATGAACGAACGCACCCTCAGGAAAAGCGACGATTACCCGGTTTTTCAGACGCTGATCGACAGGGTAGCCGCGGGCATCGCGGCAGGCGCCAGCGATTTTGCTGGAGGCGAGCGGCGACACGCCGCGGAATAGCCGGACAGGAACACACCCATGCCATCTCTCTGCCGTGCGGCCCGCCGGGCCGGCGCTTTACCCCGTCCCGCCAAAAGGCTCGCGTTTCTGGCCTTGCTCGGTCTTGCCGCCTGTGCGCCCGCAAGGCCGGACCCTGCCACCCTCTCGGCCCGCTATGAGCGCCTGCCGATCTTCCGGCTCTGGGAGGTGCAGGGACAGCCGCCGTCCGAAACCGATCTGATGATAGTGGAAGCCGAATTGGGCGCGCGCGGGCAGATGCGCTTCGGAGGGCGGCATCTGGGCAACATCTCGGCAAGCGCCGTGGGCAAGCCGCGCTTCCCCCGCCCGGGCGAGCCGGGAATGAAGCGGAGTTGCGGGGAGTTCACCTCTCCCGCCGCGGCACAGCGGGTCTTTCTGGCGGCAGGCGGGCCGGAACGCGACACGTATGGGCTTGATCCCGATGGGGATGGCTTCGCCTGTGCCTGGGGCGAAACGCTGCAGCAGAACCGGGATAAGTCCGATACGACGGCGCGCCGGTACCAGCGGAACGAAAACGGCTACTGCTATTACAATTCAGGCGAAGACCGCATCTATGTGAGCCGGATGTTCTGCGCCTGACAGCCACCGCAGATGGGGAACAAGGCGCGGGGGACGCCCCCCGCGACCCCCGTTCTGACCCTTCGCATCCGATCGCCTGCGGCGGGAGGCTAGCGAAGCGCCCTGCCCCGGATGATCGCGTCCTGTCCGAACCGCGCGCGGATGCTGTCGGTCGCGCGCTCCGCCCGTTCCCGCCGCGCGGCGCTCGGATCGAAGAGATCGACGGTCAGATCGCCTTTGCCCGCAGGCATGAGATCACTGAGCCCGACACCCAGCAGGCGGAACGGCCCCGCGTCCTTCACATGGGCCATAAGCTCCAGCGCCGTGCGGTAGATCCTGTCGGCAAGCTGGGTCGGCTCGCGGAGCGTCTCTCTCCGCGTGAGGATCGCATGGGTGTGGCGCTTGAGCTTCAGCGTGACCGTACGCCCTGACAGATCGCGTGCCTTGGCCCGGTCGGAAACCTGCTCTGCCAATCGCCACAGATGGCCCTCCAGCAGGTCACGGTCGGAGATGTCCTCGAAGAACGTCGTCTCCCGCGAGATGGACTTGACCGGCGCATGCGGCGTGACGGGGCGGTGATCCTCCCCGCGGGCCAGATGCCAGAGCCGCTCCCCCGAAGGGCCGAAGCGGCGGGAGAGGTCCTCCCGACTCCAGCGGCGCAGGTCTGCGAACGTGCGGATGCCCACGCCCTCCAGCGCCTCCTGAAATGCGGGGCCAACGCCCCAGATGAGCTGGATCGGCCTATCGGCGAGGAAATCCAGCGTCTCCGCCCTGCCAATCACGGAGAACCCGCGCGGCTTGTCCATGTCCGAGGCGATCTTGGCGAGAAACTTGTTGTGCGACAGGCCGACGGAGCCGGTCAGGCCAAGCTCCACCTCCATCCGCCGCACGAGCCGCGCCAGCATCACCGCGGGCGGTGCATGATGCAGCCGTTCCGTCCCGGTGAGGTCGATGAATGCCTCGTCCAGCGACAGGGGCTGCACGGCCGGGGACAGGTCCTCCATCATCGCGCGCATCCTGCGGGAGACGTCGACATAGACCTGCATCCGAGGCTTGATGACCACCGCGTCGGGGCAAAGCTTCAGCGCGCGGAACATGGGCATGGCCGACCGCACGCCCTGTATGCGCGCGATGTAACAGCAGGTGGAGACCACGCCCCTGCTCCCGCCGCCCACAATCACCGGACGGTCGGCGAGGCTCGGATCATCCCGCTTCTCCACGCTGGCGTAGAACGCGTCGCAGTCCATATGCGCGACGGAGAGCGTGAAAAGTTCGGGATGCGACAGCACGCGCGCGCTCCGGCAGGCCGGGCATCGCCGGCCCGCGTCGAAGGGCGTGAGGCAATCGCGGCACAATGCGGGCATCTCGGGCCTCCTGCGCCATTATCGCGCGGGCGCCCGGTGATGAATAGCCCCCCATCGCCGGGCCGGCAGACCACATGCGCGTCCTGCTCCCCCGAAACACAGGTCGGGCCTTTGGACCCTTGCCGCGGACCGCGATTGCGGCAACTCTCTGCACACCAAAGCGGAGGGCGGGATGTTTCCTGACAGGCTGAGTGGCAGCGAAATGGTGATGATCGGCATTGCCGCCTTCGTCATCCTGTGCATCTTCCTTGGGGTCAGGATCGTGCCTCAGTCGGAGAAATACGTGGTGGAGCGGTTCGGGCGGCTCCATGCCGTTCTCGGGCCGGGGATCAACCTGATCGTGCCCTTCCTCGACCGTGTGGCGCACAAGATCTCCGTGCTGGAGCGGCAGCTTCCCGTGGCGCGGCAGGATGCGATCACCGCGGACAACGTGCTCCTTCAGGTCGAAACCAGCGTGTTCTATCGCATCATAGAGCCGGAAAAGACCGTCTATCGCATCCGGGATGTGGATGCCGCCATCGCCACCACCGTCGCCGGGATCGTCCGGGCGGAGATCGGCACGATGGAACTGGACGAGGTGCAGTCGAACCGTGCCCGTCTGATCGAGAAAATCCGCGAGTCGCTGGCCAATATCGTGGACGACTGGGGAATCGAGGTGACGCGGGCAGAGATACTCGACGTCAACCTCGACGAGGCCACGCGCGCCGCCATGCTCCAGCAGCTCAACGCCGAACGCGCGCGCCGTGCGCAGGTCACCGAGGCGGAAGGCCGCAAACGCGCGGTGGAACTGGCGTCGGATGCCGATCTCTATGCGGCGGAGCAGCAGGCAAAGGCGCGCCGGATCGGTGCCGATGCCGAGGCTTATGCGACGGAGGTCGTCGCCCGCGCCATTGCCGACAACGGGCTGGAGGCCGCGCAGTATCAGGTCGCGCTGAAACAGGTGGAGGCACTGGCCACGATGGCGAAGGGTGCGGGCAATCAGACCGTCGTCCTGCCTGCCGACGCGGTGGAGGCCTTCGCCAACGCCTTCCGCATGCTGAAGGGGCGCGGGTGACGTGGCCTGGTGGGTCTGGATGATCGGAGCCATCGTGCTGGCGGGCGTGGAGGTGCTGATCCCCGGCTGGGTGTTCCTCGGCTTCGCCATGGGGGGGATGCTGACGGGTCTGGCCCTTCTGCTCTTTCCCTCGCTCGGGGGAACGGCGATAATCTGGCTCCTCTTCGCGTTCCTGTCCCTTGCCGGGTGGCTGCTGCTCAGGCGGATCTTCGGGCGGCGGAGCGAGGTGAAAATCTGGAAGCGGGACATCAATGACAACTGAATTCGCCATCCGCCCGGAGCGACCCGACGATGTGGATGCCATCAACCGCCTGATCACCGCCGCCTTCGCTGGGCATCCGCAAAGCGCAGGGAACGAGGCGCAGATCGTGCACGATCTCAGGGCCGACGGCGTTCTCCTCTCCTCCCTCGTGGCCGAGGACCGGACCCCCGAGGCGGGCGGCGGCATCATCGGACATCTGGTGTTTTCGCCGGTCACCATGGCCAACGGCTCCGTCTGGCTGGGCCTTGGCCCCATCTCCGTCCGCCCCGACCTGCAACGCAAGGGCATCGGCACGGCGCTGATCCGCGCGGCCTTCGCCCGTCTGGATGAGGATGCGGCGGGCTATGTCGTGGTGGGAGACGCGGATTACTATGGCCGTTTCGGCTTCGTCGCGGCCCCGCAGGTGACGGTTCCCGGCATCCCGCCCGAACACGTCCTCGTCCGCGCGATCTGGACACCTCCCCCCAAGGGCAAGGCGCTTTATCACCCCGCCTTCGGCCTTCCCGCATGATCGGCCGATGACGGGCCGCCAGGCGGGTGCCCCTTTCGACGGCGCGAAAATCGCGTTGTTCCTGGGTGATGACCTGCTCGTGATGCGGCGGGATGACCGGCCGGACCTGCCATGGCCGGGGGCATGGGATCTTCCCGGCGGGGGCCGGGAAGGCAACGAGACGCCGGAGGCATGCGTGCTGCGAGAGCTGGAGGAGGAGTTCGGTATCCGCCTGCCGCCCCCGCGGCTCCGGTGGCACTGCATTCACCCGCGCCCGGGCCTGCTGCCCGCACATTTCTTTGCCGGAACGCTCACTGCGGAGGACGTGGCAGCAATCCGGTTCGGCGATGAGGGGCAGGAATGGCGCCTGATGCCGGTCGCGGTGTTCCTGACCCACCCGGAGGCCGTGCCCGTGCTCCGTTCGCGGGTTGCGGACTGCCTTGCCGCGGGGTTCAGGCCGGAGGCTGCGACAGGCGGTCGATGAGGTCGCGGGCGGCACGGGCGGGGGCGGCACGGCCCTCCATCACCGCCTGTCCCAAGGCCAGCAGCTCCGCCCGCACGGCGGGATCGGCGGAGAGGCGCGCGATGAGGCCAAAGCGGACCTCCTCCTCGAACCAGTGGCGGGCCTGCGAGGCGCGATGCTCCGCCCACCAGCCGCTTTCCTGCCGCCAGCGCGTCAGTGCCCCGATCTCCTCCCAGGCCTCCGCCAGCCCCGCCTGCTCCAGGGCAGAGACGGTCAGCGCCTTGGGATACCCGGGGGGATCCTGCGGGCGCTTCCGCAGCAGACGCAAGGCACCGGCGTAATCCGCACAGGTCCGCGTCGCCGCCGCCTTCAGATCGCCATCCGCCTTGTTCACAAGGATCAGGTCGGCGATCTCCATGATCCCGCGTTTCACCCCCTGAAGCTCGTCCCCACCTGCCGGGGCCAGCAGCAGGACGAAGATGTCGGTCATCTCCGCCACCATCGTCTCCGACTGCCCGACGCCGACCGTCTCCACCAGAACCACATCGAACCCGGCAGCCTCGCAAAGCGCGACGGCCTCCCGCGTGCGGCGGGCCACACCGCCCAGTTCGGAACGGCTGGGCGAGGGGCGTATGAAGGCGTTCGGATCACGGGACAGAAGTTCCATCCGCGTCTTGTCGCCAAGGATGGACCCGCCCGTCCGCGCGGAGGACGGATCGACGGCCAGCACGGCGATCCGCTTGCCCTCCTCCGTCAACCGCAACCCGAAGCTCTCGATGAAAGTGGATTTGCCCACCCCAGGCGTGCCCGAAAGGCCGAGCCGCAGCGCCTGCCGCCCGCTCCCCGCCAGCCGGTCGAGCAAGTCCTCCGCCAGCAGACGGTGATCGGCGCGCTGGCTTTCCACCAGCGTGATCGCCCGGGCCAGCGCACGGCGATCGCCCGAGAGAACGCCCGTCGCGAGCATGCTGATTTCGCCTGCCCCGACGGGGCCGCGCCTTGCGGAAGTCGTCTGCACTGTCATCGCATCCCTTCGGCAGGTTTCGGCGGCGGACCACATTTCCGGCTGCCGCGGGGATTACTTGCCCAAGGGCAGGGTTATATGTCCAGTCCGAACCGGAGAAACATGCCATGCCACTGCCCGTCCGCACCGCCCTCGCCGCCGCCCTTCTGATGACCCTCCCCCTCGCGCCCGCCATGGCGCAGCAGGTGAGCAGCACCTTCGACCTGCGGATCCGGGGGATTCCCGCCGCGACGCTGTCCATGACCGGGCAGGAGACGGCGGGCAGCTATTCCGTTGCCGGGCGGCTTCAGAGCGCGGGGCTGGTCGGTCTCTTCCGCACCATGCGCTATGATGCGCAGGTGCAGGGAGCGCGAAACGGCGGGCGCTATACCCCTTCCCGCTATACGGAGGATGCCGACACCGGCAAGCGGAAGTCCCGCTCCGTCATGCGCTATCAGGGGGGCACGCCGCAGGTGGTGGAATATGATCCGCCCGAACGCGACCGGCGGGGCAATAGCGTCGATCCTGCGACGCAGGGCGGCACCATCGACCCGTTGACGGCCATCTGGATCGGCCTGCGCCCCACACCTGCGGCGGAAGTGTGCAAATACGACGGCTTCATGTTCGACGGCAAACGCCGGAGCCGTGTCACGCTCTCCAATCCGCGCGCAGAGGGGGATGCCATCCTCTGCACGGGGCGTTATGAGCGGGTGGCAGGATTCTCGGATCGCGAAATGGCGGAAAAGACCGTGTTCAACTTCACCATGACCTATACGCCGGCCGGTCAAGGTATCATGCAGGTCTCACAGATCAGCATGGACACGCTCTATGGCGCGGCGGTGCTGACGCGGCGCTGATGAGAGAGGGCTGGTCACCGCTTCCCATCGACACCGTCCTGCCCGCGCTGGCGGAGGCAGTGGCGACGGCGGGCCGGGCCGTCCTTCAGGCTCCGCCCGGCGCGGGCAAGACCACGCGGGTGCCGCTGGCCCTGCTGCCACAGGTGACGGGCCGGATCGTGATGCTGGAGCCCCGCCGCCTTGCTGCCCGCGCGGCCGCGGAACGCATGGCCGAGACGCTCGGGGAGGCGGTCGGGGGAACCGTCGGCTACCGCATCCGGGGCGAAAGCCGCACCGGCCCGACGACCCGGATCGAGGTCGTGACGGAGGGGATCCTCACCCGCATGATCCAGTCCGACCCGGAACTGTCCGGCGTGGGCGCCGTGATCTTCGACGAGTTCCACGAGCGCTCCCTGAACGCGGATCTGGGCCTTGCGCTGACATGGGAGGCGCGGAGCGCCCTGCGCCCCGATCTCATCGTCATCGTGATGTCCGCGACGCTGGACGCAGCCCCCGTCGCGCGGCTGCTGGAGGACGCGCCGCTCGTCACCTCCGAGGGCCGGGCCTTTCCGGTCGAGACGCGCTGGCTCGCCGCCCCGCTTCTTGCCGGAACCCGCCTCGCGCCTGCCACTGCCGCGCTCGTCACACAGGCGGCAGCGGAGACAGAAGGCGACATCCTCGTCTTTCTGCCCGGCGAGGGGGAGATCCGGCAGGTCGCGGCGCTGCTCGACATTCCGGGCGCCACGGTGCGCCCGCTCTACGGGGCGCTGCCCTTTGCGGAGCAGCGCGCGGCGATTGCGCCCTCGACCCAGGGGCGCAAGATCGTGCTCTCCACCGCCATCGCGGAAACCTCCCTCACTATCGAGGGCGTGCGTGTCGTTGTGGATGCGGGCCGGGCGCGGCGGGCACGGTTCGACCCCGGTTCGGGCATGAGCCGCCTCGTGACGGAGCGGGTGACACGGGCGGAGGCGGAGCAGCGCCGGGGCCGGGCAGGACGCGTGGCACCGGGTGTATGCTACCGCCTCTGGGCCAAGGGAGAGGAGGGCGCGCTCCCCGCCTTTCCACCGCCGGAGATGGAGACGGCCGACCTCGCCCCGCTCGCCATGGAACTGGCGCTCTGGGGTGCGCCGGACGGAGGCGGGCTGGCCTTCCTGACACCGCCCCCCGCCCCTGCGCTGGCCGAAGCCCGGGCACTGCTGCAGGATCTGGGGGCGCTGGATGACGCGGGCCGCGTCACGGAGCACGGGCGGCAACTCGCGCCCATACCGCTGCACCCCCGCCTTGGCCATATGCTGCGGCTCGCGGGCAGGCAGGCCGCACCGCTGGCGGCGCTGATGGCCGCGCGGGATCCCCTGCGGGGCGCGCCCGCCGACCTCGCCCTGCGGCTGGAGGCAGTGCGCGACCTGCGCGCCTATGCCGAGCGCCGCCCCTGGCCTGCCGACCGCGCGACGGTGGAGACGATCCGGCAGGAAGCGCGGCGGCTCTCCCGGCTGGCGGGCTCGGAGGGGCCGGACATGACGCCGGGCGAGATGGCCTCCCTCGCCTATCCTGACCGCATCGGCCTGCGCCGCAAGGGGGAAACACCGCGCTGGCTGCTGTCGGGCGGCAAAGGCGTGACCATCGCGGCGGGCGATCCGATGTCGGGCCAGCGTCTGCTTGTCGCGACCGATCTGGGCGGCACGGCGCGGGAGCCGACGATCCGGCAGGCGGTGGAAATCACCGAGGCTGGGGTGCGGCGTCTTCACGGCGAGCGCATCGGCTGGGAGGATGTCTGCGTCTGGTCACCCCGCGAGCGTCGCGTCATCGCCCGGCGGCAGGAGCGGCTCGGCTCCATCATGCTGGACGACCGCATCTGGCAGGACGCGCCGGAGGACCGGGTGGCGGGGGCGCTGCTGGACGGGGTGCGCGATCTGGGCCTCTCCTCGCTCGGCTGGACGGAGGCGGCGGAACGGTTCCGCGCACGGGTGGAACTGCTCCGGGCAGAGGGGGTGGACCTGCCCGACATGTCCGACGCCGGGCTGACCGCAGGGTTGCAGGACTGGCTCCTGCCGCATCTGGCGGGGCGGCGTACGGCGGCGGACCTGAAGGCGCTCGACCCGCTCGAACCGCTGCGTCAGATGCTGGGGTGGGAGGAGATGCAGGCCCTCGACCGGCTGGCGCCCGGCCATTTCACCACGCCGCTCGGCAACCGCATCCCGCTCGACTATCGCGGCGGCGTTCCGGGGATCGAGGTGCGGTTGCAGGAAATGTTCGGCGTGACGGAGCATCCTGCCATCGGTCCGAAACGCCTGCCGCTCCGCGTTACGCTGCTTTCGCCCGCCCGCCGCCCCGTGCAGGTGACGACCGACCTGCCCCGCTTCTGGGCCACGAGCTATGCTGATGTGCGCAAGGACATGCGCGGCCAGTATCCCCGCCATCCGTGGCCGGAGGATCCGACGCAGGCCGAACCCACGCTGCGGGCCAAACCCCGGGGCCAGACGGCCTGACCGTCCAGAACCCCGTCAGAACTCCACGACCACGGAGGGCGCGCTGCGGCGGGCGGGGCCATGGAAGACCGCTTCGATATTGTTGCCGTCCGGGTCCAGCAGGAACGCGGCGTAATAGCCGGGGTGATAGGGCCGCTCTCCGGGACCGCCGTTGTCGGTGCCCCCCGCCGCAAGACCTGCGGCATGAAATGTGCGCACCTGCGCCTCATCCTCCGCCTGAAAGGCGAGATGGTGCCGCCCGGTGAGTTCGCCTAGGGCCGCCGGGCTGTCGGCGGATGAGACAAACAGCTCGTCCGCCCAGAAGAAACCCTCCCCCTCCCCGCCGATCGGAATATCCAGCGCGTCCAGCACGGCGCCGTAGAACCGGCGGCTCGCTTCCAAGTCCCGGACAACGAGCTGAAGATGGTCGATGAGCCGCCCGCGATGCAATCGTTCGGTTTCCATGTCCTTCCCTCCCTGCATGTCGGGAAAGATAGACCGGAGCCCGCAGGGTCAAGCAAGCGTGATTCCCCGCCTGTGCCGGCCCGACATATGCTCTGCCGGGCCAAACAAAGGAGGGGCGAATGACGACGAGAGACATCGGGCGGGTCAGCCTTGCGACGCTTCTCCTTGCCGCGCTTGCCTATCACGCCGCGCCGCAGCTGGCACATGCGCATCGGTTCGCGGGCTGGATGGGTCAGGTGACGATCAACGGCGCCGTCCATGATGTGAACCTGGCCGCCCCCGCGCCGGGAATGACGCTGGAGGACAGCGACGGCCACCGGTGGCACGTGTTGCTCGGCTCGCAACGGCAGGTCAGCCGCTCCGGCCTGTCCGCAGCACCGCCGCAGGACGGCAAGGCCGCTCAGGTGGTGGGCGTGCTGTCGGGCCGGGAAACGATCCGCGCCGCACGGCTGATCGTGGAGGGGCAGGAATACGATATCCCCGCCCCGAAACCGCGGGGCACATGACGCCGGAACACTTCGGGCGATCGGGCGGAGGTCAGATTCGCCCGTCAGACGCCGAGGCACCATCGCATGACGGCCTTCTGCGCATGGAGCCGGTTTTCCGCCTCGTCGAAGACGACGGAATGCGGCCCGTCCATGACGGTGCTCGTCACCTCATCGTCGCGATGGGCGGGCAGGCAATGCATGAAAAGCGCGTCGGGCTTCGCATGCGCCATGAGCGCCTCGTTCACCTGATAGGGGCGAAGCTGGTTGTGCCGCCGCTCCCGCGCCGATTGCGGATCATGCATCGACACCCACGTGTCAGTGACAACAAGATCGGCCCCCTCCACCGCGCGGGCAGGATCGCGCACGATCTCCGCCCCCGCACCCCGGGACCGCGCGAAGTCCAGCCACTCCCGCTCCGGGTCCAGCGGCGGCGGACCGGTGAAGGTGAAATCGAACCCGAACTGCCCCGCCGCATGGATGAGCGAGGCACAGACGTTGTTGCCGTCGCCACACCACACCACCTTGCGGCCCGCGATATTGCCGCGATGTTCCTCATAGGTCATCACATCGGCCATGATCTGGCAGGGATGCGTCCGGTTGGTCAGGCCGTTGATGACCGGGACGGACGCATGTTCGGCCATTTCGTAGAGCGTGGCCTCCTCGAACGTGCGGATCATGATCAGATCGACATAGCGGGACAGGACGCGCGCGGTATCGGCAATCGTCTCACCATGGCCGAGCTGCATTTCCTTGCCGGACAGCACCATCGTCTCGCCGCCCATCTGGCGCACGCCCACGTCAAAGGAGACGCGGGTCCGGGTGGAGGGCTTCTCGAAGATCAGGGCGACCATGCGGCCCTTTAGCGGCAATTCGTCATCCACAGCACCCTTGGGACGACCGTTGCGCGCCAGTTTCATGGCACGGGCATTGTCTATCATGCCCCGCAAGTCTTCAGGTGCCGTGGTATGAATATCGAGGAAGCTGTTCATCAGGCTTGTCTTTCGTCGTTTTCATCCGGCGTCGGATTGGCAAGAAGCACCATGAGCGGCGGCATGTCGGAACCGGCAGCATAATCGCGGAACCCCGCCCGGCGGAAGGCCCGAACAGCCGCGATGTTCGCCGGATCGGGATCGCCCGCGAGAGCAGGCACACCCTCCGCAAAAAGCCTGGCTGAGAGAGCCCGGAGCAAGCCGGACCCAAGACCCCGGCCAAGCCGGCCAGACGGCCCGATGAGCAGGTCGATGCCCCGCGTATCCTCCGGCAGCCCACCGGCCCCGCCCGGCCAGTCCAGAAGGCGGTAATGCTGCACATAACCGAACGGTTGCCCGTAATAGCTGGCGATCTGTTGCGAAATCAGTGGCGATCCGATCCGCTCGCCGATGCGGGCCAGTTGCTCCTCCGGCGCATCCCACCAGCGGCGGACGTGCGACAGGCGGAGCCATGAGCCGAGAAGCGGCAGGTCTGCGGGCGTGACCGGATCCAGCCGGATGCCGGTCACCGCCTCGCTGCCGGTGGCGGAAGGGGGCCGCGCCTCAATCACCGGCCTGCGCCTTCTTCTCCGGGGAGAGCGCGGCGGCGGCACGGTCCAGACGCTCCACCGCTTCGGCCATCTCCGCCTCCGCGATGTTCAGCGCGGGCAGCAGGCGGACGACGTTATCGGCGGCACCAACGGTCAGCACCTTTTCCGCATAGCCCGCGGCCACCAGATCGGCAGGAGCGATGCGGCACTTCAGGCCCAGCATGAGGCCCTGCCCGCGCACTTCCTCGAAGACCTCGGGATGCGCGGCGACAAGCCCCTCCAGCTTCTGGCGGAAGAACCCGGCCTTGTGATTGACCGCTTCGAGAAACGCCGGGTCGGCCACGATATCCATGACCTTCGCGCCCACCGCGCAGCCCAGCGGGTTGCCGCCATAGGTCGAGCCATGGGTGCCCGCTGTCATGCCCCGCGCCGCGGTCTCCGTCGCCAGCACGGCGCCGAGGGGGAAACCGCCGCCGATACCCTTGGCCACCATCATGATATCCGGGGTGATCCCGGCCCATTCGTGGGCAAAGAGCTTGCCCGTGCGCCCGACGCCGCATTGAACCTCATCGAGGATGAGGAGCGTGCCGGTCGCATCACAAAGGGCACGGACTTCCTTCAGGAAGGCGTCTCCGAAGGGACGGATACCGCCTTCGCCCTGAATGGGTTCGAGCAGGATCGCCGCGGTTTTTTCCGTCATCGCGGCCTTCACCGCGGCCATGTCGCCGAAGGGGAGGTGGACGAACCCCGGAAGCAGCGGGCCGAAGCCCTTCACCATCTTCTCCGCGCCGGAGGCCGCGATGGCGGCAGAGGAGCGGCCATGGAAGCAGCCCTCGAAGGTGATGATCTCCACCCGCTCCTTCTCGCCACCGTCATACCAGTATTTGCGCGCCATCTTGATGGCCAGTTCCGCCGCTTCCGTCCCGGAATTGGTGAAGAACACCGTGTCCGCAAAGGTATGCGCGACCAGCAGATCGGCCAGCCGCTGCTGCTCCGGCACGATGTAGAGGTTCGATGTGTGCCAGAGCTTGTGCGCCTGTTCGGACAACACTTCCGCCAGCGCGGGATTGGCGTGACCAAGCACGTTCACCGCGATCCCTGCGCCAAGGTCGAGGTATCGCTCCCCGCCCGCCTCCGTCAGCCAGACGCCCTCCCCCTTCACGAAGGACAGCGGCGCGCGGTTGTAGGTCGGCAGCACGGACGTGATCATCGGATCATCCTCTGAAATGCGCCCCAGAGGTGCCAAAGCAGCGGGGGCGAGTCAACGACGGTGGTTTGAAAGAAGATGTGCGGCAGGCGCACGGCGATCGGGACGTCAGACGCGGGTGCGACGACGTCGGCTCGGCAGGGAAAGGCGGAGCTTTGCGATCATGTGACGCGGATAACGGCTCGGTGCAGGGTTGTAAATCTTTTTTGCGGTGCTCATCTCATCGAAAGCGACCTTTGCTGCGGTTATGCTTGAATCGGCGGCCTGTCGCTTGTATCTCGCCGTGTCCCGCTTAGAATGCGGCGCCAAGAACCCGAATTTTGCCGCTTGCCGGTGCGCCCCCTGGCGCAGCCGAGATGGCGGCTTTCAGCCGGAGGCACTGAATGTCCTGGACCGACGAACGCGTCGAGACCCTGAAGCGGATGTGGGGCGAAGGCCAGAGCGCCAGCCAGATCGCCAAGGAACTTGGCGGTGTCACGCGCAACGCGGTGATCGGCAAGGTCCATCGGCTTGGCCTTTCCAACCGTGGACCGGGTGAGAAGGAAGAGGAAGCCGTTGTCGAAACGGTCGAGGAGATCGTGGTGCAGGAAACGGTGATCGAGGTCGTCGTCGAGAGCGCACCCGAGCCGGAGCCGGAACCTGTCCGGGCAGAGCCGAGCCGTGCCGAGCCGCAACCGCGTGTCGCACCGCCGCCACCGACCCAGCTTTCCACCCGCCGCCCGGTGACGAACGGTCTGCAACCGCTTCCGCCGCAGCCCTCGACCAACGAAATCAGCCCCGAAACCCTCGCCTCCGCCCGCGAGGTGGAGAAGCGCGCCCGCAAGCTCACCCTGCTGGAGTTGACGGAACGGACCTGCAAATGGCCGATCGGTGACCCGGCCACGGACGATTTCTGGTTCTGCGGTCATGCCGCTGCGCCCGGCAAGCCCTATTGCGAAGCGCATGTGAGCGTGGCTTTCCAACCGATGTCCGCGCGCCGGGACCGCCGCCGCTAAGTCGCGCCCTCCCCCTGATCGAGCGTCCGCGCGCATTCCGCGCGGCGTCATCTTCCTGTTGCTTCGGCAGGGCAGATTCGGCGGCAAATTGCCCCGGGGACTTGAGGCGGCGGAGAAAAATGACTACGTCGTCGCCTTCCTCGGGCGACGCGGTCGCCCGCCCTGACGCCGTAGGAGGCCCCCATGCAGACACCCTGCTACGTGATCGACAAGGCGCTGCTCCTGCCCAACATGGAGAAGATCGCCACGCTGCGCGAAGCCTCCGGCGCCAAGGCGCTGCTGGCGCTCAAGTGCTTCGCCACATGGTCGGTCTTCGATTTCATGTCGGACTACATGGATGGCACCACCTCCTCCTCGCTTTACGAGGTGAAGCTCGGGCGGGAGAAGTTTCCGGGCGAGACGCACGCCTATTCCGTGGCCTGGGCGCCTGACGAGATCGACGAGGTTCTGGCCAATTCCGACAAGGTCATCTTCAACACCGCCGGGCAGCTCGAACGCTTCCGCGACGTGTCGGAGGGGCATGTCCGCGGCCTGCGGGTCAATCCCGGCGTCTCCACCTCCGGCTTCGATCTGGCGGATCCGGCGCGGCCCTTCTCACGGCTTGGCGAATGGGATCCCCAGCGGATCGAACCGCATCTCGACGCGATTTCCGGCTTCATGTTCCACAACAACTGCGAAAACGAGAGTTTCGAGCGGTTCGACGAGATGCTGGGCCTGATCGAGCAACGCTTCGGCGGGCTGATCCGGCGGCTGGACTGGATTTCGCTGGGCGGAGGCATCCACTTCACCGGCGAGGGTTATCCGCTGATGAAACTGGCGGAGCGGCTGAAGCGGTTTTCCGGCGAATATGGCGTGCAGGTCTATCTGGAGCCGGGAGAGGCGGCGATCACCAAATCCACCACACTGGAGGTGACGGTGCTCGACACGCTGCACAATGGAAAGAACCTCGCCATCGTGGACAGCTCCATCGAGGCCCACATGCTCGATCTGCTGATCTATCGCCAGTCCGCCAAGATGGAGCCGAACGAAGGGCCGGAGGAATGGATGGTCTGCGGGAAATCCTGTCTCGCGGGCGACATCTTCGGCGAGTTCCGCTTTCCCCACCCCCTGAAATCCGGGGACCGGCTGTCGATCCAGGATGCTGCCGGTTACACGATGGTCAAGAAGAACTGGTTCAACGGCGTGAAGATGCCTTCCATCGCCATCCGCGAACTGGATGGAACCCTGACTGAAGTGCGCGACTTCGGCTATGACGAATTCGCCGCCGCGCTTTCCTGACCCCGCGCCCCCCATCGGCGGGGGGCCTTCACTCTCAGACCAACGAGGCCTCATGGAATGAAGAAGAACGTCCTCATCATCGGAGCCGGTGGCGTGGCGCAGGTCGTTGCGCATAAATGCGCCCAGAACAACGACCTTCTCGGCGATATCCACATCGCATCGCGCACCAAGGCGAAGTGCGATGCGATCATCGAAAGCGTGCATGCGAAAAGCGCCCTGAAGGTTCCCGGCGTGTTCGAAGGTCATGCCGTCGATGCGATGGATACCGACGCGGTTGCCGCTTTGATCGAGAGGACGGGTGCGGAGATCGTCATCAACGTCGGCTCCGCCTTCGTGAACATGTACGTGCTGGAAGCCTGCATCCGGACCGGCGCAGCCTATATGGACACAGCCATCCACGAAGACCCGGCGAAGATATGCGAGACACCGCCGTGGTATGGCAACTACGAATGGCAGCGGCGGGAACGCACGGCGCAAGCGGGCGTGACCGCGATCCTCGGCGTCGGGTTCGATCCCGGCGTGGTCAATGCCTATGCCCGCCTCGCCGCCGACCGGTATGTCGATGAGGTGAAGTCGATCGACATCGTGGACATCAATGCGGGCTCGCACGGACGCTGGTTCGCCACCAATTTCGACCCGGAGATCAACTTCCGCGAATTCACCGGCACAGTCTATTCCTGGCAGGATGGCCAGTGGCAGTCGAACAGCATGTTCGAGGTGGGCCGAGAATGGGATCTACCGGTCGTTGGCAAGCAGAAGGCGTATCTCACCGGCCATGATGAGGTGCACTCCCTCTCCGCAAACTATCCCGATGCCGATGTGCGCTTCTGGATGGGCTTCGGCGACCACTACATCAACGTGTTCACCGTCCTGAAGAATCTCGGCCTGCTCTCCGAAAAGCCTGTGAAGACGGCCGAGGGTCAGGAGGTCGTGCCGCTCAAGGTGGTCAAGGCGGTCTTGCCGGATCCTGCGAGCCTCGCCCCCGACTATGAGGGCAAGACCTGCATCGGCGATCTGGTGACCGGAACGAAGAACGGCGAAGCGGCCGAAGTGTTCATCTACAACGTCGCGGACCACAAGGAAGCCTATGAGGAAGTCGGCAGCCAAGGGATCTCCTACACCGCTGGTGTGCCGCCGGTTGCTGCCGCGCTCCTCATCGCACGTGGTGACTGGGACGTGGGCAAGATGGTCAATGTGGAGGAACTGCCGCCGCTACCGTTCCTCAAGGAACTTGACCGTCTGGGCCTGCCGACCCGCGTGAAGGACAAGGATGGCGACAGGCCGCTGGATTACTGAGGGTGAAAACCCGGGATTGTGAAAGGGCGCCCCTTTGGGCGCCCTTTTCGCATCAGCTCTTGCGCCGCAGTTCCGCCGATTTCGGCAGGAAGATCGTCAGCAGACCAAGCGCCGGGAACCATGCAAGGACGTGATAGACGCTGGCGATCCCGTGGCTGTCGGCCGCAAGCCCGATCAGCGCGGCGGCGATCCCGCCCAGCCCGAAGGACAGGCCAAAGAAGATACCCGCAACCATCCCGACCCGCCCCGGCAGCAGTTCCTGTGCAAAGACCACGATGGCGGAGAAGGCGGAGGCGAGGATCACGCCGATCACGACGGTCAGCACTCCCGTCCAGAACAGGTTCGCATGGGGGAGCAGCAGCGTGAAGGGCAGCACACCCAGGATGGACACCCAGATCACCGTGAGCGGGCCGAACCTGTCGGCAAAGGGCCCGCCGAGGATCGTGCCGACGGCGACGGCGCCGAGGAACAGGAACAGCATCACCTGCGCCGCCTGCGTGCCGAGGCCGAAGGTCTCGATCAGGTAGAAGGTGTAGAAGCTGGTCATCCCCGCCATGTAGGCATTCTTGGTCAGCACGAGGAAGGCGAGGATCCCGATGGACCACATCACCCGCGCCCGGGGCAGCGGCAGCGTCTTGTCGGCGGCCTTGCGGGCCTGCAGTTCCTCGCGGATGTCGCGATACCAAAGCCCGACCCGATAGAGGACGAAGCCCGCGATCAGCGCCAGCACCCCGAACCATGCCACGGCCGGACGCCCGAGCGGCACCACGATGAAAGCAGCGAGCAGCGGCCCGAGCGAGGTTCCGAAATTGCCTCCCACCTGAAAGAGCGATTGCGCCGTGCCATAACGGCCGCCGGAAGCGAACCGGGCCACGCGCGACGCCTCCGGGTGGAAGATGGCCGAGCCGATCCCGACCAGAGAGGCGCCGATGAGCAGCGTCGGATAGCTGCCCGCGACCGAGAGCACCATCAATCCGAGAAAAGTGAGCACGGAAGCCCAGGGGAGCGACATCGGCAACGGGTTTTTGTCGGTATAGATGCCGATCGCCGGCTGCAAAAGCGAGGCCGTGCCCTGGAAGGCCAGCGTCAGCGCCCCGATCTGCCAGAAATCCAGCGCGAAATCCGCCTTCAGCAGAGGATAGATCGCCGCGAGCAGCGACTGCATCACATCGTTCAGCATATGACACAGGCTGACGGCAAGGATGATCGACCAAGTCGTGCTATCCAGACGTCGCCGTGGGGCGGGCTGTGCGGGCTGCAACGGCGCCGCGATATCGGGGGTTATAGACACATCGGACAAGGGAGGGACTCCGCGTAATACTTCCGCCTGTTCTTAAGGCAGTTCCGAATCGAGTTCTTTCGTGCTTTGGTCAAAGACTTTCGCATCCGGGCCAACGGAGGACAGCATGGAGGCGGACCCCAACTATCGCGACCGGACGGCGGTGCCGAAGCCGACGCTGGACGCGCTCGACATCTCCAGCGAACCGCTCATCGCCGCGGCCGCGGATTACCCGGATTACCGGCTGGTGCCTCCCCACAGGCATAGCCGGTCCCAGCTGATCCATGCATTGGAGGGAGTTTTGCTGGTCCGCGCGGATGCGGGGCGGTGGATGGTGCCCAAGGATCATGCCCTCTGGCTGCCCGCAGAAACGGTGCATTCGGTAGAGATGCTTGGCAATGTGCGGATGCGGTCGGCCTATGTCCTGCCCGGAGCGCATCCGGGCCTGCCGGACACCATCCGGGTCGTGCATGTCACGCCGCTGATGCGCGAACTGCTGAAGGCGGCGTCCGATCTTCCGCCTCTGGGGCCGCTGGGCGCGCGCGATACGCTCGTCAATCACCTGTTGCTGCATGAAATACCGCTGCTGCCGGAACGCCCGCTCGCGCTGGCCTTTCCGACCGATCCACGGCTTGCGCGGCTGTGTCGGGAGTTCGTCGCCTCCCCGGACGCCCATGTCGCCATCGACGACTGGGCCGCGCGTGCGGGGATGAGCCGCCGCTCCTTCACCCGGCGCTTCCAGCAGGAGACGGGCCTGAGCCTGTCCCGCTGGCGGCAGCAGGCGAGCCTGTTTGCCGCCCTGCCCCGGCTTGCCGCAGGGGAGCCGGTGACGACGGTGGCGCTCGACCTCGGCTATGAGAGCGTTGCGGCATTCACCACGATGTTCCGCAGGATGCTGGGCAGTCCGCCCCGCACCTACGGCATCAGGGTCTGACGCTCACTCCTCCAGCAGACGGCTCACCACCACGGTGACTTCGGGCTTCTTGCCGATTTCCTGCACGGATGTCTGGCGCACCTGGCGGCGGATCGCCTCATCGAGCTTGCCGTCATCCCCGATGACCTTGTGCGACACCTTCTCCAGAAGGTCGGCGAGCGCCTGCTCGATGACCTCCTCCACCGCGCCGCCGCTCCGGCCACGCGTGGGCAGGCCCATGACCTCCGCCCAGGGGTCGCCGAGGATCTCGCCTTCGTCGTCGATGATGACGGTGATGAGAACATGCCCGTTCAGCGCCATGCGGATGCGATCGCGCACCACCCCGTCCGTCGCGCCGATCAGCACGTTTCCGTCGAGATAGAGCCGCCCCGTTTCCACATGTTCGACCACGCGGGGGCGGTCGCCGGACAGGTCCATCATCATGCCGTTGGTCACGATCTCCGAGGGGATACCCTTGGCTGCGACCAGTTTCGCATGTTCCCGCAGGTGGCGATGCTCGCCATGCATGGGAATGACCATGCGGGCGGACACCAGATCATGCACCGCCTCCAGATCCGGCCGGTTGGCGTGACCTGACACGTGGTAGAGGCCATCATTGTCATCCACCACATCCACGCCCATTTCGGAGAGCGCGTTCATGATGCGGATCACGCCGCGTTCGTTGCCGGGAATGGTGCGGGAGGAGAAGAGGAACAGATCGCCCTCCTTCAACTCCAGCCCCAGATAGCGCCCGCGCGACAGTTGCGCGGCAGCCGCGCGCCGCTCGCCCTGACTGCCCGTGACGATGAGCATCACGTTCTCCCGCGGCATGCTCGCCGCATCCTCGGGCGACACGGTCGGGGGGAAATCCGTCAGAACACCGGCCTCGACCGCCGCGGCCACCATCTTGCGCATCGCGCGCCCGAGCAGGCAAATGGAGCGTCCCGCAGCGACCGCCGCATCGGCCAGCGTCTTCAGGCGCGCGACGTTGGAGGCAAAGGTCGTGGCCACCACCATGCCGCGCGCATTGACCACGAGATCGAGCAGCGGCGCGGCCAGGGTGGATTCCGAGCGGCCCGGCCGGGGCGAGAAGACGTTGGTCGAGTCACAGGTGAAGGCCTGAACCTTGCCATTCGCCCGCGCCATCGTATGCCAGGCAGCGGCGTCGAAAGGCTCACCCACCACGGGCGTCCCGTCGAGCTTGAAATCCCCCGAGTGGACCACCCGGCCAGCGGGCGTGTCGATGACCAGCGCAGCGCTTTCCGGGATGGAATGCGACACGGGCATGAAGGAGATGCGGAACGGTCCCGCCTCCACCTGCTCGGGATAGGCGCCGACGATGTTGAGCATATCCGTCCCCAGACCCTGCTCCTCCAGCTTCAGCCGGGCGAGAACGCCGGTGAAGGCGCGGGTATAGACGGGCACCTTCAGCCGCGGCCAGAGATGGCCGATCCCGCCAAGGTGATCCTCATGCGCATGGGTGATGAAGATCGCCTCAAGCCGGTCGGCCCGCTGGGTCAGCCAGGAGACATCGGCCATGATGAGATCGACGCCGGGCGTCGTCTCCATGTCCGGGAAGGTCACGCCCAGATCGACGAGGATCAGCCGCTCCCGACCCGCCGGCCCGTAGCCGAAGACATAGGCGTTCATGCCGATTTCGCCGGCGCCGCCCAGGGGCAGGAAGATCAGCCGTTCACTCATGCGTATCCCTCATTCGCGGGGTGTGTCCTTGTTGTAGTCGTTGATGATGCGCAGCCCGTGCATCGTCAGGTCGTCTTCAAGACGGTCGAACAGGTCTTCGCCGGTCGCGAACAAAGGCGCAAGCCCCCCGGTGCCGATCACAAGCATGGAACGGCCTCTTTCCGCCCGTATCCGCGCGCAGATCTCCTTCACCACACCCACATAGGCCCAGAAAATGCCGGACTGCATGCAGGCAACGGTGTTTCGCCCGATCACGTGTTCGGGCTTGGTCACATCCACGTGCGGCAGGGCGGCGGCGGCCATGTGCAGCGCCTCCATCGACAGGTTCACCCCCGGAGAGATCACGCCGCCGATATAGGCTCCGTCGCTGTCCACCACATCAAACGTCGTCGCCGTGCCGAAATCGACGACGATCAGGTCGCCCCCGTGCCGGTCGTAGGCCCCTGCCGTATTCACCAGCCGGTCCGGGCCGACGAGCGTGCCCGCATCCACCCTTGGCGGGTTCGGAAGGCGGCATTCCGGCTTGCCCACCACCAGCGGGCGGCAGTCGAAATACCGGTTGCAGAGCACCCTAAGGTTGAACACGACCCGCGGCACGGTAGAGGAGATGATGACCTCCGTCACATCTGCGTCGATCTGGTTCAGCGTCATGAGCTGCTTGATCCAGACCCAATATTGATCCGCCGTGCGGCGATGATCCGTCGCGGTGCGCCATGTGGCGATGAAGCGCGCACCGTCCCAGATGGAGAACACCGTGTTGGTGTTGCCGCAATCGATCGCCATCAGCATGGCCTTCTCCCCCTCAGAAGAACACTTCCGCGGCGGGAATGGCCCGCCGCCCCTCCGACGTTGCCAGGACGAGCGCCCCCTGCGCGTCGATCGTCTCGAAAATCCCCGTGGTCGCGGTGCCGCCCGTCCGTGCCGTGATACGCTCTCCCAGCCGCGCGGCGCGGGCGAGCCATGCCTCCCGGATAGGGGCGAAGCCCTGCGTCGTGAAGACGGCCTCGCGAGCCGCGTAGCTCCGGGCAAGCACGGACAGGAATTCCTCGGGCGCAATCTGGGCACCGGTCGCGCCCAGCAGGCTCACCGGTTGCACGGCATGCGGCTCCAGCGCCTCCGCAGGCGGCGCCTCCGCCAGATTGACGCCGATACCGATGGCGAGGTGGCTGACCTGACCGCCCTGCCCGATGCCCTCCAGCAGAATGCCAGCCACCTTGCCGCCCGCCAGCAGCACGTCATTGGGCCATTTGAGCGCGAGGAGCTCCGGCCGGCCCGTCACCTCGCTCAAGGCGTCGGCAAGGGCGAGCGCGGCCACGAAGGAGCGGAGCGCCACCGTCGCGGGCGGCTCCTGCGGCCGCAGCACCAGCGCGCCGGCAAAGTTGCCCGACGGCATGGCCCAGGGGCGACCGCGCCTGCCCCGCCCCTGCGTCTGGTTGTAGGTGAGAATCCAAGCGGGGGCGGAGAGGGACGGCGCGATACGCGCCGCCTCGTTCAGCGTGCTGTCCAGTTCGGCATGGACGTGCAGCCCGATACCCGCTGGCCAGTCGGCCACCCTCGTCATGTCTCAGGGCCCGTCATGCCTCAGGGAACAAGCGCCGTGGCCGCGGCCTGCGCATAGGGTTCGATGCCGAACAGGTTGATGACACCGACCAGCATGATCGCCGCCGAGCCCATCAGCATCACCCATTGCACCGGCCCCATCCGGCTTTCCACGCCCGCGCCCTCTTCACCGAAGTACATGTAATAGACGATACGGAGGTAGTAATAGGCGCCGATCACCGATGCGATGACACCCAGAACCGCAAGCCAGGTCATGTTGCCCTCGACCGCCGCCATGATGACGTAGAACTTCCCGAAGAAGCCGATGAACGGCGGCACACCCGCGAGACTGAAGAACAGCACGAGCAGGGCCAGCGCCTTCAGCGGTTCCCGCTTGCTGAACAGGCGCAGCGAGTCGATATCGCTTACCGGACGTCCATCCCGTTCCATCGACAGGATGAAGGCAAAGGTGCCGATGTTCATGGTGACGTAGATCGCCATATAGACGAGCATCGCCTGAATCCCGAAGCTCGTCCCCGCGGCAAGGCCCATCAGCGCGTAACCCATATGGGCGATGGAGGAATAGGCCATCAGGCGCTTGATGTCCGTCTGCACGATCGCGCCGATAGACCCGAGATACATGGAGCAGACCGACAGGAATGCGACAATCTGGCTCCAGTCCCCCGCGACATTGCCGAAGGCGCCGTGAACGAGCCGGGCAATGAGCGCCATGGCCGCAACCTTGGGGGCAGTGGCGAAGAAGGCGGTGACCGGCGTCGGCGCACCTTCATAGACATCGGGCGTCCACATGTGGAAGGGCACGGCGGAGATCTTGAACGCCAACCCGGCGAGCATGAACACCAGCCCGAAGAGCAGGCCGAGCGGCAGTTGCTCGGACCCACGGACGGCCTCCGTGATACCGCTGAACAGCGTCGTGCCCGCAAATCCGTAAACGAGCGAGGCGCCGTAGAGCAGCATCCCCGAAGACAGCGAGCCGAGCACGAAATACTTGAGGCCCGCCTCGGTGGACTTGAGATTGTCACGCCGGATCGCCGCAAGCACGTAGAGCGCCAGCGACTGAAGCTCCAGGCCAAGATAAAGCGACATCAGATCGCCGGCGGACACCATCGCCATCATCCCGACGGTCGCCAGAGCGAACAGCACCGGATATTCGAAGCGGAGCAGGTCGTGCTTGGCAAGATAGTCGCGGCCCATCACCAGCACAAAGGCGCCGGAGACCAGAATGACCGCCTTCGCGAACCGCGAGAAGGCGTCGTCGATGAACATGCCCCCGAAGGCGAGCCGTGTGCCGCCCCCCAGGCCTATCCAGAATGCGAGGAGAACCATCACCACCGCCGTCACCCAGGTGATCAGCGTGGCGGTTGCATCCTTGCCCGTATAGACCCCGAAGAGCAGCGCTAGCATCGCATAGGCCGCGAGCAGCAGCTCCGGCAGGACGATGGCGATATCGGCAGAGATCATGGCGCGGTCCTTCGGTTCAATTCCGGGCGAGCCGCGTTGCGGCCTCACCGGCCTGGGCGACCGCCGTCTCGTAACCCTGCACCAGATTGGCCACGGAAGGCCCGATGATGTCAGTGACGAGCGACGGATACACGCCAAGCAGAAGTGTCATGGCGACGAGGGGGGCAAAGATCGCCTTCTCGCGCCGGGTCATGTCGGTGATGGACTTGAGGCTTTCCTTGACCAGATCGCCCAGCACCACACGGCGGTAGAGCCAGAGCGCATAGCAGGCCGACAGGATCACCCCCGTCGCGGCGAAGGTCGCGACCCAAGTGTTCACCTGGAACACCCCGACGATCGTCAGGAACTCTCCGATGAAGCCGGATGTCCCGGGCAGACCGACGTTGGCCATGGTGAAGAACAGGAAGACCGCCGCATAGGCGGGCATCCGGTTCACCAGGCCGCCATAAGCGGAAATCTCCCGGGTGTGCATACGGTCATAAACGACCCCGACGCAAAGGAAGAGCGCACCCGAGACAAAGCCGTGGCTGATCATCTGGAAGATCGCGCCGTCCAGTCCCTGCTGGTTGGCCGCAAAAATCCCCATTGTCACATAACCCATATGGGCCACCGACGAATAGGCGATCAGCTTCTTCATGTCCTGCTGCACAAGCGCAACGAGAGAGGTATAGACGATCGCGATCACGGAGAGCCACAGAACGAACGGCCCCAGCAGATCCGACGCCACCGGGAACATCGGCAGGCTGAAGCGCAGGAAGCCGTAGCCCCCCATCTTCAGCATTACCGCCGCCAGCAGAACGGACGCCCCGGTGGGAGCCTGCACGTGTGCATCCGGCAGCCAGGTGTGGACCGGCCACATCGGCATCTTGACCGCGAAGGAGGCAAAGAAGGCGAGCCATAGCAGCGTCTGCACGCCGCCCATGATCTGCCAGCCCATGAGCGTGAGCGGCGCGGAGGCGAACTGATGGTTCAGCAAGGTCGGAATGTCGGTCGTGCCCGCCTGCCAGTACATCGACACCATCGCCACCAGCATCAGCACCGAGCCGAGGAAGGTGTAGAGGAAGAATTTGAAGGAAGCGTAGATCCTGTCCTTCCCGCCCCAGATGCCGATGATGAGGAACATCGGGATCAGGCCCGCTTCGAAGAACAGGTAGAACAGCACGAGGTCCAGCGCCACGAAGACGCCGATCATCAGGCTTTCCAGGATGAGGAAGGCAATCATGTACTCCTTCACCCGGTAGGTGACATCCCAGCAGGCCGCGATGGTCAGCGGCATGAGGAAGGTCGTCAGCATGACGAAGAGCACGGAAATGCCGTCAACACCCAGCTTGTAGCGAAGGCCGAGAATCCACTCCCGGTTTTCCACGAACTGGAAGCCGGTATCGGATGGGTCGAAGCCGATCAGGATGAACAGCGAGACGAGGAAGGTCGCCGTCGTTGCGATGAGAGCCAGCCACTTGGCATTCCGCTGCGCCGCCGCATCGTCCCCGCGCAGAAACAGCGCAAGGATGATCGCCGCGACGAGGGGCGTGAAGGTGACGATCGAAAGGAGGTTTTCCATCAGTGCGCTCCTCCCCAGAGCGTCATCCAGGTGACGAGCAGGGCAATGCCCACCACCATGGCGAAAGCGTAGTGGAACAGGTAACCCGACTGCAGCCGCCCCGCGAGCCGCGCGAAGAACGGAATGATCCCGGTGGCCAGCCCGTTGATCCCGCCGTCGATCGTCGCGCCGTCACCGTTTTTCCACAGGAACCGGCCGAGCGCCTGCGCCGGGCGGATAAAGATGAACAGATAGATCTCGTCGAAGTACCATTTGTTCAACAGGAACCTGTAGAGCGGGCGATTGGTGGAAGCGACGCGTGCCGGAAGGCTCGGGTCACGAATGTACATGACATAGGCCAGCCCCAGCCCCAGAAGCATCGCGATGAACGGCGACACCTTGACCCAGACCGGGGCATGGTGGGCATTTTCCATCACGTGGTTGTCGGGATGCATGAAGATCGCCCCGATCTTCGCCGGGACAGCCGCATGCTCCGCTGTTGCCGGTGCAGCTTCCGTCGGAGCGGCGGCATGGTCTGCCGGTGCCGCCTCGCCAGCGGCCGTTTCCACAGGCGCCCCTACTGGCACCGCGCCATGGTCGGCTGCCGCGATCTCCTCGTGCTGCGCCGGGATGGAGAAGAACTGTTCTACCGCATGATGGTCGCCGAAGAAGGGCTTTTGCCAGATCATCCCCGCAAAGACCGCGCCGAAAGCCAGAACGATCATCGGGACCAGCATGACCCTCGGGCTTTCATGCGCGTGGTCATAGGCGGAACCGTGATGGCCGTGGCCATGGTCGCTGTCGTGAGGGTTGGAATGATGATCCGCCTGGTGGTTGGCATGAGCGTCGGGTTCCTCGGTGTCATGCTCCACGACATGCGCATCGCGCGGCTTGCCGAAGAAGGTGAGGAACATCAGCCGCCAAGAGTAGAAGGATGTCATGAAAGCGGCGATGACCAACATCCAGAAAGCGTATTGTGACGCTCCCGTCCCGCCGGCCCAGGCGCTCTCGATGATCGCGTCCTTCGAGAGGAACCCGGCAAAACCGATATGGGTAAGCGGAATGCCGACGCCGGTGATCGCCAAGGTGCCGATCATCATCATCCAGTAGGTCACGGGCAGTTTCTTGCGCAGTCCGCCGTAATTCCGCAGATCTTGCTCATGATGCATCGCGTGGATGACCGAGCCCGCGCCCAGGAACAGCATCGCCTTGAAGAAGGCGTGCGTGAGCAGGTGGAACATCGCTGCCGAATAGACACCCACGCCCGCCGCCACGAACATGTAGCCGAGCTGCGAACAGGTCGAATAGGCGATGACGCGCTTGATGTCGTTCTGCACGAGACCGACCGTCGCCGCGAAGAAGGCGGTGGACGCGCCTATGATGACGATGAAGGTCTTGGTTTCGGGCGCGAACTCGATCAGCGGCGACATGCGGCAGACCAGGAACACGCCCGCCGTCACCATGGTGGCGGCATGGATCAGGGCCGAAACCGGCGTCGGGCCTTCCATGGCGTCCGGGAGCCAGGTGTGGAGGAAGAGCTGCGCCGATTTCCCCATGGCGCCGATGAACAACAGAAATGCCACGAGGTTCGCGGCGTTCCAGTCGCGCCAAAGGAAACTGATCTCGGTCGTGGCGAGCGAGGGAGCCGCCGCGAAGATGTCGTCGAAGCGGATCGAGTCCACCAGGAAGTAGAGCGCGGCAATGCCGAGGATGAAGCCGAAGTCGCCCACCCGGTTGACGATGAACGCCTTCATCGCCGCAGCGCCCGCGGACTGTTTCTTGTAGTAGAAGCCGATCAGCAGGTAGGAGGCCACGCCGACGCCTTCCCAGCCGAAGAACATCTGCAGCAGGTTGTCCGACGTCACCAGCATGAGCATGGTGAAGGTGAAGAACGACAGGTAGGCGAAGAACCGCGCCCGATAGGGCGTGTCGCCGAAGTTGTCGTCATGCGCCATGTAGCCGAAGCTGTAGAGATGCACGAGCGCGGAGACGGTATTGACCACGATCAGCATGATCGTCGTCAGCCGGTCGATGCGCAGCGACCAGTCTGCATAGAGCGTGCCGGACTCGAGCCAGGTCATCAGCGGGACGCGATACGCCTCGCCATCATAGGTCAGGAACAGCACCCAGGACAGGATCGCGGCCAGGAACACCAGCCCGGTGGTGAGAAACTGCGCCCCGCGCTCCGAGATGATCCTCCAGCCGAAGCCGCCGACGATGGCCGCCAGAAGCGGGCCGAAGACGATGATCTTTTCCATGCCTCAGCCCTTCATCACGTTGACGTCTTCGACGTCGATGGTGCCGCGGTTCCGGAAGAAGCAGACCAGGATCGCCAGCCCGATCGCCGCTTCGGCCGCGGCGACCGTCAGCACGAACAGGGTGAAGACCTGCCCGACGAGATCGCCGAGGAAGGCCGAGAAGGTCACCAGATTGATGTTCACAGACAGCAGGATCAGCTCGATCGACATCAGGATGACGATCACGTTCTTCCGATTGAGGAAGATCCCGAAGATCCCGATGACGAACAGCGCCGCGGCCACCGTCAGATAATGTGTGAGTCCGATCATCGTCCTCGTCCCTCGCTTCCGGCGCTTCCGCACCGGCCTTCACCGGCGGTCGGGCCGCCCTTGTTCCGTCGGGGTGGTCAGAGTCCCTGCCCCGGCTTGATGTCCTTGAGCTCGATCGCCGTTGCCGGGTCTCGCATCATCTGCTTGATCACATCCTGCCGCTTCACATTCGTCCGGTGCCGCAGGGTGAGCACGATTGCCCCGATCATTGCGACCAGCAGCACGAGCGCGGAGGCCATGAACAGGTAAACGTAACGGTCATAGATCAGATGGCCGAGGGCCGCGGTGTTGTGCATGACCTCCGGCGCGGGCGCCGGCGCCATCCGCGCGGCCTCCGCCGTCGGCGCCATCGTCCAGCTTCCGAACGCGATGGCGAGTTGCATGATGATGACAAGGCCGATCAGCAGGCCGAGCGGCATGTACCGCACCATCTCGCTCTTCAATTCCTCGAAATCGACGTCGAGCATCATCACGACGAAGAGGAAGAGCACCGCAACCGCGCCGACATAGACGATGAGCAGCAGCATCGCCACGAACTCCGCCCCGAGCAGGACGAACAGCCCCGCCGCCGCGAAGAAAGCCAGAATGAGCCAGAGAACGGAATGCACGGGGTTCCGGGCCGTCACGACCATGAGACCGGCCACCACCGTGGTGATGGCAAAGAGATAGAAGGCAAAGGTTAGCATCGTCATTCTTCTGTTCCCTTGGCCCCGAAGACGCTCTGCGCGATCTCCAGCGCCCGGTTCATCGACGGCAGCCCGCCGAACATGCCCATCTGGTAGATCACTTCCGCGATCTCCCGCTTGGTCGCGCCCGCTTCCAGCGCGTGGCGGATGGTGAGCTTCAACTGCGGCTCCGCCTGCGCGCCGAGCATGGTGAGCGCGGCGATGATCACGAGCAGGCGGGTCTTGCTGTCCAGCCCCTCGCGGTTGAATGTCCTGCCGAAGGCCATCTCCATGAAGTTCTTCGACATGGTCGGCATCAGCTCGTCGAAGCCCGGCATGCGGAAGTCTTCGAGTGCCGGATTGAGCGAGCGCGCCATCTCCTGGCTGCTTTCCAGCATCGCCTTGAACATGCGGGAGAAGTCGTCGCTCATGTCTGCCTCACCGATATGGAGCGTCAAGCTCGAGATTGCGGGCGATTTCAGCTTCCCAGCGGGCGCCGTTGTCGAGAAGCTTGGCCTTGTCGTAGAACAGCTCCTCCCGGGTCTCGGTGGAAAACTCGAAGTTGGGGCCTTCGACGATCGCGTCCACGGGGCAGGCTTCCTGGCAGAAGCCGCAGTAGATGCACTTCGTCATGTCGATGTCATAGCGCGTGGTCCGACGGGAGCCGTCCTCCCGCGGTTCGGCATCGATGGTGATGGCCTGCGCCGGGCAGATCGCTTCGCACAGCTTGCAGGCGATGCAGCGTTCCTCGCCGTTCGGGTAACGGCGCAGCGCATGTTCACCGCGGAAGCGGGGAGACAGCGGGCCCTTTTCGAACGGATAGTTCACCGTCTCCTTCGGCGCGAAGAAGTATTTCAGACCCAAACCGAAGCCCTTGATGAAATCGGTCATCAGGAAATACTTCGCTGCGCGCGCATAGTTTATGGTGGCCATCAGTGCGCCCTTTCCTTCGGCGTCTGTTTCGTCGGCTGCCTTTTCATCCTCAGCCCCCCATCGACCAGCGGGCCCAGAAGTGACCGAACACTTCGTAACGCGCGAGGAAGGCGATGAGCACGACCCAGATCAGCGACAGCGGAAGGAATACCTTCCAGCCGATCCGCATGAGCTGGTCGTAGCGGTAACGCGGCACGATCGCCTTCACCATCGCGATGAGGAAGAAGAAGAAACACATCTTCAGGAACATCCAGAGCGCGCCGTCCGGCAGGCCCGGAATGGGCGAGAGCCAGCCGCCGAAGAACAGGATGGAGATGAGCGCGCACATCAGCCAGATGGCGATGTATTCCGACGCCATGAACAGCAGATACGGCGTAGAGGAATATTCGACCATGAAGCCCGCCACGAGCTCGGATTCCGCTTCGGGCAGGTCGAAGGGCGGGCGGTTCGTCTCTGCCAGGGCAGAGATGAAGAACAGCACGACCATCGGCAGGTGCGGCAGCCAGTACCAGTTGAACAGCCCGGCCGAGCCGCTCTGCGCATGGACGATGGCCGAGAGGTTCAGCGAGCCGGTGGAGATCACCACCCCGATGATGATGAGCCCCAGCGACACCTCATAGGAGATCATCTGCGCCGCAGACCGAAGCGAACCGAGGAAGGGATATTTGGAGTTCGACGCCCATCCCCCCATGATCACGCCGTAAACCTCCAGCGAGGAGATGGCGAAAAGGAACAGGATGGCGACGTTGATATTGGCAAGCACCCAGCCATCCGCGAACGGGATCACGGCGAAGCCGAGGATCGCCAGAACGAAAGACAGGAGCGGGGCGAGGAAGAAGACGAATTTATCGGCCCCCGCGGGAACCACGATCTCCTTCAGAACATATTTGAGAGCGTCGGCGAAAGTCTGGAACAGACCCCAGGGACCGACGACGTTCGGCCCGCGGCGCATCTGGACCGCTGCCCAGATCTTCCGGTCGCCATAGACCAGATAGATCAGCGACAGCATCACAAAGGCGACGACCAGAAGGGACTGACCGACGATGAGGACGATGGTCCCTGCGGTGGTGGAGAAGAAGTCAGCCATCTTGCCTCACGTTCATTGACCGTCGGTCATCGCTGGGTCGGCCGGGGAGAGAGACTCGCTCCCTCCGGTCACGCTGCTGTTAACAGCATCCGGCCCGCAGATGCCAGCCCGGATACGGTAGTTGCCGGTGGGGTCGAACCGGATCACGGCACGCTACTCCGCCGCCATGGCCGGCGAGCGCCGGGCGGCGGCGAGAGCAGAAAGCTCCGCCATCAGTTGCGACGCCCGGGCAATGGGGTTGGTCAGGTAGAAGTCCTTGATAACCGGGCGGAAATCGGCATCCGCCGGAGCGCTGGGGTCGAGCGGGGTCCAGGCGTTCTCGGCCACCTCGTCGATGCGCGCCAGATGCGGCACCTCCGCCACCAGCTTCCGGCGCAGGGCAGCCAGCGAGTCATAGGGCAGCGTCGCGCCGAGTTCGGCCGAAAGCGCCCGCAGGATCGCCCAGTTCTCCTTTGCTTCACCCGGCGGGAAACCTGCGCGGAGCGCGAGTTGCGGGCGGCCCTCGGTATTGACGAACAGACCCGGCTCCTCGGTATAGGCGGCGCCCGGCAGGATGATGTCCGCCCGATGCGCGCCGCGGTCTCCGTGATGGCCCTGATAGATGACGAACGGCCCGGGTGCGATCTCCACCTCATCGGCGCCAAGGCTGTAGATCACCTCCGCCCCGTTCAGCGCGGCATCCATCCCGCCCTCGGTCACCGCGCCGACGTCCATGGCGCCCACGCGGCTCGCCGCAGTATGCAGCACGAGGAAGCCGGAGCCGGTGTTCTCCGCCAGCTGCATCGCCTGCGAGAGCACCGCCGCGCCATCCGCCTCCGTCAACGCCCCCTGCCCGATGACGACGACGCTGGGCTTCGCCTTTGTCTCGTCTGAGATATCCTTGCCCGCAAGCTCCCGCAGCGCGGCGCGTCCCGGTCCGACATGGTCATAGCTGTAGGTCAGGTCGGCGGCGGACCCGATCAGCCCGACCTTCGCGCCGTTGATCCACGCCTTGCGGATACGGGCGTTCAGTACGGGAGATTCGTTGCGCGGATCGGTGCCGATGAGCTGGATCAGCTCCGCATTTTCCAGATCCTCGATCCGCGCGGTGCCGACGTAGCCCGACCGGTTGCCAGCGGGCAGCTTCGCCCCGTCCGTCCGGCATTCCACATTGCCGCCAAGCCCTTGCACGAGTTCCTTCAGAGCATAGATCGCCTCCACCGGGGCGAGATCGCCCACCAGTGCGGCGACCTTCCTGCCCTTCATCGCGGCGGCGGCCTTCTGCAGCGCTTCACCCCACGTTGCCGGGCGCAGTCTGCCGTTTTCGCGCACATAGGGCCGGTCGAGCCGCTGGCGGCGCAACCCGTCCCAGACGAAGCGGGTCTTGTCGGAGATCCACTCCTCGTTCACGCCGTCATGGTTGCGCGGCAGGATGCGCATGACTTCGCGGCCCTTCGTATCCACCCGGATGTTGGAGCCGAGCGCATCCATCACGTCGATCGTCTCGGTCTTGGTCAGCTCCCAGGGACGCGCGGTGAAAGCGTAGGGTTTCGACACCAGCGCGCCGACCGGGCACAGGTCGATCACGTTGCCCTGCATGTTGCTGTCGAGCGTCTGGTTGAGGTAGCTCGTGATCTCGCTGTCCTCACCCCGGCCGGTCTGGCCCATCTGGGTGATCCCGGCGACCTCGGTGGTGAAGCGAACGCAGCGTGTGCAGGAGATGCAGCGCGTCATATGCGTCTCGACCAGCGGGCCGAGGTTCAGATCCTCGGTCGCACGCTTCGGCTCACGGTAGCGGGAGAAATCCACGCCATAGGCCATCGCCTGGTCCTGAAGGTCGCATTCGCCCCCCTGATCGCAGATCGGGCAGTCGAGCGGGTGGTTGATGAGCAGGAACTCCATCACCCCCTCCCGCGCCTTCTTCACCATGGGCGAGTTGGTCTTGACCACCGGCGGCTCGCCGTTCGGGCCGGGACGCAGATCCTTCACCTGCATGGCGCAGGACGCCGTGGGCTTCGGGGGACCGCCGACCACTTCCACCAGACACATCCGGCAGTTGCCCGCGATGGACAGCCGCTCATGGTAGCAGAAGCGCGGCACCTCGATCCCGGCGACCTCACAGGCCTGCAGGATGGTCATCGCGCCGTCCACTTCATAGACGAGGCCGTCGATGGAGATTTTCCTGATATTCGACATCACTTACTCCGCCGCGATCTGCCGGCACCCACGGCTCCGCCAGAGCCGCGCGTCATCCAGATATTTCCACCCGAAGGCATGGTCGCTGTCGCCATGGGCCGTCAGATGGTCCAGACGCGCCAGACCCTCCTCCAGCGTAGGCCGGTGCCCGGCAGGCACCCACCACATGACGAAATGCATCCGCCCCAGCACCTCAAACCACTCCGCCCGCCGCTCGTAGAAGCTGCGGTGGACGGTGTTCCACACGAAGCGCTCAAGGCTCTCCACGTCCTCCCAGACGGTGAGGTTGGAGACGAAGCGCGGATCGCCCGCAATCTTCGTTTCCGTATTGCCCTTGCCCGGTTCGCCCGATCCTTCCATCATCCACACGAAGCCCGGCATCCGCTTGCCGAGCGTGTTCACCCGGTCCAGCGCCGCCATGAACTCCGCCACGCGCGGATCATCGGTTTCGGCGATCAGCCGTCCGATGTTCAGCTCGGCGAGATGCATCCCCTCGGGCGCCATCGTCACTCCGCCGCGATGGCCGAGACGCGCCCGGTCTTTTTATACTTGATGCGGTCTTCGATCTCGTTGCGGTAGTGGCGGATGAGACCCTGGATCGGCCACGCAGCCGCATCGCCGAGCGCGCAGATCGTGTGGCCCTCGACCTGCTTCGTCACCTGGAAGAGCATGTCGATTTCCTCGACTTCCGCATCCCCGGTGACCAGCCGGTCCATCACGCGCATCATCCAGCCGGTGCCTTCCCGGCAGGGCGTGCACTGACCGCAGCTTTCGTGCTTGAAGAACTTCGCCAGCCGCCAGACCGCCTTGATGACGTCGGTCTGCTGATCCATCACGATCATGCAGGCGGTGCCGAAGGAAGATTTCAGCTCCCGCATGCCGTCATAATCCATGATGGCATCGTCGCACTGGTCGGCCGGGATGATCGGGCAGGACGCGCCGCCGGGGATCACGGCCTTCAGGTTCTTCCAGCCGCCGCGGATACCGCCGCCGTGTTTCTCGATGAGTTCCTTCATCGAGATGGACATGGTCTCCTCGACGACGCAGGGCGTGTTGATATGCCCGGTCAGACCGAAGAGCTTCACGCCCGCGTTGTTCGGCCGCCCGAAGGAGGCGAACCACTCCCCGCCCCGGCGCAGGATCGTCGGCGCCACGGCGATGGATTCGACGTTGTTCACCGTGGTCGGGCAACCGTAGAGCCCCGCACCCGCCGGAAACGGCGGCTTCATCCGCGGCATGCCCTTCTTGCCCTCGAGGCTCTCCAGCAGGGCCGTTTCCTCGCCGCAGATATAGGCGCCGGCCCCGTGGTGCAGGTAGAGATCGAAATCCCAGCCCGAGCCTGCCGCGTTCACGCCGAGCAGACCGTCCTCATAGCATTCGTCGATGGCAGCCTGCAGCGCCTCCCGCTCCCGAATGTATTCGCCCCGCAGGTAGATGTAGCTCGCATGCGCGCCCATCGCGAAGGAGGCGATCAGCGCGCCTTCGATCAGCGTATGCGGATCGTGGCGCATGATCTCCCGGTCCTTGCAGGTCGCGGGTTCGGATTCATCGGCGTTGATGACCAGATAGGCCGGACGGCCGTCGGATTCCTTCGGCATGAAGGACCATTTCATACCGGTCGGAAAACCTGCCCCGCCCCGCCCGCGCAGGCCCGACTTCTTCATCTCGTCGATGATCCAGTCGCGCCCCTTCTCGATGAGGCCGGCAGTCCCGTCCCAGTGCCCGCGCTTCTTCGCGCCGGCCAGGGAGCGGTCATGCATCCCGTAGATGTTGGTGAAGATCCGGTCCTGGTCCTTCAGCATCTTCTCACCCTTCCAAGGCCCGGCGTTTGCGCCAGACGCGCCATGTGACGATCATACCCCACACGAGGGCGCCGATCGCGGCAAAGTCGATCAGGAAGGCATAGCGGCTGTCCCAGCCCATGCGCCCCCCGACCCATTGCAGGACGAACCAGAGCACCATGGCGGCGGCCATCACGCCGCCCGCCTGTCTGGCCTGCACGGCCAGTGCCCTGTGTGCGTCCTCCGTCATCAGATCTCCCCACGCTCCACCTTGCGGGAATGGTCGGTCTCCCCGCCGGCAGCGAGGATTTTCGCCTGTCCGATCCAATCCTCGCGCAGGGCGCGCCCCTTGAATTCGTGCAGATGCGCATCGATCCATGCCAGATCCTCCGCCGTCCAGGCAGCGATCTGGTCGAAATGGAAGATGCCGAGGTCGTGGAGCATCTTCTCGAGCTTCGGGCCGACGCCGGAGATGCGGAGCAGATTGTCCGCCTCGCCCTCCCGCGGTTCAGGCAGGAAGCCCGGGCGCGTCGGGGCGCCACCGCCAAGGATCACGGCATCCTCCGCCGTAACCTTGGGATCGCTTTCCGGCTCCTGGTCGACATCCTTGTCGTCCCGGCCCTCGGGATCGTCGCCCGCGACAGGCTGGCCGGGTTCACCCGTCGCCGTGCCGCCGGTGGCGATGCCTTCCACTTCCGGCCGCCCCACGGTATCCACGGGCGCTTCCTCGATGGAGATCCCGGTCTCGTCGATCGGATGACCCGCACCCGGGGCGGGCTGGACCTCCTCACCCCCTTCGACCGGCGCATTGCGGTCGGAACGGTCGAGCCAGGGCGCGTTGAGGGGCACTTCCGTCCCGTCGATGCGCTTCACCGTATCCCCGATGGCAAGCGCAAGCGTCACGGAAGCGTTGCGCTCCGGCCGGTCTTCCGCAAGGTCGGTGAGGCTCGTCAGGCCCGTCGCCGGTTCGGAGGAGAAGCGCCCGTTCTGCGGGCCGGGCACCGGAACCTTGCCGGCGGCCAGATCGTCGAGCAGGGCCACGAGCTTGTCCTCGGTGAGGTTCTCGTAATAGTCCTTGCCGATCTGGGCCATCGGCGCGCCGGAACAGGCGCCGAGACATTCCACTTCCTCCCAGCTGAACTTTCCGTCCGCCGAGAGTTCATGGGGTTGGGCGTTGATCCGCTTCTTGCAGACCGCCATCAGGTCTTCCGCGCCGCAGATCATGCAGGACGTGGTGCCGCAGATCTGGACATGGGCGACAGTGCCGGTCGGTTGCAGCTGGAACATGAAGTAGAAGGTCGCGACTTCGAGCACGCGGATATAGGCCATGCCCAACATGTCCGCGACATATTCGATCGCGGGCTTGGTCAGCCAGCCTTCCTGCTCCTGCGCGCGCCAGAGCAGCGGGATCACCGCAGAAGCCTGACGCCCTTCGGGATATTTCGAGATCTGCGCCTTGGCCCAGTCGAGGTTCGCGGGAGCAAACTCGAAATGGTTGGGCTGCGCGTGGTAAAGACGGCGTAGCATCAGACGGCTCCGGTCTGGCGGGCCGCGACGGGCGCGGCCAGCTGGCTTTGGGCGGGGCGGCTCACCGGTCCACCTCGCCGAACACAATGTCGAGCGTGCCGATGATTGCGGTCACGTCGGCCAGAAGATGCCCCTTGGCAAGATAGTCCATCGCCTGAAGGTGCATGTAGCCCGGAGCGCGCAGCTTCACGCGGTAGGGCCGGTTGGTTCCGTCGGCGACGAGATAGACGCCGAACTCCCCCTTGGGAGCTTCAACCGCCGCATAGACCTCACCGGCGGGGACATGGAACCCTTCGGTGTAGAGCTTGAAGTGGTGGATGAGGCTTTCCATCGAGCGCTTCATGTCACCGCGCTTCGGCGGGGTAATCTTGCCGCGCGCCAGCACATCGCCCGGGGTCTGGCGGAGTTTTGCGATGGCCTGCTTGATGATCTTGGTCGATTCCCGCATCTCCTGCATCCGGCAGAGATAACGGTCGTAGCAATCACCGTTGGTGCCCACGGGGATCTGGAAATCGAACTCGTCGTAGCACTCATAAGGCTGCGAGCGGCGAAGATCCCAGGCAAGACCGGTGCCCCGCGCCATGACGCCGGAGAAGCCGTATTGCTGGATGTCCTCTTCCGTCACCAACGCGATATCCACGAGCCGCTGCTTGACGATCCGGTTTTCGGTGATGAGCGCATCCAGAGTGTCGATGAGCTTCGGGAACCTGTCGGCCCAGGCGTCGATATCGTCGATGAGGTCGGGCGGCAGATCCTGATGGACGCCGCCGGGACGGAAATAGGCCGCGTGCAGACGCGCCCCGCAGGCCCGCTCATAGAACACCATCAGCTCTTCGCGGGCGGTGAAGCCCCAGAGCGGCGGTGTCAGCGCGCCCACGTCCATGATCCCGGTCGTGATGACCATGATGTGGTTCAGGATGCGCCCGATCTCGCAATAGAGCACCCGGATCAGGCTCGCGCGCCGCGGAACCACCGTTCCGGTCAGCTTCTCGATGGCCAGGCAGTAGGCATGCTCCTGGTTCATCGGACAGACGTAGTCGAGCCGGTCCAGATAGGGCAGGTTCTGAAGATAGGTCCGGCTCTCCATCAGCTTCTCGGTGCCGCGATGAAGCAGGCCGATATGCGGGTCGGCGCGTTCCACCACCTCGCCGTCCAGCTCCAGCACCATGCGCAGCACGCCGTGCGCCGCGGGGTGCTGCGGCCCGAAGTTGATGTTGAAGTTGCGGATCTTCTGTTCGCCGGTCAGAGCGTCGTCGAAAGCACCGTCCATCTCAGACCCTCCTCACTTCTTCTCGTCGCCCGGCAGGATGTATTGCGCACCCTCCCATGGCGACATGAAGTCGAATTGACGATATTCCTGCACGAGGTTGACAGGTTCGTAGATCACCCGCTTCTGTTCCTCGTCATAACGCACCTGCGTGTAGCCGGTGGTCGGGAAGTCCTTGCGCAGCGGAAAGCCGCGGAAACCGTAGTCCGTCAGGATGCGCCGCAGATCCGGGTGGCCGGAGAACAGGATGCCGAACATGTCGAACACCTCCCGCTCCAGCCAGTTCGCCCCGGCATGGACCCCGGTGACGGAGGGCACGAGCTCCTCCTCCCGCACCTGGATCTTCACGCGGACGCGCTGGTTCTGGTACATCGACAGCAGGTGATAGACCACATCGAAGCGGGCTTCGCGTTCGGGGTAGTCCACCGCCGTCAGATCGACCAGCGTCGAGAAGCGGCAGTTCGGATCGGTCTTAAGGAACTCCAGAAACGCCACGATGGAACTGCGGTCGGCCTCGACCGTCAACTCGCCGAAATCCACCTTGGCGGACAGGACATGCTGCGGCTGCCGGCTCTGGATATGCTCCGCCAGCTCGGCGAGGGGGGCATCTGCAAGGACTGCGTCGCTCATCTTACCCTCAACGTGCAATGGTGCCGGTGCGGCGGATTTTCCGCTGCAACTGGAGGATGCCGTAGAGCAGCGCCTCCGCCGTGGGGGGGCAACCCGGGACATAGACATCGACCGGAACGACCCGGTCGCAGCCCCGGACAACCGAATAGCTGTAGTGATAATAGCCGCCGCCGTTGGCGCAGGATCCCATGGAGATCACGTAGCGCGGCTCCGGCATCTGGTCATAGACCTTGCGAAGCGCGGGCGCCATCTTGTTGGTCAGCGTGCCCGCGACGATCATCAGGTCGGACTGCCGGGGCGAGGCGCGGGGTGCCGCGCCGAAGCGCTCCACGTCATAGCGCGGCATGGACATCTGGATCATCTCGACCGCGCAGCAGGCCAGCCCGAACGTCATCCAGTGGAGCGAGCCGATGCGCGCCCAGTTGATGATGTCCTCGGTCGAGGTGAGCAGGAACCCCTTGTCCTGAAGCTCGCGGTTCAGCGCCTGGGTGGCGACTTCGCGGTCAGCACCCGCGGTGTTCGCGCCGGTCATCACTCCCATTCGAGAGCTCCCTTCTTCCATTCGTAGGCAAAGCCAACGGTCAAGACGCCGAGGAAGATCATCATCGACCAGAAGGCCACGTCTGTAAGGCCGCCGAACGCCACTGCCCACGGGAACAGGAAGGCGACTTCGAGATCGAAGATGATGAACAGGATCGAGACAAGGTAGAAGCGGATATCGAACTTCATCCGCGCGTCGTCGAACGAGTTGAAGCCGCACTCGTAGGCCGAGACCTTTTCCGGGTCCGGTTTCCGCACCGCGAGAATCGCAGCCGAAAGCATCAGGACGAGGCCGAGGGCGACGGCAACACCGAGAAAGACGAGGATCGGCAGGTATTCTCTCAGCAGATCGTCCACTGGTGGCTCCTTCGCTGGGATACCGTAGCATCCCGGTTGGCTGCGAAGCGGTTTACCCCTGCCCCCCGCCGGGGTCAACCGACTGCGGCGCAGCAAGCGCCTTCTGCGATCGCAAACGTCGCGTTTTCAGGCACTCGCGCCGGAAAACGGAACCAAACCGATTCCCGGACGTATCCGGCGGCGCATTTCCCGTGGTTTTCAACGAAGAGCCGCGCTCAGGCGTCACGCCAGGCGGGGGGGCGTTTCTCGAAGAATGCGGCGATACCCTCCTCCGCTTCGGCGGTCTCCCAGCGCGCGACAAGTGCGCCTATCGTCGCATCCACCATCTCCGGCGTCACCCCGCCGCCGAGTCGCCGCACGAGAGCCTTGGAATCGGCCACCGCCCCCGGCGCGGCAACGAGATAGGGGGCCACCTCCGCCTCCACCGCCGCATCCAGCTCTTCGGGCGGCATCACGCGCGACAGCAGGTCGAGCGACAGCGCCTCCTCCGGGCCGAAGATGCGGGGAGAGAAGAATACGCGCCGGGCACGCGCCGCGCCGAGCCGCGCAACCACATAAGGCCCGATCGTCGCCGGGATCAGCCCGAGCCGCACCTCCGTCAGACCGAGCTTCAGCCCCGTCACTCCGATCGCGGTATCACAGACGGAGATCATGCCGAGCCCACCCCCGAAGGCCTGCCCCTGAATGCGGCCGATCAGCGGCTTCGGCAGGCGGTCCAGCAGGCCCAGCATGTCGGCGAGCCGCCGTGCCTCCCGCGCCCGCTGCGTCGCATCGGCCCGCATCTGCTCCCGCATCCAGCCTAGGTCACCGCCTGCACAGAAACTCTCGCCTTCCGCCGCGAGGATCACCACCCGGACTGACGGGTCTTCCCCGAGCCGCCGCGCCGCCTCGGACAACTCATCCATCATCTGCGCCGAAAGCGCGTTATGCCGTTCGGGCCGCGCGAGGGTCAGCGTGGCAACACCGCGCGTGTCGATCTCGAGGCGTATGGTCTCAAGGGGGGTGGCCTCAGGGCGGGTGGTCTCGGTCATCTCGGCATCTCCGTTTCGGACAGGATCAGGGCAAGGGAGGGGCGGTCGAGCCGGGGGTCGCGGGGGGCGTCCCCCGCGCGCTGGACGCCGTTGGGCCGGGTGGGGTCAGGCGGCTTCGGGACTGCGAAGGTTCCGGGCCATCTGCGCCGCTTCGGCGATGACCGTGCGGTCAAGGCCGGTCCGCCAACCGCCCTCCTCCAGAAACGCCACGGCGGCTTCCGTCGCGACATTGCCCTTGGCCCCCGGCGCATAGGGGCAGCCGCCAAGACCGCCCACCGCCGCGTCGAAGACCCTCACGCCCAGTTCCAGCGATGCAGCGATATTGTCGAGCGCGCGTCCCGCCGTGTCGTGGTAATGACCCGCCAGCTGCTCCGCAGGCAGTTCCTGCAGCACGGCTTCCAGCATTGCGCGGATCGTCTCCGGCCTGCCCTGCCCTATCGTATCGCCAAGGCTCACCTCGTAGCAGCCCATGTCGCGGAGCGCCGCCGCGACACGAGCGACGTGGGCGGGCGGTGTCGGCCCGTCATAGGGGCAATCCGTCACGCAGGAGATGTAGCCGCGCACGGGAATGCCGTCGGCCTTGGCTGCCGCCGCGACCCCCTGCATGCGTTCGATACTCTCCGCTATCGTCGCGTTGATGTTCGCCTTCGAGAACCCCTCGGAGGCCGAGCCGAACACCGCGACCTCGTCCGCCCGCGCGTTCCTTGCCCCCTCATAACCCTTCAGATTGGGCGCAAGGGCCGCGTAACTGATGCCCGGCACCCGGCGGATGCCGGCCAGCACCGCCGCCCCGTCCGCCATCTGGGGCACCCATTTCGGGCTGACAAAGCTCGCCACCTCGATCCGGCGGTAACCGGCGGTGGAGAGCAGATCCACCAGCGCGATCTTTTCCGCCGCCGGGATCAGGCGCTTTTCATTCTGCAGCCCGTCGCGCGGGCCGACCTCGAAGATCTCGACGTCACGCATTCGGCGCCTCATAGAAATCGCGGGTGTAGATTTCGGCCTCGCCATCCTCTTCCAGCGCGCGGCGGAAGGCGGGGCGCGTCTCGAAGTGATGCAGCCAGCGGGAGGCGGAGGGAAAGGCATCGAAGCGCACGAAACGGCGCGCCATCATGACGCCGTAGCCCACCTGCACATCCACCGCGGAAAAGCCGGAGGGCAGCAGAAAATCTCGGCCTTCCAGACCCCGCTCCACCACCTCCACCGTCTTTTCGAGCCGCTTGGCCTCCAGCCGCATCACGGTGGGGGAGCGCATGTGATCTTCCCGGAGCACGATGTGCTGCTGCGTCAGGTTGGCAAGATGCTGGCCGATAGTTTCCGCGAAATGCAGCCATTCCAGCCAGTCCGCCCGTTCCACGTCCCCCGGGGCGCGCCCAAGATGCGGCGCGCGCGTCTCGCACAGATATTCGGTGATCGCGCCGGATTCGAACAGCCGCCGCCCGTCGATCTCCAGCGCCGGAACCCGCCCTGCCGGGGACAGGGCGAGATAATCGGGCGACCGCAGGGACTTGTCGAGCATGGAGTGTATAATGACCTCCGGCTGCTCCCCCATTTCCAGCAGGAGCCAGAGGATGCGGAACGAACGCGCCTGCGGAACGTGATGGAGCCGGATCATGCCTCCTCCTCCAGCAGGATGAGCGGCGCGCCGGCCTCCACCTGCGATCCCTCGCCGGCGAGCACTTCGGCCACGGTGCCGTCCCGCCCCGCGGCGAGGGTGTGCTCCATCTTCATCGCCTCCAGCACGGCGAGCCGCTGGCCTTTTGCCACCGTCGCCCCCGGCGTCACGAAAACGGCCTTCACCAACCCCGGCATCGGCGCCAGCACGGCATTGCCGCCTGCACCGCTCTCTGCGGCACGGGCAAGCTGATCAACGGGCCGCGCGATATGAGCGGCATGGGCAAAAAGCGCGACGCCCGCGGAGAGCGGCACGATCCGCACCTCCGCCTTCTCGCCGTCAACCCACCACTGCCCCTGCCGCAACGCGCACTCGTGGATGACCTCACCGATCTCCACCCGGAAATGATCGGGCGCGAGCGGCAGCACCACGGCGCTCTGCTCCTCCCCATCCAGCATGAGGGCAACGGTCTGGCGGAGCGGCGTCCAGAGCGTGAAGCCGGTGTGCGCATTCCCGCCCCCCGCAAGACCCGCCACGGCAAGCGCGGCCAGCGGCGCGACCGCAAGCGGTGCGGGCGGCGGGGCGGTGAGGTCCGCCAGATCCCGCGCGATGAGGCCGGTATCGACCTCCCCCGCCGCAAAGCCGGGATGGCGCGCCAGTGCCGCGAGAAACGCAAGGTTGGTGACGCTCCCCGCCACCTCCGTGCCCTCCACCGCCGCGGCGAGACGCGAAAGCGCAATCTCCCGGTTCGGGCCGTGGACGATGATCTTGGCGATCATCGGATCATACCACGGGCTGATCGCATCGCCCGGCCGCACACCGCTGTCGGCCCGCACACCGGCCGGGAAGGCAAGATGTTCAAGCCGCCCCGTCGCGGGCAGAAAGCCCGCGGGGACGTCCTCCGCGTAAAGCCGTGCCTCGAAGGCATGACCGTGAATGGCAAGGTCGCTCTGCCGCGCGGGCAGCGGCTCGCCCGCCGCCACGCGGATCTGCCACTCGACAAGGTCGATGCCGGTGATGGCCTCCGTCACCGGATGCTCCACCTGAAGGCGGGTGTTCATTTCCATGAACCAGAACCCGTCAGGGCGCAGCCCGCGAGACCCGTCCACGATGAACTCGATGGTGCCCGCACCGGCATAGCCGATGGCGCGCGCGGCTTTCACCGCCGCCTTGCCCATGGCGGCGCGCATCTCCGCCGTCATGCCGGGGGCCGGAGCTTCCTCGATCACCTTCTGGTGGCGACGCTGGAGCGAACAGTCCCGCTCGAACAGATGAACGGCATCTGTGCCGTCGCCGAACACCTGCACCTCGATGTGGCGGGGCTTTTCGACGTATTTCTCGATCAGGACGTCGGGATTGCCGAAAGCGGTGCGCGCCTCCCCCTGGGCGGAGGCCAGCGCATCGGCAAAGGCGTCGGGCGTCTCCACCAGCCGCATACCCTTGCCGCCGCCGCCCGCCACCGCCTTGATGAGCACGGGATAGCCCACTTCCGCCGCCGCCTCTGCCAACCGGGCCGCGTCCTGATCCGCGCCGAGATAACCCGGCACCACGGGCACGCCCGCCTCCTGCATCAGCCGTTTCGCGGCATCCTTCAGGCCCATCGCGCGGATGGCGCTGGCCGAGGGGCCGATGAACACCAGCCCTGCCGCGGTGACGTCATCGACGAACTCGGGGTTCTCCGACAGGAAGCCGTAGCCGGGGTGGATCGCCTCTGCGCCTGTCTGCCGCGCGGCAGCGATGATCCGGTCGCCGCGCAGATAGCTGTCAGCCGGCTTCGGGCCACCGATATGGACGGCCTCATCGGCCATGGCCACATGTTTCGCCCCGGTATCCGCATCGGAATAGACGGCCACCGTCGCGATCCCCATGCGGCGGGCGGTCTCCATGACGCGGCAGGCGATCTCGCCCCGGTTGGCAATCAGGATCTTGCGGAACATCATTCCCTCCCCAGCGCCGTGCAATGCAGGCGCGCCTGTTCCTCGGAGAAGCAGCAGAAGATCACGTCGAGCGACGCCTGCGCTTCCCGCACAGTGTTGACGGCGATCCCTGCGGCGGCCCCCGCGGGATAGCCGTAGATGCCGGTGGATATGGATGGAAAGGCGATGGAGGCGAGGCCAAGCTTCTCCGCCTCCTCCAACGCGCGACGGTAGCAGGAGGCGAGCAGTGCGGCCTCCCCCTCCGTCCCGCCCCTCCAGACCGGGCCTACCGCATGGATCACGTAGCGGGCGGGCAATCGGTAGCCCTTCGTAACCTTCACCTCCCCGGTTTCGGCCCCGCCGAGAGTCCGCGTCTCGGCCAGCAGCTCTGGCCCGGCGGCACGGTGGATCGCGCCATCCACGCCTCCGCCGCCCAGAAGCGAGCGGTTCGCGGCATTCACCACGGCATCGACACGGAGCGTGGTGATATCGGCCACGACAACCGACAGGCGGCCCTCCTGACAATGCGGCGTCATCCCGCCGCCCCCGCGCTCAGATCGGCGATCAGGCCCGCGCTCAGACCCGCGCTCAGATCAGGCCGCCGCACCAGCCCTGCCTGCGCCCGCCATCGTAGGCCCGCGCCAGCCCGCTTCCCACCATGATCGCGGCGAGGGGTCTGCCGTCCAGCAGAACCGTCGCCAGCGACCGCCCGTAGAGATCGCGGGAGCCGATCCGCACCTCGATATGCTCCGCCCCCCAGAGCTTCCAGCGGAGCAGCCATGTCGCGGCAACTGCCCTTGCGAATTCGGAGGGGCAGCCGGGGCTGAACAGCTCCGGCGTGTCGAAGCCGCGCAGCCGCGTGTTCACCAGACCGCGGGTCAGGCAGGCGAGCTTCAGCGTATCCCCATCCGTGACTGACCAGATGCGGCAGGTCTTGCCATTGCCCTCGTGGATGGGCTTGACCACCGCCATGCCCATATCCAGCCCGGCCGGTCCCAGTGTCGCCAGCAGGACAAGAAACAGCAGCCGCGACCGCAGCCGAAGAGCGCGGCGAAGCATCCGCGGTGGAGAAAGAAGCGTGAACATCGCCCCGCTTCTGACCGGTCGCACCGGCAAAGGCAACCCGCTCCGGCGAAATCCGCCGATGCTTTCGACTGCCTGTGGAATCCGCTGGTTGCGCGGGGTTTCTCATCCCATGCCTCACATGCGGAACACGCCGAAGCGCGTCTGGCCGACAGGCGCGTTCAGGCTCGCCGAGAGGCTGAGGGACAGCACATCGCGCGTCTTGCGCGGATCGATGATCCCGTCGTCCCACAGCCGGGCGGAGGCATAGAGCGGGTGGCTCTGCCGGTCGAACATCTCGATGGTGGGGCGCTTGAACGCGGTCTCCTCCTCCGCGCTCCAGCTCCCGCCGGTGCGTTCGATACCTTCGCGCTTCACCGTTGCCAACACACCCGCCGCCTGCTCGCCACCCATGACGGAAATGCGCGAGTTCGGCCATGTCCACAGGAACCGCGGCGAATAGGCCCGCCCTGCCATGCCGTAGTTCCCCGCCCCGAAGGAGCCGCCGACCAGCATGGTGATCTTCGGCACTTCCGTCGTGGCGACCGCGGTGACCAGCTTAGCCCCGTGGCGGGCGATGCCTTCGCTCTCGTACTTCCGCCCCACCATGAAGCCGGTGATGTTCTGAAGGAACACCAGCGGAATGCCGCGTTGCGAGCACAGCTCCACGAAATGCGCGCCCTTCACGGCGGATTCGGAGAACAGCACCCCGTTGTTGGCGATGATCCCCACCGGAATCCCGGTGACATGGGCAAATCCCGTCACCAGCGTCTCGCCGAACCGCGCCTTGAACTCGTCGAAGCGGGAGCCGTCCACCACGCGGGCAATGACCTCCCGGATGTCGTAGGGCGTCTTCAGATCGGCGGGCACGACGCCAAGGATCTCCTCCGGGTCATAGGCCGGTTCTTCGCTGGACTGCATCGTCACGGTAAACGGCTTCGTGCGGTTCAGCCCCGCCACGGCCTGCCGCGCCAGCGCCAGTGCGTGCGTGTCGTCCTCCGCCAGATAATCGGCAACACCCGACAGGCGCGTGTGCACGTCCCCGCCGCCCAGATCCTCGGCCGACACGACCTCCCCCGTCGCCGCCTTTACCAGCGGAGGGCCGGCGAGGAAGATCGTGCCTTGGTTCTTCACGATGATCGTCACGTCGGACATGGCCGGCACATAGGCCCCGCCTGCGGTGCATGACCCCATGACGACGGCTATCTGCGGGATGCCCTTCGCGCTCATCCGCGCCTGATTGTAGAAGATACGGCCGAAATGCTCCCGGTCCGGGAAGACCTCGTCCTGCTGGGGCAGGTTCGCGCCGCCCGAATCCACCAGATAGACGCAGGGAAGATGGTTCTCCTCCGCGATCTCCTGCGCACGGAGGTGCTTCTTCACCGACATGGGATAGTAGGTGCCGCCCTTCACCGTCGCATCATTGCAGACGATGAGCACCTCCTGCCCCGCCACGCGCCCGATCCCGGCAATCAGCCCGGCGCAGGGGGCGGCATTGTCATACATGCCATGCGCGGCGGTCGCGCCGATCTCCAGAAAGGGCGAGCCGGGGTCCAGCAGGTTCGCGACACGTTCCCGCGGGGCCATCTTGCCCCGAGACACGTGGCGGGCGCGGGCTTTTTCGCCGCCCCCCGCGGCGGCCAGGGCCGCAGCCTCTGCCGCCGTTTCCAGCAGGGACAGGTGGGCGGCCCGGTTGGCGCGGAAGCCTTCGGAAGCGGTCAGTGCCGCGGAGACGAGTTTCATGGCGCCCTCCTCAGGCCGTGACCGACATCAGTTCCCGCCCGATCAGCATACGGCGGATTTCGCTGGTGCCCGCCCCGATCTCCATGAGCTTCGCGTCACGGAACAGGCGGCTCACCACGCTGTCGTTCAGAAATCCCGCGCCGCCGAAGGCCTGCACCGCCTGATGCGCCTGCACCTGCGCCTGCTCGGAGGCGTAGAGCACGCAGGCGGCGGCGTCCTGCCGTGTCACCTCACCCCGGTCGCAGGCTTTCGCCACCTCATAGACATAGGCGCGGGCGGTGTTCATCGCGGTGTACATGTCGGCGATCTTGCCCTGCATGAGCTGGAAGCTCCCGATCTCCTGCCCGAACTGGCGGCGTTCGTGCATATAGGGCATCACCTCGTCCAGACAGGCGGCCATGATCCCCGTGCCGATACCCGACAGCACCACCCGTTCGTAGTCCAGACCCGACATCAGCACCCGGACGCCCTTGCCTTCCCCGCCCAGAACGTTCTCGAACGGCACCTCCACGTTCTCGAACACCAGTTCCGCGGTGTTGGAACCGCGCATCCCCAGCTTGTCGAAATGCCGGGAGGTGGAGAAGCCGATCATGGTCTTTTCGACGATGAAGGCCGTCATGCCGCGGGATCCGGCCTCCGGGTCGGTCTTGGCATAGACGACCAGCGTATCGGCATCCGGCCCGTTCGTGATCCAGTATTTCGTGCCGTTCAGCACGTAATAGCCGTTCCGCTTCTCGGCGCGCAGTTTCATCGACACCACGTCGGACCCGGCTCCCGCCTCCGACATGGCGAGCGCGCCGACATGATCACCGGAGACGAGCTTCGGCAGGTATCTGGCCCTTTGCTCTTCCGTGCCGTTCAGCTTGATCTGGTTCACGCAGAGATTGGAATGGGCGCCATAGGAAAGCGAGACACTGGCGGACGCCCGCGCGATCTCCTCCACTGCGATGACATGAGCGAGGTATCCCATCCCCGCCCCGCCATATTCCTCGGACACGGTGACGCCCAGCACGCCAAGGTCGCCCAGTTCTTTCCACAGCGGCGCGGGAAATTCGTTCGTGCGGTCGATCTCTGCCGCCATGGGCTTCAGCCGCTCCTGCGCCCAGCGATGGACCGCCTCGCGCAGCGTTTCGATATCGTCACCCAGATCGAAGCGCATCGACGCCATGAACATCCCGATTCCCTCCCCGGAATTGAACGTGTGTTCAATAAATATCGCTGGCCTCGCACCCGGTCAATCGCGCAAATGATCGGGCCGAAATGGAGACCCCCATGCGCCGTATCGTTATTGCCCTTTCGATGTTGTTCGCGGCCACCGCCGCCTTTGCGGAAGAGGTCGGCCGCATAGGGGTGGACTGGATGGGGAATGATGTGGTGGTGGAGGCGTTCGACGACCCGAAGGTGCAGGGCGTGACCTGCCATGTCGCCTACTTCAGCCGGTCAACGATCGACCGTCTGCGTCAGGGCAACTGGTTCGAGGATCCGTCGAACTCCGCCATCTCCTGCGGCAAAGTGGGGCCGGTGACGCTGGGAGACATCGAAAAGGGACCAAAGGGAGAGGAAGTCTTCAGCGAGCGGCGGTCGATCATCTTCAAATCGCTGAAGGTGCGCCGGATATATGATGAGGCGCATCGCACGCTGATCTATGTCTCGCATGGCGATCAGGTGGTGGAGGGGTCCGCCAAGATGGCGATCTCCACCGTACCGCTCGACTGAAATACCGCTGCAGCGCACATGAAAACGCCGGCCGGGTATGCCCGGCCGGCCTTTCTTGCAACCCTTGGATCAGCTTTTCCCGTGCGAGGATTCGCCGCCCTTCCGGCCCGCTTCTGACGCGCGTTCGCGATCATTGGCGAAGTTCCCGGGGTTGGACGACTTGGAGCCGCCTTGCTGACCACCCTTGTTGTGATCCATATCCTGCTTCATCTGGCCGCTCTTCTTGTCCTTGTCGGACGAGCCATGTTGATTGGTTGCCATTGTGAGTTCCTCCAACTCCTCGCCAGTCTGGCTGGCAGGATAACAACAGCGGGCGAGCGGCGATGTTCCTGATCGCCGAAGCGGTCGCGAAAAAGAGATCACAGCGGCAGAAGGCGCTCCAACAACTCCGGCAGTGCGGCATAGTCATCGAGCAGGGCATCCGGCTCCAGCCGGGCGATACCGGGGCCTTCGGGACCGAACGTGACCAGCACCACAGGCACGCCCGCCGCCCGCGCGGTGTTCCGGTCCGTCACCGTATCCCCGACAAGAAGCGAGCGGCCGACCTCCCCCCCCGCGCGGAGGACAGACTGCCGGTAAGGTTCCGGGTCGGGTTTGCGGCTGGCAAGCGTGTCGGCGCCGATCAGCGACTGGAACAGTTCCCGCACGCCGAGCCGGACAAGAAGCGTCTCCGCCAGCCCCTCGGGCTTGTTGGTGCAGATGCCCACCCTGTCCCCCCTCCGGCGGAGCGCCTCCACCGCCTCTACCGCACCGGGATAGAGGCGGGTGTGGCGGTCGATATCCTCACCATAGGCCTTGAGCAGCAGGGGGAAATCGGCATCCACATCCGCCTCGCTCCATTCCCGCCCCAGCCGCGAGAGGCCGAGCCGGAGCATGGCGCGCCCCCCTGCGAAAGCCGTTCCGGTATCCGCGACGGGATCAAGCGGCGACCCCTCCCCCCGTGCCTGGAAACAGGCGTTGGCGGCGGCGATCAGGTCGGCGGATGTGTCCGCCAGCGTTCCATCCAGATCGAAGATCACCGTCCGCATCCGCCGCTCCTTGAAACGTCCCGTAAATTCATGTGATGGCCCGCGCTCTTGCGGCAGGCGAGGCTCTCGGTAAAACGGGCGCGACAGGAAGGGAAGATCAGACGTATGGCGACGGCACTCATCGTTCTGGCAGCAGGTCAGGGAACGCGAATGAATTCGGACCTGCCCAAGGTTCTGCACGAAGTGGGGGGCGCGCCGCTTGTGGTCCATGCGCTGCTCTCCGCCGCTCCGCTGGAGCCGGAGCGCAGCGTGGTCGTGACGGGCCATGGCGGAGCTGCGGTTGCCAGAGTCGTGGCGGAGTTTGACGAGCATGTCCGCACTGTGGAGCAGGCCGAACAGCTCGGCACCGCCCATGCCGTGCTGCAGGCCGCGCCGATGCTGGAGGGCTTTGCCGGCAACGCCATCGTGCTCTACGGCGATACGCCCTTCATCCGCGCCGAGACGCTTGAGGAGATGCTCGCCGCACGGAAGCAGCACGATATCGTCGTGCTGGGCTTCGAGGCGGCGGATCCCGGACGCTATGGCCGTCTGGTGATGGAGGGCGACACGCTGCTCCGCATCGTTGAATACAAGGATGCGACGGAGAGCGAACGCCGGATCGGGCTGTGCAACAGCGGGGTGCTCTGTGCCGATGCGGCCACGCTGATGCGGCTCGTCTCCGAGGTCGGCAACGAAAATGCGGCGGGCGAATACTACCTGACCGATATCGTGGCGCTCGGCCGGGCGCAGGGGCTGTCCGCCACCGCCGTCACCTGTGCCGAAGTGGAGACGATGGGCGTGAACACCCGCGCCCAGCTCGCCACGGCGGAGGCCGCCTTTCAGGCCCGCGCCCGCGGGGAGGCGGCGGAGAACGGCGTGACGCTGCTCGATCCCGCCACAGTGCATTTCTCCTGGGACACCGCCATTGGCCGTGACACCGTGGTGGAGCCGAACGTGATCTTCGCGCCGGGCGTCACGGTGGAATCCGGCGCGCGCATCCGGGGCTTTTCGCATCTGGAGGGATGCCACGTCTCGGAAGGCGCGACGATCGGGCCTTTCGCCCGGCTGCGCCCCGGCGCGGAACTGGCCGAAGGGGTCCATGTCGGCAACTTCGTCGAGATAAAGAACGCCACCATCGCGCAGGGCGCCAAGGTCAACCATCTCACCTATATCGGCGATGCGAGCGTGGGTGAGGAGACGAACATCGGCGCGGGCACCATCACCTGCAACTACGACGGCGTGAACAAGCACCGGACGGAAATCGGTGCGCGGGTGTTCATCGGATCGGACACCATGCTGGTCGCCCCCGTGCGGATCGGCGACGATGCGATGACCGCGACCGGCTCGGTCATCACGGCGGATGTTCCGGCAGGCGCTCTCGGCGTCGCCCGCGCCAAGCAGGAGGTGAAGCCCGGCTTCGCCCTGCGGTTCTTTGAACGGCTCCGCGCAGCAAAGCGCGCCAAGGGAGGCAAGTGACATGTGTGGTATCGTCGGCGTTCTGGGCCATCATGAAGTCGCCCCCATGCTGGTGGAAGCGCTGCGGCGGCTCGAATACCGCGGCTATGACAGCGCGGGTATCGCCACGATCAACCACGGCCATCTTGACCGGCGGCGGGCGACGGGCAAGCTCGTCCATCTGTCGGACCTGCTGGTGCATGAGCCGCTGGCGGGCAAGTCCGGCATCGGTCACACCCGCTGGGCCACCCATGGCGCGCCCTCCGTCCGCAACGCGCATCCGCATGTCTCGGGCGGGGTCGCGGTCGTGCATAACGGCATCATCGAGAACTTTCGCGCGCTGAAGGCCGAACTGGAGGAACAGGGGTACAGCTTCGATTCCGACACGGATACGGAGATCGTGGCCGCCCTCACCCGCAGTTATATGGAGACCGGCATGGATGCCGACGCCGCCACCGCCGCAACGGTGGCGCGGCTGGAGGGCGCCTTTGCGCTGGGGTTCCTGTTCGACGGCGAGGAGGATCTGATGATCGTCGCGCGCAAGGGCTCGCCCCTCGCCATCGGGCATGGCGACGGCGAGATGTTCGTGGGGTCCGACGCCATCGCCCTCGCCCCCATGACCGACCGGATCACCTATCTGGAGGAAGGCGACCGGGCCGTGATCCGCCGCTCCGGTGCCGTCATCTATGATGCGGCGGGGCGGCGCGCGAACCGCAAGATGGAGACGATCCGCATGGATGCCGCGCGGATCGAAAAGGCCGGCTACAAGCACTTCATGGCCAAGGAGATCGCCGAACAGCCGGTGGTGCTGGGCGACGCGCTCTCCCACTACATCAATGCCGATGGGGAAATCGTGCTGCCCATCGAGATTGATTTCGCCAGCGCGGACCGGGTGGCGATGTCTGCCTGCGGCACCGCCTATATCGCCTGTCAGGTGGCGAAATACTGGTTCGAGCAACTCGCGGGCCTGCCGGTGGATACCGACTTCGCCTCGGAGTTCCGTTATCGCGAGCCGGTGCTGTCGCCCAGATCGCTGGCGTTCTTCGTCAGCCAGTCGGGGGAGACCGCCGATACGCTCGCCGCGCTCCGCCATGCGCAGGGTCAGGTCGCGCAGACGGTGGGTATCGTGAACGTCGCCACCTCCACCATCGCGCGGGAAGCGGATGGCGCGCTGCCGATCCTCGCCGGGGTCGAGATCGGCGTGGCCTCGACCAAGGCGTTCACCTGTCAGCTTCTGATCCTCGCGCTGCTCGCGCTGCGGGCGGGGGTGGATCGGGGCCGCATCTCCCCTGAGGAACTGCGCGGCCATATCGCGGCACTCCGCAGCCTGCCCGGCCTGCTCAACACCGCCATCGGCCAATCCGATCAGATCGAGCGCCTCGCCCGTCAGCTCTCCGAAGCCAAGGACGCGCTCTTCATCGGGCGTGGGCCCATGTTCCCCCTTGCTCTCGAAGGCGCGTTGAAACTAAAGGAGATCAGCTACATACATGCCGAAGGTTATGCAGCAGGCGAGTTGAAGCATGGGCCCATCGCCCTGATCGACGAAACCATGCCGGTGATCGTGATGGCCCCGCGAGACGCGCTTTTCGACAAGACCGTCTCCAACATGCAGGAAGTGATGGCGCGCAAGGGCAAGGTGTTGCTCATCTCCGACCATCAGGGCATTCACGAAGCAGGGCCCGGCGTCGCCGCTACGATACACATGCCCGAAGTGCCTGCGCCCTTCGCCCCGATCCTCTACGCAGTACCGGCGCAACTCATCGCCTACCACACCGCCGTCGCAAAGGGCACCGACGTCGATCAGCCCCGTAACCTGGCGAAATCCGTGACGGTGGAGTAGGCGGCCCTTTCGCGGTAGTTCTTGTCGGCGTAAAATATGTTCGGACACACGAATAAAGTTCAGACAATCCGCTGTGGTAACCTGTTCTCAAAGAGTGAGCCATATCACGGAGCAGTAGACTTGGACGAGACGAAGCTGGCCCGCTTGTTCGCACAAGGGGCCGCCCTCCGCCGCGACTGCAAACCGTGGTTGACCGTCCGGCGCGTGACTTCATCAGACTAGCCGAGATTGCAGCCGAGAAAGGCGTGACACTCGATTTCTCGGACGTGACACCCCACACCCTGCGCCATCACATGGGCTATGCAGGCTGGAGCCGACAAGTGGGATGTCGCGGGGTATTTCGGGGTCAGCCTGCAGACACTCGAATCGGTCCATGGTCACCACCATCCCGACCACCAAGGCAGCGCCGTTCGGGCCATGGAAAAGAAGGCTTCATGGGCTGGCCCACGAAACGAAGCCGGGGGCAAGGCCAAGCCTAATCCGAAACAGTAACGATCTCAGGAAGTTATTGGCGCACCCGACAGGATTCGAACCTGTGACCTCTGCCTTCGGAGGGCAGCACTCTATCCAGCTGAGCTACGGGTGCGCGTCTGGTGCGTCTCTTAACCGGCCTCCGGGGCGGGTGCAACGGGTTTTCTGCGGTCAGGCGTCAAGCTCGATCCAGATCGGGACATGGTCGGAGGGTTTCTCCCCTGCCCGGACCTGCTTGTCGATCCGGCAATCGGACAGCAGGTCGGCGGCCTGCGGAGTGAGCAGCAGGTGGTCTATGCGGATACCGTCATCGCGGCGCCAGGCACCCGCCTGATAGTCCCAGAAGGTATATTGGCCGGCGGATTGATTGCGCGCGCGGAACGCGTCGGTGTAGCCGAGCGCCAGCAGCTTGCGGAAGGCGGCGCGCGTCTCGGGCAGGAACAGCGCGTCCTTCACCCAGGCCTCGGGGCGCTTGGCGTCGCGCGGGTCGGGAATGACGTTGTAATCGCCAGCCAGCACCGCGGGATCCTCCAGCGTCAGCAGGTCGCGCGCGCGGGCCTCCAGCCGCTCCATCCAGGCGAGCTTGTAGTCGTATTTCGGCCCCGGCGCGGGATTGCCGTTGGGCAGGTAAAGCCCGCAGACCCGGACAGGCCGCGTCGCCGCCACCGTCGCCTCGATCCATCGGGCCTGCTCGTCGCTCTCGTCGCCCGGCAGGCCGCGGGTCACATCCTCGAGCGGATATTTCGACAGGATCGCCACCCCGTTGAAGCCCTTCTGGCCGTGGGTTTCCACGTTGTAGCCCATGTCCTCGATCGCTTCGCGCGGGAAACCCTCGTCCACGGTCTTGATCTCCTGCAGGACGACGACATCGGGACGCGCCTCGCCAAGCCAGGCGGTGAGCGCCTCGATCCGTGCGCGAACCCCGTTTATGTTGAAACTTGCGATCTTCATGCGGCACCTCCGACGCATCGTTGTATCCTTCTCGCCGCCGAAGGCCAAGAAGATGAACCTTAACGGGACGGCGCGCATTGTTCCCGTGCAGAAGGAGACGCAGATGAACGAACGCGACATACGCTTCCCCGACCGGGAAGAGGTAGCCCCGCTTGGCCAGGGCACCTGGATGATGGGGGAAGACCCGTCCCGCCGGGCCGAGGAGATCGCCACGCTGCGGAGGGGTCTGGATCTCGGCCTCACGCTGATCGACACGGCCGAGATGTATGGCGACGGCGCGTCGGAGGAGATGGTAGGCGAGGCGATCCGCGGCCGGCGGGAGGAAGTGTTTCTCGTCTCCAAGGCCTATCCCCAGAACGCCTCCGAAGCCCGTCTGCCGGATGCCTGCCGCGGGAGCCTCAAGCGGCTCGGGACGGACCGGCTGGACCTTTACCTGCTTCACTGGCGGGGGGGCGTGCCGCTGGGCGAGACGGTGATCGCCATGGAGCGGCTGAAGCGGGACGGGCTGATCCGAAGCTGGGGGGTCAGCAATCTCGATACCGATGACATGGAGGAGCTGCTGGCAGCGGATGGTTTCGGCTGGCAGACCGATCAGGTGCTCTACAACCTCACCCGGCGCGGGGTGGAGTGGGATCTGCTGCCGTGGCTGTCCTCCCGCGGGATACCGGCAATGGCCTATAGCCCGATCGAACAGGGACGGCTTCTTGATCACCCGGAATTCACGTTGCTCGCCGAGAGCCTCTCCCTCTCGCCCGCGCGCCTCGCGCTGGCATGGCTGCTGGAACGGCCGGGCATCATTCCCATCCCGAAGGCAGGGAGCGTGGCACATGTGGAGGACAATGCGGGCGCGCTCGAAGTCAGGCTGGATGAGGAGACACGGACCTTCCTTGATACGCTGTTCCCGCCGCCCACCCATCGGACCGCGCTGGAGATGATCTAACCTCCGTCCTTCCCTGCCGTCCATCACCTCTGGCCGTCACGGCCCGCAGTCTCTGCTCTCCGCCGGGGCGCGATCTCGCCCTGCCAGCGGGCGACCGTCGCTGTGGCAAGGCCGTTGCCGATCACATTGGTGGTGGTGCGGCCCATGTCGAGGATCTGGTCTATGCCGAGAATGAGAAGCACGCCCTCCGCCGGGAGGCCGAACATCGGCGACACCGCCGCGACGACCACCAGTGACGCCCGCGGCACACCCGCGATCCCCTTTGACGCGAGCATCATCACCAGCAGCATGATGACCTGCTGGCTGAAGGTCATCTCGATCCCATAGGCCTGCGCGATGAACAGCGCGGCAAAGGTCTGGTACATCATCGACCCGTCGAGATTGAAGGAATAGCCGAGCGGCAGGACAAATCCCGTCACCCGCCCGCTCACCCCGAACGCCTCGAGCTGGCTCACGGTTTTGGGATAGGCCGCCTCGCTCGACGCGGTGGAGAAGGCGACGAGCATCGGCTCCTTCAGCAACGACAGCAGATGGAACACGCTCGGCCCCAGAAACAGCCGGCCCGCACCGATCAGACAGGCCCAGAGCAGCAAGAGAGCGAGATAGAACCCGCCGATGAACCGGCCGTAGTCGATCAGCACCCCCAATCCCTGCACCGTCACCACCGCCGCCATGGCAGCAAAGACGGCCAGCGGCGCAAGGCGCATGACGTAGCCCGTGACGATGAACATCGCCGCGGCGACGGCATCGGCAAGCGCGAGTATCGGGGCGGCCCTTTCCCGGGGCAGCGCCCCCACGGCAAGACCGAAGAACACCGCGAAAACGAGGATCTGGAGCACCTCGTTTCCCGACATCGCCGCGACGATGCTGTCGGGAAACACATGGGTAAAGAACTGCCCGAGGCTCAGCGAATTCGTTTCAATGCCCTCAGCGCTACGGCCTGCCGGCAGGGGCAGGTTCAGGCCCGCCCCCGGGCGCACGATATTCGCCATCACCAGCCCGATCAGCAGCGAAACGAGGGAAGCCGTGACAAACCAGCCCATGGCCCTGAGCGCCAGCCCGCCCACCGCCTTGGCATCGCCGAGACTGGCGATACCCGACACGATGGTCGAAAGGACAAGCGGCGCGATGATCATCTTGATGAGCCGCAGAAAGATGGTCGTCACGATGCTGAACCGCCCCGCGATGGCCTCCGCCATTTCGGGGCTTGCCGCCTGCGCATGGCACCAGCCGCCGACGGCGACGCCCAGAACCAGCGCCACCGCGATCCAGAGCGCGAGGTGACTTTTCCTCCCCTCGGACTTTTGGCCGGCACCCGGTGCCGCGCTTGCGGGTTTCGTCACTCCGGCCATGCACTTCCCCCGGCCATGTCCTTCCCTCGCCGCAGACCCCTTAACAGGTTCCCAAAAAGCATTACGCGGTTGCCCATGGGCGGAGATCTTCTCCGCCTTGCTGAACAGCACCACGGAAGCCGCGAGTTTTGGCTCATGACCGGACCGATTTCTGGCTTTCAACGCAAGCTCAAGTAGGAGCCCGGCTTTTCAGCGGCCTGTTCACAAAGGTATCGCGCGGGTCGCAAAGGCCAAGTTGCGGCGAGGAAAAGGCATGCCCGCCCCCGCGCCGCGCCGAGCGGTCACTGGCCCGTGCTTAGATTTCCTCGCGGATCAGCCGGATGGAACCCCGTCGGGCTCTCCCGGAAAGCGGCCTGCAGGCCCAGCGTCGCGACTGTTCCTGACCCCTACCAAAGGCGATCTTCAGAAGCCCATGCCTTCCGAACGACCGGTCTTCGGCCAATACCGCCCGCCAGCGCCATCGCCGCAACGAGGTATCGAGCGCCCCGCATCATGGCAGGGCCCGCCACTCATCAACCACGCATCAGCCACCCGGATGCGGTCTGCCGCCCCCCCGGGGCGGACCGCAACGGCTGCGCCCAACCTCGACCGCGGGTGTCGTCCATGTCAGCGACACAGACCTTTGCCCCGGCCGCAACCAGGTCACGACACGGGAATTTGCACGGAAGCGGGCGCCCGTGGTTGTCAGGCCAGCGGCTTCCCCTATCCTTGAACAATCGCACGGGGTGCCACCCCCGACGCAACATCGCCCAGCAGATCGCCCAACGGCAACCGGAGAAGTGTCATGCGTTTGTCTTTCGGCCTTCTCTCGGCGCTGGTCTTCATGGCGGGCACAACCATGCTCCCCGCACAGGATATGGTGCCCGAACGGCGCATGGCGCTCACCAGCGGGCAGGACATTCCGGGCGGCGATATCCGCCAGATTTTCGGCACCACGCTCGATGCCTGCGCACGCGCCTGTCTGGCTGATACCCGCTGTGTGGCCATGACCTTCAATGCCCGGTCGGGCGCCTGTTTTCCAAAGTCCGCCGCCGGCCCGGCCTCGCCCTATTCCGGTGCGGTCTCCGGCCCGGTCATCACGCTTTCTGCCGCCGCGCGAAGCCGGGGCGCTGCGCGGGCGACGGAGCTTGCGGCCTTCCTGACCCCTGATGATCTGACAGAGGCCCGGTCACGCGCCGCCGCTTTCGCCGCGCGCCACCCGGCAGAGGGCCGCGCGCTCCCCACGCTGCGGGACGAGGAGGAGACCGCGCGCGCCGCAGGCCAGTGGCAGACGGCCGCGGACCTCGCTGCGCAGGCGATCACCCTCACCGATGACAGCGGGGACTGGACCCGCTACGCCCTGCTCACCCGCCGCGCCGCGCTTGCCCCGGAGGCGGAGGATCGCTGGGGTGGCTTGCAGGAGTCTCTCTCCGCCGCGATCAACGCCTATCTCCGGGCGGAGACCCCTCCTGCCCGCGCGGCATCCCTGACGGAACTCGCCGCGACGCTGGAGCCGATGGGCCGGGGGCGTGACATGATCCCGGCGCTGCGGCTGGCCCAGACGCTGGCGGCGCGCCCCGAAACCGCCGCAACGCTGGACGAGGCCATCGGCAAATACGGCTTCCGCCTGACCGATACGCAGATCGACACCGCCACCGACCGGCCCCGGATCTGCGCCGTCTTTTCCGAGCCGCTGGCCCCCGCCGGAGTGGATTATGCGCCTTTCGTCCGCCTGCCCGATCCCGCGCTTTCGGTGGAGACGACGGGCCAGCAGATCTGCATCGGCGGTGTCCGGCATGGCGATCGTTACACCCTGACCTTCCGGCGCGGCCTGCCCTCCGCGCGGGGCGAGGTGCTCCGTGCCGATACGCCGCTCACCGCCTATGTGCGCGACCGCAGCCCCGCCGCGTGGTTTCCGGGACGCGCCTATGTGCTGCCCCGGACGGGAGAGGCGGCGCTTCCGGTGACGACGGTGAACGCGGGCCGGCTCGACCTCGTCCTTTCCCGCGTCAGCGACAGGACACTCGTCCGCGCGATGCAGGAGCAGATCTTCGCAACCCCCCTGCCACCCTGGCGGATCGAGGATTTCGACGCGCAGCTTGCCCAGGAGATCTGGCGCGGCACGGCAGAGGTGCCCGCCCCCCTGAACCGGGAGATCACCACCCGCCTGCCGCTCGCTGCGGCCGGGCCGCTGGAGCCGGGCGTCTATGTCCTTCGCGCCACCGTCGCGGATACGGCAGACAGCGACACACCCCGGCCGCAGCAATGGTTCGTCATAAGCGATATCGGTGTGACCAGCATGACCGGCGCGGACGGGCTGACGGTCTTTGCCCAGAGCCTTGGCACGGCGGAGCCACTGGCCGGGGTACAGGTCTCGCTCCTTTCGCAGGGCAATGCCGTGCTCGCGGCAACGGAGACGGATGACACGGGCCGTGCCGCCTTTGCCCTGCCTCTGCTGCGCGGAGCAGGCGCGGGGGCGCCGGCGCTTCTCACGCTCCGTCGGGGGGAAGACCTTTCGTTCCTGTCGCTGACGGAGCCGGAGTTCGACCTGTCGGACAGGGGTGTTGCAGGCCGGGAGGCGCCGCCGCCGATCGACGTGTTCGTGACGACGGAGAGAGGCGTCTATCGGCCCGGCGAGACGGTGAACGTCACCGCGCTCGCGCGGAACGACAGGGCGGCGGCGGAAACCGCGCTGCCGCTCACGCTCCGCCTGACGCGCCCCGACGGGGTGGAATATACGCTGCAGACCGGCGCGGACCTGGGCGCCGGGGGCCATGTCTGGTCCGCTCCGCTCGGCCCGGACGCGGCACGCGGGTTGTGGCGGCTCGACATTCTGGCCGAGGCGGATCGCCCGCTGGCCAGCCGGACCTTCCTCGTCGAGGATTTCCTGCCCGAGCGGATCGACGTGACGCTGACGCTTGCCCGGACCCCGCTGCGGCTCGGCGCGGTGGCGGAGGGAAGCGTGGCCGCGCGTTATCTCTTCGGGCCGCCCGCGCCCGATCTGGCGGTGGAGGGGGAGGTGCGGCTCCGCGCAGCCTCTTCGCTTGCCGATTGGCCGGGCTATCGCTTCGGACTGCAGGATGACCCTTTCGCGCCGCAGATGGCTCCGCTCCCCTCCGGCCTTCGCACCGGGCCGGACGGAACCCTGCCGCTCACCCTCACCCTGCCGCCGGTCGATCTGCCCCCTGCCCGGCCGCTGGAGGCGGAGATCGTCCTGCGCGTCGCCGAAGGCTCTGGCCGGCCGGTGGAGCGGCGGACGGTCGCCCCGGTCCTGCCCGGAACGCCGGTCATCGGCATCCGCCCCGCGAGCGAAGGCCCGGTGCCGGAGGGCGGCGAGGCCCGGTTCGATGTCATCGCGCTGGACCCGGCGCTCACCCGTGCTGACCTGCCCGTCCGCTGGACGCTGGAGCGGGTGGAGACGCGCTACCAATGGTTCAATCTCGACAGCGCATGGAACTGGCAACCCGTGACCACCCGCGCACGTGTGGCGGAGGGGGAGGCGCGGATCCCGGCCGATGCCCCGCTCGCCCTTGCTCCCCGTGTGGACTGGGGCCATTACGAGCTGCGGGTGGAGGCGGCGGATGGCACCCCGGTGGGAAGCTCTGTCGGCTTCGACGCGGGCTGGTACGGCGCGGTGGAGGGCAGCGGCACCCCGGACCGGCTGGAGGTCTCGCTGGATCGGGAGAGCTACAGCCCCGGCGACACCGCGCATTTCCGCATCACCTCGCGGGAGGGCGGGCAGGCGCTGGTGACCGTGCTGGCCAACCGGGTGATCGCGAGCCGGGCGGTCACCGTGCCCGCGGGCGGTGCCGTGGTCGATCTCGCCGTGACGGAGGACTGGGGCACCGGCGCCTATGTGACGGCCTCGCTCCTCCGCCCGCTGGACAAGGCGGCGGGCCACAACCCGGCCCGTGCGATGGGCCTCGCCCATGCCGCCATCGCGCCGGGAGCCAGGCGGCTCGTCGCGCGCTTCGACATGCCCGCCAGCGCCGATCCCCGTGCCCCGATGGAGGCGGTGCTCCGGGTGGATGGCGCGGGGTCCGGCACTTACGCCACCATCGCAGCGGTCGATCTGGGCATCCTGAACCTCACCGGTTTCACGCCGCCCGACCCGGAGGGGCACTATTTCGGCCAGCAGCGGCTGGGCGTGGGCATCCGCGATATCTACGGCCGCCTCATCGACGGGCTGAGCGGCGCGCCCGGCACCGTGCGCTCGGGCGGCGATGCGGGCGCACAATCGCGTATGCAGGGAGAGCCGCCCGCAGGTGCGCCGGTTTCCTTCTTCTCCGGCCCGCTCCCCGTGGAGGAGGGCGTCGTACGGGCCAGCTTCGACCTGCCCGCCTTCAACGGCACGGTGCGGCTCATGGCGGTGGTCTGGTCGGACAGCGCTGTCGGGCAGGCCACTGCGGATGTCACCGTGCGCGACCCCGTGGTGGTGGAAGCAAGCGCCCCCCGCGTGCTCGCTCCGGGGGATGAGAGCCGGCTGCTCCTCCGCTTCACCCATGCGGGAGGGGCGGCGGGGCGGATGCCGCTTGCCGTCACGGCGAGCGGGCTGACGCTCTCCGCGCCGGTTCCCGAGGCGATCGAACTGACGGAAGGCGGCACGGCCGAGGTGGCGCTTCCCCTCTCCGCTCTCGCGCCGGGCGAGGCGCGGATCGCCGTCGCCCTCACCACGCCCGACGGCCGCAGGCTCACGCAGGACGTGGCGATCCCCGTCCGCCGCAACGACCCGATGGTCAGCGAGACGCGCCGCATCGCCCTCGACCCCGGCCAGACGCTCCGCTTCGACCGCGACCTTTTCGCCAACTACGTTCCCGGCACGGGGAGGGCCACGCTCGCGGTGGGGCCACAGGCGCGGCTCGATGTGCCGGGGCTGTTGAGGCTTCTGGCCGATTACCCCTATGCCTGCACGGAGCAGACGGCGTCCCGCCTGCTGCCGCTGCTCTACTTCACCGATACGCTCGCGGGGATGGGCCTGCCGCCTGCGGAGGATGCGACGCGGAAGGCTGTTGCCCGCATCCTCGCGAACCAGTCGGCCAGCGGCGGTTTCGGTCTGTGGCAGGCGGGATCGGGCGATCTCTGGCTCGATGCCTATGCGACCGATGTCTTGCTCCGCACCAGGGAACAGGGCGGCACCGTGCCGGAGCGGGCGCTGACCAGCGCGCTCGACAACCTGCGCAACCAGCTTTCCTTCGCCCCCGACTTCGATACCGGGGGCGGGCCCTGGGCCTATGCGATGCTCGTGCTGACCCGCGCGGCCCGCGCACCGGTGGACGATCTGCGCTACTATGCGGATGTGAAGGCGGCGGCCTTCGACACGCCGCTCGCGGCGGCCCAGCTTGGCGCGGCCCTTGCCACGATCGGGGACCAGCCCCGCGCGGACCGGCTGTTCACGCAGGCCGGCAAGGCCGCGCTGGAGCGCCTCACCGCACCCGGCAGACGCACGGGACGGGATGACTACGGCTCGGACCGGCGCGACGCGGCGGGGGTGGTGGCGCTTGCCGCCGAGGCGGGCAGTCGCGCGGCCCCCCTCGACCTGATCATCGCAAGGCTGGGAGAGGATGCGACCGGCTCCGCCTCCACACAGGAGGCCGCATGGACCTTGCTGGCCGCCCACGCGCTCTCGGCGGAAGGGGCGCAAGACATCACCATCAATGGCGCTCCGGCCTCCGGCAGCGCTGCTCAGGCGCTGTCCGATGATGACGCTGCGGCGCCCGTCAGCGTCAGCAACACCGGCAGAACGGCGAGCCTGCTCACCCTCACCACCTTCGGCGTGCCCGCGGTGGCGGAGCCCGCGGGCGGCCAAGGCTATGCGATCACCCGCCGCTACACCACTCTCTCGGGAGAGCCGGTGGAAGGCCCGATTGCCCCCGGAACGCGGCTGGTCGCGGTGCTGGAGGTGACGCCGACCGAAACGGTCCCCGCGCGTCTTGTCATCGACGATCCCCTGCCCGGAGGGCTGGAGATCGACAACCCGAACCTGCTCCGCGCGAGCGATCTCTCCCAGCTCGACTGGCTGCAACCGACAGAAACCGTTGCCCATGCGGAGTTTCGGGAGGACCGCTTCGTCGCACAGATCGACAGCGACGGGGTGGAGGTGCTGCGCCTTGCCTATATCCTTCGCGCGGTGACTCCGGGCCGCTATCATCATCCTGCCGCCAGCGTGGCCGACATGTACCGGCCCGACTACCGCGCCGTGACCGCGACCGGCGTGGCCGAGGTCGGCCCCTGATGAAACGGCTGGCCCGCCTGATCCTCGCCCTTGTGGTGATCGCGGGCCTTTCTGCTGGCGGGCGGGATGCGTTCGACGGCTGGATCGACGGGACGGTGCTGCCGCCGCTGACCGTCGCCACCGGGGTGGAGGTGGTCGCGCGGGATGGCACGCTCCTGCGTCCCTACACGGTCGCAGACGGCATATGGCGGCTTTCCGCCAGCGCGGCGCAGGTGGATCCGGCCTATCTCGCGATGCTGCGCGCCTTCGAGGACAAGAGGTTCGACAGCCATTCGGGCGTCGATCTCCGCGCGCTGATCCGGGCGGGAGGCGAGTCCCTCCGCGCGGGGCGGATCGTCTCCGGCGGCTCGACCCTCACCATGCAGGTGGCTCGCCTGCTGGAAAACAGCGGCACGGGCGCATGGCCCGGGAAGTTCCGCCAGATCCGCGTGGCGCTCGCACTGGAGCGGCGGTTGAGCAAGGCGGAGATCATGAGCCTTTACCTCGACCTCGCGCCGTTCGGGGGCAATATCGAAGGGGTGCGCGCCGCCTCTCTCACCTATTTCGGCAAGGAGCCACGCCGCCTGACCGCCGCAGAGGCGGCCTTGCTGGTGGCGCTTCCGCAGGCTCCCACCCTCCGCCGTCCCGACCGCAACCCGCAGGCCGCGCGTATCGGGCGTGACAACGTGCTCCGCCGTGCCGCCGGGGCCGGATTGCTGACGCCTGCCGCGCTGGCGGAGGCGCTGGCCGCCCCCGTTCCGTCCGCGCGGCTGCCCTTCCCCGCCCATGCGCCCCATCTGGCGGACCGGATGGTCGCGGCGGAACCCGGTGTCTCGCCGCTCCGCCTGACCATCGACGCACCGTTGCAGATCGCGATGGAGAGCCTCGCCGCCCGCGCCGTCGCGCCGCGGGGCGACAGGGTGTCTGCGGCCATCGTGATCGCCGATCATGGCACGGGCGAGATCCTCTCCTCCGTCGGGGCAGCAGCCTTTGGCGCCGAGGACCGGCAGGGCTACATCGACATGACGCTCGCCGCCCGCTCCCCCGGATCCACGCTCAAGCCCTTGATCTACGGGGTGGCCTTCGACGCGGGACTCGCCCATCCCGAGACCTTGATGGAGGACCAGCCCACCCGGTTCGGCACCTATGCGCCCCAGAACTTCGATCGGCAGTTTCACGGCACCGTCCGCGCCCGGGAGGCGTTGCAGATGTCGCTGAACATTCCCGCCGTTGCGCTGACCGAGGCGCTCGGCCCCGCCCGCCTCCTCGCCGCCCTGAAGCGCGCGGGGCTGGAGCCGAGCTTTGCCGGGGCGGAGCCGGGGCTGGCGATCGCGCTCGGCGGGATCGGACTCTCGCTGGAGGATATGGCCCAGCTTTATGCAGCCCTGGCCCGCGGCGGCGTGGCGCTCCGCCTTTCCGCCCTCCCCGGACAGGCCGGGACGCTGCAACGTGTGCTCAGCCCGCAGGCGGCATGGCAGGTGGGCGACATCCTCTCCGGTCTCGCGCCGCCGCCCGGTGCACCCGCGAACCGGCTGGCCTACAAGACCGGCACCTCCTACGGGCACCGCGATGCCTGGGCGATCGGCTATGACGGGCGCACCGTGATCGCGGTGTGGATGGGCAGGCCGGACGGCACGCCGGTGCCCGGCGCCTTCGGCGGGGAGTTCGCGGCCCCCGTGCTGTTCGAGGCCTTCTCTCTCATGAAGCCGCAGCTCGACCCGCTGCCGCTGCCGCCGCCGGCCACGCTGCTCCTGCCGACGGCGGATCTCCCGCTTCCGCTCCAACGGTTTCGCCCCCCGCAGGCCGCGCGTCGCGATGGCCCCGTTCTCTCCTTCCCGCCGGAAGGTGCGGTGGTGGAGCCGCTGGACGGCCATGTCGCCGCGCGGGTGGAACGCGGTCAGCCGCCGTTCACATGGCTCCGGGATGGCAGGCCCATCGTGAAACAGGGGAGCGGGCGGGAGTTGCTGCTGCCGCTGGATGGCCCCGGGACCTTCAGGCTGTCGGTGATCGACGGTCAGGGACGGTCTGCGGCGGTGACGTTCAGCGTGCCGCGCTGAGGCTCACGCTACGCAAGATCACTCCACCGCGCGGATGAGCTTGCGTTCCAGAACCTGCAAGACCTGACGCAGATCGTGCCCCCGCTTCAGGATCTGCCCGTCCATGCCGATCACGGCATACATGCCCTGCCGCCCCCGCAGGCGCGGCCGTTTCTCGATGCGGTAGAGCGGATGTTCCGCCGTGCGCCGAAAGACGGAAAACACCGCCACTTCGCGCAGGAAGGACAGCCCGTAATCCCGCCATTCGCCCGCCGCCACCATTCGCCCGTAAAGCGACAGGATCGTGCCGAGCTCCATCCGGTCGAAGCTCACCTGCTCCGGTACGAAGCTGGGCTGGCCGGTCGGAAAGGGAGGGATCTGCGCCGTCATTCTGGAAAGGTGTGTCGGAAACCGTCGCAAATCAAGCACTGTCATGGGCAGGTGGGAAAGAACGACGTCAGCCCGTGACGGTTCAGGACAGCGGGGGCGGGAAATCTCGCTCCGTTCCATCAGCTTCAGCCAGAGGACCGGCACCATCGGTATCTAACCGGCTGCTGAAAAAGTCAGGCACCTACCCAGGCTTGCGCCGAAAGCCATAAAATCTCCCCGGTCACGCGCCAAAACTGGCGGTTTCCGGGGCACACTCAAGCGTGCGGGAAAGATCCCCGTCTCAGGGGAGTCGTGGAATGCTTTTTCAGCAGCCTGCTAAACCCTAGCATCTCACGCCGGAAGCATCGGCCGCAAGGATCGAACCCTGTGCCATAGGTTGCTCGGCCCTGTCGCCGACATGTTCGCCTTGACGCAACGGCTCCGCCTAGCATTGCATCTGCGTAAACAGCGTTGGAAACCCTGCAAGTATCACGATCATACCGTGGTCAAGGGAACCCGCGGGGAACGCGATCACATCCTGGCTAAAAGCTGCGGGATCAACCGCTTCCGTGGCTTTCTCCTCAACCGGGAGCCCCACCGCGCGGACATGTCTCTCTCTGGCGGCTCGGTCGAAGCCAGTTCGCTCGCACGCTGGCCTGTCGCGAGAAATCCCTCGCAGCACGGCTTTCCGACCGACCTGGATCAACCCGCGCCGGTTGCGAGGAGCGGCCCCATCGCAGCGCGCCCATCGCTGCCCAGAGCGCGCTGCCTGCAGCTTCCGGGTGACCAGGGTGTCAGGGCCGGCGGCAACTCAGCAGGACATCCGCTTCGCGGTCTGCCGAAGCGCCCCACGGGCCGCATGGCACACCACATCCGGCCGTCCTGACCGTCAGACGGCGTTCCAGCTCTCGGTCGTCGAATCGTAGCTCTCCAGACCGCCCTCGCCGATGTCGTTCCATACGCCATGGAGAGAGAGCCTCCCCTCCTCCACCGCCGCCGTGACGAAGGGAAAGCCCAGGAGGTTTTCGATGCCAGTCAGAACGGCCAGCTTCTCCAGCGCGGGAACGCGCTCGGGTTCGGGCAAGTCCAGCACCTTGGCATAGGCGGGGCGGAGAATGTCCATCCAGCGTCCGACAAAGCTCGTCTTCTCCTCAAGCTGCGGGGCATGGCCCGCGCACATGTCGTAACACCCCTGCACTCCGCCACAGCGGGAATGCCCCATGACGATCAGATTGGCGACGCGCAGCGTCTCCACCGCATATTCGACGGCAGCGGAGGTGCCGTGATGATCCCCGTCGGGCGCATACGGCGGCACGAGATTCGCCACATTGCGGTGGATGAACAGCTCGCCCGAATCCGCGCCGAAGATGGAGGCAACATCCACCCGGCTGTCGCAGCAGGCGATGACCATGGCGCGGGGCCGCTGGCCGTCTTCCGCCAGACGGCGATACCAGTTGTGGTTGTCCTCCCAGATCGTCGCTCTCCAGCCGTGATAGCGTTGCACGAGGTAACCGGGCAGAGGGCGGATCGGCAGCATCGGGGTTCTCCTTTGACGAAGCGGGCGGACTCCATCCTCTTTCGCGGTGAAGTGCAACCCCCGAGCTTTCGGCATCGCGACGGCGGGCTTCGGAGCGCAGGCAGGGAGCGCCACGGGCGTGAGCGGAGCAGCTGCAATCGCGCCACCTAACCTGACACCTGGCAGGCTGCTGGAAAGTGCTGAAGTGTCATGGCCATGTGCCGGAAATCGGAAAATCGGCCCGGAAGCGCCCGGAAGCGCCCGGAAGCGCCCGGAAGTATATAGATTTCCGGCTGCATTTCGTCAGATGGCGAACGATTTCCGCGCCAACACAGGCCCAAGAAGCCTTTTTTCAGCAGCCTGCTAAGCGCTTTGCACCCGGGCAAGGCTCCATCGGATGCCACCAGCGCGTCTGGCTGGACGATAACGCCCTCACCTGCGATCCCTGCCCCGGGCGGCCGACCCGCGGCAAAGCCGATATCCTCCGCACGGGCATGCTCTGGACTGCGAGGCGCCATTCGCTCGGGGCCGTTTTGGGGCGGACACCGGCCACCCCATAGGCCCGCGCTCAAACGCTCCCTGTCAGCCCGGCGTTCCACCCGTGCATTCGGACGCGTCACCGCCTTGTCCACCACTTCGGTGGCGTTCGCGCCTTTTCCCCCCATTCGACCTCTTTCGGCACGGCATCTTTTCGGCCTGCCGCTCCGAGTACCTGAGAGCGGATACGCCCATGTCCCCGCATGCCGCGCCCGGTGAGGCGGGTTGCGGGAGGCAGGCTGCGAAAGCCCCCCGGCGTCACCATCACGGGTTTCCGAACGCCGATCCGGCTCTCCTGTTCTGCCGCCGCGTGCCGCCGTGTGCCGGGGCAGGTCGCGGCAGGTCGGGGCCAATCTTCGTGCCGTTAAGGATTTCCACGGATCGGCTCTGTCGAACGTCATGCCCTCTCCGCTCTCCGCCCCGGGCCAAAGCACCTCGTGACGCCGGGGTTTGCTCTCCCGGAAATGAGGTTTAGGCTCACCCGCAGAGTCGCAGCAGACTGACACCGGAGCACCCATGAGCCAGACCTTCGCCGCCGATGATGGCGCCGCCCTGCCGCTTCACCTCGTGGAGCAGGCGGCCTTCCGCGACTGGCTGGGGCAACAGCCCGCCCCGGTGGCCGCCTGGCTGACGGCAACAGGATTCGAGGGGCGTCTCGGCGATCTGCGGCTCCTGCCGGGGGCGGATGGCGCGCCCCTTGGCGCGGTGCTCGGCCTTGGCGATGCGGCGGGCCGGAAGCGCGGGCGCTTTGCCGTGGCCCGCGCGGTGCCGCACCTGCCCGCAAGGGTCTGGAAACTGGAAGGGCTCGCGCCCGAGATGGCAGAGGAAGCGGCGCTCGGCTGGCTTTTTGCGGGCTACAGCTTCGACCGCTACCGCCCGAAGAAGCCTCTGGCCGACAAGCCGCGCCTCGTCGCACCCGCGGGCATCGACGCGGCCCGGCTGGAGACGCTGGCTGCCAGCGAAACCATGGTCCGCGATCTCATCAATACGCCCGCCTCCGACATGGGGCCGGAGGAGCTTGAGCTGGCCTTCCTTGCCATGGCCGAACCCTTCCGCGCACAGACCCGCGTGATCCGGGGGGAGGAGCTTCTGACGGAGAACTTCCCCATGATCCACGCCGTGGGCCGCGCCAGCCCGCGGGCACCGCGGCTGCTCGATCTGCGCTGGGGCGAGCGGGGGCCGAAGCTCACGCTCGTCGGCAAGGGGGTGTGCTTCGATACCGGGGGGCTGGACCTGAAGCCCTCCTCCTCCATGCTGCTGATGAAGAAGGACATGGGCGGCGCGGCGAACGTCATGGGGCTGGCGCGCTCGATCATGACGCTCGGCCTGCCGGTGCAGCTTCGCGTCCTCGTCCCTGCGGTGGAGAACGCGGTCGGCGGCGCGGCCTTCCGCCCGAAGGACATCCTCAGCTCCCGCAAGGGGCTGACGGTAGAAGTCAACAATACCGATGCGGAGGGGCGGCTCGTGCTCGCCGACGCGCTGGCGCTGGCGGATGAGGAGCAGCCCGATCTGGTCATCTCCATGGCGACGCTGACCGGGGCCGCGCGGGTGGCGCTGGGGCCGGATGTGCCGCCCTTCTTCACCGATGACGACGCGCTTGCCGCCGCGCTCACCGCCGCGGGGGGGCGCGTGGCCGACCCGCTCTGGCGCCTGCCCTTCTGGGAGCCTTATGAGGAGATGATCGAACCCGGCATTGCCGATCTGGACAACGCCCCCTCCGGCGGCATGGCGGGCGCGATCACCGCGGCGCTGTTCCTCCGCCGCTTCGTCGCCGCACGCTATGCCCATTTCGACATCTACGGCTGGCAGCCAGCCGCCGCGCCCGCGCGCACGAAGGGCGGCACCGGTCAGGCGGGCCGCGCCATCCTCTCCGCCCTGCCGGAGGTTCTGTCGCTGTGAGCGATCCCCGCCTTACTCCCGCCAACGGCCGCGTAGCGCTTGAGTCGCTGCGCGGCATCGTACCCGCCGAACGTTATGTGGCGGGGGAGCCGCTCCGGGTGATCCGCACCGCCGCCGACCTGCTGGACGCGCCGGGCGGCATCAGGAACCGGCAGATGATCTTTGGAGAGACGTTCCTTGTCATCGACCGGCAGGAGGGCCATGCCTTCGGTCAGTCCGGGCGCGACGGCTATGTCGGCTGGATGCGGGAGGAGGCTCTGGGGCAACCCGCAGGGCAGGCGACCCACCGCGTCGCGACCCCCGCCACCCATGCCTACTGGCACCCCGACATCAAGCGGGGCGAGGCGAGGCTCCTCTCCCTCGGCAGCCGGCTTCATGTGGTGGACGAACGCGGCGCCTTTGCCGAGACGACGGACGGCTGGTTCGTGCCCCGCAGTCACCTGCGCCCCGCCGACACGCTGGAGCCTGACCCGGTCGATGTGGCGGAGCGGCTGCTCGGCACACCCTATCTCTGGGGCGGCAACAGCCGAGAGGGGATCGACTGCTCCGGCCTCGTGCAGCTCGCGCTCCGTTCCGCCGGGATCGCCTGCCCCGGGGACAGCGATCTGCAACGAGAGGCCGCGAGCGAGGCGATGGGCGCGGAACTGCCGCCCGGAACCCCCTTGCGGCGTGGCGATCTGGTGTTCTGGACAGGGCATGTCGCGATGGTGGCGGACGCGGGGCGGCTTGTTCACGCCAACGGCCACGCCATGGCGGTGGTCCATGAGGGCATCGAGGCCGCCTTCGCGCGCATCTTGGCCAGCGACGGCCTGCCGGTCAGAAAATTGCGCCGTCCCACCCTGCCCTGACCGCCGCCTTTCGCTCCTGCAAAAAGCAGCACTGCACGTTTCACCAGCCGTTTGTCACGGACGTTCCGACCTCATACACAGGCCGTCAAAACGCCACGGCGCGGCTCCGTGCGGAAGGCTGGTCGGGAAGATACCCCGCCCTGACCGCTGGTGGATTGCGCTCCTGAAAGAGGCGGCACCGCATACTTCACCCGCCGCTGTCGCGAAGAGGTCCACCCCAGAGGCAGGCCGCTGAACCGTCACGACCCGGCTCTGCGTGGAGGGCAGGTTGGGAAGCTGCCTTGCCTTGACCGCCGCTGGATTGCGCTCTTGAAAGAGGCGGCACCTCACAAGCTGCTGAAAAAGGCTTTTTGGCCTCTGTTGGAGGGGGAATCGTTCGCAATCTGACCAAATCCAGCCGGAAATCTGGCCGCTGAACCGTCGTGACCCGGCTCCGTGCGGAAGGGCAAGGAAACTGCGCCCCCTGCTCGTACCGCGCCTCACGCCCATGAAAAGGGCGGCGCCGCATCGGGCTTCGCCCCCCGACAGCGCGCGACAGGCCCGGTGGAGTTACGGGCGGCCGAAGCGCCACGACCCCGCCCCGGGAGAAGGCCTGGAAGTCAGCCCGCTGACCTGCCGGAAGGGCCCGCTGACCCGCCGAAAGGGCCCGGATTCCCGACGGTGTTGTCTGGCGTCCCGACGGCTTTTCCCCGGACGCAGGTCGGGATACCTCCGCCGTATCCGGGTTGCGTTCCTGCGGCATGGGTTTCCCCAAACGTAGGTCGGGTCCCCCGTCAATGCGCGCCCATGCGGTGGAGATGCGGGGGCGGTCCTCCACCCCCGCCGCTCCCGCTCCGATCCGGCCCGCCGCGTTCGGCTCAGATGGCTTCAAGCGCGATGGCGATGCCCTGCCCGCCGCCGATGCACATGGTGACGAGCGCGCGCCGTCCGCCCGTCCGCTCCAGCTCCGCCAGCGCCTTCAGCGTGATGATCGCGCCCGTGGCGCCCACCGGATGGCCAAGCGCGATCGCACCGCCGTTCGGGTTCACCTTCGACGCATCGAAGCCCAGACCGTCGGACACGGCCAGCGCCTGCGAGGCAAAGGCTTCGTTCGACTCGATCACATCGAAATCGCCCGCCGTCAGCCCGGTGCGCTCCATCAGCGCCCTTACCGCCGGGATCGGGCCAAGGCCCATCACCTCGGGCCGCACCCCCGCATGGGCATAGCCCAACACGCGCGCCCGCGGTTTCAGCCCGGCCTTCTCCGCCGCTTCCGCCCGCGCCAGCACGATGGACGCCGCGCCGTCGTTGATGCCGGAGGCGTTGCCCGCCGTCACCGTGCCATCCTTGCGGAAGGCGGGGCGCAGGGCGGCAAGCCCCTCGCCGCTCGTGGCTTTCGGGTGTTCATCGGTGTCGAACACCGTCGTGCCCTTGCGGGTGACGATCTCCACCGGCACGATCTGTCCTTTGAACCTGCCCTCGGCGATGGCGCGGGCAGCGCGGGTCTGGCTCTCCAGCGCGAAGGCGTCCTGCGCCTCGCGCGTGATGCCGCATTCCGCCGCCACATTCTCCGCCGTGACCCCCATGTGGCCGGTGCCGAACGGGCAGTTCAGCGCGCCGAGCATCATGTCCACCGCGTTCACGTCGCCCATCTTCTGGCCCCAGCGGGCGTCCTTGAGGATGTAGGGCGCGCGGCTCATCACCTCCACGCCGCCCGCCAGCGCGAAATCGGCATCCCCCAGCATCAGCGCCTGCGCGGCGGAGACGATGGCCTGCGCGCCGGAGCCGCAGAGCCGGTTCACGTTCATCGCGGGCACCGTGTCCGGCACACCGGCATCGATGGCGCTCACACGGCTGACATACATGTCGCGCGGTTCGGTGTTGATGACATGGCCATAGACCACGTGGCCGATCTGCCCGGGCTCCACGCCCGATCGCTCCAGCGCGGCCCTGGCCGTCAGCGCGCCGAGCGCGGTGGGCACGAAACCGGAAAGCGAGCCGCCAAAGCCGCCGATAGCAGTCCGCGCACCGTCGAGGATCACGATATCCGTCATATTTCCCTCCCGGAAATCTCCTAGGTCCGGGCGGCAGTTGTGCATGGCGGCGGGGTTACTGCAAGGTATCGTCAGTAGGGCGGACGCAGCGGCACACGCCCCTCATCGGTCAGGATGAACGCATCCCGCCCCTCGAAGACCGCAGCGGTGATCGGCCTGCCATAGCCTGCCCCGGTATCGAGATTGACCCGGTTGCCGTGGTGGGTGGCCGCATCAAGCGCGGTGTGGCCATGCACGATCAGGGCGCCGTGGTTGCGCGTATCCTCAAGGAAAGGCGAGCGGATCCAGACAAGATCATCCTCCGCCTGCGCATCGAGCGGCACGCCCGGCCGCACGCCCGCATGGACGAACATCAGATCACCCCGACGGTAGGACGTGGGCAGTCCGGCAAGGAACTCCCGATGCGCCTCGGGCACGCGGTGAAGCGCGTCAGCCTGTATCTGCGCCACCTCCCGCCCCTCCGTGCCGACCCCGTAGGAGGCCAGCGTATCGAGTCCTCCCAGCGCGGGAGCAAGCCACGTATAGCGATCGGACAGGCCCGGATCACGCCGCGCGGGATCCTCCATGAACCCCGCGAACATGCGGTCGTGATTGCCTTTCAGCACCACCCACGGCTCTCCCGCCGCGATGCCCTCCGACAGCAGGTCGATCACGCCCGCGGTATCGGGCCCGCGGTCCACCAGATCGCCCAGATGCACGACGGGCGCATCCTGATCGCCGGTCCGCGCGCGATCCTCCGCGATCAACCGGTGGGCGCGGCGCAGCTCGTCGATATAGCCATGGATGTCGCCGATGGCGTAGGTGCGTATCATGGTCGCGTCATCGCTCCGGGATCACGCCCTGCCGACCCGGATCGCCAGCGCCAGACGGTCCAGCGTGGCGCGTTCCTCGGGGCTTACCGGCTCGCCGCCGAAGCCGAGGAAGCCGCCCTCCGTCGCCGCCTCCGCCACCTGCCGCGCTATTTCGATGAGCCAGCGGCCGAAGCCGGGGGCTTCATCGGGCAGTTTCACCGTGGCGAGCAGCATGAGCCGCTCCACCTCCGCCACGATGTCCTCCACGATTTCCGGCGGCTTGCGGTTGCGCACCTCCGCCCGCAGAATTTCGGTGACCACCTGACGCTCATCCGCGCTGTCATAGGCGGCAACCACCGCTGCGATCAGGTCGTTGTCCTCGGGATTGGCCTTGGCGCGGCGGAGCTCGCTCGCCATGGCGGCGCTTTCCTTGATCGCACCCCACAGCCCGCTGGGATCCGCCGCCGTGACCGCTACGCCAACGAGCATGGGCAGCGCGGTGATGCGCTCCCAGTCGCGGCTCTCGAAATGTTCCTTCACGGTCATGTCCTGTCTCCGTCAGCGAATATCGTCCGCCCGGTCAGCGACCGGGGGAACACGTTGAAGCTACATCGCCGGGCGGGTTCGGCAAGGCGTCACCGGCTCAACGTATCAACCGGATAGGCGGTGGTGGCCTTGATGCTCTCCATCACGAAATGCGACGTGACGTTCTTGAGCATCACCGCGTCGGTCAGCCGTTTGTAGAAGGCGTCATAGGCCGCCATGTCGGAGACGGCAACACGAAGGAGGTAGTCCATGTCCCCCGCCATGCGCAGCACCTCCATCACTTCCGGCAGCGCGCTGACGGCGGCGGCGAATCGCTCCCTCCATTCGGCGGAATGGTCGGGGGCCTCGATCCCCACCAGAACGGTGAGCGCACAGCCGATCTTCATCCCGTCCATCAGCGCCACCCGCCGCAGGATCACGCCGGACTGTTCGAGCTTCTGAATCCGTTTCCAGCAAGGGGTTTGCGACAGGCCCACCCGATCGGCGATCTGGGCGATGGGCAGGGTCGCGTCCTTTTGAAGCTCACTGATAATCTTTCTGTCGATCAGGTCCATTTTCTTCCCCACACAGAGAAACATATTCTCCAAGACCCGGCGAAATCGAAACAACGCCACCATTGAAAATAACGATAATGTCTGTCGTGATTATGGTGTCAACCGGTCCCGTGGCAAATGCCCGGACCAACGGGAGAAGACAGATGAAGCCTTTCCTCGCCTTCAAGGCAGCGGCGGCCGTTGCGGCCTCCCTTTGGCTGGCCGGGCCGGCGCTGGCCCAGAGCACCCTCCTGAACGTTTCCTACGATCCGACGCGGGAGTTCTACCGGGCCTATAACGATGCCTTCGCCAGGCACTGGGCCGAACAGGGCAACCCCGCGGCGCAGATATCCACCTCTCACGGCGGCTCCGGCTCACAGGCGCGGGCGGTGATCGACGGGCTGGACGCGCAGGTGGTGACGCTGGCGCTTGCCGCCGACATCGACGCGATTGCGGAGCGGACGGGCAAGCTCCCGGCAGAGTGGCAGGGGAAGCTGCCGCACAATTCCTCGCCCTACACCTCCACCATCGTGTTCCTCGTCCGCGCCGGCAACCCCAAGGGGATCAGCGACTGGGGCGATCTGGTGAAGGACGGGGTGGAGGTCATCACCCCCAATCCGAAAACCTCCGGCGGGGCGCGCTGGAACTACCTCGCCGCCTGGGCCTGGGCCGAAAAGACCTATGGCGACGAGGCGAAGGCGCAAGATTACGTGAAGCAGCTCTTCACCCATGTCCCCGTGCTCGACACCGGCGCGCGCGGCTCCACCACCACCTTCGCCCAGCGCGGTCTGGGCGATGTGCTGCTCGCCTGGGAGAACGAGGCCTACCTCGCGCTGGAGGAGCTTGGCCCCAGTGAGTTCGAGATCGTCGTGCCCTCGCTCTCCATCCTCGCAGAGCCGCCCGTGGCGCTGGTGGAGGGCAACATCAAGTCCGACGCGCAGCGCAAGCTGGCCACCGAATACCTGAACTGGCTCTATTCGCCGGAGGCGCAGGCCATCGCGGCGAAGAACTACTACCGGGCATGGGACACGTCGAAGGCCGATCCCGAAGACGTGGCGCGCTTCCCGAAACTCGATCTCGTGACCATCGAGCATTTCGGCGGCTGGAAAAAGGCACAGGCCACGCATTTCGCCGACGGCGGCATCTTCGACCAGATCTACAGCGCGAAATGATGCGCCGCACCGCTCTCCGCCGATCCCCGATACCGGGGTTCGGCCTGTCGATGGGGGTGACGCTGGCGATGCTGTCGATCATCGTCCTGCTGCCCATCGGCGCCCTGCTTCTCCGGGGCGCCAGCTACGGGCCGGCGAATGTCTGGTCGGTGGCGACCGAGCCCCGCGTTCTCGCGGCGCTCCTGCTGTCGTTCCGGCTGTCGCTCTACGCCGCGCTGTTCAACCTTGTGTTCGGGGTGCTGCTGGCCTGGGTGCTTGTGCGCTACCGCTTTCCGGGGCGGCGGCTCATAGATGCTGCCGTGGACCTGCCCTTTGCCCTGCCGACGGCGGTGGCGGGGATCGCGCTCACCGCTCTCTACGCGCCCAAGGGGGCCTTCGGGGCATTGGCGGTGGAGTATTTCGGCACCCGCATCGCCTATACACAGATCGGCATTTTCATCGCGCTTGTCTTCGTGGGACTGCCTTTCGTCGTCCGCACCGTGCAGCCGGTGATCGAGGAAGTGGACCGCCAGTGGGAGGAGGTCTCCGCCACGCTGGGCGCCTCCCGCTTCTACACGATCCGCCGCGTCGTGCTTCCGGTGCTGCTGCCCGCCGCGCTGACCGGCTTCGCGCTCTCGCTGGCGCGGGCGGTGGGTGAATACGGCTCCGTCATCTTCATCGCCGGCAACCTGCCGATGAAGACGGAGATCGCCCCCCTGCTCATCGTCATCCGGCTGGAGCAGTTCGATTATGACGGGGCGGCGGCCATCGGCATCGCCATGCTGCTGATCGCCTTCGCCATGCTGTTCCTCATCAACATCATCCAGATCTGGAGCCGGAGGAGAAGCGGCCATGTCTGACATATCCGCCCGGTCCGGGTCTCACTCCCCCCCGCAAAGCCGTTTTCGCGACCCCGCCAACGAAAGCCCGGCCTTCCGCGCCGGGCTGACCGTCCTTGTGCTCGGGGTGCTGGCGGTGCTGCTCGTAGCACCGCTGGTGGTGGTGTTTTCCGAGGCGCTGGCACGCGGCTGGTTCGCGGCGGTCACCTCCCTGTCCAACCCGGATGCGTGGTCGGCGATCCGGCTCACGCTCATCGTCACGGCGATCTCGGTGCCGCTGAACGCGGTCTTCGGCGTCTCTGCCGCCTGGGCGATCACCAAGTTCGATTTTCCGGGCAAGGCCTTCCTCATCACGCTGATCGACCTGCCGTTTTCCGTCTCGCCCGTGGTGGCGGGGCTTTGCCTCGTGCTGCTGTTCGGGGCGAACAGCCTTGTCGGCGGATGGCTCGTGGCGCACGGTTTTCCCATCGTGTTCGCCCTGCCGGGGATCGTGCTGGCAACGATGTTCGTCACCTTCCCCTTCGTTGCGCGGGAACTGATCCCGGTGATGATCGAGCAGGGCAAGGATGAGGAGGAAGCCGCCCTGACGCTGGGTGCCTCCGGCTGGCGGACCTTCATGACGGTCACGCTGCCGAACATCCGCTGGGCGCTGCTCTACGGCGTTCTGCTCTGCAATGCCCGTGCGATGGGGGAATTCGGCGCGGTCGCCGTCGTCTCCGGCAAGATCCGCGGCCAGACCGCCACGATGCCGATCACCATCGAGATGCTCTACAACGAATACCTGTCGGTCGCGGCCTTCTCCATGGCGGCGCTTCTGACGCTTCTTGCGCTTCTCACCCTTGCGCTCAAATCCTTCCTGGAGTGGCGTTATGCCGATCAGCTCGCCGCCACGCTCCGCCATTGAGAGGCCGATCATGCATATCGAGATCGACGAAATCGCCAAGACCTTTGACGGAACGACGGCGTTGCATCCCGTCAGCCTCTCCATTCCCACGGGGGCACTGGTGGCGCTTCTCGGGCCCTCCGGCTCCGGCAAGACGACGCTCCTGCGCATTCTGGGCGGGCTGGAATACCCGACCTCGGGCCGGGTGCTCTTCGACGGGGTGGATGCGACGGGGCTTTCGGTGCAGGAGCGGCGCGCGGGCTTCGTCTTCCAGTCCTACGCGCTTTTCCGCCACATGACGGTGTTCGAGAACATCGCCTATGGCCTGCGCGCCCGCCCCCGCAAGACCCGGCCCTCCAACGAGGAAATCCGCCGGCGCGTGACGAAGCTGCTGGAACTGATCCAGCTTCCCGACATCGGCAAACGCTACCCGAGCCAGCTCTCAGGCGGCCAGCGGCAGCGGGTGGCGCTGGCGCGTGCGCTGGCCATCGAGCCGCGGATGCTGCTGCTGGACGAACCCTTCGGCGCGCTGGACGCCCGTGTCCGTCGGGAGCTCCGCCATGGCCTGCGCGAGATCCACGACGCGACCGGCGTCACCTCCGTCTTCGTCACCCACGATCAGGAGGAGGCTATGGAACTGGCCGATCTGGTGGTCGTCATGTCCATGGGCCGGATCGAGCAGATCGGCCGCCCCGGCGACATTCGCGCCCGTCCCGCCACACCGTTCGTCAAGGACTTCCTTTCCGTCTGACGCCGCTCTGGCGCGCGCGGGTCGATGGGGCTACCAACGGCCTGCAACCGACCGGAGTTCCTCATGCCCGACACCTACGTGATCCCCGCGCCGCGCCCCGTGACCCTGCCCGTCGCGGGGGAGACCGCGCTTTTCCCCGTCCGCCGCGTCTATTGCGTCGGGCGCAACTATGCCGAACACGCGCGCGAAATGGGCCATTCAGGCAAGGAGCCGCCGTTCTTCTTCCAGAAGAATCCCGACAACCTGACGACGGAGGGCGTCTTCCCCTACCCCTCCCGCACCGCCGACCTGCACCATGAAGTCGAGCTGGTCGTCGCTCTGGCGAAAGGCGGGCGCGACATCCCCGCGGCCGAGGCGCTGGATCACGTCTATGGCTATGCCATCGGCCTCGACATGACCCGCCGCGACCTTCAGGCGGAGGCGAAGAAGGCCGGTCGCCCGTGGGAGGCTGCAAAGGCCGCGGACCACTCCGCGCCGGTGTCCCCACTTCACCCCGTGGCCGAGGTGGGCCACCCGGATCACGGCGCCATCACGCTGAAGGTGGACGGGGAGCTTCGCCAGTCCGGGGATCTGGCCGATCAGATCTGGTCCGTTGCCGATGTGATCGCGCATCTGTCCGGTCTGTTCGAACTGGCTCCGGGTGATCTCATCATGACCGGCACGCCGGCTGGCGTCGGCGCCGTTCAGCGGGGCCAGGTGATGACCGCCGCCATCGAGGGCCTGGGCGTCCTGGACGTCCGCGTCGTCTGATCGCTGCGTTAGCGCCTCCTTAACCCGGTGCGGCTAGTCTCGCCGGGTCAGGGAGGCGAGCCATGCAGAACGACAAGCGCCCGATCATCATCAAGCGCAAGAAGATCGTCGCCGGGGGTCACCACGGCGGCGCCTGGAAGGTGGCCTATGCGGATTTCGTGACCGCGATGATGGCCTTCTTCATGCTCATGTGGCTGCTCAACGCCACGACGGAGAAGCAGCGCAAGGGCATCGCCGACTATTTCAACCCGACCATCCCCGTCAATCGCGTCTCCGGCGGCGGAGACGGCGCCTTCGGCGGTGACAGCATCTTTTCCGAGGATACGCTGGTCCACAACGGCACCGGGGCCTCGCAAAGCCGCGCGATGCGCGAGCGGCAGGCGCGCGGCGTCAACGGCGTGACGCTGGACACGGACATTCAGCGCGCGCGCGAGGGAATGGAGGCGCTGCTTCAGGGCCGCACCGGCGACAGCCTCACCCTCCGCAGCAAGCTCATCCACCTCGCCACGCGTGTCAGCGACGAGGGGTTGATCGTGGAGCTTTTCGACACGGACGGCGCCGCGCTGTTCGAGCCGGAATCGGCCACGCCGACCCCCCTCCTGCGCGATCTCACCGGCGTCGTGGCCTCCGTCTATCTGCAATCGCGCAATCCTGTCGCGGTGGAGGCGCATGTGCGCAGCTATCCCCTGCCGCTCGCGCGGAACCCCGTGTGGGACCTGACGACGGCCCGCGCCGACGCCGCGCGCCGTCTTATGGAGGACGCAGGCTTTCCCGCCGCGCGTCTGCAGCGGGTTACGGGCCATGCAGACCGTCGCCCCGCCGCCGCAGATCGGGCCTCCCCCCGCAACAACCGGGTGGAGATCATCCTTCTGCGTAAAAAATGACACGCGTTAGCGGGTTCTTAAGCCCCTGAAAGCAAAAGTCGGACAACGACATCCGAATCCGAACCTCGAAAGGCATCAGAATGTCCATATCCTCCTCACTCAACGCGGGCGTGGCCGGGCTCAACGCGAATGCCGTGCGGCTCGCGACGATCTCGGACAATATCGCGAACTCCGGCACCTATGGCTACAAGCGGGCGGAGGCGGATTTCCTCTCCATGGTCATCGGCTCCGGCACGGCGGGCGCGGCCAGTTTTTCCGCCGGGGGCGTTCGTGCGACGACGGGCCGCGTGGTCGATCAGCGGGGCGGCCTCGTCGGGACGTCCAACGCCACCGACATCGCGGTAAGCGGACGCGGCTTCCTGCCCGTCTCCTCCACTGCCTCCATCGGGTCGGGCGACACACCCTTGATGCTTGCCACCACAGGCTCGTTCCGTGCAGACCAGAACGGCTACCTCACGACGAGCTCGGGCCTCGTCCTGCTCGGCTGGCCGGCCAATCCCGACGGGACGATCCCCACCTATCCGCGGGATTCCGAGGCCGCGCTTCAACCGATTCAGATCACGGCCAACCAGTATGTCGGCAACCCGACGAAGAACATCACCCTCGGCGCCAACCTGCCCGCCACCGCAACCGGTCCCGGGGCAACGGGGGAGCCTTATGAGATGTCGGTCGAATACTTCGGCAACCTCGGCACTACGGAAGGGCTGAAAGTCACCTACACCCCCTCCACCACGACGCCGAACCAGTGGACGATGACGGTCCATAACGAGGCGAGCGGAGCGGACATCGGCATTTTCGAACTGACCTTCGACGATACGGCGGCCAAGGGCGGCACCCTTGCCTCCGTCGCCGTGACGGGCGGCGTGAACACGCCCGGTTACGATGCGGCGACGGGCAAGCTCAACCTGACGACGGCAAGCGGCAGCATCGCCATCGGGATCGGCACTCTCGGCTCGAACAGCGGGCTGACCCAACTGTCGGACACGTTCGCAACCCGCCCCAGCGAGAAAGACGGCTCTCCGGTCGGCAACCTCGCCTCCGTCGAATTCACCGCCGACGGCAGGCTGAACGCGATCTACGACAACGGCAGCACCCGCACGATTTACCAGGTGCCCGTGATCGACGTTCCCAACCCGAACGGTCTGCAGGCAGGCAGCAACCAGACATTCCGGCTGTCTTCGCAAAGTGGTCCGATGTTTCTCTGGGACGCGGGCAAGGGGCCGGTCGGCGGTGTGACAGGCTTTGCTCGGGAAGAGTCGGCTACGGATGTCGCAAGCGAGTTGACGCAGCTCATTCAGACCCAGCGGGCCTATTCCTCCAACGCCAAGGTCATTCAGACCGTGGATGAGATGCTGCAGGAAACCACGAACATCAAACGGTAAACCCGATGAGCATTTCCCAGGCTCTTTCAAATGCTGCGAGCGGGCTGTCCGTCGTCGGTCGCACGACGGGCGTGGTGTCGGCCAACCTCGCGAACAGCCTGACCCCGGGTTACAGCCGGCAGGAGGTCGTCGTCTCGAACATCGCCGGCAATGCCGGAACCGGCGTCAGGGTCACGGCCGTCCTGCGGGACGTTGACCCTGCGCTGACGCTCCAGCGGCTGAAAGCTCAGTCTGAGGCCGCGGGCACGGGGGTGGAAGCCGCCTTCCTGAAGGCGTTGGAGGACAGCATCGGCACCAGTGACTCCGGCGATTCGCTCTCTGCCAGGGTCGCACGGCTTGGCGCCACCCTGGCCACGGCCTCCAGCCTGCCTTCCTCCGAAAGCCGGTTGGCGGATGTGCTGTCGGCGGCAAAGGCGCTCGCCGGCAAGATCAACGGCATCGGACAGGCTGCGCAGGAGGCACGTGCTGCCGCCGATCAGAAGCTCGCGGCAGATGTCGGGATGGTGAATGCCAACCTGTCGCGGATCGACGAATTGAACCGTGCCGTCGTTGCCGGGGCTGCCCGCGGCAGTGATATCAACACCCTTCTCGATGAGCGGCAAAGGCTCGTCGATGGTATCGCCGATGCCCTTCCGGTGCGCCAGACGCTGCAGGATGACGGCCGTATATCGCTTCACCTCAGCGACGGAACGACCCTGCTGGAAGGCTCAAGGGTTGCCAAACTGGGCTTCTCACCCGCAGGGGACGTAACGGCTGCCACGACGGTCGAAAACGGCCTTCTCTCCGGCGTCACACTGGACGGGAAGCCGCTGTCCCTTGGTGCCGGAGGCAGGGTCGGCGAGGGCAGGATCGCGGCACAGTTGACCATCCGCGATCAACTCGCCCCCGCGTTGCAGAGTGAGGCGGATGCGCTTGCAGGCGATTTGATCGCCAGGTTCGATGCCGCGGCAAAGACCCTCGCCCCGGATGGCGCGGGTCTTTTTCAGGACGCCTCCGGTACCGGCGGCGCAGGGCTGGCGAGCCGGTTGGTCATAGCCGCTGATTACGATCCCGATCAGGGAGGGGAGTTGTGGCGCATCCGGAACGGCGCAGGCACCACGACAGAGCGGCCAGGTGACGCGGGCGGACTTATTGCTCTCTCAACCGCGATGGAAAAGGAAAAGCCCCTGACGGAAAGCGCGGCCGCTCTTCTCTCCGGCGTGGCTACCCGCCGTCTCTCGGCGGAGATGGAGGCGAGTTTCAGAACCGCGCGAAGTGACCAGCTCCGCAGTGCCGAAGCCGCGCGGGGCGTCAACTCCGACGAGGAGGTGCAAAAGCTGCTCCTGATGGAGCAGGCATTTGCGGCCAATGCACGTGTCCTTCAGGCCGCTGACGAGATGATGAAAACGCTGCTGGGGATACGCTGATGATGGGTGGAATGGGAATCGGGGATCTGGCCCGCAGCCTTGCCTTGCGAAAATCCACGGGAGCGACGCAGAAAGCGCTTTCACGCGCCATGCAGGAGGCGACAACCGGGGCTCCGACCGACAGGTCCACACGCCTTGGGGGTGACCACCGCCTGGACAGCCGCCTGAACACCAGATTGGCGAGCCTTGCCGCCTGGCGCACAACGGCGACAGAGGCCGCCCTATCGGCCGCAACAATGCAGGAGTCGCTCACTTCTCTGAAGGAATCCCTGGAATCCGGCAGGCAGTCCGCCATCCTTGCGTCGAGCACGGAAGACCCTGCATCGCGACGCGCGGTCGCGAACGATCTTCACGCGCGTTTCGGGACTGCCGTATCGACCATCAACATGCAGTCCTCCGGTCAGCCCGTATTCGGCGGCGCGGCGGCGGCGGGCCCTGCGATCAAGGAGGCGGCGGAAATTCTCGCGGGTCTCGCGGACGCGATCTCGGTATCGGGAGCACAGACCGCGTCAGATATCGCGGCGACGGTTTCCGGCTGGTTCGACACGCCCGCCAATTACTACCTTGGCGACAGCCAACCCCGGAGCCCGGTGCCCATCGGCGCGGGAGAAGCGGTCAGCCTGTCTCTTCGTGCAGATGCTCCGGCCTTCCGGCAGACGTTGGAAGCCTTGGCTCTCGGCGCGCTCTCCGCCACCCTTCCTGATGCCCAGAGCGGTGCCATGATCGGTCTCGCCGCGCTTCGCATGTCGGAAGCGACGGATGGCATCGTGGCTGCAGCGGCAGATCTTGGCACGACAGAGGCCCGTATCGACGCGGTGCGAACGCGCAACTCGGCCGAGGAAACGGCTACGAAAGCGCGTTTGGTGGAAATCGCCGGTGTCGATCCGTATGAGGCCGCGATCGACCTCGACGCCACACAGAAGCAACTCGAACTGCTCTATGAGCTTACAGGCCGCCTTTCCTCGCTCACACTGACGAATTATCTGCGATGATCCGTTTCTTCGCCTTTCTGCTCGCCGGTCTGATCCTCTCCCTGTCCGCAACCGCAGGGCCGATCCGCATCAAGGATCTTGTGGAGTTCGACGGCGTCCGCGGCAATGACCTCGTCGGCTACGGGCTGGTTGTCGGGCTCAACGGGACTGGAGACGGGCTTAGAAACTCGCCCTTCACCGAAGAGATCATGACCAATATCCTCGAACGGCTTGGCGTGAACGTGACGGGTGAGCAATTTCGCCCCAAGAACGTCGCCGCGGTATTGGTCACCGCAGAGCTTCCCCCCTTTGCTCGCGCGGGGGGGCGGATAGATGTCACCGTCTCGACCATCGGGGATGCAAAGAGCCTCTTGGGCGGAACGCTGGTGATGACCCCGCTGAACGGGGCGGATGGGCAGATTTACGCCGTCGCGCAGGGAACCATCATAGCCGGCGGCACAGTCGCGGCGGGTCAGGCCGCCAGCGTGACCGAGGGCGTCCCGACGGCCGGCAGCATTCCGGGCGGCGGCCGCGTGGAGCGGGAGATCGGCTTCGAACTGGGTGATCTGGAGGCGCTTCGGCTTGCCCTGCGCGCGCCCGATTTCACAACGGCTGCGCGGATCGAGGCGGCGATCAACGGCGACTTCGGTCGCCCGGTGGCGCGAATGCTGGATTCGGGTACGGTGGCGTTGGATATCGCCGGGACACGCATGGCATCTGCCGCACATGTGCTGACCCGTATCGAGGCGCTTATGGTGGAGCCGCAGCAGCGCGCGCGCGTCGTCGTCGATCAACGCTCCGGCACGATCGTGATGGGACAGGATGTCCGCATCTCCCGCGTCGCTGTCGCGCAGGGCAATCTGACCCTGCGGGTGGAGGAAGCCCCGCTCGTCGTGCAGCCCAACCCGTTCGCACGGGGCGAGACGGTGATCGTGCCGCGGTCCTCCGCCTCGATAGAGGAGCAACCGGGTGTCGGGCTGGCGGAGGTTTCCGCCTCCACATCGCTGTCGGATGTCGTCGCGGGCCTCAATGCGTTGGGGGTCGGTCCGCGGGACATGATCGACATCCTCAAGAGCATCAATGCGGCGGGAGCGCTGCACGCGGAATTGCTGGTCAAGTAGGGAGGGGCGAAAGCGGTGAATGCTGGCAGCTCAATGCTTTGCAGGCCGGGTCCAAATACGGTCCCCGCTCGCCTCGGCGACACTCAGGATGCGCAGGACGCCTCCGTTCGCGTGCAGCGCCAGCGCCCCCGATCGTTCGAGCGACGCTCCATCGATGATGTCGCACGCGCCTTGACGCAATGGCGATGTCCCGTCCGGCAAGCGAATGGAGGTGAGGAGAAGGGCCCCATCGCGGCAGTTCTCTTGGACGAGGTCAGCGGCACCTCGCCCGGTGATATGGACGATCTCCCGATCTGCGGCGCGATACCGGACGACACTCCCGTCACGCGCCATACCCGGTCGCCGCGCGGCGACTTCGGCACTTGCGAGATCGCCATCCCGCTGCAGCCAGCCGGTCACCGCAAAGGCATCGCCCCGCCCGCGCGACAGCACCCGGCCTTCTGCGGTGAGGAGGCCGGAGACGGTGCCGCTCTCCGAAATCAGTACGAGCGGGCGAGCCGCACCGTGCCAGAAAAGCCAGCCCCCCATCACCAAGGGCACCATGCCCGCCCATCGCGACGGCCCGGGCCAGAGGGTGAGCCAGAGGAGGGACACCACAACCAGCGGCAGCGCTCCGGGCGGCGGGATCCGAACCGCGGAAACCACTCCGTCAAGACCGGCCACCGTCTCCGCCACGCGGAGAACGCCCTGCGACCCCAGCCCGACCAGCCACAGGGGAGCCGTCTCAAGCCCCAGCGGCGCGAGCAGCAGCGCAACCACGGCAAACGGCATGACAAGCACCCCCATCAGCGGGCTGGCCAGCAGATTGGCGAGCAAGCCGTAATTCACCACCCGATTGAAGATCGCTGCGGTGAACGGCATCGTCGCACCCCCGGCCACGGAGGAGGAAAAGAGCAGCATGATCGTCCCGTCGCTCCACCGTGGCCAGGGGCGGGCCCTGCCGGAAATCCAGCCGAAGGCGATGACGAGCGCCGTGGTTGCGGCGAAGGACATCTGGAACCCGGCATTGGTTAGGCTCTCGGGCCGCAGCAGGAGCACGATCACCCCGGCCAACGCGATGGAGCGGAGCGAAATGGCGCGCCGGTCGCATATCACCGCGATCAGCATGACGGCCACCATGACGAAGGCACGCTCCGTCGCCACATCCCGCCCGGCGAGCGCGAGATAGAAAGCGGAGGCCGCAAGCGCGATCGCGGCGGCGATCTTCTTGGTCGGCAGACGCAGCGCCGCGCCCGGCATCAATGCCAGCCCGCGCCGCACCACGGCAAAGATGAAGGCGGCCAGCATGCTCATGTGCATGCCGGAAATCGAAAGCTGATGAGAGAGGTTGGAATCCCGCATCGCATCATTCGCGGCGGCGGAAATACCGGAGCGGTCGCCCGTGGTCACGGCCGCGGCGAAACCCCCGGCATCGCCCGGAATATGCGCGCGGATACCGGCGGAAAGCGTCATGCGGATACGGTCTATCAGCAGGCCGAGGTCATTCTGCGAGGGGGCCACCGTCATCACCGGCGTCCGGCTGTAGCCCACGGCGCCCAGCCGCTCGAACCAGGCGGTGCGGCGGAAGTCGAAGCCGCCTGGCTCCGTCGGGCGGCCCGGCGGGGAGAGATGGCCGGTGAGCATGATCCGCGTTCCGGGCGCGAGGGCACGCCCCGGCTCCTCCATCAGCGAGACGCGCACCCGCTCCGGCGTCCGGTCGGGCGCCATGCGGGCCAGAGTCACCTGATCCAGCGTCAGGCGGAGACGGTCGCTTCCCGAACGGTCGATCTCCACGAGACGCCCTTCGACAGGGCCGTAGTAGCGGAAGGAGAGCACGGGTGCTGCGACCATATGGGTGCGAAGCAGGATCAGCAGGAACCCCGCCAGCACGAGGCAGGGCACCGCTGCCACGGGCCGCCAGCGGTGCGGCCCCCGGAACCAGAGCCCCGCGGAGACGGCGCAGAGAATCACCGCCGCCCAGACAAAGGCGTGAGACGGCTCCCGGAGAAGCGCCAGATACCACGCGATGCCAAGGCCCAGCAGCACCGGGACGAAGGGGAACAGCCGCCCCCGTGCCCGCGCAAGTCCCTCCAGCGGAAGGCCCAGAAGCGCCAGAATACGCCGCGAAGTGCCCTCTCCGTTCCGCGTGGAGCCACGTGGTTGCTGTCCCTCGTCCAAGATCGCCATCGCGCGCGGCTTGCCCTCCCCCGGCCGATTGCCTACAGAGACGCCGAAGCCATAACGCAGACATGGTTTCTGAATGGTTAATTCCGAAAGGCCCCGCGCATGTCCGCCGCCCGCCCGGTTGTCACCCGTTTCGCCCCCTCGCCCACCGGTTACCTGCATATCGGCGGTGCGCGGACGGCCCTGTTCAACTGGCTCTATGCCCGCGGGCGCGGGGGCCGGTTCCTGCTCCGTATCGAGGATACGGACCGCGAACGCTCCACGCCCGAGGCGACGGCGGCGATCCTCCGCGGCCTGACATGGCTCGGCCTCGACTGGGACGGCGATGCCGTGAGCCAGTTCGAGCAGCGCGACCGTCACGCGGAAGTCGCGCATGAGATGATGGCGCGCGACTGCGCCTATCGCTGCTACTCCACGCAGGAGGAGATCGAAGCCTTCCGGGAAGCCGCGCGGGCGGAGGGACGCTCCACGCTCTTTCTGTCGCCCTGGCGCGATGCCGACCCGGCGACCTGGCCCGACGGCCCCTATGTCATCCGCCTGAAGGCGCCCCGCGAAGGGACGACCGTCGTGGAGGATGCTGTGCAGGGCGAGGTGACCTTCCGCAACGATCAGCTCGACGACATGGTGCTGCTGCGCTCCGACGGCACGCCCACCTACATGCTGGCGGTGGTGGTGGACGATCACGACATGGGCGTGACCCATGTCATTCGCGGCGACGACCACCTGAACAATGCCGCGCGGCAGACGCAGATCTACCGCGCGATGGACTGGGAGGTGCCGGTCTGGGCGCATATCCCGCTCATCCACGGACCGGACGGAAAGAAGCTCTCCAAGCGTCACGGCGCGCTGGGGGTGGAGGAATATCAGGCAATGGGCTATCCCGCCGCGGGCATGCGCAACTATCTTGCGCGGCTCGGGTGGAGTCATGGCAATGACGAGTTCTTCACCACGGCGCAGGCGTTGGAATGGTTCGACCTCCCGGGGATCGGCCGCGCGCCTGCGCGACTCGATTTCAAGAAGCTGGAGAACATCTGCGGCCAGCATATCGCCGCCACGCCGGACGAAGAACTTGTGCCCGAAATAGAGGCATACCTTGCCGCGGCCGACGAACCACCCCTGACGGAGAAACAGCGCAGCGGCCTGCTGCAAGCGATGTATTCACTCAAGGATCGTGCGAAGACCTTTGTCGATCTCATTGAGAAGGCAAGATTTGTTCTGATCGAACATCCGATTTCGCGGGATGACGCCGCGGAAGCCGCTCTGACCGATGATGCGCGCGGTATACTTCGGGATACGGCTGCGCTCTTGCGGACCACACCCTGGGAGCGGCATACACTCGAAGCGGCGGTGGCGGAGGTCGCCGGAGCGCGCGGACTGGGACTGGGCAAGGTTGCCCCGGCCTTGCGTGCGGCTCTGGCGGGGCGCATGCTTTCGCCGAGCGTTTTCGACATGATGCTTGTCATCGGTCGCGACGAGACAATTTCCCGCCTGGAGGATGCGGCTTCCTGAGCCGCCACCGGGCTTCCAAGACAACCGGCATCCCCGCCGGAGCATGAAAGGGACGAAGATGGCTGACATGGCAGAGACGAGCAAGAAGGCGACGCTGACATTCGAAGGCAAGACCATCGAATTGCCGATCATGTCGCCAACACTCGGCCCGGACGTGCTGGATATCCGCAAGCTGTACGCGCAGGGCGACGTGTTCACCTTCGATCCGGGCTTCACCTCGACCGCGGCCTGCGAATCCACGATCACCTACATTGACGGCGACAAGGGCGAGCTTCTGTATCGCGGCTACCCGATCGAGCAACTGGCCGCCGAGTCGCATCACCTCGAAGTCTGCTACCTGCTGCTCTACGGAGAGCTGCCGACCGCCAAGCAACTCGCCGATTTCGAGACGCTGGTCACGCGCCACACCATGGTGCATGAGCAGATGACCAACTTCTTCCGCGGCTTCCGCCGCGACGCGCATCCGATGGCGACCATGGTCGGCGTCGTGGGCGCCATGTCCGCCTTCTATCACGACTCCACCGACATCAACGATCCGTGGCAGCGGGAAGTGGCCGCCATCCGGCTGATCGCGAAGCTGCCGACCATCGCGGCGATGGCGCATAAATATTCCATCGGCCAGCCGTTCGTGTATCCGAGGAACGACCTCGATTACGCATCGAACTTCCTTTACATGTGCTTTGCCGTCCCGGCGGAGGAGTACAAGGTCAACCCGATCCTCGCGAAAGCGCTCGACCGGATCATGATGCTGCACGCCGATCACGAGCAGAACGCCTCCACCTCCACGGTGCGTCTGGCCGGGTCTTCGGGCGCGAACCCGTTCGCCTGCATCGCGGCAGGCATCGCCTGTCTCTGGGGTCCGGCGCATGGCGGCGCGAACCAGGCGGCGCTGGAGATGCTGCGCCAGATCGGCACGGTGGACAAGATCCCGGAATACATTGCCAAGGCGAAGGACAAGAACGATCCGTTCCGCCTGATGGGCTTCGGCCACCGGGTTTACAAGAACTTCGACCCGCGCGCCAAGGTGATGAAGGAGAGCGCCGACGAGGTGCTCGGCCTGCTCGGGGTCGAGAACAACCCGACGCTGCAGGTCGCCAAGGAACTGGAGCGCATCGCGCTGGAGGATGACTACTTCATCGAGAAGAAGCTCTATCCGAACGTGGACTTCTACTCCGGCATCATCCTCGAGGCGATGGGCTTCCCGACCGCGATGTTCACGCCGATCTTCGCGCTGTCCCGCACGGTTGGCTGGATCTCCCAGTGGAAGGAGATGATCTCCGATCCGCAACTGAAGATCGGCCGTCCGCGCCAGCTTTATGTGGGCGCGACGGCCCGCGATTACAGCGATATCAAGTCGCGCTGATCGCATCAAACCGCCTGCCGAGGCCGCCCTTCCGGGCGGCCTCTTTCATTTCCGGGTATTTCTGGCAGTTTTAGGGGTGCAACTTTTGAAACACGGGCGTATGGAGGGGCGGGAAAAGTTGACAAAAAGAATCTGCATCATGCTGAAAGCCCCGTCGAAGACCAAGTTGAGCCGGGCAGCAGGCGCTGCCGTCGCCTTCGCCCTTCTTTCCAGTGGTGCGATGGCGCAGGACGCGCCGCAGCCGCAGGTCCAGCCACAGGCCCCGGAAATCACTGCGCCCTCTGCCCCCGCGCTTCCCACCGGGGAGGGCAGCGGTGCCCCCGCCGCAGAAAGCGCGCCTGCAGCCGCGCCCTCCCCCACCGGAGCGGCGCCAGAAGCGGGTGCCCCCGCGACGCCGGCTGATGGTGCGTCCGACGCCCCCTCGGCTGTCACGCCGGAGACAGCAGCCGCGCCCGCCCTGACGCCTTCCTCGACGGACGGCACAGCGACGGACGCTGCGGCGGCGGACGCTGCGGCAGACGCGGGCATCCCGTCCGACACCGGGTCCGCGGAAACGCTTGCGCCGGAGATGCTGGCGATCCCCGCCGATACCCTGCCCCATGACCTTTCCCCCTGGGGGATGTTCATGGCCGCCGATATGGTGGTGAAGGGGGTCATGCTCGGCCTTGCCCTTGCCTCGCTGGCCTGCTGGACGATCCTCGTGGTCAAGGCTTTCGAGATCGCGGGCGCCAAGCGGAACGCGAACCGCGCCCTGCGGGCCATCTACAGCGCGCAGACGCTGGAGGAGGCGCGCGCCTCCGCGGGCAACCGCAAGGATCCCGCCGCCTTCATGCTCCGCGCCGCCGAGGAAGAATACCAGCGGTCCGAAGCCGCGATCGAAGATGCGGGCGGCGAGGGCTTGAAGGAACGCGTCTCCTCCCTGCTCGGCCGGGTCGAGCTTCAGGCCGGGCGCCGCCTATCGCGCGGCACGGGCATTCTGGCCACCGTCGGCTCCATCGCGCCCTTTGTCGGCCTGTTCGGCACGGTCTGGGGGATCATGAACTCCTTCATCGGCATTTCCGAATCGCAGACGACCAACCTTGCCGTCGTCGCGCCGGGGATCGCCGAGGCGCTGCTGGCCACCGCCATCGGTCTGGTCGCGGCCATTCCCGCCGTGGTGATCTACAACATGTTCGCCCGCTCCATCACCGGCTACCGTGCGCTGCTCGGCGATGCCGGGGCGGGGATCGAACGGCTGGTGAGCCGCGATCTCGACTTCCGCAACATGCGGCGCGGCGGCCTGCGTCACCGTCAGGCGGCGGAGTGAACCATGGCAGGCGGCATCCGCGAAAATCAGGGCGACGACCTTCCCGAAGCGCATGAGATCAACGTCACGCCGTTCATCGACGTGATGCTCGTACTGCTCATCATCTTCATGGTGGCCGCACCGCTGGCCACGGTGGATGTGAAGGTTGACCTGCCCGCCTCCACCGCCCAGCCCGCACAACGGCCGGACAAGCCGCTCTACGTCACCGTGGGGTCGGACCTCGGCCTGTCGATCGGCAACGATCCGGTGACGGAGGACGGGCTGAAAGCGGCGCTGGACACGTTCACGGGCGGCGATCACGAGCAGCGGGTGTTCCTGCGCGCCGACAAGACGGTGGCCTATGGCGACCTGATGGAAGTGATGAACAAGCTGCGCGAGGCAGGGTATCTCAAGATCGCGCTGGTCGGGCTGGAGAGTTTTGCGACACCGCCCGCGGGGTTGCAGCCATGACCGCTGCCCATGTCGACTGGACCGACACCATCGGAACGGGTCGTCGGCTGGGTGAAGTGTCGCTCTGGGCCGGGGGCGCGGTGCTGGTGCTCGGCGTCCACATGGCTGCCGCGGCCTATCTTCTGAACCATACCGCGCCGCCGCCGCCGGGCATGCCCGAAACCTATGTGATCGACATCGCGCCGGAGATGTTCGCCGCGCCGGAGGATCTGGTCTCCGACGACTCCCCCATGGCGATGCAGGCCGCGCCCGACCTGCCGCAGGCCCCGGAGGAGATCGAGGCGGAGGACATGCCCGACCCCGTGACCGACCCGATCCAGCAGGCGGAGATGACACCGCCGCCGGACATCACTCCGCCCGATACGCAGCCCATCATGGATGAGCCGCCCCCGCCCGAGCCGGTGGAGGAACTGCCCACGGTCGCCGAGCAGGCGGAGGTCGCCTTGCCTCAGGTCTCCTCACCCCCCCCGCCGCGGCCACAGCGCCGTCAGGCCACAACCACGCGGCCACCCGCCCCGCAGACACAGGCCCCGCCCCGTGTAGAGGCCCCGCGTGCCGAAGCTGCCGCCGCACCCCGCGCCGCGCAGGGCGCCAGCAATGCACAGGTCGAGCAGAAGTGGCGCGACCGGGCCTATGCCGTTGTCGCGCGGCACATGAAACGGTGGCGGAACACCAGCCGCAGGCCGCTGACCGTCATGATGACCATTCAGCATGATGCAGGCGGGCGGATCACTGCCGTGTCGCTGCGTGGTTCCACCGGGGATGCGCGGCTCGACCAGTCGCTGAATGCCCATGCACAACGGCTGCCGAACCTGCCCCCGCATCCGGGCGGCGGCGGAACGGTGAGCGTGCCGCTGGTGCTGGAGGGGCTGTAGGCCCCGCCAACAGGCTGCTGAAAAAGCGTTCCGGGGCTGCCCCCGGGGCGCAGATCTTTCCTCACATTGGTGAGGAACGCCCCGGAAACCGCAAGTTTTGGCGCGTGCCCGAACCGATTTTCTCTGGGCGTAAGCCCGGGGAGAGGCCCGTCTTTTTCGGCAGTCCGCCAAGGAACTGCTGAAGGATTGCGCCGGTTCGGGCGGTTCTCTGGCCTCCGGCGCTTGAAGCCCGCCGTCCCTTGAAGCCCGCCGTCGCTTAAAGCCGCCGTCGGGCTTGCCCGGCGCTCGCTCACGCGCCGCGGAAGACCGGTTGCCGCTTTTCCCGGAAGGCGGCAACACCCTCCACGAAATCGGCTGTCCTGCCGCAGGCCGCCTGCAGCTCCGCCTCCAGCGCAAGTTGCGCGGGAAGGTCGTTGTCGAGACTCTGGCGCAGCGCCTGCTTGACCGCGCCGAAAGCGGCGCTCGGGCCGAGGGCGAGCTGCATGGCGCGGCGCTCCCAGTGCGAGCGGAACTCCTCATCCGGCACCGCTTCCCAGATCATGCCCCAGTCGGCCGCCTTGCGCGCCGGGACCGGATCGGCAAAGAGCATGGCCCCCATCGCACGGGCGAAACCGATCTGCCGGGGAAGGAAATAGGTGCCGCCCGCATCCGGGATCAGCCCGATACGGGTGAACGCCTGCAGAAACACCGCGCTTTCCGCCGCGATCACCACATCGGCCGCCAAAGCGAGATTGGCCCCCGCACCCGCAGCGACACCGTTCACCGCAGCGATCACCGGGACCGGACAATCCGCGATGGCGCGTAGCATCGGCTCATATTCCTCGCGCAGAACGCGGCCGAGATCCATCGGGCCATCACCGCTCTCCGTCAGGTTCTGCCCCGAACAGAAGGCCCGCCCCTCGCCCGTCAGAACCAGCACCCGCGCACCGAGGGAGGGCGCTTCCTGCACCGCCCGGCGGATCTCGCTCCTCATGCGGGAGGAGAGCGCATTCATCGCACGCGGATCGTTCAGCGTGATGACGCCCACGCCGTCGTGCTGGTGCCAGAGAATGGTTTCGTAGGTCATGAGTGCCTCCCTTTGCACGGGGAGCATAGCCACGCCAAGGCCCCGCGGAAGGGCCAACCTTGCGTCACCCGGCGCTACTCTCCAAGGATGCGGCGCACCTTCTCCGCCTCCGCCTCGGTCAGCGGCTCGGGCTGTTCCCGGCTGGAGTCACGGCGGCGGACATAGGCAAAGGCGATGCCCCCCGCCGCCAGCAGCATCACCGGGCCGGCAAGCCACAGCACCCAGTTCATGCCGGTCACCGTCGGCTGGAGCAGCACGAATTCCCCGTAGCGGTCAACGACATAATCGATGACTCGCGCGTCGCTTTCGCCCGCCAGAAGCCGCTCCCGCACCAGAAGGCGCAGGTCGCGGGCGATGCCGGCATTCGACTCGTCGATATTCTCGTTCCGGCACTGGGTGCAGCGGAGACCCTGGCTGATGTGCCGCGCCCGGGCCTCCAGCCCCGGATCGGACAGCATCTCGTCCGGCTGAACGGCGAAGGCGGGACCGGCAAGGAGCAGGACCGCGACCAGCAGGCGCAGAACCCTCATTCCGCCGCGACCTGCACCGCCGGGGATTGCCGTCGCGCCCCCGCCGCGACGCGGTAGCGCCGGTCCGTGAGGCTGAGCAAACCGCCCAGAGACATCAGGATGGCGCCGCCCCAGATCCAGTTGGCAAAGGGCTTGATGTAGCTGCGGACGGCCCAGCCGCCGCCCGTCTGCGGATCCCCGATGACCAGGTAGATGTCGCGCAGGAAGCCGTTGTGGATCGCCGCCTCCGTGGTGGGCATTCCGGCGACGGGGTAGAAGCGTTTCTCCGGGTGCATGGTGGCGATGAAACGCCCCCCCTCCCGCACCGTCATATCGGCGGTCGTGGACTGGAAGTTGGGCCCCTGCACCCGCCGGACGCCGTCGAGCGTGATGGTATATTGCCCGACCTCAAAGCTTTCGCCCGTCTGGACGACGCGGATATCTTCCACATTCCACGCGAGCATCGCGGCAATGCCGATGAACGTCACGCCAAGGCCGCCATGCGCGACCGCCCGGCCCCAGTCGGCACGCGGCAGGCGGGTCAGGCGGCCAAGGCGGCGGCGGATCCCTTCCCGCCCCGTGCGCTGCCACAGGTCCACGCCCGCGCCGAGAATGAGCCAGACGCCCAGCGCCACGCCGATCGGCCCCAGCGCGGAATGCCCGGACTGCACCGCATAGACCAGCAGCCCGATGGCCACGGACAGCGCCAGCGCGCCCCGCAGCGGAAGCAGGACGCGCCGCATCTCTCCCCGCTTCCACGGCAGGAGGGCGCCTGCCGGCAGGATTAGCGCCAGCACGATCATGAAGGGGGTGAAGGCGGCGTCGAAGAACGGCGGCCCGACGGAAAGGACGCGCCCGAAGGCAAGCTCCGCCACCAACGGCCAGATCGTTCCGATGAACACCACGAAGGCCGCGACGGCCAGCAGGATGTTATTGGCCACCAGCGCGGATTCACGGCTGACGAGGCTGAAGATGCCCTTGGCCTGCATCGACCCTGCCCGCGCGGCGTAGAGGGTGAGCGCACCGCCCACGAATACCGCGAGGATGGCGAGGATGAACACGCCCCGTGTCGGATCCGACGCAAAGGCATGGACGGAGGTGATCACACCGGACCGCACGATGAAGGTGCCAACGAGCGAGAAACCGAAGGCGAGGATCGCGAGCAGGATCGTCCAGCTTTTCAGGGCCTCCCGCTTTTCCACCACGATGGCGGAATGCAGCAGCGCGGCGGCGATCAGCCACGGCATGAAGGAGGCGTTCTCCACCGGATCCCAGAACCAGAAGCCGCCCCACCCCAGTTCGTAATAGGCCCACCAGCTTCCGAGCGCGATGCCGATGGTCAGGAAAAGCCATGCGGCCAGCGTCCAGGGCCGGACCCAGCGCGCCCAGGCGGCATCTACCTTGCCCTCGATCATCGCGGCGACGGCGAAGGAGAAGGACATGGAGAGCCCGACATAGCCAAGGTAGAGGAAGGGCGGATGGAAGGCGAGGCCCGGATCCTGCAAGAGCGGGTTCAGGTCCGTCCCGTTGAAGGGCGGCACCGCAAGGCGCAGGAACGGGTTCGAGGTGAATAGGATGAAGGCGAGAAAGGCCACGCCGATCGCCGCCTGCACCGAAAGAACCCGCGCACGGAGCCGGTCGGGCAGATTGCCGCCGAACCAGCCCGCGCAGGCCCCGAACAGCGCAAGGATCAGCACCCAGAGGAGCATCGACCCCTCATGATTGCCCCAGACGCCCGCGACCTTGTAGAGCATCGGCTTGTCGGTATGCGAATTGGCAACCACCAGCCGCACCGAGAAATCCGAGGTCACGAAGGCATAGGTCAGGGCGGCGAAGGAGAAGGCGAGCAGCAGGAACTGCGCCGAGGCGGCAGGCTCCCCCACCGCCATCCACGCACGCCAACCCTTCTGCGCGCCCACGAAGGGGACGACCATCTGCAGGATGGCCACCATGAAGGCGAGGATGAGGGCGAAGTGGCCAAGCTCTACAAACATGCTGCCGATCATATGCCCTGTCCGCAGCCGCGCCAATCCCCCGGAAGTCTGGTCGCGCGGCAGTGATGTCGCGGGAGTGATGTCGCGGGAGGGAGAGGTCACCGGGGGGAACCAGACTCCGTAAAACTGTCCCCAATCCCTCCCTCCGCATGGCGCGTCAGCAAGCACCAAGCGGAATTCGGCAGGTCAGTTCGCCCCCAATTCATTGACCGCCTGACAGGCTGCCGAAAAAGGCTTTCAGGTCTGTGCCGAAGCGGAAATCGGTCACGATCTGACGAAATTCAGCCGGAAATCTGCACATTTCGGATCACTGCCGGGCCGCATTTCCCGATTTCCAGAGCATGAACACGACGGTTCAGAACGTCTTCAGGAGCCTGCCAACCCGGTTTTGCACCGCCACAACGGGAAGGGCCGCATCCAGCTCTTGCGCGGGCGGAGACTTCGGCGGGATGGCAGGGGAAGGGGCTGTCCACGCGTCCCGGTGGCGTCCCCCGACCCTCGCACTGTCAGCCCTCATCATTTGGCGGAGCGGGGCGGGAGGAGCGGAGATAATGCGCCTCGCGCGCGCCGAAGTGGAAGGACACGACCGCCCCCAGCAGCCACCACAGCGGCTCCGGCACGGCAGCGAGACCCGTCATGCGCCGCGCAAAGGCCTCCGGGTCCGTCATCGCATGGATGAACAGGCCGATCGTTCCGAGCGCGAGAAGCGGGCGCGGCAGGCGGTTCAGCCCGTCGACGATCCGGTCATAGCGCGAAAGTTCCCCTGGCTTGCGCAGCAGGACATCCTCCCCCCGTTCGGCCGCCCGTGCGGCGATCTGACCGAAGAGCGCGGCGGCCGCCCCCAGCGCCTCCACCGCCCGCAGCCCTGCGCGGGGCGTCAGCGCCATGCCGCCACCCGTGCGCGATGCTGGGCCGGGGTGTAATGCAGCGCCGCGGGCAGGAACGCCTCCGCCCGGACGATCCAGCCGCCCTTGCCCCCGTCGCGGCCCAGGCAATATTTGCGGCTGGCGGGCCGCCTGTCGGCGAGGCGATAGTAATAGTCGCGCCGCGCGATTCCATAGCTTTCCGCCAGCCGGTCCTCCCCCGCCTGACGGGCGGCGCGGCCGGCGGCTGCGGCGGTCTGCGGACCGACGATACCGTCCACAGCACAGGGCTGGCCCAGACGGCCTAGCATCTCCTGCAACAGACGAACGCCGGTATCGCCGGAATGGACGCGCATGTCGAAAACCGGCGGCTGAAGCGCGCCGGGCAGCAGGTCGAGCCGCGGCCTGCGCCAGTAGTGCTCAAGGTAGATGTCCGTGGCCATCGGCGGGGTAAGCGCCAGCAGGTCATTCTCCGTCACCCGCCCGTCTCCGTCGATGTCCAGCCCCAGCCCGCGCAGGGTGGCAAGCGTGATGCCAAGGTTCGTGGCCCCGCCCGGATCGTCGGGGTCGTTGACATAGCCGCCTTCGCGCAGGACGATTTCCTCGGCGACACGACGGATCGACAGATGGCGGCTCGGCGGCATGACAGTCCCTTTCTGAGCGATTGCTCTGATCGGGGCATCATGGCGAGGGAGATCTAAGGCGAGGTTTGGGCACCGTGCGTTGCATGGGTGCCGCATGTTGCGGGCCTGAGGTGGCTGTTCAGCGGGGCCATTCGGGCAACGCCCGGGGTTCGCGCCGCATGGGCAGGGTGGAGGTTCCGCTGGCCGCTAGCAGGCTGCTGAAAAAGGCTTATTGGCTTCTGTTGGAGCGGAAATCGCTCCCCGCCCGAGGAAATCCAGTCGGAATCCATATATCCCCGGGCCGATTTTCCGGTTTCCGGCGCATAGTCATGACGCGTCAGGACTTTTTCAGCAGCCCGCCAGCCGGGCACGGGATCGCCGGAGCAGGCTGGGAAACCGGCGCGGACAAGGACGCCGTGTATGGCCCGGCAGGGTCAATGGTCCGGCAGGGTCAATGCCGGTGCAGGGGAAGGTTGCGATGGAGGGGAAGCAGGGCCGATCGTCGGGCAGGCAGGTCCGGCCAGACCAGACCCGCTGAAGTCGGTACGCGCCCGACCCTCCGATGGGTCAGCTCGCGCCCGGATCCTTGTAAACGCCCTGTTCCTTGAGGGCGTCCACGACCTCTTTCGGCATATAGGTCTCGTCGTGCTTGGCGAGGATTTCGCTCGCCTCGAAGACACCGCCGACAAGCCTGCCCATGCCGACCATGCCCTCATCCTCGCCGAACAGGTCTGGAAGGACGCCGGTGAATGTCACGGGCACCGAAGCGCCGCCATCCGTGACGCGGAAGCTCACCGTCGTGCCCTCCCCCCGGATGAGGCTGCCCTTTTCCACCAGACCACCGATGCGGAACACCTCGCTGGGGCCGGGCGGCGCCTCCACCACCTGACTGGGCGAGCGGAAGAAGTTGATCCCGTCACGCATCGCGTAACCGATCATGGCGGTGGAGAGCGCCAGCGCCACCACCGCTACGAGGATCACCTGAATCCTGCGCTTTTTTTTCAGCCCCCTCATCCGGCCCCCTTACGGGAAGACGGGAGCCAGTGTCAGCCCCGCCGTCTCCTCCACTCCCAGCATCAGGTTCGCATTCTGGATCGCCTGACCAGACGACCCCTTGGCAAGGTTGTCAAGCGCCGCGACGACCATGGCGCGGCCGGGAATGCGGTCGCCGATCACGCCGATATGGACATAGTTGCTGCCGCGCACATGCCGGGTGGAGGGCAAGGTGCCGAAGGGCAGCACGTGCAGGAACGGCTCCGCCGCATAACGCTCCGCCAGCGCCCGGTGCACCGCCTGCGGATCGCCCTTCACATAGACATTGGCGAGGATGCCGCGGTTCATCGGCAGCAGATGCGGCGTGAACTGCACCCGGACCGGGCGGCCCGCGGCCTTGGAGAATTCCTGATCGAACTCGCCCAGATGGCGATGTGTGCCACCCGCGGAATAGGGATGCGCGCCTTCGGACAATTCCGCGTGAAGGTTCGGCTCCTTCAGGCTGCGCCCGGCGCCGGAGACGCCTGCCTTCAGGTCGATCAGGATATCGTCAAGGTCGATCACCCCGGCCTCGATCAGCGGGCGGAGCGCATACTGGCCGGTCGCGGCGTTGCAGCCGGTGCCTGCGACGAGACGCGCCCCCCGGATGTCGTCACGGTAGAATTCGGTGAGGCCATAGACGGCCTCCTTCTGAAGCTCTACGGCGGCATGCGGCTTGCCATACCATTTCTCGTATTCCGCCGGATCGCGAAGCCGGAAATCGGCGGAAAGATCGACGATCTTCAGATCGCGCGGAAGCGCGCTGATGACGGCCTGCGACGTGGCATGGGGCAGCGCACAGAAGCACAGGTCCACCTTCGCGAAATCCACATCCTCGATCTTTTCCAGATCGGGCAGGCTCATGTGGCGCAGGAAGGGGAACACGTCGCCCATGGACATGCCGGCCTTTCGGTCGCCGGTGAGCGCGGCGATACGCAGCTCGGGATGCGTGGCGATCAGGCGGACAAGTTCCGCTCCGGTGTAGCCGGACGCACCAAGGATGGCGACGGAAAGGGTCATCGGACGGGTTCCCTCTTGCATGGACGATCGGGGCCGGACACTCCCGACCGGCCCCTTCAGCGGCCCCCTTTTCGACCGCGCCACCCCCAAGGTCAAGAAGCCGCTGCGTCGCGCCTCCGGCGAAGTGCGAAAAGGCCACCCGCGCCTAGCACGGAGCCGAGCAGCGCGAGGCCCGCCGGAAGCGGAACGGCGGCGGGAACCTCCACCTGAACGCGACCCGTCGTGGGGGCCATCAGCCCGTTGATCGCATAGTCCATCGCGCCGTGGGTGTTGTAGAGCGCGAGGTAGAGCGTGCCCTCGAACGCCTCGTCCAGCGAGAGATGAAGGAGGCGGTCCGCCTGCTGGTTCCAGTCTATCTGGACGGTGCCGAGCGTCGCCCCGGACCAGCCCCATGGAAACCCCGTCAGCGAGTACATCAGCGTGGACCCGGCGGAGTAGGAATAGCCCATGCGCGACCCGGCCGAAAAGCTGATCGTCAACTCACGCGGGCCGGCGGGCAGATCGAAGCGGAACATGTCGTAGCCGTCGCCCGTCGTGCCCGTGACCCCGGACACGCCCGAGATGATGCTGGGGCTTGACCAGTCGTGGCTGAACATCCCGACATCGGCTTCGCTCAAGGTCGCGGCTGCAGCCGGACAGGCCAGAAATCCCCCCGCCGCGGCGAGGCAGAAAAGGCGGTGGACCGCCCTTGAGGTGAAACGCCCTGAGGTGAAACGCATCGTCGATCCCCTGTGATGGAAGCCAGGAAGATCGTCCCGGCCACGCGAAGGCGCAAGGGGCGAGACAGGGAATATCTATTCGATATTAATGGGTTAATGACCCGTTACGCGGCCTCGAACTCAAGACGGCGTCGGAGGAACTGGGTGGCCTTGTGGGAGACGGCGACGGGATCGCCCGTGGTCAGGAAGCGTGGAATCCCGCCCCTGCCCCGCATGTCGGCATGGCGGGAGAGATAATCGGCGAGACTTTCCGCCACGATGTCGGCCTGTGAATAGACCTTCACTTCCGGCCCCAGCGCCTCGCGGAACACGCGCTCCAGAAGCGGATAGTGGGTGCAGCCGAGGATGGCGGCCTGCGGGCGCGGCATGCGGCGTTTGAGCGCCTCCACATGGGAATGGACGAGCGCCTCCGCCAGCATCTCGTCCCCCTGCTCGATCGCGTCCACGACACCGGCGCAGGGCTGGGCTTCCACATCCACACCGATGGCGCGAAAGGCCAGTTCGCGCTGAAACGCGCGGGAGGAGACTGTGGCAGGCGTGGCGAACAGCGCGACGTGCTGCACGGCCACCTCCCTCGGGGGGGAGTTGTCGCCCCATTGCCGCTCCGTCAGCGCCTCGATCAGCGGCACGAAGACGCCCAGCACCCGCTTGTCGGCAGGCATCCATGTCTCCTGCATCCGGCGGAGCGCGGCGGCGGACGCGGTGTTGCAGGCGAGAATCACCAGATCGCAGCCCTCCTCCCACAGCCGCTCCACGGACCGGCAGGTCAGGTTGAAGATGTCGTCCGGCGTCCGCACGCCGTAGGGCGCATGGGCATTGTCACCGAGATAGACGAAAGGAACATCCGGCAGGCGGCGGGCCACGGCGTCGAGCACGGTCAGGCCGCCAAGCCCCGAATCAAACACTCCGACCGCCATTCCCACACCTCCGACTCGCAGACCCACTGCTTAAGCGGATGGGTGGGGAAAATCCATCGGCGCCATTTCGCTGCGATGCAGCATCGTTGTCCGCCACAATGCGCCGAAAATGCGGGCATATACGCCGCAGAGTGGCAGATGAACGCTCCGCCGCGCCACTTTGGCGGCGAAAGACGCTGCGACGCGGCTTGCACCTGTTGCATGGCTGGCATTCGATTTTATATGGGACCTGTCAGAACGAGGGCGTGAAAAATGGACTGGGACAAGCTGCGCATCTTCCACGCGGTGGCCGATGCGGGAAGCCTTACCCATGCGGGCGAGACGTTGCACCTGAGCCAGTCTGCGGTGAGCCGTCAGATCCGCGCGCTTGAGGAGAGCCTCAACGCCACCCTGTTCCACCGCCATGCGCGCGGCCTGATCCTCACCGAACAGGGGGAACTGCTGTTCGAGGCCACCGATGCGATGGTCAAGCGGCTGGACGCCGCCGCCGCCCGGATCCGGGATTCCTCGGACGAGGTATATGGCGAGCTGCGGGTGACGACCACGACCGGGTTCGGCACCATCTGGCTCGCGCCGCGGCTGGCCGCGCTCTATGACAAGTATCCCGATCTGAAGATCGACCTGATCCTTGAGGAGCGCGTTCTTGACCTGCCGATGCGGGAGGCCGACGTGGCCATCCGCCTGAAGGAGCCGACGCAGGCCGACCTCATCCGCAAGCGGCTGATGAGCGTGAACATCCGCCTTTACGCCAGCCCGGAATATCTGGAGAAGCACGGCACGCCCACGCAGCTATCGGAGCTGAAGGAGCATCGGCTCATCTGCCAGAGCGCGTCCACCCCGCAGGTCACGGCGGGCAAGAACCTCATCCAGATGCTCACCACCTATGAGCCCGGCGCGACGCTGCACGTGAACAACTACTTCGGGGTGCTTCAGGCGGTGCGCAACAACCTCGGCATCGGGGTGCTGCCGCATTACGTGGTCGAATCGGACCCTTCGCTCGTGCGGGTGCTGCCCGATGTGGACAGCGGCGAGGTGCCGGTCTTTCTCGCCTATCCCGAGGAGCTTCGCCATTCCAAGCGGGTCGCCGCGTTCCGGGATTTCGTGCTGGAGGAGATTTTCCAGCATCGCAAGAAGCTTCAGGAAGAGGAAATCGATGCCTGAAGATGCCTGCCATACCCATGACACATGTCAGGGTTGCAGGATGCGCAGGGCTCCCGGCCTTGATACCCCGGCGTGCGGGGCATAGATGATCTCTCGAAGGCGCGGCAGTTTCTGCTGTTCCTTTACCTCCCTGTTGGACTTGGGCCGAGCTTTTGCTCGGCCTTTTTTTTGGTTTTCGCCCGTCTTGCGCCGCAACGCCGAAGAATAGGGCAGCCGGACCTGCCCCTGCACGAAATCCCGCCGCTTCCTGCATGGCCGCCCCTGCATTCCCACCTTTCCGGCGGGGGTGTCATCGCTTAAGGAAGCGCCCATATCTTCCATCCCCGCCAAATCTCCCGGAGACCGCCAATGGACGAGCCCAAGATCACTCCCGACCTGATCGCCGCGCACGGGCTGAAGCCGGACGAATACGACAGCATCCTCGAGATCATCGGCCGCGCGCCGACCTTCACGGAGCTGGGCATCTTCTCCGCCATGTGGAACGAGCACTGCTCCTACAAGTCGTCGAAGAAATGGCTCCGCACGCTGCCGACCACCGGCCCGCAGGTGATCTGCGGCCCCGGAGAGAACGCGGGCGTGGTGGACATCGGCGATGGTCAGGCCGTGGTCTTCAAGATGGAGAGCCACAACCACCCGTCCTACATCGAGCCCTATCAGGGTGCGGCGACCGGCGTAGGCGGTATCCTGCGCGATGTCTTCACCATGGGCGCGCGCCCCATCGCGGCGATGAACGCGCTCTCCTTCGGCGAACCCTCGCATCCCAAGACCGCGCATCTGGTCAAGGGCGTGGTGGAAGGTGTCGGCGGCTACGGCAATGCCTTCGGCGTGCCGACGGTGGGCGGAGAGGTGCGGTTCCACCGCGCCTACAACGGCAACTGCCTGGTCAACGCCTTTGCCGCCGGGCTGGCTGATGCGGACAAGATCTTCTACTCCGCCGCCTCCGGCGTGGGGATGCCGGTCGTCTATCTGGGCGCGAAGACCGGGCGCGACGGGGTTGGCGGCGCCACCATGGCCAGCGCGGAATTCGACGACACGATCGAGGAAAAGCGCCCCACCGTGCAGGTCGGCGACCCCTTCACCGAAAAGCGCCTGCTGGAAGCCTGTCTCGAACTGATGAAGACCGGCGCTGTCATCTCCATTCAGGACATGGGTGCGGCGGGGCTGACCTGCTCGGCGGTGGAGATGGGCGACAAGGGTGGCCTCGGCATCCGGCTGACGCTGGACGCCGTGCCGCAGCGCGAAGCCAACATGACCGCCTACGAGATGATGCTGTCGGAATCTCAGGAACGGATGCTCATGGTGCTGCTCCCCGAGAAGGAAGCGGAGGCGAAGGCGATCTTCGACAAATGGGATCTCGACTTCGCCATCGTGGGCGAGACGATCCCGGAGGACCGCTTCCTCATCCTGCACGGCAACGAGGTGAAGGCGGACCTGCCGCTCTCCAAACTCGCCTCCTCCGCGCCGGAATACGACCGTCCCTGGGTGGCGACGCCTGCCGCCGCGCCGCTGGGCGACTTGCCCGACATCGACCCCATCGAGGGGCTGAAGGCGCTCATCGGCTCGCCCAACCATGCCCGCAAGCAGTGGGTATGGGAGCAATATGACAGCATGGTCATGGCCGATACCGTCCGCTCCCCCGGCCTCGGTGCCGGCGTGGTGCGGGTGCATGGCACGCAGAAGGCGCTGGCCTTCACCTCCGACGTGACGCCGCGCTACGTGAAGGCGAACCCGGTGGAGGGTGGACGGCAGGCGGTGGCGGAAGCCTGGCGGAACCTGACGGCGACCGGCGCCCTGCCGCTCGCCGCGACAGACAACCTGAACTTCGGCAACCCGGAGAAGCCGGAGATCATGGGCCAGTTCGTCGGCGCGATCCGCGGCATCGGCGAGGCCTGCCGTGCACTCGACTTCCCCATCGTCTCGGGCAACGTGTCGCTTTACAACGAAACCGACGGGACGGGGATCCTGCCGACGCCCACCATCGGCGCGGTCGGGCTGATCGACGATGTGGCGAACCTGATCGCGGGCCCCCCTGCCGAGGGCATGGTCGCCGTTCTGATCGGCGAGACGGCGGGGCATCTCGGCCAGTCCGCGCTGGCGGTGGAAGCGTTCGGCATAGAGGCCGGCGACGCGCCGCCGGTCGATCTCGTGGCGGAGCGGCGGAACGGTGATTTTCTCCGGGCGAACCGCGCGCTGGTGACGGCGGCCTCCGACCTGTCGGACGGTGGTCTGGCCCTCTCCGCCTTCGAGATGGCGGAGGCCGCGGGCGTGGGTCTGGCGCTGGAGACGGCGGAGATCCCGGCGCTGTTCGGCGAGGATCAGGCGCGCTACCTGCTCGCCTGCACCGATGAGGCTGCCGATGCGCTGCTTCACGCAGCGACAGCCGCAGGCGTTCCGGCCGAGCGGGTCGGCCGCTTCACGGGCAGCGAGTTCCGCATGGGCCATTCGGCAGCCCCGCTAACGGAGCTTTCCGCCCTTTACCGCTCCGCTTTCGAAAAGGCCGTCGCTGCCTGAGGCTGCTGCCTGAAGCCATCGCCGAGGCCATCCGGCCCAGGCTATCTGCCCATCCCCGCTGGCCAAAGCTTGCAGGCCGGGGGTGGGCGGATTACATCTTGGAAAACGGAAACAGGACGACGAGCCCCTTCATGCCGATGGAAGCCCAGGATATCGAAAACCTGCTGCGGGAAACGTTCCCCGAAGCCAGGATCGCGATCACCGATCTCGCCGGTGACGGGAACCATTTCGCGGCGGAGGTGATCGACGAGAGCTTTCGCGGGCTGAACCGCGTCCAGCAGCAACGCGCGGTCTATGCTGCGCTGAAGGGCCGGATGGACGGGGCGCATGGCGAGCTTCACGCGCTGGCGCTGACGACCAAGGCACCGGACTGATCTTGCGGGCACAGGCCCGCCCAACCCCTAGCTATGAGGACCGAGATGAGCGACACAGCCTCCTCCCCCGTTCAGGACCAGATCCGCAATCTGGTCGACAGCCATGACGTCGTGCTCTTCATGAAGGGGACGAAGTCGATGCCGCAATGCGGGTTCTCCTCCCGCGTCGCGGGTGTGCTGAACTACATGGGCATCGACTATACCGACGTGAATGTACTGGCAGAGGCGGACATCCGTCAGGGGATCAAGGATTTCTCCGACTGGCCGACCATCCCGCAGCTTTACGTGAAGGGTGAGTTCGTCGGCGGCTGCGATATCGTGACGGAGATGACCCTGTCGGGCGAGCTTGACCAGCTTCTCACCGCCAAGGGGGTTGCCTTCGATCAGGAGGCCGCCGACCGCATCCGCGAGGCCAACGGTTGAGCCTTTCGCCCGCCGAGGCCAGCCGCCGGACACTGGAAATCTGCCGGAGCGCGCCTGTCATCCCGGTCATCCTGATCGAGAATGCGGCCACCGCCGTTCCGATGGCGGAGGCACTGGTCGCAGGCGGCCTCCCGGTGCTGGAGGTGACGCTGCGCACCCCCGCGGCGCTGGATGCGATCCGCGCGATGGCGAAGGTGCAGGGCGGGATCGTCGGCGCGGGCACCCTGCTCCGCCGGGAGGATGTGTTGCGGGCCAAGGACGCGGGCGCGACCTTCGGGGTGTCTCCCGGCGCGACGGACAGCATCCTTGAGGCTTGCGAGGAAGCGGAACTGCCGCTCCTCCCCGGCGCCTCCACGGCGAGCGAGGTCATGGCCCTGCTGGAGCGCGGCTATACCACGATGAAGTTCTTCCCTGCGGAACCCGCCGGTGGCGTTCCCTTCCTCAAATCGCTCGCCTCGCCTCTGCCTGCCGCGCATTTCTGCCCGACGGGCGGCATCACCCCGGCCAACCTGCCCCGTTATCTCGAACTGCCGAACGTGGTCTGCTGCGGGGGAAGCTGGGTCGTTCCGGCCGACAAGGTGGCTGCTGGCGACTGGGCGGGGATAGAAGCTTTGGCGAGGGCCGCCGCGCATCCTTCGGTCTGACGCCGCTGCCGGAAGCGGGCCGGGCGACAGGGTCCGGCTACACCGGCGCGGCGCACTGTTCGGCCGCGGTGGATGCCACGCGCGATCTCCTTCCCCTCGACTGTTCCGCCACAGCAGATGGGACGGTCGCTCCCCGGACCCTCGCCTCGGCCGTTCGGTTACAGCGGAGGGCGCAGCCGAACCCCGGACGCCCTCCTTGCCCTCGACCGTTCCGCCACCACGGGACACCGCGGCCGCACCCCGGGACGCCCTCCTTTCCAGTCACAGTGGATGGCACGGTCGCGCCCCGAACGCTCTTCCTCGCCTCGACCGTTCCGCCACAGCGGACGGCGCGGTCGCCCCCCGGACCCTGGCCTCGGCCGTTCGGTTACAGCGGATGGCGCAGCCGAACTCCGGACGCTCTCTTTCCCCTCGGCCGTTCCGCCACAGCGGATGGCAAGGCCGCACCCCAGACGCTTCCTCCTCGACGCTTCCTCCTCTCGGATGAAGTATCAGACGGGCATCATGCCGGAAGGCCGCGAAGCAGGCGGGGCGTTTCGCCACCCAGACCTGCCGCTTCACGCATGAAGGCGCGGCGGAGGGGCGGGAGTGCCTGAACCATGCCCATTCCCGCCCCGCGCATGGCGGATAGCAGCGGATTTCCGTTTGAAAACAACCGGTTCATCCCATCCATGCCAAGCGCCAGCGCCGTTGCATCGAACCGCCGCCAGCGTTCATAGCGTCTGAGCACCGGGAGCGTGCCCGGATCCTCGCCCCGCCGATGCGCTTCCGCCAGCACCTCGGCCAGCGCCGCGACATCGCGCAGCCCGATGTTCAACCCCTGACCCGCCAGCGGATGCACCCCATGCGCCGCGTCCCCCGCGAGTGCGAGGCGGGGGCGGACGTAGTGATCGGCGAGCGAAAGGCTCAGCGGATAGGAGAATCGCCCGCCCGCGAGCGCGATCTCCCCGAGAAAGTCTCCGAAGGCCGGGCGCAGGACTTCAAGGAAGGCGGCATCGTCCCGCGCCTTCAGCGCCTCGGCCTCCCGCGTGGGCAGGCTCCAGACGATGGAGGACCGATGTCCGCCCGGCAGGGGCAGGATGGCAAGCGGCCCGCCCGGCATGAAGAACTGATGCGCGGCGCCCTGATGGGGATGGTCATGCGTCACGGCACAGACCAGCGCGGTCTGATCGTAGGACCAGCCGCTGCGGTGGATGCCCGCCCGCTCCGCCACACCGCTCCGCCGCCCGTCGCAACCCACGGCCAGCCGCGCGGTGATCGTGGTGCCGGTGGACAGGGTGAGCGTGACCCCCGCCGGGCCGACCTCCTGATCTGTCACGGCGGTGTCGCTGATCCGCCGAATCGCGGGAGTGTCGCCCAGAACGGTGGAAAGGGCGGCCGACAGGTGGCGATCCTCCACCATCCAGCCCATCGGCCCGTCATCCAGTTCCGCATGGTCGAAATGCAGGAAGAAGGGCGCAGCGCCCTCTCCCGCGCGGCCCTGACTGGCAACGACGTCGAGGATCGGCTGGCTCTCCGCCACCTGCTCCCACACGCCAAGCACGGTCAGCAGCTTCTGCGATGCCGCGGCGAGCGAATAGGCCCGCCCGTCGAACCCCGCCTGTCCCCGCGCGCCCGCGGGGCCCGCATCGATCAGCGTCACGGAAAAGCCCGCCCCGGAAAGCGCGAGGGCGAGGGCCGGCCCGTTGAGGCCGCCGCCCACGATGGCGATGTCGCTGTCGATCTGCATGGTCCGTCCTTTCGCCCCGCCGCACGCATCGGGACACGGGTGGGAAACTAACGTTCCGGGCGGGATTGTCCATGCGGCAAGGGAGGGCTAGCCTCCCGCCGATTCATGGAACGGCGGGGATTGAGGGATGAACGAGGACTGGCTCTGGATGACGGCTGCCGATCTGGGACGCGGGATCGACGGCGGGCAGATCGACCCGCGAGAGGTGACGCGCGCCTATCTTGACGCCATCGCCGCCCATCCCGAACGCGACCGGATCTATGCCCGCGTCACCCCGGACCGTGCCATGGCGGAGGCGGAGGCCGCCTATGTGCGCCAGAAGGCGGGCCAGCGGCGCGGGTTGCTGGACGGTGTTCCGGTGTCCTGGAAAGACCTGTTCGACACGGCGGGCGTGGCGACGGAGGCAGGGTCCGCCCTTCTTGCGGGCCGCGTGCCGGACCGGGATGCGGAGGTGCTGATCGACGCGACGGAGGCGGGGCTGGCGTGCCTTGGCAAGACGCATATGTCGGAACTGGCATTCTCCGGGCTGGGCCTCAACCCGGTGACGGCGACGCCGCCCAATGCGAACGATCCGAAGGCGGTGCCGGGCGGGTCTTCCTCCGGGGCGGCGGCCTCCGTGGCCTTCGGTCTCGCCCCCGCGGCCATCGGGTCGGATACGGGCGGTTCGGTGCGGCTTCCGGCGGCCTGGAACGATCTCGTCGGCCTCAAGACCACGCATGGGCGGCTGTCGCTGCAAGGGGCCGTGCCGCTCTGCGAGACGCTGGATACCGTGGGGCCGCTCACCCGCTCGGTGGAGGATGCGGGGCTGATCCTCGCGGCGCTGGAGGGGCGCAGGCCCGCCGATCTGCGGGGCGCCACGCTGGAGGGAACGCGGTTCCTCGTGCTGGAGACGCTGGCTCTGGATGACGTGCGCGAGGCGCCCATGCGCGGGTTCGAGCACGGGCTGAAGGTGCTGGAGGCCGCGGGGGCGCGGATCGAGCGCGGCCGGATCCCGGAGGTGGCGGAAGCGGCCGCGCTCTCCGGCATCCTGTTCGCGACCGAAGCCTATGCGATCTGGCGCGAAGCCATCGAGGCCGCGCCGGACAAGATGTTTTCCCGGATTCTCGAACGGTTCCGGGGCGGCGCGAAGACCAATGGCGCGGATTACGTGGCCGCCATGCGCCGGCAGACCGCGCTGCGGAAACGCTGGCGGGAGGTGACGGCGGGCTACGACGCCGTGCTGACGCCGACCTCGCCCATCCTGCCGCCCGAGGCGGATCGGCTGATGAACGACAGCGATTATTACGTAACGGAGAACCTGCTCGCGCTCCGCAACACCCGGATCGGCAACATCTTCGGGCTGTCCGCGCTCACGCTGCCGACGGGCGTGCCCTCTGCCGGGCTGCAACTGCTCGGCCAGCCGATGGGGGAGGAGCGGCTGCTCCGCCTCGGCATCGCGGCGGAGGCGGCGCTCGCCCGCGCGTGACGCTTTCCGACCCCATGTCACACCCTCCGCGACAAGCCGCGGAGGGTGATGCGTTTTTCTGGACCGCCGTCCCGCTCCCGGCTATTGTCATGGCGAACGGGGCGCCACGACCCCGAGACGAGGCAGCAGTATGAAGTTTCCCGAGCGGTTCGCGGCTTTGCCGGAGTACGCCTTCCCGCGCCTGCGCGCGCTTCTCGACCATCATGCGGCCGGGGGAGAACCCGTGTCCATGACGATCGGTGAACCCACGCACCCCTTCCCCGACTGGGTGGGAGAGGTGCTCATGGCCAATCTGGCGGGCTTCAACCGCTATCCGCCGAACGAGGGCACGCCGGACCTGCGCGCCGCGATCTCCGGCTGGCTGGAGCGGCGTTATGGTGCGGTGCTCGACCCCGCGACGCAGATCTGCAACGTCAACGGCTCGCGGGAGGCGCTGTTCAATGCCTGCCTGGCCGTTTCGCCGGAGCAGAAGGACGGGCGGAGGCCGCTGGTGCTGATGCCGAACCCGTTCTATCAGGTCTATGCCGTGGCCGCCGTCGCCTCCGAGGCCGATCCGGTCTTTGTCCCCGCGACCGCCGCGACCGGCTTCCTGCCCGATTATGCCGCCCTTCCGGCGGAGACGCTGGACAGGGTAACGGTCGCCTATCTCTGCTCCCCCGCCAACCCGCAGGGTGCCGTCGCCTCGCTCGACTACTGGACGGAGCTGCTCGCGCTGGCCGAGAAGCACGATTTCAAGATCTTCGCCGACGAATGCTATTCTGAGATCTGGCGGACAGCGCCCCCGCCCGGCGCGCTGGAGGCACTGATGCGCACCGGGGCCGACCCGGAACGGCTGGTCGTGTTCAACTCCCTTTCCAAGCGGTCGAACCTGCCCGGAGCCCGCTCGGGCTTCGTCGCGGGGGGGCCCGAGACGATCGCGCGGATCAAGCAGCTCCGCAGCTACAACGGCGCGCCCGTGCCGCTGCCGCTGCAGGCCGTTTCGGCCCGTGCCTGGTCGGACGAGGTGCATGTGATCGCCAACCAGGCGCTTTACGCCGAGAAATACGCCCTCGCCGATGAGGTCTTTGCCGGGGCGCAGGGCTACCAGCCGCCAGAGGGCGGGTTCTTCCTGTGGCTCCCGGTGGATGATGGGGAGGCGGCGGCGCTCAAGCTCTGGACGCAGACGGGCGTCCGCGTGCTGCCGGGCGCCTATCTCAGCCGCGATACGGACGGCGGAAACCCGGGCAAGGGATACATCCGCGTGGCGCTGGTCGCGCCGAAGGACGAATTGCAGCGCGGCCTGATCCGGCTCCGCGACTGTCTCTACGGGTGAGGTGAGGGATGGCTTCCTATCAGATGAGACAACGCGACCCGCTGTTCGACTCCTCCACGCAGGCGGCGCTCGAACGGCGCGGCAAGGAGCTGATCGGCGTGCTGCTGGTCTTGGTCGGGGTGCTGATCGGCATGATGATCGGCTCCTACCATGCCGACGATCCGAGCTGGATGTCCGCCACCGACGAACCTGCGCAGAACCTGCTGGGCCGGACGGGGGCCTCCATCGCCTCGCCGCTGATCGTGATCGCGGGCTATGGGGCATGGGCGCTGTCCATCGCCTTCGTGGTCTGGGGTCTGCGGTTCATCACCCACCGGGGGGAGGATCGGGCGCTGAACCGTTCGGTCTTCGTGCCGATCTCGGCGGCGCTGGTGTCGGTCTATGCCTCCACGCTGGTGCCCTCGCACGACTGGGGCCATTCCTTCGGTCTGGGCGGGCTGTTCGGCGATACGATCCTTGGTGCGCTTCTGGGCGTGGCCCCGCTGAGCGCGGGCTTCGGGCTGAAGATGATGTCGCTGCTGAGCTTCATCGCCGCAGTGGCCTTCGGGCTTTACGTGCTGGGCTTCGACCGCGCGGAGCTGCGGGGGCTGTCGCGGTTTCTCGCCCGCGGGCTGGTCACCGGCTACGACCGGCTGATGAACGGGGCGGGCCGGGGCGCGAACGGAGCATTCCGTGTGGCGCAGTCCGCCGCCCAGTCCGCCGTGCAGACGGCCGCCGAGAAGCGGCGGGAGAAGCGGGAGGCGGCGCTCGCCGCTCCGGCAGGCCGCGTGACACGGCAGGCGGAGCCGCAGGACGCCTGGTCCGCTCCCCAGCCGATGGTTGCCGCCGCCACGCTCCGAGCCGAGCCGCGCTATGAGGAGGAGCCCCCGCCACGAGAGCGGCCCGGCCTCCTCGCCCGCGCCTTCGTCAAGCGCGCGCCGGAGCCCGAACCGGAACCCGAACTCGTGGAGCCGCTGCTCTCCCGCCATCTGCCGGAAGATCTGCCCGACAGCGACCGCGTCCGGGCCCGTATCACCAGCGTCGTCCGCGCAAGGGCAAGCCGCAGCGGCAGCCCCCGGCTGGAGCCGCCGATCGTGGCCGGCGCGCGCTCCGAGCCGCCGCTTGTGCGCGCCCGCCGGCCCATGCCGCTGATCGCCAACACCCGTCCCCGGCCTCCCCTGCCCCCCGTTGCCGCACCCGTTCCGGCAGGCGCGCCGGAGTTGGACGAGCAGCTGCCCCTCGACCTTGCCGACGACTTCGACGATCTGGAGATGTTCGAGGATGTGATGCCGGAGCCGGTCATGGCCCCGGCGCCCCCCCTTCCCGCCGCGTCGCGCCGTCCCGATCCGCTCGAGATCGCCGACGAGGACGAGATGGAGGATGAGGACGCCACACGCAACATCTTCGCGCTGGACGATGACCGTGCCCCGCGAGAGGCGCCGGACGCCCGGCGGATCAAGGTGCAGCACGGCTCGCGCCGGACGGCGCAGACCGCGCCCCAACCCGCAGCACAGGCCGCGACAGCACCACGCCGCCCGCCGGTGCCGAGCTACCCCGACTACGAACATCCGCCGCTGGCGCTGCTGATGGACCCCGCGGAGATCTCCCGCCATGTCCTGCCGGACGAGGCGCTGGAGGAGAATGCGCGTACGCTGGAATCCGTTCTCGACGACTACGGGGTGAAGGGGGAGATCGTCTCCGTCCGTCCCGGCCCCGTCGTGACGATGTATGAGCTTGAACCGGCGCCGGGGCTGAAGGCCTCCCGGGTGATCGGGCTGGCAGACGACATCGCGCGGTCCATGTCGGCGCTTTCGGCCCGCGTCTCCACCGTGCCGGGCCGCTCGGTGATCGGGATCGAACTGCCGAACGAGAAGCGGGAGAAGGTCGTTCTGCGGGAAATCCTGACCTCCCGCGATTTCGGCGATACCGCGATGCGGCTGCCACTGGCGCTCGGCAAGGATATCGGCGGCGCGGCCGTCGTCGCCAACCTTGCCAAGATGCCCCACCTGCTCATCGCGGGGACGACCGGCTCCGGCAAGTCGGTCGCGATCAACACGATGATCCTGTCGCTTCTCTACCGGCTATCGCCCGAGGAATGCCGCCTCATCATGATCGACCCGAAGATGCTGGAACTGTCCGTCTATGACGGCATCCCGCATCTGCTCTCCCCGGTCGTCACCGATCCGAAGAAGGCGGTCGTCGCCCTCAAATGGGTCGTGGGCGAGATGGAGGAACGCTACCGCAAGATGTCCAAGATGGGCGTGCGCAACATCGAGGGCTACAACGGCCGCGTCCACGAGGCGCAGGCCAAGGGAGAGATGTTCAAGCGCACCGTCCAGACCGGCTTCGACGAGGAAACCGGCGATCCCGTCTTCGAAACGGAGGAGATCGAGCCCCGGACCATCCCGTTCATCGTCGTGATCGTCGATGAGATGGCCGACCTCATGATGGTCGCCGGCAAGGAGATCGAGGCCTGTATCCAGCGGCTGGCGCAGATGGCGCGGGCTTCGGGCATCCACCTCATCATGGCGACGCAGCGCCCCTCCGTGGACGTCATCACGGGCACGATCAAGGCGAACTTCCCCACCCGGATTTCCTTCCAGGTGACCTCGAAGATCGACAGCCGCACCATCCTCGGCGAACAGGGGGCGGAGCAGCTGCTGGGCCAGGGCGACATGCTCTACATGGCGGGCGGCTCCAAGATCACCCGCGTCCACGGGCCCTTCGTCTCCGACGAGGAGGTGGAGGAGATCGTGAACCATCTGAAGTCCTTCGGACCGCCCGAATACATGTCGGGCGTGGTCGAGGGGCCGGATGACGAACGCGCCGACGACATCGATGCGGTTCTGGGTCTCGGCGGCAATACCGATGGCGAGGACTCGCTCTACGATCAGGCGGTTGCCATCGTGGCGAAGGACCGCAAGTGCTCCACCTCCTACATCCAGCGCAAGCTCGGCATCGGCTACAACAAGGCCGCGAAGCTGGTGGAGCAGATGGAGGATGAGGGCGTCGTCTCCCCCGCGAACCACGTCGGCAAGCGCGAGGTGCTGGTCCCGGAGCCGTGATCGCGCGTGGGGATGGCAGAGCGCGCGGGATGCGATAGATACGCGATATGAAGATCTTCTCCCGCGTTGTCGCCGTCATCCTCGTGCTCCTCATGGCCCTGCCCGCCTTTGCGCAGGAGGTGCCGCTGTCGGAGCTGTCGCGTTACCTGAACGGGCTGCGCACGGCGGAAGCGCCGTTCACGCAGATCAATGCCGATGGCTCCCGTGCCGAGGGCACCGTCTATATCCGCCGTCCGGGGCGGATGCGGTTCGAATACAATGCGCCGGTTCGCAACCTCGTCATGGCGGGCGGCGGACAGGTGGCGATCTTCGACGCGAAGTCGAACTCCGGCCCGCAGCAGTATCCGCTGAGCAAGACGCCGCTGAACCTGATCCTCGCCCCCACTGTCGATCTCGGGCAGGCGCGGATGGTCGTGGGGCACGGAACGCAGGGCAGCGATACCTATGTGATCGCGCAGGATCCGAAGAACCCGCAATACGGGCAGATACGGCTGGTGTTTTCTTCCAATCCCATCGCGCTGAAGCAGTGGGTCATCACCGACGAGGCAGGCACCCAGACGACGACACAGCTCGGCCCGCTGAAACTCGGGGAGAACTACCCGCCGTCGTTCTTCAACATCCCCCTGGAAACGGCAAAACGGCAGCGTTGAACCTCCCGGTGCTTCACTAACGGATGCGCCGGGAACGAGCCGCTTTCTCGGGCCGGATATATCCCGGCGGGAAATCCGGCGCCCCCTCTGCAGCGTCGCCGGTTTTCCGAACTCCAATAGCGGCGGGCGTCAGATCTTGCGGCAGGAGACCAGCTGGGCGCGGTATTTCTCCGACCGTGCCGACATGCTGTTCGCAACCGACATGAGCCACGGCTTGCCCCTGTAGGTCTGCCGCGCATAGCCGCCCCGCCCCTCATGATAGGCGAGATACTGGTTGTAGATGTCGTACACAGGAATACCGAGGGCCTGACGCGTCTGGTTCATGTACCAGCCCATGAAATCCGTCGCATCGTGAATGTCCCTGCGGTCGGCCCCGCGGTTCCGCGTTTCGCGCTTGTATTCCTCCCAGGTGTCATCGAGCGCCTGCGCATAGCCGTAGGCGGAGGACTGGCGGCCCATCGGAATGATGCCGAGCGTGTAGCGGAACGGCGTCTTGGCATCGCCGATGAACTTGCTCTCCTGGTGAATCACCGCCATCTGGACATAGACCGGGACGCCCCAGCGCGCCTCCGTCCGGCGCATGGCCGAGAGATATTTCGGCCGTTCGCGCACGATGGCGCAGGCATCGTCGAGATTCTTCGGGGCCGAATATTTGCCGCCGCCGCATGCCGCCAACAGCAACAACACCGATAGCCGGAGGTATCTGCCCATCTGCCCCTCGTGTTCTGTCTTATTGTTTTCCAAGGTTATACGCGAAAGGGCGCGCCAGAGAAATGCCGCTGTCGTCCGATTTGCGATCAGATCCGCGAGAGCAGGCGCCTTTGACCCTTGTAAAACGTTCATCAGACACCGCTGCGAGACAGATTGTGCCCGGCGAGATCATGGACTTTTCGACCGGCAAATCGTAACAATGATTAAAAAGAGGCCCCGCTCATGATCAAGTCAGAGGCGAAGTATCATCTCGGACAGGTCCTGCGCCACCGGAAGCATCCCTTCCGGGGGGTGGTTTTCGACGTGGATCCGGAATTCAACAATACCGAGGAATGGTATGCCTCCATACCGGAGGACAGCCGTCCCTCGCGTGAGCAGCCGTTCTATCATCTGCTGGCCGAGAACGACCGGAGCTACTACGTGGCCTATGTCTCGGAACAGAACCTGCTGCCCGACGAAACCGGGGAACCGGTGGAGCATCCCGACCTGACCGACCTTTTCGGCGAATTCGAGGGCGGTCGCTATTCGCTGCATTTCCGGCTGAACTGATCCCGCCCGGAGCTGGGGAAGGTCGTCGGACGGGTCTAGGACGGAGCCGTGGCCCCCGCCCAATCGGCGCCCTGCATCTCGCGCAAGCGGCTGGCGGTGCGCTCGAACTCGAATGCCCCCTCCCCCTCCTGATACAGATGCTCGGGGATGTCGGCGGCGGAGCAGATGAACCGCAACCGCGCCTCATAGACGGCGTCGATCAGCGTGACGAACCGTTTCGCCTCGTTGAAGTTGGACCGGGAGAGCCGCGGAATTTCCTCAAGGATGAGCACCCGCGCGGCCCCTGTCAGCGCAAGGTAATCCGCCGGGCCGAGCGGCTTGGCGCAGAGATCCCAGAACCGCGCCCGCGCGACGCCGTTGTGGAAGGCGGGGATCTCCACCTCCCGCCCGTTGACCTTCAGGAACATCGGGCGCTTCGGCGCATGACCGGTCAGGTCGTTCCATATCCCTTCGATCGCCGCCGCGGCAGCGGCATTGGCGGGCGAGAAATAGACCGGCGCACCGGAAAGCCGGTGCTGGCGGTAATCCGTCTCGCTCTCGATCTCATGGACGGCCAGCCGCTCCTTCAGGAGCGCGATGAACGGCAGGAAAAGCTGACGGTTCAGGCCGTCCTTGTAAAGATCGTCCGGCGCGCGGTTGGAAGTGGTCACCACCACCACCCCCGCATCGAAGAGCTTCTGGAACAGCCGCCCCACGATCATCGCATCGGCGATGTCGGTGATCTGCATCTCGTCAAAGCAGAGCAGCCTGAGTTCGGTCGCGATCTTCTCCGCCACCGGCAGGATCGCATCCTGCACCCCCTGCGCCCGAGCCTCGTTCAGCCCCGCCTGCACTTCCTGCATGAAGGCGTGGAAGTGGACGCGGCGCTTCTCCGGGATATCGACGGACTCCATGAACAGGTCCATCAGCATCGACTTGCCCCGCCCTACCCCGCCCCAAAGGTAAAGGCCGGGGATCGGCTCCGGCGGCTTGCGGGTCAGCCGGGCGAGAAAGCCCTTCGGCTTGGGCGGCTGCGTCTCCAGCGCCGTGCGGATCGTCTCCAGCAGCGGCAGGGTGGATCGCTGCCCCGCATCGGCGCGCAACGTGCCTTCGGCGACCTTGCGGTCGTAGATTTCGCTCAATGTGGCCATGGGTCAGGTCCGTCCGAGTGTCGCGCGGCAATGGTCGAGGATGCGGCTCCAGGCAGGCCCCATCGCGGCAGTGCTCCAGATGAGCTTGCGGCCCTTCCTGTCGGTCAGTTCGGCGCCCTCCGGCATGTCGATCAGGACCTCCGGCTTGATGTCCTCACCGTTGAGCGTGATCGCAGCCTGTCGGGCGCGGCGCGCCGCCACCCAGGGCAGCTTGGCGCGAAGCAGGATCGGCCAGCGCCACGGGAACATGAACTCCCACGTGAACTTGACCGCATAATCCCTTGGAAGGGCAGACATATGAGGCTGCGCACACCAGCTGATGAACCGCTCGTCGGCGATCATCGGGCGGAAGTCGCCGTGATTGGGAAACCGCGCATCCAGCTCCCGGAAACGTTGCGCGATATAATGCCCCTCCGCCGGGTGCCAGACCACGACGGAAGAGTTTCCCCGCGCGTAGTGCTTCCCCTTCGACAGCCGATAGACGAGCCGTCCCAACGCGCCGAAGGGAATGATCGCGCTTTGCAGCATCAGCACGGATTGCCGGTCCCGCATGAAACCGATGCCCCGCGACATGTCGCCCGTGATCACGGTGTCCAGATCGACATAGGTGGCCGGCAGATCGACCGGGACCACCCCCTCCTCGAACATTGCCAGCTTGGCCTGACAGCCGGAGCGGCGGAAGCGTTCACGCAGGAAGAACTCCGGGAATGGACGCAGCATCACGGCGGGGTCCAGCCCCGGCTTCGGCAGTTCGGTGATGAGGACGAAACGCGGCACGCTCGCCGCCTGCCTGCGGATTTCCCCGACCAGATGGTTCAGAACTTCCACGGGATAGCGCGTGCCCCAGCAGACCATGACGCACTGCCATGTCTCCGCACCGGCCATGTTCATCCTCCTGAAAGATCGCGCGCGACCCTATCCGCTGCCCGCAAGGGACACAACCACCCCTCCGCCGCGCATCCTTCGCATTCCGTGATGCTTCCATCACAAATCATCAATTGACGGCTGGGTGCCTGCCGCGCAAAACCTGTGGGCGAGGAGACCTCCCATGACGAACACCCTGAGCCGCGACCGCCTGTTCACCCCGATACTCATCGGCGGGTGCATCATCATCTTGATCAACTTCGCGATCCGCGCCTCCTTCGGGGTGTTCCAGATTCCGGTGGCGGAGGAGTTCGGCTGGCCGCGCTCCTACTTCTCGCTCGCCATCGCCATCCAGAACCTCGCCTGGGGGATCGGGCAGCCGGTGTTCGGCGCGATCGCGGAACGCTGGGGCGACAAGCGGGCGATCATCATCGGGGCGCTGTTCTATGCGGCGGGCCTGGTGCTCACTGCCTGGGCCTCGACGCCCGGCATGGTCCAGTTGTTGGAAGTGCTGGTGGGCTTCGGTATCGCGGGCACGGGGTTTGGCGTGATCCTCGCGGTCGTCGGGCGGTCCGCGTCCGATGACAACCGGTCCCTCGCGCTCGGCGTGGTGACCGCGGCGGGATCGGCGGGCCAGATCATCGGCGCGCCCATCGCCGAGCTGCTGCTCGCGCAGTTCCCGTGGCAGACCGTGTTCATCATTTTCGCCGGCGCCATCCTTTGCGCGCTGTTCGCCCTGCCGCTTATCCGCGCGCCGGAGCGGGCGAGCACCGAGGTGGACGAACCCCTGGGGCGTGTCCTCGCCCGTGCTGTGAAGGACCCGTCATATATCCTTATCTTCCTTGGGTTTTTCTCCTGCGGCTATCAGCTTGGCTTCATTACCGCTCACTTCCCGGCCTTCGTGACGGAACTGTGCGCCCCGATCAGCGCGGGAAGCTGGCTCTCCTCCATCGGCATCACCTCCACTTCGGCGCTCGGGGCGCTGGCGATCGCGGTCATCGGGCTGATGAACGTGGGCGGCACCATCCTCGCGGGGATGCTGGGCAAGACCTATTCCAAGAAATACCTGCTCGCGGGGATCTACCTCGCCCGGACGGTCGTTTCGGCGGCCTTCATCATGGCGCCCGTGACGCCGGGTTCGGTACTGCTGTTCTCGGCGGCGATGGGTTCGCTCTGGCTTGCCACCGTTCCGCTGACCTCCGGCCTTGTCGCGCAGATCTTCGGGCTGCGCTACATGGGGACGCTGTATGGGCTGGTGTTCTTCAGCCACCAGCTCGGCAGCTTCATGGGCGTCTGGCTGGGAGGCGCGCTCTACGACATGTATGGCAACTACACGCTGGTCTGGTGGATCGGTGTGGGGATCGGCGCGTTCTCGGCACTCGTCCACCTGCCGGTGAACGAGCGTCCCTACGCCATGCGCGGCGCGACGGCCTAGCCGTTCCGCGCGCGCCAGGCGTCGAGGATGTATCGGCTTGTCATCAGGTCCAGATGCGCCCCGCCGCCGTTCTTGCAGAGCGTGATCTCCTCCGCGCTCTCCCGCCGGAAATCCCCCCGGTCGATGTCGTAGAAATCGGCGATCACGTCATCCTCGGTGATGACACCCGCCGCGATGGGCTTCATCAGTTCTCCGATATGGTGAAGGGTCGTGGCGCGCGCGTTGACGAAGATGCTGGCGCGCCGCATCGCCTCGTCATCCACCTCCCGCATGTCGGGACGGTAGGCCCCGATCAGGTCGAGATGCGTTCCCGGCTGGATCCAGCGCCCCTCGATCACCGGCTCGGAAGACATGGTGCAGGTCGCGATGATGTCGGCGGTGCTGGCGGCCTGCTCCAGATCGCTCACCGCCCGCACGCCGGGATACCGGAGCGCCAGCGCCTCCGCGGCATCCTGCTTGCGCGCCCAGACGCGGAAGCTCGCCTCCGGGAAGGCGGCCGAGTAGGCCTCTATCATCGAGGCCGCGACCGCCCCCGCCCCGACGATGAGGATATGCCTGCTGTCGGGCCGCGCCAGCAACCGCGCGGCCAGCAGGCTGTCCCCCGCCGTCTTCCACTTGGTCACCAAATGGAAATCGACGAGCGCCAGCGGGTAGCCGGTCACATCGTCGAACAGCGTGACGACCCCGTTGACGAGCGGCCTGCCCGCCCGCCGGTTCTCCGGCACGATGGTTGCGGATTTCACCGCGACGCCCAGCCCGTCGATCCAGGCGGAGCGGGAGAGGAGGGTATCGTCCTCGCGGTAGAGAAACGTATCGCCGATGCCCGAGAGCGGCAGCAGATGCCCCTGCTTCAACGCCTCCGTCAGGGCGATCCAGTCCAGATGGGCCTCCGCCTCCGGGCCGATGATCTCAATGGTCATGGCTGTGCCTCCTCCTCCGTCAGCAACCCCTCGCGGACAAGCCGCCGCGCCCAGCCCTCCGGCCCGTCGAAATGGTGTGTCCGCCATCCCCGCGCGCTGGCTGCCGCGATATTGTCGATCCGGTCATCGGTGAAGAGAAGGTCACCGGGCGCAACGCCGCTGTCCTGCTCCAGAATCGCGTAGATCTGCGGGTCGGGCTTGATGACCTTCAGCTCACCGGAGACATAGCGCCGGTCGAACTCATCGAGAAACGGATAGGCTTTGCGGGCAAGGGCGAATGTCTCCACCCCGAAGTTGGTCAGTGCAAAGACCGGGATCCCCTTCCGTCTGAGCGCCCGCAGCAGATGCACCGACCCCGGTATCTCCGGCCGCGCGATATCGAGCCAGCGGTCATGCCAGAGGCGGATCTGCGCGCCCCAGGCGGGGTGACGGTCGGCGGTGGCATAGACAGCATCCTGAAAGCTCTCGCCCCGGTCTATGCCGTCGTTCATCGCGTGCAGGTCGATCTCCGCGAACATCCGCGCCCGGTCCGCGGCGGGCATGACGCCATCGAAGAAGCGCTCGGGCTGCCATTCGATCAACACGTTGCCGATGTCGAAGACAACGGCCTTCGGGAGGGATGCGGCGGCTGCGGTCATGGGGCTTCCTTCATCGCGGCGCGAAGCTCCCGCTCCAGCGCATCCAGAAAACGGGATCGGTCGGCCTTGGCGAAGGGGCGCCCGCCACCTTGCAGGAAGGGGTCGGCGGAACGGATATCCGCCATCAGGTTCCGCTGGGCCAGCACCGGGCCGATATTGGCTTCAGTCAGCACGGATCCCTCAGGCCGCACAACACGCGCGCCGCGCTCGATCACCCGCGCGGCAAGCGGGATGTCATTCGTCACCACGACATCGCCGCGCGCCGCCCGCTCGGCGATCCAGTCGTCGGCCACGTCCGGCCCCGCGGGGACGAAGATCATCTCCACCAGCGGGTTCGGCGAGGGGCGAAGCCCGCCGTTCGAGACCATGAACAGCCGCAACGCGTGGCGCGTCGCGACCCGCTCGGCCTCCGCCTTGACCGGGCAGGCATCCGCATCGACATAGATCGCCGTCATGGCATGAGCACCCGCGCGATGATGAGCGGGAGCGTGATCACACTCGCCGCCGTGGAGAACAGGATGGCCGTCGAAACGCGCAGCGGCGCCACGCCGTAGTGCTGGGCCAGCATATAGACATTGCCGGCAACCGGCAGCGCGGCCGTCGCCACCATCAGCCCCGCCGCGAAGGGATCGACCGGCAGCAGCCAGAACGCCACCACCGCGCAGGCAAGCGGATGCAGCAGCAGTTTCACCGCCGACAGCCAGGCCGCGACCGCAGGCCGCTCCGCATTCCGCCCCGCGAGCGAGGCTCCGATGGCAAACAGCGCGCAAGGCGTTGCCGCCGCGCCCAGGAGCGTCACGAATTCCTTTACCGGGGCCGGCAGCGGAACGCCCGAGGCCGACCACAGCACCCCCGCCACCATCGACACGATCATCGGGTTGCCGATGAGCCCGCGCGCAAGCGAGGGGAAGATGTGCAGGTCGAACCGCCTGTCCCGCCACAGCGTCATGATGACCGTGATGAGCGTGGAGAACACGACAAGGTCGATGAGCAGCATGATGAGAATCGGGGCCGCGGCCTTCGGGCCGAGCAGCGTCACGAACATCGGCAGGCCGAAGAAGCCGGTATTTCCCACCACCCCGCACTGCGCCTCCACCGCCGCTTCCGCCACCGTGCAACCGCGAAGAAGTGCGACCGCTCCCGTCAGCGCATAGACGGCAAGGCTCGCGCCGGCGTAGGCCGCGATGAAGACCGGCTCATGCAGTGCGGAGAGCGGCAGCGAGGCTGCGAAGCCGAACAGCATCGCCGAAAGCGGCAGGAAGAACACGAATCGCGTGAGCCACGCCGTTGCTTCCGGGGAGCAGAAACCCCGCCGCGCCGCGATCCAGCCAAGGCCGATCAGCGCGAAAAAGGGCAAGGTCTTGAGAAACACCGGAAGCATCGGTTTCGCCTAGCACGGTCCAGGGTGCCGGACCAGCGCCCCGCGCATCCCCGCGCCATGCTGTGTCGGCAGGAGCGCGATGGTCGCCCGATATTCAGGCCGGGAGGCGGCCTGGCATGCGCCGGAAGAGCGGTGCTCTATGCGCCTGCCCCGACGGCGGGGGCAGGTCGGGGCGATCTTCAAGCTCCGGCAAGCGCTCCAACAAGGGGAAGTTTGCAAGCGTCCGAGGGATGCAGCCGCGGAGTTGATCTTGCCAGGCGATCGCCCGCCCGCGATCATGGCTCCCCCTCCATGGCCATGCCCGCGCTTCCCGGGCACGCGGACTGTCTCGGTTCTTCGCATTCCAACGCTGACAGCTATGCCCGCCGCACCCGCGCCGGCCCCAACCGACCAGTGAAGGCCGAAATCGTGTCGATCGCCGCGCCTGCCCCCGGCCACACGTATCGTATCGGATCGGCCCGACCACACGCACCGGATCGAGGGTGAATCAACCTCCCCCGACAACCGCCGCGCGGGCCAGGTGTGACCCAGGACCCGGAGCAGGAATTCTCAGGTCCCTGCTTCCGGGCTGCGCGTTAAGCAGTCGGTCAGTCGTCCATGCGGTAGTTGTCATGGCAGCTCTTGCACGCACCGGCCATGGGCCGGAACCCGACAGCGAGCGTCTCGGCAGAAGTTGCGTCGATGGCTTTGGCGGCAGAGGCGAGCTTGTCGGCATGGGCGACGAAATCGTCCCATCTCTCCCAGATGACCGGAAGCGCTTCGGAGGCAGGGTCGCTCTCTCTGGGCCTGAACAGCGTGTGGATACGCCCGGCATCGGTGGCGATGGTCCCTGCTGCGGCATGGGCCGCATGGCTGTCGAACGGGGCCTTCTGCTGAACCATGTCGGCGATGGATTTCAGGTTCCGACCAATATCCTTCATCAACGCCATCCGCTCCCGCACCGCGGGGTTGGTCGCCTCGCCCTCCGCATGGACGGGGCCGGACAGGGTGCCGAGGCAGAGAAGTCCGAGGGCAAGAAACAGGCCGGCGGCGCGCGCCGGCCGAGGGGTAGCTACCGTCTTCACGTGGCTGTCTCCTCCAGATTGTCTACAAAGCTTAACACGGAAGAACCGGTTGAACAGCCTCTTGGCCGGTGGGTTTTTCGTTGACACGAATGTTTCGTGCATGAAACAAGTGTTTCACACATGACCGTCAGCACCCTGCATCAACAAATCGACGCGCTCTATCCGGGCCTTTCTCCAAAGGCACAGGAGGCGGCGAGATATATCCGCGAGCACCCGGCGGAGATCGCGCTGCACGGCCTTCGCTCGGCGGCGCGCAAGGCGGGCACGTCTCCCGCGTCGGTGCTGCGGCTGCTCCAGACGCTGGGTTTTGGAAGCTGGGCGGAGTTTCAGGCACTGCATCAGCACTGGCTGACGGAGGACCGGTCAGCGGTGTTCTCCCGGCGGGCGGGCGATGTGGTCGCGCACCGGCGCGGGTCGGAGAGCGGTCTTCTGCTGCGGCTGGCCGAGGCGGAGACGGCAAACGCGGCCTCCGGTCTGGCGGAGGCGCAGCACCCCGCCCTTGCCAAGGCGGCGGACAGGTTGGCGGCGGCGGGCGAGATCGGGATCCTCGGGCTGCGAAGCTGTCACTCCGTCGCGTACGGGCTGGCCTACGGCCTGTCGCTCTTTCGCCCCGGCGTGCGGCTCATCGGCGCCACGGGCGGGATGATGCTGGACGAGATCGACGCCTTATCCCATGGGGCGACGCTCGTTGCCATCTCCATCGCGCCCTACAGCCGTGAGACGGTGGAAGCGACGCGCCACGGGCGCAGCCACGGGATGGGGGTCATTGCCGTCACCGATGCGCCCTTCGGCCCGCTCTCCCGACTGTCGGACATCACGCTGACCGCGACGACCGATCTTCCGGCGCATCTGGCCTCCGTCACCGGACTTGTCGCGCTCTGCGAGGGGCTGACGAGCCTTGTTCTCACCCGTTCGAGAGAGGCGGGGCTGGCAGCCCTGCGTCTGCGCGAATCCCGCCTTTCCCAACGCTCCGCCTACCTGCCCTCTGAGGATTGACATGGCCAAGGATCTGACCGCCAACCAAACGCGCATCCTGCATCGCGACCCCGCCCGGACCCTGCCGGTGGCGATCGGGGGCGACGGACCCTATGTGATCGACAGCACCGGCCGGCGGTATCTGGATGCCTCGGGCGGCGCTGCCGTTTCCTGCCTCGGGCACAGCGACCGGCGGGTGATCGAGGCCATCAAGACGCAACTCGACCGGCTGCCCTATGCCCATTCCAGTTTCTTCACCACCGAACCCGCGGAAGCGCTGGCCGATCACCTGATCTCCCGCGCGCCGGAAGGGTTGGAGCATGTCTATTTCATCTCCGGCGGTTCGGAGGCCAATGAGACGGCGCTGAAACTTGCCCGCCAGTATTTCTGGGAGAAGGGGGAGACGCAGCGGCGGCATTTCATCGCCCGCCAGCAAAGCTATCACGGCAACACGATCGCTGCGCTTTCCATCGGCGGCAATCCGGGACGCCGCGCGGTCTATGAGCCGATCCTGCTGCCCGCGAGCCATATCGAACCCTGCTTCGACTACCATTACCGCCGCGAGGGCGAGAGCATGGAGGACTATGCCCTCCGCGCCGCCGACGCGCTCGAGGCCGAGATCCTGCGGCTGGGGCCGGAGACCGTGATCGGCTTCGTGGCAGAGACGGTGGTGGGCGCGACAGCCGGTGCCGTGACCGCTGCACCCGGCTATTTCAGGCGCATCCGGGAGATCTGCGACCGCTACGGCGTGCTGCTGATTCTGGACGAGGTCATGTCGGGCATGGGCCGGACCGGACGCCTTTTTGCCTGTGAGGACGAGGGCGTCTTGCCGGACCTGCTTACCTGCGCAAAGGGGCTGGGCGCCGGTTATCAGCCGATCGGGGCATGTCTGATGTCGCGCGAGATCCACGACGCGATCACCGGCGGGTCGGGCGTGTTCCACCACGGTTTCACCTATATCGGTCATGCCACCGCCTGCGCCGGCGCACTGGCGGTTCAGCACGTAATCGAGGAGGACGGCCTTCTTGCCCGCTGCCGGGATGCGGGAGCGGCGTTGCGCGCCGCGCTGGCCGACCGGCTGGGCGGAAACGCCCATGTGGGCGACATCCGCGGGCGCGGCCTGTTCATCGGCGTGGAACTGGTGCAGGACCGGGCCACGAAGGAGAGCTTCGATCCTGCGCTGAAGCTTCATAGCCGCATCCGCGCCGCCGCGATGGCGGAGGGGCTGATGGTCTATCCGGGCGGCGGCACGGTAGAAGGCACACACGGGGACCACGTTCTGCTGGCCCCTCCCTTCATCATCGGCAGCGATGAGATCGCCCTGATCGCGGAGCGGCTGGGCGATGCCATCGATACCTCGCTGAAGGCCGTCGCGTGACGCGGCCCTTTGCGATAGCGGTCGCCCCGAACGGCGCGCGACGGACGAAGGCGGACCATCCCGCCCTGCCGATGACGGCCGCGGAACTCGCCGGGACGGCGGAGTCGGCGCTTGCGGCAGGTGCAGCGATGATCCACCTGCATGTGCGCGGGGCGGACGGCGGCCATGTGCTCGACGCGGGCCTTTACCGCGAGGCGGAGGCGGCGATCCGCGCCGTCACCGGTGACGCTCTGGTGGTGCAGGTCACGACGGAGGCCGTCGGTCGCTACACGCCCGCCGAGCAGATCTCGCTTGTCGATGCGCTTCGGCCGGAATCCGTGTCGCTGGCGCTTCGCGAGATCATGCCGGAGGGCGGGGAATCCGCTGGCGCCGCCCTGTTCGAGCGGATGGAGGAATGGGGCACGCTCCACCAGATCATTCTCTACGATGCGGCCGATGTCGCGCGGCTGGAAACATTGCAGAGGCGCGGCCTGCTGCCGGAAGGACCGCTGGCGATCCTGCCCGTCATGGGCCGCTATTCCGGTACCGGGGCGGAGCGGGCGGAGCTTGACGCCTATCTGGCCGCCGGCATCGCCCGCCATGCCTTCATGCTCTGCGCCTTCGGCCCGCAGGAAGCGGCCTTCATAGCGGCGGGTGCGGCGCATGGCGGCCATGCGCGCGTGGGCTTCGAGAACAACCTCCACCTGCCCGACGGCAGCCTTGCCCCCGACAACGCCGCCATCGTCGCGGCCACCGCCAGACAGACCATGCGCCCGCGCGCGACGGCGGAGGATCTCCGACGGCTGTGGCGGACGCCCGCGAACGGCTGACAATCATCAACCGGCACCCGGAACGGGGCCAGACAGGGAGAACGACCCATGAAACTCGACAGGATGCTTGGCTGCGGCCTTGCCTTCGCACTTGCCTCCACCGTGACGCCTGCCTTTGCGCAGCAGCAGTTCGTCACCATCGGCACCGGCGGCGTGACCGGGGTGTATTACGCGGCGGGCGGTGCGATCTGCCGGTTGCTGAACAAGGATCGCGCGACGCACGGCCTGCGCTGCTCCGTCGAATCCACCGGCGGCTCGGCCTATAATGCCAATGCGATCAAGCAGGGCGAGATCGACTTCGGCATGGCCCAGTCCGACGTGCAATACAATGCCTACAAGGGCGAGGGTGCCTTCAAGGACGGCGGCGCGAACGACAATCTCCGCGCGGTCTTTTCCCTCCATCCCGAGCCTTTCACCGTGCTGGCTCGCCCCGATGCCGGCGTGACCACGTTCGAGGATTTCAAGGGCAAGCGGTTCAACGTCGGCAATCCCGGTTCGGGAACGCGCGCCTCCATGGAGATCCTGCTGGACGCGCTCGGCTGGACGACGGCCGATTTCGCGCTGGCCTCCGAGCTGAAGGCCGATGAGCATGGTGCGGCGCTCTGCGACGGCAAGATCGACGGCTTCTTCTACGGCGTCGGCCACCCGTCGGCCAACATCCAGGATCCGACGACCACCTGCGGCGCAAAGCTCGTGGCGCTGACCGGTCCGGCGGTGGACAAGCTCATGGAAACCTACCCCTACTACGGGGCCGCGACGATCCCGGGCGGGCTTTACAACAACAACCCGGAACCGACGGAAACCTTCGGCGTGCTGGCGACGCTGGTCACCTCCGCCGATGAGCCGGACGAGCACGTCTATCAGATCGTGAAGGCGGTCTTCGACAACTTCGACGAGTTCAAGGCCCTCCACCCCGCCTTTGCGACGCTGGATCCGGAAACGATGGTCACGAACGGCCTCTCCGCCCCGCTGCATCCGGGGGCCGAGAAGTTCTACCGGGAGAAGGGCTGGCTGAACTGAGGCCGGACGCGGCCCGCGAAACGCCCCATCATACGGCCCGGAAGCAATTCCGGGCCATTCCCATCCAGACCGCGCCACCCCGGCGCGAAAGGGTCAGGACATGAAAACCTCTCCTACCTCTCCCGGCCACGCGCCGAGCGACGCGACACAGGCCGAGCTCGACCAACTCGTCGCCGATATCGATACGGGCGGGCGGAGTCCGGCCGGCCTCACCGCGCGCGTGCTTACGGTGACGGCGGTCTGCTGGTCGCTGTTCCAGCTCTGGTATGCATCGCCCCTGCCCTTCATGCTGGGCTTCGGCGTGCTGAACGACACCGAGGCGCGGGCGATCCATCTGGGCTTCGCGATCTTCCTCGCCTATCTTGCCTATCCGGCGCTCAAATCCTCCCCCCGGAACCGGATCCCGCCGCAGGACTGGCTGTTCGCGCTGATTGGGGCCTTCTGCGCCTCCTATCTTTTCTGGTTCTACGGGGCGCTCGCCCAGCGGCCGGGCCAGCCGACGACGCTTGATCTGGTGAGCGGCATCGTGGGCTTCGTGCTGCTTCTGGAGGCGACGCGCCGGGCGCTCGGCCTGCCCATGGTCATCGTGGCGCTGGTGTTCGTGGGCTACAGCTTCGGCGGGCAATACATGCCCGAAGCGATCATGCACCGCGGCGCTTCTCTGGCGAAGTTCGTGAACCACCAATGGCTGACGACGGAGGGCGTATTCGGCATCGCGCTCGGCGTCTCCACAAGCTTCGTGTTCCTGTTCGTCCTGTTCGGCACGCTGTTGGAGAAGGCGGGCGCGGGCAACTGGATGATGAACATCTCCATTGCGCTGCTCGGCCATCTGCGCGGCGGTCCGGCCAAGGTGGCCGTCGTCTCCTCCGCGCTGAACGGGGTAGTGTCGGGCTCCTCCGTCTCCAACGTGGTCTCGGGTGGTATCTTCACCATTCCGCTGATGAAGCGGACGGGGCTGTCCGGGGTGAAGGCGGGCGCGATCGAGGCCTCCGCCTCCATCAACGGGCAGATCATGCCGCCGGTGATGGGCGCCGCCGCCTTCCTGATGGTGGAATATGTGGGAATCCCCTATTCCCAGATCATCCGCCACGCGGCGCTGCCCGCGATCTTCTCCTACCTCTCGCTGCTCTACATCGTGCATCTCGAAGCGATCAAGATCGGCGCGCGCCCCATCCCCTCGGCCCCCATGCCCGCCCGTCACCGGCTGCTGCGATTCGGACTGGGCATTTCCGGCTTCATCGCGGTGCTCTGCCTCTTGTCCTGGGGCATCGGGCTGATCCAGACGCTCGCCGGTCCGGGGGCGGGCTGGGGGCTCGCCCTCGCGGGGGGCGCGCTCTACATCGCCGCCGTCGCCTTCTCGGCGCAGTATGAAGACCTTTCGGTGGACGATCCGAACGCGCCCATCCTGCAACTGCCGCTGGCATGGGAGGTGACGCGGACGGGGCTGGATTTCCTCATCCCCATCGTCGTGCTCCTGTGGTGCCTGATGGTGGAGATGATGTCGCCGGGGCTTTCGGCCTTCTGGGCCACGCTGACCATCATCGTGATAGTGGCGACGCGAAAGGCGCTGCTCGCCGTCTTCCGCAAGCAGGATGTGGGCGCGGGCCTCCGGAGCGGCCTCATCGACCTGTGGGACGGCCTGGCGCTCGGCGCGCGGAACATGATCGGCATTGCGGTGGCCACGGCGACGGCAGGCATCGTGGTGGGCACGGTGACGCTGACGGGCCTCGGCCTCATGATGACGGAGTTCGTGGAGTTCATCTCCGGCGGCAATGTCATCATCATGCTGCTGATGGTCGCGGTCATCAGCTTGATCCTCGGCATGGGGATTCCGACGACCGCGAACTATATCCTCGTGTCCTCCCTCATGGCCCCGGTGGTGGTGAGCCTCGCCTCGCAGGCCGGGCTGTCGATCCCGCTGATCGCCGTGCATCTCTTCGTGTTCTACTTCGGCATCATGGCGGATATCACGCCGCCCGTCGGGCTTGCCGGCTTTGCCGCGGCGGCGATTTCACGCGAGGATCCGATCAAGACGAGCTTTCAGGGCGCTCTCTATTCCCTCCGCACGGCGATCCTGCCCTTCGTCTTCATCTTCAACCCGGCGATGCTGCTGCTCGATGTGCATTCATGGCCGGAGACGCTCTGGCTCTGCGCCATGTCGCTGGCGGCGATCCTGCTGTTCGCGGCCGCCACGATGAACTGGTTCGTCACGAAAAGCCGTCTGTGGGAGAGCGCGGTCCTGCTGCTCATCTGCTTTACGCTGTTCCGGCCGGACTGGTGGCTCAACCGGGTCTCCTCTCCCTATGAGCAGCGCCCCGCGGCGGAGTTCATGCAGCTGCTGGACGCGGCGCCAGAAGGCACCCGCTTCCAGTTCCGCGTCGAAGGCATGGACCTGATGGGCGATGACGTGGCCAAGACGGTGAACCTGCGCGTCGGGCCCGGACCTGCCGCAGAGCGGCTGCGGGACAACGGGCTGATGCTCATGCCGTTGGGCGACAGGCTGACGGTGGGGCCGGTCACCTTCGGCTCCTACGCCGCGCGCATGGGGATCGAGCCGGGGTTCGAGGTGACGGTGGTGCTGCAGCGCGCCGACCAGCCGTCGCACCTGTGGCCGACCGGGCTTGCGCTGCTGGCGACGGCCGGCATCGCCGCGCTGCAATGGCGGCGGCGGGAGCGGGAACGGGAGGCGCCCCTCCCCGCGTGATGCCTGCGCTTTATCCGGGGGAAGGTCCGCTCCTCGGAGCGGGCCTTTTCACTGGTCGAGTTGCCGGGAGATGATGATCTTCTGGATGTCGGAGGTGCCCTCATAGATCTGGCACACGCGCACATCGCGATAGATGCGCTCCAGCGGGAAATCCTGCATGTAGCCGTAGCCGCCAAAGGTCTGGAGCGCGCCCGACACCACCCCTTCCGCTGTCTCCGACGCGAAGAGCTTGGCCATCGCCGCCTCGTTCAGGCAGGGAAGGCCTGCATCCTTCATCCGCGCCGCCAGCAACACAAGTTGCCGCGCGGCCTCCAGCTTCGTGCGCAACTCCGCCAACCGGAACGCCACGGCCTGATGCTCGATCAGCCGCTTGCCCATGGAGGTCCGCTCCCGCGCATAGGCCACGGCCGCGTCAAAGGCCGCCTGCGCCATCCCGACCGACTGGGAGGCGATGCCGATGCGCCCGGCCTCAAGGCTGGACAGCGCGATGCGATAGCCCTCCCCCTCTCCGCCGATACGGTATTCCTCCGGGATCTCCAGATCCGTAAAACGGAGGGAGCAGGTGTCGGAGCAGCGCTGACCCAGTTTCTCCTCCACCTTCGCCACTTCGTAACCGGGGGCGGAGGTGGGTGTCAGAAAGGCGGTGATCCCTTTCCGCGTGCCGTCCAGCGTGGCGAACAGGATACACCAACCGCCGATCCGGCCGGAGGTGATGAATTCCTTGCCGCCGTTGATGACATAGCGGTCACCGCGTTTCTCCGCCCTCGTGCGGATCGCGGCGGCATCGGAGCCGGCATTGGCTTCGGTCAGGGCGAAGGCGCCGATGAACTCTCCCTTTGCCGCGGGGCGGAGCACCTGCTCCTTCTGAAAATCGCTGCCGAAGCGGGTGAGGATCGCGTTGAAGGGTGCATTGTGCACCGACATGATGGTCGAGATCGCACCATCCGCCGCCGCGATCTCCATCAGCGCCAGCGCATAGCTGACGTAATCGGCCCCGACACCGTCCCATTCCTCCGGCACCGTCATGCCGAGGAACCCGAGCTCCGCCATGTCGGAAAAGATGGACGGATCGACGGTCTTGCTCCTGTCCCGCGCGGCTGCACCGGGCGCGAGGACATCCTGCGCAAAGGCGCGGGCCGTGTCGCGGATCAGGGTCTGCTCTTCATTGTACATCTGTGATCCTTATCGCCCGGTAAAGACGGGTGTCCGTTTGGCGGTGAAGGCGGCGGTGCCTTCGGCGAAATCCGCCGTGCCCGTGCCCGCGAGAAAGGCCGCGCGTTCCTTCTCCAGCTGTTCGGCGAGGGTCACGTGTTCGGCCTCGTCTATGAGACGCTTGGACTGGCCGAAGGCGCGCGTCGGCCCCCGCGCCAGCGTCTGCGCCAACGCCTGAACCCGGCTGTCGAGATCGTCGACAGGCACGACCTCGTTGATGAGCCCCCAGTCACGCGCGGTTTCCGCATCGAGCACGCGGCCCATCAGCAGAAGCTCCATCGTCCTCGCCCGCCCGAGGAGCCGCGGCGCGAACCACGTGGCCCCGCAATCGGGCGAAGACCCGAGCTTCTCGTAAGCCATGAGGAACTTCGTTCCCGTGGCCGCGACGATGATGTCGGCAGCCATCATCAGCGACAGCCCGGCCCCGGCTGCCGCCCCGCGCACGGCGGCGATCACCGGCGCATCCGCCCGGCGCAGCGCCAGGATCGCCGGGTTCAACGCGTCGAGCAGATCGTTGACCACCGGAACCGCTATCTCCGGCCCGCCGGCGAAGCTTGCCACATCGCCCCCGGCGACAAAGGCGCGCCCCTCCCCGGTGAGCACGATGGCGCGCAGCCCCTCCAGTGCCGTCACCTCCCGCACCGCGGCGAGGAAGGCGCGCGCCAGCGGCACGTTCAGCGCATTCAGCACCTCCGGCCGGTTGAAGGCGATCCGCGCGATGCCGGTTTGCGCGTCGAACCTTGCAAGGACCAGATCGCTCACGGCTTGGCCTTGTCTGTGATGGCTGAAATCACCGGGGACGACACGAAGCGCGGCCCGTAGGAGTATTCCAGTGCGCCCATGCGCTTCCTCAATTCTTCCTCTCCCAGATGACGGGCGAAATAAATCGGCCCTCCCAGATGCACCGGGAAACCCCAGCCCATGACCGCGCCGTAATCGGCCTCCGCCGCAAGCGCCACGGCCCCGCCCTGAAGCGCGGTTGCCGCAGTTGACACCTGGACGAACAGCAGCCTGTCCTTCACTTCCTCCAGCGAAACGGTGTCCACGGCCTGTTTGAAGGTCTTCATGCTGTTCGGTCCGTCGCGGACATCCTCCGGCGTGAGCGACATGCCGAGCTGGTCCGCCGCAGTCTGAAGCACGGCATCGGACACCCCCTCCGCCCGCAGCAGGCGCGTCTCCTCCAGCAGCGCGGACAGGCCCGACGTCACATAGGGGCCTTTCGGGTCGGTCACGTTGCGCCCCGCCTTGGCGGCGGCAATCCGCGCCTCGAAGGTGACCCAGACCATCGCGGGTGCGACATCGCCGGTAACGAGAGTGCCGAAATAATCCCGCTCGATTTTCAGCCCCGCGTCGATCGGCACGCGGGTGCCCTCGAACACGCAGGAGAGAATGGCCTGTGGCGCAGGCTGGTGACCTCCGGTTTCAGCCAGAACCTTTGCATTCCAGGTCGTGAACAGATCCATCGCCTCGGCGGACTCGGGCGCTGGCCCCGGCAGGGCGAAACCCTTCTCGTCCCAAGGCTGGACGGACCTGACGCGCCCCTCGCGGATCGCGGATTTCGCGGCAGCGAGCAGGTTTTCCGGCGGCACCACCTCATCGAGAATGCCTGCATCCAGCGCCTCGGACGCCGTCATCGGTTGCCCTTTGACCAGCACCGGCAAGGCGGCGGGGATACCGATGATCCTCGGCAGGCGCTGCGTTCCGCCCGCGCCGGGCAGGATCCCCAGCGTCACTTCCGGCAGGCCGAACCGCGCCTTCGGATTATCCGCCGCGATGCGGTAGTTGCAACCGAGCAGGATCTCCAGCCCGCCGCCAAGCGCCGTGCCGGGAGCGGCGCCCACGATGGGCTTGCCGGAGGTCTCGAACGCCCGCACCATCGCGCCCAGCGTGCCGATCCTGTCGGACGCGGCCTCCGGGGTCAGATCATAGAGATCGTGCATGATCGCGAGATCGGCTCCGGCGACGAAATCCTTCTTGCCCGAGGTCAGCACGATGGCCTTGACCGCCGGATTGGCGGCCAGCGCGCGCGCCTCCGCGTCCAGCGCATCGGTGAGCGCCCAGTCGATCACGTTCATGCTCCGCCCGGGCATGTCGATGGTGACGGTCGCGATGCCTTCGGCGTCGATATCGGTCGTGAACATGTCTCTCAGACCCTTTCGATGATCGTTGCGACACCCATTCCCGCCCCGATGCAGAGCGTGACGAGCGCGGTCTCCTTGTCCTGCCGCTCCAGTTCGTCGAGCGCGATGCCAAGGATCATAGCCCCCGTCGCCCCGAGCGGGTGGCCCATCGCAATGGCGCCGCCATTGACGTTGACGCAAGCCGGGTCGAGGTCAAGCGCCTCGGTGAAGCGAATGGCCACGGCGGCGAAAGCTTCGTTGATTTCATAAAGATCGATGTCGCCCGGCGTCATTCCCGCCCGCTTCAACGCCTTTTCGGCGGCGAAGGAGGGCGCGGTCAGCATGATCGTGGGTTCCGACCCGATCTCGGCAAAGGCGCGGATACGGGCGCGGGGACGCAGCCCCTGCGCCGCCCCCGCCTCCCGCGTGCCGATCAGCACCGCCGCCGCGCCGTCCACGATACCGCTGGACGACCCCGCGTGGTGCACGTGGTCGATCTCTCCCACCTCCGGGTAGCGGAGGCGGGCGATGGCGTCGAAGCCCATCTCCGCCCCCATGCGGGCGAAGGAGGGGCGGAGCTTTGCCAGATCCGCCGCCGTTGCATTGCCACGCACCGTCTCGTCCCGGTCGAGCATCACCCGCCCGACCCCGTCGCGCACCGGCACGACGGAGCGGTCGAACCGCCCCTCGCCCCAGGCGCGGGCGGCGCGGCGATGGCTTTCGACGGCAAAGGCATCCGTCCGCTCCCGTCCGTATCCCCATTTCGTCGCGATGAGATCGGCGGAAATGCCCTGCGGCACGAAGCGGGTGTTGAAGGAGACCTGCGGATCGGAACTCCATGCCCCGCCATCCGACAGCATCGGGATGCGGGACATGCTCTCCACCCCGCCGGTCACCACCATGTCCGCCTGCCCCGCCATGACCTTGGCCGCGCCCATGTTGGTCGCTTCCAGCCCCGAGCCGCAGAAGCGGTTGATCTGCACCCCCGCCACGTCCTGTGCATAGCCCGCCTGAAGGGCGGCGATGCGGGGCAGCACCTGCCCCTGCTCGCCCACCGGCATGACGATCCCCATCACGATGTCGCTCACCGCCGCGGTCTCGAGCCCGTTGCGGTTCCGCACCGCCTCCAGCACGGTGGTGGCCAGGGTGACGGGCGTTGCCGGATGCAGGGCGCCGTCGGGCTTGCCCCGGCCGCGCGGCGTGCGCACGGCGTCGTAGATAAAGGCCTCGGTCATGATCCCCCCTTGCGGCTTACCGCGGCGCCATGCGGATCGCGCCGTCCAGCCGGATCGTCTCGCCGTTCAGCATTTCGTTCTGGATGATGTGCAGCGCCAGCGCGGCATATTCCTGCGGGCGGCCCAGGCGCGAGGGGAAGGGCACCATCTTGCCAAGGCTTTCCTGCGCCGCTTCCGGCAGACCCTTCAGCATCGGTGTCTCGAAAATGCCGGGTGCGATGGTGCAGACGCGGATGCCGATCTGCGCGAACTCCCGCGCCGCAGGCAGCGTCAGCCCCGCGACCCCTGCCTTGGAGGAGGCATAGGCCGTCTGGCCGACCTGCCCTTCAAAGGCCGCGACGGAGGCCGTGTTGACGATCACCCCCCGCTCTCCCGAAGCCTGCGGCTCCAGCGCCTGACAGGCATCGGCAAACAGCCGCAGCATGTTGAACGTGCCGATCAGGTTCACCTCGATCGCGCGGCGGTAATCGTCGAGCGGCATGACGCCGTTGCGCCCCAGCACCTTCTGCGCCGGCGCGACACCCGCACAGTTGATGAGCACGCGCGGGGTGCCAAGTTCAGCGAGGATCTTGGCAAAGGCCGCCTCGCCGCTTTCCGCCTTGGACACATCGCACTGCACGGCGATGCCGCCGATCTCCTCAGCGGTCTTGCGTGCGCCTTCCTCATTGTAATCCACCAGCGCCACCTTCGCGCCGCCCGCGGCCAGCGCCCGCGCCGTCGCATCACCCAGCCCGGAGGCGCCCCCGGTCACGACCGCGACGATTCCCTTGATGTCCATATGTCCCTCCTTCCGGCACGGAGCCGGTTACCTCGGCGGAGACGCTAGCACGGCGGCGGATGTTACTGAATAGTAAAATTCATAAATGATATTCCAATGTAAACAGATAGTTGAATATCAAGTTCACCTCCATTGGCGAATTTCCCCTCCTGCAGGAGATGCCGACAGAATGTGCCAATGCGCCGCAGTCTTTGCTTGATTTTCAAAATGACGCGGCGTATCCGCATCAGCGGGACACCTCTCCCCAACGAGAGGCGATTATCTGTAAGGATACCAGCGATGGCGATCTCCGCTCCGGCTCAACGCCCGGCCAATCCGCGTTTCTCCTCCGGCCCCTGTGCCAAGATCCCCGGCTTCACCCTCGACATGCTGTCCGACGCGCCGCTTGGCCGCTCGCACCGCGCCGCTGTCGGCAAGGCGAAGCTCAAAGAGGCGATCGACCTTACCCGTGAAATTCTGAACGTGCCGGCGGACTACCGCATCGGTATCGTCCCCGCCTCCGACACCGGTGCCGTGGAAATGGCGCTGTGGAGCCTGCTGGGCCAGCGCCCGGTTGAAATGCTCGCCTGGGAAAGCTTCGGCGAAGGCTGGGTCACCGATGTGGTGAAACAGCTGAAGATCGATGCGACCGTGAAGAAGGCCGGCTACGGCGAGATCGTCGATTTCGCCACGGTGGATTTCGCGCGTGACGTCGTCTTCACCTGGAATGGCACCACCTCCGGCGTGCGCCTGCCGAACGGCGACGCGATCCCGGCGGACCGGGACGGCCTGACCATCTGCGACGCGACCTCCGCCGCCTTTGCCATGGACCTGCCGTGGGACAAGCTGGATGTCGTCACCTTCTCCTGGCAGAAGGTGCTGGGCGGTGAGGGCGGGCACGGCGTCCTGATCCTGTCGCCCCGCGCGGTCGAACGGCTGGAAAGCTATGCCCCCGCCTGGCCGCTGCCGAAGATCTTCCGCATGACCAAGGGCGGCAAGCTTATCGAGGGCATCTTCGTTGGCGAGACGATCAACACGCCGTCCATGCTCTGCGTGGAGGACTACCTTGTCGCGCTGAAATGGGCGAAGGCACTGGGCGGACAGAAGGCGCTGATCGCGCGGGCCGAAGCCAACGCGAAGGCGCTGAACGATTTCGTCGCGACGAAGGACTGGATCGCGAACCTCGCCGCCGATCCGGCCACGGCCTCCTGCACCTCGGTCTGCCTGAAGTTCACCGATGCGCGGATCAAGGACGCTGCCGCCTTTGCCAAGGCCGTCGCGAAACGGCTGGAAAAGGAAGGCGTGGCGCTGGACGCCGGCGCCTACCGCGACGCGCCTCCCGGCCTGCGGATCTGGTGCGGCTCCACCGTGGAAACCTCCGACGTGGAAGCGCTGCTGCCGTGGATCGAATGGGCCTTCGAGGCCGAGATCGAAGCGCAGGCCCTCGCCGCCTGATCCCTGTCCCATACGAGACCGCCCCTGCTGACGCGGGGCCAATCCCTCCATTCAAGGAGCCTGAAATGGCACCCAAAGTTCTGGTTTCCGACGAGCTTTCCGAAACCGCCGTCCAGATTTTCCGCGACCGTGGCGTCGAGGTCGATTACCTGCCGAAGATCGGCAAGGACAAGGACGCGCTGGCCGAGATCATCGGCCAATACGACGGCCTCGCGATCCGTTCCGCCACCAAGGCGACGGAAAAGCTGCTGGAGAAGGCCACCAACCTCAAGGTCATCGGCCGCGCCGGGATCGGGGTGGACAACGTGGACATTCCGGCCGCCTCGAAGCGCGGTATCATCGTGATGAACACGCCCTTCGGCAACTCCATCACCACCGCCGAACATGCCATCGCGATGATGTTCGCGGTCGCGCGCCAGCTTCCCGAAGCCTCCGAATCCACCCATTCTGGGAAGTGGGAGAAATCCCGCTTCATGGGCGTCGAGCTGTTCAACAAGACGCTGGGCGTGATCGGCGCGGGCAATATCGGCGGCATCGTCTGCGACAGGGCGCTCGGGCTCAAGATGAAGGTCGTGGCCTACGACCCCTTCCTGTCCGAAGAACGCGCCAAGCAGATGGGCGTGACCAAGGTCGAGCTGGACGAACTGCTGGCGCGGGCCGATTTCATCACGCTGCACGTGCCGCTGACCGACAAGACCAAGGGCATCCTGAACGCCGAGAACATCGCCAAGACGAAGCCCGGCGTGCGGATCATCAACTGCGCCCGGGGCGGACTGGTCGATGAAGCCGCTCTGGCCGAAGCCCTGAAATCCGGCCACGTCGCCGGTGCCGCCTTCGACGTGTTCGAGGTGGAGCCCGCCAAGGAAAGCCCGCTCTTCGGCCTGCCGAACGTCGTGGTCACGCCGCATCTGGGCGCGTCCACCACGGAAGCGCAGGAGAACGTGGCGCTCCAGGTGGCCGAACAGATGTCGGACTACCTGCTGACCGGCGCGGTGTCGAACGCGCTCAACATGCCCTCCGTCACCGCTGAGGAAGCCGCCGTGATGGGGCCGTGGCTCAAGCTGGCCGGGCATCTGGGCGCCTTCGTCGGGCAGATGACGGACGAGCCGATCAAGGCGATCAACGTGCTCTACGACGGCACTGTGGCGAAGATGAACCTTGCCGCGCTGAACGCCTCCGTGATCGCCGGGGTGATGAAGACGACCAACCCCGACGTCAACATGGTCTCTGCCCCGATCATCGCCAAGGAACGGGGAATCCAGGTCTCGACCACCAGCCAGGAGAAGTCCGGCACGTTCGACGCCTATATCAAGGTGACGATGGTGACGGAGACGCGCGAACGCTCCATCGCGGGCACTGTGTTCTCCGACGGCAAGCCGCGGTTCATCCAGGTCAAGGGCATCAACATCGATGCGGAAGTGGGCGAGCACATGCTCTACACCACCAACAACGATGTGCCCGGCATCATCGGCGCGCTCGGCACCACGCTGGGCCAGCACGGGGTGAACATCGCAAACTTCACGCTGGGCCGCTCCTCTGTCGGCAAGGACGCAATCGCCATCCTGTATCTGGACGAGCCGCTGGATGGCCCGACGCTGGACGCGCTGCGCGACACCGGGCTGTTCAAGCAGGTCCGCCCGCTGGAATTCGCAGCCGCCTGATCCTGCCGGAATGAAAGATGACAAGCCGCGCCCCGTTGGGCGCGGCTTTTTCATGGGATATGGCGGCGGGAGGCATCAGAGCCGATGAAAACCTGCGGGCTTTCGCGGGCTGCTGAAAGCAGTTCGGAAGTCTCGCATCCGGGCCTTGGAAACCGGAAAATCGGACCGAGGCATCCGAAATGTGTGGATTTCGGGATTTCGCCGGATTGCGAACGATTTCCGCTCCAACGTGGACCTGAAGGCCTGTTGGAGAGTCGGGCGGATCGACACCTTTCTGCGGGAGACAAAGGACATCCGCCCGCCGCCGGTTGGGCTCGGCGGGGCCGCCCGGGGCCTGCCCTCAGGCGCCCAGAAGTTTCAGCCAGACCCAGATGGTGAGCATGGAAGCCGCCGTTCCGAGCAGGACGGAGGAGGCGGCCACGCGCTTGGCCGCGCCATACATGTTGGCGAACAGATAGGCATTCGCACCCGGAGCCATCGTCGCGGTCTGGACGGCGGAGCGGAACCCCTCGAACGGCAACCCGAAGGCCTTGCCCATCAGCCAGACCAGCGCCGGATGCCCGATCAGCGACAGGAAGCAGATCACCATGATGAGCTTCATGTCCCCCTCCGGCCGGTAGCGGAACAGCACGCCGCCCAGACCGAAAAGCGCGGCCGGCAGCGCCGCCTGCGCCATCATGTTGACCGCGCCCCAGAGCGGCCCCGGCAGCGGCAATCCGGTGAGGTTCACCACAAGGCCGGTGGTCACACCCATCACCAGCGGATTGTGGAACATCGCGTTCAGCACCTGCACCGCAACCCGGGCGGGACTTTTCGCGGCGTGGCGGCTGCGGATCACCTCCATCAGCGTGATGCCGATGCCGTAAAGCAGTGGCGAGTGGAAGGCGATGATGAGGTAGTTGCCCGCCAGCCCCTCCGGCCCGAAGGCGCGTTCCGCAATGGGAATGCCGAGCAGGAGGGAGTTGGAGAACATGCAGCAGAAGCCGACCGCCACGCAATCCTCCGGCGGCCGCCTGAAGGCATAGCGCGCGGCGCCGGCCCCGATCAGGAAGCAAAGGATCGCCGGGATGAAGAAGCTCGCCAGCAGCCGGATATCGAAGTTCTGACCAAGGTCCAGCGTGGCAATGCCGCGGAACAGCACAAAGGGGATCGCGAAGTTCTGGGTGAAACGCATGAGCGCATCGACCATCTGGTCCGTGAACAGCCCCCGCCATGCGATGAAGTAGCCGAAGCCGATGACGAGAAAGACCGGAAGGATGACATCGACCAGCGCCTGCATCAGAGATCGTAGCTCAGCGTGAGCCCGTCATAGGCCGGCACGACGTTCTCCGGCGTCTCCGCCATCACATCCTCATAGTCGAGGTCGATATGCATGTTGGTGATCACGGCCTGCCGCGGGGCGGCGCGCGTGATCCAGCCCAGAGTGCGCTCCAGATGGGCATGGGTCGGATGCGGCTTGCGCCGGAGTGCGCCGACGATCCAGCAGTCCAGACCGGAGAGCACGGGCCAGGCCTCCTCCGTCAGTTCCAGCGCATCCGGGAGGTAGGCCACGTCACCGATACGGAAGCCGAGCGCGTCGATGCTGCCATGGTTCGCGCGGAAGGGCACGAACGGGATCGTCCCCCCCGCCCCCGTGACCTCGAACGCGCCGGTGATCGGCTGGAGGTTCAGGATCGGCGGGTAGGAGGAACCGGGCGGCTGCACGAAGACATAGTCGAACCTGTGGAGCAGCGCCTCCGACGTCGGCTCATCCGCCCAGACGTCGAGCCTGCGGCGGATGTTGAACACCACCTGCCGCAGATCGTCTATTCCGTGAACATGGTCGGCATGGGCGTGGGTATAGACAACGCCGTCAAGCTCCCCCACCCCGGCGCGGAGAAGCTGGGTGCGCAGGTCCGGCCCGGTATCCACCAGCACGCGCGTAACCCCCTCCGGCGTCTCGCGCGTGACAAGGAGCGCGCAGCGGAGACGTTCATTCTTCGGGTTGGCCGGGTCGCATTCCCCCCAGTGGCCGCCCAGACGCGGCACCCCGGCGGAGGATCCGCAGCCCAGAATGGTATAGGTGATCCGCCCCGTCATGCCGCATCCGCCTTTCGCGCCGCGCGGGCGAAAAGGCGGTCGAAATTGTCGGAGGTCAGGCGCGCGAAATCGGCATAGTCCATGCCCAGCGTCTCCGCCCCCTTGCGTGCGGTGAAAGCGGTATAGGCCGGTTCGTTGCGGCGGCCCCGGTGGGGCGGCGGGGCGAGATAGGGGGAGTCCGTCTCCACCAGTATCCGGTCTCGCGGGGCAGCGGCGAAGATGTCGCGCAGACCGCCGGACTTCGGAAAAGCGGTGATCCCCGACATGGAGAGGTAAAACCCGATGGCCAGCGCCGCCTCCGCCAGTTCGGCGGAGGAGGTGAAACAATGCATGACGCCGGTGAAGCCGCCCCTTGCATGTTCCTCCGTCAGGATACGGGCCATGTCCGCATCGGCGTCGCGGGAATGGATGATGAGCGGCAGGCCCGTCCGCCGCGCGGCTTCGATATGGAGCCGGAGGCTGACCGCCTGCGCCTCCGCGCTGTCGGCGGAGTAATGATAGTCGAGCCCGGTCTCGCCGATCCCCACGCATTGCGGATCATCCGCCAGCGCCAGAAGCTCCGCCAACGTCACCGGCGGCTCCTCCGCCACCGACATCGGATGGATACCCGCCGCGTAGAACACGCCATCGAACCGCCCGGCGATGCCGCGCACGGTGGGAAGGCTGCCCATCCGCGTGCAGATCGTGACCATCCGCGTCACGCCAGCCGCACGGGCGCGGGCCACCACGTCGTCAAGCTCTCCCTGAAAGTCGGGAAAGTCGAGGTGACAGTGGCTGTCAACGATTTCAGGAACCGCGGCGGCGGGGGAAGCGGAAGGGGAGGAATGATCTGTCATCGGTGCCTCAACGGGCGGCCACTGCCGCCGCCGTCTCGTCCAGTGTCAGAACCATATCAAGGAGAAGCGTGGCAGGGTCAAGGTTCACCGCCCGTCCCTGTCGCGCGCGGGCGCCTGCCGTCTCCTGCACTTCGGCCCAGCGGCGGGCGGCCGCGAGGTCCGGCGAAAGCCGCGCGAGGAGCGCCCCTTCCCCCGGCAGGGCCTCCAGTTCAGGCGGTCCCGCGACACCTGTCCGGGCAAGGCGGGCCAGAAACAGGTCGAGCAGCGTGAGGATCAGGTCGAACGCGGCCTCGTTTCCCCGGCCCGCTCCGCGTTCCGCCAGCGACAGGGCTGCCTGCCTGTCCATGCCCGGCGCCTTTGCCATGAGCGCGAGGATATGTCCGTAAAGCTCGGCGCCCCCGCCTGCGCCAAGACGCACCGCATCGCCGACCGATCCCCCGGAAAGGGCCGCCAGCGCCGCCCCCTCCCCGCTCACGCCCGCGCCTTCCAGCGCGCGGGACAGGTCGGCCTGATCCAGCGGGCGGAGCCGCAGCTCGCGGCAGCGGGACCGGATGGTCGGCAGCAACCGCGAGGGCTGATGGCTCACCAGCAGGAGCACCGCGCCCTCCGGCGGCTCCTCCAGCACCTTCAGCAGCGCATTCGCGGCGTTGGGGTTCAGCTCATCGGCCGTATCGACGATCACCACCCGGCGACCGCCCTCTGCCGCGGAGAGGCCGAAGAAGGCGCGCAGGCGGCGCACTTCGTCCACCGGGGTCTCTGCCTTGAAGCGGCCGGCCTTTTCGTCATAGGGCCTGCGGATCAGCAGCAGGCGCGGCTCGCTCAACGCCCGCAGGCGATGGGCCAGGGCATCGTCCTGCGGCGGGTCGAGCGTCGCGCCGAACATCCCCGGCGCGGGCGGTTGCAGCAGGTAGCGCGCGATCCGCCACGCCAGCGTGGCCTTGCCGATGCCGCGCGGGCCGGTGAGAAGCCAGCCGTGGTGCAGCCGCCCGGTCTCCACCGCGTCGAGAAAGGCACCTTCCGCCGCTTCCTGACCGTACAGGCGCTGCGTTTCGCGGGGATGGGGCACGCCCTCCAGCCGGTCGGATTCGGGAAGATCGTCGCTCATCCCGCCTCGCCCAGTGCCGCGCGCACGCGGGCGGCCACGGTATCCTCGTCGTCTCCGCCGTCTATCACGCGGCAGCGGACGGGAAACTCGCGCGCCAGCGCCAGGAACCCCTCCCGCATCCGCGCCTGAAGCGGGAGGCCGAAATCCTCGAACCTCTGCTCCCCGCCGGGGCGGGCGCGGGCGCGGGAGAGGCCGGTTTCGGCGTCGATGTCGATGATGAAGGTCAGGTCGGGCTCCACCCCGATCATTAGGTCGTGCAGCCTGTCCACCATACCCCGCAGATCGCCCCGGCTCACACCCTGATAGATGCGGGTGGAATCGGCGAAACGGTCACAGACGACCAACTGGCCCGCAGCGAGCGCGGGGCGGATCGTGCGTTCGAGGTGATCCCGGCGGGCGGCGGTAAAGAGCAGAAGCTCCGTTTCCGGCGACCAGCGGTCCGGCTCCCCCTCCAGAACGAGACGGCGGATCTCCTCCGCGCCGAGCGATCCGCCCGGTTCCCGCGTCAGCAGAACCTCCCGCCCCTCAGCCGCGAGGGTCGCTGCCAGCCGCCGGGCCTGAGTGCTTTTGCCCGACCCGTCTATGCCTTCAAAGCTGATGAACACACGCCCCTCCGCCCGGTTCGGCGGCAAGCGGCCGGGGCCCGCTCAGAACTCCGCCCCGCCGGCGGGGGCGCTCTCCGCACCGGTCATGCGGTGCACCAGCACACGGGCCGCCGTCAAGAGCCGCGTGCCGAACCCCCCCTCCGCCACCGCCGTCGCGGTGACGAGCGGGACATGCCGCGGCTCCATGTCCGGCATGCGGATGACCAGTTCGCCGACCTGCTGCCCGGCTGCGAGCGGTGCCTTCAGCGGGGCGGCATAGATGGCCTCTGCCGAGACCTGCCCCTGCACCAGCGCCGGCACCAGAAGCTGAAGATCTTCCGTCACCGTCAGGCCGACCGTAGAGGTGCTGCCCATCCAGACATCGGCCTCCACGATGACCTCGCCCTTACGGACGACGGTCTTTTCGACGAAGTTGCGGAAGGCCCAGTTCACGACACTTTCCGACTCCTCCCGCCGCTCCGCTTCCGTCGCCATCCCGTTCAGCGTGAACACGACGCGCCGCTCGCCCTGCTGCGCGGAACCGACAAGGCCGTAGCCCGATTCTTGCGTGTGCCCGGTTTTCAGCCCGTCCGCCCCGATGCCGAGGCTCAGGATCGGATTACGGTTGTGCCGGTTGGCGGGCGCGCGGTTGTCGAAGGGAAATTCGGTGATCGCGAAGTAATGGTAGTATTCGGGAAATTCGCGGATCAGATGCACGCCCAGCGTCGTCAGATCCTTCATCGTCATCCGTTGTTCCGGGTCGGGCCAGCCGGAGGCGTTGGAGAAATGGGAGGCTTCCAGCCCGATGGCCCGCCCTCGTTCCGTCATCTGGCGGGCAAAGGCCTCCTCCGATCCGGCAAGCCCCTCCGCCACCACGACACAGGCGTCGTTACCGGAAAGCACAATGATCCCCTTGACGAGCTGCTCCACCGTCGGGCGGTCACGTTCGTTCAGGAACATGGTCGAACCGCCCATGGCCCGCGCCTTGGAGGAGACGGCGAAGGTGGTGTCCATCGTCACCCGCCCGTCCCGCAGCGCCTCGAACAGCATGTTGAGCGTCATGAGCTTGGACATGGAGGCGGGCGGCAGGGGAACCTCCGCGTTCTTGTCCATGAGGACGGTGCCGGTCTTGAAATCCACCACATAGGCCGAGCCCGCGCGCGTCTCGAACGCCGAGGCAGGGATGGGAAGGGCTGCGAGAGCCACGAGCACGAAGGGGGCAAAAGGTTTGAACATGGCTCTCCATCCAGATCCGGGTGGCCTCATAGGGCGACAGCGTAGGCATCGGCAAACCCGAGCCGCTTCACTTTTGCGAGAAGTTCGCCCGGAGCGCCATCCCCCGCGGCCCCACCAAGCGGAATCGTGACCCGCCAGACAGCCCCCGACCGCCGGATTTCCGCGCGAAGCCCTGCCTCCGCCAGCTTCTCGCGGGCCGCATGGGCATTCGCCTCCACCCCGAAGACCGCGACCTGAATCGCCTGCGGCCTGCTGAGGGTAACCCGCGCGGCGCTCTCCGCCACCGCAGGGACGACGGCAGGAGTGTCTGCCGAGAGGGGAGAGGCACCCGCAGAGGGCATCACAAGCGCCGTCACACGCACCGCAATCCCTTGACCCGCGCTCACTCCCAGCACCCCCGCGAGGTCGGAGGAAAGCTGAAAGCGCCGATCTCGGGACATGTTGGGCAGGAGCGTGGCCGCCGCACTGCCGTTCCGCCCCTCGACCAGCACACGGCGGCTCTCCACTCCGGGGCGCGCGATCCACAGACCACCGAGCGTGGGCCGCCCGTCCCAAACCGCGCTGCCGGAGAGGCGCAGCACGTCCGGCGCCGACCGTTCCTCCGCGCGCGGCCGGGCCTGCTCCTCCAACGTAGGAGCCGGAACGACAGGTTCCATGCCGCAGGCCGCCAGCATCATCGCGGCCAGAACACCTGCCACTGCGTGTCTCATCCCCTGTCCCGCTTCTCCCCTGTCCCGATTCCACCCGGTTCGCCCGGTTTCCGTTCCATTTATCAACGACGCTAGCGCAAGTTCATGCAGCGCAGCATTTATCTTTCCGAATCGCCCGCCACCCGTTATCCGCCCACCGACGGAAGAGTGGCCGAGCGGTTTAAGGCACCGGTCTTGAAAACCGGCGATGGGCAACCATCCGTGGGTTCGAATCCCACCTCTTCCGCCATTCAATTGATTTATCGATTTGAAATCGCTGCGATATTTGCGCTGTCCCTTTATGTCTTCCCCCACTACTTCCCCCATTTCGTTTTGGATGGTGGCGGAATTGGTCGGCCATGACACGTCGGGAACATTGTCCCGACCGGGCTAAAGTCCGCAGTCCGCAATTTCAACCGGACGAAAAAATCTGCCCGCGAGAGGGGCGCGGGTCTGGCGGATCGGGCCGGGTTTCCGACCTTGCCCCCCCCTGCTGCGCGCTGCGGCTTTCGCTATTGCGGACTTGCGTGAACACTCGCACCCTACGTTCGGAGCAGAAGGCCAGCCATCAGCCGCGATTCGCAGCCTTCCCGACCCGCAATTTGCGGCAACACCTCACGAGCACGTGCAAGAGGTAGCTTTACTTCCTTAACAGCATGGCAACAGAGATAGGCTGTGTAGCTTCTATTGGTTTAAGCCATGACCATTGCTTTACCTTTTGTCATCCTCCTGTTCGGCGCGTGGTCCCTCATCTGCATCGCTTATCCGCTCAGGCCTTTTCGCAACCGAAGGGAAGCGCTCCTAGGATTCGTTGCTTCGATACTTGGTTTCATTTTTGCCGCGGTTTCTTTGATGAGCCACCAAACGAACCCAGCGCCGACCGCAGAGCAGGCCGCTGTTTCTATCAGCGACCGCGCTGCGCCGTTGCCTACGGCGGTCGAAGACCGCATAAGCGTAGAGACTAACAGTCTCCCCGAGAGGCTCGCGCTCTGTGAAATGGTCAGTGAAAACTCAGCGGAGACGCGGCTCATTTCTGAGGCCCATGATCTTCTCCTCGCACCAAGTGCGGATGCCGATCCCGTTCTGAATGAGAGGGCGAGCGGGTTGCTGGATAAGCAGATCAGCCGTCGCGTGATCGAGAGCCAACCTGTATCGGTACTCTGTGAGAAAGACGGATGGGCTCTCGTCAGAACGATGAATGAGAGCGCTGACACGAGTTCCGTCGGCTGGGTTCCTAATGGGGCGCTTGCGTTCCCTCAGCCAAATACGACCACAGTGCGCTCCATTGTTATGAAGGAGGTGCCTTGGACCGCGCAAACCAAAAAGTATCGTGATAAAATTCTGCTCATTCTCAACAGCATAGCTCGGGACAATCCGTATTGCCGCTCGCTTGATCCTGCCACACTAGAGGTTTCTGAGCGCGGCACCAGAGAGGATCCGGTCTTCTTCGTAACATGCGAAGGCGGCGACATCCCCTTCAACATCTGGTTCCGTCCCTCAGATGCCGGAGGTTGGTTCGGGCCAAGCCCACCCATCGAGCGATCCGCAGCAATTAGCGCTTGCGAGCAAGGCGCCCGCGCTTCGGCCACTCATCCGTCGACGGTGAGTTTTTCGCGGTTCATTGATGTCACATGGACTACCTGGAACTCCGGCCGCGCAAGATTGGCATCGACCTTTACCGCCAAGAATTCATTCAACTTGGAACTTAAATATCAGATCAGCTGCCTGTTTGAGGGGAATCGCCTGCTAGACATTCAGGTTTCTGAGGCGGGGTGAAGTCGGCCGGTGGGCCGTCCACAATGGACAAAGCCCCGCGTTGGCGGGGCCGGCCTTCTTTGGCGATGAAGGCGCGCGACCTTACCGCCGTCAGAGCGGCTTGCCGAACCTGTCCCGCGGCTCGCTGCCGACCATGCGATAGGCCATTGCGACAAGCGCCGTCTGGTGGATGTTCATGTCCAAAGCGGGCAGGTTGTGACCGGGTCGGGCGTGGCGCTGGGCGGGAGGGGCTGTAAATGAACTGGATTGAATGTTCTCAAGCAACTGAGAGGATCTACGGTCACTCCCGCTTTTCGTGGCCTGTGACAGGATGGGAAGGCTTCAACTGTGAGGATGGCATCACAATTTCCGACCTGACTGGCGGCATCGCCTGGCTCTGGACGCTCCCAGGTGACGCGATACTGCGATATCCGCCGATAAATGAATTCCTTGAGATGGATGCCAATCACACAGGAGGCTTCCTGTCAGGCTTTATCACTATGGCACTTGTCTGGGCGGCGCTTCTCGTCATAGGCGCCTTTATTGAGGGCGGATTCAGGTGAGGGAATGATGGCTACCATTCGCGACCGTCTCGTTGCGAACAACGAGCGCGTGAAGCTCGTTGCGAACTTCGTGAACGCCATTGCGCTGTGCCTAATCGGGTTCGCCATCCTCCGGCCCCCTCACGGAAAGCCTGTCGAACGCCAATCTCTCCACGTTATGGTGGGGCGCGGTCGGACTCGCATTCCGGCAGCCCCCAAACACCC
>NZ_NIPW01000001.1 GCF_002196855.1 Haematobacter genomosp. 1 | reverse complement strand
GGGACAACGTGACAGATAAAGGTTCCAGAGACTGGAAGGTCAAGCCCCGCCGACAAATCGTCCTTCAGGCGATGCCCTGCGCCACCGCATACCCGGCAGCGCCTCCGGCGTGCGATGAAGGCTTGCCGCAACCTCCCCGCGCGGCATCTTCTCCCGGACGGGAGATCTGCACGGGGGGCCGGTCCATGTCACGCCAGAGCGCGGGCCTGCTTCTCTACCGCCGTCCCCCCGCCGGGATGGAGGTGCTGCTTGTCCATCCGGGCGGGCCATACTGGCGCCGCCGGGACGCGGGCGCATGGTCCATTCCAAAAGGGGAATACGGCCCGGAGGAAGCCTCCGAGGCCGCTGCCCGCCGGGAGACGAGGGAGGAAACCGGTCACGTTGTCGGCACGCCGCTCCTGCCCCTCGGCACGATCCGGCAGAAGGGCGGCAAGGAGGTCACCGCCTTCGCGACCGAGGGGGATTTCGACCCCGGAATGCTGGTCAGCAACAGTTTCGAGATGGAATGGCCCCCGCGGAGCGGCCGCACCGCCTCCTTCCCGGAAGTCGATCAGGCCCGCTGGTTCTCCCTGGCGGAGGCCCGAACCCGCCTTCTGCCCGCGCAGGTTCCGTTTCTCCACCGTCTGGAACAGGCGCTTTAAAGGTGAGCAGGTGAGCAGGTGAGCATTCCCTTCTCTCCTCAGCCCATCAAGCGGAAAAACACCGTTCTGCAGACCATGCCGGATAGGTCCGGCCCATGAGCGGCGCCCCTGCGCAGGACTGATCCATCCGGGCGCCGGCTTCGGAAGGGAGCTGGACCCACACTGGAAACCTTGCGCCGTCAGCCTGCCCCGGCTGCCAGCCCTTTCCCCAGTATCCGCGACCGCAGCGCACGCCCGTTGGCGGGCTGCGGAAAAGGTCGGGGGCGTCATATCCTTGCTCGCAGCTCTCGCGGACCTTGCCCCACATGCCAATGGCTTCGAACACCCCAGCGGCAAGCGCAGCATACAGGGTGGACGCGGCACGATCAGCCAAACACGCTCTCTGGCAGCGCTCACGGCCAGCAGGTTCGGCCCGCGGCACCGGACCTCCGCAGAACGCCTGCTCGCGGCTGGAAAGGCCAGAAAGCCCGTCACCCTCGCGTGCGCGCCCAAGATGATCCCCGCCCATGCCGGCCCTCAGATCGACGGCGCCGCTCGTCACCCTCGCTTGCCCGCGCAAACTCCTGACTTGCCCAACGCGCTGAGCACCGGAGCGACCTGCCAAAATGCCCCCGCCTGAAACACGGGTGCTCGGGAGGCCGAGCCTCTGGAACGGTTCGGCCCCAGACCCGCCCCCTCCGACCAGAACCGCGGAAGCTGGCCGCGCTCCTGCCGGGCGCTTCCGCTGGCGATGCGGACACGGCAGAGGCGCTGTCCCCAGGCGCTCGGATCGGCTCCCGCAAGCGTGCGGCAAGCTGAAACGGTCTTCCTGTTTCCGCTTATCGTCAGTCGGTTCCTCCGTAGGCATGTGGCAAACCCCGTGGAGCTCGGCCTTCCCCACCGCCCGCGCGGCCCGACCGAAGGGGCCGTCGGAAACCACCCGGCTCGCCCACGCGCATGCGTCAAACCTGTCCGGCGATGCCGGACAAGGCCCGTGCGGCGCGCGTGGCAAACTGCCGCGGTCTTTGGATCGGGTTCGGATCACCCGTCCCGGCGGTCGGGTGGACGCGCCGAAACGCGCCCGCAACCGGTGCCCGCCGTGCTCACCCGGCGCTCGGCGCCTCCCAGTAGGAGGAGAAATAGTTCAGCCCGCGCTCGACCCGCCCCGCGGCGCGGAAATGCTCCTTGGCCTGCCGGACCACGGACTGCTCCGCCGCGACCCACAGATATGTTCCCGCGTCCGGGAGCGGGGTGGCGCGCAGCGCCTCCAGCAGGCCCGCGCCCGGCTTCCGCTCCACCCAGTCGATGGTGATACCCGGCGGCGCGGCGATCCCGCAGCGGTCGGCGGGATCGCCGAGTTCGATCAACGCGCGCCCCTGCCGCGTCGCGGGCGAGGCTTCGAGGATCCGGCGGATCGCAGGCAGCGCGGTCTCATCCCCCGCGATCAGCAGCCGCTCGCCCGGCGGAAAGTCTCCGCCCCCCGGCCCCATGACCGCCACCCGCTCCCCCTGACGGGCGGCCCGCGCCCAGTCCGATGTCCGCCCGCCTGCATGGAGATAGATGTCGAAGGTGAAACGCCCCGCTCCGTCCGGCCCGGCCTCCAGCGTCACAAAGGTATAGCCCACCCGGTGCAGCGCATCCGCGCCCTCCGGCCAGACCGTCCGTCCGCGCTCGTTCAGATGCGGCAGGACAAGCGCGCGCCCCTCGGCCGGCAGGAGGAGCGAGAAGTGCATGCCCCCCCGCCCCAGCGCGCCCGCCCCGGGAGTGGCCATCTCCACCCGCAGGAAATTCGCGCCGATCCGGCGGGTGGAAAGCACAGTCGCATCGTGCAGGCTCGGCGGGCGCGCGGGCAACGCCGGGCCATCCGCCCATGTCAGCCCCGCGGCGACCTCCGGGCTCACATGGTCGAGCAGATACATCGCGCTCTCCCGCATGTGATAGAGCTGCACCGCGTCCACCGCGCGAATGGCGATGTCCAGCCCCTGCGGGGTCAGCACCAGCGCCGCGCTCGCCAGCGGCCCGGTGATCTCCAGACGCCCCGCGCCGCGCCGCACCGGAAGGTCGAAGGCAAGCAGGTGCTCCTCCAGATGCGGCAACATCTCCTCGGACAGCGGGCCGTGATAGCGCCCCGTGGCGGTTTCGGTATGGGTCATGCCAGCCTCTCCTCGGGGCGATGTGCGGGGATCACCATGGGCGTGCCCGTGATGGGATCGGGATGGACCTCGGCGGCAAGGCCGAAGGCGCGGTCGAGATGTTCGGGCGTCAGCACCGCCTCCGGCGCGCCTTCCGCCACCAGCCCGCCCGGTCCCAGCAACACGAGGGCATCGCAGAACCGCGCGGCAAGGTTCAGGTCGTGCAGGACGGCGACGACCCGCAGGCCCGTGCCCCGGCTCTGCCGCCGCAGCAGCGCCAGCAGGTCGAGCTGATGCGAGAGGTCGAGGAATGTCGTCGGCTCATCCAGCAGCAACAGCGGCGCCGTCTGCGCGAGAACCAGCGCGATCCACGCCCGCTGCCGCTGACCGCCCGACAATTCCTCCAGCGGGCGATCCGCCAGATCGACGACACCCACGGCCTGCATCGCCGCGACGCAGGCGCTCTGGTCCGCCTCCCGCCAGGGCGCAAGCATCCCGCGCCACGGCAGGCGGCCCCGCCGCACCAGATCGGCGACCGTGATGCCGCCGGGCGCCACCGGCGATTGCGGCAGCACCGCCATCCGGCGGGCCAGCGCGCGGCTTTCGATCCGCCGCACGTCCTCGCCCTCCAGCAGCACGCGGCCCGATTGCGGCGTGATGAGCCGCCCCATGGCGCGGAGCAGCGTGGACTTGCCGCAACCGTTCGGGCCGAGGATCGCCGTCATCGGCACATCGGGAAACCGCAGGTCCAGCCCCCGGATCACCGTCCGCCCGTCATAGCCAAGCGTCAGCGCCTCTGCCGCCAGTCTCATAGCGCGCCCCCTTTCATCTCTCGCATCAGCCGCCACAGCAGGTAGGGCGCGCCGAGCAGCCCCGTCATGACCCCGGCGGGCAGCTCCACGCCGGGAATGACCGTGCGCGCCAGCGTATCCGCCCCCGCCAGCACCACCGCCCCCGCGGCGGCGGCGGCCAGCATCCGCCCCGCAAGGCTACGCGCCCCGCTCAACCGCTGGCCAAGCGGCGGGGCCATCAGCGCGACAAAGGGCACGGGCCCCGCAACCGCAACCGCAACCGCGGCGAGCAGCACGCCCGTCGCGATCAGCATCCGCCGCGCCGCCGCCACCCGGAGGCCAAGCGCACGCGCCATCTCCTCGCCAAGCTCGAGCGCGGCGAGCCAGCGCATCTGGCCCAGCAGCAGGATCGCCAGCACCCCGCCCGGCAGCCAGACCTGCGCCACATGTCCCCAATCGCGCGCGGCGAGGGAGCCGGTCATCCAGCGCTGCGCCTCCGCCGCGGTGTTGCTGGGCAGGCTCGACATCAGGAACATGGCCAGCGCGGAAGCCACGAAACCGACCCCGAGCCCCACGAGGATCACCGTGAGCGGCGGCGTCGCATGGCCCCGCCGATAGCTGAGCAAGGCGACCAGCAGCGCCGCCGCCAGACCGCCCGCCGCGGCGAGGAGCGGCATCGGCCACATCAGGCCGAGCGCGGTGCCCGCCACCACCGCCAGCGCCGCGCCCGAGGTGAAGCCGATCAGGTCGGGCGAGGCCAGCGGATTGCGGAACAGCGTCTGGAACAGCGCCCCCGACAGGCCGAGCGCCGCCCCGGCCCCCAGCGCCACCGCCACCCGCGGCCCGCGGAAGGTGGAGAGCATCATCGCGCCCGCCCCCTCGCCCGTGACCGCGCCGTGCCACAGCACATCCGGCCCGACCCAGACCTGCCCGAAGGCCAGCCCCGCCAGCCCGGCGAGCAGGAGCAGCACCGGCAGAAGCAGGACCGGCCTCCGCGCGCTCATGCCTCCTCTCCTGGCCGCACGCCCCGCACGATCCACAGAAAC